>CAVPFC010000047.1:0-268385 GCA_963703605.1 uncultured Actinomycetes bacterium
CGGTGGGCGGACAAGAAGCAGAAGGGTCGCCTGCTCGACGAACTGGTCGCCCTGACCGGTTATCACCGCTGGTATGCGGTCGGGCTGCTGCGTGGCCACGGCCGGCCGGCGGGTGCGCGGCAGCGCGGGTGGGCGCAAGCGCGCCCGCGTCGACATCCGCGGGTCTGACGATGCGGCGGTGCTGGCCGCCTTGCGCCAGGTTTGGGTCATCATGGACTGCATCTGCGGCAAGCGCCTGGCGGCGGTGCTGCCCGAGATGATCACGGTGCTCGAGCGGCATGGCGAGCTCGAGCTCGCCCCGGCCACGCGGCAGAAGCTGTGCGCGATCAGTGCCGCGAGCATTGACCGGCTACTCGCGGCAGAGCGCCGGCGGCTGACTATAGCCCGATTGTTGACTCCTAAGGTCAACCTGCTTTGCCTCGAGCGTCGCAAGTGGGATATGGTCTAAGCCCCTCTTAGACGGGGGGACGAATATTTTCGTCGCACGGTGTAGCATTTGGCAACCGGAACGCGACGCGCCGCAAGCGGCGCGCGTCCGTTACGCCAAGCATTCAGTTTTGATGGAAAGGAGCTTCGTATATGGGTATGACAGAACCGGCAACGTCGGCAACGGCTGAGATGGTGCAAGTCACTAGAGCAAAACTGATGGAGGATCTGAGGACGGTGTTCGCGGACGTGGAGGAATTACTCAAGGCCACCGCCAGTCAGACCGGGGAGCGGATCACGGCGGCGCGCGCCAAGGCGGAGGAATCGCTGAAGGTCGCAAAGGCCCGGTTGGCCGAGGTGCAGGCGGCGGTTGCGGCACAAACGAAGGCCGCCGCCAAAGCCGCCGACGACTATGTGCGGGCCAATCCATGGCAAGCGGTGGGTATCTCCGCGGCGGTTGGCTTTATGTTCGGAATGCTGATCACACGCCGCTGAACCGAATTCATTACCGCTGCAGCGCAGAATCCCGCCTCAGACCACGGCGGATGCCTCACCGGGTGCGCTGTGGTCGTATCAAGCTGTGTGTTAGCCGCATAAATCGGCCGAGCGCCCTCCACGATCGGTCGGGAGATTAAGCGCAACGGTGGCCAAACATCCTACCGCGCGAGTCAGGGCGACCAGTCCGCCTGGGAACGGGGACTTCGCTCCAAGACCGGCAAACTGACATGCGTCGCATCCCTACGGCGCTAGCGCTTCGTCTTTGCCCCTTTTTGGGCCTGCGATTTGGTCATCGCCTGGCCGCATGGCCACAACTTCTCCGTTCAAGACGGCGAAGCAGACGCTACGACCAATGTTGGCGTCCCCGAGGGGATCAGTCACTATTCCCACCATCGTCGCCCACACCTTGGCCAAGGTCGCGTACCTCCGGCGCTCTGCGCGGCGCGCTTGCGTGGACGCGGATGGAATAGAGTGCCTGGATGCCCGGCGGCAGCGGCACCGGAGGATGATCATGCGACGCGGCGATTCTGACAAAGCCCTTGCGACTCGTGGCGGATCCGTGTCGCTCCGGCATCTTGATCGCGGCGACCCGACCAGGTTGAAGTAAAGTAACACTGATGAAAGTATTGGTCGTCGGCGCTGGCTTTACGGGTTGCTGCGCCGCGTTGCTTTTGCGCGATTCGCTCGGTGCCGACGTTACGCTGGTCGAGCGGGCGCCAGTGCCTGGCGGCATGCTCCGCACGCTCAAGACCAAGGAAGGCCTGCCCTACGAATACGGCCCACGTGTCGTCAGTGTTTTCCGCGGAACGCCGGACATCCTGCCCTTCCTGCGCCACTATCTCGATCTCCAAGAGCGCACAATCTATCAAGGTACGCGCCTGAGGCCAGATTATTCGGTCATTCCGTTCCCGGTAGACCTTGAGAGCCTCAGGCGGCTCCCTGCGGTGGAGCAATCGAGCGCGAGCTGGCTGCGATACGCTCCGCCGGGGCGCCTCCTGGGGAGCGCAATCTACGCGAGTACCTCGAAACCTCGCTCGGGCCGACACTAACAGAACTCGCGTTCGAAGGCTTCAACCGAAAGTTCTGGGGGCGTCGCCTGGAAGAAATGCCCGCCAACTGGGCAAGCTGCGCCGGCTCGAGCGCATCGCCACGGTCGGCCAGTATCGATTGCCGAGCGAAGCCGCGCACTACTACCCCGCCGGTGGCTTTAATCCCCTATTCGATCAAATGCTCGCCGGCTTCGACGTCCGCTATGGAATGACAGTGGAGCGAATCGAGGCGCAAGCCCGGCCGATTGTTGTCGCCGATAGGGAAACGTTCAGCGCCGATCTCGTGGTCACCACGATGCCCATCGACGCGCTGCTTGGCTACCGGTATGGCGCGCTGGAATGGCGCGGATACCGGATCGAGCTCGACACGGTCGAGGTCTCGCAGGAATCGCCGCTCGGCATCGCGCCCGACGGCATCCCGTTCGCTTGGCTCTACACGCCGTGGGCCGAAACCCCGGTGTGCCGCACCACGGACTTCGGCGTGATCCACCACGGGCCGCTGCGAGATAACGGGACCGGCCCGTCGGTCCTCTCGCGCGAGATCGTCGACGATAGCGTCAGAATGTACCCGGTCGGGTGGCAGGACACGAAGTTCTATCGATATCTGGACGACGCCACCCGGCTCGCGGCAGTGATCCCCCTAGGACGTCTAGGCTTGTACAAGTACACGACTTTGGACAGCACCTACTCGATGGTGCGCCGGCTCGCCGATTCGCTCGAAGACTACCTGCGCGGGACCCCGGAACGGCGGCTCGACATCTTGCGTGGCGTGCGCGGCGACTGGAACAATTGAGCCACACATCGCGTCAGAGAAGCTCGCGTTCTACGGCACGCAGGAGTTCTTCCGGCGAAGCTGCCGCGACAACCCGTGCACCCGAGAACCGGTTGAACCACCGTTCATAGGCGCCGCAGGCGACCTCCCACCCGCGCTTCGCGTAGACGACATTGGAGCCACCGAAATAGCTCGCGAGGTACGCGCCGCCCCCGAGGACCGAGACAAAGCGCTCACACCCGGCGTAGAGGCGCAGCTGCAATTCGTTGTAGCCGAGATCGGGATGCATTGCGTGCAGCGCCTGGATCGTCAGCACGTCGGGATACGCTCGCGCCACCGCCTCAATATCACCAGTTTCCCGAATCATTTGGTGGTCGTTGACAACATCCACCGCACGCGGCCTATTGTAGACGACCTGGTAACGCGTACGAAGCTTCCCGATTAACGTAAGCAGCAGATCGTTTGGTAGGAAGTTGGTCGGCGCATGGTGCCAGAGGTAATGCTCGTCGGTTGTCTTGTTGCCGACCACACAGGTTGGCTTTGTCCACCGGAACCGGTCGTCGCGGTAGACCGAACGGTAAGGCGGCGGCAGCCATTGGCGCGTGTCCAGGGCCGCGGGAAACGCCTTGCGGTCATAGCGCAGCGTGCCCCGTACTCCAAGCGGGTACTCGGTGATTGGCACGTACCGCCGGGCCGCCGAGCGCTCCTCATGATGCGGGGAGAACCAGTATAAGCAGCGCGTGTCCGGCACTGACACAGTCGACTCGAGGCGGCCCTCGCTGGCAAGCCAGTAGGCATATGGCAATACGGCCAGCAATTCGAAGGCAAACTCCCCGAAGTACTGAGTGCCCTGCGCAAGTGTCTCGCGGCACGGTGAGCCGGTTTCGCCTGCGAGCAAGTGCGCAAGCGCGAAGTCCTTGGCCGAGAAGCAGGCGATAGCGTCGACCTCGCCAGCGCGCACGTGGCGCAGCAGCCTGGGGGCGCGGAGGAATGCGCCCCAGCGCGCGCCACCTGTGTCGAGGCATGCGCGCAACAATCTGCCGCGCTCCCGGGTCGAAGCTGGCACGGTAAGCCAGTCCGCCAGAGCCCCAGGCGATTCCCGCAGGAACATCGCTGGATCTTGCAGAGGAGCCGGCAGGTTCCATACGATCTTCGTGTTCGAAGCATTGAGGGCGGTTGGCTCGCAACGCCGTGACGGATCAGCAAAACGCTCAAGTGCCGCGATTCTTGATCGCGTTCCCAGCCCTGTACCTGGACCGACGGCGGTTCGGGAGGCGATCGCTTCGAGGGTTTCCGGCGCCGGTTTGAGCCACCGAGCAAGCAACCTCGCTTTGGCCGCGACGAGAGGCTGCCGCCATTCGGCCCGAATCGCTTCAAGCAGTGGCGCGAACCGCCGCTCGGCTATTCCGTTCGAGATCTGCGGAGGGCGTGCCATGCGGCGGACGAGGGTGACCGTCAGCGCGCGTATATCCGGGCTCGTATTGAGGTGGATCAAGCGCTGGCGGCCTTCGCGCGAACGGATGCGCTCATGATGCGGCCGCGCAAAATACGCCTCTCGCGCGCGCTCGAGCGTGGCGGTGAGCGCGTCGATCGTTGCGTCGAAGGAATAGCCCGCGCGGGCGCGCACCGCATTTCGGCGTCCTTCGCGCGTGCGGATTTCGTGGTCCAGGCGTTCGCGCAGAGCATCGAAGCCCGTAAGATCGATATTGACGCCGAGCCGGGTGAGTTCGTCGTACCGATAGTATCCTGGTCGAACGTCGCTGATTACCGGCAATCCGGCGAGCATATACGTCGAAACTCGGTTTGGGATGGCTCCGCGATCATCTAGCGGCTCCCATGCCAGCGGACTGCCCACATACGACCAGGCAGCGTCGTAACGGGAGAACTCGCGGACCCACAATGATTTCGCGCGCCGAATATCGATCCAACCCGCGCCCGAGGCCTGCAGCGAAGGATGTACATGCACGAAGTGCCGCAGTAGTGCAGCGTCTTTGCGGGCACCCGAGAGCGGCTGATCGCGGGCGATCATTCGCCAGACGTCGTCGTAATTGTTCCCATAAAGGTGGACGTGGATTCCACGCCGAGCATTGGCGACGTAATTAATGCCGAACGGGCGCCCGATGCAGACGGTGTGAACCTCGCCCACGCGGGCGGACAGGGGCTCCGCAAAGTCATCGTTCATGAATTCTTGCTTTTGGCGGTCACTGTCCAGGAAAGCCACCACGGGGCAATCCGCGAACATTTCGACGCCGCAGCCGCCGGCGCGAACCGGCGTCGTCCAGTACGCCGCCTTCTCGCGGTTGCAAAAGATGTGGCCGTCCAGTGCCCGTACAACGTCGGGCGCCAGATTCTGCACGTCGAATCCCCAGTGCCTGACGATGGGCGCGTCGAAGGTGCCGCATTGCCGCTCGGCGACGAGCCTGCGCAACAGCGTCCAGACGTCGCCCTCGACACCGGAGGCGCCGGGACCCCACAGGCGTGGATGATAGACTTGGAAGAGGCTGTAAACGCAGTCGATCGCATGCTCGCGGATCGCACGGACGGCGTCGACGAGAGCAACCGGCGTTACACTGCCTTCCAACGCCGGGTATGGCCCTTGATCCCATGCCATGCTCCGCGACCACAGGCCCCAGAGGCGGTGGCCACGCTCGTGCAGGCTGCGGATGCGCTCGGGATTCCACGACAGCGCGCCAACGACAAGTAGGTTCATCCGACCCGCGCGCGACCCCGTGTCGTTGCGCGCCGCCGGCCGGCCTCGGCAGAATGACCTATCGCGCGGAATCTAACCTCGCCTATTCTTCTGGGCACAGCGGCCGGACCCTCAAGCGTTCATGACACTATGGCACGTAGTTTACGCGCGGGAATGACCTGCGCAGGTCACCCACACTTGGTGGGACTGAATCGCCTCGCGGTCAGGAAGTTGAAAAGGGATAGAGCTGATCGCCACCGGCGGCCAGGGGGATCACTAGCATAAGCTTTCCGTCAACTTTCTCGACTGGACCTGTCGAGCGACGTAACTTCATCCATACTTAGCTCCAAGAGCATCCGAGCATAGCACCGGCTTCCAGTGCGCCATGGTGGTAGTTGCCAGCCGCGACGCCATTCCTATACAACGCTGATTATGCGAGCCGTGGTCACGACGTCAACCGCGCATCGGTAAAGGTCGTTGGCGAAATCACCGGCGAGATCGGCCACGGTCTGCTGGTCCTGCTCGGGGTGGAGCAGGAAGATGTCGAAGCCGACGCCGACTATCTCGCCGAAAAAATTGCCGGCCTACGCATCTTCGAAGACGATGCGGGCAAGATGAACCTCAGCGTGGTGGACACGGGCGGGGGCATTGCTGGCGGTCTCGCAGTTTACGCTCTTCGGCGATGTGCGCCGGGCAAGCGGCCATCCTTCGACGCGGCAGCGCGTCCCGAACGTGCGCGAGAGCTCTACGAATATTTCGTCGGACGTATTCGCGCGCTGGGCCTGCGCTGCGAAACCGGCCGCTTCCAGGCCATGATGGATGTCGAGCTGGTCAACAACGGCCCGGTCACGATTCTGCTGGATTCGAAGAAGCTATCCTGATTCCCTTCAAAATTGTCATCCTGAGCGGAGCGTCCGCCTTGCCTTTCCGACCGCAGCTTTTGCGGTCGGGCGGACGCGCGGTCGAAGGATCTGCTGTTCGTGGACCCGGAAAATTGCTTCCCCATTAACCCGGGTGCACCTAGGATCACGAGCCGTCACTTCCCGCTATCCGCGCTGGGCGCGTCGTACGTCGTCGTCTTCCCCTGCTTTTGCTTGCTGACCGGCGTGGTCTCGCTCGGCGGATGACACGTCGACGCCACCACTTCTACATCGGTAACCTGAAAACGCCGCATCTCAGTCGTGTTCTTGTCCTGCGCTGGCGACTGCGCGGCCTCCCACTGCCCCGTCAACTTCACTTTGCTGCCGGAATTGTTCTTCAGGTCGTCCGGGCCGAGGATCTGGACGCCCATGCGGTAGTTCATATTCCGCAGCACAACTTGCCCTGCTTGTCCGGCCCCGCCAGGCACCCAATCAGCGTCGAACCCTTCGCAGCCGGAGGCTTCGTAATCTGGTCACCGGTCGTCGCGCTGTTGTCCTTAGTAGCGCTGGCGGCATTGTTCTGCTGCTGCAGCGGGGTGTTTCCTGTCGGAGGCGGAGTACTTGAATTCGCGGGCTCCTGCGCAACGCCTAACAGGCAGGCGGCGAACACGAACGTTACGGGATACATGTGCCGGCTCATCGCGGGTCCTTTGTCTAACCAGATTATCTGACAATTCGACGCGCCGCGCGGAGGGAGAGTTGTGGGCCGGATCTTTGACGCACAGGGGCACCGGGAATTTCAGGAATGACGCTACCGGCGTCCACGGTGTTCTCGTGCCCCTGCACGCTTCGCGCGAGCTTTACTGTTTCGTCGCCCAAACTGAGGCGTTCAGACAGGCGACCACGCCATCGATCACCTTGCTGAGTCCGTCCTGGAATTTCTGCGGATCGACCACGTTCTTACCTGCGACGCTGTCGGTGACCGCCACCGCCGAGTTCACAAAAGACAACGCGGCAGCTTTCTGGTGACGCCGTTCTTACTGCCGAAAAGTTGTTCTCAATATCTGACACCAATGTGGGACTCTGGGCGAACACCGGAAGATTTTCGGACAGCAAAATGGCTAAAGTAAGCGATATCAGGACAGAAAAAAACCGCCCTGCTAGGCGGTCGGTCTTGCCGAGGTCCTGTAGGGCCGCCGCCGCCAGGCTGGAGGTGTATCCCTCCACGCAAAACACGATCACCTGGACGTCGTAGCCGGTGGCCTCCGGCAGCCGCGCCGCGGACTGCGGGTCGAACCGCCACTCCAGCACGTTGCGCTCGACGTGCAGGGAGCCCGGTATCCGGCCCTGCTCGGCGCGTTGCGCCACGGTCCGGATGTCGACGAGCACCGCGCCGTGGCTCATCGCCTCGTACGCCTCGGCCGGGTTCAGCCGGCGCAGGCGCTGCCGGGCCTCGGCCAGGACCTCGTCGATCGAGCGGACCCTCCCCGCGGTTACCACCGGGCCGCCCGCTCCGTGGTGATCCGCAGCAGCCCGTCAGGGCTGAACTCGAACCGGCGCATGTATTCCAGGGGCGGTGAGTACGCGTGCACGCTCACCGCTGGCTTCGCTGAGGCATTGATCACATGATGGACATACCACGAACCGAACGCTCGCACCTCGCCTTGTGCCCTCGTGGCGGCCACCGGACTGGGCCGGCCCCCGGGAGCGGTCCACTCCTGGAGGCTGCCGAGCGCGACCGCGAAGGCCCCCGACGAGCCGCCATGATCGTGGAAACCGGTGCCCTGTCCGGGCAGCCACGACAGCAGCCAGACCTCGTGATCGTCGTCCCGGGCCAGGCGCTGGTACCAGCGCTCGCCTTCGGTGTATCGCACCAGGCTGAGCCACTGTTCCTGGCGGGCGGCAATGTCGGTGACCAGCCGCCGCAGACGGGCCTGGCCCAGCGTCGTTCGGGTTGCTGGGATCGTCATCCTGTTAATCCGATCGTTTTTATCGAGATTAATGCAGGGAACCGTACCACAGCCCGCGAGCCCGCCCCGGTTATCTCCTCTCCGCGCGCCGTGTCCGCCCGCTCCAAGCCCGGATTACCGGCCCCGCGCCGGCGTTTCGACCGGTCCCCGCAGCCAGAGCAGCGCAGCCGGGGACGTAAAGTTGTCTGGCGTGGAACCCGGCTATATCGACGTTCAGCAGGCGCCGGAGCGGCTCGCGGTGCGAACCATCCCGGTCAGCGATCCCGGCGACCTGTTGGCCCAGTTCCCCGAAGCGGCCGGTCTCGCCTGGGTCCGCCATGGCGACGGCCTGGTCGGCTGGGGCGAGACGGCGCGGATCACGCTTCCCGCGGGCGAGGACAGATTCACCGCCGGGGAGAAGTGGTTGCGCGCGCTGTTCGACGGCGCCCGGATCGACGATCAGGTCGGCGAGCCCGGCTGCGGGCTTGTCGCTTTCGGCAGCTTCACCTTCGACTCAGCCTCGGACGGCTCGGTGCTGGTCGTGCCGAGCACGATCCTCGGCCGCCGGGACGGCCGCTCCTGGCTCACCACCATCACCCCCGCGGCGGGCCCGGCTCTGTCGCTGCTTGAGCCCGCGCTGGCCCCGCCCGAGCCGCTGACCACGCCCACGGAGCTGCGCTGGCACGACGGCAGCCTGAGCGCGCCGGGCTGGCAGCGCGCGGTCGCCGCGGCGGTGGCCCGGATCCGGGCGGGCGACCTGCGAAAGGTGGTCCTCGCCCGCGACCTGTACGCCACGGCCTGCGAGGACATCGACATCAGGGTCCTGCTGCGGCGGCTGGCCGGCCGCTACCCCGACTGCTACACGTTTGCCTGCGCGGACCTGGTCGGCGCCACCCCGGAGCTGCTGATCCGGCGGCAGGACGCGGAGATCAGCTCGCTGGTGCTGGGCGGGACCGTCCCGCGCGGCCGCGACGCCGCCGAGGACGAAAGGCTGGGCGCGGCGCTCCTTGCCTCGGCCAAGGAGCTGGAGGAACACCAGTACACGGTGGTGGGCGTGCAGTCCGTGCTCGCCGCCCGCTGCGACCGGCTCGACGTGGACGAGCGCCCGTCGCTGGTGCGCTTCGCCAACGTGCAGCACCTCGCCACCTGGATCACCGGCCGGCTCGCCGGGCCGCAGGGCGACACCGATCATTCCGTGCTGGCCCTGGCCGACGCGCTGCACTACACCCCGGCGGTGTGCGGGACCCCGGCCGAGACGGCCTTGGAGCTGATCCGCGAGCTGGAGGGCATGGACCGTGGCCGCTACGCGGGCCCGGTCGGCTGGGTCGACGCACGCGGCAACGGCGAGTGGGGCATCGCCCTGCGGTGCGCCGAGGTGGACGGCCCGCACGCCCGGCTGTTCGCCGGCTGCGGCATCGTGGCCGGCTCCGACCCGGCGGCCGAGCTTGCCGAGGCGCAGGCGAAGTTCGCCCCCATGCAGTTCGCGCTGGAGTCCTGACCGCGCGGCGGCCCACGGCCCGCCCGGGCCCGGCCGCAGGCGGCTAGCCCCCGGCCGCGGCAGCCGCGGCGGTACAGGCGGCGCTCAGTTCGCGGCGCAGCGCCGCGCCGGCCGCCCGGTCGGTGCGCACCTCCACCACCCGGATGCCCTCGCCGCGCAGCGCGGGGCCGAGGCCTGACGCGCGGTCCAGTGTGCTGGCGGGCAGCCCCGCCGCGGCGGCCACGCGGGTCAGCGAAGCCCCGTGCGGCGTGCCGAACACGCGCTCGAACGGACCGGCGAACCCGGCCGGCTCGAGCAGCGAGAAGATGCCGCCACCGTCGTTGTTGACCACGAGCAGGACCAGATCGGGGCGCGGCTCGGCGGGGCCGAAGAACAGGCCGGGCGCGTCGTGCAGGAACGCGAGGTCGCCCAGCAGCGCCACGGCGGGGCCGCCGCCGCGGCGCTGGTGGGCCAGGGCGGCACCGGCCGCGGCGGAGATCAGCCCGTCGATGCCGCTCGTCCCGCGGCTGGCCAGCACCGTGAGCCCGGCGCGCGGGGCCATCTGCTGATCGAGGTCGCGGACCGGCAGGCTGGACGCCGCCCACAGCAGCGCGCCGTCCGGCAGCGCCGCCGCCAGGTCACGCGCGAGCCTGGGCTCCGGCAGGCCGTCGTCGCGGTCGAGGATCGCCGCCGCGGCCGCCGCGGCCGCCGCGTCGGCCGCCCGCCACGCGGCCAGCCACTTGGTTTCGCCCCCCCGCCCGTTACCGGTCAGCCGGACCGCCGGTGCCACGCCGGTGGCGCTGCGCGCCGGATCGGCCCAGTGCCCCGGGCCCTGGGCGATGACCACGTGCCGGATCGTCCCGCCCGGGTCCGCCGCCTGCTTCAGGAAGGCGAGCTGCGGCCGGGACAGGCCGGGCCGGCCCGCCGACACGATCACATCGGGCCGGTGCTCGGCCACGAACTCCGGCGACTCGAGCAGGTACGGGTAGGCGGCCAGGCTCAGCGGCCCCGCCCGCGCGCCCGACGAGGGCTCGGCGAGGACCGGCCAGCCGGCCGCCGCGGCGAGCTCGAGCAGCGGCGCCGGATCGGGGCAGCCGTCACCACAGACGACGACCCCCCGCTCGGTCCACGGCAGCTCCAGCGCCGGACCGGTGATCGAGGTGAGCTTGCCGCTCCTGGACGGGCGTGAACGTGACGGCCACGCCCCTTGAGCCGGCCCGCCGCCCGCTCCCCTCGCTGCGTCGTCGGCCTCGTCCAGCACGGTGGCCCCAAAAACCGCCGTCCACGGTTCCCCGCCGGCCGGCCGGCCAGCGATTCCGGCCAGCCGTCGGCACCGGTCCCGGTGTCCGTCCCGGGATCCGGGGCGCCGGGCACCAGGGGGTCGCGCAGCGGCAGGTTGAGGTGGACCGGGCCGGGATATCCCCCGCCGGCGCCCGCCGCGGCCGCCCAGGCCCGGCAGGCCAGCGACCGCCAGTAGGCGTTCATCCCCAGCCGCGCCTCGGGCACCCCCACCTCGCAGAACCAGCGCACCGCGTCCCCGTAGAGCTTGAGCTGGTCGATCGTCTGGTTGGCGCCGGTGCCGCGCAGCTCGGGGGGCCGGTCGGCGGTGAGCACGAGCAACGGCACGCCCGCCTCGCTGGCCTCGATGACGGCCGCGTGGAAGTGCGCCGCCGCGGTCCCCGAGGTGCACACCAGCGCGACGGGCCGCCGGCTCGCCTTGGCCAGCCCGAGCGCGAGAAACGAGGCGGACCGCTCGTCGATCCGCACGTGCAGGCGCAGGCCACCCGGATGCCGCGCGGCCTGGTCCCACAGCGCCATGGCCAGGGGCGCGCTGCGCGAGCCGGGTGCCAGGACCGCCTCGGCAAGCCCGCACCGGGCCAGCTCGTCCACGAGCGTGGCCGTGAACGCGGTCGACGGGTTCACGCCGGATCCAGCCACTGGGCGGCCGCCAGCGCGCGGGCGCGCCACGGGGCGGGATCGGTTTCCCACGCCGACAGGCGTTCCGCGTCGGGACGTGGACGGCGGACCGGGATCGCACCGTCCTGCGCCACCAGCGGATCGGCGGTCACGTCGCCGTCGAGCAGGCTCATCGTGGCCAGGCCGCAGGCGTAGGGCAGCTCGGGCAGCGCGGCGGCGAGCGCCAGCCCGGCGGCCAGGCCCACTGAGGTCTCGAGCGCGCTGGAGACGACTACCGGCAGCCCATACGCGTCCGCCACCGCCAGCGCGGCGCGCACCCCGCCCAGCGGCTGCGCCTTGAGCACGACGATGTCGGCGGCGTCGGGAACGGGCACCGCGAGCGGGTCTGCCGCGCGCCGGATGGACTCATCGGCGGCCAGCGGCACGTCCACCCGGCGGCGCAGCTCGGCCAGGTCGTCCAGGCCCGGGCACGGCTGCTCGGCGTATTCCAGGCCGTACCGGCTCAGTTCGCGCAGCGCGCGCTCGGCCGTCGCGACGTCCCAGGCGGCGTTGGCGTCGACCCGGATCGCCCCGGCCGGCCCGAGCGCGTCCCTGACCGCCGCCACCCGGGCGATGTCGTCCGCGAGGGACTGGCCAGGCTCGGCCACCTTGACCTTGGCGGTGCGGCACCCGGACGCCGTCACCACGGCGTGCGCCTGGGCCGGGCCGACCGCGGGGACGGTCACGTTCACCGGCACCTGGTCCCGGACCGGCGGCGGCCAGCCGATCGTCGCCGCCTCCACCGCGCAGCCGAGCCAGCGCGCGCACTCCCGGGGCCCGTAGTCGGCGAACGGGGAGAACTCGC
This sequence comes from uncultured Actinomycetes bacterium, assembly GCA_963703605.1. Classification (GTDB taxonomy): domain Bacteria; phylum Actinomycetota; class Actinomycetes; order Streptosporangiales; family Streptosporangiaceae; genus DASXKD01. Next base: position 12,482 of record CAVPFC010000047.1, read on the forward strand.
CCCAGCCGGCCGGGCCCTCGATCAGCGCGCCCTCCCGCACGGTGATGCCGCGAAAGCGGGTCGGCATCGAGATCGCGTACGCCCGCAGCCCGGGGAGCAGGTCCGCCACCTGGCCGCGGCGCCCGCTGGTCACGGCCGCCACTTGATCACCGATGCCCCTCCCGTTCCCTCCAGGTTTGCGCCCGTTAACCTTACGACGATGGCCGGCCGACCCCTGCACGCCCTCCTGCTCGCCCCCGCCGCCGGAGCCGGCCGGCTGCTCGAGGCGCTGGCAGCGGCGCTGGACGGCACCGGGCCGGCGATCCTCCCGCTGGATCCGCGGCTGCCCCAGGCGAGGCTGGCCGACCTGCTGCACGCCTTCTCCCCCCAGGTCGTGGAAACGGCAGAAGGGGCCATACGCTGGCGCCCCACGGCCCCCGTCCCCGCGCCAACCGGATCCGGGGCCGATCTGCCCGACGACGTGGCGGTCGTGATCGCCACCTCGGGCTCGACCGGGGAGCCCAAGGGTGCCCAGCTCAGCGCCGCCGCCTTGGTGCACTCGGCCGGGGCCAGCCTGCGCCGGATCGGGGCGCGGCCCGGGGAGCGCTGGCTGTGCCCGCTGCCGACCAGCCACATCGCCGGGCTGGGTGTGCTGGTCAGGTCGCTGCTGGCCGGGACGACCCCGGTGGTGACCGAGCGGCTCGATCCGGCCGGCCCCGGCCTGGGCGCGCCCGGCTGCGCGTACGCCTCGCTCGTACCGACCCAGTTGCGCCGCATGCTGGACGCCGGGGCCGATCTGGCGGCGCTGCGCGCGATCCTGGTCGGCGGCGCCGCGGTGCCCGCCGGCCTGGTGGCGGCGGCCCGGGCGGCCGGAACCCGGGTGATCACCACCTACGGCATGTCCGAGACGTGCGGCGGCTGCGTCTACGACGGGACGCCGCTGGACGGGGTGGCGGTGCGCACCGGCGCCGGCGGGGTGATCCGGATCGGCGGCCCGGTGGTGTTCTCCGGGTACCGGAACCGCCCCGGCCTGACCGCCGCCGCCCTGGACGACGGCTGGTTCGTCACCTCCGACGTGGGCACGCTCGGCGCGGACGGGCAGCTGACCGTCCGCGGCCGGGCCGACGAGATGATCAACACCGGCGGCGAGATGGTGGCCCCGGCCGAGGTCACCGCGATCCTCACGGAAAGCCCCGCGGTGCGCGAAGCGGCGGTGTTCGGCATGCCCGACCCCGACTGGGGGGAACGGGTAACGGCCGCCGTGGTGCCCGCCGACCCGGCGTCCCCGCCCCGCCTAGCCGACCTGCGCACCGCCGTCCGCGACCGCCTCCCCCCCTACGCCGCCCCCAAGGCCCTGATCCTCGTACCCGAGCTCCCCCAGCTCCCCTCCGGCAAGCCCGACCTAAAAGCCCTAAGAACCCAAGCCGCCAAAGACCCCGGGGAATCTGACCCGTCTCCAAAGCGCTGAACAAAGAAGTAACGGACCCAAGCCACCGAAACCGCTAGCTGACCAGCGGACCGGCACCAAGTCGTAGCGTCCAACCGCAACCGGGGTAACGAACCCGCACCACAACCGACCTGAACCAGACCAGCGACCGATACCAAGTCGTGGTGCCCAACCGCAACCAGGGTAACGAACAGCACCACAACCGACCTGAGCCCTGACCAGCGACAGGTACCACAAATCGTGGGGGTTCCGGGGGCTCGGCCCCCGGGAAAGCATCGCGGCCCACGGCGAAGTTGGCGGGGTCGCCAACGAGCACGGTCCAGCGGCACGGGAACAATTGCACACGCTGAGCGTTAGAACCTATTGCCCGCGCTTCACAGTACCAGGCGAGTCAAGAGCGGATCAGCGACCGCCGTACGGGGCGCAGGGGATCGCCGGGCGATGCGTTGTCAGACGCGCGCGCAGGAAGGGAGGTGCCTCATGCCGAGGAATCCGGGTGCCGCTACCAGGCGCAGGGCTGGTGAGCGCACCACCGCCCGCGTGCCAGCCAAGACTTCCGGCAAGCGAGCCGGGCCAGCCGAAACCCCCGTCGCGACCGGGGCTGGAACCAGTAAGGACGTTATGACGACTGTTGTGCAGACCGAGCCGGCCCCCGAGGAGATCGCAGAAGTCGTCGGCGTGGAGGGCCTCGACGCCGCCGCCGCGGAGGCGGAAGCCGCCGCGCTGAGCGAGGCCGCCGCACCCCTGGCCGAGGTTGACCTCGACGACCAGACCTCCACGATGGGCGACTCCGTCCACACCTACCTGAAGTCCATCGGCCGCACCAGCCTGCTCACCGCGGAGCAGGAAGTGAACCTGGCCAAGCGGATCGAGGCCGGCCTGTACGCCGAGTACAAGCTGGAGACCGAGCCGGACCTGGACGACCACTACCGCCTCGACCTGGAGCTGGTGGCCGCGGACGGCAGGCGCGCCAAGGCGCACATGCTGGAGGCGAACCTGCGGCTGGTGGTCTCGGTCGCGAAGAAGTACAGCGACCGCGGGCTGTCCCTGCTCGACGTGGTGCAGGAGGGCAACCTGGGCCTGATCCGCGCGGTGGAGAAGTTCGACTACACCAAGGGTTACAAGTTTTCCACCTACGCGATGTGGTGGATCCGGCAGGCGATCCAGCGTGGCTTCGCCGACGCCGCCCGCACCATCCGGCTGCCGGTGCACGTGCTCGAGATGCTGTCGAAGCTGAGCCGGGTCGAGCGGGACATGCACCAGCGCCTCGGCCGGGAGCCCACCCCGGAGGAGCTCGCGGTGGAGCTGGACCGCACCCCCGACCAGATCGAGGAGCTGCTGCGCACCAGCCGCCAGCCGATCAGCCTGGACTCCACGATCGGCGAGGACGGCGAGACCAGCATCGGTGACCTCATCGAGGACGTCGACGCGCCCGAGGCGTCCGAGCTGGTGGACCGTCAGCTGATGGCGGACCAGCTGCGGAACGCGCTGGACGCGCTGACTCCCCGGGAGGCGACCATCATGGCGATGCGGTTCGGCCTCTACGACGGCAACCCGCACACGCTGGACGAGATCGGGCGCGCGCTCGGCCTCACCAGGGAGCGGATCCGCCAGCTGGAGAAGCAGTCCCTGTCCAAGCTGCGCCACCCCAGCCGCGCCCAGCCGCTGCTGGACTACGCCAGCTAACAAACGGCAAACGAAGGGCCGGTCCACGACGTGGACCGGCCCTTCGCTGTCCCTAGCGCTTGACGTGGGACAGTGGCCCGGCGTTGGCCGGGAACTCCGCGGTGTTCACCACCTGGATGCCCGCGTGCTGCTCCCCGTTGAACGGGGTCACGATCGGCGCGGTGGCACCCGGCTCACAGCCCAGCTTGAACGGGGTTTGCGGGTTGTTGAACCACACGCCCAGGTGGTACTGGTGGGTCGGCGAGAACGTCGCGGTGCCGCCAAGCGACACCGAGAACGTCTCGACGTCGAACACCCCCTGCACCGTGGCGCTGCCGGTGCCGTAGGCGTTGGTCTGGATGTCGCTCTGGTACCAGGCGACGCCGAACGGCGCGGTGGGCTGCTGGATGACGAACATGTCGAAGCCGGTGTTCGGCGGCATGCCGGTCAGCGTGACCTTCATGATGTCGTTGAGCTTGTTGGGGGTGATGGTGGCGTGCCCGTGCGCGTGCGGCAGGCAGGCGGTGATCGCCGCCGAGGACGGGTCGAGCGCGAACGAGAATGACTTCGCCGTGTCCGGCGCGCTGGCCGCGCTCGCGGCCGCGCCGAACCCGGCCGTCAGGCCGACGGCCGCGACAACGGCACCGGTGGCGGCAACCGCGCCTGCCTTTGCGGCGGCGGGTGCGAAAAAGCTCCGGATCGAGGGTCGGATGGTCTTCATGGTGTGTGGCCTCCTGTCGCTGCGGCGGCTCCCCCGCCGCCGTTCGGTGTGCGGCCCCGGCGGTCGCCGTGCCGGGGCCGTGCTGGGCAGGGGTACGCACGGCGGCACCCGCGTGGTTCAATCCGGTTACGGGGTAAGTCCGCGGTAGTGCCGCGGTAAGACCACAAGCGCCGAAATACGGTACAAAAGGGCCAGACCGGGCTACGATCCCGGCGAGCGAAGAATTACCGCCCACGACGGGGGCGTTGCGATGGGTTTTCCTGGGCGGGCGCGGGATGACGGCGGCAATCACGGCGCCGGGCATGCCGGTGCCTCCTTGACCAGTGCCGCGGGCGATGACGCGGTGCTCACCGGGCTCTACCGGCAGTACCACGGCCCGTTATTGTCGTTTGTGCTTCGTCTTACCGCGGGTGACCGGCAGCAGGCCGAGGACGTCGTCCAGGAGACGATGGTCCGGGCGTGGCGTGAGTCGCACCGGCTGGACCTGACCGAGCCATCGCTGATGCCCTGGCTCGCCACGGTGGCCCGGCGTATCGTGATCGACGAGGACCGGCGTAAACGTGCCCGGCCCCCGGAAGTGGCGGGCGACGTGGTGGAAAGACCGCCTGTCGCCGATGATCAGACGGAGAGTCTGCTCCGCAAGGTGCTCGTAATCGAGGCGCTCCAGGCGCTCTCGACGGCTCATCGCGAGGTGCTCAACGAGACGATCCTGCGTGACCGGACCGTGAACGAGGCGGCTGAAGTGCTCGGGATCCCGGTCGGCACCGTCAAGTCACGGGTCTACTACGCGCTCAAGGCGTTGCGGGTGGTCCTGGCCGAGCGCGGGGTGACACCATGAGCAGCGAGCCAATGAGCAGCGAGCACACCGACGTCGGCGCCTACGCCCTGGGCCTGCTGGAGCCCGAGGACCGGCGGGCGTTCGAAGAACACCTGGCCGGCTGCCCGGCCTGCGCGGCGGAACTGGCCGAGCTGTCGGGGATGAAGGACCTGCTGACCGGCATCGGCCCGGTCCCCGCCGTGACCGAGGAGCCGGCCGAGGCCGAGGTCGTGGACCTGGTCCGGCGCCGCGCCGCGGACCAGCGCCGCCGCAGGCGCTGGCAGGGCGCGCTCGCCGCGGCCGCGGCCGTGGTCCTGCTGGCCGGCGGCGTGGCGGTCGGCCTCGCTACCGCGCCGCAGTCGGCACCCCCGATCCCGCCGCCGCCCGGGGTGGTCGCCTCCGGCACCAACCCGGCGACCCACGTGACGGGCAAGGTCGGCCTGGTCGCCAAGACTTGGGGCACGATGGTCACGCTCCAGCTGTTCGGCGTGGCCGGGCCGCTGGACTGCCAGATCGTCGCGGTGTCCCGGACGGGGGTGCAGGAGATGCTGGGCAGCTGGCGGGTGCCGCCCCACGCCCATTTCGGGCAGCCCCCCGCTCATCCGAAGCCCCTGGTCATCGTGGGCCCGGCGGGCATCAAACCGGGCGAGCTGTCCAAGTTCATCGTCAGCGTGGTACACGGGCGCACCCTGGTGACCATCCGGGTCCCGGCTACCAGTTAGCAGCGGCGGGCCGGCCAGGGCCGCGAATTTCGTGGCCGGGGCGCGATTAATCCGGGCCGTCCGGTCAGTCCCTGTAACACGGGCGGCCCGCTGGCCGTGCGCCGAGTTCAGGAGGTTGTGATGACCCAGCGCGGGCTAGCGTCATGACGGTGACCGACGCCAGGCGCACGCGCGCCGAGGAGATGGCGCTGCTGAAGCGCGCCGCCGACGGCGACGAGGGCGCGTTCGGCGAGCTGGTCGAGGCCCACCGCGGTGAGCTGCGGGCCCACTGCTACCGGATGCTCGGCTCGGTGCACGACGCCGAGGACGCCGTCCAGGACGCGCTGCTGCGCGCCTGGCGGGGCCTGGCCGGCTTCGAGGGCCGCAGCTCGGTGCGCGCGTGGCTGTACACGATCGCCACCAACACCGCCCTGGACGTGACCAGGCACCGGTCCCGGCGCGAGCTGCCGGTCAACTTCGGCCCGGCGGCCCGGCCGGGAGAACAGGTGGACGAGCCGCTGGCGGACTCGGTATGGCTGGAGCCCTACCCGGACCGCTGGCTCACCGGCGCGGCCGGGTCCTCGCCCGAGGCGCGCTACGAGCAGCGGGAGAGCGTCGAGCTGGCGTTCATCGTCGCGCTCCAGCAACTGCCGCCGCGTCAGCGCGCGGTGCTGATACTGCGGGAGGTCATGGGGTTCTCCACGGCGGAGATCTCCAGCCAGCTCGGCGCGTCGGCGCCGGCGGTGAACAGCGCGCTCCAGCGGGCCAGGGCCGCGGCCCAGGCCAGCCTGCCGGACCGCAGCCAGCAGGCCACCCTGCGGGCGCTGGGGAACCCGCGGACCAGGGACATCGTCCGGCGCTACAGCGACGCCATGGAGCGGGGCGACGCGGACACGCTGGTCAGCATGCTCACCGAGGACGCGACCTGGTCCATGCCGCCGGTCCCCACCTGGTTCCGCGGGCGGGCTTCCATCAGGGCGTGGCTGATCCGCGATCCGCTGACCGTGCGCTGGGAGCACCGGCCGGCCCGGGCGAACGGGCAGCTCGCCGTCGGCTGCTACCTGTTCGACGCCGCCAAGGGCGGATTCATCCCGGCCGTGATCGACGTGCTGACCCTGGACGGGGACCGGATCGCCGCGGTCACCGGCTTCCTGACCGCCGATGTGGCGGCACGTCCCGGCGGCGGCCAGGTCACGGGTGCGGAGGTCTTTGCCCGCTTCGGCCTGCCTCCGGAGCCGGGCTAAGAGCACCCGGCAGCAGAGCTGCTGGGCTCGCGGCGCCCAGGCTGCCCCTGGCTGCGTTCTCGTCGGTCAACAGCCCTCCGGGCTGCCTCCCTCCTCGGGCCTTGCCAGGGATTGCCTGGGACCGCCGCTCACTATTCCAGCGCCCTACTACCGGGCACTCTGGGCCCAGCCGCCCGCTGGGCGCCGGTGACCATCTCCGACGCGGCGAGCCTGGCGATGCCCCAGATCGCGACGGCGCAGGCGGCCAGTTCAAGGACGATCTGCCCGGGCCGGCCGCTCAGCCGCTCGTGGTATACGGCCAGGCCGAGCAGGGACCCGGCGACCGGCTCGGTGACCGCGAACGCGGGCAGGAAGGCCGCGAGCCCGGCGGCCCGGTAGCCGTTCTGCTGGAGCGTGTAGGCCACCAGGCCGATCGCGATGACCAGGTAGAGCCTGGCGTCGGCCAGCAGCGAAAGCGGGTGCCCGGCGGCGACCACGCTGACCGTCTTGACGAGCGCGTCGGTCGCCCCGGCGGCCACCCCGGCGCCCACCCCGAGCAGCAGGGCCCGGCGGGCGGCGGGGAGCCTGGTGGCCACCAGCACGCACAGCCCGGTCAGCGCGGCGGCCGCGGCGGCGGCCAGCCCGAGCACCAGCCCGCCGGCGGTGCGCTGGCCGCCCGCGGGCTGGCCCGCGGCGAGGAAGATGGCCAGCCCGGCGACCACCGCGAGCGCGGCGGCCCACTCGCCGGGCCGCAACCAGCGCCGGGCCCGGCGGGCGGCCAGCACCAGGGCGAACAGCAGGCTGGTGGCCAGCACCGGCTCGATGACCACGAGCCGGCCCAGGCCAAGCGCGGCGGCCTGCATGGCGAAGCCCGCGATGACCGCGGCCAGGCCCGCCAGCCAGGCCGGCTTACGGGCCAGCCGCAGCAGCACCGCCGGGTCGAACGCCCGCCCCGGGGCAAGCCGCGCCGCGGCGCTCTGCTGGATCACCGCGGCCACCGCGAAGCAGCAGCTTGCGGCCAGCGCCAGCACCACGGCCAGCGGCTGCCCGGCACCGGTCACTGGCCCTCGGCCCGCTTGAAGAGCGTGCGCACCGGCCCGGCGAAGTACGCGCTGTACGAGGCCCACGGATGGTTGCCGCCGAGCTGGTAACCGCCGATGACGCCGAAGACCGTGCCGGTGCCGGTCCGGCCGTGATAGCCGATGATCCACGGACCGCCGCTTGTCCCGTTCTGGTAGTCGCGGCAGAAGAACTTCATCTGGTCTGCCTTGAACTTGAAGCTGCTGGTCGCGCACTTGATCGGCCTGTCTTCGGTGTCGTTGTAGCCGATCACCTCGATCGGGTGGGTGTAGCCGAGGCTGGTGCCGAGCCGCAGCCCGCCGGTCACCTGCTGGATGGGATGCATGACGCCGGGCGGCGGGGTGACCGCCAGGAAGGCGAAGTCGAGATTGGGGTCGTGTGACCGCCGCCAGCCCGCGGCCACGACGATCACCTGGACCGGCCAGGCGCCGTAGGGCTGCTTCCCGTTGTGATACTCGGGCACGAACGCGATGTTGCTGGCGTAGCCGCTGTCGTAGACGCAGTGTGCCGCGGTGAGGATCAGGTTCTGCTGCCTGCTGCGGACGACGCTGGCCGTGCAGAAATGCTGCTGGGTCCCGGTGGTGAAGAACAGCGCCCCGACGGTGGGCACCCCGGCGAAGTGCGTGGGCGACGGTATCCCGGCCGGCGGCCCGGGCTGGCCGCCGGACGCCGGGGCACCCGGCATGGGCGTGGCGGCGGCCATCCGCGACGGGGTCCAGAACGCCCCGGCGGCCCGCTGCGCGGGGCCGCTGACGGCGTGCACGACCGCGCCGCCCTGTCCCGGGACGGCGGGCACCGTCCCCGCCGCCGCGCCCGGGGCGGTCATCGCCACGGCCAGCGCGGCCGCGGCGGCCACCGCCCAGCGCCCGCGTGTTGCCCGGATAGCCATCAGCGACTCCCCATGAGCGGGCCGGACGAGGTCACGGCGAGGTGGCGGGGGACGCGCGGCGCTCGCCGGACCAGACGGCGGCGATCTGGCCTGCCGCGGTTGCCGCCTGCGCGTACCCGGCCTGCGCCGCCGGGGCGCGGCGCGCCGAGTCGAGCAGGTTCGGCCCGATGGCGGCCCGCGACGCCGCGTCGGGCACCGCCAGCACCACCGCCCGGCGGCCCCCGCGGGCGAGCCGCCGGCACTGCCGGACGGCGCCGGTCATCAGGCCGAGCCCCTGCCAGATCGGGGCGACCACCACGATGCGCTCGCAGTCCGCCGCCAGGTCGGCGTTCGTGGCCGAGCGCATCCCACCGTCCATCCACCGCCGCCCGTTGATCTGCACCGGCGGCCACACCCCGGGCACGGCGCAGCTGGCGCTGACCGCCTCGATCAAGGTGGCGCCGCTGGCGGCGTCGAACGCGGCAACCTCCGCCGACTTGGCGTCCACGGCGATGATGAGCAGCCGCTGGGACGGCCACTCGTGACTGGGCAGCCAGCCGCCGATGACCGTGCTGCGTTCGTCTTCCGGCAGGCCCGGGCCGGCCCTGGAGACCCGGCCCATCCGTTTGCGGGCCCTGGTGTGCGTGCCGGGCAGCAGGAATGCGAGCGCGTAGCGGGCGATCAGCCGCCGGCTCATGCCGGCCGTGACGTCCACCCCGTCCGGCGTGATCTGGGCCTGGTAGAGCTCGGCCAGGCTGACACCCGAGGTCACCTGGGCCCCGGTCAGCGCGCCGGCCGAGGTGCCGATCACCAGGTCGGCGCCGGCCAGGTCGAGCCCGCGCTCGGCCAGCCCGGCGAGCAGGCCCACCTCCCAGGCCACGCCCGTTATCCCGCCGCTGCCCAGGACCAGCGCCCGGCCCGTCACGGTCGTGTTCCCAGTGGCCCGCACGGCACGGGACGGCAAGGTAATCTGCCCCGCGTGACTGTTGAGGTACTCCGCGAAGTGACCGACGAGGTGGTCGAGGCATTTGCCCGCCTCGTGCCGCAACTGTCGGCGACCACCGCCCCGCCCGACCGGGCCGCCCTGGACCGCATCGTCGGCTCGCCGGCGGTCACGCTGCTCATCGCCCGCGCGAGCGGCAAGATCGTGGGCACGCTGACCCTGGTGATGTTCCCCATCCCCACCGGGCTGCGCGCCTGGATCGAGGACGTGGTCGTCGACGGGGCGGCCGGCCGCCAGGGCATCGGCACGCAGCTCTCGGTGGAGGCGCTGCGGATCGCCCGGGCGGCCGGCGCGAGGACCGTGGACCTGACCTCGCGCCCGTCCCGTGAGGCGGCCGGCCGGCTGTACGAGAAGGTCGGGTTCACGCCGCGGGAGACCCGCGTGTACCGGTACCTGGTGCACGGCCCGCCCGACTGAGCCCCGCATGACCGCCGGGACACGCCCTAGCCGGCCGTCTCGGTCTGCTGCTGGAGCCGGTTCATGCCGCGCAGCCAGCGGTCGGTGTCGGTGGCCCGCCCCGCGTACATCCGGGCCACGTCCGCGTGCGGCAGGATCAGGAACCGGCCGTCGGCGATGGCCTCGACCACCGTGTCCGCCACGTCCTGCGGCTCGATCGCGGTCTCCCCCAGGATGAGCTCCGCGGCCGGTGAGATGCCCGCCAGCATCGGGGTCCGCACCCCCATCGGGCACAGCGCCTGCACCGTGATCCCCCGGTGCGCGTAGGTCGCGGCCAGCCACTCGGCGAAGCCGAGCGCGGCGTGCTTGGTGACCGAGTAGGGGGCCGAGCCGAGCATGGTGAGCAGCCCCGCCGCGGACACGGTGGAGATCAGGTGGCCGTCGCCGCGCTCCAGCCAGCCGGGCAGCAGCAGCCTCGCGGCGCGGACGTGTGCCATGACGTTGACATCCCAGGAGGCGGCCCAGTCGGCCTCGGTGGTGTCGTCGCCGCCGCCCCTGGCCACGCCCGCGTTCGCGCAGAACATGTCGATGCCGTCGAGCTCATCGCCGGCGCCCTGCACCAGGCTGGCCACCCCTGCCTCGCTCGCGGCGTCGCCGGGCATGGCGACGGCCCCGCAGGACTCCGCCACCGCGGCCGCGGCCGCGGCGTCGAGGTCGTTCACGATGACCCGTGCCCCCTCGGCGGCGAACCTGCGGGCCAGCGCCGCACCGATGCCGCTGCCCGCCCCGGTCACCACCACGCCCGCGCCTGCCACCGACTTCATTCCGGCTCCTTCCTCCGCGGACCCAGCTCCTTGTGCGATTCGTCAGGCGGGCGGCAGCCCGGCCAGCCGGGCCAGCCCGGCCCGGTGCCGGTCCGGCGTGCCGAACCCGATCGAGCCGGCCTTGGCCCTTTTGAGCAGCAGGTGCGCCGGGTGTTCCCAGGTGAAGCCGATCCCGCCGTGCAGCTGCACGCACTCTTGCGCGGCGTGCACTGCCGCCTCGCCGCAGGCCGCCTTGGCCAGGGCCACCGCGACCGGGATATCGGGGTCGCCCTCGGCCAGGCAGGCGGCCGCGTACCTGGACGCGGCCCTGGCCTGGGTCACCGCGATCCACACGTCGGCCAGCCGGTGCTTGAGCGCCTGGAACGAGCCCACCGGGCGGGCGAACTGATGCCGCTCCTTGACGTAGGCGAGGGTCATGTCCAGGCAGCGCTGCGCCACCCCGAGCTGCTCGGCGGCGAGTATCGCCGCCCCGACGGTCAGCGCGGCCAGCACGCTGGCCGCGGCGTCCTCGTTGAGCGCCACCACCCGGCCCGGCGCCTTGTCGAACACCAGGTCGGCGAGCGGCCTCGTGGCGTCCAGGGAGACCACCGGCGCCAGGGTGACCCCGGCCGCGTTCGCGTCCACCGCGCAGAGCGCGAACGGCTTCCCCTCGGCGGGCACCAGGAGCACGTCGGCGGCAAGCGCGTCGGCGACGCCGCTGACCTGCCCGGACAGCCGCATCACGGTGGACGGGTCGTCGGGCTCCTGGAACACGGTCCGGACTCCGACGGTGCGCGCGCCGCCCTGCACGGTGCGCGGCGGCGGCTGCGCGAACGGTACCGCGAGCGCGGCGGTCACCTGACCGGACGCCAGGCCGTCCAGCAACTCGTCGCCGCTGCCGAGCAGCGCCGCGGTCGCCACCACGGAGCTGCCCAGGTACGGAACGGAGGCCACGGCGTACCCGGTCTCCTCCGCGACGACGGCCGCCTCGCGGCTGCTGGCGCCGGCGCCGCCGCGGTCCTCGGGAATCAGCAGCCCGGCGCAGCCCAGGTCGGTGGCGAGCGCCCGCCACAGCGCGGGGTCGCCCGGCTCGCTGGTCTCGATCCGGGCGAGCAGGGCCGGCCAGGGACTGCGGTCGGCGAACAGGCCGCGGACCACGCCGCGCAGCTCTTCCTCGGCCTCGGAGTAGCGCAGGTCCGGGATGGCTCCCCCGGACCGGGCCGGCGCGGCGCCGCGGTTGGTCGTGGTGGTCATCGCGGCAGGTCCTTCCACGGCACCTTGGTGTCCGTCCGCGGCTCGGCGGGCAGCCCGAGGACCCGTTCGGCAATGATGTTGCGCAGGATCTCCGACGTGCCGCCCTCGATCGAGTTGCCGCGCGCCCGCAGATACCGGTAGCCGGGCCCGCGGCCGAAGAAGCTGACGGTTTCCGGCCGGCGCAGGCTCCAGTCGTCGTAGCGCAGCCCGTCGGCGCCGGCGAACTCCAGCTCCCACGCCGACAGTTCCTGGTTGAGCCGGGCGAAGACGAGCTTCGCCGCGGAGCCCTCGGGCCCGGGCTGCCCGGCGGCCAGTTGCTGCCGCAGCCGGGCCCCGGACAGCCTGGCCACCTCCGCGTCGGCCCACAGCCGCAGCAGCCGGTCGTGCAGCCCCGGCGTACGCCGCTCCGGATAGTCCCGCCATGCCGCCGCGGCCAGGCCGATCATGCCGCCCTCCCGGGGCAGCGCCCCGCCGCCGATCGCGACCCGCTCGTTCATCAGCGTCGCCTGGGCGACCTTCCAGCCCTCCCCGACCGCCCCGATCCGGTCGGCGTCCCGTACCGCCGCCTCGCTGAAGAACACCTCGTTGAACTCGGCCTCGCCGGTGAGCTGGCGCAGCGGCCGGACCTCGATGCCGGGCACGGTCATGTCGCAGCCGAAGTAGGTGAGCCCGGCGTGCTTGGGCACGTCCGGGTCGGTGCGCGCGAGCAGCAGCCCCCACCGGGCCACGTGCGCCATGGACGTCCACACCTTCTGGCCGGTCACCAGCCAGCGCTCCCCCGTCTCGTCAGGGACCGCCCGGGTCGCGAGACCGGCCAGGTCCGACCCGGCGCCGGGCTCGCTGAACAGCTGGCACCACACCTCCTCGCCCGTCCACAGCGGCCGCAGCCAGCGCTCTTTCTGTTCTTGAGTGCCATACGCGAGGATCGTGGGGGCCGCCATCCCCAGGCCGATGCCGATCCGGCCCGGCTCGTTGTCCGGGGCGCCCGCCGCGGCGAACTGGGCGTCGACCGCGGGTTGCAGCGCCCGGGGCAGCCCCTGGCCGCCGAGGCCGGCCGGGTAGTGCACCCAGGCGAGCCCGGCGTCGAACCGGGCGCGCAGGAACTCGAGGCTAGACAGGCTGGCCGGGTCGTGCCCGGCCAGGAAGTCCCGCACCTGCTGGCGCAGGCCGTCGGCCGCGGTCTGGTCCCCGGTCAGCACAGCGGGCCGCCCGCAACGTAGATCACCTGGCCCGACACGAACCCGGCGCCCTCACTGACCAGGAAGGAAATGACGTACGCCACGTCCTCGGGCTGGCCGACGCGGCGGACCGGGATCTGGGTGGCCGCCGCGGTCTGGAAGTCCTCGAAGCTCATGCCCACCCGGGCCGCGGTCGAGGCGGTCATGTCGGTGGCGATGAAGCCGGGGGCGACCGCGTTGGCGGTGACTCCGAACCTGCCGAGCTCGATGGCCAGCGTCTTGGTGAAGCCCTGCATGCCGGCCTTGGCCGCGGAGTAGTTGACCTGGCCCCGGTTGCCCAGCGCGGAGCTGGACGACAGGTTGACGATGCGGCCGAAGTTCTGGTCCACCATGAACTTCTGGCTGGCCCGGCTCATCAGGAAGGCCCCGCGCAGGTGGACGCCGAGCACCGTGTCCCAGTCGTCGTCGGTCATCTTGAACAGCAGGTTGTCCCGGATCACCCCGGCGTTGTTGATCAGCACCACCGGCGGGCCGAGGTCCGCGGCGACCTTGCCCACCGCGGCCTCCACCTGGTCGGCCTGGCTGACATCGGCGCCGACGCCCACGGCCCGGCCACCGGCCGCGGTGATCGCGTCCACGGTGCCCGCGCAGGCGGCTTCGTCGAGGTCGAGCACCGCCACCGCCATGCCGTCGGCGGCGAGCCGCCTGGCGGTGGCCGCGCCGATGCCACGGGCGGCGCCCGTGACGATGGCGACCCGGGATGAGTCGGTTGGCATCGTGTTCCTTCTCCCTACTTCCGGTGTGTCATTGCTGACCGGTGGCCGGGGCGAGGTAGCGGCGCAGCTCCCGCCGGGCCAGCGAGCGCTTGTGCACCTCGTCGGGGCCGTCGGCGAACCGCAGCGTGCGCGCGGCCGCCCACATGTGGGCCAGCGGGGTGTCCTGGCTGATCCCGGCCGCGCCGTGCGCCTGGATCGCCTTGTCGATCACCCACTCGGCCATGGCCGGGGTGGCGACCTTGATCGCCTGGATCTCGGTGTGCGCGCCCTTGGCGCCCACGCTGTCGATCAGCCAGGCGGTCTTGAGCACCAGCAGCCGGGCCGGCTCGATCCTGACCCGCGACTCGGCGATCCAGTCCTGGATCACCCCCTGCTCGGCCAGCGGGCGCCCGTACACGGTGCGCTCGGTCACCCGCTGGCACATCAGCTCGAGCGCCCGCTCGGCGGCGCCGATGAGCCGCATGCAGTGGTGGATCCGCCCCGGGCCGAGCCGGGCCTGCGCGATCGCGAAGCCGCCGCCCTCCTCGCCGACCAGGCTGGCGGCGGGCACCCGGACGTTTTCGAAGCTCACCTCGGCGTGGCCGCCGTGCGCCGCGTCGTCGTACCCGAATACGTGCATGCCGCGCCGCACCGTGACCCCCGGCGTGTCGCGCGGTACCAGGATCATCGACTGCTGGCGGTGCCGCTCGGCCTGCGGGTCGGTCTTGCCCATCACGATGAGGATCCGGCAGTTCGGGTCCATCGCCCCCGACGACCACCACTTGGTCCCGTTGATCACGTAGGAGTCGCCGTCCCGCTCGATCCGGGTGGCGATGTTGTTGGCGTCGGAGGACGCCACGCCCGGCTCGGTCATGCAGAACGCCGACCGGATCTCGCCGTCGAGCAGCGGGCGCAGCCACTGGTCCTTCTGCTCGGCCGTGCCGAAGTCGGCCAGCAGCTCCATGTTGCCGGTGTCGGGGGCGGCGCAGTTCAGCGCCTCGGGCGCCAGCCGGCCGCTGCGGCCGGTGATCTCCGCCAGCGGGGCGTATTGGAGGTTGGTCAGCCCGGCGCCCTCGGGGTGACCGGCCAGGAACAGGTTCCAGAGCCCGCGCTGCCGGGCCTCCGCCTTGAGCTCGGCGAGCACGGCGGGACGGTGCCAGGGATCGCCCGCCCGGGCGGCCTCCGCGGCCTGCCGGTCGTACACGGGCTCGGCGGGGTAGACGTGACCGTCCATGAAGTCACCGAGCCGCTTGCACCATTCCTGCGTGCGGTCGTCGTGCGCGAAGTCCATGGCGCCTCCCGGCACTCGGGCTTGACTCTATAGGGGGGTCTGGCGGGTCCTCCCTATCGGGCTACCCAGAACCTACTGCCCGGTACGCGCGCCCCTGCGGAACACGTACACGTTGTTGTCGAGGAATATCTGCACATACCGGTATCCGGGGTGCCGCTGGTCGACGAACGTGAGCACGTTGGACGGCGGCGGGGACCAGCCGCTGTCGTCGTTGTCGAACACGACGTACTGCGGGGCCGGGTTCGGGCTGGTGCCGATCCAGTAGGTGGTGTCCCGCGCGGCCAGCGGGGCGAGCATGGACAGCGTCGCCTCGACCGTCACCCCGTCCGGTACCCGGGCGATCGCCGCGTCCTCCGCGCTGACGTGCGGGGTGATCACGTAGTTCTGCCAGTTCCACAGCCCGGCGAGCGGGAACCGGAACGCCAGCCAGCCCGCGATGACCACCATGACCACGGCGCCGTACCGGGCAACCAGTTCCCCCGGGCGGGGCAGCCCGGGCCGTGCCCGGCGCCTCGGGTTTGCAGCCCGCCGGGCCGACGCGGCGCGGAGCCTGGCCATGCCGTCGACCGCGGCCAGGAACACGATCGGCATGACGGTCGCGCTGTAGTGCCAGCCGTCGCCCCAGTAGTAGTTGTTGGTGGATACGAACCGCAGCACCAGGCTGGGCACGGCGATGAGGGCCAGCGGGGAGCGCAGCGCGAGGAACGCGACCGGCAGCAGGATGAGGTAGACGGTCCACAGCTTCTGGGTGCCCGCCGTGACGAACTGGTGCGCCATGGCGCTGGCCGCGAGATGGCCGCCGGGGGCGACCACCCCGCCGTCGTTCCAGTACGGGTACTGATGCGTGGGGTTGAAGTGCGGGATGATCACCGCGATCGCCAGCGCGGACCAGGCCAGCCCCCACACGGCCAGCAACACCCCGCCCCGGATCCAGGCTCCAGGCTCGGCGTCAAGCGCGCGGGCCGCTCCCCCGGCGCCCGCCGCGGTGTGCCGGCCCGCGCGCATGCTGGCCAGGCCCATGCCGGCCATGACCAGGCCGATGGCGGCGATCGTGAAGCCCTGATCTTCCTTGACGAACACCAGCGGCAGCGCCCACAGCACGGCCGGGCGCAGCCTGCGGCGGACCAGGGCGGACAGGGAGAAGGCCAGCAGCGGAACGGCGAACGCGATCTCGTGGAAGTCGAAGTTGATCATCTGCTGAAGGCCCCAGGACAAGCCGTAGGCGAGGCCGATGCCACGGCTGGGCCAGGTGCCGAGCAGCTCCCGCGCGGCGCGGCAGACCGGGACCACGGAGACCGCGGTCAGCAGCGCCTGGGCGACCAACAGCGTCTCGGGGGTCGGGAACAGGCGGAAGAACGGCGCGATCAGCCCCACGATCGGCTGGAAGTGGTCGCCGAGCAGGTTGAACCCGCTGCCCCTGATCGCGACGACCGGCGCGTGCAGGTGCGCGACCTGGTAGACGTACTCGGTGAAGATGCCCAGGTCCCAGGAGCCGGGCGCGAGCCGCAGGTACTTGAAGACCGAGAGCAGGTCGTAGGCGCCGAACGTGACCAGCGCGATCAGCCACGCGACCGGGTCGCCCCTCGTATCCCGGTCCCGCGGGGCCCGGCCCGTCTCGTCCCGGCCGGGCTGGCCCTCCTCCGGGGCTGCGGGCTGGGCCGCCGCGCCGGGCCGGCCTGGTCCGCGGGCTGGCCCGGCGGCGTGGGTTCCGCGCCCTCGGCCGGCGCTGGGGGCGCCCGTTCGTCCCACGGCATCGATGCCTACCGGTAGATGCGCGTCGCGTACTGCGGGCCGTAGTAGTTTTCCAGCTCCTCCAGGGTCTCCTCGCAGGGCTGGAGGCTCTTGACGATCTGGGCGTGCGACGGCAGGGCGTCCGGTTGCCAGGAATCCGGCTCCCACAGCCGCGACCGCAGGAACGCCTTCATGCAGTGGAAGAAGATCTGCTCGATCTCGACCACGACCGCGAGCTGCGGCCGGTGCCCCTTGACGATCATCCCTTCGAAGAACGGCGCCTCGCGGATCAGCGTGGCACGCCCGTTGATGCGCAGCGTCTCCTTGCGCCCCGGGACCAGGTAGATGAGGCCGACGTGCGGGTTACCGAGGATGTTGCGGAACCCGTCGGCGCGGCGGTTGCCGGGGCGCTCGGGGATCGCGATCGTCTGGTCGTCGAGCACCAGGGTGAACCCGGGCGGGTCGCCCTTGGGCGAGACGTCGCAGGTGCCATCCGCCCCGGAGGTGGCCACGAGGCAGAACGGTGAGGCCGCGAGCCACTCGCGGTCCCGCTCGTGCAGCCTGATGCGTTCCTTGGTGACCGCGCGCGGCACCGGCGCCCCGAGGAGCTCGGTGAGTTCGGCCTCGGACGAGATCTCCACCAGGTTGCCCGTGACCGTCATGGTTAACCTCCGTGCGTAGCCGTCCCCGGTATCGCCAGCCTAGCCGCGGAACCGAAAGGCCTCAGGTGAGCAGCAGGCGGCCGATCCGGCGGCCGGCGATGTACAGGCCGACCGCGCCCATGACGCCCAGGTAGGCCACGCGCCACAGCAGTCCGGGGCCGACCACGCCGAGCGCCAGCCCGCGCATCAGCGTGACCGACTGGTAGAGCGGGGTGCACTCCACCAGGATCTGCACCGGCCGCGGGTACACGCTCAGCGGGAAGAACGTGGTGGAGAACAGGAAGAGCGGCAGGCTCACCAGCGTGACGTACTCGAAGTCCTGCCAGCTGCGCATGAACGTGGTCGCGGCCATCCCCGTGGCGGCGAACGCGAACCCGGTGAGCACGGCGGCGGGCAGTACGCCCACCGCCCACGGCGACCGCAGCAGGCCCAGCACCACAAGCACGATCGTGAACGCGAACGCGTAGAGCGCGCCCCGGATCAGCGCCCAGGTGATCTCCCCCAGCGCCACGTCTTGCGCCCGCATCGGCGTGGCCAGGGCCGCATCGTACATCTTGGCGTACTTGAGCCGGAAGAACACGTTGAAGGTCGAGTCGAAGATCGCGCCGTTCATGGACGAGGTCGCCAGCAGCGCCGGGGCCACGTACGCGGCGTAGCTCACCCCGGCCACGTGGCCGACGAAGTGCCCGAGGCCGACCCCTATCGACAGGAGATAGAACAGCGGCTCCCCCACGCCGGAGGCCAGCATCAGCCACAGGTGGCGGTAGACCCGCGCGTGCCGTTCCACCAGGTGCAGGCTGTTCCGCCCGCCCAGCGAGCGCCACGGCCGGGTGACCAGGGCGCCGGGCACGACGCGCAGCGGCGCCACCTCGGTCCGGGTGTCAGACATATAGCCGCCACCGGTAGGTGCGCTGCGCCGCGGCCACCCCGGCGGCGGCCAGCGCGGCCAGGTACGCCAGGTGCACCAGCGCCCCGCCCAGGGTCGCGGTGCCCAGGCTGAGCGCCCGGCACAGGGCGACCCCGTGCCAGAGCGGGGTCAGGTAGGCGACCGGCCGGATCCAGGCGGGCAGCTGGGTGATGGGGAAGAACGTGCCGGAGAACAGGAACAGCGGGATCATGACGAACCGGTAGATCACCGCGAACGACGTGTCCTTGTTGCGGGTCACCGCCCAGGCCTCGATCGGGGCGGCGAAGGCCAGCCCGGTGAGCACCGCGACCGGCAGCGCCGCGATGATTCCGGCGAAGCCGGCCGCGCCGAACACCGCCGCCACCGCGATGAAAATTGCACAGTTCATGAACAGCCGCATGGTCACGAACAGCAGATGGCCGCGGAACACGTCGGCGGGCCGCAGCGGCGAGGCGACCGCCGCCTGGTAGGTCTTGACCCACTTGACCGACGCCAGCACGGGGTAGGTCGACTCCCCCACCGCGGTCTGCATGGCGGTGGCCGCCAGCAGCCCGGGGGCGAGGAAGGCCAGGTAGCTGACCCCGCCCAGGCTGGCCGTGCCGTGCTGGTCGACGATCTTGCCCAGGCCCAGGCCCATCGCGCCGAGGAACAGAAGCGGGTTCAGCACGCTGGAGTAGATGGAGCCGCGCCAGGTCCGGCGGTAGTCGGTCAGCCAGAACCGGAACTGGCGCGCGGCGAGCGTCCAGCCGGGCGGCGTCGTGGCGGGCGCCGCCGGCGCGCTGGCCGCCATCAGTCCTCCAGCCGGCGGCCGGTCAGCCGCAGGAACACGTCCTCCAGCGTGCTGCGCCGGACCAGCGAGGTCAGCGGCTCCAGCCCCAGCGCCCGGACCGCCGCCAGGGTGATGTCGCCGTCGGTCACGTACAACAGGATCCGGTCGGCGAGCACCTCGGTGCGTTGCGCGGGGACGCCGCCCAGCTTGTCGGCGGCAAGCTCGTGCTCGGCCGGGTCGAACCGCAGCTCCAGCACCTCCGGCGTGGAGTACCGCTCGATGAGCTCGCGCGGCGACCCCTCCGCGGCGATCTTCCCGCGGTCCATGACCACCAGCCGGTCGCAGAGCTGCTCGGCCTCGTCCATGTAGTGCGTGGTCAGCACCAGCGTGACGCCCTGCTGCTTGAGCCGGAACAGCCGGTCCCAGACCGCGTGCCTGGCCTGCGGGTCCAGGCCGGTGGTGGGCTCGTCGAGCAGCAGGATCTCCGGCTCGTTGATCAGCGACCTCGCGATCGTCAGCCGCCGCTTCATGCCGCCGGACAGCGGCTCGACCTCGTCCCCCGCCCGGTCGGTGAGCTGGACGAAGTCGAGCAGGCGCACGGTGCGCTCGCGAATCACGTCCCGCGGCAGGCCGAAGTACCGGCCGTAGACCATCAGGTTCTCGCGCACCGTCAGCTCGAGGTCGAGCGTGTCCTCCTGCGGCACCACGCCGAGCCTGGCCCGGATCGCCGGGCCGTCCGCCACCGGGTCGAGGCCGAGAATCGACAGCTCACCCGCGGTGGGCGGGGACACACAGCCGATCATCCGCATGGTCGAGGACTTGCCCGCGCCGTTCGGCCCGAGGAAGCCGAACGCCTCGCCGCGGCTCAGATCGAAGTCGATTCCGTCCACCGCGGTGAAGCTGCCGAACCGCTTGACCAGCCCCCGGGCTCGTATCATGGCGGGAGCAGCAGGCACGCACGCGAGGTTACCGGGCCTGCCGGTATCCTCTCACCAGGATTTCTTCTGGCATTTGCAACACGTGTGCCGAGTTGGCGGCCTGGGGCATCTCACCCGTCCTGGGGCGGTACTGTCACAAGAGTCACCGTGGCCGCCCATTCAGACCATGGTGAGGCCTGGACCGAAGAGGTTGAGAGGGATGATCGCCCGGTGACTGTGGTACGTGCGTTGTACGACCGGTTCAGGGTGATCATCCATGAATTCGCCAAGTTCGGCGTTATCGGCGTTGGCGGCCTGCTCATCACGAACATCGGGTACGCCGTGCTGCACAGCACCCTCGGCTGGGGCCCGGTCAAGGCGACCACGCTCGCCACCGTCGTCGCCGCCATCGTCACGTACGTCGGCAACCGGTACTGGTCGTTCAAGCACCGCGAGCGGACCAACGTGGCCCGCGAGGGCATCATCTTCCTCGTGCTGAACGCCATCGGCCTGGGGATCCAGGACGCCGTGGTCGCGTTCAACTATTACATCCTGGACTACAAGGGCAACA
Organism: uncultured Actinomycetes bacterium; assembly: GCA_963703605.1. GTDB lineage: Bacteria > Actinomycetota > Actinomycetes > Streptosporangiales > Streptosporangiaceae > DASXKD01. Next base: position 33,220 of record CAVPFC010000047.1, read on the forward strand.
AGCTGGCCGAGTTCCTGGCGCTGAACGTCGGTATCGGGCTGGCCACGCTGTTCCGGTTCTGGTCGTACCGCAAGTTCGTGTGGGCCGAGAAGGCCGACGAGGACGGGGTCACGGCGATGGCGGTGGCGACGGCCCCTCCGGACCAGCCCACGAACGGCTGGCGCGACGAGCGCTTCCCCCCGGTCAAGACGGCTCCCGGCACCATCGGGCACGCCAACGGGCACGGCGCCGACGCCCGGCCGAGCGGGAACGACTCCTTTTCCAGGCGGTAAACCCCGGAACCGGCCTCGGCGCACGGAGCCGGGGTTGGTGCACCCTGCGTTAGGCACCTTTGTGTTTACCGGTGCGCCGAACAACCGGTAGCGGGGCCGCCGACGAGGTGCAGCGGCTGAGCGTAGGCCCCCCTGGCCTGCGCCGGGGTGAGCTTCCCCATGGCCGCGAGGCGGCCGAGGACGTGCGCCTCCCTGCTCCGGGCCGCGGCATAGTGCGCGACCGGGTTGTCCGTGGTGGGCGCCTGCATCAGGCCGGCCAGCAACGCGGCCTGCGGCCAGTTCAGCCCGGCCGGGGTGACGCCGAAGTAACCGCAACTCGCCGCGGCCAGGCCGTAGTAGCCGTGCCCGAAGTAGGCGACGTCCGCGTACATGCGCAGGATCTCGGCCCTGGGGTAGCTCAGTTCGAGCTTGATGCCGAGCATCACCTGCTCCACCTCGACCGACACCCCCGCGCGCCCGGGCGTGTAGAGCATCTTCGCCAGTTGCTGGTACAGCGTCGCCCCGCCCTGGTCCGGCTGCCCGGTGAGGCGGCCGCGGACCACCCGCGCGACCGCGTACGGGTCGATTCCCGGCTCGGAGTAGAACCGGTGGTCCTCGGTGGCCACCAGCGACGCCACGAAGCGCGCAGGCACCGGGGGTCCCGGGTATGCGGCACGGTGCGCCCGGTCGAAGGCGCGCGCCAGCGCGGGCGCGTTGCTGACCGACGGCGTGACGATGAGCAGCGTTGCGAAGCCCACCGTGGCCACCAGGAACAGGGACAGCACGACGATGAGGAACCGGCGCAGCCACCGGGGCAGCCGGAGGCGCCGGCCACGCGGGGCGCGCCGAAACAGCTCCGGGGGCTCCCCCGCGCCGGGTTGCGGCTCTGGCAGCGGGACCGTGGGCAGGTTGGGGTAACTGCCCTCGTCCGCAGGCACACCCACCGTCATGACTACCCGCTCCGTCGGCCCGCTTGGCGGCGCCAGGACGGCAAGTCCCGGCCCGCCTGCCCCTCTAGCAAATAACGTACGGACTGTTACGGGAAGTGCCCAATCGCACTGAACCCGATTCTCGCACCGGCGGGCGTTGCGTAGCGCGGCGGCCCACGCCGGCGTTGCCGACGTCGGGCACGGCCGGGTGCTGGTCAAGGGCACGTCTGGGTTGGCCGGTCGGCGGGCCTGGTGCGCACCGTGCGCCGGGAGCCCGCGCCGTACGCTATCGTCGTAGGGTCCGCAGGGCGGACGGGACGTGGCGCAGTTTGGTAGCGCACTTGACTGGGGGTCAAGGGGTCGCCGGTTCAAATCCGGCCGTCCCGACCAGAAGGTCCAGGTCAGAAGGGGTTCCGGGTTCCAGCTCGGGCCCCTTTTCGATCTTCGGGAGCCAATCGGGGAGCCACCGCAAGGCCGACAAAGGCCGACACGGTCGACGCGGGGCACTAGGGCCGGGCGAAGGCCTTCAAGCGTCGCTCTGGAGCGCGCGGAGGACCTCGCGCATTTCGCCGGTGAAGCCGGGAAGCTGTTCGCTCGCGGTCGTGTGCAGGACACCCAGGTCGATGGACCAGTAACCGTGGACAATCCGGTTCCGCAGCCGCAGCGGCTGCTGCCAGGCGACATCCGGAAACCGCCCTTTGACCTCGTCGGACAACCGGCCGGCGGCTTCCCCGAGGACGGTGAAGTTCCACAAGAGTGCGTCGCGCCGTTGCCGGTCGGCCTCGAGCTGCCTGACAGTGACGCCGCTGGCCAGTTGCTGGGCCTGCTCGGCCGCGTCGATCATCTCGGTGAGCAGGAGGATGTCACGCTGCATACACGGGCCTGGCTTCGGCCAGGACGGACGGCCTCAGCAGCGGATGCAACGCCCGGAGCGATATCAGGTCGACGCGGTGGCCGAACAGATCGGCCAATTCGTCGGCGAGCTGCTCGACTTCCCAGCCCAGCCGGCGGCCGGGCTGCAGTGTGTAGAGGATGTCGATGTCGCTGTCTGATTGGGCATCACCGCGGGCGCGCGAGCCGAACACCTTCAGTTCGGCGATCCCGTACTTATCGCAAATGGCAGCCAGGCGCTCCTCGTCCACCTCAACGCCTGGAATGATCACCACAAGCCAAGGCTAACCCGAGACCATCGGCTCGGGCGTGACAACCAGTCGCGGATGCGCGTGACTTACGCGGGCTTCCTCGCTCGCGGCTTGGCGGGCGGGGGCCGACGGCGGGTGGTGGGCGGCGGTGCCGGAGTCTGCGCAGCGGTCAGCCGTGGTGTGGCGGCCTCCGCAGTGTGCGGCCCGGCGGATGCTGGCCGCTTCTTGCTGAGGATCTTGTCCATGGCCGTGGCGCCGGTGGTGAGCGCGGGCCTGATCTCATGCCGGTAGACGGTCTCGGTTACCGAGGTGCCGCTGTGGCCTACCAGGTCGCTGATGTCCTCGATGCGCACGCCATTGGTGCTGAGGATGGACACGAACGAGTGCCGTAGCTCCCTGGGTGCCCACTCCTCCCCCAGGCCTGCGGCCTTGGTGATGGCGGCGAACTCGTGGCGGACCTGCCAGCGGTCCAGCGGCGTGCCGTCCTCGCGGCAGAACACCAGGTCGTGGTCCTGCCAGGCACCGCCCGCTCGGAGCCGTTCGGCGGCCTGGCGGGTGCGGTGCTCCTTGAGTGCCTCGGCGGCCCGCTCGGGCAGCTTGAGGACGCGCCTGCTCTTGCGTGTCTTGGTGTCGCCTTTGGCCCGTACCGACCGGTACACCGCGACCGTGCCCGCGTCGAGGTCGACCTCGGCCCAGGCGAGCGCACGGGCCTCCTCGGTACGGACGCCCGCTAGCAGGGATACGACCACGTATGCCGCGAGCCCGTGCTGACTACCCGGTCCCACCTGATCCAAGACGCTCACCGCCTGGTCCAGGGTCATGGCCCGGGACGGGCGGCCTTCCTGGCCCTCCGGCAGGACGACCAAGCTGGCGACGTTGCGCCGTACCTTGTCGCGGGCCTGGGCGTGCCGGATGGCGCGCTCCAGGATCTGGTGCACCAGCCTTAACGTGCGTGTGGACAGTTCCTCGGCCCGATCGTCCAGCCATGTGTCCAGCTCGTCGGCGGTGAGTTTCTTGAGCTTGGCAGCACCGATGAACGGGATCAGGTGGTGATCGGCGATCGACCGGTAGTTGTCGACCGTCTGCGGGGACTTCCCCTTCATTCCGTGGTCAAGGAAGTCCACCACGGCCTCCTGCACCGTCTAGCCCGCGGCGGCGGAGACGCCCGCTTCAAGGTCGTCGACGGTGCAACGTCATTAGGTCCGCTCAGGCTGGACTCGACACCCCGAACCTGCGGATCAAAAGTGGGCTGCTCGGACGCACCGGGCGTTCTACCTGCGCAGATGCCACACGCGGACGTACGGAAAGCACACATTGCTCGGAGATGCGGCCGGCGCTCGTCCCACGAGTCGTCCACGACATCCAGGCCCGGCCCGCAGGATCCGTCACGGTAAGTGATGGGCACTGTCCGGGAGAACGCGCGCTGAGCCGCCTTGTGCGGCGAACAGGTACCCACAGCCCTCCAGCATCCGGCCAGCAACCTCAGCCCGGCCCGATGCATGTCATCTAATTTGGTTGTTAGGGCTCGCGGTTCGGGCGACCCGTCAAGCCGGTGGAAGATCCTGGCGCCTGATGGGCAAGGCACCGGCTGGTGCCTGGGGGTTCTCTCGTTGCGAGTTGCTCGGCGCTCGCCTGCTGCTCGTTCGTGGTCCACTTGGCCGTCTGGGTCTTCGGCGCCAGCCGTTTCTTCTTGCTGAGCCCTGGCACGAAGAGCCGTAGGAACCGTGGGCTGATCGTGGATCCCTGGTTCCCCGCGAGGGCCTCGCGTCCTCCCGCACGCCTGCCGGCCAGGGTTCTCACGGGTGTGATCGCCGGGCTGGGAGGCGATGGTGAAGCGACGCCGTTCCCTCGACCGAAGGAGCCGAGATGATCGTCCACCCCACCGGCTGGCGGGCCGCCCGGCTGGCCGCCTGCGACGGGGCGCTGGCCGAGCGACAAACCAATAGAGATCATGAAGAACCCACCAGAGGAGGCGGCGATGTCCCAGACGTATCGGACGCTGCGCGTAGCCCGGAGCGACGAGGGTGTGCTGAGTGTGGTGATCGATGCGCCGCCGATGAACCTGATCGGACCGGAACTGGTGCGCGACCTAGTGACCCTGGTCGGTGAGCTGGAATCCGATGACGGCATCCGGGTCATGGTGCTGGAAAGCGCCAACTCGGAGTACTTCGTGCCGCACGTCGATCTGACCAAGGTCGCGGAGTACACCGCCGAGGCGGCTAAGGCGGGTGGCCCGGAAGACGCGTCCCTGGGCATGTTGTGGCACAAGCTCAGCGAGCTGCCGGTCGTCACGATCGCGAAGCTGCGCGGCCGGGCTCGAGGCGCGGGCAGTGAACTGGCCCTGGCGTGTGACATGCGGTTCGCCGCGCGGGAGAACGCCATCCTGGGGCAGCCCGAGGTCGGTTTCGGGACATCCCCAGGCGCGGGTGGCGTGCAGCACCTGGGGCGGCTGCTGGGACGGGGACGGGCCATGGAGGCGATCCTCGGTGTGGCCGACTTCGACGCCGACGAGGCCGAACGGTATGGCTGGGTCAACCGGGCGCTGCCCGACGCAGAACTCGACGCGTTCGTGGCCCGGCTGGCGCGGCGCATCGCGTCGTTCCCTGCCGAGGCGGTGCGGTCAACCAAGCGGGTGCTCAACGACCTGACCCTGCCCGAAGCGGACGCGATTCGCGCCGACGCCCGGCGGTTTCACCAGCTGGTCGGCTCGGATACGGTCAAGGCCCGCACGGCCACCCTGTTCGCAGAGGGGCTCCAGACCCCTGGCCCGCTGGAACTCGACCTTGGCGACCGCATCGGATCCCTGTGACGGAAAGAGCGTCCGGGCCAGAGCCGAAGCGCTCACCTCACGCATAGGCAGCCTTCTTACGCCTTTGCGTGGGAACGCAAGCCCCGGTATACGCAAGCCGATCATGACCAGCCGTGACCGCCCAGGGCCGGAGCCGGTGCGGGGCGATGATCACCCGTTGCCGCGGGGACCTAAGATGCCGGTCTGGAATCGCCGACCCGGAGCACGTGGCCGGTGAGGTGGTGGCCATGGTCGCTGAGCAGGGACGCGACGACGTCGGCGACCCGGTTGGGTGCGCATGGCGTGTCGACGTCGATACACACCACGTTGACGGTGATGTCGCGCTCACGCAGCTCAACTGCGAGCGCTCGGGTGAGCACGTCTGTGGCGGCTTTGGTCGCTGCGTAGAGGCCGTAGGCCGTCGAAGCCAAACTATCGGCTGAGCTGGTCAGGTTGACGATGGCGCCGCCGTTACGAAGGTGACGAGCTGCCTCTCGATTGACGATGAAGGTAGCCCGCGTGCCGATCCGGACCAGTGCGTCGAACACGCCGAGATCGACCTCGGCTACAGGAGCGGCGGTGACGGGGCTACCTACGGCGTGGACGACGACGTCGATGCCGCCGAACGCCGCGATCGTCTCGGCGAACAGCCTCTGCATGTCCAGATCGTCGGCGACGTCGGCGCGGACGGCCACAGCAGCGCCCTTGTCGGTAAGGATCGCTTCGACAGTCGACTCCGCCGCACGCTGGTCATGGAGGTAGTTGACCACGACCGCGTAGCCGCGGGCCGCCAGCAGGCGGACCGTGGCCCGGCCAACGCCGCGTGACCCTCCGGTAACGATTGCCACGCGACCCGCAGGCGGCCCGTCGAGCGGGATGCTCATGGCACGAGCCTGGATAGCAGCGCCGCGCTTCGAACCAGGGTATTCCCGTGCCCGATCACCGGCCGTATCGTTGCCGCATGGCCGCACCCCGGACGCCGGCCTTCAGGGGGCGCGCTCGGGAGCGCCAAGTCCTCGACGGCCTGCTGGACCGTGTTCGTAGCGGTGAGGGTGCGGTGCTGGTCATCCGGGGTGACGCGGGGATCGGCAAGACCGAGCTGATGCGCTACTGCGCGCGCCAGGCGTCAGGCTGCCGCCTGGTTCAGATCGCCGGCGTGGAGTCCGAGATTGAGTTGCCGTTCGCGGCGCTGCACCAGCTCTGCACGCCGATGCTGGGCGGCCTGGCCGCGCTGCCGGAGCCACAGGAGCGCGCGTTGCGTGTGGCGTTCGGGTTGGCGACAGGGCTTGCTCCGGACCGGTTCGTGGTGGGCTTGGCGACTCTGAGCCTGCTGGCCGAGAATGCCGCCGCGCGGCCGCTGGTATGCCTGGTCGATGACGCCCAGTGGCTGGATGAATTCTCGTGCCAGGTGCTCGGGTTCGTTGGGCGGCGGCTGCTGGCCGAGTCGGTGTTGCTTTTGTTCGCGGTCCGGGAGATGGCCGCTAAACGGATGTTTCCTGGCCTGCCAGTGCTGACGGTCGAAGGGCTCACCGGCGAGGATGCGCGGGCGTTGCTGATAGCTGCCGTCCCAGGTCATTTGGACGAGCGCGTTCGTGACCGGATCGTCGCGGAGACGCGGGGAAACCCGCTGGGGCTGCTTGAGCTGGCGAGGGACGTGAGCGAAGCCGAACTGGCCGGCGGCTTCGCCAGGCCGCCCACGGCGAGCCTGCCTAGTCGTCTCCAAGACCACTACGTGCAGCGGGTGCGGGCGCTGCCGGAGCCGGCCCAGCGACTGATGCTGCTAGCGGCGGCCGACCCCACCGGGGACGCCACGCTGCTGTGGCGTGCCGCACCGGCGCTGGGCCTGGGACGTGATGCGGCGGCTGAGGCCGATGAGGAGCAACTGCTGCAGATCGGCTCCCAAGTGCGGTTCCGGCACCCCCTGGTACGGTCGGCTGCCTACATGGCTGGATCCCCGGAGGATCGCCGCGCCGCCCACCTGACGCTCGCCGCGGTGACGGACGCCCGGACTGATCCGGATCGTCGGGTGTGGCACCTGGCTGCCGCGGCCACCGGTCCGGACGAAGAGGTGGCCGCGGCGCTCGAGCAGGCGGCGGTCAAGACCCAGGCCCGTGCCGGGCTGGCGGCCGCGGCGGCCCTTCTCCAACGGTCGGTAGCCTTGACCGCCGGGCCGGGACGGCGCGCCGACCGAGCCCTGGCAGCCGCCCTCGCGAACCTGCACGCAGGCGCGTTTGACGCCGCGGTAGGGCTGCTGGCCCAGGCTGAAGCCGACGCTGTCGATGATCTGCAGCGTGCCCGTGTGGAGCAGCTGCGAGGGCAGATCGAGTGGGCATCTGTTGCTGGGCGCGAGGTGCCGGTCCTGCTGCTGCAGGCTGCCAAGAGACTCGAGTCACTCCATGTCGGGCTTGCCCGGGAGACCTACCTTTACGCCTGGGTGGCATCCAGCGTCGCTGGTCCTCTGGCAGGACCCGGCGGCCTTCTAGTGGAGGTTTCCCGAGCGGCACGAGCGGCCCCGCAGCCGGCAGGCGCTCCGCGGCCTTGTGACCTCCTCCTCGATGGTCTGACGACGATGATCACCCAAGGGCATGCGGCAGCAGAGCCGACGTTGCGGCGAGCAGTGGACGCATTCCTCGGTGATCAGGTGTCTGGGGAAGAGTGGCTGCAGTGGGGGATTCTCGCCCAGATGGCGACCATGGCCGTGTGGGACTTCGACAGCTGGGTCCGGATGAGCACCCGGCATGTTGAGCTCGCGCGCGCGTCGGGCGCACTGGCCCCGTTGTCCATCGCTTTGAACGGACGCGGATCAGTGGCCACGCATTGCGGTGACTTCGAGACAGCGACGTCGCTGGCCGCAGAGAAGGCCGTCGTCAATGAGGTGACCGGAATCCGCCTGGCTGGGACCTGTGATCTGTTGCTCGCCGGGTACCGGGGTCAGCCCGTGGAGGCGATTCCGCTCTTCTCGGCGACCATCGAGGACTCGATCGCTCGCGGGGAGGGAGGCGCTGTCCAGCTCGCCGACTGGGCCGCAGCGGTCCTCCACAATGGTCTTGGGCACTATGCAGAGGCGTTGGCTGCGGCGGAACCGGCAACCGAGGAAACCTACCAGCCCTTGGGCACGCAGTTGGTTTTGCCCGAGCTGATCGAGGCCGCCGTGAGAACCGGACGGGCGGAACTTGCCCGGGAAGCGCTGGATCGGCTGTCGGCAATGACGGCCATCGAGGGTTCTGACTGGGCGAAGGGCCTGGAGGCACGCTCGCGAGCGCTAATCAGCGATGGCCAAGATGCCGAGCACCGTTACGCCGAGGCGGTCGAGCGGTTCGGCCGCAGCCAGCTGCGGCCTGAGCTCGCCCGGGCCCATCTGCTCTACGGCGAATGGCTTCGTCGCGAGCTCCGGCGGGGTGATGCGCGCCACCAGCTGCGCGCCGCCTACGACCTGTTCGCCGTGATTGGCGCTGAAGCCTTCGCCGATCGCGCACGCAGGGAGCTGCTCGCCACCGGCGAGACAGTCCGCAAGCGGGAGGTCGGCACTGACACCGAGCTCACCCCGCAGGAGGAGCACATCGCCCGGCTGGCCCGAGACGGACGCACCAACCCTGAGATCGCCGCGGAGCTGTTCATCAGCGCCCGCACCGTGGAATGGCACCTTCGCAAGGTATTCACCAAACTGGGCATCACCTCCCGCATGGGCCTCCACGACGCCTTGCCCATGCGAGGTAAGCACGCGCCACCCGGCTCTCGCCCAGCGTGATCAGTCGAGCGAGCCGGAACATCACGCAAATGCAGTCGAGTACCCCAACGATGGGGTACGACCCGGGCGTCGACGCCGCCCTGCGCGGGGTGGCGGCTGCGTCGTTCGCGGCGTGCACGACCTTACTGAGCCCACAGGGCTGGGCAGACCAGGGGAACCGACCAGGGTGTTCCCTGGTATGGCGCACCGGTTGAAATTCTTAGCGTCATCCCTGACACAACCCCCAGGGAGGCGGCAATGAGCACACCCGAGGACCGCACCAGCGGCGAACTTCGCGAGGGCTACGCCGAGATCGGCGACCAACGACTGCATTACATGGAGGCCGGGGAGGGGCCCCTGATCGTTCTGCTGCACGGCTTCCCCGAGTTCTGGTACGGCTGGCGGCTGCAGATCCAGCCGCTCGCGGCGGCGGGATTCCGGGTCGTGGCACCCGACATGCGCGGCTACAACCTGTCATCGAAGCCGGACGGCGCCGCGGCCTACGACACCGACCATCTGACCACCGACATCCGCGATTTCATCCACGAACGCGGCGCCAAGTCCGCGCTGCTGGCCGGTCACGACTGGGGCGGATCGGTCGCCTGGGCCACCGCGATGAGCCACCCCGAGGTCGTAGACCGGCTGGCCATCCTCAACGCGGCCCACCCGCGGAAGCTATCGCAGGGACTGCATCACCCAGGCCAGCTTCGCAAGTCCTGGTACTTCTTCTTCTTCGACCTGCCGGAGTTGCCCGAAAGCGTCGCGCATGCCAACCACTGGCACTTCTTCAGGCACTTCCTGCGCGATGCCCGCCCGGCTTATACGCCGGAGGAGATGGAGCGTTACGTCGAGGCGTGGTCACAGCCGGGGGCGGCAACCGGGATGATCAACTACTACCGGTCCTCGGTGCGGACCCCGCCCAAGAAGGCCGAAGCGGCCCTTCGCGTGATCAAAGCGCCCACCCTGGTCATCTGGGGGGAGGGCGATCGCTACCTCGGCTCCGAACTAGCCGAGCCCGACCACGACGACGTGCCCAACCTGGACCGCGTCGAGCGCCTGCCCGACGCCTCGCACTGGGTCCATCACGACGAGCATGAACGCGTGAACCAGCTGCTCATCGACTTTTTCGCCCCCGCCCTGGCGAGATAGAAGGAGTCAAGATCATGAACACGAGCCACTGGCGGCGCGCCCGGCCGGCCGCCGCCTGCTGCGCGGCGCTGGCCGCGCTGACCCTCGCCGCAGCGGGCGCCACCGCTGCCAAGGCGGGCGCCGCGACCGCGGCCTGGGGTTCCGGCGGCGCCCCGATCGTGACCACCAACGATGGCGCCGTCCGCGGTATGACCACAGGCACCATCGATGAGTTTCTCGGCATTCCCTACGCCGCTCCGCCCACCGGCAATCTGCGGTGGCGCCCCCCGCAGCCCCCGGCCCCGTGGTGGGGCGTCCGCGACGCCACCCAGTTCGCGCCGAGCTGCCCGCAGCCGCCGAGCCCGTTCGCGCCGTCCGGTCCTATCAGCGAGGACTGCCTGTACCTCAACGTGTACACGCCCGGGCTGCCCGGCGGTGACGGAGACCATCGGCTGGCGCGCGGCGGTGACGGCGATGGCCGGCCGGTGCTGGTATGGATCCACGGCGGCGGGCTGACCGAGGAGGGCAGCAGCAACTACGACGGCTCCGGACTCGCGGCGGACGGCGCCGTCGTCGTCACGATCAACTACCGGCTCGGCGCGCTCGGCTTCCTCGCCCACCCGGCGCTGGCGTCGTGGCCAGGCGGCCCGGCCGGCAACTACGGTTTGATGGACCAGCAGGCGGCGCTGCGCTGGGTGCAAGACAACATCCGCCGGTTCGGCGGCGACCCGCACAACGTCAGCATCGCGGGCCAGTCAGCTGGTGGCCTGTCCGTGCTCGCCCAGATGGTCTCGACCGGCGCGCGTGGGCTCTTCCAGCGGGCGATCATCGAAAGCGGATCCTTCGCGCTCAACCAGCAGCCTCTGGCCACTGCCGAAGCCGCCGGCGCAGGCGTTCGCGGCCCAGGTGGGCTGCCCGGACCAGACCGCAGCCTGCCTGCGCAACCTGCCGGTCGCGAACCTGGTGACCCCCAACTTCATCGGGATCCCCGGCGTCGTGGACGGCAAGGTCCTCACCGAGCCGATCGGGGCGGCGCTGGCTACTGGGCGGTTCGCCCACGTGCCGGTCCTCAACGGGACCAACCACGACGAGGAGCGGCTCTTCGTCGACGGCCTCCACCTGACCGTCAGCGGCGGCACCTTCGCGCCGATTCCCGACGAGCCGGTGACTACAGACAACTACCAGGCCAACATCGCTGCGGTGCTGGGCGTGTCCGCCGAGCGGGCCGCGGCGATCGCGGCCGAATACCCGCCCAGCGCATACCCGCCGAGCGCATACTCCTCGTCGGCGGACGCGGCTCTCAGCGCGCTGGTTGGGGACGCCAACTTCGCCTGCCCGGCGCTGCGAATCGACCAGGAGACCTCCGCGCGGGTGCCCACCTTCGCCTACGAGTTCAACGACGACAACGCACCCCAGCCCTACACACCACCCGGCTTCATAACCGTCGCGACGCACGAGTCCGAACTCCCGTACCTGTTCAACCTGCCCAACGCTCCCTACCACCCAGCGCTCACCCCCGGCCAGCAGACGCTCGGGGCCAGCATGCGAACGGCCTGGGTCAACTTCGCCGCCACCGGCAATCCCGCGACCGCGGCCCTGCCCTGGCCCGCATTCGGCAACAGCACGCAGATGCTGTCGCTCGTGCCACCACAGCCACAACTCGAGACCGACTTCGCCGCCCGGCACCACTGCGCGTTCTGGGCCGCTGGGTAACAACACCCCGTCGCTTCATGCCCTTTCCGGCTGCCGCGCCGCCGAGCGCGGCAGCCGGAAGGGGTAAGGAGTCAGCATGGCCAGTTCGTTGTCGATTGATGTTTTCATCAGCGGGTACAAGCCGATACCTGGTGGCCCGGGATGGGATGACAGCACCCCTGCCGCCTGGAAGGCCATTCCCTTCCTGTTCCGCACGATCGCGGCGACGACGGCGCGCTCGCCACGATCGTGCACGCGCCGGACATGCGGGTCATCTGCTCCGGCGACATCGCCTACAACAACATCCACATGTGGCTATGGAACTGAACGCCGGACACACGGGAGGCCTGGCTGGCGTCCCTGGACGCTGTGGCCGCCCTCAGGCCGTCCACGATCATCACCGGGCAAAAGGATCCCGACGCCCCTCGACCACAACGCCACGCGCGTGCTCGACCAGTCGCGCCGCTACGTCGAGGACTTCGGCCAGGCGGTGGCCCAGTCCAGCACGCCGCGTGAGGTGATCGACGAAATGCTCGCGAAGTACCCCGCCTACGGCAACCGGTACACCCTGTTCGCCGCGGCATCCACCCAGTTCCCCTCCTAATCACGGCCCGCGGCAAGCTCACCGGAATTACGAGCACCGCGTCCTGCCGGCGGGCTATAAACCTGCCGCGCGGAGACCGCTAGGGCCGCACCGGAGCCGTCATCGACGCGCCCGATCTCTAACCACCCACAAGTCAGCCGATCCACACCGCAGGAGGTCCCCGGTGAACACGACAGACCAGCGGCCCGAACACACCGGTGTCAAGCCCACGATCGTGCTTGTGCACGGCGCCTTCGCCGACGCCTCGAGCTGGACCGGCGTCATCGAGCGCCTGCAGCAGCAGGGCTACACCGTCATCGCCGCGGCTAATCCGCTGCGCGGCGTGACCACCGATTCCGCTTACACCGCCAGCCTGCTCAACCAGATCGACGGCCCGGTGGTGCTGGTCGGCCACTCCTACGGCGGCGCGGTCATCACCAACGCGGCCACCAGCGCCCCCAGCGTCGTCGGCCTGGTCTACGTCGCCGCGTTCGCCCCTGAGGAAGGCGAAAACCTGGGCGACGTCGAAAACGGTTCCAAGGACAGCGTCCTGAACTCGGCCCTGGTCCAGTACAACTATCCGGCCGGGCCGACCGGGGAGACCTCGGTCGAGTTCGCTATCAGCCCCGCCCAGATCCGGGAGGCCTTCGCCGCCGACCTGCCCGAGCAGCAGGCCGTACTGCTGGCCGCCACCCAGCGCCCCGTCGCCGCGGCGGCGTTCAGCGATGCCTCTGGCCCGCCCGCCTGGCGGAAGCTGCCGTGCTGGGCGGTGGTCGCCACTGGCGACAAGGCCGCCGGCGCCGACGTCGTCCGGGCGCACGCCCAGCGGGCCGGCGCGGACATCGTCGAGGTCGAGGGCTCGCACGTGATCATGATCTCCCAGCCGCAGGCGGTCACCGACCACATCCTGAAGGCGGCCCAGGCCGTCGCCAGCTCACATAGGTAGCCGGAGATGAGCACCGCACCCACAATGAGCGAGAAGGAGAGGGCATGACCATAAGCACCCCGTTCGGCGCGCTGAAGCAGGCCGACGCGGGCCCGCTGAGCGTTGGATACGCAGAAGCGGGTCCTGCTGATGGCCCGGCGGTGCTTCTGCTGCACGGCTGGCCCTACGACATTCACAGCTTTGCCGAGGTCACGCCCGCGCTGGCGGCGGCGGGCTACCGGGTCATCGTCCCGTTCGTCCGCGGCTACGGGACCACCCGCTTCCGCTCGGACGACACGCCCCGCAACGGCCAGCAGGCGGTCCTGGCCGTGGATGTCATCGAGCTCATGGATGCCCTCGGCATCGAAAGGGCCATCCTGGCCGGGTTCGACTGGGGGGCGCGGTCGGCCAACGTCGTCGCCGCGCTGTGGCCGGACCGCTGCACCGCCCTGGTCTCGGTGAGCGGGTACCTGATCGGCAGCCAGGCCGCCAGCGAGGCACCGCTGCCGCCGCGGGCCGAACTCGCCTGGTGGTACCAGTTCTACTTCGCCACCGAGCGCGGCCGGGCCGGTTACGACAGGAACCGGCGCGAGTTCGGCAAGCTCATCTGGCAGCTCGCCTCACCGAGGTGGGACTTCGACGACGCCACGTTCGCGCGCAGCGCGGCCGCCTTCGACAACCCCGATCACGTCGCCATCGTGATCCACAACTACCGCTGGCGGCTCGGCCTGGCCGCGGGCGAGCCGCGATACGACGACCTGGAGCGGCGGCTCGCCGGCGCTCCGGCCATCGCCGTGCCCACCATCACCATCGAGGGCGACGCCAACGGCGCGCCGCACCCGGAGGCCAGCGCCTACGCCAGCAAGTTCACCGGCAAGTACGAGCACCGGGTGGTCGAGGGCGGCGTCGGGCACAACCTGCCCCAGGAAGCCCCACAGGCTTTCGCCCAAGCGATCATCGACGTCGACGGCTACTGACCGCTGAAGGTCGCCGGAAGGAGCCAGCGGCGAAGGGCTGCGGGCATGGTCTTGCTGGGGTTTCGGCCCCGGGACAGCTACGGGAAAGCGTCAATCGAGCTTTACCGAGGAGTCACGATAACTACCGCAGTGATCGGTGCTACCGGCCGGATCGGCAGCGAGATCGTCCGCGGCGTACTCGCGCGCGGCGATGCGGTCGCCGCGCTCGTCCGCGACCCCGGCAAGGCCCGCCGCGTCTTCGGCGAACCCGGCGGGCTGCACATCCGTCCCACGCGCTTGGAAAATCCGCGCGACCTTACCCAGGCATTTGACGGGATCCGCACGGTGTTCATCGCGATGGGATCGGTCGGGATCGAGGGCGTCCTGCAGCGGATCGCGATCAGCGCCGCCGCCGGGATCTCCTCGATCGAGCAGGTCACCCGCCTGTCGGTGCTTAACGCCTCGGCGGACTCACTGGGGATCAACCAGCGAGCCCACTACAGCATCGACCAGTTCGCCGCCTCGGCGGAACTCGGCGAGCCCGTCACCTTCCAGGTCGCGGCCGAGCGGCAGTTCCTCAACCGCCTCACCGGCGCCGGGGCACCGGCCGGGACAGCTGAGCTGCTCATCACGCGCGAGTGGGCGATCCTCGCCGGCGAGAACGACTGCACCACCGACACCTTCCAGCACATCACCGGCCGGCCCCCACGCCCGGTGGCCGAGTTCCTCCACCAGTACCGCGCGGAATTCCTCTGATGCCCGCGCGTCATCCTCACTCCGATCCGGCTCGGCGGCTTCCTCGCCCGTACTGGCCTCGACCTCACACCTGCCTGTAACCCCACAATTAGAGATGTTTAGGCGCTCCCGACCGACGCTAGGATTGGCGCGCCGAATGAATAATATGGGTGCTGTAAGCAGTCGAATGTTGTCACGCTATCAGCGCAAATAATCGGCGATCCGCGCCGCGCCTTCCCACGAGCCGGTCACGGTCAGTGATCCTGCGTCGACATCCACGACGCGCGCAGCGCCGCCGATCGGCGCGGCCTAAGGGATCTGCTGAGTTCGGCATGGCCATGGGCTGGGATTTTGCGGCTCTGTACCCCGATGGTGGGTGGCGCACCTGATGGGTGCGGGTAGCGGCGGTGCTCCACGTGAGCGAGCTTGCGGGTTCAGCGGCGAACAGCGCCATGGTGCCTTTGGGGGCCGGCCCGGCGCATGCCGGGCCACACTCACCTGGCAGGCAGATCAAGAACGGCTCGCATAGGCGGCGAGGCCGTGCATAACCGTCTTCCTCAGCCTTCCAGGGTCAGCAGTGGTCACTCGCGGGTACTGGATGCCCTCGGACCAGGACGAACATCGGTCCAGGTCGGGTACGCTCGACCTGTCATCCCGATTGCGGGGCCGCTTGTAGCGGGTGGCCGAAGTCTGCCCGCCGGATGTGCCGTCGGCGGCGCGAGCCTGGGAGAAGACTTCATGCGGGCAATCGACGATGTTCTGGTCGTGGGTGCCGGTCTTGCGGGAATGACACTCGCGACCGCCCTCAAAAGGGGCGGGCTCCGCCCCGAGGTCATCGAAATCCATCCGAAGTTCGATGTCCTGGGTGTCGGGATCACGATTCAAGGGCCTGCTTTGCGTGTGCTGAAGTCGATCGGCTTGATTGACCAGTGCGTGCAAGATGGCTTTGGCTACTCTCAGGTTGTCAACTGTGACCAGAACGGAAAGATCGAAGGGATCGTCGACCTTCCCCGTCTCAACGGGCCGCAGTATCCATCATGCATCGGCCTCATGCGCCCGGCTCTTCACTCGATCCTCTTCAAGGCCATGTCCCAGGCAGGCGTACCGGTGCGTTTCGGCCTGACAGTGAGATCGATTAGGCAGTCTCCCAGCAAGCTGGATGTCGAGTTCAGCGATGGAACGCACGGCACATATGACCTCGTTGTCGGGGCCGACGGTGCGAGTTCTACGATTCGTCAGGCGCTCTTTGGCCCGGAGTGCGCTCCTCGGTACACGGGCCAGGCGGTCTGGCGGGCGATGGTCCCCCGCCCGCCCGATGCGACGGCACGCCACGCATACTACGGGCCCAGGCACAAGGCTGGATTCAATCCGGTGTCGATGCAGGAGATGTACATCTACCTCGTCCAGAACCTCAGCGGGGACCCCCACCTCGAGCCCGCGCGGTGGCCTGCGACCATGCGAGAGCTGCTCGTGGACTTCGGCGGTCACATCGGCGAGGCACGCGCCTGTATCACCGATCCCACACGCATCGTTTACCGTCCGGTCACGTCGCTGCTCTTGCCACCGCCCTGGTTCAAGGGCCGCGTCCTCGTGATCGGCGACGCGGCGCACACCTCCACGCCCCAACTCGCAAGCGGAGCCACCATTGCGATCGAAGACTCGATCGTCCTCGCCGACTTGATCCAATCCAGACAGCCACCTGAAGAGATGCTCGAGCGGTTCATGACCCGCCGCTACGAGCGCTGCCGGATGGTGGTCCACAACTCATGGCAGCTCGGCGAATGGGAGAAAACTCCCGACACGCCACGAGCCGATCCGACCGCGTTGATCACCGCTTCGATGAGGGCACTTGCTGCGCCGGTCTGAGCCATGAGCAAGATCATCGTGCAACTAACCGCCGCGAGCCTGCCGGAAGGATCGACGCGGCCATGTTCCGTGCGCCCGAAGGGGAGTGATCGTCGATCCAGATTGGCGGGGTCCTCCTCAGCCTCTGGCGAGTGGTTCGCGGACCCCTTGGCGTCGCTAAATTAGCAGGTCTGCGTTTGACGATGTTCGAGATATAGGGAGCGCAAATGGGAGCGCCTTTTGCTCTGACGTACTCTGAGCTGCTTCGGCTAGCTCACCTGTGCGCCACCTGACCTGCGTGGACCGCTGTCTACCGGGGTAGGCATCGGGAAGGGGGATCAGAGGCCGGATCGCAGCTGACCTTCCATATCAGCCATTTAGGCATGGTCGCCATGCTGTCAATTCCGAGGCGGGAAAGGAACTGCAGGATCGAGCCGGTGGGATGTCAGGCGGCTGCGACTGGGGACTGGCGCCGGTTCCAGGGCAGATCATGACAACGTGCGCGCGCACGGGAGACTGCTGCGTAGCCGTCCGGGATGGCCAGGCTTTGCGGGGGCCTCAGGGCAGGCCCGGGCGGACCAGGCCGGTCTCGTAGGCGATGACGACCAGCTGGGCCCGGTCTCGCGCGCTGAGCTTGGTCATCGTCCGGTTGATGTGGGTCTTGGCGGTCAGCGGGCTCATGAACAGGGCTGCGGCGATCTGGTCGTTGCTCATGCCCGCAGCGACCCGGGCGAGCACCTCCCGCTCCCGGTCGGTGAGTACCGACAACACGGAGGCGTTGACTGGCTGGGCTGGGCCGCGCCCGGCGATGCTGGAGATCAGCGTGCGGGTGACGCTCGGCGACAGCAGGGCATCGCCGCGGGCGACCACCCGGATGGCGCTGATGAGGTCCTCCGGCTCGGTGTCTTTGACCAGGAAGCCGCTCGCCCCGGCGCGGATCGCCTCGAAGACATACTCGTCCGCCTCGTAGGTGGTGAGGATGATGACGCGCACGCCGCTCAGCTGGGGGTCGGCGGCGATCTGCCGGGTTGCCGCTAGCCCGTCGGTGCCGGGCATGCGGATGTCCATCAGCACCACCTCGGCCCGCAGCGAGCGGGCCAGATCGACCGCAGCCGCCCCGTCCGCGGCCTCCCCGACGACCTCGATGTCGGGCGCTGAGCCGGCCAAGACCCGGAAGCCGGCCCGGACCAGGGCCTGGTCGTCGGCGAGCAGGACCCTGATCACGGCCGGCTCGCCATCGGCCGGCCGCCCGGCCCGCCAGTACGTCCCGCGCCGCCGGCTTCCTGGCCGGCAGCGGCTTGCTCGCGGCCCACGGCCCCGCCGTCCGGGACCGCGGGGGTACCTCTCGTGCCTGCGGAAGTGCCTGCCGGGCCTGCGGTGGGGGCCTGTGGCCGGCGGGCTGGGGCGGCCGCGGCCACCGGCAGCTGGGCGTGGACGGCGTATCCGCCGCCGGGACGCGGCCCGGCATCCAGGGTGCCGCCCAGGGCGGCCGCCCGCTCTCGCATTCCGGCCAGTCCCGCCCCGGTCCCGTCGCTGCAGGCCGCGGGCGCGGCCCCGCCGTCGTTGACCACGTCCACATACAGGTATCCGCCGTCGTGCCGCAGGCCCACGGTCGCGGCGACCCGGCCGGCGTGCCGCACCACGTTGGTGAGCGACTCCTGCACGATGCGGTAGGCGGCCAGCGCGACCGGCGGCGGCAGCGGGACCGGGGCCTCGGCCGCCTCCAGCGTGGTCGGCGTGCCTGCGGCGCTGGTCGCCTCGACGAGCGCGGCGATGGCACGCAGGTCCGGCACCGGCACCGCGGGGCTCCCGCCGTCGACTTGGCGCAGCACCTCAAGGATGGCCCGCAGCTCACGCAGCCCGGACTTGCTGGCGGCGCGGATCGCCTGGATCGCCTCGGCCGCGCTCGCCGGATCGGCGGCCAGCTGCATGCTCGCCGCCGTGGCCTGGACGTTGATCATCGCCATCGAGTGCGCGACCACGTCGTGCAGCTCGCGCGCGATCCGCATGCGCTCGGCATCGACGCGTCGGCGGGTTTCCTCCTCCCGGGCCTGCCCGGCCCGCGCCGCCCGGTCACCCTCGGCCGCTAGCCACTGGCGGCGCGCCGCCACGTACCCGCCGACCGCGCCAGCGGCGAGCAGCTCCGGCCACATCGTGGCGTTCGGGCCGCCGAACCAGCCGAACGGCCCAAGCAGCCCCTCGGTCACGAAGATAGCCGCCGCCCCAGCGAGCCCGGCGGCAACTGCGATGCGCCACGCGCGGGTCAGCGCGACCCAGTACACCCCGACGATGACCGGAACCAGCGCGGCACCGTCGATCTGGCCGAGCGCCGCCCATCCCACCGCGCCAGCCACGGCGAGCCCGAGCACCCCGACCGGATGGCTGTTGCGCCAGATCAGGGCAACGGCGGGCACCCCCAGCAGCAGGTAAGCGGCCAGCGGCGGATGACTGGTCAGGTGCAGGCCACCGTAACGGTGCACCGGGTTGGCCTCGACGTAGCCGCCGACCACAGCCAGCACGGTCACCAGCCCAATGCCCGCAGCATCCAGCCAGCGCCGCGGCAGCCTGACCACCCTTTTGATGCCCATCACCCGGAGCGTATACCGGCGCCGGGCCAGCGCCATCGTCGCTGCGCAGGCGGACGAGCTACCGCGCTGGCAGTACCCGCTGCTGCCGGTGCAGTAGCTCACCAGACGCCACCACGACGATGCCCGATTACCTCAGCCCAAGACAGCCTCATGGTCAGCGGCGCAACCGGGCGCCGTCAGCCATATAAAAGGAGCACCCACATGCACACCACCACGACCACCGCCCCCGCCGCGCCGGACATCAACCAGGGCCGCACCCGGGCGCTGTACGCTGCGGGCGGCGCACTGGCCGCCGCGCTCGCCTGGATCGTGGAAGTCCCCCTGCTGGGCATCCACCTGAACGTCCGCTTCGGCACCGGCCACATCCAGACGATCCCGGTCGGCCAGGTCATCGGCGTCGCCGCGGCCGCCTCACTGCTCGGCTGGCTGCTGCTCGCCCTGCTCCAGCGGCGCACCCGGCATGCCCGGCTCCTCTGGACCACCATCGCGCTGGCGGCCCTGGCTGCGTCGCTGGCGCTGCCGCTGGCCGCCGCGACGACCACCTCAGCCGCCGCCGCGCTCATCATGATGCACCTGACCGTCGGCGCCGCCGTAATCCCCGCCATGGCCCACACCGCGCGGGCGCGCTGACAGCACACCAGCAAGCCGGGACGGCGCGACCATCCGGCTGCTCTACCCCGTCCTCGCCCAAACCTGCCGCGCACGAGCAAGTTCGCGGCAGGACACTGCCCCGCTCAAACCGAGCCAGCCAAACCGACCGACAGGAGCATGAGATGAATCTCACCCCCACACCGAAGCCTCATCGCCAGCAGCGGTCATCCCGCCCGATCCTGGCCGCCGCGGCCGTATCAGTCATTCTCGGCGCGACACTCGCAGCCTGCGCTGGCACATCCTCGGCCGAGACAACAGCCAAGGCCGCGTCTGCTGCGCTCCCGATGAACGCTGGCCCCTGGTCCTCGGGCCCTGGATGGACGCAGTTTGCCCCGGGCCCATGGGCGCCGACGCGATCCGCCCGCACCGAGTACTTCCAGGTCGCATCGACCGACCCGTCCGGCCCTGGCACCATCATCATCACCGGGGTTGTCGACGCCGGCGGAACCGAGCACCCAGGGCGAGCCATCGACGACGCAACCTTCGCCGGAGGTAGCTTCCGCATCGACCACAGTGCCGGGCATCCCAATGCCCGCTTCAACGACCAGACGTGCGTGGGGACCATCAACCAGACGGGACCGTTCAGCGTCATCGACGGGACCGGCCGGTTCTCCGCCCTCGCAGGCAGCGGCACATATCTGTTCCACGCTCTCTACACCACCGCTCGAGACGTCAAAGGCTGCACCAAGATCATGACCGGCTACATCGAGAGCATCGACGGCACCGTCACGCTCAGCCCGTCCGCCGCTCGCCGCGTCAAGGCGGCAGCCGGATAGCCACGACCGAGGTCACGCGATGACCACACCACCGGCCAAGGCCGTGCCGTGTCGCCGACCGATCCGATCAGGGCGGACTGCGAACGGCGCGGCCGTGCTCGAGAGATAGCTGATGGCCACCGGGCAGGTACGCCTCGGCCGTGACCGCCTGCCCTGCTACCCGATCGGGCCCGGCCAGCAGCGCCCGGCAGGCGAAGCCAGCCGCGGCAAGGTGATCTTGCATGGCGGCGCAGCCAGCGAGCCGCCGGTCAAATGGTCGGCGCTTTACCTCAGCCGGGCGCCGGCGCACCGTCGGCTGCGCGTTCGGGGAGGGCGGGCCAGCCGCTGGAGCTACCCAATGGTCGGCTAGCCCCTTTCACCATGTGGGCCCGGCTGGCATGCCGGCCCGACCCTGAGGTGACCAGGTTTGGCCGGTGCGTCTAGTCGGCGCCGACGACCTTGAAATCCTGGTTGACGAAGACGTGGTGCGGCCAGTTGACGCCGATGTTGTGGACTTCATACTCGCCGTTGCTCAGCTGCACCACGCGGTCGACGATGCCACCGGGGTAGGCGGCCAGCGCCGCTTCGGCCGCCTTGCCGGCGGCTGTTCCGCTGACGATCGTCCCTGATCCCTGGCTGTAGCTCGCCGGGATCTGGCCGGCCTGCTTGGACGTGGACGCCGCACCGCGCTGGAACGGGACGACCTGAGCCGCTGTAGCCGCCGCCGGCGCGGCCGGATGCACGATGACCTGCGTGGCCGCGATGGTCGTATTTTCAGTCGTGCCCAGGACGAGGACGGTTTCGCCGGTGGCGAGCGCACTTGCTGAGGCTGGGTTCGTGCCCTCTTGGTACGTCGTGGCGGGCGCCTCGGTGATCGTCACCTTCTGGCCCGCTGATGTGGTCAGGGTGAAGCCAGACGGGGACACGCTGCCGACCGTGCCCTCGGTTCCGCCTGCGGCCGGCCCGGACCGCGCGTTGGATGCCCCGCCGCTGGTTCGCGGGCCGCTGGGGGGGCTGCTGCTGGCACTGGTAGGCCCACTGGCCGGGGCGCTGCCGGAGGCGGCGCTGACAATAGCGTAGGACCCGCCCCCGATCGCGATGGCCGCGGCACCGGCCGCGATGGACATGGTGAGCTTGCGGGAAGCCATTTCTCTGGACTCCTGTCATCGACGCTACTGATCTGAAGAGGAGCGGCCCGGGACCTGCCACGGGAAGCGGTTCATCCCGTATCTGGTGAACCGATCCTTGCTCTCATCGTGAGATACAGAGATTGCCGCACTCTGCAATGAAGCTGGACGAAGCCTGCAGACAAGATCCGCGAAACCACAAGAAATGCTCTGCGAGAAGGCTGAACCGGCCCGACGCCGCACAACCGGAACCGCTCCCGTGTGCAGCAATCGCCCGATGGTCTGCTGACGGCGATGCGCAGCTGTGTGCGATCCCGGTAGATGCTGGACATCTGGTCCTGATTCCCGGATGGCAGGTTGCAGCCGCCCTCGGGCAACCGCGTTTGGCGGGCGCTCTCACCGCTGCGCGTACTAGCTTCCTGATCACAATCGAGGGCCAGGTCTTGTCGGCCAACGCCCAGAACAACAATTCGGGCACGGTAGCAATCCGCGGGAGTTCAGTCCGCCTGCCGCTGGGCGGCGATGTGCGCGCTACCGCCGACCAGTGCTTGTTAAGGACTGTGACCCGAAATCCAGCCGGGCGCCGCGCGGATCGCCGAATGGTGCATTCGGCGTGTTCTTTGGCCCATTCATTGCGGTGTTATCCGTCGCCGTTATCCGTCGCCGCCGGCTGCGGTGCGGGCAATCGCGCGGCGTCCAGGTCGGCGGCGAACACCTTCTGCAGCATGTGCCAGTCTTCGGGGTGTTGTGCGATGTCGGCGGCCCAGACGGCCGCCAGCTGCTGGGTCATCGCTGCCACCTTCTGCGCGGGGGCCCCGGCCTCCGGAACCGGGATCTCTGGGTGAATGTACCCGCGCCACTCCTGACCCTCGAACCACAGCGTGACCGGCATCAGCGCGGCACCGGTCTGCACGGCCAGCGCGGCCGGGCCCGCCGCCACCCGGGCCTTTTCACCGAACAGCTCCACCTCAACCCCGCCCCTGCTGAGATCCCGGTCGGCGATCAGGCAGACCAGCCGGCCTGCCGCAGCCGCTGCGCCATCACCCCGAACGGTCTCGGGCCGCCGGTGTGCGGGACCACCTCGATCCCCAGGCCCTCCCGGAAGGCCACAAACTGCTCGAACAGCGACTCCGGCTTCAGCCGCTCGGCCACCGTGGAAACCGGCCCGGCCCCGCGGGTCATGATCCAGGCCGCGGCAAGGTCAATGTTGCCTGAGTGCGGCAACGCGAAGATCACGCCGCGGCCGGCCCGCAGGTGCCTCAGCGCGGTCTGCTCCTCCCCGGCCACATACATCCCGGACACGATCCGCTCCCGCGGCATCACCGGCAGCCGGAAGGCCTCCATAAAGTACCGCAGGTATGACCGCATGCCCGCGCGGGACAGCTCGCGCAGTTGCTTGCCGGTAGCGTCCGGCACGACCCGGCGCAGGTTGGCCTCCAGCTGCCGCACGCCCTTGCCCTGCCGGCGCCACAGGATGTCCGCGATCTGCCGGAAGACCCAGCGTGCCCACGATTCCGGGACCCGGCGGACGACCAGCCAGCCGAGCCGGTAGCCCGCCGAGGCCGCGCGTTGTGTCAGCGCCTTGACAGGCCACCACCCTTCCGCGACGCCGGGCAGGCGGCCACACCCGGTCACCGGGGCCCCGTTCCTCCCGCTTGAACCGCTGCCCCACGGGGGGTTCCACTCCCCGTCGCCCAGGCCGGCGCGCAGGTGGCGTCTCCGTTCCGCACGATCGGCTTTGCGGATCATCGTCAGCGCAGGCACCGGCCGCCCCACCTTGCGCAGAGCACCTCCACCAACTCGCTCAAGCTCTGCGGCAGGCTCGCGAGCGTCTCCGCCAAGGACTGCGAGCCATCGAGGCACCATCACCGAGTCTGACGAAATCTCCCTGCGCCACCAATGACCCAGCAACCCGCCACGTGACATACCGGTCAGCGGCCCTTCGCTGTGTGCAGCCGTTCGCTCTCCGCCAAGGTGATCTTCGGCGGCGCCGACGTCGCCCCTGCCAGGGCGTTAGCCGATGACCCTGACGTTTTCTGCCTGGGGCCCCTTCTGGCCTTGGGTGATGTCGAACTCGACCTTCTGCCCTTCCTCCAGGTTGCGGTAGCCGTCACCGGTGATCGCGCTGAAGTGCACGAACACGTCCGGGCCGTCCTCGACCGCGATGAAGCCGTAGCCCTTGTCGCCGTTGAACCACTTCACAGTGCCCTGCGCCATCTTGACCTTCTTGGTTGTGCACGCGGCGCCCCGCCATGGCGGGGCCGCGCTCGCCACTTGCCTTAGGCCAGCCTGTCACGGAACGCCCGGGGGGTGGAACCGTGTTGCTGGCTAACTGCCCGGCCGCTGGAACTTTCCCGCTCGGCCAGCGAGGGCGGCGCGATCTGCGTGATCTAACGGACGGGCATCAGCCGCTTGCCGCCGCGCAGAGCACGGCGGCACTGCGTGCGCCCTGACACCGACGGCTCATCACAGAGCCCGACCGGCCCCATCGGCTAGCCTCCGAGGGTCTGCCCGTCCGCGTAGCTATGAGCACGCCGCGAGCTGCGGCGCCTTTGGGTGGCGGCAGGGCTACGCTGGCGTCATGATCAGGCCATCCAGCGATGGCAGTCGACTCACGGCGCACCTTGAGCCCGGCGGGCGATGCATAGCCGTAGCCGAGCACCGGCCAGATGGCCGCTGGCTCGTCAACGGCCGCACGATGAGCCGCGAGCACGCCGGCGTCGCGCTGGAGGCAGCCGTAACGGTCGCGGCGGCCAGCCGCCACCCGCACGGTACCGCGCAGATGCCGGCAGCGGTCCCTGTCACGGGCGCCAACACCGGATCCGGCGCCACCACCGGCCAGATCATCCCGTAGCTCGCTGCCCGGACAGGCCGCGTGGCGTGGGTATCTCGCGTCTGTCCGGTTGAACCTTGGGTGCTGGGGGGACGTGTGAGCGGGTGAGCGGAAATGCGCCAGGCGGGGCGGCGGCCGCTTGGTGCCCAGCGAGGAGGTGTGAGATGCGCAAGATCAGCTGGCTGCTGGCTGCCGTCGGCGGGGCGGCCCTGGTGAGCGCGGCGGCGGTGCAGGGTGTGGCCGCCTCGGCAGGGCCCGGCCCGGCCACGGTCATGAAGTTCTCCACGATGACGCCGGTCACCGGCCCGTACGTGGGCACGGCCAACCCAGTCCGCGGCGTGGCAGGCGGTGGGCTGCCATGGATACTGACCGCCGGGACCGGCTCCCTCAAACGCGACGGCCACCTGCTGGTGCGGGTGCGCGGGCTGGTCCTGGCCAACCAGGCCCCGGTGCCGCCAGGCGTTGCAGGGCACCAACCCCTTCGCCGACTTCCGGGCTCTGGTCAGCTGCCAGAGCATCGGCGCCGGGAACACGGCCACCGTCACCAACATCAGCACCGGCGACTTTACGGCCAACACCGCCGGGGACTCGACGATCAACGCCAGGGTGAGCCTCCCCAAGCCGTGCATCGCCCCGATCGTGTTCGTCACCGGCCCCACCGGGACCGACGCCTGGTTCGCGGTGACTGGCAGCTAGCCAGCGCCGCTGCCCGGCCGGCCTGGCCCGGCTGCCGTCAACTTCGCGCGGTCAACAAATCCTCGCCTCCGGCTTGGCTCGGCGCCAGTCAGGGCAGTACCTCCGACGCGGCGGCCAGGTCGCAGGACCTGCTCGGCGACGAGTTCGGCCCCGCAGTGTGATCATCTGCGATACCCGGCCCTGGTGGCCACCGCACTGGCGCCTACTCGCCGAGCTTTGTCAGCAGCTCAAGGTTGTTGACGTTCGCGAAGATCCGATCGTGGGCGACCAGAGGGACTTGAAGCCACAGTGCTGTCGCCGCCACCCAGCGATCCGCTTCATGTTCTTTCTGGCCCAAGCCATGCCCCGTCCTGACGCACCAGGTACGCAGCGTGGCATATGCGTCGGTGAGATGGGGCCCAGGCCAGACGACCTCGGCACGGCCAACCTCGTACTCCAGCCGCTGGAGCCGGTCCGGGCCCCAGTCGGCCAACCTGGCTCCGTACTCAAGCTCCGCAACGGTGGCGAAAGAGATAACTGCCGGTCGGCCTTCAAGCATCGGCCGGTACAGCGCGGCGAGTAACCGCCCGCTCGGTGTCAGTCGGGCGCCGAACACCCCGGTGTCAATGACGACGGGCCCCGCGCGGACCCAGATTCATGCGCTCATGATGGCCTCAAGGAAGAGGCGATCCTCCTCCTCAGTGAGGTCACCGATAAGCACTTCCTCATCGGGGGGCAGGGGCCGCGCCGCGTCAAGCACTTCCTCCCTGCCACGCTCCAGGGTTGTCCCACCGGAACCTGTCCCATGTGCATCGGCTTCTGACACTGCGGCACCTCCTCCCAGGAACCAGGCTACACGGAGCGAACAGTCTGTTCTGATGAGTCAGCGTTCGGAGTCGCGCACTGCCAGAGATCCCTGGGAGCCAACTTCGGGAGCCAACGCCCTCAGATTCTCCTCCACCGATCCCGACCCAGCCGGATCGTCGCTGCAGGCGAAAGCCTCCCCGCTCGGCTCCTTCAGACCGGGGCAGACACCGGATTCGTGACTGGGGGTCAAGGGGTCGCCGGTTCAAATCCGGCCGTCTCGACTTGTAGTCGAGTATTTTCGAATACACCTATGCACCGCGAGAGTCAGCAAAAGAGCCAATCTCCTCCTAAAATAACCTGCTGACAGCGCGCGATCATGGGCCACGGCGTCCCTGTCGGGGCAGCGGTCAATCCGGCACAGGCGGCGGGGCCAACCAGTCAAGGGGCCGAAGATCGCTGAGCCAGTTCGCGCGCAGCCGCGATCTGGCCTCACCAGGACAAGCAGCGCCGCGGTCACTCGCGCTCGACCACTTGCCTGGCCGGCGTTGCCCACGCGTTTGACAACCGGTAGCTTATAGGCATAGCTTTTTAGCTATGAAGCGTAGCTTTCTGGGAATCGGCGGCCGTGCCTAGGGCAGGGCTCAGCACCGACGGGGTGGTCGATGTCGCCCTGGCCGTGGTCGATGAGCAAGGGCCGGAGGCACTGTCGCTGTCGGTGGTCGCCGCCCGGGCCGGGGTTGCCGCGCCGTCGCTGTACAAGCATGTCGCGAGCCTGGCCGAGCTGCGGGCACGGGTGGCTGCCCGGGTCCTGGCCGAGATGACCGAGGCGGCGACCGCAGCCGTGCTGGGGCTGGCCGGGGACGCAGCGATCGCCGCGCTGATGAGACGGCTGCGCGCCTACGGCGCGGAACATCCCGCCCGCTACCTGGCGGTGCCGCCGGACCCGATGCACGACCCGGCGCTGGCGCAGCCAGCGGCCCGCTTTATCGAGGTGTTCCTGGCCGTGTTGCGGGGCTACGGCCTGGACGGCGCTGCTGCGATTCACGCCACCCGGTGCCTGCGCGTGATCGTCCACGGGTTCGTCTCGATCGAATCCAGCGGCGGCTTCGGCCTGGCCGAGGACCCCGCCGAGACCTACGAACAGCTCATCCAGATGTACCTCGCATCGTTGCCCCGGCGCTGACCCGCCACCGTTCACCACCACAGGAGACGCACATGTCCACTTCCGCAACCCGCATCCGCGCGGGCGCCGCCGCCCTGGCCGCTGCCGGCGTGTTGTTCGCCGTCTACCCAGCGCTGCGGCCCTGGCACGACGAAGGCACGGTCGCCGGGGCAACAGCCTCGATGAGCTCGACTGCCTGGGTGACGGCTCATTTCTTCGCGATGCTCGGGTTCATCTTGATGCCGCTGGGCCTGCTGGCCCTGCGTTCGGCGCTCGCAGCCACCAGGGCCGAGCCGCTCGCCCTGACCGCGGCGGTGCTGGCCTGGATCGGCTCGGGGCTGGTGCTGCCCTACTACGGAGCTGAGGACTTCGGGCTGCACGCGGTCGCCGGACCCGACGGGCCCAGGACCGGGCTTCTCAACCTCGTCCACGCGGTGCGCTACCAGCCGCTCGCTATGACGATCTTCGGCGCCGGGCTATTGCTCATCGCCGCCGCAGCCATCATGGCGGCGATCGCGGTGTGGCACTCACACGTCCTGCCCCGCACCAGCGCCATCCTGTTCGCCGCCGGATTTGCCCTGTTCCTTCCGCAGTTCTTCAGCCCCGCCCCCGTCCGGATCGCCCACGGCATCCTGCTTGCCGCCGGCTCGATCATCCTCGCCGCCGCACTATGGGCATCGGCCGCCGGCCCCGCCCCGCCGCCGCCACGCTCGCCGGCCGTTCTTCCGCCGATGCCAGCGGCATGGCCCGCCATCCAGCGGCGCGGCCCTCATGACAACCCGCATCCGGCGGCTGCCCCACGCCCGCCCACACCCCCCCGCGCGTGAGCCAGCCGCCAGCGCCAACGGGCGGTCACCGGCACCGGGCGCTGCACGGATGCGCAACCGCCAGCCCAACCCCCACTGCGGCCGCGCTGACTTGCCCGCCCGGCCTCAAGAACCGTGCGAGCCCGATCACCGCACATGTTCGCTGGGCGGCAACGGCGCCACACACGCCGCCAACTACCCCACCGAGTGGAGGATTCCATCATGAAGATTGCGCCGGGCATCTACCGGATCGGCGACAACAGCATGATCAACGCCTACCTCGTCGAGCAGGCCGGCGAGGTAACGATCATCGACGCCGGGGTATCTGGCTTCTACAAAGACATCGACCGGGAACTGGCCGCGATGGGCCGCACGCCCGCCGACGTCAAGGCGCTGGTCCTCACCCACGGGCACACCGACCACATCGGCTTCGCCGAGCGGCTGCGCCGCGAACGGCGGGTCCCGGTGTCGGTGCACGAAGCCGACGCCGCCCTGGCCCGCGGCGAGGTGCCGAACCCATCGAAGGGCTACGGCCCAGTCAAGCTCGGCCCCCTCCTTGGGTTCTTGTGGTTCAGCGCCCTGCACGGCGGGCTGCGCACCCCCAAGCTGCAGCAGGTCGCGACCTTCGGCGACGGGGCAACCCTAGACGTCCCGGGCAGCCCGCGGGTCATC
The DNA here is from genome assembly GCA_963703605.1 of uncultured Actinomycetes bacterium. Taxonomy (GTDB): domain Bacteria; phylum Actinomycetota; class Actinomycetes; order Streptosporangiales; family Streptosporangiaceae; genus DASXKD01. Next base: position 61,997 of record CAVPFC010000047.1, read on the forward strand.
TTGACGCCCGGCCACACCCCCGGCAGCGCCGCCCTGCACGTCGCATCGCTCGGCGCCCTGTTCGTCGGCGACGCATTCGCCACCTACGCGGTGACCACCGGGGCGCGCGGCCCCCAGGTCGCGCCGTTCACCGCGGACGCCGCCCAGGCGGTCGAATCGCTGGCACGCCTCGATGCGATCTCCGCTGATCACGTGCTTCCCGGGCACGGCGACCCCTGGACTGGCGGCATCCAAGAAGCGACCCGGCAGATACGCCAGCGACACGACAGCACCGGCTAACCCGGCGACCTGGAACAACTGAGGTCTCTTGCCATAGCCGTTCGGGTTAACGGCTGAACCCCCCTTGAAGTGAGGAATCCACCGCATATCACCCACATCTGCACCAATCATCGGCCGTATAGTCACGCGCCAACTGACGCGCATAGCGGCTCGGTGCGCGTTATCCTGACCTTTCTTGGTTACTCAGGGTGATGCGGTCTAACGAAGCAGCCCGAGGCATTGCCTGGGTCGGCATAGTGCGACCAGTCTGCTGGGGGTCGCCCGTCGCTCGTGGGCCGAAGGGCGCCGTAGGCGGCTACACCATGACTAGCCAAAGGCGCCGTACGCGGCATGACAGCGTTCCTGGGGCTGGCAGTTCATGAGTAATCATCCGGCTCGTGTCGGCCAGCCAGCTCTTTGGTTCCCTGCCCGAGCGCTTGCCATGCGCGCTCTAACCCGTTATGGCTCATTCTGTATCAAAGCAGTGCCGAGCTTCGGTATCAGCGCGACGCGCGAGAACCGATGATCTGCGCGAGCCGCGATCACGCGCATCCCGAACTGCCAGTCGCTTTCCAGCGTCATGGTCGTGGCCGTCGTCAAGCGCTGACCGTTCTTCAGAAACGCGGCGAAGCCATTCCGGTTCGCGGGCGCGCCCGGGATCATCCCGGCCTCACGCCGGGGCTGCGATGAGGAGTCCTGGCCCGCCGCATCGGCGCGGCTTCGCTGTGCGCCGTCGCCAGTTGCCGGACCGCCGCCCGGCGGCCAGGTCAGGAGGCTGGCCGGGCTTGGCGGGGATGACGCTGTGCTCCGGCGTAGCGCCGTGGCCCGGCTTGGCTTGGCTTGGCTTGGCGTCGGCGGCCGGCGAGTCGCCGGTGGCTGGGCGAGGGATCGTTGCGGTCTGGGCCAGGCGATCGCGTGTTCAGCCCTCGTTGACCACGAACGCCTGCTGGTGCGAGTTTTTGTCGTTGTAGTAACCGCCGGCTCCGCAGACTCCGGGGGCTGGGCAGGAGATCGAGCTGATCCCCGCGCCTCCGCCCGCGTTCAGTGTTCCAGTGCCGCGTACCTCGGCCGCGCTGCCCCAGGTGCCGGATGACTGGCCCACCTCGAAGGCCTGCTGGCCGGCGGCGTCGTGGTAGTAGCCTCCGGCGGTGCAGTTGCCGACCGAGCCGCAGGACAGCGAGGCGACCGCGGCATCGCCGCGATTCAGCCGCCCGGCGACCTGCTTGGCACTGCTCCAGGTGCCCTTGACCTGGGTGATCACGAACGCTTGGGTGTGGCCGGAAGCGTCGGCGTAGTATCCGCCGGCGCTGCAGTTGCCGGCCGAACGGCAGGAGACGGCGGTCACCATGGCGCTGCCGTCCCGGTTCAGTGTTCCGGTGCCGGGCGCCTCCTTGGCGGTGCCCCAGGTGCCGGCCGACTCGGTCACCACGAACGCCCGGTACGCGCCGGCGCTGTCACCGTAGTTGCCTCCGGCGGTGCAGTTTCCGGCCGAGGCGCAGGAGATCGCCGACACCGTGGCATTGAGCGCGTTCAGCTTCCCGGTACCCGGCACCTCCTTGGCGGCGCCCCAGGATCCGGCGGTCTGGGTGACGACGAACGCCTGGCCGAACCCGTTCTTGCCGGAGTAATAGCCGCCACCGGCGCAGTTGCCCGCCGAGGAGCAGGAGACGGCGCTGACCTGGGCTCCGCCGCCGACGTTGAGCGACCCGGCGACCTTCTTCGCCGTCCAGATACCGGACGCCTCGGTGATGACCAGGGCCTGTGCCGTGCTGGAGCTGTCCGAATATGTGCCGCCCCCAGTGCAGCTGGTCGCCGCGCGGCAGGACAGCGCGAAGACGTTGGCCTGGCCGCCAGCGTTCAGGGCCGCTGTTCCCGGGATCTCCTCCGCCTGGCTCCACGAGCCGCCGGCCTGGCTGGTGACGAACACCTGCTGCGCGTTCGCCGCGTCGGAGTAGACGCCGACAGCGGTACAGTTGCCAGCCGACGGGCAGGAGACGGCAGAGACCAACGAGGCGTTGAGGCCGACGTCCAGCGCCGTGATGCCCGGCACGCGCACGGCAGGCTGCCAGGTCCCGCCGACCTCGCCATCCAGGAACGGCAATTCCTGCTCCGCCTTGGTCTCGTAATAACCGCCAGCGGCGCAGTTGCCGGGCGAAGCGCACGAGACCGAGGTCACCGCCGCGGACCCGGCGTTCAGCCCACCCGCCACCTCCCGAGCGCTGGCCCACGCCCCCGCAGCAGCCGGCGCCGCTGGCCGCTGCCCGCTGGCCGCGGCCAGCCCCGGCACGACGAGCACGCCGCCGGCCACGAGGACGGCGACGATCAGCCTTGGCAGGTTCCGGGTCATGCGTCCCCCATCTAGCAACTCACTGGACTATCGAAACTGGAAGGTACTACCTAGTCGGTAGTCCTATGAACCGGCGCACATCACCAAAGTCCCCCGCGAGCGGGGCCTGCATCACACTCCGTACTCGCATGACGTTCAGGCTTGGGCAGCCGGTGTGGCCTGCATCGTTGCCGCCTACATCGCCGGAGCCGCCCGGTAGACGAACCGGGTTTTGCGATCACCGCCTTGCCGGGTCGCACCCTTTGTTCAGAGCCCTCCTAGCCCGAAGTTACGACCGGTTCGGCAGGTAATTTTGCGTGTGAGCAGGGGTTTTGCCGGGCTGGCTGGGTGGCGTTCTGGCTACGTCAAGGTCAGCGGGACCGGGGCGCCGATCAGGGTGAAGGCCTCCCGCTGGGTGCTGGTCGGCTCGGTGAGCATCGGGACGGTTATCTGGGTGCCGGCGAACTGGACTTGGTTGCGGGCCATGGTGGCCAGGTGGTCGAGGAGGCCCCGGAAGCTGCGGTAGGGCAGGCCGGCCGCGTCGTGCTGGCTGGAGGCTTTGGCCTGCGCATCTGGGGAGCGGCGGGCGGGGGGAACCGGGTTGCCGGCCGCGGGCGGGTGCTCGTCGGTGAAGGTCAGCGGCGCCCAGGCCCGGCGCAGGTGCCAGGTCAGGTAGCAGGCGAGCATGCAGATCAGCACGTGGGCCTTGACGCGTTCTTCGAGCCGGTGCCAGATGGGCCGCAGGTCCAGGTCGTCGGATTTGATGTGCCGGAAGTCCCGCTCGACGTATTTGAGGTTCTTGTAGGCGGTCACCACGCCGGGGGCGTCCAGCTCGGCGGCGGGGAGGGGGGTGCGCAGCACGTAGAACCCGTCCAGGGCGGCCTCGGTGTCGATCTGGTCCTGCCTGCGGGTCACGGTCAGGCTGTCCTCGGTGATGGTGACGGTGAAGTGCTTGCCGGTCTTGTATTTGCTGATCACCTTGCCCACCTCGACCCCGATCTGGGCGGCGCCGGTGAGCGCCGGCCTGGACCCGGGCGATGAGGGGGGCGAGCAGCTTTTCGGTGGCGGCCAGCAGGTCTTCGCGCTTGCGGGCCCGCTCGCCGGCCAGCACCGGGTTGCGGCAGGCGACCAGCCGCTCACCGGGGTAGTCATCGGAGGTGATCTCGGCGAGGTCCTGCTGGCCGGACAGCGACATCTGCAGCGGGCCGCCCTCGGCCATCAGCTTCTTGATGGCGGGGGCGCGCAGCGCGGTGATCCACCCGTAGGGGTCCGGCCGGGGGCTCCCGTCCTCCAGCTGGTTCAAAGCGGCGATCCGGGCGCTGGTGATCATCCCGCGGTCGCCGACCATGACCATCTTGGCCAGCCCGAACTTCTCCCGCACCACCGTGACGATCTCGGTGAACGCACCGGGGTCGCCGGTGTTGCCGGGAAACACCCGGACCGCGACCGGCCGGCCGGCTGGGTCGGTGAGCAGCCCGTACTCGATTTGCCGCGTGCCTTTCTTGCCATCGCGGGAGTACCCGCGGGCGGCTAGCGGGCAGCACCGCCCCTCCAGCCAGGAGGACGACAGGTCAAACAGCGCCATCCGGGCCCGGTTCGCCTCCGGCCCCAGGTGACGGCGGGCCAGCTCCGCCTCGATGGCGTCCTGCCTGCCTTCCAGCCAGTCCATCGCCGCGTAAATGTCATCGGTGCCGGCCTCCGCCACGCCCAGGTCGGCGCCCAGGGTGCTATCGGCCCACCAGGTCAAGGTGGCCAGCTTGGAGGCGGGCTTGACCACCCGGGAGATGATCAGGGCCAGGACCAGGTCCCGGTGCCGGCCCGGCGGGCCGAGCAGCGCAGGCAGCCCCAGCTTCTTGGCCATCGCGTGGACGGCGGCGACGTGCCCGTGCGGCAGCGACCCGGTGATGGTGACCGCCCGCCCGGCGGGGACCAGTTGCTGGCCTTTGAGGCCCGCGTCGATCAGGTCGATGACATGGCCGGGCAGCTCGGAAATGTTGGCCACGGTCTCGTTCTTGACCTTGCCGGCGTCACGGTAGGTGCGCCGCAGGTAGGCCGAGGAGTAGTCCCGGGCCTGGCCTTGCTTGTCGACATAACCCGTCTTCTTAACTCTGACTACGTGCACTCTGCCGCTGTTCCGCGTCATAGCCTGATCATAGACGGAACCTCGCGCATGACGCTGTAGCGACACGCCAATTTTCTGACTACATTCTATGAGCAAATCCCGCTGAAAGTGCAGTTCAGGCGGCAACGCCTACGGAGAGCTACGGCAACTTCGGCCTAGACGATCTTGCCGCAAGCAGATGGCATGCAAGCGGTCGGGACCATGCCTGGCCCGCGCGAGACGACGTTCACGCCGCCGAGGCTGTGGACGACTGCAGGAAACTCAGGGGAACGGATAGACCCAGTCCACGTTACCGTTGTAGGTGAGGCGTATAGCGATCATGGCGGGTCGAGAGCGTCTGCGGAGAGAACCGGCGGGTCAGATGCACGAATCTGGTGAAAGCAGCAGAGGGCACAATCGCGAGATAACCGGCCGGGCAAACGACGACCCCTTCACCGAGGGCCGCAGCCCGGCACCGCCGCCGCTGACCGACCACACCCAAGGCCGCAGCCCGGCACCCCCGCCGCTGACCGACCACACCCAAGGCCGCAGCCCGGCACCCCCGCCGCTGACCGACCACACCCAAGGCCGCAGCCCGGCACCCCCGCCGCTGACCGACCACACCCAAGGCCGCAGCCCGGCACCCCCGCCGCTGACCGACCACACCCAAGGCCGCAGCCCGGCACCCCCGCCGCTGACCGACCACACCCAAGGCCGCAGCCCGGCACCCCCGCCGCTGACCGACCACACCCAAGGCCGCAGCCCGGCACCCCCGCCGCTGACCGACCACACCCAAGGCCGCAGCCCGGCACCCCCGCCGCTGACCGACCACACCCAAGGCCGCAGCCCGGCACCCCCGCCGCTGACCGACCACACCCAAGGCCGCAGCCCGGCACCCCCGCCGCTGACCGACCACACCCAAGGCCGCAGCCCGGCACCCCCGCCGCTGACCGACCACACCCAAGGCCGCAGCCCGGCACCCCCGCCGCTGACCGACCACACCCAAGGCCGCAGCCCGGCACCCCCGCCGCTGACCGACCACACCCAAGGCCGCAGCCCGGCACCCCCGCCGCTGACCGACCACACCCAAGGCCGCAGCCCGGCACCCCCGCCGCTGACCGACCACACCCAAGGCCGCAGCCCGGCACCGCCTCACCCTCCGGAGGATGCATCGAAGGCGGGGCAAATCGAGCCGGTCTCACTGCCGGGCCAGGGTCCGCCAGCTGCCGGTTAGACGCGGCATAGGCGCGTGAGTGCCCGGGCTTGATGGCGGCGCCTGCGGCGCGTCATGCGGGCGGGTCGATGGCCGGTTTGACGTCCACCACCGGCGTCCCGTCGATTGCCTCCAGAGCGTCGAGTTCAATCCGGAGCCCGTCGCGCGCCAGGATGCGGGCACGGTGCAGGCCGAGGGGGTTCGGCCGATTGGGCGAACAGGTGCTGAACACGCCGGTAAGCGGCTGGCTCATGTCGTCCTCGGGATGCGTGCTCAGCTCGTCGCGGGGCGACAGGTGGAGCCAGGTGAGCACCACGATCTCCTCGCCCGGTCGCAGGTCCTTGGCACCCTCCGCGACCTGCTCATCGAAGCTGATCCACGCCCGGGGCGCGCCTTCGCGCTGGTTCGGCGCATCGCCGAGGACCCTCAGGGCCGACTGCACCCACCCGATCGGCACCAGGCCGTAGCTCATCTGCACAACAACAGCCTGCTCGTCGGCCGCGGGCGCAGCCCACGAGGCTGCCCAGATCGTCCGGATCTGCACGACCGGCAACCTCTTTGAGCTTGACGACACAGCCGTCCAGATCGGCTACGCGCGCGCTCTCCCGACCGACGGCGTCACTCACTGTGATGTTGTCCATGCCCATCGCCCGAGCCGGACCATCGGCAGGACGTCATTGGTCCCGGGGGCAAGTCGGGCATGATGACGGTCATGCTGGCCGCGTAGGCCCCGCGCGACCCTCTCGGCGACCGGGTAGCAGGCCCTGGCAGCAGGGATCAGCAAGAGCTATCTCAAGAGCCAACGCCAATCAGGCTCAGGCGACGCCAGCCGATACACAGCCACTGTTTGCACAGCTCAAGTGCCTGCTCGACCTGCTTGAGCGACGCCCGGCGACGGCAGGGATGTGCCTGGGGGTCAAGGGGTCGCCGGTTCAAATCCGGCCGTCCCGACTGGTAGTCTAGTATTTTCGAATACATCTATGCACCGCGAGAGTCAGCAAAAGAGCCAATCTCCTCGTAGAATAACCCTGCTGACAGCGCGCGATCATGAGCCACGGCGTCCCTGTCGGGGCAGCGGTCAATCCGGCACAGGCGGCGGGGCCAACCAGTCAAGGGGCCGAAGATCGCTGAGCCAGTTCGCGCCCAGCCGCGATCTGGCCTCACCAGGACAAGCAGCGCCGCGGTCACTGGTACCCGGCGGCCTGGGCCATGCTCCAAGCCCAGCACCCGGGCAACTGGCCCAGACCACCGACCGGGCGGCTCGCCCCGCTCAGCCGCCCGCCGCCGATCACCCGCATATCGCCGAGTCCGCGCGGATGATGCGTGCCTCGCTGCGGTTGGTGGTCACGTGCAGATTGGAGGTTCTGGGCGTTCATAGCCTGGCGTGCGGCTGGTTCTGTGAAGGCTGGATTGAGGGTCTGGTACCCGTGGTCAGCGCGCTAAGCCGGGGTCTTGTGGCACGATTGCGCTCTTCCTACGACCTACCGTGGGGCTCGGGGCCGGCGTCGGGGGCCCGGGCATCGGCTGCGGCGTGGTGGCCGTTCGCTGCCCGGCTTGCGTGGCGGAGCAGCGCCCCGAGCGCCAGCAAGATCACGCCTCCGGCGGCCATTCCGATGCCTGCTCCGGCCAGGACGTCAAGGGGATAGTGCACCCCCAGGTAGACCCGGGACCAGCCCACCAGGACGGCATAGCCGATGCCCGCTGCGGCCAGCGCTCGGGGCAGGAACGGCACGAGCGCGATCGCGACCGCCAGGGTGACGGCGGTGTGGCTGGAGGGGAAACTCGTGCCGTGCGCAGGCTGCTGGCGCAGCACCGCGCCGGCTATCACCTCATAGGGCCGGGGGCGGTCGGCTATGGCCTTCGCCACGTGCGCCAGCACCCATGCGGTGCCGGCGGCCACGGCCCCGGCCGCCACGGGCAGGACGCTTCGGTTTCTGGCCACGACGTAGACCACGGTGAGCACGACGACGACGATGATGCCCGCTGGCTGGAACAGGCGGGACAACGGCGTGAGCACCGAGGCGACGGCCGCCGGGACCTGGTTGAGAATCCGGAACAAGCGCGCATCCCAGCTGACCGCTCCGGTGGTGATCAAGAGCGCCGAAACGCCGAAGAGCGCAGCCCCGAGACCGGCCAGCAGCCCGGCGGTCCAGGCCTTTGGAACCCGGGCCAGCCGGTTCGGCCACCACCATGATCCGGGCAAGTTCATCGGGCAAAGCAGCCGGGGCGTCCGCACGGCGGGCCCAGTGCCACCGGCTGGCCGCTCGGCCGTCCGCAGGGCGACTGGCGGTTACCAAGACCACGGCCACCTCCGCCAAGAACGTTGCCGCGGTGGGGGGAGTCATGGGCGGCCATGGTAGCGGCTCACATGGCCGTCCCCGAGCCTGGGCGGGCGAGATTGCACATAATCGAGGATTGACATGTGCGCCGCCGTCCGAACAGGAACGGCCAGGGAAGCGGGGCGTTCGGCACGACGAGTTGACGGCGCCGCCTCCGCCGGTGCCTGCCCGGGCTCGCCCGGTATGGCGTTCGGGGTGATGTTCGCTCCTGGTGGATGATCGGGTGCATGATGGCGCGGAGAAAGCTGGGCGCGAATCGCCTGGCGGTGAGGGGAAGGTCATGAGCGCTCGCTGGCTTGCACGGGCCGCTTTCGGGCTGGTCCTGGCCTCGGCGGCGGTGCTGATCGGTTTCGCGGACCTGGCGGACCTGGCCTTGGTGGCCGCCGGGGCGGTCGCTGTGTGCCTGATAGCGGCGGGCGGGTACTGGTTCCTGGCCCACCGGGGCGTGGTGCGGTGGATGGCGTTCGGCCTGGTGATCCTGGTCCTGATCGCGGTGCTGGTGGTGTTTGCCCTGAATCACCTGATCTGGGTCGCTGTGGTGTCGGTCGCGCTGCTGGTGCTAGCGGCCGGGGCCGCTCGGCGGGCGCTGACCCCGGCAGCCGCGGACGCGGGCATGCCGTTCCGCGAGGTCCCGCCGCCCGGTCGCCCGTTCCTGATCATGAACCCGAGGTCGGGAGGCGGGAAGGTCGCGAAGTTCGGGCTGAAGGAGAAGGCCGAGGCGCTGGGTGCCGAGGTGGCGCTGCTGGAGGGCCCGGGCGTGGTGGATGTGGCGGATCTGGCCCGGCGGGCGGTCGCCGCCGGGGCGGACCTGCTGGGGGTGGCCGGGGGCGACGGGACCCAGGCGCTGGTGGCCGGGATCGCCGCCGAGCACGATCTGCCGTTCCTGGTGATCAGCGCGGGCACCCGCAACCACTTCGCGCTGGATCTCGGGCTGGACCGGGACAATCCGGCCGCGTGCCTGGACGCTCTCACCGTGATGGCGTGGAACAGCGGATCGACCTGGGCATCATCGGCGGGCGCACGTTCGTGAACAATGCCTCGTTCGGCGCCTACGCCGAGGTGGTGCAGAGCCCGGCCTACCGGGACGACAAGCGGGGCACCACGCTGCAGGTGCTGCCCGACCTGCTGACCGGCCACCGCGGCGCCAAGCTGACCGCCCGGGCCGGTGATACCACGGTCACCGGCCCGCAGGCGCTGCTGGTCAGCAACGGCCCGTACGAGGTGAGCGATATCGCGGGGCTGGGCCGCCGGGCGCGGCTGGATGCCGGGATGCTCGGCGTTGTCGCGGTGACGGTGGACAACGCGCTGCAGGCCGCCGGGCTTGCTGCGCGGTGCGCGCGGCCGGGGCCTGGCCACACTGACCGCCGACGAGGTGGTGGTGGACGCCGACGCGCCCGAGATCCCGGTCGGTATCGACGGTGAGACGGTCCTGATGCCGGCGCCGGTGCGTTGCACCATCCGGCCAAAGACGCTGCGGGTCCGGGTCCCCAGGGACCGGCCGGGGGTCCGGCCGCCCAAGCCTGACCTCGACTGGCAGACCCTGCGGCAGCTGGCCTCATTCCGGGCCTCACCGGCAGGCACCGAGTGATCCACTTCCAGGCGGAGCCCGCTGGCCAGGATTGCTTATCAGATAGCTGCGGCGACGTTGATGGCGGGCCGATCCAGTGCTGGCTCGTGAGCATGTGCACTGACCTGACGAGCCGACGGTCGTCAGCCCAAGACCACCTGTTCGCCGGAGCCCGATTGCTGGGATCTGGCAGGCGCGTCATCCGGAACGAGATGAGCAGTCCGGCCAGGCCCGCGATGGGAATGAGCAGTGCCACCTGAATGGCGAGGTGCCGGGCCTGGGTGTTGATCCTGATGATCTCGTCCTGTGTCTTCTGCGGCTGGCCGGCGAGCTGCTTTTGAGCTGGGTGTTACTGACCACCTGGGCGTCATGCTCCAAGACCTTGGCGATCTGCTGCTGCTTGGCGCCGGACAGCACGGTGCTCGACCGGGCCATGCTGGTGAAACCAGCCGACAGCGCCGCCAGCAAGATGGCGCCGGCGTGTCAACGGCAACGGCGAACGCCAGCCCGAACGACCCTCCGGCCGAGTTCACCCCGGCAGCGGCTGCTGGAGGCTTTAGACGCCCTCAAGGACGGCGAGCTGCCCGGATCGGATCGCGGTGGCGAACTGTTGGTAGTCGCGCTCGTTCTGGTCGGCGTAGCGCTCGGAGAAGTCGGTGATCGATTTGTCGAGCGCGTCGCTGTCGCCGAGGTATTCGGCGATGGCAACCGGGTCGCCGGAGCGGGCGTGGGCCCGGGCTAGTGTCCAGCCGCATATGCGGGCGTAGAAGGTGAGCCCGAACGGCAGCATCGCCTCGACCAGCAGGGAGCCCTTCATGTCGCGCAGCTGCCGCCAGTAGTAGTGGCGGCGCACGTCCAGCCCCTTGGTCCAGCCCAGGTAGATGTCGCTGGCGGCCTGCATCAGCCGCTGGCCCTGGACCACCCGCTCGCCGTGCTGGCGGTAGCGGCTCTTGGGCAGGTAGGCCTCCAGCACGGAGGCGGTTGCCTCCTTGACCTGCAAGAACAGCGGGTCGTGCGCGTCGCGGCCCTGCAGCAGCACGATGAACGCCCGGGTGCCGACGCTGCCGACGCCCACGACTTTGCGGGCCCAGTCCGCGATCTCGAAGCGCTCCAGCAGCTGCCGCCGGTCATCTTGCAAGGTGGCCCGGTAGGCGCGGAACTGGTCACGGATCACATGATCGGTCTCGTCGGGGGACATGCCATAGGTGGCGGCCAGCTCACGCACGGGGACCACGATCGGCGGCTGGCTGACGATCCGATAGCGCCCATCGGCCAGTTCGCCCAGCTTGGACAGCGCCTGCAGGCTGTCCCGGGTGTGCGCCTTGGCCTGGGTTTTCTGCGCCCGCGCCAGCGCGGCGTTGGCCAACTTCTCCCGCTCGCTGGCCTCCTTCTTCGCCGTCTTCGGCTCCTTCTTCGCCTTCTTGCCCGCCTTCGCCACCCCGGCCGCCGCGGCGCGGACCCCGGCCATCAGCTCGTCCTCGTCCAGGTGGGCGTACCAGATGTCCATCGTCCGCATCTGCGCGAAGCCAGCCATCGCCTCCCGGTAGGCCCGCGCCGACGCCAGCGTCGCCGCGCGCGTGTCCGCCCTGGCGAACCCGTTGTTGCGGCCCGCGATCGTGAAGCTGGCCGCCATCCGCTTCACGTCGTATTCGAACGGCCCGGGCAGCGTCTCATCGAAGTCGTTCAGGTCGAACAGCAGCCGCCGCTCGGGTGAGGCGAACAAGCCAAAGTTCGACAGGTGGGCATCACCGCACAGCTGGACGGTAAGGCCCGCGGTCGGCGTGCCTGCCAGGTCCGCCGCCATGATCTTGGCCCCGCCCCGGTAGAAGGTGAACGGCGAGACCATCATCCGGCCATGGCGAACCGGCACCAGGTCCGGCTCTCGGGTGGCGTTCTGCTCCTCCAGCAACCCAATCAGGCCGGGGCGGTCAGCAGCCGACCGCCACTTCGCATGGCTCGACGGAGGCGTCCGGTCCCGCGCCTCCCTGCCCCTGGCCTTGCGGTCGTCGATGCTTGGATGCGTGATCTTGCCCACGGCCATCCGGCCCACCTCCCGTTCTAATCGTGGCACCATCCACTGTTAAGCCACGAAACACACTCCCGACGATGCGAGTGCAGCTGGCCAAGCAGGCTGAGGACCGCCGATCGTGGCCGCCACCTTTGCAAGCAGATGCTCAACCAGGCGGGCGGACCCTGCTCAATCATGCCAGGCTCCGTCCTATATCAGGGCTGGCTGGTCCGGCTGCGGGCTCGCTTGCCGGGCTCGCGGTCGGCTGCTGAGCGGGGATGCGGCGGGTGGCGAACAGTGCGATCAGCGCGACGAGGGCGACAGGCAGATGTCTTGTTCGGCGTGTCTTGCTGCTGGTCGTGCACGGACGCGTGAGGGCCGCTGTGGGATGCGAGCCGGAAGGTGGCTGGCGAAACTGCAGATGAACAGAGCCAAAGCCAGCGGCACCAGCACCCTCCGCAGCCACCCAGTAACGGCCGGCCGGGAACGAAAACTGCTATGACCGTTCCCACCCGAACGCGGCGGCAGGAGCAAAGCACTCAAGGTGACGGCTACTCCGTCCTGATGATCGCGTTGCCGCGAGGCCGGAGATCCCCCGGCGCCCCGGCGCGGCGAGCCGGGTTAATCCCGCCCGCGATGCGGCGCGGGCGTGAATACGAGTTCGCCGCCGCAGAGATCTTCGTGACCCGTGGCGACGGCCAGTTACTGCAAACGAGCGCTGATCGCTATCGCCGCGGGCCTTTCAGCTACCCCGTCACTAAACGTAGCTAGCACTGGGCCCGGCACAACGGTCATTGCGCGCCCGCCCGCCTCGTCGCAGCAGCCTGTGCCGTCCGCCTCCTCCGCTGCGGGTGATGACGGCTGCGGCGGCGTTGCGGATGATCGAGGCCATGGCCTCATCGCGGCCCGAGCGGTTCGATGTCGTGGTCGTCGGCGCAGGGCCCGCCGGCGTCGTCGCGGCGCTGCGCGCGGCCCGCCTCGGAGCTAAGACGGCGCTGATCACCCGCGATCACTTCGGGGGAATGGCCGCGAATGACGGGCCGGTACCGGTGCGCACGCTCGCCCAGGCAGCGCGGCTGATCCGCGAGGCCAGGCAACTCCCTCTGTATGGGATCGCGGGCGGTGAACCGTCACTCGACTATGCGCGGCTGCTAGCGCGTGTCCGCGACGTGACCGAGGACGCCCGCCAGCACACACTGCTGCGCGATGATCTGGAGCGGGCGGGGGTGAGGATTTATGAGCAGGCGGGCTCTGCCCGGTTCGCAGATGCCCACATGGTAGAAAGCGACAACGCGCCGCGGCTGCGGGCCGACAAGGTCGTCATCTGCACCGGGGGGGTCTCGCGGCCACTGGTGGTTCCCGGTTTCGGCTTGACCGCGACGCACAGCGACGCGTGGCACCTTTCCTCGGTGCCGCCGTCGCTGCTTGTGATCGGCGCCGGTGCGACTGGCGTGCAGGTGGCTTCGATCTTTAATGCGTTCGGCTCACACGTTTATCTCGTTGAGATCGCTCCCCGCATCCTGATGAGCGAGGACGAGGACGTCTCCGCGGCAGTGCGTGCCGCCTTGGCCGGTTCGGGTGTCCAGATCGTCGAGGACGCTGGAACGATTGACCGCTTCGAGCCCGCAGGGGCCGGCGTGCGGCTCATCCATTCGGCAGGCGGCGGGCAGCAGAGCATCGACGCCACGCTCGCTGTGGTTGCGGCCGGATGGGTTGCTGCCACAGCCGGGCTGAACCTCGACCGCGTCGGCGTGCAGACGGACCCGCGCGGGTACATTCAGGTGGACGCGTACCTGCGCACGACCGTGCCTCATGTGTTCGCCGCCGGTGATGTCACCGGCCGGGCGATGGTTGTCCACGAGGCGGTCCGGCAGGGGCTGCTGGCCGCGACCAATGCCGTCCTCGGGCCGACAACGGTCCTTCCTTCCCAGGTGAGCCCGATCGGCAGTTTCACCGACCCCGAGTACGCGTCGGCCGGGCTGACCGAAGCGGCCGCCCGGGAGAGGCGTGAAGTGGTTGTGGTGACGGTTCGCTTCGACTCGCTCCCGCGACCGATCATTGATGGCCGCCCGACCGGGTTCTGCAAGCTGATCGTCGACCGCGAGCGCCATGCGATTGTGGGCTGCCACGTCGTGGGAGAACGGGCGGTCGAGCTTGCCCAGCTGGCGGCGACAGCGATGGCCGCGGAAATGCCCGTCGAGCAGCTCGCCCTGGTCCCGTTCTCGTTTCCTACCTACGCGAACGCCCTGGGCCGGGCGGCGATCGTCGCCGCGGTCGAGCTCGATCACACCGGGATGTGGGCGGTCGATCATCTCGGCGAGGCAGTGGAGGCCGGAGTTGCCTGAGTTCGCTGCGGTGCACGCACCCAGCGGCCAGCTGCCACCGGGTGCCGAATCAGGACGATGCCCTTATCGATAGGAGGAAGACCTTGGCAACCCCTTCGACAGGAACGCACCGGCCGGGCGTGCGCGTTGGCTCGACGAGCGAGTTCAGCTTGTTCTTCCATGTCCGGCCGGGTCACGAGAGTCATCTGCGCGAAGCGGTGCAGGCACTGCAGAACAGTCCGGGCTACCGGCCGGGGGACTATGAGTTGCCGATCGCGGTCATTCACGAGGCTAGGTTCGTGCTGTTTGACAGTGACACGCGGTTGCTGTTCGCGACGAGCTTCGACGGCCCGTGGGATGCCTACATGGATGACTTCGCGTCCAAGCCGCTGCAGCTTTTCGACTCGATCTTCCGGCACGTGGAGGGCTACGAAGGTCTTCCGGACCTCGCTGCGGTGAAGGATTTCGTTCTGAGCGCTCAGGTCACTGCCGCGGCCTACGCCCGGAACTACCCCGGCACGGTGAAGGAGATCCGCAAGGCGCTGCGGGTGAACGAGGCGTTCCAGCGGGTGCTCGACGATCCTAAGGCCGCGGAGGCGTTGGGGCACCCTGTGCTGCGGCCGCTGCTCGACCAGGCCGCGGACGCCTGACCGGACGGTCGCGGAGTAATAGTGAACCAGGTGGAGGCGGGCGATGTCGCATCACATCTCTGGGCCGCGAGCTGCGGCGCAGCCGATCGCAGACATCACTGACCTTTACGCATTCCCAAGTCCCGAGCATTCGGGCTGGCTGGTGCTAGTGCTGAACACGCTGCCGTTCGCCCCGCCGTCGGCGGTGTTCTCCGACGGGCTCATCTACCGCTTCCGGCTGCGGCCGCTTACCGCGAACGCCGGCGGGGATGGGGCGCCGTTCGTCGTGGACGGCGAAGAGATCGTGCTGGACTGCGTGTTCTCTGCCCCGGTGGGCGGGCGTGGCGCGAGCGGCCCAGGGCAAGAAGGCGCGTGCCGCATTCCGGCCGGCGAGACGATTCCGGTGAGGGTCAATGATGAGCGCTCGGACCAGGCCCACGGCGTTCGCGTTTTCGCCGGCCCGCGGTGGGATCCATTCATCATGGATGCGCCGGCGGCGCTGAAGACGATCGCCACGGGAAAGCTCGCGTTCACCGATCCGGGCGCGATCTACCTCGATGGCAAGAACGTCCTCAGCCTTGTCGTTGAACTCGACTGCACCCGGCTACTGGGCGGCGCTGAGCTTTTCGGCGTGGTCGCCGAAACCCTGACGCGTGGCAGCCTCAACGTTCGCCTCGAGCGCGCCGGGCGGCCCGAGGTGCCCAACCTGATGCTGGCGCCGAAGCAGTTCGACCCGGTGAACCGCGACCTTGAGATCCGCGACCTCTACAACATGGAGGACGCGTTCCACCTCAGCCACGCCTACGAAAATGCATACCGCGCCAGGCTGAACGCGAATCTCGCGTTCTGGGACGGTCTGGACGGCAAGACCGACTGGCCAGCTCGCGAGGATGGTACCCATCCGATGACCGAGTTCATGCTCGCGGACTTCCTGGTCATCGACGTCACCAAGCCCTACGCGGAGCAGGGCTCGTTCCTGGAGATCGAACTCGCCGCCCGGCGCGGGGAAGCTCACCGGACCTGCGGTGGCCGGGCGCTCAACGACGATGTGATGGACACGATCTTCACGCTGCTGGTGAACGCGGGGAATGGGCCCGTCATCCGCGATGGCATCGACCAGGCGACCAGGCCCGCGTCGCGTGCGTTCCCCTACCTGGCGCCCCCGAATCCCGATCCCCCTAAGGCTCCCGAGCATGTGTAGCGACCGAACCTCCGCGGACACCGTGACGACCACGGCGAGCACCACTCTCGAACTCGAGGACATTCAGTTCGGAATGCTTCACCAGCGGCCGGCCTCCTACGTCGGCACATACCTTCTGCTTCGCATCGACAACCGCGAGGCGGGCCGGAGGCTGGTCGACCGTCTGATACCGGTGATCGAGTCCGCCCGGTCCCCGTCCGATCCGGCCCAAAACGCATGGGTCTCGGTTGCGTTCACCTATCAGGGGCTGAAGGCACTGGGCGTGCCCCAGGACTCCCTTGACAGCTTCGCGCCAGAGTTCCGGCAGGGCATGGCGGCACGCGCGGCAGAACTCGGCGATATCGGCCCCAGCGCCCCCAGCCACTGGGAGACACCGCTCGGAAGCCCCGACGTCCACGTCGCGCTGTCGGTGCTATCGCCCGATGCCGCGCGGCTGGAGAGCCTGCTCGAGCGGGCGCGCCACGCGCACGCGGACCTGCCCGGTGTCGAGGTGATCTGGCGCCAGGACTGCTACCAGCTACCGACCGGACGTACGTCCTTGGGCTTTAAGGACGGAATCGGACAGCCGGCCGTGGAAGGGAGCGGAGTCCCCGGCTCCAACCCGGACGAGCGGCCGATCAAGGCAGGCGAGTTCCTCCTCGGCTACCCAGACGAGACCGGAAGCGTGGGGCCGATGCCGAGCCCCGAGGTCCTCGGCCGCAACGGCACCTACCTGGCTTTCCGGAAACTTCATACCCGGGTGGCCGCCTACCGGCAATACCTCCGCTCCAAAGCCGCCAGCCGCGAGGAGGAGGCGCTGCTCGGCGCGAAGATGGTCGGCCGATGGCAAAGCGGCGCCCCGCTCGCGCTTTGCCCCGAGCAAGACGATCCCGGCCTCGGCGCAGACTCCGGCCGCAACAACCGCTTCGGTTACGCCGACGATCTGCGCGGATTCAAATGCCCCGCTGGCGCGCATGCCCGGCGTGTGAACCCCCGGGACGCGCTCGATCACGAGATGAGCGTCGACGTCCGCCTCCACCGTATGCTCCGGCGCGGCACCAGCTACGGCCCGATGCTCCCCGAAGGGGTCCTCGAGGACGACGGCGCGGACCGTGGCATTGTCTTCGTCTTCGTCGGTGCTTACCCCAAGCGCCAGTTTGAGTTCGTCAAGACCCAGTGGCTGAACGACGGCATCTTTATTGGCGCGCCAGCCGAGAAAGATCCGCTCGCCGGGGCAAACGACGGATCTGGCACCTTCACCATCGCTCAGCGGCCGATCCGCCGACGGCTGCAGAGCCTGCCGCCGTTCGTGATCACTCGTGGTGGGGAATACTGCTTCGCGCCGGGGCTCCGGGCGCTGCGCTGGCTAGCGGAGCTGGACACCCAGAACGGCTGAATAGGAAGGCAACGAGAACGTGGCAACCAGCCCAGCACGGACCGACCGCTGGAAGGCACTCGATTTCGGCCCGCCGCTATCAGATATCCAGGAGCCCGACCTGCCCGTGCTCGTCGAGTACACCCAGGACGAGCGCGTGGCGGTCATCACGCTGAACCGGCCGCACGCAGACAACGCCATCACCACAGCGATGGGGGCACGGTTGACCGAGATCCTGGAAACGATCGCGGTCCGCCCTGCGGTCCGCGCAGTCATTCTTACCGGAGCCGGTCACCAGGCCTTTTCCGTCGGCAGCGACCTGCGGCAGCGCAAAGACATGACTAAACAGGACTGGCTGCGGCAGCGCCAGGACTTTGACCGCACTCTCTACACCGTTCGCCAGCTGCGGAAACCGATCTTCACCGCCGTCAACGGGATCGCCTACGGAGGCGGCTGCGAGCTCGCCCAGAGCACCGACTTCATCATCGCCTCCGACGACGCCACCTTCGGCCAGCCCGAAGCGATGCTCGGCCTCGCCGCCGGGGGCGGCTCGCCAGCACTGCTTCCGCGCCTGCTCCCCCCCGGGAAGGCCATGCAAATGCTAATGACCGGCGATCCGATCAGTGCGCAGGAAGCGTACCGGCTCGGCATGGTCAACGACCTCTACCCCCCAGACAAGCTCCTCGACGCCGCCCACCGGATCGCAAAGAAGATCGCCAGCAACTCACCAACCGCGGTACAGGCAGTCAAACAGGCTGTTCGAACGGGCCAAGGCGAGCCGATCGAGCAAGCCATCGCGATCATGATGGAGGCACACTGGCGCTCAGCCGTCCATCCCGACCGCACCGAAGGCATCAGCGCATTCAACGAGGACCGCGAGCCCACCTTCCAAGACCCAGACCACTGAGAAGAGCGCCCGGCAATAGGTGTCACTTGAGGCGTTTGGTTGTGGGCTTGGTGTCCCAGCGGTAGCGGCGGCGGGCGCGCTGGATGAGTGCACGCACGGTGACGAATGTGGCGGCCAGGTAGAGGTAGAAGCGGACGATGGCGGGGTCGCGGTCGGTCATCCGGCGGAGCTTGCCGAAGCCGTTCGGCGGTCTCAGCGTCTGCCCTCTGGGTCAATTTCGACGGTCATCAGACTGTCACCGTGACGATGGATCACCTTCCAGGCGCCGTTTTCCCGCCGGTAGATGGACGTCGCTCTCAGCCTCATCTCCTCTGTCTCACCATGGATCTGCCGAGTGAGCCGCTCAAGCTCGACTGTGAAACCGAACGTATCGTCGAAGCCAGTGACGAGGTTCTCCGCGCTCCAGGTTTCGTAGTTGAGCGTCTTGGCTGCTGCGGTCAGGAGCCCGCTCACCTCGTCAATACCGACCTGATGTCCGCCAACCCCTCCCATGAGCGAAACGTCGTCAGCATGCGACCACAGTTCAAGAAACGGTCGCGGGTTACCGCCGGTGTGCTGCCTCAGGGCGTCATGACACCGCTCGAGAAACTCGACGAACTCGGCAGCGTCTGCATCCGCTCTACCTGTCGCAAGCTTCATAGCTTCTCCTTCTTTTGCAGAGGTTCTGTCGGATTGAGATTCATTCTGTTCGTACCTCTCATTGCTCTACGTGGTACCTGCGCGGATTCGTGCTCGATGACCGTCGCCGTTTAGTTGGGCTTGCCGGTGGCGATGCGAGTTCTCCCTTTCGGCGAGATGCGGTTGCACTATTTCGTGGGACTGTGCCCGGGATCGTCGGGGTTGTCAGGGCCAGCCGCGCTGGTCGGGCCGCGCCTTGCGCACGGCCGATGCAGCGGCGGTAATCTGCTGGGCGACTGCCGCGGGCTGGGTCATGGCGATGGCATGTGAGGCGTGGACCTCGAGGGTGCGTGCACTGGCGCGTTGGGCCATGAACCGCTGGGCCTCAACCGGGATCAGCAGGTCCGTGGTCGCGATCACGTACCAGCATGGGATCTGCTTCCAGGCGGCGGCCTGCTGCTTCTCCTCAAACGCCGCGGCAGTGATGGGGCGCTGTGCGGCCGCTGCGGCCGCGGCCGTGTAGCCGGGCAGGTCGGCGCCGAAGACGTGCGGGAAGGCTTCCCGGTCGATGTACAGCTCCACGTCTGGATTGCCGTTAATGCCGCAGAAGGTGGCCGGGCGCAGCGAGGCCGCCAGTTGGCTGCCGGGGAAGCGGCCAGTGATATCTAGGGCACTCTCGTCCTCGTCGAGGGCGAAGCCGGTGACATACACCAGGCCGACGGTGTTGCCGGCCACAGCTCCGGCGGCAGTGATAACCGCGCCGCCGTAGCAGTGGCCCGCCAGGATCACCGGACCGTCGATCTCGGCCGCTGCGCTGGCGATGTAGGCCGCGTCGGACGCGAGGCCGCGCAGCGGATTTGCCAGGGCGATGACTCCGACACCGGCGGCCTGCAGTCCAGCGATGACGCCCGTCCACATCGACCCGTCGGCGAACGCGCCGTGCACCAGAAGCACGGTCGGGGTGCTCCCGTTCCTTGGCGCTTGCCGCAGGTAAGGCATTGCCCAAAGCTAGGGCGGCAGGGTGGACGGTCGCTTGGGTCACCTGACTGCTATCGCCGCAGCCCCTGCCCGGCGGCCGGCGCGCTGGAGCCCTCTGGAGGGTAGCCGGGCAGCCCCGGCTGGAGTTTGCCGGACCAGACCAGCGCGCCAGAGCGGGGATGCGCTTAGGCCCGGCAGCGTGTGACCATGGACTCGCGGGTTTCGAGGGGATGGATCAAGCGGTGTTGACAGCCAGCTCGCTGGTCGGGCGGGAGTCCGAGCTGCGCATGGTCGACCATCTGCTCGATAACGTTCACGACAGGGGCGGCTCACTGACGGTGACCGGGGGTCCCGGCGTCGGAAAGTCGGCACTCCTGCTAGAGACCGCCGCGCGCGCCGCGGATCGCGGGATGCTGGTTCTGCAGGCCACTGGCGTGCAATCGGAGGCATTGCTTCCCTTCGCCGGGCTGCACCAGCTGCTGCGGCCCGTCCTCAGCCACCTAGACGCGCTGGCGGCGCCGCAGCGCGACGCGATGCAGGCGGCGTTCGGCTTGGCCGACAGGCTCGCGGCGGACTTCTTCCTGACGGCGCTGGCCGCGCTGGACCTGCTCGCCGAGAGCGCGGCACAAACCCCGGTACTCGTTATCGCCGACGATGCCCAATGGCTGGACCGTCCCACCCGGGATGTCCTGGCATTCCTCGCGCGGCGGCTGGAATTCGAACCGATCCTGCTGGTCACCGCGGTCCTGGACGGCTACGACAGTCCGCTCGAAGCCGGGCTGCCGCCGCTGCATCTCGACGCGCTGCCCGGGCCGGCGGCCGCCGCGCTGCTGGACGCCCGCGCTCCCGGGCTCCCGGATGCGGTACGCGCCCGGTTCCTCGGCGAGGCTGCGGGTAACCCGCTCGCCCTGGTCGAACTCCCGGTCTCCTACAGCAAGCTCGGCAAAGGGGCGACGGTGCCCGGGTGGCTGCCGCTCACGACGCGCCTGGAACGGGCGTTCGCCGCCCGGGCGTTCGACCTGCCTGCCGCGACGCGCACGGCGCTGCTGGTCGCGGCCGTGGATGATGGCACGCAGCTGAGCGAGGTGCTGGACGCCGCCGCGCTGGTGGTGAGCGGGCCGGTGACGATCGATGTGCTTGCGCCGGCGGTCAGCGCGGGCCTGGTGGAGATCAACGGCGCCCAGTTCCGGTTCCGCCACCCGCTGATGCGCGCCGCGATCCGCCAAGAAGCAAGCATCTCGCAGCGGCAGACCGCGCACGCCGCCCTGGCCGATGTCCTCCAGAACCAGCCGGAGCGCGGCGTCTGGCACCGCGCGGCCTCGGTTCTCGGCCCGGACGAGACGGTGGCCAGGGAGTTGGACGCGACCGCGAGGCAGGCGGTGCGGCGCGGAGGGACTGCCGTGGCGGTGTCGGCCCTCCGGCGCGCCGCCGACCTCAGCGATGGCCGGCAGCGAGCCGGGCGGCTCCTTCGCGCGGCCGAACTGGGATTCGAGATGGGTCAGCACGATCTTGTGCGGGGCCTGCTGGCAGAAGCAGAACAGCTCGGCCTGCCATCGCGGGAACAAGCGCGTCTGACCTGGATCAGGGAGAGCTTCACAGACGGCATCCCCGGCGATACCGCGGCGGCGCGGCTGCTGGCCGAGGCCGCGGACCAGGCAGGCGCGGACGGCGACACCGATCTCGCACTCAAGCTGCTGTACGGCGCGGGACTTCGGTGCTGGTGGGCCGACCCAGGACAGCAGACACGCGATCAGATCGTCGCCGCGGCCGAGCGGCTGGAGGTAGGCGAAAGCGATCCGCGGCTGCTGGTGATCCTCGCGTTCGCCGCCCCGATCGGGCAGGGCACGGCGGTCATCGACCGCCTGCCCCAGCTCACCCCCGCCGCGAGATCCGATGCGGGAGGCATGCGGCTGGCAGGCAACGCCGCCATGGCCGTGGGCGCGTTCGACCTGGCTGGAGGTTTCCTCGCGGCCTCGGCAGACGGCCTGCGCGGGCAAGGCCGGCTGGGCCTGCTGGCCCGGGCCCTCGCGCTGCAGGCCTGGAGCGCCGCACACCTTGCTGATCTGCGCGCGGCGATCCCCGCCGCCGACGAGGCACGTCGGCTGGCGCAAGAGACGACGCAGCCGCTGATCATGGCAACGGCTGAAGCAGTCCAGGCGATGCTAGCCGCGCTGCGCGGCGACCATGAGACCGCTGAAGCGCTCGCCGCCCAGGCCGAGCGGACCTGCGTGCCGATCGCCGCCAGCGCCGTGCTCGCGGCGGCGCAGCTGGCGCGTGGCCTGGCCGCTCTCGGCGCCGGCCGCCCCGCAGAGGCACTCGCGCACCTGCGGCGCATCCATGACCCTGCCGATCCCGCCTACCATGTTGCGGTCCGCTGCTACATGATCGGCGATCTCGCCGAGGCCGCGCTGCGCAGCGGCGACCCGCACAGCATCGGTGTCGTCATGGATGAGATGGAGGCAGCAGCGCGTCAGACCTCATCGCCGTCGCTGCACGCCGGCCTGCGGTATGCCCGGGCGCTGCTGGCCGCGGACGCCGAAGCTGACATGCTGTTCCAAGGCGCACTGCAGTCGGATATGAGCGCGTGGCCGTTCTTGCGGGCAAGAGTGCAGCTTGCCTACGGAGAGCGGCTGCATCAGCAAAGGCAAGACTCAGCCGCACGTGCCCCCCTGCGCGCCGCCCGCGAGGCCTTCGACGCCCTCGGCGTGATCCCCTGGTCCGAACGCGCCCGCCAGCAGCTCCGCGCGACAGGGGAGACCAGCCGCCCGCGGACCCCCGAGGCGCGGGACCAGCTCACCCCGCAAGAATTGCAGATCGTCCAGATGGCCGCCGAAGGGCTGAGCAACCGCGCGATCGGCCAGAAACTCTACCTATCCCACCGCACCGTCAGCTCCCACCTATACCGTGTCTTCCCCAAGCTCGGGATCACGTCCCGCGCCGAACTGCGGGCCGCACTCAGCGCCGCAACCCCCAAACTCACCCCGCGCTAGCCGACCATCGCCGACACTGAGCAGCGCCACACCGCCGAACGGTAAGAAGCCAACCGCTGCGGCAGGCACCGACGGACGTCCGCGAAGAGCACGGGCGCAGTCATCCGACCCAAGCGAAGCCGCGGCCAGCCTTCATAGCGTCGCACTATCTGGCCGTATCCCGCACCATGCCAGGTAATGCGCTTGAGGAAGGAAGAACCATGCGTCTCGCCCAGGCGGCACGCCCGCAGAGGCTGCGTCTCATCATCGCCGCCGCTCTGGCGGTTGCCACCGTTCTGGCCCTGTCCAGCCAGGCTGCCTTCGCCCGCCCCGCCGGTTCGCGTGCGTTCCACTGGAGCGGCGGGAACAAGCCGGTGATCGTGCTGGTGCACGGCGCCTGGGCGGACGCCTCCAGCTGGAACGGGGTCATCCGCCGGCTGCAAGGCGACGGCTTCACCGTGTACGCGCCGCCCAACCCGCTGCGCGGCCTGTCCGGCTTCCCGTCGTCCGACCCCGCCTACCTGCACGATTTCCTCACCCAGAACGCGGCCCTGGCCGGGAAGCCGATCGTGTTGGTCGGGCACTCCTACGGCGGGGCGGTCATCACCAACGCCGCCGTCGGCGACCCGGAGGTAAAGGACCTGGTCTTTGTGGACGCGTTCATCCCCGCCAAAGGCGAGACCCTGGGCGGGCTCCTCGCGTCGGTGCCCGGATCCTGCCTGGGCGGGAACCCCACCGACATCTTCAACCTGGTGCCCTACCCCGGCGGCCCAACAGGCGACGTAGACACCTATATCAAACCGAGCCTGGTCCCCGGCTGCTTCGCCAGCGGCCTGCCCGCCAGGCAGGCCGCGGTCATCGCCGCCACCCAGCGGCCACTGGCCGCCAGCACGCTCTCCGAACCCTCCGGAACCCCGGCCTGGAAGACCATCCCGTCGTGGGCCGTGATCGGAACCGCTGACAAGGTCATCCCGCCCGCCTTGCTGGAGTCCATGGCCAGGCGCGCCAAGGCTCACATCACCAAGGTCAACGCCGGCCATCTGTCCCTGATCTCAAACCCTGGCGTCGTCACCCAGGTCATCATCAAGGCCGCCTGCGCCACCCGCTAAAGCGGCCACCGTCACCAGCCAGCCGGTGCCCCACGCAACCTAGTCCACGGGCGGGGGGCACCGGCCGGCGACGGCCTCTTCTGCCCCGCGGCACCTGCCGCAGCAGCGATCGGGCGGGCGCCGGGGAGCCTCGGTTGCGATCACCACGGGACTCAAGCTTCAGCTTATGGAACATCAACACGACGATCGCGACATCAAGATCCGCACGGCGAAAGGAAACCGATCATGACCAGTACCAGGACACCCGTCGTATTTATCCACGGCCTGTGGCTGCACGCCTCCTCGTGGGCGCCGTGGCAAGAGCTGTTCCGTGATGCGGGCTATGAACCGTCCGCGCCCGGCTGGCCCGGCGATCCCGACACCGTCGAGGCCGCCCGGGCGAACCCGGACAGCATCGCCAACCACAGCATCGACGACGTCACCAATCACTACGCGAAGTTCATCGATGAACTGCCGGCCAGGCCGATCGTCATCGGCCATTCCTTCGGGGGCATGATCGCCGAGAAGCTGCTCGGCATGGATTACGGCGCGGCCGCCATCGGCATCGACGCCGCGCAGATCAAGGGTGTGCTCCCGCTGCCGCTATCGTCCCTGCGCGCGACCCTGCCGGTGTTCAAGAACCCGGCCAACATCCACAAGGCCGTCTCGCTGACCGCCAAGGAGTTCCACTACAGCTTCGGCAACACGCTGTCCGAGGAGCAGTCCAACGACCTGTACGAGCGGTGGGCCATACCGGCCCCCGGCAAGCCGCTGTTCGAGGCCTCGGTCGCGAACTTCTCGCTGCACTCCCCGGACAAGGTCAATACCAGGAACGACGACCGGGGGCCGCTGCTGCTCACCATGGGCAAGCAGGATCATACGGTGCCCGAGGCCATCACCAAATCTACGCTCAGGCAGTACCGGCACTCCGTCGCCGTTACGGATCTGCAGGAGTTCGACCGCGGTCACTCCCTGACCATCGACTCCGGCTGGCGACAGGTCGCCGACACATGCCTGACCTGGCTCGGCCAAAAAGGCCTATAGCCGACCGCAGGTATAGCCAGGGCTCCACTATGGGCGCCATGATGGCGCTGCGCGCCGCGGAAGGGTGCCCTCATGCGCTGGGTCGCAACACGCCCGCCAGGCCAAAGCCACCAGATGCGCGATGTTCAGGTGTCAGGTCCGTCTCGCTGCGGCCATCCAGGCAAGGCCGGTGTGACGCAGGTCATGTCGGCGCAGATGCTCATGGCCGAGCTGGGTGACCACCTCATCCCGGTGAGTCGCGTCGCGCGTTCAGGCCGGCTGTTCCCTAGCAAGCAGCCCGGGTGCCGGACCTGCTGGTCCGGTACCCGGGCTGCGGCTGCTGATTACAGCAGGGTAGTGACCGCTTTGACTTCGGTGTATGCCTCGAGGGCCTGGTGGCCCATCTCGCGGCCCCAGCCGGACTGCTTGTACCCGCCGAACGGCAGCGACGCGTCGAACACGTTGTAGCAGTTGATCCAGACCGTCCCGGCCCTGATCTTCTTGGCGAGCGCGTGGGCCTTGGAGATGTCCTTGGTCCAGATGCCCGCGCCGAGGCCGTACTCGGTGTCGTTGGCGACGCCGGCGATCTCCTCCAGGTCGGTGAACGGCGAGGCGACCAGGACGGGGCCGAAGATCTCCTCACGGACGACGCTCATGTCGGGGCGGGTGTTGGTCAGCACGGTGGGCTCGACGAAGTAGCCGCGGTCGCCGAACCGCCCGCCGCCCGCCAAGGCGGTGGCGCCGTCGGACTTCCCGGACTCCAGGTAGCCGGTCACCCGGCGGAACTGCTCGTCGGAGACCAGCGGGCCCATCTGCGTCCCCGGCTCCATCCCAGGTCCCATCTTGATCGATTTGGCGATCTCGGCGACGCCGTCGATGACCTCGTCGAAACGTCCTTGCTGGACGAACAGCCGCGAGCCCGCGACGCAGCACTGCCCGTGGTTGAAGAAGATTGCGTTGGCGGCGCCCTCGATCGCGCCATCGGTAGCGTCATCGAAGATGATGTTGGGGCTCTTGCCTCCGAGTTCGAGGGTCAGCTTCTTCAGGTTGCTGGCCCCCGAAGCCGCGACGATCAGCTTGCCTACCTCGGTGGACCCGGTGAAGGCCACCTTGTCCACGTCGTTGTGGGCGGCGAGGGCCGCGCCGGCGGTCTCGCCGTAACCCGGCACCACGTTCACCACGCCGTCGGGGACGCCCGCCTCGGCGATGAGCTCGGCGAGCTTGAGCGCGGTCAGCGGGGTCTGCTCGGCGGGCTTGAGGACCACGCAGTTGCCCGTGGCAAGCGCCGGGCCGAGCTTCCACGCGGCCATCAGCAGCGGGAAGTTCCACGGGATGATCTGCCCGACCACTCCCAACGGCTCGCGCAGGGTGTAGGAGTGGAAGTTGGCGCCCGGCATGTAGGGCACCGAGATGTTGATCGTGTTGCCCTCGATCTTGGTGGCCCAGCCGGCCATGTAGTGGAACAGGTCGGCGGCCAGGGGTACGTCGGCGGCCTGGGCCACGGCGAACGGCTTGCCGTTGTCCAGCGACTCGAGCTGGGCGAGCTCGTCGGTGTGCTCCAGGATGAGGTCGCCGATGCGCCAGATGATCCGCCCGCGCTCGGACGCGGTCATCCTGCTCCACGGGCCGTCCTCGAACGCCGCGCGCGCCGCCCGGACGGCGCGGTCGATGTCCTCGGCATCACCCTCGGCGACCCGGGCGAGCGTCTCCCCGGTCGCCGGGTTGGGGGTTTCGAACGTCTTGCCCGATGCAGCCTCCGACCACTGCCCGTTGATGAACAGCTGCCGTGGGGTTCCGATGAACTCCTCGACGGTGCGATCCAGTGTGACTGTCATGCGCGCTCTTCTCCCTTGGTTGCACGGTGGGCAGCCAAGGATTGCGGCCAGCCAGCACCTCTCATGTATGTCTACATTGTAGACCTACGTCGTAAATGTACAGCGGAACCAGAGGGATGCCAAGTTGGTGGACCAGCATTTCCCGGCAGGCAGCCGCGCAGGAGCGCCGTCCGCAGGCGGTCCCCATCGGGGTGCCGCCTGGGACAAGGTGAGGAGGCTGTCCTGACCTGCCATGTCATCCCTGGTGACCCGGGGCGGCTTGCCACGCTGGGGGACACGTTTGCGGACGTCGCGAGGAACCTGCGCCCAGGCCGGCGGCAGGCCCTCCGCGAACTCGAACGGGACCTGCCGCAGCCCCCCTTACATCACCCTCGGCGGGGGAAGTAGTCGCGGCGGCGGCCCATCTAACGTAGGAAAAGCCCGCGAGACTTCCCCAGGCGCGGCAGCTCAGGCCGGGCCAGCGAACGGAATGATCATGACCGAGGTATCCCTGGATCAACTAGGTCCCGTTGACTACGTTGTCGTCGAGTTCCCGGCAGGAGCGAGCAACTTCACCGGCGAGATGGCGGCGGAGCTGCGAAAGCTGGTCGACTCCGGAACCATCCGCGTGATCGATGCACTGATTCTCACCAAAGACGCGGACGGTACCGTCGAGGCGACGGAGCTCTCCGATGTCGGGGAACTTGGCGAGCTACAGGAAATCGAGGCCCAGCTGGCGGAACTCCTCGCCGCAGACGACGTCGATAACCTCGCAGCTGCGATGGAGCCGGGCAGCACCGCCGGGGTGCTCATCTGGGAGAACCTATGGGCCGCACCGTTCGCATCAGCGGCACGGCGATCCGGTGGCCAGCTAATCGCCGACGGGCGCATTCCCATCCAGGCGATCATCGCCTCGATCGAGGCCGACGAAGCAACCGCGACCGCAGGAGAATGACAATGCCACTCAGACCAGCACGTGTCGGAAGAGTCGGCGTCATTCGCGCGCCGGTCGCCAAGACCGCGGTAGTAGCCGCCGCCGTGACACCCGGGCGCCGCGCGCCGGTTGCCAAGACTGCCGTGGTGGCCGCCGCCGTCAGACCTGGAGTGGGTCGCCGGCGAATTTAGGACCTATCCGCCGACTGATGTGGGCGACGGAGCCCGCGTCTCCGGGCGAGTGTGGTGTTGGCCGCACAATGCCCCAACCGCAGCCTGAGGTCTCTGGGACCCGCGGGGCAGCTTCCGGCAGGTACGGGTCCTCAGCCAGGGGCGACCCCGGTGTCGGCCTGTTTGAGCGCCGCGGCATCGTTGACGGCGTCGCCGGTCATCGCGACCACCTCACCGGACTCCCGCATGAGCCGGGCCAGCCGCAGCTTGTCCTCGGGGGCCACCCGGCCGAACACGTGCAATCTGGGCAGCTGGCTGGCCACTTCGGCATCGGACAGGTGCTGCAGTTCGGTGCCGGTGAGCAGCCCCGGCCGGCCGCCCGGGCCGGGAGTGATGCCGTACCCGACGGTGAGGGGCAGGCTGGGCCCATGACGTTGGCGGGGTTGAGCACCTGGGTGAACCGGGTCATCGCGTGGGCGGACGGACTGCAGCGCAGGCATGGGGTACTGGGGTTCCCCTACGCGGTGATAAAGAAGTACGGCGACGACGCGGGCGGGCGGGAAGCCGCGCTCATCACCTACTACGGGTTCTTGAGCATCTTCCCGCTGCTGCTGCTCGGGGTAGCGGTGCTGTCACGGGTGCTGGCTAGTCATCAGGCCCTGCGTGAGCGGCTCGTCGACGCGGTCGTGCCGCAGGCGCTGCGATCCACGGTTGAGCATTCACTGGCCACCTTGCCGACGTCGACCATTCCGTTCGCTATCGGCCTGATCGGTTTGCTGTTCTCGGGAACCGGTGTCGTGTTCTCCGTGTACCAGACGCTGAACCATGTCGCGGCGGTCCCGCATCGCTTCCGGGCCAATTTCTTCTCCCGCTACGTCCGGGTGTTCGTGATGCTGGCGGTGCTACTGCTGGGCGGGCTGGCGGTCGGTGCGCTCACCGTGGTGGCCACCGCGCTGCCCGGCCAGCCCGGGGTGAAGCGCGCGGCGGCGGTGGCCGGTTCGGCGCTGGTGGTCTTCGCGGTGCTGCTGCTTGCCGCCAGGCTGCTGCTGGTGCGGCCCGCACCGGTCCGGGCGCTGTGGCCCGGCGCCGTCCTGGGCGCGGTGGTGGTGACGGTGGTGCTCAACGTCGGGGCGCCGTTGCTGGCCAGGCTGGTGGCCAAGGCCGGGCCCGTCTATGGCAGTTTCGCCACCGTGGCAGCCATGTTCGCGCTGCTCTACCTGGTCGGCCAGGCACTGGTGTACGTGGCCGAGATCGCCGCCGTCCGCTATGCCAGGCTGTGGCCACGCGCGGTGGACCTGACCCGCCCGACCGCGGCGGATGCCCGTGTGCTGGCTCTACTGGCGCGCGAGCAGGAACGCATCCCCGCCGCCCGCGTTGACTTCCGCCTCACCGCACCGGCCTGCCCACCGGTACAGGGTGGATCGCTGCCAGGGGACGATGGCCCTGGATAACGCGGCCACCTCCAGCCACACTCACTCCCGGCCGCCGAGGACATCTTCCTGGCACAGCACGCATTGGGGTCGCTATGCATCTCGGGCAAGCCCTGCCGTAGAGGAGCTGGTGGTTAGAAGTACCACGTCCCTGTGCACGTCAGGCGTTTGTTTACACGCATTCGTGGCGGGATGGATATCACATCTGCCTCGTCTGGGACGCCGGCCGCCAAGTCCAGCAACGGCCCAGCCAGGTCGCGCTCAGCGACCATCACCTGCCGGCCGTCCACCCGAACCTGGCAGACTGCCCGGCTGGTCCCGGTTCGGCTCACTCTGCAAAGGTGGGTCATTGGGAGGGCCAAGCAGGCTCGCTGGTGGCCCTGTGCTGGTCGCGCTGATCGTCCGGCGGATGAGCCGGCGCCCTGGGATGGCCGGCATGTCGGCCGTACCAGGACGTCCGTCTGCCTTCCGGGCGAGCAGTCTCGCATATCGGGTGGCCAGTGGGTCGGCCGTGGCTCCGTGTGCAACAACGCTGAGCAGCACCGTGATCGTGATGACGGCGACGGCGTGACCGGCGGTGTGGCTGCCCAGATCTTCGAGCGCAAGGAGGGCGAACACCACCGATGCCAGGCCACGGGGGCCGAACCAGCTCACCAGGGCGATGGTTGCCCGGTCGAGCCGTGCGCCGACAAGTGCGATCGCCACTGGGGCCATCCGGATCACGGTGAGGCTGAGGACTGCATACAGCGCGATCTGC
Organism: uncultured Actinomycetes bacterium; assembly: GCA_963703605.1. Lineage (GTDB taxonomy): Bacteria > Actinomycetota > Actinomycetes > Streptosporangiales > Streptosporangiaceae > DASXKD01. Next base: position 92,005 of record CAVPFC010000047.1, read on the forward strand.
CAGGTCAGGCTCTCCACTGCGGGGGCGACTGCGATAGCGCCGAACGCCAGCCAGACCAGCAAGGACACCAGGGCGCCGGTTTCCTCGACGAACGGCACCAGGGGCTCGCCACGCCGGCCACTTGCTTTGCCGAACGCGAGCCCGCCGACAAACGCGGCGATGAACCCATTGCCGTGCAACGCCACCGAGGAGGCATAGGCGCACACCGCCAGGCCCAGCGCCGCCGAGCCGGCGAAACCTTCCGCGGCCCAGCCGCGCCCCCGCGCCACCTTTACCAGCAGGCCACCGGCCCCCCCTACGATCGCACCGGCAACCACCCCCAAGGCCAGTTCGGCGACGGCTGCCGCCGGGCCGTGGCCGGACAGTTCGCCTGCCGAGGCCGCTCCCGCCAAGGCGACCAGCACCACGGGCGTGGCGATCCCATCGTTGAGCCCGCTTTCGACATTGATCAGGCGGCGAATCCGTGCCGGTATCGCCGGGTTGGTCATCATGCCCGCGCCAAGAGCGGCGTCAGTGGGCGCCAACGCCGCGCCCACCAGCAGCGCCAGCCAGATGCTCGTGCCGCCGGCCAGGCCAAGCGCCAGCAGTGTTCCCAGGCCGATCGTCAACGGAAGCGCGACACCGAGCAACCGAATGTACAAGCCCGCATCCGCCCGCAATTCGTGGGGTGCAACCCGCGATGCGTCAGAGAATAGGACCAGTGCAAGAGTGAACTCCGCCAGAGCCTTGACCAGCTCATGACTGGGCGCGACACCCAAGACCGCCAGTGGCCCATGGGTGAGCAGCAGCCCGGCTACCACGAAAGCGATCGGGGCGGTCACCTCGAATCGTTCCAGCCGCGCCGACAGCGCGCCCCAGCCAAACACCAGGGCCGCCACGATGGCCAGGTCGGAAACGCTCACAGCATCACCCAGCGCCCTGCCGCCGCCGAACGGCCTCCCCGCAGGAGTTTCACCCGCGATGCAAGCTCAAAAGCGCAGCCGCCGACGTGCGCGTAAGCGCCGGCATACGTGCAGGCAATGGCATCGCGGGGCTTGTTGCTGGCTTCATGCATGGCACGGTCCGAAATCGATCGCCTTGAGGACCCTCTCTGCGGTTGTCCAGGCTGAAAACGGTGTCTCCTGGGAGACATCCTGCTAGCAGCCTGGACGACGGTCCAGTGCACCCGGCATGGCCGATCACTTTGGGTTGGAAGTCGCCAGAGAGCGTGTCATGAAGAAAGCGGCACCGAGGCGATATCGGCGCCGAACGGCGGCTACTTGCGCATGGAACCCGCCCCAGGGGCCCAGGGTGAGAGCGGTGGCCAGTGGGGATGGGTGAGTGGCTGAGCGGCGGTGACCAACGTTGGGCCACCCTTTTGATATGAGCCTGGCCTGCGGCTTGGGTCTGGCCCAGTGGGTTCGCCGGGCCGGCACGTTCAGGTATCCGCTGCTTGCTCGATGAGGTCGGCCGCCGCGCGGACGCCGTCGCGCCGTTGGATCGTGGCGGCGGCATCTGCCAGCCGGCCGCGCAGGCCGGTGTCGGCCAGCAGCCGCCCGAGCGCGACGTGCATCTGGCTGCCGGTGAACCGGTAGGTGTCGAGCCGGGCGCCTAGGCCCACTTCCTGGACGCGCTGGGCGTTGTCGTGCTGGTCCCAGAACAGCGGCAGCACGATCATCGGCTTGCCGAAGTGCAGGCACTCGGTGACGGTGTTGTTGCCGCCATGGGTGATCACCAGGTCGCAGAGCGGGATGACTGAGGTCTGCGGCAAGAACTCGGCGCCGGTCATGTTGGGGGCGAGAGCGATCTGGTCGTGCAGCGGGCCCAGGGACACGATGTAGCGGTGGGGGGTCCCGGACAGGCAGTTGATCACCCGCTGCATCAGCGGTACATCCGCAGACCCGAGCGAACCGAGCGAAAAGTAGATCAGCGCGCCATCGCCGCCGGCGAGTGCCGCGGGGAGGGTGAACTTCTGATCGGTCCGCCGCACCGAAGAATCCAGCCGGTGCCAGGACGGCCCAAGCGGCCGGCTCCGCCGGTAATCGGCCAGCTCCGGGTAGATATACAGGTTGACCGCGCCTTGGTGGATGAACTCCAGGTCGGGCAGGGGTGGCGCCCCCTGGCCGGTCACCCAGTCGCTGAACTCCGCCCACACCGGCCGGTGAACCCGCTCGTATTCCTCGCGGAACGCCCGCCAGCTTCCTGGGCCGGCGCTGGGGTAGCCGGAAAACGGCGGCGGGATGGCCGGATCCTTGATCTCCAGCGGGTTGCACGACACGATGCGCACGAACGGCACCCCCGCGGTCAGCAGCGCCGGAAACGCAACCACGTTGTCCTCGACGATCACATCCGGCCGGGTCCGCTCGATGATCTCGGTGAGCTGCTGCTGGCAGTACCGCGCGCCGCTGATCAGCTCCTCCCACACCGGCTTGATGAACCCCGCTAGCTGCTCGATCGCCGGCTTGCGAAACTGCGGCGCGGTGCCGCGGATGAACTCCTTCCAAAACTGCCCGGCATCCTGGCCGGCCGCCCCCGCTGGTGCGGGGGGCGCCAGGTCCACAAGCTCCTCCTCGAAACCCAGCGGCTCCAGCCGCCCCTGCCACGAAGCCTCCGCCGCGAACACCACCCGGTGCCCCCGGCGGCGCAACACATCACCAACGCCGATGCAGTTGTTCGTCGGCCCGTACGCGCTCTCGGGCATGAACAAGATCGTCAGCGGCCGCTCGGCCATGGCACCTCCCCCGGCAGCGTTCCAGCCGGACCGCAGCATCCAATACGGCCCAGGCGCAGGCGTCAACCGCAAGCCAGCCAGGACAGCACCCGTCATGCCCCAGCGTGTTCGCGTTCTTGGCCGCCCACCAGGGTGAGGTGTTTGGCGATGAGGATTTCGCGGACCTGTTCCCGTCGGGGAAGGGGCGCCCGTCGGTTCCGGCGAGCGTGATGGCGGCGTCGCTTCGCGACCAGCTGCTCAAAGAGGATGACATTGACGTCGCCGGCCCCGACGGCGAGGGCATAACCAGCTTCGGTGGTGACGATCGCCGCTGGCCCGAGAACACGGCGCAGCTGGCCGATCTGGGCCTGCAGCGCGTTGGCCGGGTTCGCCGCCTGCCCGTCGCCCCACAGCACGTCGATCAGGCGGTCGGCACTGACCGGCTCGCCGTGGTGCAGCGCCAGTAGCGCCAGCAGGGCCCGCTGCTTGGTACCCCGGACCGGCAGCGCAATGCCGTCCTGCACCGCTTCGAGCTCGCCGAACAGCCGCACCTCCATCACCCCCACCGTATGGCCATTCACAACGCCGGCTTCAGCTACGGCAGCGCCACCTGGAACGTACGGGCGTCACCGCCACCGTCCTGCAGCCCGGCGTGACCGCACGGCGTTCGCCGCCGCGGACCCAGAGCAAGCAGCGGCTGAGGCTGGGAACAAGAGCCTTCGCGTCAAGCGCGGTCACAGGTGACGGCGAGTTCCGCCGCGTAGATGCGCAGAAGACCGTGCATGGCGTATTGCACCGGGTCGGCCGGCTTGATCAGGTGCGCACGGGAGAGCGCCATCAGCAGCCTGCGGGCGTCAGCCACTGTGGTGCCCATCAGGGCGGCACCTGCATAAGGCTCTATGCCGGTGCCCGGGTACAGGCCCAGCAGCCGGAAGGCACGCGCGGAGTCGTGGTCGAGATGCTGGTAGGACCAGGAGAATACCGCGCGGACAGCGGTCCGCGGATCGCCTCCGCTGCTGAGCAGGTCAAGCCGCTGGTGACGGTGCCCTAATTGCCGCACGAGCCAGGCGAGCGGTGCCGAGGGGCGAGTTGCGGCGAGTTCAGCCGCCGTGCACAGGGCGAGTGGCAGGCGGGCGCACTGCATCGCCAGCTTCCGGGTAGCGGCCGGATCCGCCTCGGCCCGGCCGCCGATCAGCGACCGGAGAAGGTGCTCCGCGTCGGTGAGCGGCAGCAGGTCCAGATCCACTCGCTGCGCACCGTCGCGCACCACCAGCCCGGCGAGCGAGTCGCGGCTGGTCACGATGGCGGCACAGGCAGGCGTGGCGGGCAGCAGTGGCCGGGCGTGCTCGGCGGACCTGGCGTTGTCAACCACCACCAGCACCCGCTGGCCGGCGAGCAGGCTGCGGAAGCAGGCGGCGCGCTCGGTCTGACCGGCGGGAATCCCGGATTCGGGAACCCCCAGCGAGCGCAGGAAGCCGCCCAGTGCCTCGGCGGGCCCCAAGGCCGCGCCCGTGTCGTAGCCCCGCAGGTCCACGTACAGCTGTCCCTCCGGGAAGAGAGGCGCCACCTCGTGCGCCCACCGCAGCGCGAGCGCGGTCTTGCCGACACCGGCCGTGCCGGTCACCGCGATGGCCGCAAGCCGGCCGGCGTCGGCTGGCTTGCTCAGAGCCAGTCGCAGCGCCGTCAGTTCGGCGAAGCGACCGGAGAAATGGCGCGCCACGGCCGGAAGCTGCCGTGGCGGCGGTGGACCGCGACGTGCCTCAGGCACGGACCACGGCGGGGGCCGCGCGCCGCGGGCCTGATCCGGCCAGCGTGGGGTCCGCGGTGAGGATCCGCCGATGCAGACCACGCAGGTCCGGGCCAGGCTCGGTGCCCAGTTCGGTAATCAGGGCCCTTCGCGCGGAATGGTAGACGGTGACCGCCTCGGCGTGCCGTCCCTCGTGGCACAGGGCCAGCATCAGCAGGTGGTACAGCCGTTCCCGGAGCGGGTGAACTTTGGTGAGCCGCAACAGTTCAGTGACCGCCTCGTGATGGCGGCCAAGGCGCAGGTCCAGATCGATAAGCGTTTCCAGTGCCCGCAACCGTAGCTCGGCCAGGCGCGGCAATTCACGGGTGGCCAGCCATTCGGATCGCACACCCTCGAATGGCTCACCACGCCACACCGACAGGGCGGTGCGCAGCAGGTCCGCGGCGCGATCCCGGTCGCCAGCCGCAGCCGCCTCCCGCCCGGCACGCTCGAGCTCCTCAAACCGGGTCACGTCGAGGCCGCCCTGGGCTACCCGAATCACGTAGCCGCCGTGAACCGTCCCGATCAGGTCGTGGCCGGCATCGTTGAGCGTCGTGCGCAGCCGCTTGACGTAGTTGCGCATGGCGGCGGTGGCCGAAGGCGGTGGCTCGCCCCCCCACAGCGCCTCCACCAGGACATCGACGGACACCACACGGTTCGGGTGGAGCAGCAGCACGGCGAGCAGAACCCGTTGCTTACCAGCCGGTACCCGGATCTCGGCTCGCGCAGCCGTCCAAACCAGCAACGGGCCGAGCAGGAAGAACTCCATGCACGTTTCTCCCAGGCGTTCCGACCCCGTGCTACCGCAACGCTACAGAGATGTTAGCTCCACCTGTCACTCTGGCATGCCTAAGCGCGCTTAGCCCGTTAATCCCGGAACTGAAAGGAGGTGAAGACATGGCATTGATCGAGAAGGCCGCTGACCGGATGCTCAGTCTGGTGGCGCCGAAACTTACCGCCGGTGCCTCCTGCTGCCTCAGCAACGGCAAGCACGTCACCCAGTACTGCTACGGCGGTTACTGCACCGATCACTACATCTGGAAGCAGAACTGCGTGATCAACTGCTTCTGCGAAATCGTCAACTGTGGCGCCTGCTACCGAGTAGTCGGCTGCGGGTGAGCCGAGCCCGGCCGCTGCGGCCTGGCCGGTGCCAAGCCGCAGCGGCCGGGCCCCTCCAGCAATGAGATGCACGACAGAAAGGTGTCATCATGGCCATCCTCGTCGCGGCGATCGGGCTAGTCGGCCTGCTGTGCGTGGCCGATCTGCTGCTGACCTTCGGCGTCATCCGCAGGCTGCGCGAGCACACCGAGCAGCTCGCGGGCCTTCGTGGCCAGGACGCTCCGGTAACCGGCCTCCCCTACGGTGCGACCCCGGAACCCTTTACCGCGCTCACCTCGAGCGGGGAGCGGCTGCACGGGCCGGCCGACTTGCGGGTGGTCGCGTTCTTCGCTGCGGGGTGCTCAGCCTGCCCCGAGCGCGTGCCGGCTTTCCTTGACTACCTGCGTGTCAACGAGGTCACGCGGGACGCCGTGCTCGCCGTGATCACCAGCTCCGAGCCGGAGCCCGTCAGCTACCAGGAGCGCCTCGCCGAGGTAGCGCCGGTATGCGTCGAGCCGCACGATGGCGAGGTCGCCGCCGCCTTCAACATCCTCGCCTTCCCGGCGTTCTGCGTGCTGGACGGAGCCGGGTCGGTCATTGCCTTCAGCCACGAACCGGCGGCGCTGCCGGCGCTGGCCGCCGCCGGGCGGTCGTGAGCCGCCGGCGCCGCGGGGCGCCGGGTGAGCTGGCACCACCGCCGGGCGGCACGCTGGCGCGGTCGCTGCTTGGCGCGGGCATGTACTGCTGGCAGGCAGGGCGCGCGCAGCTCGCGGTCCAGGCGGCGGCGGCCCTGCTCGCCGGGGTTGCCCCGGTGGCGACGGCCTGGCTGCTCCGGGCAATCCTGGACGACCTGGCCACCGGCCACCCGCAGCGCGTGGTCGGGCTGGCGGTAGCGCTGGGGGTGACCGGCGGCCTCGCAGCGTTGCTGCCCAGCGCCATTCGTTACGCTGAAGCGCAGCTGACCAGGGCGATCACCCAGACCGGTACCGCCGAGCTGTTCGCGTCGGTGACCGCGATGCGAGGCCTGCGCAGCCTCGAGGATCCGGCCTTCCAGGATCGGCTGCGGGTAGCCGGGCAGGCCGGGGTTCCCGCGCCCGGGCAGGTGGCGATCGGCGGCATCGGGGTCCTGCAATCAGCGGTCACGCTGGGCGGATTCCTGTTCACGCTGGTGGTGCTCAGCCCGCCGATGGCAGTGGTGGTCCTTGCCGCTGCGGTGCCCGCCTTCTTCTTGCAGCGCGGCATGGCCAGGCGGCAGGCGGGGCTGATCGGCAAAGTCAGCCACGGCCAGCGGCGCCAGTTTTTCTACGCCAGCCTGCTCACCAGCCTGGCGGCGGCCAAGGAGATCAGGCTGCTCGGCCTCGGCGGGTTCTTCCGCGGCAGGCTGCTCGCCGAACTGGCTGAGACTCAGCGAGCCAGCCAGCAGGTAGACCGGCGGCAGCTGGTAAGCGAGGCCAGCCTGGCAGGCCTCAGCGCGCTGGTCGCAGCAGCCGGCCTGCTGTGGGGCGCGTGGCAGGCCGCCGCGGGGCGGCTGACGGTCGGCGATGTGTCGCTCTTCGTGATGGCGCTCGGGTCGGTGTCGCTGGCGGTCCAAGGGCTGATCACGAGTGCGGCACAGACCTACCAGGCAGCGCTGATGTTCCGGGCGTACCAGGATGTCCTGGCAGCCGGCCCCGACCTGCCGGTGCCCGCGGCGGCGGGCCTGCCCGGTCCACTGCGGTACGGAATCGAAGTGGACGACGTATGGTTCCGTTACGGCCCAGGGGAGCCGTGGGTGTTGCGCGGGCTGAGCTGCTTCCTCCCGCACGGCCAGGCAGTGGCGATCGTGGGGGAGAACGGCTCCGGCAAGAGCACGCTGGTCAAGCTGCTGTGCCGGTTCTATGACCCGGATCGAGGCAGCATCCGCTGGGATGGCACCGATCTGCGGGACCTGGACCTCGACGCGCTCCGGGACCGGATCAGCGCGGTGTTCCAGGACTACATGACCTACGAGCTCAGCGCCGCGGAGAACATCGCGGTCGGCGACCTCCGGCTGGCGGAGCGGCCGGGTGCCCTGGTAGCCGCGGCAGAACAAGCCAACATCGACGCAACGCTCGCGGCGCTGCCCTGGGGCTATCAGACGCTGCTGACCCGGAATTACTTCGATCTCTCCGACGAGGGGGACCCACGCACTGGCGTGCTGCTATCGGGCGGGCAGTGGCAGCGGGTCGCGCTCGCCCGTGCCTTCCTGCGCGGCGGCAGGGAGCTGATGATCCTGGACGAGCCGAGTTCCGGGCTGGACCCGGAGGCGGAACGCCGGATCCACGCGACGCTGGCGGCCACCCGCACCGGCCGGGCCAGGGTGCTGATCTCGCACCGGCTGAACGCTGTCCGCGACGCCGACCACATACTGGTGCTGTCCGGCGGGGCCGTCCGTGAACAGGGCAGTCACGACACGCTGATGGCACGGCAGGGCCTGTACGCCCGGCTGTTCACCACCCAGGCGCGAGGGTATGCGGGCGTGCCGGTGACCGTGGGGGACTCCAGTGACTGAGCTGGTGATAGCGGCATTGATGACAGGCGTCGTGACCTATGGGGTGTCCGCCGCCAGCAAGCTGCGGAGCGGGCGGGCCTACCGTGACTTCCGCGCCGGGCTTGCCGCCACGGCGCTGGTCAGCCGCCCGCTGACCGGGCTGGCTGCCGCCCTGCTGGTCACCGCCGAGACGGCGGTGACCGGCCTGTGCGCGGCGGCCCTGCTCATGACCTTCCTGTCTCGCGCGCCAGCACCCGCCTTGACCGGTGTGGCCCTGGCCGGCGCGGCGGCCCTGATGGCCGTGCTGACCGCCGGGGTGGCCGTGGCCGTGCGCCGGGGCGTGACCGCGCCATGCGCGTGTTTCGGATCCGGCGGCCGCGCGCCTCTCGGTGGCGTGCATCTGGCGCGCAACGCGTTCCTGCTCGCGGTCCTCGTGACGGGGGTGGCGAGCGCCGGTCTCCAGCGCTGGCAACCGGGCCTGGCCGCGGCGGTCCTGGCCGCCTCGGCCGGAGGCGTGCCCGCGCTGCTGCTCACCCGCCTCGACGACGTGGCCGCGCTGTTCCGGGCGGCGCGGTAATGCCCGGCCTCGCCGTCTGCCTGGGTGCGGCCGCCGGCGTTGCCGCGGCTGTGCTCGGCGTGGGCCTGGTGCGGCGGAAGCTGGCGGTGGTCGAGGTCGCCGGTCGCAGCATGGAGCCGGTCCTGTGGTCCGGGGACCGGGTGCTGGTCCGCCGCGCCCGGCTGAGCGAGCTGAGACCCGGGCTGGTCGCCGTCGTGGAAATGCCGCGACTGGACACCGACCACCCCGAACTGCCGCCGGGCTGGCCCCCCGGGCACCGGGAGTGGCTGATCAAGCGAGTGGCCGCTCTTCCAGGAGACCCTCTGCCAGCCGGTGTGCCGTCCCCAGGCCCCGATCCCGATCAGCGCGGCCTGGTGCCAGCCGACATGTTCGTGGTGCTCGGCGACAACGCCACGTGGAGCTATGACTCACGGGCGATCGGCTGCATACCGGCGGAGCGGCTGCTCGGCGTCATGATCCGTCCGCTGAACGGCAGCCCGGTCCCGGCAGCCCGCCAGCTCGATCGGCGAGGGCATTCCGGGTAGACGCGCACCCCGCAGCCCCCAATGGCGCCGCCAATGTCGATGGCCATTAGGGCTCCTGCAACTCGGCGGTGACGGGGCGCGGTGCACCAGGTCGAGCCCGCGGAGCAGGGCCTCGATGACGATGACCGCGCGGCCGATGCCGGGGGCACGGTCGGCGATCACGCCGGAGTAGAGGAAACCATCGGCGACCCGGACGATCGCAAAGGCCAGCGTGGGGGTATCCAGGCTGGAGTCGAACGCGCCACGGCCACGTTCCAGGTCCATGAGATTCTCCAGCGCGATGGCCATGCCCTGGTGCACCATGCTGCGGCTGCCGGTCACCACGCGCAGCGCGGTCTCCGGATCGGACTCCAGGAACATCCGCACCGGACGGTCGGCTGCTGATGGCGCGCATCACGCCGCCGATCACCGCGGTGAGCCGGTCCGTCCCGGTCAGGTGGGCGCTGGCCCGGACCTGGTCGGCGATCAGGCGCCGGGCCCGCCACCACAGCACCTGGTCCAGCAGCTGTTCCCGGTTTCCGGCCCGGCGGTACAAGGTGGCGCGGGCCACCCCGACGCGCCGGGCCAGCGACCGCATGTCCAGCCGCTGACCGGCCACGAAGGTGTCCACGGCCGCCGCGAAGATCGGGCCCGGAATAGCAACCGGCGTCCCGGTCCCCTGGGGTAGCACTCTGCCGACGTCGTCGGTCATTGCTCTGTCTGCTCGGCGGCGCGCTTTTCAGCGGCCTTGGCCAGTAGCGCGAGCTCTTCGGGCAGGTAGCCGGCCAGTGCGTCGATGTCCGGGATCAGCTCGCGGGAACCGACCAGGCCGAAGTGCAGCCGGCCCAGGTACCCCACCAGGGTGATGTTCAGGCCCTGGCCGTCGGTGACCACCGACACCGGGTAGTGGGCGATCAGCCTGGCGCCGCACATGTAGACCGGGACGTTCGGGCCGGGGACGTTGGAGATCGTGACGTTGAACGGCGGCAGCCGGTGCAGCAGGCCGGTGGCGAACACGACCCGGGCCGCCCGCGCGGTCAGCGCCGGCACGGCGAAGTCGCTGATCTGGTCGACCAGGCCCTGCGGGATCGCCGCCTGCTGGGCCTTGGCCACCTGCGTCGCCGAGTGGACGATCTGCAGCCGCAGGCCAGGATCAGTGACGCTGGTGGGCAGCGGGGCCAGCATCGCGGACACCCTGTTGCCCAGCCCTCCCTGGCTGGCCGGGTCCCGCACCGACACCGGGATCATCGCGACCAGCGGCTGGTCCGGCAGCGCGTCGTGATCGACCAGCCAGCGCCGCAGGGCGCCGGCGCACATCGCCATCACGACGTCGTTGACCGACACGCCGAACGCCTTCTTCACCGCCCTGACCGTGTCCAGGTCCACGCTGCGGAACGCGAACCGGCGGTGCGGCGTGATCGCCCGGTTGAACGGCGTCGCCGGTGCTCGCCCTGGCCTGGTGGCGATCACCGGAGCCGTCGCCGCGATTCAGCCCGAGGATCTCGCCAACGAGCGTGTTCACCGGCGGAGCCAGGGTGGGCAGGATCCTCACCAGTTCATTGGTGATCCGCATGGTCTGCACCGGGCGCCAGGCCAGCCGCATGGCCGTCCTCGCGGCCAGGACCGGCAGGGACGGCGGCCTCTCCGGCTGGAACGGCTCGGCAGCGGCCAGTTCCCGCCCGGCCGGCGTGAGGTCAAACAGGACGGTCAGCAACTCTGTGCCGGAGACCCCGTCGACCGCGGCGTGGTGGATCTTGCTGTAAACCGCGGCGCGGTCCCGGGCCAGCCCGGTGATCAGGTAGAGCTCCCACAGCGGGCGGCTGCGGTCCAGGGGCCAGGCGTGCAGCCGGCTGACCTGCTCAGTCAGCTGGGCGTCCGACCCCGGGCGTGGCAAGGCGAGCTCGCGGACGTGGTACTCGATGTCGAAGTCCGCGTCGTCGATCCAGTAGGGCTGGTCCAGCCCGAGCGGCACGTTCAGCAGCTTGCGCCGGAGCACGGGCACCAGCGGCAGCCGCTCGGCCATCACCTCGGTGAGCCGGGCCAAGGTCAGCGGCTCGGCGGCGGTACTGGGATCGAGCACGCTCAGCCCCCCGACGTGACCCGTGGAGTTGGCCGTCTCGAAGGCGAGGAACGAAGCATCCATGCCGGTGAGCTGCTGCATTCGCGTTCCTCCTATGGTCTTCAACGTGTGCCGGGGATGGTCCTAGCCCAGCCATTCCCGCACGGTGCCGATGACGTTGTCCGGGACCTCGAGCTGCGGAGTGTGCCCGACTCCGGGCAGCATGACCGTCTCCCAGCGCGGGTTGCGTGCGGCCGCCTGGCGCATGCTCGCTGCCGGCACCAGCCGGTCGGCCTCGCCGCCGATGAGCAGGACCGGGACCCGTACCGAGGCCATCATCTCCCGGTAGCGACGTCGCTGCCCGACCACCCTCATCAGGGACCGCGACGCGGCCAGGAAAGCGGCGGCGTTGGCAGGTTCCCTGGCGCTGGCGCTCGGTGGCCAGCGCCATGGACGCGGTGAGCATGGCGGGGTCGGCCCGGGACGGGTCGGCGAAGCACAGTTCGACCACGCGCTGAACGGCCAGTTCTGGCGGCCGACGGGACATCACCGCCCTGACGTAGAGCTCGCCGATGCCAGGCAGCGCGTGCAGCAGGAACTGACCGGCCACCTGGCGGTCCGGGGTCTGCCGGGGCGGTGGCAGAGCCGGGTCGATGAGCACCAGCCCGCGGACGGTCTCGGGCGCCGCGGTCGTCTGCATGAGGGAGATCAGCCCGCCCATGGAGTTGCCGGCCAGGATCACCGGCGTGCCGGTGACCTCTCGCACGAACCGGTCGAGCAGCCTTGTGTTGCGCTGGACCGTGGCGGTGGCGCGGGTGCCTGGGGTCAGGCCGAACCCGTGCAGGTCCAGCGCGACCGCGCGGCGCCCGTCCGCCAGCTCGGGCCCGATCAGGCACCAGTTCAGGTGCGAGCCGCCCAGGCCGTGTACGAACACGATCGGCGTGCCGTCCGGGCTGTCACCGGGGGTGAATTCGATCCAGTGCACCGGGCCATCGAGGTCGCTGACGTAGCCGCGTGCGCCCCACGGTGCGGCGAACATCCACGGCGCCGGCTTCATCGGGGCTGCCGTGCTCAACGCGGGCCCTGTGCGGACCGGGGATAGAGGGGCCGCAGCGCCCGCGGCGGACGGAACGGGACCTGCCGGCCCGCCGGCCGGGCCAACCGGTCGGCGATCAGCCAGAGCGTCGCCGGGTCTACGCCGAAGCCGACGTGGCTGCAGCGAACTTCGACGTTCTGGTGCAGCGCGGTCTCCGGCTCTACGCACGCCTGCCAGGCCACGACGCCGTCCAGACGGGAGTAGACCGACGTCGACGGCACGTTGATGGGCCGGGACCGCTGCTCGCGGCTGGGCAGCTCAGAGTCGGGCGCGTGCAGGAAACTCAGCCGCCGGTAAGGACCGCGGGCATGGCTTTGCCCTGGGTGTGTCATGGCGTAAGGGCTGCCCAGCGTGATGACCTGGCGGACCCGGCGGGGATAACGGCGAGCCATTTCCCTGGCGTATATGCCGCCTAGGCTCCAGCCGATCAGGGAAACGGGACTCCCGGTCCGTTCGGTATGACGGAGGAGAGCCCGCGGCAGGCCGGCCAGCACCGCCTCGGTCGGGCCATAATTACGGCCGAGGTCCCAGCCGCGGACGTCGTAGCCGAGCCAGCGCAGGAATCCCCGCAGCGGCCCGGTGCTCGGATCGCCGGCCAACAGCCCGGGGAAGATCAGCACCCCGTGTCCGTCGCCACGCGGGGCCGCCAGCAGCCCCGGCGCGGCCACCAGCAGGGCCGCCTGGTCAGCCAGCCCCCGGAGCGGCTCGGTCAGCAGCAGCCCGGCCGGCGGTCCCCCGGCAGCCGACCTCGCCTCTCCCCGAACGGGGTACAGCATTGTCCACTCCGCTCGCGTCGCCCGCCTCGCCGACTAGGCAAAGGGGGTGATACACACTTAATGTATGTCTCACTGACCAGTATTGCCCACAAACCAGCCGGGGGCGGGGATGAGCTTCAACCTGGCGACCATCCTGACCGAGACGACCCTGGCCGCGCCGGACGCCCCGGTCTGCCGCTTCGGCGGGAACCCAACCAGCTACCGCGAGCTCGACGAGCAATCGGGCCGTCTCGCGGCCGGGCTGCGGGCGGCCGGCCTTGCTCCGGGCCAAGTGGTGGCGGTGCAGCTGCCGAACCTCCCGCAGTTCCTGACCGCGTACTTCGGGGCGCTCAAGGCGGGCCTGGTGATTGGCTACTCGAAATGAACGTCCTCGATCTCCCGTTCCGAACCGGCGAGAAATGCCTCGACTACCCGTGCGAAGGCCGTCGGCAGCTCGTAGTGCGGCACGTGCGCTGCCCCGTGCAAAACTGCGAAGCGCGCAGCCGTAACAACCATGCGGGCTTCGCGACCAGCCTGCAGGGGAACCGAACGATCGGCGTCACCCCAGACAAGGAGCGTGGGCAGCCGCTTCGCGAGATCCGCGAGCCCGGCGCCGATTACGTGATCGTCGAGGGACGACCCCAGGTGCGAGGCGATTGCGCGGAGAGACGCTGGCGCGCCGGGCCCGTTGTTCATCCGGACGTCTTCCTCAATCCAGTCCTCGGTCACAAGTGCCGGGTCGGCGATGGCGAAGCCGAGCTTCGCGGCAATCGCTTCCCGGCTGAAATCACTTTGCCGCTGCTCGGTCGCCCGGAGCCGCTCCTCCCCCATCTTGGTGATTCCAGTAGGTGCGACGAGGACCAGGTGGGACACCAAGCCAGGCTCATGGAGGGCCGCGGCCGCGGCTACGTGACCGCCGAGTGAGTGACCAAGGACGACAGGCCTGGCCAGAGCCAGCGTGTCGGCCAACTGGAGGATGAAGTCCCGGTAACCAGGGACGGTGAGCGGCCAGCCTGGCGATGCCGCGGCGAATCCGTGCCCGGGGAGGTCTACGGCAATCACCCGGTAGCCCAGCGCCGCGAGATCCTGAATGTTCCGGCGCCACCATCCAGCGTGCGAACCGATCCCGTGAATGCATATCATCATCTGGTCGCCGACGCCGGCCTCGACAACCCGAGTGGTCCCGGGCCCGACTTCCAGTGGATAGGAGATCGTCCGCAAGGGTCGGCCTTTCACGGTCCTATGGATTCCTTTCTTCGCTGAAGCCAAGAGTGCTCTCAGCGAACAACTCGCTCACCGGGAGCTTCCGCTCAGCAAGCCCCTGTTCGGCGAGCGTGGCGACGAAAGTGTCAAGCACCCGCTGGTTGGCCGGAACCCCGTATGGCCAGTGCTCGTCCCCGAACAAGTCCCGCTGCTCAAGGCTCTCCTCAACGCACCACACAAGGCCGTAGGGGAGAAAGTCCGTTTCCCGCAGTCGTTCCCAGGCGCGCCGCTTCGCCTCCACGAAGCCTGCCAGGAGCTCATCCGCGAGCCACTCGTTGGACCGGAGGAGTTCGCGGCGCACCACGACGGTGTGCATGATCGGGAACAGGCCCGACCGCTGGAACCAAGCGCGCTCCGCCTCTTTCGGTGCTTTCAAGAGCCGCCTGACGGTGCCGCGCCACAGCTCCCTGGGGGCTCTGGGGGTGAATACCGCATCGAGATCTCCGTTCTTGAGGAGCTCCATCAAGCTTGACCGCTCGCCTAGCCGGGTGATCCTTACCCCCCTAGGAGCTCTGAACTCGATCCGCTCCTTAGCGGACGGTTCTTCCAGGCCGCCGACCGTCCACGTGATATCTCCTGGGCTGACCCCGTGCTCCGACTGGAGCACGTAACGCACCCAGACCGCGGCCGTCATGCCATAGTCGGGCACGCCAACCCGCGCGCCAGCCAGCTGCCCGAGCGAGTTAAGGGCACTGCCCACCGGCACGTACACGGAGCTGTGGCGAAACATGCGCGATGGGAAGGCTGGGATGGCGACAAAGTCGGCGAAGCCGCGAGAGACCTGAATGCAGTAGGTGGCGAGCGACATCTCCGCAGCGTCGAAGTCCTGTCTGCGCCACAGGTCACCGAAGATGCGCTCGGTTGTCGTGACCGTCACCGCGAGGTCCGCTCCGCGTACGGGGACCTCCCCGCGAACGAGCGCCTCGGTGCGGTCCGAATAGGTTACGGCTAGCCGCACCGGCAGACCCGTCACTGGACGGACGTTCCGGGAGTGGGCGGCCCGACGTTCCCGGCGGTGCTTTCCCGGGCGGCCGGGCGCCGCCCGAGAAAAAGGGCACCGATGTCCTCGTTGGCGAGGATTTCGGCGGCCGGGCCGCTGAGCTGCTCCAGCCCGGCCGCCATGACGTAGGCCCAGTCGCACACCTGCAAGCCCTGCTCTACCCGCTGCTCAACGAGGACTATCCCGATGCCGTCGTTCGCGAGACGGCGGACATGCTCGGTAAGCACGGCCCTGGCGAGATCGGGTGAAAGGTTGGAGGTGGGCTCGTCAAGCAGCAGAATCCGGGGGCTTGTCATGAGCGCCTTGCCGATCGCGAGCAGTTTCCGCTCACCACCACTGAGAGTTCCTGCCGTCCTGCGGCGCAGGGCCTTGAGGGTGGGCAGGAGGGCAAAGACCTCTTCCACGCGCTCAGGCACGTTCCGGCGTGGCAGAGTGTAACCGCCCATCTCGAGGTTCTCGTGCACGCGCAGGGGGAAGAAGACGTCTTTCACCTGGGGCACGTAGCCGAGTCCGAGTCGAGCCAGGCGGTCACCGCGCAGGTTTGTGATCTCTCGGCCGTCAAGACGAACGGTGCCGGCCGTCGCGGGGATAGCCCCGGCAATGGCCTTCAGGAAAGTGCTCTTGCCAGCCCCGTTCGGTCCTACGATCCCGACTACCTGGCCAGGTGCGGCTGTGACGCTCATGCCGTGCACGATGGTGGTCGACCCGTAGCCGGCGACGAGGCCTGAGACGTCAAGGCCTGAGTGGGGACCATCGGCAGGGCGGTCAGCCGGCGAGGTAGGCATCTACTACCTCGTGGCTGCCCTGAAGTTGGTCCATCGTGCCTTCAGCGAGGACACGGCCCCGGGCCATCACAAGCACGCGATCGCAGAGACGGCCCACGGCGCCGAGCTCATGCTCAACCAGCATCATGGTGAGGCCCTCGTCGCGGAGCTCAAGCAAGTGGTCCTCCACGATGCGGGCGAGGCTGGGGTTGACGCCGGCCATGGGCTCGTCAAGGAGCAGCATCGCTGGCTCGGTCATGAGCGCTCGCATGACCTCCAGGAGGCGCTTTTGCCCGCCGCTCAAGCCGCCGGCCAGTTCCTTTTCCTTGTCGGCCATGTTGAAACGGCGCAAGATCGCCCGGGCGCGCTCCGCGGCCTCGGCTTCCTGGCGCCGCCATGCCCGGCGGCCGAGCAGGTAGCCCTTCCAGGTCTCACCAACCTGCCGGGGGGTAGCCACGAGGAGGTTCTCTATGACGGTCATCTTGGCGAACTCGCCGGACGCCTGGAAGGTCCGTACCAGGCCGACGCGTGAGCGCCGGTAGGTCGGCAGGCGTGTCACGTCGTTGCCAAGGAACCGCACGGTGCCCGAATCGGGCCGCAGCGCGCCCGCGACCAATCCGAGCAGCGTGGATTTGCCCGCTCCGTTCGGCCCGATGACGCCGGTGATCTGGCCGGCCGTCACCTCGAGGTTGACGTGGTCTACTGCCGTTTGGCCGCCGAACCGCTTCGTCAGCCCATCCGCGGCCAGGATGGTGGACCCTTGTGACAGGCCGCCCGCGGTGTTCCCGCCTGTTGCGGTGCTCGCGTGCCGCAGCGTCGCCATCGCCTGGATCACCGCGCCTTGACCAGCATCGCGCGGACCCGCTCGATCTGCCCGCCATGTTTGTCGGTGAGCGGTCCGCGGGCCCGTTCGGGGAAGATACCGACCGGGCGGAACCACAGGAAGGCCAGGGACAGTGCCCCGATGGCGACCCACTGCATTCCGTCGATAAACGTCGGGTTGACCACCGTGGGAAGGAAGCGGGCGCCCTCCAGGAAGAGGACAGGTACGAGTATTGCTCCCGCGGCGGCGCCCAGGTTGTTTCCCGACCCGCCCACGATGACGGCGGTGAAATAGACGAACGTCTCCGGATAGAGCCAGCCGGAGGGCGCCCAGGCGCTGATGAACAGCACGAGGATCGCTCCGCTGATGGCGGCGACGACTCCGCCTATGACGAAGGCTGATAGCCGCAGCGCCTGGACGTTCTTGCCGACCGCTTGGGCAGTGTCCTCGTTGTCGCGGATGGCCCGCATGGCCCTGCCGAGGGGGGAGCTGGTGATCCGCCGGACGGCGAACCACACGCACAGGGTGAAGACGCCGGTCAGCGCCACAAAGAACCACTGATAGCCGACCAGCGTCAGGCCGAGGCCCGAATAGAGGGGCTTTGGCACGGTGGACAGCCCCGCGGCGCCGCCGACCAGGTTGGTATTCGTGGCCACGGTCGTCGCGATCAGCGAGACTACCAGGAACACCATGGCCTGATAATCCGATCTCAGCTTGCGCAGGCAGACGACTCCGACCACGAGGGATGCAATGCCCCCGACTACGCCGGCAACGAGGATCGGCAGCGGGAACGGCAACGGCCCGAACCCGATGTAGTGCTGGAAGTCGCCAGGATACGGTGGCCCGAGGGCGAATGCGGCGGCAGCGTATGCGCCGATCGCCTGAAAGGCAATGAAGGCGAAGTTGATGATGCCCGCCACGCCGAACTGCAAGTTGAGGCCGAGGCAGGCGATGATATCCACCCCGATATAGACCAGGATCGTCGTCAGGTAGAACTGCACGCCGATGCTCATGCCGCAAGTTCCCGGCTCGCCGCGATCTCTGACAGGATGCCGGTCGGCCGCACCAGCAGGACGATGATCAGGATCACGAAGGCCACCGTGGTGTTGTACTCGGGCTGGATGAATACCGTGGAGATCTGACTCGCCAGCCCGACAATCAGCGCTCCCAGCATGGCGCCGTAGGGCTGTCCCACGCCTCCGAGCACCGCGGCGGCGATGATCGGTACGAGGAATTCTGTCCCGGTCGTCGTGTCGAATGTCGCCAGGTTCAGGACGAGGGTCACTCCGGCAAGGCCGCACAGGGCGCCCGAGATCAGCCACCCGAGGTCGATGACGCGACCTGTCACGACCCCGCAGCCCCTGGCTAGCACGGCGTCCGCTGCCGTTGCTCGCATCGCCTTGCCGATCCTCGTATACCGGAGCAGTGCGTGGAGGGCCAGCATCGCAGCAACGGCTAGGCCGATGATGATGAGCTCGATCGAGGTGAAGACCATCGCCCCAAGGTGGAATGAGCGGCCCTGGCTGAAGGGGAGGCTAAAGAACGACGGGCCGATAAAGGAGAGCAGCCCGTTGTCGATCATCACGCTTACCGAGATCGCCACAACGATCATCCCGAAAACGCCAGTTCCCCGGCGGATGAAGGGGCTGAACAGTCCGCGGTTGAGTGCTACTGAGGCGACGGCGCCGAAGAGGGCCCCGGCGGCGAGGGTGGCGGCAAGCCCGCCGCCGGCGTGTGCCACCAGGTAGGCCATGAAAGCTGCCGATGTCATCACCCCTCCGTAGGCGAGGTTCAGCACGTTCGTCACGCCGAACTGCAGGGTGAAGCCAACGGCGGCGAGCGCCAGGATCGAGGCCGTCACGATCCCGAATCCGATCGAAGCGACGAACTGGCTCACAGCCTGCTCATCCTTCGGCGGCAGCGACTTGAGCGGCGGTGATGACGCCCACGGGCGTCGTCTCGTTAATGCCGCACCGGACGGCATCGAAGCCGCCAGTGGAGTTGTGATAGCGGTTGAAGTCGACCGGTCCCATGGCGCCGATGTAACGTACCTGATGACCAGCCGCGAGAGCCGCCTTGCCCTGTGCGAAGGTGTGCACGATGACCGCGCCCGTACGTGGCTGGGTAATGTCGAGAATGTGACTGTTGAAGACTGACGGATTTACTGAGTGAGCCTGCAACATGGCCAGGGCCATGATCACCGCCCCGTCGTATGGATCCATCGCATATGGGTCGGCGGTGTACTGCGGTGCATTCTTCACCTGGGAACGGGAGGAGAGCAGGGCGCTGTTGTAGGCCGACCAGCCAGGTCCGCGCGGTGGCGCATACGGCTGGATCGCGACGCAGTTGTTTTTCAGCGTGGCCGCGCCTATCGACCCGCTGACCGCGTGAATCCAGCTCGGCTCCAGGATGACCTGGTCACCTACGATCTGAATGTTCTTTGACGTGAGGTTGTGCAGCTCCGACATGAAGGTCGCACCGGTCTGCGGGTCCATCTCCGTGAAGATCGCCTGGGAGTGCGCGCCGAGGATCTGCTCGATCTCGGATCGGTACGAGGATTGATCGAGCGCAATAGCAAGGTTGGGGCTTATCAGCATGCCCATGCGCTTGTAACCGCTGACGAGTCCCGGGACCTGCGCCTGCCCGCCGACGCTGTTACCGAAGAACGCTGACGCTTTGGCATAGCCCTTCAGCTTACCCCAGGCGGCCATTGCGTAGCCGAGCTGGTCGTCGGCGGGCAACGTGCGCCAGAAGTATTTGTACGAGCTTTTATCGAATGACGGCTGACCGGTCACTGGGAACATCGGGATCGACGCCGCGTTGAGGACCGGCACGACAGCTGACGCCTCATCAGAGCTGGGCCCCAGGACGCCGACGACACCACTTGACGTGGCGAGCATCTTGTCGATGGCCGGCACGGCGTCGGCTGGGTCGCCCTGCGTATTCGTCGACGAGCAGCGGAACTTGTGGCCGAGCACGCCGCCCCCGGCGTTGATCAGCTTCACCGCTGGTACGCAGCCGGCCATCGTCTCAGGGCCGAACGGCGCATCCGGCCCGGTGAAGGCGATAGCCACGTCGAACGTCAGGGGCGCGTGGCCGGCCACGGTCCCGCCACCTGCGCCGCTGCTGCACGCCGCGGCGAGCGTCGCGATCGCCGCCGCTCCGATCGTGGCCCTGCTCTTACCGCGTGCCCGCATAACGATCAGTCCTCTCGGCTGGCGGCGGCGATCCGGGTGACCTCGTGGAACAACTCGGACTCGGTGGGCCGGTTCACCTGGTCGAGCGCGCTGCTTCGGCCGTCCGGACCGGAAGCGGCCTTTGTCGTGGCACCCTCCGAGCCATGGACGAGGTCATAGGTGAGCACGTCGGTCGAGAAGATTTGAGCCCTGTCGACCGGCCATGACGGGATGTCACCTCTATTCCCGTCCCAGATGGCGCCACGGCTGATGATCGTGGACAGCTTGTGCCGGTCCTGCAGTACGCGGATGTCAGCTACTGGGTCGCCGTTCACGACCAGCACGTCGGCCGCCATACCAGGAGCGATGACTCCGAGCCGGCCCTCCCCGTTCACTGCCAGCGCCGATCCTTGTGTCCCGGCCTGGATCGCCTCAAGTGGCGAAAGGCCAGCATATTCCACGAGCAACTCAAGCTCCCGGGCATGCCATTCGCCGAACGGTGTCGCGGAGAAACCGGTGTCGGTGCCCATCATGAACTTGACCCCGGCCTCATGCGCCTTGTGAAGGGTCTCCCCTGAGCGTTCCAGCATGCGTTTGGTGCCCTCTTTGATGGGCCGGGGCACACCGAACAGGGAGCCGTACTGCGACCAGTTGGCGTGCAGTAGAAGCGTGGGACACAAAGGTATGTTCGAATCAACGAGCTGCTCGATGACCTCGTCCGTCATCAGGTTGCCGTGCATGACCCAGTCGACACCGGCCCGCGCCGCCGCGCCGACTTCGGCCGCGCCGCGGGCATGGATCGTCACCTTGCGGTGCAACTGGTGTGCGACGTCGGTGACCTGGGCCATCTCGTCATAGGTGAACGCCTGGAACTCGCCATACGGGCTGTCTGCCAGCTTGATCAGGTCGACGCCGTTCTTAACGTGCCGCCGTACCGCAGCCACCATCTCCGCAGCTGAGTTCGTGAGCAGGCCGACGCTTCCTTCGGGAACGCCAACCGAAGTGGGGTAGAAGTCTGCGATGCCATTGCTCGTGGTGAGATACCTGCCAGCGGAGGTCATCCGCGGCCCTTTCAGCATTCCCCGCTGGATTGCTTCACGGATGGCAACACCGATGTAGTAGCTGCCGCCCGGCTCGCAGAAGGACGTGACGCCCGCTGACAGCATCTTGGTGACATTCCAGGCCGCTATAAGCGTCCGCGACTCCGGGCTGGTATAGAGATCCTGCTCCTCCTGCGTCAGGCTCTCGCCGTAGGTGAGGTGGCAATGAGCATCGATCAGTCCGGGCATGACGGTCTGCCCGGTCGCATCGATCGTCGTCAGAGGCGCACCGCGGGGAACCGCCTCGGCTCCGGCCTCGGCGCCGACGCTGACGATCTGATCACCGTGAATGAGGACCGGGGTGTCGTCGAGGGGCACGCTGCCCCGGCCGTCGACCACCCGGCCGTGGTCGATGAGGATCCACGAATCGGTCATATGTTCTCACCCAGATCTCGGTTACGGGCGGAGCGGACTGGAGACCATCCCCACTCTCATGTCGACGGCCCTCCTTCCGCCCACGCCGCTGCGCGCCTCGGATCTGCCGGGACGATCTCCTCGGACTGCACCATGGACGGCCAGCTCAGGTGGGGTGAGCTGCAGGCTCGATCCATCGAACCTGATGGGCCTAGGTTAGGACTCTCACTACTACGAATCAAGATAAAAACCATGATTTCGCGAATACATAGCGTTCAAGGACTTCGTCCTAGGTACTGCTAGACTGTGGTTCATGACCGCTGGTGGCAACCGGAGCACTCTGAGTGCGCACGTTTACCAGCAGGTACGGGCAGCGATCCTCTCGGGCCGGCTTCCGCCGGGGCGCGATTGTCAGTTCGGTGAAAGCAGATGCTCCTCGGCGGCCGACGGCGCAGGTACGTGGCTCAGGCCACGTCGCCAGCTCGCCGCTTCATTGCCGGGGGCGGCGAGCGAGTCATAACCCTGTATCCACGCCACATGCTCGAGGGTGTTGGCCAGGTAGGCGTCGCGGCGCCGCGCGGCTGGCCCGTCCGGCAGGTGCAGCGCCGGCGATGCTGCCCACGACATGAGCTGTATCTGCCGGGTCCGCACCCGGCGCCGGACCTCATAGCGATGCAGCGCGGCCGGGATTTCGCTGCTACCGTCGAGTTCCGCGGCGAGGATCGCGGCGTCCTCGATCGTCTGGTTTGCCCCCTGCCCGTAGTGCGGGAGCATCGCATGCGCTGCATCGCCCAGCAAAACGACCGGCCCCCTGCTCCAGCGGCCAAGCGGCCTGCGCGCGAACAAGCCCCAGCGGGGCGACTGCGGCACGGCGCCAAGCATTTCGGTGACCGCCGGGTGCCAGCCAGCGAACGCCGCCAGGTGCGCGCCAGGCTCGGCGGCTTCCATCCAGGCCGGACCGGCCCACTCTTCCGGTCCCTCGATGACCGCGAGAAAGTTAACCATGCTGCCGCCGCTGATCGGGTAGTGCAACAGATGAGCGCCGGGGCCGACCCAGAACTGCAAGGCGCCAGGCTCGGGCAGGCTTGGCAGGAATTCGACCGGCACCAAGCCGCGGAACCCCGATGTGCCCGAGTACATCGGCTCGTCGCTACCGGCCACCCAGTCCCGTGCCAGCGAATGGACGCCATCGGCGCCTACCACGACGTCGGCGTCGAAGATGGCCCCTGACGAGCACCGCACGCGCATCCCCGCGTCTCGCTCCTCAAGGGCTTCCACGTAACAGCCCAGGTGCAGGTGCTCAACCCCCAGAGCGTCCACAAGCGCCCGCTGCAAAGCCCTTCGATGCATGCCGAAAAGAGGCGCACCGAACGCCTCGTGGTACCACCGGATATCTTGCGTGGCCGCGATCAGGTGGCCATCGCGGCCATCGCGGTAGGTAAGCCTCGTAGGCTCAGCCGAGACCTCCGCCAGGCTCTCGGCCAAGCCCAGATGCTGCAGCACACGCGTGCCATTGGCATAAAGCGCGACGGCAGCGCCGACCTCACCCAGCTCAGCAGACCGTTCCAGGACCTCAGCGTCGATGCCCCGGCGCCGCAGCAGCAGCGCCAGCGTAAGTCCGCCGATGCCCGCTCCGACGATCACTATCTGCGAGTTACGGGACGGCACCCAAGGCTCCTCTCTCCCCTTCCGGGCCTTTCGTGACGGTGGGACCGTGGGACGCCAGTACAGCTAGGGCGCGGTCACGCCGGTATGTGCCGTTGCTGGGGCGGCTGTGCATCGCGAGAGCGTCTCGGCTGGGCGATGTCTCCCCCGGCATTCTCGATGATGGTGTTCCGCGTCTGCTCGATGTGCGCGGTAAGGGCCACCACGGCCCGGTCAGCCTGACGGGCAAGCGTTGCGTTCATGATTTCTGCGTGCTCGCCGATCAGGTCACGAGGCGCGAGAGGCAGCGACCAGCGCCGGTAGAGCTCTGCCTGGTCCGATAGCGACCGGGTGATGTCCTGCATCCGGCGGCTGGCGCAGCCGCTGAGGATCATGGCGTGAAATTCGGAGTGCGCGTGAATCCAGTCGTAGGTGAGAAAGCCGGACTCATCCGCGGTCATGGGAGTGTTCGCCAGACGGTAATGAGCGGCTACTACCTGCGATTCCCACGTCATATCTCCGTGCTCGATCGACCAGCGCAGGGCCGTGCTCTCAATGGCGAGCCGCACCTTCACAAGATCGGTGAGGTCGTCGAGGGAGAGGTCGGTGACGGCGAACCCGATCTGCGGTACGGCCCGGACCAGCTGTTCGCCGGTCAGCCTGTTCAGTGCCTCACGGACGACGTTGAGGCTGACGCCGTGCTGGACCGACAGGTCCGAGACCTTCAGCCGCTGGCCCGGCGGAAGCCGGCCCGAGAGGATCGCTGCACGTACCTGCTGGTAAACGTGCGCACTCAGAGTGCTCCGGTTGCCACCAGCGGTCATGAACCACAGTCTAGCAGTACCTAGGACGAAGTCCTTGAACGCTATGTATTCGCGAAATCATGGTTTTTATCTTGATTCGTAGTAGTGAGAGTCCTAACCTAGGGCCATCAGGTTCGATGGATCGAGCCTGCAGCAGCTCACCCCACCTGAGCTGGCCGTCCATGGTGCAGTCCGAGGAGATCGTCCCGGCAGATCCGAGGCGCGCAGCGGCGTGGGCGGAAGGAGGGCCGTCGACATGAGAGTGGGGATGGTCTCCGCAGGGAACGGTCCCGTGCTGGCGGTTGAACGGTCGGGGCACTGGTACCAGTGGAGCCCACCACCGGAAGTACCGGTCAGGAGCGGCTGGTCAGCTCTTGACGTCCTCGCGCTGGGGGAGCGCGCCCAGGCAGATGGCATGCTGCATCCTTCGCGCCTCCTGCCTCCGATACTCCCCCACCGGAATGTGATCTGCCTGGGGAAGAACTACCGCGCGCACGCCGAAGAGTTCGCCGCATACGAGGGCGCGGAGGAGAGCCTGCCAGAAGCACCGATCGTCTTCACCAAGCCGGCCGCGGCGCTGTGCGGCGCCCGTGACGTCATCACGGTCGAGCAGCGAGTGACGGCAGCGCTGGACTATGAGGCAGAGCTCGGGGTCGTCATCGGCACCGGTGGCGCTCATATTCCGGCGGAAGATGCCGGACGGCACGTTGCCGGGTACATGATCATTAACGACATCACAGCCCGGGATCTTCAACGGCGTCACGGGCAATGGTTCCTGGGCAAGTCCCTGCACCATGCCACGCCCGCTGGGCCGGTGATCGTGTCCGCCGCGGAGTTCACCGACCTCGCAGGCCGGTCGATCCGGTGCTGGGTCAATGACGATCTCCGCCAGGAAGCCAAGCTTGGGCAAATGCTCTTCGGTGTGGCCGAGACCATCGCCGAGATCTCCCGCATCTTCCCGCTGGAGCCAGGCGATCTGATCGCCATGGGCACACCGAGCGGGGTCGGAGTCGGGTTCGACCCACCGAGATACCTGCGTGACGGCGATCGGGTTGTCTGCGAGATCGACGGCATAGGACGGCTCGACAACACGATCCGCCTTGCGTAAGCCTCTGGCGACGCACAAGGAGTGTGGACATGCCTGACCGATGGTTGCAGATCCGCGGCGGCACGGTCATCGACGGCACCGGCCGGCCACCCAGCCGCGCGGATGTGCTCGTGATGAACAACCGCATCCACACGGTCGGTAACAGCTCGATGCCGGGGCATGCCCCGCCGCCCGACCGGTGCGAGGTCATCGACGCGACGGGCATGACCGTCATGCCCGGCCTTATCGATGTGCACTGCCATATGACCTATGGCGAGGCCAAGGTTGAGGAGGAGATCGACCTCTACACCGGCCATGAACTGCGCACGCTCATCGCGGCGGCCAATGCGGAGAAGGTGCTGCGGGCCGGGGTCACGAGCATCTCGCAGCCGGGTGGCAGCTATTACATCGGGGTCGGCCTCCGTGAGGGCATCAACCGGGGGCTGGTTCACGGCCCGCGCATGACAACCGCGGGGCGCTATCTGACGACCAGCAACGGGCTCACCGACTGGTATCCAAGCTCTGTCGGGGTTCCCGACGGGAACATCGGGATCCTGACCAACACCGTCGATGAGATGAAGACCGAGATCCGCAAGCAGGTCAAGAACGGTGTAGATCTGATCAAGGTCGCCGACAGCCCGTACGGCCAGTACCAGGCATTCACAGATGACGAGCTCAAGCTCATCGCCGATATGACACATCAGCTCGGCAAGAAGTGCACCATCCACGCACGCGGGTCGGCCGAGCTGGACGC
This sequence comes from uncultured Actinomycetes bacterium, assembly GCA_963703605.1. Taxonomy (GTDB): domain Bacteria; phylum Actinomycetota; class Actinomycetes; order Streptosporangiales; family Streptosporangiaceae; genus DASXKD01. The sequence goes on from CAVPFC010000047.1 coordinate 117,845, forward strand.
TGCCGTCAAGGCGGGATTCGACTGGATCATGCATGGCAACATCGTCACCGACGAGGCCATCGATCGCCTGGCCAGCTCGGGCATCACGCTGGTACCGACACTTCTGCTGCTGGCCAACATGTGTGACTGGCCGGAACTCACCGGCACACTGCCGCATGACATCCGTGGCATTCGCGGGATGCTTGAGAAGACCGCGGACACGCTGCACCGCGCGCACGCGGCCGGGGTACGCTTCGCGGTCGGAACGGACTCGGGTTTCGGCATTACTGCCTACGGGGAATGGCACGCCCGTGAGCTTGAGCTGCTGACCATTTACGCGGGCATGTCCCCACTCGAGGCGATTACAGCGGCAACCAGGAACGGCGCGGACATGATGGGCCTTTCAGGCCAGCTTGGAGAGGTCACGCCCGGTTATCTCGCAGATCTGCTGGTCGTCAACGGCGACCCTGTGACCAACCTGCGTGTCCTTCTCAACAAAGCGAACATCCGCCATATCATCAAGGATGGCGAGGTCCAGGTTTTCCCCGAGGATCTGGACGGCAAGCGGTTCCAGAATGACCGACTGCCCGCCGTTTACTCTCAGGTCGACCTGACGTACGAGATGGTATGCGGCGCTGACCCCTCTCCCTCGTACACCGTCGTGCCGTGGAGTATGAGCGACAGCAACGATCTGCTCCACGACATCGAATCTCTGCATGCGCAGGCAAGCGAGGAAGCTCTCAGTTCTGACTGACCCGGAGGTTTCAAAATGCCCGTCGAGTTCATCAGGCAGCCACCCGGCCTTGGCGAGCCACTTGGGAGATACTCGCAGGTCAGCGTCGCGACAGGCGCGCAGATCGTCACCGTCGCCGGCCAAGTCGGCATCAGCTCGTCCGGTGATCTGCCCGGCGACGGTGGTCTGACCGCCCAGACGTGGCAGGCGTTTCAGAACGTTGCGACCGCTCTGAAGGCGGCCGGTCTCGGAATGCAGGACATCTTTAAAACCACGACCTACCTGGTCGGCGCCGACAACATTCCGGAGTTTATGGCGGCGCGGACGGCAGCATTCCGTGAGCTCTTCGCCGACGAGCAGTATCCGCCGAACACCCTGCTTGTGGTGGCCCGCTTGGTGGAGGAGCGGCTCTTGATAGAAGTCGAAGCCTCTGCCATCGGCGCTACTGGATAGCCGGCAGACCCAATGACGGCCCGAGCCTGGCCTAGGGAGATGGACGCCCCTTTAAACGCCGGATCCATACGCAGTAACTCATGAGCTACCTGAAACAAGGCAACAGAATTCGATTGGCCCGGCGGCGGTGCTGGAGCACCGCGCTTGGAGACGGGGGATTCTGAGAGGGGTTACGAAGTGAGCAGACAACCCGCACTCCGGGTGGAACATCTGAGAAACGGGACGAAGGCCAGGCATCGACTGGTCCGCGCCACAGCCTTGCTCGGCTGTGCGGCCGTGGTGGCCGCCTGCGCCTCCAATGGCAGCGCCGGGCAAGGCAGCAGCAGCAACGGGCGCCTCGAAATCGACAACTTCGATCCCTTTAGCGGGCCGAACTCTGTGTATGGTTTCTACGAGCAAGCAGGTTGCGTGCCGGCCGTCAACCTCATCAACGCCGACGGCGGCGTGCTCGGCCACAAGTTCTACTGCGGCATTACTGACAGTCGTGGCGATCCCGCAGACGCCGTCCCGGCCGCCCAGCAGTTGCTCGCCACGTCTACCAATCTCGTTGGAATCGTGGACCAGGACAGCGGCGTCCTGACGGCAACGGTGCCGCTGTTCAACGCCGCGCACATCACTGACCTTTCGATCGGCGGAGACATTCCGTTTGACACGAACCACTACAAGTACTTCTGGCGTACCATACCCGGCGACGACGTGGCCGGGTACTCGTTCGCCGCGTACCTCAAGAACGACACGAAGTACACGAAAGTGGCCTCCGTGTTCACCAATGACCAATCGGCCCAGGGCAATGTCCCGGGGCTGCTGAAAGGCTCGCAGAACCTCCACCTGTCCATCGTGAACAACCAAACGCTCGCACTCGATCAGACATCGTACGAGACCGAGATCCAGAAGCTGAAAGCCGCCCATCCGCAGGTGCTGGTGCTCGAGTCCGACCCGCAGACCGCTGGTGTCCTCTTCGGGGAATTGAAGCAGGCCAACGCGCTGATGCCGGGGGTGCTTACGTCCGGCACCATTGGCGCCAGCTGGGACCGCGCCATGGTCGCCGCGATCGGCAAGGCTGACTTCATGAAGTACTTCGTCCGCGTCGTCCAGTTCGCCCCGAGCTCCGGTTATGCCTGGACTGTCTTCAACAAGGCGCTCTACGCCGCTGCGAAGGCTGGTCAGGTAAAGACACCCTCCGCGTACGCCAGCTCGATCTATTCCGAAGATCCCTACGACAACGTCAACATGATGGCCCTCGCCATGCTCGAAGCCCACAGCACGAAGCCGATCGTGTACAACCCGTACATCGAGAAGGTCACTACGGGGACCACGGTCGTCCGTACCTTCGCGCAGGGCAAGGCGGCGATCGAAGCACACAAGACGATCGACTACGTCGGAGTCGAAGGCCAGATCCATTTCGACAAGTACCACAACTCAGCTGGAGAGTGGGGCGTCTTCCAGCCGCTGACCAACAAGCTGCTGAAAATCCTCCCGGCGTCCTACGTCACCGCTGCCGAGGGCCGGCACTGAGTTGCCCGGCCGCACTGTGCGAGACGAGCCCGAAAGGCTGGTGCTCTGGTGTCATTGATCCCAGGGATCATCGCCTTCGGGCTCTACAGCGCCTGCCTGTACGCGATCGGTGCGGTCGGCTTCACCCTCCAGTTCGGCGTCACCAACGTGCTCAACCTCGCCTACGGCGGCATACTCACCTCGGCGATGTACGTCGACTACGCCCTTGGACACGGGTCGCCGAGCGTCTGGTTCGGCATCCTCATCGGCGCGGTGTGGGGAGCGCTCGTCTCGTTCCTGTTCGGCCGTTTCCTTGTCATGCCCTACGTCCGGCGAGGGACATCGCTGGTCACCATGGCGATGGTGACGATCGGCGTGGGGCTCATCGTGCAGTACACGCTCGAGGCCATCCAGGGCCCGTTCGTGTACTCCTACCAGGTCGCCCAGCAGAGGACAGTGCAGATCGCCGGGGTCACGATGAGCGAGGAGCAGCTCATCATCATCGGGGCCGCCGTCGTTCTCATGATCGCGATCCACTCGCTGTTGCAATACACCCGCCTGGGCCTCGCCATGCGGGCAACGGCAGTGCATCCAAGCCTCGCGCGCAGCTGCGGCGTGTCGACCGAGCGAGTGCGCGACACGGCGTGGCTCGTCTCGGGAGCGCTCTGCGGCATCTCCGGTGTGCTGCTGGGGATCAGCACCGGCTCGTTCGACTCGGTGTCGGGGGCCAACTTCTTCATCACGGTGGTGGTTGCCGCCATCATCGGCGGCGTCGGCAAGCCGTACGGCGCCATGATCGGGGCACTCATCCTTGGGATCGTCGGCCAGGCAGCGGCCGCGGTCATCTCGCCCGATTACAGCGACATCGTCGCCTGGGCCATCCTGATCGTCGTCCTCGTGATCCGGCCGCAGGGCATCTTCGCTGAGTTCTCGAGCGGGAGGGAACTCATCGGATGAGCACCGCCGCGCAGTTCTACGTCAGCAGCCTTTCCATCCTTTTCGGCATCAACCTGATAGCCGTGTGGGGGCTCGATCTCCAGTACGGAACCACCGGAATCTACAACTTCGCCTACATCGTGTTCCAGGCGGCGGGCGCATACACCACCGGGCTGTTCGCGCTCCACCCCGCGGCCTACTACCAGGCCGGTGAGACCTACGTCGGCGGGCTGAACCTGCCCTTCCCGATTCCGCTCCTCGCTGCCGCTGTCGTCGGCGGGCTGCTCGCGCTCCCGGTGGGGTTCATCGGCGTCCGCCGGCTGAAAGGCGACTACCAGGCAATGGCGATGCTGGTGCTGTCCCTCATCGCGACGGCCTTTGCGAATGCGCAGCTGAACCTCGTGAACGGGCCGACGGGGATCAGCTTTGTCCCGAAGCCGCTCGCTACCGTGTTGCCCCTCACCACGCTCGGCTATCAGTGGGTGTACCTGATCTTTGTCGCCGTCGTCACGCTGATCGTGTTCTGGATCGTGCGCTCGGTGGTTTCGTCCCCGTATGGCCGGGTGCTCCGGGCGGTGCGCGACAGCGAGACAGCCGCCGCGTCCCTCGGCCGGTACCCCAACCGGGCCCGCAGGACGGTCTTCGTCCTCGGCGGCGCCCTAGCCGGGCTGAGCGGTGGCTTGCTCATGTACTACGTCACCGCGTGGGCCCCGGCAAGCTGGCTGTACCCGGAGACGTTCGTGTTCTTCACGGTGATCGTCGTCGGCGGCACCGCCAATCTGGCCGGCAACGCCCTGGGCACGCTGCTGGTTCCGATCTTGATCGTCGAAGGCACCCGCTTCCTGCCGCAGATCGGCTATCCCGGCCTCATAGACTCGCTCGACTGGGTCGTGATCGGGGTTGTCTTGCTGGCCTTCCTCTGGTTCCGGCCGCAGGGCCTTCTTCCGGCGCGGCGCCGGAAATGGGTGACGTTCGTTCCCGAGGGCAAGCGCTCGGTGGGTGATCTCCTGCGGTTCCGCCCCCGTCCCGCACTCCCCGTCAGCCCGGGTCGCGAACGATGAGCACCAGCCCGGAACCAGGTATGCCCGTGACCCGGCCCGCCGCGGCGGCTCCCGTCACGCCGGATAGCGACGCCCGTGCCGAGCCGACCGCCGGCGAGGCTGCAGGACGGGCCGGGGCGATCCTCCGCGTGACGGATCTCCGCGTGCGGTTCGGCGGAGTGCAGGCGGTAGCCGGGGCGACCTTCGACGTGCGGCGTGGCACCATCACCGGGCTCATCGGGCCCAACGGCGCCGGGAAGTCAACAGCGGTCAACGCGATCGCGGGCCAGATTCATGGCGCGGCTGGGCAAGTTGTCTTCGAAGACAACGAGATCCTCGGGCGCCGGGTGGAGGACATCTCCCGGCTCGGGCTGCGTCGCTCCTTCCAAACGGCAAACCTCTTCGGGCGCATGACCGTCATGGAGAACCTCCTGATGGGGGCTCCTCCGTGGAGCGGCGAAAGTCTGCGTGCCAGTCTCGTCGGCCGCCGGAAGTGGCATCGCCGTGAGGCCGAACTCACCTGGAAGGCCCTTGGCATCATGGAGGACTTCGGCGTCGCCTCGCTGGCCGACGAGCTTGCCGGCAACTTGAGTGGCGGCCAGAAGCGCATCGTTGAGCTCATGCGCACGATCATGGGCGAGCCCACCATGATGCTTCTCGACGAGCCGCTGGCCGGCATCAACCCCACGCTCGCCGGTACGATCGGCGACCACCTGCTGGCACTGCGGGAAGCCGGGATCACGATGCTCGTGATCGAGCACGACCTCGCCCTCGTCGAACGGATGTGCGATCCCGTCATCGTCATGGCCCAGGGCAAGGTGCTGTCCGAGGGGTCGCTGAGCGATCTCCGCCGTCGCAAGGAGGTAGTGAGTGCCTACCTCACCGGCTAGCGAGCACACAGCAGACCGGCCAGAGCCGTATCTCGACGTCGAGAACCTGGCTGCGGGCTATGGTGCCACTCAGATCCTGAGCGGGGTCTCGGTCTCGGTGGGCCGGGGCGAGATCGCATGCATCGTTGGGCCCAACGGCTCCGGGAAGTCCACCCTCGTCAAGGCCGCAACTGGTGAGCTGCCCGCCAGGGCGGGCAGGGTCTGCCTGGGCGGAAAGGACATCACGAACAAGCGCCGTAACCAGCTGGTGCGGCTCGGAGTACGCCTGGTGCCTCAGGAGAACGTGGTGTTCGATTCCCTCACCGTGCGGGAGAACCTGGCGATGGGCGGCTACGTGCTGAAGCGCCGTGATGTTCCGGCCGCTGCCGAGCGCGTTTGCGAGATCTTCCCGTCGCTCAGGCCGCTGCAAAAATCGCTTGCCGGCCGCCTGAGCGGAGGAGAGCGGAAGCTCGTGGCCATTGGCCGGGCACTCATGTCCGAGCCGACCGTCATCGTCCTCGACGAGCCGTCGGCCAGCCTGTCCCCCGCAGCGAGCGAGGCGCTGCTCGGCGGGCAGGTGCCGACGCTCGCCAGCAGCGGCACCGCGGTGCTCATCGTCGAGCAGCGCGCGGTCCAGGCACTGGGGATTTCCGACTGGGCTTACGTCATGGTGGCGGGACGGATCGAGCTAAGCCTGCCGGCGCCCGAGATGCTCAGCCGTGGTGATATCGGCGAACTGTTCCTGGGCCACCGGGCGAGCGGCGATTCAGCGGTCAACCTGGCCGTTGAATGACGGCATCCGCATCGATCTCGATCAGCGCGTCCGCTCTCACCAGACCCGCAACCACGATGAGGGTGCTCGCCGGATAGTGCTCCTTGCGGAAATACTCCGCCCTTGCCTCATGGATCTGGCCGAAGGCCTCCCTGGTCATCGGCGCCACCACGTAGACGCGCACCCGGACTATGTCATCCAGGACCCCGCCAACCTGGCCCAACGTGAGCTGAAGGTTACGAATCACCTGTCTGGTTTGCTCCTTCACGTCACCGACGGCGACCATACGCTGACGGCCCTCAACCGTGGGCGCTGCGTCATCGGTGGCTACCCGGCCGCTCAGATAGACGAAGCGAAGGTCACCTGAATCGATGATGACTCCGGCGGAGAAGATGGGCTCGGTCACCCCGGAGCCCTTGAGCTCCTCCAGGCCCTGCCCATAGCTCGGATCTACGACAGTCTTTTTCATGACCTCACCACGAGCTGAATTCGATTTGCGAGCTCTGCCAGCTCACGTCGTCAAGCAGTTGCAGCTCCTCGGCTCCAAGCCCGACATTGGCAGCCTGCAGCCATGACTCGAGCTGCGTGATCGTGTTGGCTCCCACGATGGGAGCGGTGATGCCTGGTTGAGCGAGCATCCACGAGAGGGCAACGACAGCGGGCGGAACACCATGATTCCCGGCAACTTTCCGCAGCGCCTCCAGGAGTGCCCACCCAGCGGCGACGCCGTACTGCGACAGATGCCGTCCCCTTGGGCTGCGGCGGATCTCGTCCTCGGTCCGGTACTTCCCGGTAAGGAACCCGGCCGCAAGCGGGCTATAACAGATCACCCCGAGGTTGTGCTCCAGCGCGACGTCCTTCACAAGCGTCTCGTATTCCGCACGGTGCACCAAGCTGTACCGGGGCTGCTCACAGGCGAGCCTGGGCGCGGGTGCCGCCTGCCACAAAGTCGCGACCGATTCGAGCTGGCCCGCCAGTCCATAGTTCGACGTGCCCACGTAGCGCACCTTCCCCGAATCGACGAGACCCTGGAAGGTGGCGAAGCTCTCTTCGAGGGGCGTGTCATTGTCGGGCCAGTGGGCCTGGTACAAGTCGATTCTGTCTGTCCTGAGGCGCCGCAAGCTGTCTTCAGCAGCCCGAATAATGTGGCGGCGCGAAAGCCCTTCGCCATCGTCGCCATCCCACATCCGCGCACGGACCTTGGTCGTGACGACCATCGTGTCCCGGTTGTGGCGCTCGGCCATCCAGCGGCCGATGACATCCTCAGATATGCCGACGTGCGGCCGGGCCATCTGCCATGACCGCCTCGTCTGGTCAGGCCCGTACATATCGGCGGTGTCAATTAGGTTCCCACCTGCCTCGGCGAAGCGGTCGAGCAGATCGAATGCAGCGACGTCGGTCACCGACCAGCCGAACTGCATCGTGCCGAGTGCCAGAGCAGAAACTTTCAGATCAGTCCAGCCGAGTGGTCGTCTTCCAGATAGCATCGCCACCTGTGCCTTCCACCGCTCGCCGCCGGCCGCATTGCAATGACGGGAATACTTTATAACTTGCTGCGACGCCAGCACAACCCTCTCAGTTTGTGACCACGCGGTTACCAGCGCCCGGTCGGCACCCCTGACCCGGGCCGTTCTGGTATTGCACCCGTCAAGTTCAAAATGTTAGTATCAAATCTGCGCTAGGGAGGCACTATTGTCTGCACGCTGGTTGCTGATCGAAGGTGCGGATGTAATCGATGGCAGCGGCACGCCGCCTCTTCCGGCGACTAACGTCCTGGTCCGGAATAATCGCATCGCCGCGATAGGCGCCGGCGCCGAGCGCGGCAGGGTACCCAGGGGGGAAGCTCTCGAGGTCATTGACGCGACTGGCCGGACCCTCATGCCCGGTCTCGTCGACTCGCATTGTCATATGACCTACGGCGAATGCCTCTCCAACGAGGAGATCGACATCTACACCGGCGTAGAGACCCGGACCCTGGTTGCCGCGTGGAACCTGAACAAGGTCCTGCGGGCCGGAGTGACCAGCATCTCGCAGCCCGGTGGCACCTATAATATTGGCGTCGCGCTGCGTGATGGCATACGCGCCGGAACGGTACAAGGCCCCCGGATGACGACCGCAGGCCGCTACATCGTCACCAGCAACAGCCTCACTGGCACCGAGTATCCCGAAGCCATCGGCAATCCGGCGAGCATGCTCGGTGTTGTGGCCAATAGTCTCCCGGAGATGCTCAGCCAGGTCCGGCGGCAGATCCGCGACGGTGTCGACTTCATCAAGCTGGCAGATAGCCCATACGGTCAGTGGCAGGCCTTCGCCAACGACGAAATGAAGGCGATCAGCGAGCTGGCGCACCGGCTGAACCGTAAGGTTACGATACACGCTCGCGGTTCCGATGAGGTCAGCGCGGCCATCGATGCGGGCATGGACTGGATCATGCACGGCAACGTGATGACGGACGCTGTGATTGAAAAGCTCGCCGCATCACGAATCACGCTGGTGCCTACCCTCCTGCTGCTTGCCAATATCGCTGACTTTGGCAAGCACTTCGGATCGCCTCCTGGCCTTCGCGACGGTTGCAAGCGCATGCTCGAGGCTACCGCTGAAACCTTGCATAAGGCGCATCAAGCAGGCGTTGTGCTCAGCGCGGGAAGTGACAGTGGATTCGGCATAACCTCGTACGGTGAGTGGCATGCCCGGGAACTTGACCTGTTGGTCACCTATGCGGGCCTGAGCCCGCTGGAAGCCATTACCGCCGGGACGAGGAACGGTGCCAAGATGATGGGCCTGGAGGGGGAAGTCGGCGAGATCTCGGAAGGAGCGCTGGCCGACCTGATAGTGCTCCGGGGTGATCCGAGCAAACAAGTGAGCGTCTTGATGGACAAGAGAAACATCAAGACGGTTATCAAGGATGGCCGGGTAATGACCTTCCCCGATGAGGTGGCTGAAGCGAGGCATGGCAATGAGCGTAACAATGTATACACCACTTCGGTGGTGACCTATGAGAGTGTGTTCGGGGAGGGCGACCCAGTATCACCGGAGCTCATTTCTTGGCCGGCCGACCAGCGGCGCGAGCTTCTGCATGAACTTTATGGCCCGCAGGCCGGCGCATCCATTGTTGCGCAGGACTGACCCGGGTATCACCGATAGCCTCGACGTTCGGAGTGCAGATGAGTAGCGATGCTCAGGTAACCCACGAGCTCCTCGCTGAGATCAATGATGCCTTCAACAGCCGCGACGCAGACAGGATCGCAGGCCTCTTCCAGGACGATGCGGTCTTCCGCATGGCCAGCGGCCCCGAACCTGAGGGCCGTACAGTCAAAGGACGAGAGGCTATCCGCAAGGTACTTGCCGATCGTTTTGAAGTCATCCCGGACATGCGCTGGGAGCATATCGCAGAGTATATTTCGGGCAACCGCGCCGTCACCGTGTGGCGAGTGAAGGGCAGCGCACTCGATGGCACCGTTCTTGATTACCAAGGATGCGATCTATTTGAGTTCCGCGACGGCCTGATCCAGGATAAGGATACGTACTGGAAAATTGTCAGGCCCGATTAGCCGAAAAGAATAGGAACAGCGCCGAGCCAGCTAGCGGGCTCCCCCACCGGCCGCCGCGAGACAGGAGCAGTCACGTGCCACTGAAGGAGTTCGATCTCGCGTTCGAAGGGACCACGATACATTGCTGGGAGGGAGGATCCGGCAGGCCACTTATTCTCATGCACGGTTCCGGAGCCGGATGTGGCACCTTTTCCAACTTCCGTGCGGTCATCGATGACCTGTGCGAGAGCTTCCACGTCTTCGCGACTGACATGGTCGGGTACGGCAGGTCGGGCCGCCGGCCGAACCCGCCATACTTCGATGTCTCGATGTGGGTGAGGCAACTGCTCGCGCTGATCGACCATACGGGCGAGAGGCAAGCGGGCCTGGTCGGTCACTCGCTCGCTGGTGCGCTGGCACTCAAGGCAGCGGCGCAGGACAGAAGGGTGTCAGCGGTCTTGACGACGGGAACCATGGGGGCCCCGGCGCCCGAGCGGGCAGGATCTGGATCATGGAGTTTCCCTGCGGACCGCGTGGCGATCCGGGCACATATCGAGGGCACACTGTACGACAAATCACTGGTCCCGGAAGCTGAAATTGAGGAACGCGCAAATGTGTTGTTCGCGCCCGGCTACCGGGAATACTTCAACTCGATGTTCGGGGCCGATAGGCGTGCCTTCTTCGCAGCGTCCGTGGTGGCTCAGGACGAGCTGGCTGCTATCTCCTGCCCAGTTCTCCTGATGCACGGGTGGAACGATACCTTCGTATCTCCGGAGGAAAGCTCCCTGCCTTTGTCGAAGATGCTGCCCCAGTCTGACGTCCTTGTCCTCGGCAGATGCGGGCACAGCGTGGCGCTCGAATATCCTGACAAGTTCAATGCTGCGGTTACCCAGCTTTTCAACAAAGCCATGCCCTTATACGCTCTGGACTGAAATGACCCGCACGCTCGCCCTGTACGCCATCGCGCCCACGATCTTCAGCTCGGATGGCGAGACGGTAGATGCCCCCGCGATGGCCGCGGCCGCGCAGCGGAGTGGGCAATGAGCCAGATTCGTGTGGCCGTACTCGGCGGCGACGCTCGGGGTACTCCTAACCAATCCCGAGTACACCGCCCGAAAGCTCATCGAAGCCGGCCGGGACTGACCCGGCCGACGGTCCGGCCCGGTGGGCCGCGAGGGACACCGGTGGCCTCAGCCGGGGCAGGCGGCACCATCGTGGCCATGTGCAGGGCCGATCATGCTGACCAAGCCATGGACATGAGCACCTTCGGAAACCCCGGGTAGGTGGCCGCCGTCCTCAACTGAGGGCCGATGCCTTGCCTGCGACGCTACGCTAGTTGTATAAAACTAGCAAACAACTTCCAGAATTGGATGGGATCGTTGGCTGCTCCAAGCTGGTCCTTCCTGACCAACCACGGCCGGGTCCTGCTGTGCATCGCCCACGACCCGGGGGTCCGCCTGCGCGACATCGCGGCCAGGCTCGACATCACCGAGCGCACTGCCTACGGCATCGTCACCGACCTGACTCAGGCTGGCTACATCGTCAAGCAAAAGGACGGCCGCCGCAACCGCTACCAGATCCAGGCGCATCTCCCGCTGCCAGATCCCTCCAGCCAGGAGCGCACCTTGGGCGAGGTTCTGACTCTCCTCACTGGCTACAACGCACCGCCGTGACGGACCCGGGCTGCACCTTGGCCCATTTATCCACCGCGGTGCGCGTGATGACCGGCCTGGGCTCCTCAAGGGGTGGCTGGCGGGCCAGTCACGGCTTCGCGCCTGGGCATGCCCCGGCAAATGTGTTCTCCCGCCGCTGCCGTGGCTTGTGGTCTCCCCTGTCAGGTAGGGGTGAGCCGGGGTGCGGGATTGAGAGCCCGCCGCAGGCGCGTAGCGGTTGCGGCGACCGCCGGGGAGGGGTTGAGGGGATGACGGGCGAGGGCAGACAGCAGGGATCGTGCCGCCCCGTCCAGGGCAGTATCGTCGGTGCCATCGCGGGCGCGGGCAATCGCGCGCAGGGCCGAGGTGAACCGGCGGCTGGGATCGGCATCATGCCACGCGTCGGCGCACGCTAGCAGGGCGGCGACCGCTCCGCGGAGTTCACCGGCGTCGGCCGGGTCCGGGAGCGGCCCCGTGTGCCGGTGGGCGGGCCTGGGGTATGCCCGGGCAGCCCTGCCGCGTGCGGCCGCGCCTGCTGTGCCGTGCTTGGCGGCCTGCGCCCCGGTTGCCGCGGCCTGAACAGTGGGGAAGATCTCTAGGTGCCGGTGGAGCCCGGTGATGTTCAGCACCAGGCCGACCTGCGGCGAAACCGCCGCCAAGCGCAGGAAGCCGCCGAGCAGCCGCGCGCGGCGCCCCGTGTTGACCAGCACCGCGAGTCCGCTGGCGTCACAGAAGCTCACCCCGGACAGGTCGATCACAAGCCGGCTGGAGCCGGGCCGCAGCAAGCTCAGAAGCTGATCGCGCAGAGCCGGGACGCTGGCAATGTCGAGTTCGCCGGTCAGCTCGGCGATGGTGATGCCGCCCGCATTCTGGGCGGCAAGGCCCAGGCCGGGACTGCCCGTGGCTCCGGAGTCCATGCCCCAGAGACTAGCAGGAGTTTATGGAAAAAAATTGCTAGTGTTCTGTGTCGTTAATTCGTGACAGCAGGGCGCGGGCAAGCCCATGATCGCGGGCCGAAGGCCATCGCCTGCTGGGCGTCTGGTGGATCCCAGACCGTCGGCGCCTATGGTGGTGATCGTGCGGGTGGTGCCCTGGTGGGGTCTGGTTTCGTCGGCCGCCGCTCCCGTGCTTCTGCTTGGCGGGTGGACCGTTGCCGCCGGGCTACAGCCACGCTCCGTCAACCCCGTAACCAGCACCATCAGCGCCCTGGCGGCCGACGGTGCCGCCGACCGATGGGTAATGACGCTGGTACTGCTGGCGGTGGGCGTCTGCGATGTCGTAACGGGCCTGGCGCTCAGGCCGGCCGCCATCCCCGGACGGCTCATCCTGATCGCTGGCGGTATAGCCGGCCTGCTGGTCGCGGCGAACCCCGAGCCTGCGAGTGGCGGCTCTCCGGCGCATGCGTTCTGGGCGACGATCGGCTTCATAGCCCTGGCAGTATGGCCGCTCGGCGGCCTAAGGCGTGGATCTTGGGTGCCGGGCGGCCTGCGGCCGGCTGTTTCGGCCGTTGCGGCCGGGGCGCTACTCGGCCTGCTTGTGTGGTTCGCGGCGGAACTGATAACGCGGGGCGGACAGATCGGCCTGGCCGAGCGGGTCCTGACCGAGGCGCAGGCGGCATGGCCGCTGGCGGTCGTCTTGACCTGCTGGCGCAGCGTGTCGCCCGCCCGGGTGCCCCCGGCGGCCCCGGCGCGGTGACGTCCTGCACCGCGTCCCGGCCCGGCGATGCTGCGGATCCTGGCGGGCCGCCGGGATGTGCGCCCTCCGGGCTGGTCCGCGCGCTTCGGCCGGAGTTGCTGCCCGGAGGCGTAGACTGGGCCTGCTACCAGGCAGACTGAACGCGTTTTCGGTCAGGTCTAGACCACACGCCGGTCTTGAGATCCGTTTCGCTGCGTAGTCCTAATCCCGCGAGACGGAGTGGTGATCGTGACCGCAAGTAGTGCGAGCGCACCCTATGACGGCATCGGGGCCTTCCCGGCTGCCGGCGCCCCTGCCCAGACTCCGGGGCAGCGGGTCCTGCAGCTGACGGTGACCGGCCTGATCGTGGTCCTCCCGTTCGCCGGGCTGATCGCCGCGATCTGGCTGTTGTGGGGCCGCGGTGTCGGTTGGGCCGACTTGGGCCTAGCGGTGTTGTTCTACCTGGTGACCGGGTTCGGTGTGACGGTGGGCTTCCACCGGTGCCTGACGCACCGCAGCTTCACCGCGCAGCCGGCGCTGCGGGTTGCCCTCGCGGTCGCCGGATCGATGGCCTTCGAGGGCGATGTGAACGGCTGGGTCGCCACCCACAGGCGCCACCACGCGTTCACCGACCGCCCAGGGGATCCGCATTCGCCCTACCGGTATGGCAGCGGGCCGGCCGGCCAGTTGCGGGGGCTGCTACACGCCCATGCCGGGTGGCTGTTCGGCAACGACCCGACACCGCAGCAGCGCTACGCTCCCGACATGCTGGCCGATCCGGCCATGCGGAAAATTTCGAAAGCCTTTCCCGTGCTGTGCGCCGCGACGCTGGCGCTGCCGTTCGCGGCCGGGTGGGCGCTCGGTGGCACCTGGCAGGCCGCGGTGCTGGCGCTGGTGTGGGCCGGGCTGGTCCGCATCTTCTTGCTGCAGCACGTCACCTGGAGCGTGAACTCCCTGTGCCACCTGCTCGGCAGCCGGCCCTTCACTACCCGCCGGTTTGACCGGGCCACCAACTTGTGGCCGCTGGCGGTGCTGTCGTTGGGTGAGAGCTGGCACAACATGCACCACTCCGATCCCGCCTGCGCCCGGCACGGCGTCGACCGCGGCCAGATAGACCTGTCAGCCGAACTGATCCGCGGATTCGAACGCCTCGGCTGGGTCAGCGGCGTGCGGTGGCCTACCTCCGCCCGGCTTGAGCGCAGGCGGGTGGGGGCGATACCCGCCGCACACGTGCTCGCTGGTGGCCTTGTCCCCACGCCAATCGAGGAACGGCCCGCAAGCCTCCTGGCCCCGATAAGCCGATCGTCGCGCGACGCTGGCTGATGACCTGCTCAGCTGCGGGGATTGCTCACTCGCGGAGGCCGGCCCTGGACCATTCGGTCGGCGGCCTCAACGCCATGCAGAGTGAGGAGTTGGAGATGTCAGCGTTCCTGGGCCCGGGTCGCCGGGGACCCGGCCCTGCGGCGCGCATCGAGTACCATCCGCGTCCCGCGGACGCACGGCACTGCGAACGCCGTCAGAACGGCGACGATGATGGCCAAGCGGGTGAGGATCATGGCTTGCTCCCTTCGGCGGCCTCGCGGTAGCTGTCCGCAGTTAGCGCCTGCTCCCCCGGACGCCTGCCCCTCAAAATTTACACAAGTAGTTAGATACTAGCAAGATTTTTCTACTTTTAGCTCGTGATATCGAGGGCGGGAAGCTAGCCAAGAGGGCACCCAGCCGGCCGCATCGGCCTCCCGGCCGGCTGGCAGCCCGGATCTACGTGCCCTCGCCACGGCGTGCGGTAGGGTCGTGGTACACGGCATATCGTGAGGCGGCGCCATCAGGGCGCGCCGGTCGTACCTCGCTCGGTGAGCGAGCGGGTTTCCACGGATCTCAGGTGGTGGCCTTCGAGAATGCGGCCACCCAGATCCGAAAGAGATTCCTTGTGACCCTTGCACCAACCGAAATTCGGCATGCCCGCCGACGTAGCCGCAGCCGGGCGAAACCCGGGTCCGCCGCCCGGGCGGCGGTGGCCCCGCTGCGCGTGACCTTCGCTGAGCTGGGCGTTCCTGGGCCGCTGGTGGCCACGCTGGCTGATGCCGGCATCAGCGTGCCGTTCCCGATCCAGGCGGCCGCGCTGCCGGATGCCCTGGCCGGGCGGGACATTCTGGGCCGCGGCCAGACTGGTTCCGGTAAGACGCTCGCGTTCGCGATCCCGCTGGTCGCCGGGCTGGCCGACGGCTTCACCAGCGCGGGCCGCCCGCGTGGCCTGGTCCTGGTGCCCACCCGGGAGCTGGCCACCCAGGTCCAGACGGTACTCACGCCGCTGGCCCAGGCGCTGGACCTGACGGTGGCCACGATCTTCGGCGGTACCGGGCAGAATGCGCAGGTAACGGCCCTGCGCAACCGGGTGGACATCGTCGTGGCCTGTCCCGGGCGGCTGGCCGACCTCATCGAGCAGGGGCACTGCCACCTGGGCGATGTGGAGATCAGCGTGCTGGACGAGGCGGACCACATGGCCGATCTCGGCTTTCTGCCGGTGGTGCGGCGGCTGATGGAGGCCACCCCACCGGAGGGCCAGCGGATGCTGTTTTCCGCCACCCTGGACAACGCGGTGGATGTGCTGGTGCGCCGGTTCCTCAGCGACCCGGCGGTGCACTCGGTGGACTCGGCTGCCGCCGCTCCCGCCGCCATGGTCCATCATCTGCTCACCGTCGCGCCAGGGGACCGGGTGGGCGTGGTCGCCGCGCTGGCGAGCGGCTACCACCGGTCGCTGGTGTTCACCCGGACCAAGCACGGCGCGCAGAAGCTCGCCCGCCAGCTGGCCGGGGCAGGTGTGTCCGTGGTGGAGTTGCACGGCAACCTCGGCCAGGGTGCCCGCGAGCGGAATCTGGCATCGTTTGCCTCTGGCGCGGCCCGGGTCCTGGTCGCCACCGACATCGCTGCCCGTGGGATCCACGTGGACGGCATCGGCCTGGTCATCCACGCGGATCCGCCTGCCGAGCACAAGGCCTACCTGCACCGGTCCGGCCGGACCGCCCGGGCTGGCGCCGACGGTGTGGTGATCACCGTGCAGAGCCCGGCCCAGGCCGCCGACGTGCGCGGGCTGATGCGCCGTGCGGGCGTGAGCCCGCTGACCGCCAGCGTCAGTCCCGGCTCCGCGCTGCTGCGTTCCATCGCCGGCCCGCCCGCCGCCCGGGCCGTGCCGGCCGGGCCACCTGCCGCCGCCGCGGCGGCGGCGGCGGTGACTGCCAGCTCCGCTACCGGCCGCAGCGCGGTGGCCATGTCCGCCGGCTACCGGGGGCGCCGCAGGCGGTAGAGACCACGCCCGCGGCGCTCCCCTGGCCGGAAAACGCCAGGCGCGGGGAATACACGGGCCACACGACGGCGTTTATCTGAATAGTTGTTGCGGATGTTTGCAATCGTGAAGGCGCCCGTTTTTCGCAATGGGCGTCTAGCCGTCTGGCTGTGGAATTCCTCCATCCAGTGGCGGGCAACCAGCAGCTGGTCCGTGCGAAGGGCACGGACCCGGGCTCGTCTTGGAAGGAGACAAGCAGATGGCACAGGGAACTGTGAAGTGGTTCAACCCCGATAAGGGCTTCGGTTTCATCGCCCCCGACGACGGCACCGCCGACGTCTTCGTGCACCACTCGGCGATCGACATGGGCGGCTACCGCACCCTGGAAGAGAACCAGAAGGTGGAGTACACCGTCCGCCAGGGCCCGAAGGGCCCGCAGGCGGAGCAGGTCCACGCAATCTGACCGGATGCAGGCGGCAGGCCCGCGCGGGAATGCGCGGGCCTGCCGCCTGTTCGCTCCCGCCGCACCGCCGCCGGACCCGGGAGCGCCACCGGCCTCCCCGCGGCTGCGCACCGCGCCGCGCACCGCTCGCCGCAGGAGGACGAGGTTGACCGCTGACGCGGTACATCCAGTAGCCGAACGCCCCGCCGTGGCTGACCGGGAAGCGCCGCTCAATGATCCGGGCAGCGACTACGCCAGGCTTTCCCGCATCGTGCGGGCGGCCGGGCTGCTGCGCAGGCGTCCTGGGCTATTACAGCGTCAAGATCGCCGTCAACCTGCTCCTGCTGGCCGCCGGGTGGGCGGCATTCTTCCTGCTCGGGCGCTCCTGGTGGCAGCTGCTGGTGGCGGTCTTCCTGGCGGTGATGTTCACCCAGACCGGATTCATCGGGCATGACGCTGGCCACCGGCAGATCTCCGGATCCAAGCGCACCGACGACCTGCTCGGCCGCATCCACGGGAACCTGCTGATCGGGCTCAGCTACGGATGGTGGACGGACAAGCACAGGCGGCATCACGCCCACCCCAACCAGCTCGGCCGCGATCCGGATATCGGTGGCCGGGCGATCGCCTTCACCCGAGACCAGGCCCGGGCCCGGCACGGGATCGGCAGCTGGCTGGCCGGCTGTCAGGCATGGCTGTTCTTCCCGATGCTGCTGCTGGAAGGCTTCCACCTGCACGCCGCCGGGGTCCGCAGCCTGCTGGGCCGCCGCGGCAGCACGGCGGTCAAGCTGGTGGACGGCGCACTGCTCGCCGCGCACATCGTTGGCTACCTGGCGGCCGTGTTGCTGGTGCTGTCCCCGGTGCAGGCGGTGGCCTTCGTGCTCGTCCAGCAGGGCTTGTTCGGTGTCTACCTGGGATGCTCGTTCGCGCCCAACCACAAGGGCATGCCGGTGCTGGACGAGGACGAGAAGTCCGACTTCCTCCGCCGCCAGGTCATCACGTCCCGGAACATCCGCGGGGGGTGGTTCACCGACCTCGCCCTCGGCGGCCTCAACTACCAGATCGAGCATCATCTGTTCCCCTCCATGCCACGGCCCAGCCTGCGGCATGCCCAGGAACCGGTGCGTGCGTTCTGCGAGCAGCACGGCATCGCCTACCTGCGAGACGCGGCTTCGTCGCCTCCTACGCACAGGTCCTGCGGCACCTGCATACCGTCGGCGTCACTGCGGCCCGAGCTCGAGTACTGAGCTGGCCCGGCTGCGCGCCGCCCCCGCTGGTGGGATCCCGTTCAGCTCACGGTCGGCCCGCCCAGCGCAGGTATGCCACTGTGGAGGTGCTGTGAGAAGCGAGCGGGAGGTGGGGCGCATGACCGCGCCTGAGGTATGGGTGGCCAAGGACGATGGCAGCGACCTCGTCCGGGCCGAGGCTATCGTGGCCGTCGGCCGTGACTACACCGGCACCGTCACGGTCCGCCTGAAGGCGGCGGCGAGGGATCAGCGGTGACGCTGGTGACGGTCGTCTCGCATGAAGGCAAGCACACGCCCGATGACTTTCACCGCCAGCTGGTCCGGGTCGTGGCCCAGCTGTCCGATGCGGCCCAGGCGGCCGTGGTCCGCCCGGTATGGGATGACCAAGGCTGGCGCTGGGCCACCGAGCCGCTTTAACGAACCATCCCAGATGGATACCGCAGCCGTTTGCCGGCGGCGTTACTTTAAGATCAATACGCCTAATAAGCCTCTGCGTTTGGTTTAATTTCGCAGGCGTGGCATAATGAAAAGTGGGCCGAGGGCATTTCGAACGCCGACAGTCACGCCAGCGCCGTCCACGGTTCCGGTGAACCGGTGCACCATGCGCCGAGGGATAGGACGGCCGGCATGTTCGGCTTCAAGGTCATCACACAGTATGAGAAAGGCATCGTCTTCCGCTTCGGGCGGGCGCTGCCCGGCATCCGCGGGGCGGGGCTGACCTGGATCAACCCATTCACCAGCAAGCTGCGCAAGGTCAACATGCAGATCGTCGTGACGGCCGTGCCCGGCCAGGAGGCCATCACCCGCGACAACGTCACCCTGCGCGTGGACGCTGTCGTCTACTACCGGGTCATCGACCCGATCAAGGCGATCATCAACGTGCAGAACTACAAGTTCGCCGTCTCCCAGGTCGCCCAGACCTCGCTGCGCTCGGTGATCGGCCAAAGCGACATGGACCAACTGCTGTCCGAGCGCGAGAAGATCAACGCCCATCTCAAGGACGTCATCGACGCTCCGACCGAGCAGCCCTGGGGTATCCGCGTGGAACGGGTCGAGATCAAAGACGTCGCCCTGCCCGAGTCGATGAAACGCTCGATGTCGCGGCAGGCCGAAGCCGAACGGGAGCGCCGCGCCCGGATCATCTCCGCCGACGGCGAATACCAGGCGTCCAAGAAGCTCGCCGCCGCCGCTGCCGTCATGGCCGCCGACCCGGCCGCCTTGCAACTGCGGCTGCTGCAGACGGTCGTCGAGGTCGCCGCCGAGAAGAACAGCACCCTGGTCATGCCCGTCCCGGTCGAACTGCTGCGCTTCTTCGACCGCGCCGCCCCGCCCTCCAGCCCGGCTCAGCCCCCGGCCGCCGCCACCCAGGACGCCAGCGCCGCGGTGGCGCCCGCGCCCGAAATACCCGCCCTCCCGGTGCCGGCCAGTGCCGCCCTGACCGCCCCGCTCAACGGCGCCCCGAAAACACCAACCGCTGTCTGAACGACGCCCGCCGGTTCCCGCCGCAGCCCAGCCGCGGCGGGAACCGCAGCGGCGTGCGCGTCCATGCACTCTGTTAACAGCTCTAACTGCGGTGATGTCGATACCACCGAGCTGAGGCGAGATCGCCGCCGGCTCAGCTACGCGGCGGGGCGATGACCCACATTCGCTGCGGTCGTGCCAGGGACACGGCAGCGGCCGGGGACGGAGAAGGCCTGGGCACCCCCCGTTACCGCGCGCTCGGTCTCAGCCGAGGACGGGCCGGCGCCGGGCGTCGAGAACCAGCCAGCGGGCAGTGGCAGCTTCGGCGACCGCCCCTGTCCTGTCGTACCGGGCGCCGGGGGGATCGGCCGCGGTTGCGTGGACAGCGGGGATACCGGCAGGTACCGGTGCAGCCCGGTGATACGCAGTACGTGGTCGGCCTGCGGCGAGACGGCTGCCAAGCGCAAGAATCCGCCTAGTCGCTGGGCCCGGCGGCTGATGCCGACCAGCACCGCGAGCCCGCTGGCGTCACAAAGGCTCACTCTGGACAGGTCGACGAAAAGCCGGCTGGAGCCAGGCCGGAGCAAGCTCAGGAGCTGCTCACGCAGGGCCGGGGCGCTGGCACTGTCGAGTTCGCCAGCCAGTTCGACGTTGGTTATGCCGTCCACGGTGCGGTCGGAAATATCCAGCCTGGGATTGACCGTAACTCCGGAGTCCATGATGGCTCCCCGATCAGGTTGAGGCGGAACGGGCTGCCTCATACTCGAAACACTATCAGGGTTTCCGGAAAAAAATTGCGAACATTGTGTCGCTGGCCGATGGTGGCCAGGTCTTCTAGCAGGGTCGCGAAGCTGTGCACCCGCCCGTCGGCGGTAGCGGCTCATCCCTGGGCGGGCTGCTGGCCAGGTGGTTGCGCGCGGGCGGGTGGGGGGAAGTCTGGGCTGGCGCTGTCGACGAAGGTGCGGGCGACGTCGGTGAGTTGCTGGTTGGTGTTGCGGGCGTACTCGCGCAGCAGGCCGAAGGCGTGGTCCATGTCGGTGCCGAGGCGCTCGGCGAGTTTGCCTTTGGCTTGCTCGATGATGACCCGGCTGTTGAGGGCTGTTTGGAGCTGCTCGGCGAGGGCCTCGCTGCGGCGCACGTACTGCTCTTGCAGCAACCCGATCGTGGCGACGTCGGCCAGCGCCTGGGCGATCCGCAGGTCCGCCGGGTCGAACGGGCCCGGCCCGGCCCGGAACAGGTTCAGCGCGCCGATGACCTGATCACGCAGCCGCATCGGCAGCGCCTCCACCGCGTCGAACCCGGCCTGCGCCGCGGCCGCCGCGAACCGCGGCCACCGCTCCCCCAGCACGGCCAGGCCGGTGGCGCTGACCGGCCGCCCGGTGCGGAAACAATCCAGGCACGGCCCCTCATCGTTTTGGATCTGGAACAACTCCACCAGCTCCGCGGCCTCGCTGGACGCCGCCGCCACCCGCAGCGCACCACGCGGGTCAGCCAGCACCACCCCCGCCGCCGACGCAGACAGCAGGCGGACGCTGCGGTCGGTCAGCATGTGCAAAAAGTCGATCACGTCGAAGTCGGCGACCATCGTGTCGGCCAGGCCGACGAAGGTGTCAGAAAGCAGGTCAGAATCCATCCAGGCCACCCTCTCGCCGGTAGCACAAAACCCATCTCACCAGCCCGGCCGGCCCGGCCGGCCCGGTCATGGCCCGCCGCCCCGGGGCAGGTCAGGGGACAACCGCAACCGCCGGGCAACGATGTCACCAGCCACCTCAGCCAGCCGCCGGTCCTGCGCATAAGCGTAAGCCCGCAACCGCGCAAACGCCTCCGCCGCACTGACCCCCAACTGCACGGTCAGCATCCCGGTCGCCTGGTCGATCTCCGCCCGGTGCACCGCCAGATCCGGCGACTGCCCCGCCAGCACCACCCCCCCACCCCCCCGCCCCCCACCACTAACCGCCCCGCCATTCGCCCCGCCATTCGTGCGGCCGGCCAGGCTGTCGAGCAGCAACACCGTCGCGGCATCCGCCAGCAACAGCCCATCACCGAACTGCCCACCCGCCAGCGGACCCGGCCACCGGCGGTACAAACCCATCACCCCCGCCCGGATCACCCCGATCGCCAGCGGGAACACAAACACCGCCCCGGCGCCCAGCCGCCGTGCCTCCGGCGTAAACCCAGGCCACCGGCGGCTGAACCGGGCCTCGCCGAGGTCGGCGGCCAGCACCGGCCCAGCGGCGCGGGCCAGCAGGTCATGGCATGGTCCCTCCCCCAGCACGAGCTGCACCTCAACGAGCCGCTCACAGACCTGATCGGTGACATACATCGCGAAGTCCAGCCCCCGGCCGCTGGCCGCCGTCACCCACGCCCCGCTCACCCCCACCGACCCAACAGCCACCGCACACACATCCGCGACCGACACCCGCCGGCCCTGGCCGGCAGCGTGCGCGGCGACCAGGCCCCACACCACCTCAGACCGGCTCTCACTCACCTGCGCACCGTCCGGGACCGCGGCCGGAGATGGCGACGGCCAGCTCTCGACGCAGCGCCACGGCAAGGTGACTGCCGCAGACACGGCTGCCCGCCTTGACGCTCACCACCGGGCCGCCCTCCTGCCAGAGCAGTCAGGCGGGGACTGGACCCAACGGCTGATTGTCCAACCTAGCCGCAACACTACGCCGGAACGCCAGCCAGCCCGCGCACCCGGCAACGTCCGGCTGACTCAGCTCTACCGTAAGAGTCCGGTACAGCAGCTTCCTAGCGCAACTTGGCGCATCAGTGGGTCAGTTGTGTGGTCGGTTACCGAAACTGACATGGCTTCCGGTCACCTGAACCACTACGCCCTGGGCGGTCACGCTGACGGTTTGCACGGCCAGCCCTAGCGGCAGTTTTGGGATATGCACGACGAGGTGGCGGATCGGGCCGAGCAAGGAGGCGGGAATCCCGTTGGCGGAGATCAGGTCGATGCTGAACTTGTTCCGGCCAGTTTTCTTCACCCGGGCGACCGCCGTGGCGGTCAAGATCTGGAGATTCGCAGTCAACTTCACCTTATGGGCGCCATCTCTGGAGACCTTCAGACCCGGCGCCCCCTCAACTCCAGCCAGTCTGGAAAGACTGGAGAAGGTGATCAAGCCGGTACCCGTGACGTGCGCAATAGTGCCTGACTCATAACCGGAGTTCAGTGCGATACCGGTGGCTTGGACTTGCATGCTCGCCGTGACAGGGCCTACAGGGAAGTTCGGCGCGCTGATGTCAACGCCGTCCAGGTTCCTGCTGATGATCTGCGTCAGGAACGGGAAACCCTCGATTGTGACACCGGGCTTGACGGGAAAGCCGTACTTCTGGATCTTGGTCGCGATCTGGTTCGCGGCGTAAGCGGCCGCCAGCCGGTCTACGCCTATCAAAACGACGAGCAGCGCGAGCGGGATGATGATTGCCGCCTTGGCCTTCCGGCTCAGCCGCCGCGTCCGCCCAGGCGGGGAGGACGACTCCGGCCGGGCAGGGCCGGCCCAGGCGATGGCTCGCCACTTGGCCGCGGCATTCCGCCAGCCGTGGCGGTCCCCGACGCGTCGACCGGTTGCGTCGATTCGTCGGAAGGCGCGGCCGACCCACCCGCGGCGCTCAGCGGAGGCGGCGGCGGCGCCATCGCAGCAGGTGGCTGACGTGCGGGAAGCTGGCCCCCGGCCGGATTACCGGCTGGGGCCGGGGCGTCCGCGAAGGTGCCCGGCGCGCCGAGATCCGCCCTGCTTATGACCTGTGTTGCTTCGCCTCCCAAGGAAGGCGGGCCGACCCCAGCGTCGCGCCCGGGGACGCCCGGTGCCTGAGCGGCCTCGACAATTCCAATCGGCTGGGTGGCCTCGTGTGCTGGCTCGCCGGCCCCGCCCGGTGAAGGAGGCTGCCGGGTTGCCGGGGGGACAGGTGCCTGATCCAAGGGCGTCTGAGCAGGCGGCTCACTCGTGGGAGAGCCACTCGCGGCTGCGGGCGCTGCCTCGTCGATGACGCCCGCCACGATCAGGTCCGCCATGCCCACCGCCTGCGTCGCCTCGCGCACCGCGGGTGTGCCGACGGCGGCGCCTGGCCCGAGGGCGCAGGAGTGGCCAAGGACAGACGCGAACTCCAGGCAGCTGCGATAACGGTCGGCCGGATCCTTGGCAAGCGCCTTCGCCATCACCTGGTCCACCTCTGCGGGAAGACCAGCGCGGCGGCTTGCCAGCGAGGGCGGCGCGGCGGAAACCTGCGCCCACATGACGGCCATCGTCGCGTCCTGCTGGAACGGAGGCGCGCCGGCCAACATCTCGAACGCGGAACAGGCGAGGGAGTACTGGTCGGACCGGCCGTCCACCGGGCGCCCCTCGATCTGCTCCGGTGGAACGTAGTCCATCGTGCCGAGAAACTCACCGGTAGCGGTGAGGTGGCTCGACGACAGCCAGTGCTTGCTCAGCCCGAAGTCGGACAAGTAGATGTGATCGGGCCGACCATCTCCTGGCGAAACGTCTCGCAGCATGTTGGCAGGCTTGACGTCCCTGTGCACGAGGCCCTGCCGGTGCGCCGCGTCCAGGGCGGCCGCTACCTGGGTCACGACATCGCAGGCCTGTGCGACGGGCAGCGGGCCGCGTTCCTCGATGATCGTCTGCACGTCGCGCCCGGGGACCAGCCGCATCGCGATGAAGAAAACCCCATCGGCCTCGCCGGCCCCGAATATAGGGATGATATTCGGGTGGTCGATCGCGGCTGCCATACGGGACTCCCTGATGAACCGCTGGCGGAACGCCTCATCGCGGGCAAAACGGGGCGTAAGAATCTTCAGCGCGACACTCCGCGCGAGCCGTTCATCGTAGGCACGGTAGACGACGGCCATGCCCCCTCGGCCGAGGATCTCGCCGAGCCGGTACCCAGCTACGTGTTCCCCCAGGCTGAACCCGCCGGGTGCAGGCGTTTCGTCGCCCACCACGCCTCCCCGCTCAGCCCCAGCGCCGAAGGCCTGGTGCCGCAGTTCGCTTGCCTGGCACTACGGCGGGCCGCTAGCTTCGCGAGCTGCCGGGCCGCCATAGCCTTATGGTAAATCCAAGGCTTTTCATTCCTTAAGCTTTGATCTTAGAGTTGGCGGATGGGGACCGACCAGCCTGTTTTGCCAAGCTCTGTCAGCCCGCTCGCCGTCTGGGTTCAAGGCACCAAGCGCAACCTGCTGCCTGGACCTTGCTACAGCCTCGGCCGTGACCCGGGATCCGACATCGTCGTGGACGACACGCGGGTGTCCTGGCGGCATGCGGTGCTGAAACTTGACCGGGACGCATGGATTCTTGAGGACGGCGGCAGCACCAACGGAACCTATGTCGGGTCACGGCGGGTCGGGCGGGTCGAGATCGATACCGAATGCACTGTCCGGCTCGGCCACCCGGCCGACGGGCCCGAGGTGCGTTGCGTCCTTGCCGGGCCGGTCTCGCCCCCTCCGGGGGCGGACCAGACGCGCCACGCCTTCACGCCCGGATACGGCACCCATCCCGGTGATGCCACGGATCCGGGCTACGCCACTGGGCGCAGCTTGCCCGCCGACGCGGGTTACAGCGGCACAGACGTCGGCGAGACCCGCCGCAGCCCGGCGATGGGGGGCGCCGCGGCTGCCGGCGCCATGGCCAGCTTCCCCGCGCAGGCGGACCGCGTCGCGCAGGACGCCCCTGTGCCAACGACCGCCGAAGGCCCTGGGCGGGCTGCGCCGGGCAGGCGCGGGCGTCGGCCGCCCACCTCGGTGCAGCGGCTACCGGCCACCGTGCTCCGAATTGGCCGGGCGCCCGACAACGATGTGGTTGTCGACGACCTTGATGTGTCCCGTCATCACGCGGAACTCCGCAATGTGGACGACGGCTACCAGATCGTCGACCTTGACAGCTACAACGGGACCTACGTCAACGGCCAGCAGATCACCGCCGCGCCCCTGAGTGAGCAGGACATCGTCGGCATCGGGCGCTCTACCTTCCGCCTCGTCGGCCGGGAGCTGCAGGAGTTCGTCGATACCGGGGACGTCAGTGTGTCGGCCCGTGATCTCACGGTCCGGCTTCCCAGTGGCAAGGTACTGCTGGACCGAGTCAGCTTCCCGCTCGGGGAGCGCTGCCTGCTTGCCGTCATCGGCCCCAGCGGCGCCGGGAAGTCCACCTTGCTTGGGGCGCTGACCGGCCTGCGTCCTGCCACCGAGGGGACTGTCCTCTACGACAACCGCGATCTCTATGCGCACTACGCGGAGCTGCGGCACCGGATCGGTCTTGTCCCACAGGAGAACATCCTGCATACGCAGCTAACAGCTCGCCGGGCCCTGCGTTATGCAGCACAATTGCGCTTCCCTAGGGACACGAGCAAATCCGAGCGCAACCGGCGCGTGGACGAGGTGCTGGGCGAACTGTCCTTGACTCCACATGCCGAGACGCGGACGGACCGGCTCTCGGGCGGCCAGCAAAAGCGGGTCAACGTCGCGCTCGAGTTGATGACCAAGCCGTCGGTACTGTTCCTGGACGAGCCAACGTCCGGGCTGGATCCCGGCCTGGACAAGTCGGTCATGGAAATGATGTCCGGCCTGGCTCACGGTGGGCGCACCATCATCGTTGTCACCCACAGCGTCGCCAACCTGGACGTATGCGACCGCCTGCTCGTTCTCGTGCCCGGCGGCAAGGTCGCGTACTTCGGGCCGCCGGGCGATGGGCTGCGTCACTTCGGCCAGCCGGGGTGGGCCGAGGTGTTCCAGACGTTCGAGCGGGAACCGGGGCGGGACTGGGCCGGTGAATTCCGTCGCTCGCCGTGGTACGCGAAGTACATCACCGAGGCCATGGCCGGACCGGCCCCCGCGGAAGGGAAACGGCAGACCCCGCCGCCGCCGAGGTCGAAGAACCGCCTGTCACAGTTCAGCACGCTGTGCCGGCGCTACGTCGCGGTGATCGCCTCTGACCGTGTTTACCTGGCTCTTCTCGCAGGCGCCCCCATCGTGCTCGGAGCGGTGATCCTTGTCATCCCCGACAAGGCCGGGCTGAGGCTCGGCCATCAGACAGGACTTCCACCGGGCGGCCACCCGTCCAACCCCGACGCGGAATCGCTCTTGCTGATCCTGATCATCAGCGCTTGCTTCGCCGGGGCTTTCAACTCGGTCAGGGAACTGGTCAAGGAACGGGCCATTTACAGCAGGGAACGGGCAGCCGGGCTGTCGCCTGCTTCGTACCTCGGGTCCAAGCTGGCCGTGCTCGGGCTCATTAGCGGGGTGCAGGCCGCCGTACTGGTCCTGATTGGTCTCATCGGGCGCGCACTGCCCGCGCACGGGGCGTTCCTGCACTCGCTGCCTCTGGTGGAACTGATACTGGCGATAGCCGCGCTCGCCCTCGTATCGATGTCCCTTGGACTGCTGATCTCTGCCTCGGTCAACACCTCAGAGAAGACCATGCCGCTGCTGATGGTCCTTGTCGTGGTGGAGGTCATCCTCACCGGCGGTGTTTTCGCGATCGCTGGCAAGGTTGGCCTGGAGCAGGTCGCCTGGCTGTCACCGTCCCGCTGGGGCTATGCGGCGACGGCGGCAACCGCCAAGCTCAACAAGTTGGTGCCACCCGCCCCCGGATCTCCCGTGGACTCTCTGTGGCGTCACAACCCACATACCTGGCTTATGGACATGGGAGTCCTGCTGGCTCTGGGCATTGTGTTCGCGTTCCTGACCTGGCGGCGGTTGCTAAAACAGGGCCCGGGCCGGAAGCTGCGGTGACCCACATGGTGGGCCGTCCGCCCGCCGATGGCGAGCTGGTGGATGCTCTCCCCGGCGAGCCAGAGTCCCACCGCCAGGCAGATGACGACGATCATCTGCTGGCGTGCAGCGATGTCCGGGCCCGGGCCGAATATCCTAGTCAAGTTGACTTCTAGGCTTCCTAGATAATAGGCTAGCTAGCAGATCTTGACGGTGTCACCCTACACGGAGGCAACACAATGAAACTCGCGATCATGGCAGCAACCGGCGGGGTCGGCCAGCAACTGCTGCGCCAGGCCCTCGACGCCGGGCACGACGTCACAGCCGTGGTCCGCAACCCGGCAAGGCTCCCGGCAGACCTGCGCGAAGCCCGGATCGTCACCGCCGACCTGGCCGCCCCGCAGCCCGCCGTACTAGAGGCAGCTATCGCCGGAACCGACGCGGTCGTCTCCGGCCTCGGCCCAGCCTCAAACGCCAGCGCCGGCATCGCGGAACGCGGCACCCGGGCGATCGCCGCGGCGATGCAGGCGACCGCGGTCAAGCGCCTCGTCGTGATCAGCGCCGCCCCGGTCGGCACCGTCCCATCTCCCGGCCACCCCAAGCCACCCAAGCACGACCCGGGTGACGGGTTCTTCATGCGCCACCTCGGCGCACCGTTCGCCCGCGCCGCGTTCGGCAAGGTCTACGCCGACCTGGCGGCCATGGAGGACTTGCTGCGCGGCAGCGACCTGGACTGGACGGTCATCAGGCCGCCGAAGCTGACCAACAAGCCGCTGACCGGGCACTACCGCACCGCGACCGGGCAGAACGTGCGCGGCGGGTTTTCGGTCCCGCGCGCCGACGTCGCCCACCTGATGCTCGCGGTCCTCGGCCAGCCCACGACCATCGGCCAGGTCATCGGCATCGCAAGCTAAAGCGGCCACCCCGCGCGGCGGGTGGCGCGCACGGCGTGCACACCACCCGCACGTGCCCAGCTAGCGCAGTGACCGGAACGCCGCGCGCATCTCGGCGGAGAACAGGCCCGGCTGCTCCCACGCCGCGAAGTGGCCGCCCCGGTCGAGCCTGTTGTAATAGATGAGGTTGTTCGGGTACGCGCGCTCGGCCCAGCTCCGCGGGGCCTGGTACAGCTCATCGGGGAAGACGCTGATGGCAAACGGGATCGTGATGGGCTTGGCGTCGAAGAAGTCCGCCTTGTTCTCCCAGTACAGACGGGCCGTGGAAATCCCGGTGTTCGTCAGCCAGTAGAGCGTGATGTTGTCGAGGAGGTCATCTCGGGTCAGGGCGCTGTCCAGCGTTCCTTGCAGAACCTGTTCCACAAGCCCCGGCTGGCCAGTACCGTCGCCGTGGTCCAGCATGAACGCCGCCAGGTCGGCGGGGGAGTCCGCCAGCCCGTACAGCGTTTGCGGGCGCGTCGCCATGATCTGCGCGTAGGCCACGTGCTTGGCAAAGAACGCGCTCAGCTGCTCGTACGCGCGTAGCTCCTCGGCCGACAGGCCCGGCGGGGGCGGGTCGCCGCGCTCGACCGCCTTGTTGATTTCCGCTGGCGCGGTGCCCGGCATGTTGGAGTGAATGGCGGCCAGCTCCGGCGCTGCCTGGGCGCCCATCGTCTGGGTGACCGCCGCGCCCCAATCGCCGCCCTGGGCCACGAACCGGGTGTACCCGAGGCGCTTCATCAGGACCACCCAGGCACGTGCGATGCGGGCGGGATCCCACCCGGTGGTGACCGGCTTGGCGGAGAACCCATGACCCGGCAGTGAGGGAATCACCAGGTGGAACGCGTCCTGTTCGCTCGCGCCGTGCGCGGTGGGATTGGTGAGCGGCTCGATGATCTTCAGCTGCTCGAGGATCGAGCCGGGCCACCCGTGCGTGACGATCAGCGGCAGCGCGTCCTCGTGCCCGGAGCGGACGTGGATGAAGTGGATGTCGAGCCCGTCGATCTCGGTCACGAATTGCGGCAGGGCGTTCAGTTTCTCCTGGCACTTGCGCCAGTCGTAGTCGCTCCCCCAGTAGCGCGCGAGATCCTGCATCATCGCCAGCCGCACGCCCTGGGAGTCGTCGGTGACCGTCTCACGCTCGGGCCACCTCGTTGCGTTCACGCGCCTGCGCAGCTCGGCGAGCTCCCCCTCCGGAAAACCGACCTGAAAAGGCCGAACAGCCGTACCGTCGCTGCCTGCCCGCTCTGCACCTTCGCTAGTGGACATCCACTCCTCCTAAGCTTTGCGTCCTAAGCTTTGCGTCCTAAGCTTTGCGTCGCATCGGGCTATGGCCCACGGCTCGTCGCCTTTGATAGCTACCCACGGTCCTCCCCCCGCACGGCTCCTCGCGCACGTGAACTCCCGGCGAACAGCTCACCCGGCGATCTGATATACGAGGAGCGTGATCGCTGAAGCGACGCCATGACGGGCGAGGGACCACAACATGACGCAGCACGCAGCGCCCGCACCGCGGGTGGTGGTCGCCGGCGCCGGGTTCGCCGGTCTGGCCGCGGTGCGCAGGCTTGCCCGCAGCGGCATGCAGGTCACGCTGATCGACCGCAACGTCTACAGCACCTTCCAGCCGCTGCTGTACGAGGTGGCTACCGCGGGCCTGACCAGCAGCGATGTCGCCTATCCCGCGCGCAGCGAAAGCCGCAGGTACCGGGCCGCCTTCCGGCACGCGGAGCTGGCCACCATCGACCCCGCGGCAAGACAGATCACTGTTTCCGACGGCGCGAAGCTCGGCTACGACTACCTCATCCTGGCCACCGGCGTCGCGGCCGCCTACCACGGCATTCCCGGGGCGGCCGAGTTCAGCCTGGGCCTGTACACCCGCCGGGACGCGATCATCTTGCGCGACCGCATCATGGACGGCCTGGAGCGGATCAGCCGCACCGGCATGACCGATGACGTGGCGGTGACCGTCATCGGCGGCGGCGCGACCGGCGTGGAGCTGGCCGGGAGCCTCGCCGATCTGCGCAACATCGCACTCGCCGTGTCCTATCCCGAGATCGACCGGGCCCGGATCCACGTGTCCCTGATAGAGCGCGCTCCCGAGCTGCTCACGCCCTTCCATCCCGCGCTCCGCGACTACACCCGCCGTCAGCTGGTCAAGCGCGGCGTCGACGTCCGGCTTGGCACCGCCATCCGGGAGATCACCCCCGACCGGGTCCTGCTCGCCGACGGCAGCACCCTGGCCAGCCACGCCACCATATGGGCGGCTGGGGTGGCCGCGCCGGAGCCGGTCAGCGGCTGGGGGCTCCCCCAGGCGGACGGCGGCCGCATCCGCATCGGTGCGGATCTTCGTGTCCCCGGGCACGAGCGGATCTTCGCGGTCGGCGACATCGCGCTCATCGACGGCCAGCCGCTGCCCCAGCTCGCCCAGCCCGCCCTCCAGATGGGCAAGCACGCCGCGGACCAGGTCCGCAGGCTTGCGCGGGGGGAGCCGGCGGCACCGTTCCGCTACCGCGACAAGGGCATCATGGCCACCATCGGGTACCGCTCCGCGGTGGTGGAGCTGCCCCACCGGGTCCGCATGCGCGGCACGCTCGCCTGGCTCGTCTGGCTCGCGCTGCACCTGATCACCCTGCTCGGCGGCCGCAACCGGATTACCGCGCTGGTCAACATGTCCTCGCGGTACCTGACCTGGCAGCATGGCGGCGGGCTCATCGTCGGCGACGGCCTGTCCGCCGAACCACCCTCGCCGGGGGATCCTGCCGGCCGGCCTAGCACGGAGGATCCGGGTATGTCGAGTGGCGGCGAACTGCCTTCCCCGGCCGAAGAGCCTTCTCCGGCCGGGCCGATCTCGCTGACGGCCGAGGAGCGGCGGCTGCGGGAGGCCCGGGCGGGTGTTCCGTGGCGCGCCTGGGGTCCGTATCTGAGCGAGCGTCAGTGGGGCACGGTCCGGGAGGATTACAGCGACAGCGGAGACGCCTGGTCGTATTTCAGTCATGATCAATCCCGGTCCCGGGCGTACCGGTGGGGTGAGGACGGGATCGCCGGGCTCAGCGATGACAAGCAGCGGCTCTGCCTGGCCGTCGCGCTGTGGAACGAGCGCGATCCGATCTTGAAGGAACGCCTGTTCGGCCTGACGAATGCCGAGGGCAACCACGGTGAGGACGTCAAGGAGTACTACTTCTACGTCGACAACCTGCCGACGCACAGCTACCAGCGCTACCTGTACAAGTACCCGCAGGCCGCGTTCCCCTACGACGATCTGGTTGCGGTGAACCGGGCCCGGTCACGGCATGAGCTGGAGTACGAGCTCGTTGACACCGGCGTTTTCGACGAGGACCGCTACTTCGACGTCGAGGTGGAGCACGCCAAGGCCGGGCCCGAGGACATCCTGTGCCGCATCACCGTGCACAACCGGTCCGCGGACGTGGCCAGGCTGCACGTGCTGCCCACGCTGTGGTTCCGTAACACGTGGTCGTGGGGAACCGGCGAGGCCAAGCCGCGGCTCGCGCGCATCGAGTCCGGGTACCCGGCCGTCCGGGCCGAGCACCACCAGCTCGGCGTTTTCTACCTCCACGCCGAACCGGAAGCGGCGCTGCTGTTCTGCGAGAACGAAACGAACGCGGCGCGCATCTTCGGCGCCGAGCCCACGACGCCCTTTGCCAAGGACGGCATCGGCGAGCACGTCCTGCACGGCGCGGCCACCGTCAACCCCGATGGCGCGGGGACCAAGGCGGCGGCCCACGTCCGGCTCGTCGTGCCGGCGGGCGGGCAGAGCACGGTGCTGGTACGGCTCACCCGGGCGGGCCCGGAGCGGCTGGCGGAGCCGTTCGCCGGGACCGGCGAGCTTGTTGCCCGCCGGCGGGCCGAGGCAGACGAGTTCTACGACGCCATCACCCCGCCGGCCGTGGCCAGCGACGCGAAGGCGGTCATGCGGCAGGCGCTGGCCGGGATGCTCTGGTCCAAGCAGTGTTACTACTTCGACGTCGACCGGTGGCTGAGGGAGCGCCGCCGCCACCCGCTGCGGACCCCGGTACAGCGCGGTACCCGCAACGAGTCGTGGTTCCACATGGTCAACCACGACGTCGTGTCCATGCCCGATAAGTGGGAGTACCCGTGGTACGCCGCCTGGGACCTGGCGTTTCACTGCATCCCGCTGGCGATGGTCGATCCTGACTTCGCCAAGAGCCAGATCGACCTGATGCTCTCCCAGGACTACCTGCACCCGACCGGCCAGATGCCGGCCTACGAGTGGAACTTCGGCGACGTGAACCCGCCGGTGCACGCGTTCGCGGTCCTCTTCCTGCAAAACCTGGAGCAAGGTCTCGGCGAGCTGGATCTGCCGTTCCTCCAGGAAAGCTTCTCCAGGCTCCTGCTGAACTTCACGTGGTGGGTGAACCGCAAGGACCCCACCGGCCGCAACCTGTTCGAGGGCGGCTTCCTCGGGCTGGACAACATCGGCGTGTTCGACCGCAGCGCCGCCCTGCCCACCGGCGGGCGGCTCGAGCAAGCGGACGGCACCGCCTGGATGGCGATGTTCAGCCAGAACATGCTCGAGCTGGCCCTGGCCCTGCTCCAGTCCGACCCGGCCTACGAGGAGTTCGTGCTCAAGTTCGTCGAGCACTTCTTCTGGATCGCCGCCGCCACGGACCCGGTCGGCGAGCATCCGGACGAGATGTGGGACGAGGAGGACGGCTTCTTCTACGACGTGCTGCGCTTCCCCGACGGCAGCGGCGCCCGGATCAAGGTGCGTTCCCTCGTGGGCCTGCTGCCGCTGTGCGCCACGACCGTCATCGAGGCCGACCTCATCGACCGCTACCCGCAGATCGCCGGGCAGGTGCGTGCTTTCCTGGAGCGCAACCAGGACCTGCTGACCAACATCGCCGATCCGCTCGTGCCCGGGGCGCACGGCCGGCGGCTGCTATCCCTGGTGAACGAGGACAAGCTGCGGCGCATCCTGGCCCGGATGCTGGATGAGGACCGTTTCCTGAGCCCGCACGGGATCCGCTCCATCTCCCGGTGGCACCTCGAACATCCCTACACCGTCGAGGTCGCCGGCGCCGAACACCGCGTGCAGTACGAGCCGGCCGAGTCGGCCAGCGGCATGTTCGGTGGCAACTCCAACTGGCGCGGGCCGGTCTGGTTCCCCATCAACCTGCTCTTGATCCGGGCCCTGATCACGCACTACCGCTACTACGGCGACGAGCTGAGGGTCGAATGCCCGACGGGCTCGGGGACGATGATGAACCTGTACGAGGTGGCGCAGGAGCTGTCCCGCCGCCTGGCGAGCATATTTCTGCGTGACGAGGACGGGCGGCGCCCCGTCTACGGCGGGACCAGGCTGTTCCAGGAGGACCCGCACTGGCGTGACTTCATTCTTTTCTACGAGTACTTCCACGGCGACAACGGGGCCGGGCTCGGCGCCTCCCATCAGACGGGGTGGACCGGCCTGGTGGCCCGGCTGATTCAGAGCCTCGGCCAGTTCGACGCCGCATCCGTGCTCGATGACCGCCAATGGCCGATGGCCCGTCCGTACCGGTGACGGATTATTTCTTCTCAACGCCTGGCGGTACCGGGTCATGGACCGAGGGCTGACCAGTAGAGCGGGGCCGATGTCACCAGCGCCTGGTCAGGTTATCCAGTGCCCGACAAAGTCCAGGTAGCGTTCGGCAACCTGGTCACGGGCGCGGCTGGCCGCTGCCTGGCTGTGATCGGACGCCTCGTAGTCACGCACGGCGTCCTCCCAGATGCTGCGCCCGATCGCGAAACCCACGAAGTCGCTGACCTGGCTGGCCACCGCCAGCCAGTGATCGAGGCGTTCGGCCGGCGCATCCCGGCCCAGCACGATGAGGCTGGCCTCGTGGCCGCCGGCCTTCGCCTGACCGGCCACCTGCCGCGCCGCCTCGACCGTCTCCAAGCCCTCTACCTTCCACAGCGCGGGCTCGACGCCGTGCGCGTAGTTGTCCGCGATGACCCTGGCGACGAGGCCGGGGCGGATGTCCCGGTCGTAGCCGACCGCGTCCTGGCCGGCCTGGCCGAGCTGGGCGTCGGTGCCCGGCACGAGCAACTCGTAGAGCAGCGGCACGCCGGCGCCGCGCAGACCCGTGCTGACCTGGGCGAGCCGGCCGAACTGCTCCTCCCGCCTGCCCTGGTCGAAGTCCGGGTTGTCGCGGACCAGCACCTTGGCGTAATCGGGCCTGACGGCCTGGACATGATCCAGCCACCGCTCGCCCCACTCAAGGGTGAAC
The DNA here is from genome assembly GCA_963703605.1 of uncultured Actinomycetes bacterium. Classification (GTDB taxonomy): domain Bacteria; phylum Actinomycetota; class Actinomycetes; order Streptosporangiales; family Streptosporangiaceae; genus DASXKD01. Next base: position 152,292 of record CAVPFC010000047.1, read on the forward strand.
CACTCGTGCCCGCTTGCCTCGATCGGCACCGCCAGCACGAGCGGCGTCCCGCTGGCCTTGACCGCGTCGATGACGCCCTGGCCGTACCGCTCGTCCACCAGCACGCCGATCCGGCCGTGCGTCACCGCGGGCAAGGCGGCCCGCAATCCCTCGTAGATCAGCTGCTTGGCTGAGGTTATCCCCGCGCGCTGCGCCGGGTCAGGATCGTCGTGCCCGACGCCGAACAACGTCCTGCCGAACGATTCGCGATGATCCATGGCCAGGATGAACAGCGGATCATCGTGCCGCGGGTGCCAATCGGAAGTGCCCACCATAGAGGGCACGCTACCGGGCCTGCGCGGCGTCACGGTCACGGCGGTGGATCCGCATAAGTGGACAGGCTATCCGCCAGTCGCTAGGGTGAAGTGGACAGGCTATCCGCCTGCTGCGGAAGCCGACGCCGTCCACCTGCCGCGACCATCACGCGGCGACCAGGGAGCCCGCTATGGAGTACCGACCTCTGGGACGCACCGGCGTCTCGGTGAGCCAGATGTGCCTCGGCGCGATGATGTTCGGCGCCTTCGGCAACCGCGATCACGACGACGCGGTCAAGATCATCCACCGCGCGCTGGACGCCGGGATCAACTTCATCGACACAGCCGACGGCTACTCCGCCGGTGAGTCGGAGCTGATTCTCGGCGAGGCGCTGGCCGGCGGACGGCGCGACAGCGTGGTGCTCGCCGTCAAGTTCGGCGTCCCTACCGACGACGACCCCAACCGTCGCGGTGCGTCGCGGCGCTGGATCACCGAAGCGGTCGAGGGCTCGCTGCGCCGGCTCCAGACCGACTGGATCGACCTCTACCAGGTGGGTGTTCCCGACCGGAACACCGATATCGACGAGACCCTCAGCGCCCTGTCCGATCTCGTTCACGCCGGAAAGATCCGGTCGTTCGGCGCGTCGAAGGTTCCCGCCTCGGAGATCGTCGAGGCCCAGTGGGCCGCCGAGCGGCGCGGCCACGAACGGTTCCGGACCGAGCAGCCCCCCTACTCCTTGCTGACCCGCGCCATCGAATACGACGTGCTGCCGGCCTGCCTGCGCCACGGAATGGGCGTGCTGGCCTACAGCCCGCTGGCGGGCGGCTGGCTGTCGGGCAGGTACCGCAAGGGCCGGGAGGTCAGCGGGCCGGGCTCGTCCGCCCGCGCCCAGCGCTGGCCGGGGGCCTATGACGCCGCCAACCCGGCCAATGCCGCAAAGCTCGACGCCGCCGACGCCTTCGGCGCGCTCGCCGACGAGGCCGGGATGACCCTCGTCCAGATGGCGGTCGCGTTCGCCATCCGCCACCCGGCGGTCACCTCCACCATCATCGGCCCGCGCACCATGGAACACCTGGACGCCTACCTCGCCGCCGACGGGATCGAGCTGCCCAGCGAGCTGCTTGACCGCATCGACCAGATCGTTCCCCCGGGGGTCACGGTCAACGTCGCCGACAACATGTGGAACGTCGGCACGCAGGCGCTCGGCGCGGCATTCCGCCGCCGGTAGGCCGGCCCGGGGCGGCCCCCTCCGGCCGCGCGCTGACGTGGCCCAGCCCGGGGCGCGCGATCGCCTCAGGAGGTGAAGAACTCCACCAGGACCGGCGCGAGCACGCCTGGGTTCACCTCATGCGGTTGGCCCTCGAGCGTCCGCAGCCGGCCCTGCGGTATCGCCTGGCTCAGCGCCCGCGCCGCGCCGGGCAGGAACGCAAGGCCGGCGTCGCCCGTCATCACGAGGGCCGGCACCGGGACACGCGCGGCCAGCCCGGCCGGCACCGACCACGGCTCGCCCATGATGGCCGCGTGGTCGTAGGCCAGCGTCGGCGCGACCGCCTCCAGGCCCGGCCAGAACGGCGCGCGGCGCATGGCGTCGACCTGCTCGGCGGGCGTGCCGGTAAACCGCAGGAACAGGGCCACCGCGTCGCCCCGGCGGCCCTCGGCCAGGGCCTCCTTCAGCCGCCTGAGGTACTGGCTCCAGGACTCCTGCACGCCGGGGTCGTTGTTGTAGGGGGGCTCGTACATGGCGATCTTGCCTACCTTGCTGCCGAGCCTGATGGCCGCCCGCATGGCCAGCGGCCCGCCGGACGAGTGACCGTAGAGGAACGCCGGGCCGCTCGCGCGGTCGGTCAGCGCCTCGATGTCGTCGATCTCCCGGTCGACCGCGTAGGGCGGCGTGTCCCCGCTCCCGCCGCGGCCGCGGCGGTCATAGCCGTAGACCGTGAAGTGCGGCGCGAGCAGCTTGGCCAGCTCCGTCCCGGAGCCGGACGAGTGGACGGTCAGCGCGCCGTCGACCAGGATCAGGGCCGGTCCCTCCCCCTGCTCGTCGTAAGCGATCGTCGTGCCATCGGCTGAGCTGAGTGTGTGCAGAGTCATGGCATCAGTGTGGGCGCGCCGCGGGTGCGTCATCCTGCGCCTGCCGCTCCTGGTAGCGCCACTACCTGGCAGCTAGCCAGCCAGCCGTGGGATCCTGGGCTCGTGCTGGATGCTGCGCCCGGCGATCACCAGGCCGGCCCCGCCCGCGGTGCGGTGCGGGACCGGCGCCGCGAGCTTGGCGCGTTCCTGCGCTCCCGGCGGGCCAGGTTGCGCCCGGCCGATGTGGGGCTTCCCGACTGGGGGGTGCGGCGGGTCCCTGGTCTGCGCCGGGAGGAGGTCGCCCAGCTCGCCAACGTCGGCCTGACCTGGTACACGTGGCTGGAGCAGGGCCGCCAGGCCCGCCCCTCGGCGGGCGTGCTGACGGCGATCGCTGATGCGCTCCGGCTGGACGCCCACGAGCGCGAGCACCTGTTCGCGCTGGCCCGCGACCCCGAAGACCAGGCCGGTGGCCGGGACGGCCACACCGGTGCGCTCGCGCCGGCCGGTCCCGGCCTGGACAAGCTGGTGCAGGGCTTCGAACCGGCCCCGGCGTACGCCATCTCGGCCCGGTTCGACGTCCTGGCCCACAACCGCCCCGCCCGGCTGCTGTTCGGCAACCTCGACCCGGGGCCTGCCGGGCCCGCGAACCTGATGCACCTCGGCTTCACCGACCCGCGCTGGCGCACCCTGATCGCCGACTGGGAACAGGAGGCCGCCAGGCACGTCGCGATGTACCGGGCCGCGATGAGCATCCACCTCGACGACCCGGCGTGGACCGCCCTGCCCGCGCGGCTGGCCCAGCTGTCCCCCGACTTTGCCCGGTTCTGGGCCAGCAGCGACGTGGCCGGCCCCGAGCGCAGGCTCAAGCGGTTCCGCCACCCCGGCGCCGGGCCGCTGACCTGCCACAGCACGTCCCTGCTCATGGCCGACGACCCGATGATCCGCATCGTGATCCTCCAGCCGGCCACCGCTTCGGATGCCGCCAAGCTGGAGCGCCTCGCCCGGGCGTAGTCCTGGGTTCGCCAGGCGTCAGGGTGCCCCTCGCGGGGAAGGGCCATGTCCGGAGGCAAGCATGACGGCAAGTCCCATCTCCGCAGGACCCGCCCCGGGCGATACGAGCGGCGCACGGACCCCCCCGTTCGCGTCGGCGTGGCGGCGGGCGCACCTGACGGTCGATCAGCGGGTTGCCCGGGGCCGGACCGCCCGGGCCGAGGCGCCGCGGTCGGCGCACGGCAAGTGGGAGCCCGCGCCGGGCCGCCCCGACCCGGTTGCCCTGCTCGAGGACCAGGCGGCATCGCGGGTGCCGCAACTGGTCCCCATCCGGTACGGCCGCATGCTGGTCTCGCCGTTCACGTTCTACCGGGGCGGCGCGCTGATCATGGCATCCGACCTGGCAGCGACCCCGGTATCGGGGGTAACCGTGCAGTTGTGCGGCGACGCGCACCTGTCCAACTTCGGCCTGTTCGGCACCCCCGAGCGCCAGATGATCTTTGATATCAACGATTTCGACGAGACCCTGCCCGGCCCGTGGGAATGGGACGTCAAGCGCCTGGCGGCCAGTTTCGAGATCATGGGCCGGGACCGGGGCTTCTCCCCCGCCGACCGCCGCGCCATCGTCATGGCCGGGGTGGCTGAGTACCGCGACCGCATGAGCCAGGCCGCCGGGATGGGGGCGCTGGACGCCTGGTACGACCACCTCGAAGCCGGGATGCTGCTCAAGCTCGCCCGCCAGGAGGTCCGCGTCAAACGGGTCTCCAAGGCGGAGGCCCAGGCTCTCGAGCGTGAGGTGGGCAAGGCGCTTACCCGGGACAACACCCGGGTGCTCACCAAGCGCACGGCCGAGGTCGGCGGTGAGCTGCGGATCGCCGCGGACCCCCCGCTGATCATCCCGCTCGAGGATCTCGTCACCCCGGGGTCGGAGTGGGAGGACCCGGCGCCGCTGATCAAGAAGCTGCTCAGCGGCTACCGGCGCACGCTCGCGAGCCACCACCACCCGGTGGAGGAGTACCGCTACGTCCACGCGGCCTACAAGATGGTCGGCGTCGGCAGCGTGGGGACCCGCTGCTACATCATGCTGATGCTGGGCCGTGACCACAGCGACCCGCTGTTCCTGCAGATCAAAGAGGCGCAGGAGTCCGTGCTCGAACGGTTCGCCGGGATGAGCACCTACCGGCACCACGGCCAGCGCGTGGTGGCCGGCCAGCGGCTGATGCAGGCAGCGACCGACATCTTCCTGGGCTGGATCCGCATCAAGGGAGTCGACGGGGTGACCCGTGACTACTACGTGCGCCAGTTCCAGGACTGGAAGGGCAGCGCCGACGTCGACAGCATGCTCGTGCCCGGCGCCACCCTGTACGCGCGTGTCTGCGCCGCGACCCTGGCCCGCGCCCACGCCCGCTGGGGCGACCGGATCGCCATCGCCTCCTACCTCGGCAAGGGAGATACCTTCGACCGGGCGATCGCCGACTTCTCCGCTGCCTACGCCGACCAGAACGAGCGGGACTACGCCGCATTCGCGGCGGCCGTGAAGTCGGGACGGCTCACCGCGCGGACCGGCCTCTAACCACGCCCCGATAGGGATGTAATAGACCCAGGGTTCGCCGCACCGGCAGGTCACCTTGGCCTGATACGGTGCCGGTCTCCGGTGGCCGCACCGACCACGCTTCTGCGGCCGCCGGGATGAGACGCAGAGGGCCGCATCGCTGTTGCGCCCTCCGCAGTCGACGCTGTGCAGTCGACGCAGATGGGGTGGAATGGCGTGCTGGACAATGGCGGTGGCCGGTCTTCGGCCGACCCGGAGGCGCTGATCCGCTCTGCGATCAGCCGCTGGCGGGTCAGCCTCATCGATGTCGCGGCGGCCAGCCGGCTCCTCAGCCTGCGGCCGGCCGGGCCCGGCACGATCGATGTGATCCGCCCCGCCGCCGAGGACGTCCTGTCGCGCCTCAGGGCTGGCGGGTCCTTCGCGTTCCGGTCCCTGGCGCCCAGGGGCGGTGCGCCGGCCGCGGAGCCAGCACCGGCCCCGTACCTGCTTGACACGAGGAAAGAGCCCGACGACCTCGAGGCAGCGCTTCAGGCGCTGATGCGGCGCTCGAACCGGGAGAGCCTGGAGCGCGGCCTGCCGGTTCTGTACCTGGCGTTCGGCACTTTGACATGGGCAGACCGGGACGGCGCCCGCTACACGAGCCCGCTCCTGCTGGTGCCGGTCAAGCTGGTGGCCACCGAACCGCGCCAGCCGCCGATGCTGGAGCCGGCCGAGGACGACCCGGTCATCAACCCGGCGCTCAGCCTGGAACTGTCCCGCGACCAGATCACCCTTCCCCGGGTGGGCAACCTGGCGGAAGCCACGCTGAGCGGGCTGCTGGACGGGGTCCGGGCGGCGGTCGCGGGCAAGGACGGCTGGCTGGTCAGCGAGGGCGCCGCCCTCTCGTGCTTCCCGCCCATGAACGACGCGATGTACCAGGACGTGCTCGATCACGAGGAGCTGATAGCGACGCACCGCGCGGTGCGGATCCTGGCTGCCGGCGGCCCGCCCGGCGCCGGGCCCGGCCCCGAGATCACCGGGCCGGAGGCCGCCCCCGGCGGGGCCGGTGCGGCTCCCCCGCTGATCCTGGACGCCGACTCCGCGCAGCGGGCCGGCATCGCGGCCGCGCTCGCGGGCCGGTCGTTCACGATCGACGGTCCCCCCGGGACGGGCAAGAGCCAGACGATCGCGAACACCGTGGGTGCCCTGCTGCACGCGGGCAAGACCGTGCTGCTCGTCTCCCAGAAGGCCGCCGCGCTCGATGTCGTGGCGGACCGGCTGGCCGGTGCCGGCCTGGGCGGATACGTGCTGGCACTGCATTCGCGCAACGCGACGCGCAAAGAGGTGGCCGCCTCGCTCGCCGCCGCGGTGGACACCCCGCCCGCCGTACCGGCCGCGGCCCCGGATACCGGGATGGCACCGGAGAAGCGGGAGCAGTTCGAGCAGTACGCCCACGCCGTGCACCGGGTGCGGGAGCCGCTGGGGTACTCGCTGCACGACGTGCTCGCGAAGATCGCGAGCCTGCACGCGGTCCCTGCCGCGCCGGCAACGCACCGCGCCCCGGTGCAGCTGACTTCGGAGCTGCTTTACGGAATCTGCCGCACTGCCGAGGCCGTGGCGGCGGCCTGGCGCCCGGCCGAGCAGGGGCAGTCGTTTGCCTGGCGTGGCGTGACCGAACGAGGCCCGCTGGACGACCGGCTCTACGCGGCGGCGTCCGCCCTGGAGACGCTCGCCAAGGTGATCCGTGGCAACCAGATACTGGCTGACGCCACCGGGCTGACCCGCCCGTCCGACGCGCACGCCCTTGCCCGGCTGCTGGATCACCTGCTGGCGTGGCCGGACGGCCTGCCGGACGAATGGCTGACGGTGGACACGCTCGACGTGGTGGACGCGGCGGTCGCCCAGCTCACCGCCGCGCTCACCGCGATCGTCGCCCGCGAGACCCATGCCTCCCACGCGGCCGGAATCCCGTGGACGGCGATACCGCCGCGGGACGCGCTGCCCGCGGCCGACGGGGCGGCCCTGGCCGCGCTGAACCCGGCCTGCGCCGATGCCAGCAGCCTGGACGCCGAGGAGATCACCGGGCTCGCGCGGGACTTCTCCGCCGCGGCCGACCGGCTGGACACGTGGCTTGCCACGCTGTCCGGGCTGGCCGCGGCCCTCGGCCTGAAACCTCCGGTGACCTTTTCCGACGCCAACGACCTGCTGAACCTTGCCCGGCTCGCCGGCGAACCCGACCGTCCCGAACGGGCTTGGCTGTCGCCTCCCGGTTACCGCGCCGCCGGCCACGGGGCCCAGGTCATCTACGATGCCCACGGCGCGCTGGCCGAAGCGGAAGCCGCCGCCCGCCCCTACTTCACCGCCGACGCGCTCGGCCAGGACGTCGGCGGCCTGGCGAGACGGTTCAACGACTACCGCGGCCTCGGCAGACTGTCCGGTGCCCACCGGGCCGACCGGAGGGCCGTCGAGGCCTTCACCAGGGAGGGGGTCACCGAGGAGGCGGCGCTGGAGCACCTCGGGCTCGCCGCCGCCTGGCAGCACGCGGCGGAAGCGCTCGCCGCCGCCGAGCACCGGCACGCCGAGCTGCTCGGCTCCTACTACGCCGGCCGGGCCACGGACTTCACCCGGCTTGAACGGGTGCTCACCCACGCGGCCAACGCCCTCCAGTGCGCCCGGGGGCAGGACCTGTCGCGGGCCGCCGGCTACCTGTCCCGGGACGCGGCGCCGAACGGGCCCATGAACGCAACCGTGGCCAAGGCGCGGCAGGACCTGTCCGCCTGGCGGGCGGCCCTGGTGCCCGCGCCCGCGATTGCCCCGCGCCCGGAACTGCTGGACGGCACGATCACCGACGCGATCGGATGGCTGCGGGCCCACCTGGGGCCGCTGCGCGCCGCAACCGAGTTCACCCTCGCGGTCGGCAAGATCGTGGGCAAGCCGCTCACCTTCGAGCAGGCCCGGCAGCTGGTCGCCTCGCGGGAGGCTGCCGACGCCGCGCGCGCGCAGCTGGCCGCGCGGGACGCGATCTTCCGGGACCTGTGCGGGCAGCTCTACGCCGGGGAAGCGACCGACGCCAGGGCGCTGCGGGAGGCGCTGGAGTGGGCGCGCCGCCTGCGCGCGATGATGACCGGCGGGTCAGGCCCGCTGACCCCGGCACACCTCACCGCCGCCGAAAGCGCCGTGCCGACCGACCGCCTCGCCAGGGCCGCCGACGCGTGGCGGGAGGCTGCCGCGGCCCTGCTGACGGCGTTCAGCCGGGACATCCGCCCGGAGCTGGCATCCGAGCTCGACGACTACACCGACGGCTACCACCTGCTCGAAGCCCTGTTCGATGACCCTGGCGGGCGGGACGAATGGCAGGCCTACCAGGCGGCCAGCGCCTCCCTGGCCGCTTACGGCATGGGTGCGGCCATCGACTTCTGCGTCGCCAAACGAGTTGAGCCCGCCCAGGTCCCCCACGTGATCGAGCGCGCGCTCCTCCAGGAATGGTCCGACTACCAGATCCGTACCGACCCGGCCCTCGCTCCCCTGCGGGCGGCTGACCGGGACGCGCTGGCCGACAGGTATCAGCAGCTGGACCGGGCCCTGGCAACGCTGGCGGCCGGGGACATCGTCGGCGCCTGCAACGCCCGGCGCGCGCGCACCGACGCCGGCGAAGCCGCGATCATTCGCCAGGAGGCGGCCAAGAAGAACGGGCACGTACCGGTACGGGAGCTTCTCGGCCGGGCCCGCCATGCCGTCCAGGTGGTCAAGCCGTGCGTCCTGGCGTCTCCGCTGGCGGTCAGCCAGTACCTGCCCAGCGGCATGGGCTTCGACGTCGTCATCTTCGACGAGGCCAGCCGGATCAGGCCGGCCGACGCGATCAACTGCATCTACCGCGGCAATTCGCTGATCCTGGCCGGGGATCACCGGCAGTTGCCACCGGCCACCTTCGCCGGCAGCGGCGCCCTCGACGATGCGGAGCCGGGCCCGGCCGAACCCGACGAGGCCGCCGGTCCCGAATCGGTCCTCGACCTTGCCAGGCGGTCCGGGAGGTTCGGCAACGTCACCCTGCGCTGGCATTACCGGTCCCGGCACGAGGCCCTCATCGCGTTTTCCAACGCGGCGTTCTACGAGGGCCGCCTGCTCCCCGTGCCCGGCGGCGGCCCCGCAGAAGCGATCGAGCTGTTCCATGGCGAGGGGGCCTACCGGGGCCGGACCACGCGCGACAACCCCGCGGAGGCCGCACGGGTGGCGCAGCGAGTCATCCACCACTACCTCAACCGCCCAGCCCTGAGCCTGGGCGTGGTGACGTTCAGCGAGGCCCAGGCCGGCGCCATCGAGGCGGCCCTCGACGAGGCGCGCAAGCAGAATCCCGGCCTGGACCGGTTCTTCGGCACCGACCGGCTGCGCGGATTCTTCGTCAAGGACGTGGCGGACGCGCAAGGCGACGAACGGGACGTGCTGATCTTGTCCACCGGCTATGGCCGGGACGAGAACGGCCACCTCACCACGGACTTTGACGCCCTCGGCCGGCCGGACGGGTGGCGCAGGCTCAACGTGGCCGTTACCCGGGCCCGCCACCGCGCCGAGATCGTCACCAGCATCCGCGCTGGCGACATCCCCGAAGCCGCCGGCGGCGAAGGGCTGGCGTACCTCCGCCGCTACCTCAGCTACGCCGCCGAGCCTGGCCAGCCTCCGCGGCCCTGAGCGACCCGGCACGGACAAGTCCGGGGTGACGGCGGCCGATAGCCGCGCGCCAGCCGTTATGCATGCTTGGCAGCGGCGGCGCGGGCGGCGAGCACAGGGATGGCGGCGATCTTGGCGGGAGTCAGGTTGCCCCAGTAGAGGCCGGTCGGGCGGCGCTGCGGTTCACACTCGATCACTTCATCGGGGGTGACGATCAGGTCGACGCTGAAGTCGTGCTCGGTCTCGGGCATGGGATCGTCTATCACCTGAAGCGGGTGGACGGTCGTGACGATCACCGTGCTGGGGCCGATCCGCCCGGCTTCCTGGAGCAGCGCGACCGCGATGTCGGCGTACCCCCCGCCCTTCCCCAGCCGGGTGCCCCGCCGGTTCACCGCGACGCTGCCGCAGACCACCACGTCGACCCGCTGCATGTCCTCGACGCCGACCTTCCGGGCAAGGTGGGCGGTGTGCTCCGGCGGAGCGGCCGCACCGGGCGCGGCGGGCAGGCTGCGGGGGTCGAGGACGAAGAACGGCTGGGCGGCGGCCAGCTTGGGGACCGCCACGTACAGAAGTTTGCCGTCACGGAGGGCTCGTTCCCTGACCGGATGCTGGGCCCGGTCCGGGACGGCGTTGACGACCCGGGCGGCCCGCCACTCGGGCAACCCGGCGAGCCGGTCCGCGGCCGCCTCGGATCCCGCGAAGGCCGGGATGGTTCCGTGCACGCCGGGCGGGACGACGTGCTCGGCCACCAGCAGATCCCAGACCCGCCTGCGGATCGCCTTCTTGGCCTCGTCGGTGTGCGCGCCCACTGCTCATCACTCTAGCCAGCCGGCCAAGCATCCGCCGGGCGCCCGCCGCGCGGCGCTGCCCTGCCCCGAGCGGGGTCACGCCACGGGTGTCACGCCTTGCTGGCGTTCCACAGGAACAGTTCGCCGATCGCCGTCGGGTAGACGCCGGTGACGTTCTTCTGGGTGGCGGTCAGGTAGTCGTAGAAGTAGGGATAGATGATGGGCGTCTCGTCGAGGAGCAGCCGCTGAATCTGGCCGGCGAGCCGCCGCTGCGTGGACAGGTCGACCGCGGCGACGAACTGCTTGGAGAGCGAGTCGTAGGTGGAGTTGCTGAACCTGGCGGCGTTCCAGGAGCCCTGACCGGTCTTGGCGTTGATGGACTGGAGCGGCGCCTCGAGGAAGAGGTTCGGCACGGCACGGGCACCGTAGTCCACCAGGCTCATGTCCCCGTCCAGCCAGTCCGATTTCCCGAAGACCGCCTGACCGTAGTACTTGGTCGAGGTCTCGATGGTGAGGTTGATGTTCACGCCGATCTGGGCGGCTGCCTGCTTCACGATCTCGGCCAGATGCGGGATCTCCTCGTCGTTCTCGGTCAGGAGCGACGTGGAAAAGCCCCGCGGGACCCCGCCCTTGGCGAGCAGTTCCTTGGCCAGCTTCAGGTTCTTCGCCCGCTGCGGCACGGTGGTGTCCGTGGCCCGGAACACCGGGGCGAACGGGTTGTCGTTGCCCACCGAGGCGTACCCCTTGAACAGCGCCGCCACGGTCGCCGGCCGGTCCAGCGTGTAGGCGATCGCCTGGCGCACGTACTTGTTGGTGAACGGGTGAATGTCGTTGCGCATCGACAGCTCGCGGTGCGAGCTGGCCTTCAGCGCGATGACGTTGAAGCCGCCGTTGAGCAGCTGCGGACCGGTCGCCAGCGTGAACTGGTCGATGCAGTCGAGGTCCCCGGCCTGGAGGGCGGCGGTCACCGCCGGATCCGCCGCGTAGAACGTCCACTCCGTCCGTTCGGGCAGCGCCGGCGTGCCCCAGTAGTGCGGGTTGCGGACGAAGGTGGCGCCCACGTTCGTGGTGTAGCTGGTCATCTTGAACCGGCCGGTCCCGATGAACGACTTCTGGTAGTCGGCGTAGTCGTAGCCGTTCGGGACGATGATCATGTTGTAGTTGTTGGGCGAGACCGCGTCGACGAAGCTCCCGTCCGCCTGCTCGAGGTGAAAGGCGACGGTGGTGTCGTCGACCTTGACAACGCCGGCGGGTGTCAGCGTCCCGCCGAACACCGACAGGGCGTTTGCCGAGCTCTTGGGGTCGCACTGGGTCTTGAAGCTGTAGACGACGTCATCGACGGTCATCGGCGTGCCGTCGTTGAACTTGACGCCCTGGCGGATCTTGAACATCCACACCGTCGCGTCGGCGTTCGCGCTCCAGCTTGTCGCCAGCCACGGGTGGTAGTTGTTGCCCTGGTCACAGAAGACGAGCCACTCGCCGACCTGGCCGAGCATCTCCAGGCCGCCCTGGTCGGCGATCGTGATCGGGTTGATCGCGGCGGCGGGCACGCCGATACCCACCTTGATCGTCGCCCCGGCCTTGCCTGTTGCGGCGTGGCTCGAGCTGGGGGCGGTGGATGAGGTCGAGCTGCCGCAAGCCTCCAGGAGGCCGCCGAGCAACGGCACCGACAGGCCGATCATGGTGCCACGCTGGAGGAACTGCCGCCGGGACAGGCGTCCCGCCACGAACTCGTCGATCACGTGCTCGGCAACCGGCCCACGCCCGGTACGCAGGTCATCGAGCCGACGGTGGTTGACACCCATCACGCCTCCCCTTGTGGCCGAAGCGGCGTTCCTCAAGGCAGACGGAACACCCCGAACAAAACCCGAGTGGTTCCGTAGAGAATACGCCCCGCCGGGGCCCGCCGTCTGACGGCCGGGCAGAAGGCCGCCAGGCGGCTGGGACGCGCGCAACCCTGCGGCGGGGCGGCCGCGCGCTCAGGTGGTCCGGAACGGCATCGACTCGGTGATCAGCATGCTCTTCAGCGTCACGACGTGCTTGCCGGGCGCCAGCTTGAGCAGCGCGGGCTCGATCGTGTAGGTGACGTAGCCGGGCAGGCCTGCGGTGAGCGTCGCGACGGTGTGGCCGTCGATCAGCATCCGCACCGGGTGCCCCGGCAGGAAGCCGCGGCCGAGCAGGTAGCTCACTTGTTTCGGCGCGATCGCGGTGTGCGACAGGGTCAGGTTCCGGGTCAGCGCCGCGAGCTGGGCGTACGCCCGCTCGCGTGCCGAGCGGTCCTGCTGGGCGGCCCGGGTCGCCGAGACGAGGCCGGGCACGAACCGGGACGCGGAGATCGTGCCCCACCCGCTGGCCACGTCGAACCCCTTCGTGGCGGTGAAGCCCGGCACGATCGTCCCGCGGTTGTCGTAGGAGTCGTTGCCCTTGACCACGTCGACGATGCCGCCGGCTGCGCCTTTGGGCCCGAGCACCTTGTAGAGCACGGGGTTGACCGGGCCGACGTCGCCGCGGTTGAGCTGGGTGGCGAGGGCCAGCACGCCGCCGAGCAGCGGGGCCGCCTCGGAGGTCCCGTCGGTGGAGTCCAGGGCGAGGTCGGGCAGCGCGCGCATCGGGCTCCTGGTGATGTTCGCCACGCCGTCCTGATAGCCGGGCCGGCGGAAGGCCTCGGAGTAGCCGGCGCTCTCGCCCGGCCACAGCGGGTCCGGGCCGAGGCGCTTGCCCGTGGGGCCGAAGTTGGGCAGGGTTCCGCCGACCGCGGTCACCCACGGCGAGTCGTCCCAGGTGCCGCTGTCGGGCGTGGCGGTGACCCGGTCGCCGTCGAACGACGGCAGCGTCTGGACGACGCCGGTGTCCCCGGTCGCGACGAGCACGGGGATGCCGGCCGCGGCGGCGGCAAGCTCACCCGGGTCCTGCGCGGTGATCTCGGCGTTGCCGTGGCTGTAGGACGCCTCGGCCGATCCGTCGCTGATCGAGATCACGTTCGCGAGATGCTGGCCGCTGATCCGCTCCAGCGCCTCCATCATCTCGTAGGGGGCGACCTGGGCGGCCGGGTCGTCGGTGACCTCGCTGTCGGCCGGGGTGGCGGAGATGAGGATCTTCGCGTACGGCGCCATCAGGTGGGCCGCGAGCACGTCGAGCGTCAGCTCACCCGCCCACGCCTGGCACGATCCGTACTGGCCGAGCTTCACCATCCCGCGCGGGCACTTGGCCGGCAGCTTGCCGTCGCCGGATGGGTAGATCGTGGTGATCGACGGATTGGGCAGGTGCATCGCCTTGTCGAACGAGGCGACCACCTGGCCGATCTTCGGGTAGTTCCAGCCTTCGATCACGGCCACCGTCGTGCCGGCCCCGTCGATGCCCTTGAGCCAGAGCGGCCCGACGTTGTAGTCGAAGACGTCGACCGGGCCCGGCTCATACCGTTGCAGGCTGCCGTAGTGCTTGTGCATGTAGGCGAGGGCCGCCCTGAGCACGCGGATCTGCTGCTGTCTGGAGGGCAGCGGCGTGGGGCTGATGTCCCGCGTGGCCACGAGCGGCGCTCCCGGCGTGCCGATGAACGCCCTGCCGGTGATCCGGGCGTGGATCGGCCCGACGGCGATCTCGTGCCGCTGGGCCCCGTTTCCGGCCAGCACCGGCCCGGCGCCCCCCACCACCAGGGTCCACGTCGCCAGCAGCGATACCGCCGCGATGCCGGGCCCGATCGAGGTGGCGCGCCGTCGCACCGTCAATTTGCGCATTCTCCGCTGCTCCTTCGCGTTCCGGAATGGCCGCCGTGACAACCCCTAGGATGATTCCTCCCCCGGCCGCCGGCCACCCCCGGGCCGGCAAGGCCGTTGGTAGGCTGCTGCGCGGGGCGGCTGAGCCTCACCACCTTGGCTCAGAGAGGGACCGGGCTCGTCATGGCGGAGGACAGCGTCCCGTGGGCGATGCGCTGGATCGTGGACGCCGATCGCCGGGATACGGGCTTCGCGATGCTGCGCCGGAGCATCCAGCGCAAGGAGCGCGCCGCGTTCGACAAGATGGCGGCCGACCACGCGATGATCGGCTTCACCCACTACGGGCCGTTTCCGCTGTGCCATGAGGTCTACTCGCCGCAGGTGCGGGGCCGGCCCCGGGAAGAGCTCTGGAATCGCCACGAGGTCAAGGCCTGTGCGGCCTGGGCGCATTGTTTCCGGGACCCCGATCGCTACCTACCGCCGGGCGTACCGCGGATGCTCGTCAGCGGGTCGGACTTCGTCGACGAGAAGAGGGCGGAACGCGCCGCCTGGTCCGGCGGCCGGCCCGTCAAGCGCTGGGATCTCGCCTATAGCTGCCTGCCCAACTGGCTGAACGAGCTACAGAAGAACTGGGACCTCGGCATGTCCTGCGCGCTGCGGCTGGCCGAGGCCGGCGCGCGCGTCGTCATCGTGGGGCGGGCCGGCGTGCCCGGGGCACCCCGCCACCCGAACATCGACTGCCTGCCCGAACTGCCCGGGGAGGACTTCCTGCGGGTGACGGCCGAGTCCCGCGTCTCGTTGCTGCCGAACTGGTGGGACGCGTCGCCGCGGGTGCTGACCGAATCGCTCGTGCTCGACGTCCCGATCCTGGTCCACCGGCAGATCCTCGGCGGCTGGAAGTACGTGACGCCGGAGACCGGCCTGTTCTTCGACGACGAGACCGATGTCGTCGACGCGTTCTTCGCGCTGCTCGACAGCCCCGTGCACCCGCGCGACTGGCTGTTCGAGAACGGCTACGGCCAGGACCGCGCCGCGCGGCGTTTCGCCGCGGAGCTCAGGGCGCTCGGCGGCCCCGCCCGCGCCGGCGAACTGGACTACGCCCTGCCGACCAGCGACCCTCCCCGCCGCCCATGAGCACCGCCGACGCCGCCCCGGACCTGCGGCTGCTGATCGCGGCCAACCCGTACGCGCCGCCCGGGCTGCTCGACCGTTTCGGCCTCGCCGAATCGGCGGAGCTGCGGGCCACGGCCGCCGCCAACCCCTCAGCCAGCCCGGATCTGCTCGCGGAGCTCGCGAAGGACGAGAGCTGGGCCGTGCGCCGGGCCGTCGCCGGGAACTGTTCGTGCTGGCCGGAATCCCTTGCCGGGCTCGCGGGCGACGGGTCGGTGCCGAGCCGCGTCGCGGTGGCCGCCAACCCGGCGACGGAGCCGAGCGTGCTCGGCGCGCTGGCGGGCGACGCCGACAAGGCCGTCCGCGGGGCCGTCGCGGGCAATCCCCGCTGCCCGCGGCCGACGCTGCTCAAGCTCGCCGCCGAAACAAACCTGCGGGTGCGCCACTGCGTCCTGCTGAACCCGGAGGCTTCCCCGGAAGCGATCGCCGCCGCCCACGTGCCGCGTGAGTTCATGAGCAGGCTGTTCCTTGCCCGCAACCCGATGGCGCCGGCCGAGCGGCTGACGGCGCTGGCGGGCGATCCCGACACCCCCGTCCGGCTCGCGGTGGCCCGCAACCGCCTTGCGCCAGCGCGCGTGCTGGATCGGCTGGCGAAGGACACCCACGAGGTGGTCAAGGCGGCCGCGCTGCGCCATCCCGCCTTGCCGCGCTATCTGGTCGCCGGCGCTGCTCAGGACGAGGACCCGGCGGCCCGGCGGGCGGCGGCAAGCAACCCGCTCTGCCCGCCCGAGGTGCTTTACACGCTGGCGGCAGACCCGGTCCCGGCCGTCCGGCGGGCGGTCTGCGGCAACCCGGGACTTCCGGAGGCGGCGGCATTCCTGCTGGCCGGTGACGCCGCCGGGGCGGTGCGAGCGGCCCTCGGCGGCAACGGTGCGGCGCCGGTCCCCCTGCTGGCAGCGCTGGCGTCGGATGCCGATGCGCCGGTGCGCCGCCGCGTCGCGTACAACGCCGCCGCCGGGCCTGCGCTGCTGCGCGACCTGGCGCGTGACGACGTGCCCGCCGTCCGCGCCGGGGCCGCCCGCCACCCGGCGGCGGGCGCCGCGGTCCACCGGCACCTGCTCGCCGACCCCTGTGCCGAGGTACGCGAGGCCCTGGCCCTCGGCTCCCGGCACGAGGACGTCCTGGTGGCGCTCGCCGGGCCGGGAGGTGACCGTGCCAGCCGGTAACGGGGCGCGCCGGCCGGAGCTTTCCTGCTTCATCGCGACGACGCCGTGGTCCGGCAGCCAGGTACTGTGCGACGCACTCCAGGCAAGCGGGCTGGCCGGTAACCCGCGCGACTATTTCAACCCGCTCGGGGTGGTGCCGCGCAGCGTCCGGTGGCGACTGCTCGGCCCCGGGCAGGAGCATCTGCCCCGCCAGCCAGAGCGGGAGTTCGCCGCCCGTTACCTGGCCGGCGTCACCGAGGCCGCGACGGGCCCCAACGGCGTGCTCTCGGTCAACCTGCCCTGGTCACACCAGCGCTGGCTGGCCCGGTTCGCCCGGGCGGCGATGCCCGGTGCCGCCGGTGACCCCACCCGTTCCGACGCCGACATCATCGAATCTTGGTACCCCCGGGCCCGGTACGTGTACCTGACCAGTGCCGACACGGCCCGGCAGGCGGGTCGCTGGTACCTCGGGCGGAACGTCGGGCCGGTTGCCCCCGGGCCGGGCCAGCCCAACGGGGAGGCGAACCCCGGCCGACCCGCCGACTTCCAGCAGGTGCGCTGGATCGAGACGCTGATCTCCCGGCAGGGGCGGGCGTGGGAGACCTACTTCCTGGTCCATGGGATCGATCCGCAGCGCATAACCTGCGAAGAATTTCTGGCTCACCCAGAGGAAACGGTGCGCGGCATTCTCGAATGGCTGGGAGTGCCCGGCTCACCGGCGCAGCCATGGGACGGCGAGCCGTACCTGCAGCGCCTGGCAGAGCCCGTTGACTGGCTGGAAGACTACGCGGCGGCCCGGGACCGGCTGAGCCCGGCCATCGGCGTCTACGGGGAGCGAGGCTGAATGTCCAGCGCTTCGGTTGTCCAGGCACCGGCCGCGCCGCTGAACGTGCTCTTCTCGGTGCGCCCCTTCCGGGGGCACCTGCATCCGCTCATCCCGCTGGCCCGCGCGTTCCGGCGGGCCGGCCACCGTGTCGCGGTGGCCTCGGCGGAGGACGTGGCGGCGGTGGTGACCGGTGCGGGGCTGCCGTGGCTGCCCGCCGGGCAGAGCCCTCGCCAGCTCTGGGAAGCCTCCCTTGACGAGAACCCCGACTACGGCTACCTGGCCGTGCAGGCCAAGCTGGCCGATCTGCTCGAGATAGCCATCGAGCAGTTCCGGCCCGATGTGATCATCCGCGAGCCGACCGATCTGGCCCCGGCGGTCGCCGCGGAGGTCCTCGGCGCGGTCAGCGTCGTCTACGGCCTTGCGGTCTTCATCCCGGTGCGGTCGTGGCACATCCTGAAGGCCGACGAGACGATCGCCGCGCTGCGCCGCGACTACGGCCTGCCCGAGGATCCCGGCCTGGAGAGCCTGTACCGCGATCTCTACCTGTCGGTGCACCAGCCGCCGTTCGAGCGGGCGGACCTGCTTCCGGTGCCGGCCGTCCAGCGCCTTCGCTACACCCCGTGGGACGGCGACACCAACTTCACCCCGTGGGAGCCTGCTCCGGAGCCGGTGCCCAGCGCCACCGGCCGGCCGACGGTGCTCGTCACCCTGGGGACGGTCTACAACTACCACTCGGACCTTTTCTCCCGGTTTCTGGAGGCGCTCGCCACCGAGCCCGTCGACGTCATCTGCACGCTCGGTGCCGGTGCGGATGAGGCCGTGCTGGCGAACGCCCCGGCCAACGTCCGGTTCGAGCGGTACGTGCCGCACTCGTCCATCCTGGCGGGCTGTCAGGCGATGCTCTGCCACGCCGGCTTCAACACCACGCTGGGCTGTCTGTCCGCCGGCGTGCCGATGGTGTGCGTCCCGATCGGGTCCGATCAGGAGTTCAACGCGCGTAAGGTCGCCGACGCCGGTCTTGGCCTGTGGCTCCGCGAGGAGGAGGCGTCGGTGCAACGAATTCGCGAGGCGGTGCGAACGGTTCTGCATGATCCGTCCTTCGCCGAGAAGGCACGCGAGTTCGCCTGGCACCGGACCCGCCGCCCCGGCCCCAACGCCGTGATCCGCCGGATCGAGGCCCTCGCCGCGGCCAGGAGATCACCGGACGTGGTGCCCGCCCCCCATGAAGCCTGACCGGCCCTGACGTGGGCCGGCCCCGGGGGAACCCCGGGGCCGGCCCGTTGCCTTGGCAGGCGCGCTCAGCTCTACAACGTGAAGTTCGGGTTGCTCCACTCGATGTCGTTGGAGAACGCGAAGTTCGTGAAGGAGATGCTGATGCTTGCCTCCGTCGCCTCGACGTGGTGCCACCAGCCGGTCGGGATGAACAGTGTCTGGCCCGGCCCGACGTCAAAGTGGTACTGCTGTGCGTCGGCGAACATCGGGTACTGGTCGAGGTCTGGCTTCAGCGGATCCACCGCGCTGTAGACGGCGATGGTGTTGTACACGCGATGGATGGCCAGCGACGGGACGAGGATGATGTGCTTCCAGCCATCGACCTGGTTGAACAGCACGTTGACGCTGTCGTGGTGGAGCGGTGTGACGGTCCCGGCCGGGCCGAACCACAGGTGGGCGCGGGTCCGGCTCGGGTCGGGTGCCAGGTACCGCTCATCGAGACTGAAGTCGTCCCACAGCGGCAGCGCCGCCTCGGTCGCCAGCAGCTTGTTGTTGGCGGTGAGGTAGGTGTCGTTGCCGCGGGCTGACTCGATCTTCGCCACGTACTCGTCGAACGGCATCATGAACCGGTGCTCGTCGGAGTTGACCTCGTAATCGGGATCGGATTCCCGCCCGGCCATGACCTCGACCTCGGTGGAGCCGAGCTTCTCCACCAGGTAGGCGGGATTCCAGAGCGACAGAGCAGGCCAGCGGTCGCAGGAGTCGGTCATGAGCACCGGCTGGTTCTGCGCGTAGTACCGGTCCAGGAACTCCTTCTGGCTGACGCCGGTACGGCGATCGATCTCCAGTGGCTCGTCGGAGAGCGCCCGCATCTGCTCTCGCATCGTGAGCACCGAATACACCTTCTGGAGCTGCTGGGCGAGCCAGCGCCCGGCATCCATGGCGGGATCATCGTAGAGCGACGCCGTGTAGCGGATCGCGTCGCCCTCCGGGAATCCCTGGGCCCCGAGGGTGCCCAGCACCTCGGCGAGCGGGGCACCCTTCATCAGAGCCACCGCCGCCCATCGACGCCACTCGATGGGCAGACGGTTGCCGTCGGACTGCTCTGCCATGCTGGCGGCCCCTTACTTCCTCTTCTGCCAGGCCGCCGGCGAACGCCGCCGCTGGCTGGCCCCCGCGTTGCGCCGCACGCCGTGTTGCGCGCCGCAGCCACCACAGCCGCCGCAGCTACCGCAAGACGCACACGACGCGCAGGAGGCACACGACGCACACGACGCGCAGGTCGCACACGTCGTGCAAGTCGAACACGACGGCGTCGGCGTTGGTGTGGGGGTCGGCGTCGGCGTCGGGGTGGGCGTCGGGGTCGGCGTTGGCGTGGGGGTCGGCGTTGGTGTGGGGGTCGGCGTCGGCGTCGGGGTGGGAGTCGGCGTGGGGTGCGGGGTCGGGTGCGGGGTCGGGTGTGGCGTGGGGTGCGGGGTCGGGTGAGGAGTCGGGTGTGGCGTGGGGTGCGGAGTCGGGTGCGGCGTGGGGTGCGGAGTCGGATGCGGCGTGGGGTGCGGAGTCGGATGCGGGAAGACGTCCGGAGTCGGGTTCAGCTTCACGTTCTTTGGCTTGCCGAACTTCGTCTCCGCCGCAGCCGGAGACACCAGAGCGTCAGCGAACGCGCTGGCGCCAGCGATGCTCAGGCCTGTGGCCATCAGACCACGGATGAGGCGCCGCCGGCTGATCCGGCCGGCCAAGTATCCCTGTACGAGTTCCTCATCAGACAAGATGCTCACCCCTGGTCACTCAGCTCCGGGCAGCCCAGAGCACGCTAATGGCGCGGCCTGCGCGGAACGTACCATCGCTTTCGCGAATGTGTCAACGGATTCGCTAACCACACGAGTTAACGCTAACCAATCCTCAAAGGGATAAGTTGTGTAGCATTAGTTCTTTGACAGTCTGATTACAGCCCGAATTAGCCGGGTCACTCGGGGACGTTCTTGATCCAGGTAAATGCCGGGCGGCGGCCGCCGTACGTCTCAATGAACGCGCCGATCGCGGCGGCGAGCTCCCGGCCGGAAGGGGGGCCGCCCTGGCGGGCGAACTGGTGCGCGAGCAGGCCGGCGAAGATCCCTACCAGGTCAAGCCAGTCGCATCCAGCGGGCCCGGTGTGGACGGTGACCCGCTGGCTCTCCGGCTTGGCCAGCCAGCGGCGCACCTCCGGGCGCCGGAGCGGACCATTGTTATCCAGCACGACGTGCAGTTCCACGCCGGGCTGGGCGGCGGCGGCCTTCCTCAGGAATCGCAAGAACTCCTGGGTACGGGGATGATGATTGGCATCGGCGCTGGTCATCCCGCTGGCCGCGCCGAGCGCGGCAAGCAGTGTGCCGGTGCTGTGCCGCTTGTGGCCATGGGTACGCCAGGCCGGCACGCCGCGGCGCGCAGGCGCGGGCCGGGCCGGCGCCCGGATCTGGAACGTCTCCTCCACACTGATCACGATCGCGTTGTCCGGCGGCTTCAGGTACAGGCCGACGACGTCGCGGACCTTGGGTTCGAGCGGCGGATCGGTGGCGAACTTGAACGTCCCGATGCGCCGCGGCTGGATGCTCCACTTGCGCCAGATCCGGGCCACGCTAGCAAAGGAGACGCCGAGCTCGCCGGCCAGGAACCGCGCCGACCAATGGGTGATCCCCAGGCGCTGCGGCGGCCTGCCGCCGCTGGCCAGCGTCGCGACCACGACGTCGACCTCGTCGATTCGCGGGGGCCGGCCGGAGCGCGGTTCATCCTCCAGCGCCTTGATCCCGCCCCGCTGGTACCGGTCCCGCCAGGCGATCACGGTTGGCCGGGATACCCCTACCAGCCGCGCGATCTGCGCGTTCGGCATGCCCTCGGCGGCCAGCAGGACCATCCGGGCCCGCTTCGCCAGGCCCGAAGGCACGCTCGGCAGCCGCGCCAGATCGGCCAGCCGATCCCGGTCGCCCTGGTGCAGTGGCAGTGCCGGAGCTGGGGACACACGGCTATTGTTGAGCACCTCGTACCGTAAAACAACTTACAACACGAAATGTCACGGACCGGATCAAGAGAGTAAGCGCATCCGGACTACCGGCGCACTGAATTGGTGCGGGCCGCCGCTAATTCCGGATCGGTGTCCGACTAGGACCTGACTGGGGCCATTGCGGAGAGTGTGCCCAGGACGTACGATCGCGGGGTGCATCACGGGGTCAGGCTGGCGTGCCCACAGTGGGGGATTGGCTACCGTGCGAAGTGATCTTGAGACGGCCATGGGCGTCGTCCTTACCAGCCGCAGCGCCAGGGACATGCTCCTTGAGGCACCGGACAGTTACGCTGCGCACTTCGACCTCGCTCCGGCCGAGGCCGCCCTCCTGGCCGGCATGGCCGCCGACCTCGTTGGCCTCATGCCCGGTTTCGTGCAAAAGCGCGAGCGGAGCCTGCGCCGGACCTTCGCCGTCACCCTGTCGCTGCTCGGAGCGGAGGCCACTCCTCTGATCGAGGACTACTCCGATGCCTACGCCCCGGTGGACTCCTCGGCGGCCGAGACGCTCCGGTTCGCCGACTTCCTGGTCGAAGAGGCTCGCGAATTGGCCGACGGCCTGCCCTACGGGAACATCGTCGCCGACGTCGCCCGGTATGAGCGGCTGCGGCTCCGGTCCTTCATGGCGGAAGGGCCGCTGTGGCCCACGCTGGAGGAGGCCCCCCTTGACCCGCGGCTGATCGACCGGGGCCGCCGGCTCTGGCTGCACCGCAGCGTCGCGGTCGAGGCGTTCGGGTGGGATGTCCGCACCGTGCGGTCAGCACAAATCCTCCCCCGGCTGCGCCCCGATCCAGCCAACCTGCTCTGCTTCCAGCGGGGCGAGGAAGGCGAGGGCACGGTTCTGCGCATCGATGACGAGGCCGCCCGCGCCGTCGAACTGATCGCGTTGCGGCCAGGAGAGGTGAGCGCCGCGGAGATCGGCGAGATCATCGGGTCGGACCGGTCTCCCGAGGCGCTCCTCGGCAAGCTCATCATGCAGGGTGTGATAAGGGGAGCAGAGTCATGACACTTGTTGGTGCTGGCTACCGTCCCGAGATGCCCGGGCTCTTCCACGGCGAGGAGCCCGCGGTCGACTGCGCTGAGCTGGTCGCGGACCGCTATTTTGGCGAAACGGGCTTTTCCCGGGCCTGGGAATTGCGCCGCCTGGCCGGCCTGCCGACGATCGCCCACGGATTGTGCGGCAACACCGCCTCGGTGCACGGGCCCGACCCGGCGTACCTGGCTCAGATCCGGCGGCTCGTTGACGCGATCGCTGCCATCGCGTACAGCGACCACATGGCCCTCACCGGGGTGACCGGCCGCGCGCTGGGGCATCTGGCCCCCAACCTGTTCGACGACGAGCTGCTCACCGCCGCCGCGCGCAACATCGCGATGATGGTGGACGTGACCGGCCGACGGCCCTGCCTGGAGAACCTGGCCACCAAGACCATGATTACCGGTTCGGCCTACACCGTCGAGGAGTTCTACGTCCGGCTCCTCGATGTGTCTGACCAGTGGGACTGCCTGATCGACCTGACCAACATCTGGATCAACTCGCAGAACCGGGACGTCGACCCGCTGCGGTTCATCGACTCGATCCCGGCGGAGCGGGTCGGCTACATCCACCTCGCCGGTGGCATCAAGGAGCACGGCGAATGGGTCGACAGCCACTCCAACGCCGTCCATGACGAGGTGTTCGAACTGCTCGACTACCTCCTCGCCAGGGCCGCTCCCATCGCGGTAATCATCGAGCGGGACACCAACTTCGCGGGAGCCGAGGCGGAGCTGCGGGCGGATCTGGGCCGGGTGCGGCAGATCGTGACGAAGCACCAAGGTGAGACCGGCGACGATTCGCGGGCACAGGTGAGCCCTCAGCCGACGACCGCCGGTGTGAAGGGTCGATGATGACCGTCACCGACTCGAAACCGTCCCAGCTCGAAGTTCCGCGCACCGAGGCCGAGGTCATCGCGATGGTCCGGCAGATCGGTGCGGCGGCGGCACCCCATGCGGCGCGTCACGACCGGGAGGCCAGCTTCGTCCACGAGGGATACGAGGCAATCAGGGCCCTCGGCTACGGTGTGATCGCCGTGCCGGGCGAACTGGGCGGTGGTGGTCATGACCTCGCCACGGTCTGCCAGGCCCAGTCCATCCTCGCCCGCTACTGCGCGAACACATCGCTGGCGATTGCCATGCACCAGCACAACGTTCTCGCGCTTGCCTGGCGCTGGCGGCTCGGGGATCACTCGGTCGAGCGCACGCTGCGCCGGATCGCCCAGGGGGACCTGATCCTTTCCTCCAGCGGAGCCGCCAACCCGGCCAACCCGGGCGTCACGGCCACCCCGG
Organism: uncultured Actinomycetes bacterium; assembly: GCA_963703605.1. Taxonomy (GTDB): domain Bacteria; phylum Actinomycetota; class Actinomycetes; order Streptosporangiales; family Streptosporangiaceae; genus DASXKD01. Next base: position 176,052 of record CAVPFC010000047.1, read on the forward strand.
TGGAGGGCGGTTTGCTGTGCACCGGGCGCAAGCGCTTCGTCAGTGGCGTGCCCGGTGCCGACGTCGTCCTCACCATGGCGCGCATCGACGACGGCGAGCAGCACCGGACGACGACCGTGCTGATACCAACCGCGGATCCGGGAACCGAGATCATCGATGACTGGGACGCGATGGGGATGCGCGGCTCGGGCAGCAACCCGGTGGCCTTCTCCGAGGTGTTCGTCCCGGATGCCAACGTCCTCAACCTCGAGCCGCTCCGTGCGGTGGCCCGCCGCGCGCGCGGTGCACGCCGGGGCGGCGGGGACGGTGCCGCCCGGGACGCTGCGCAGCCCGGCGACGAAGCCGGCGAGCAATCTGCCGGCCCGCGGATCGAAGGTCATCGTTTGCCGGCGCTACAGATCGCGCTGACGGTGATCGCCGCCGTCTATCTGGGTGCGGCAGGCGGGATGCGGGACAGGGCGCTGCGCCTCGCGGCGGCGCGGGGCGCGGCCGACCCCGCCCAGCAACGTATTGCTGGGCTGCTCACTCACGAGTTTCGCTCCGCCGGGTGGGCACTTGACGCGCTCATCGACGACACGACCGACGAGTCGGTCGGCACCGAGGACCACTTCATCACCACGATGCTGGCCAAGCGCCAGGTGATCCTGTCGTCCATCCGCATCGTCGAACTGGCGATGGAGCTTCTCGGCAGCCGCTCCTACATGCGGGCTCTTCCGTTCGAGCAGGCGCTGCGCGATGTGCGCGCGGGCATCACCCACCCGCTGGCACCGGAGCGGACGCTTCTGGAGATCGGGAAGGGGGCCCTGGAGTTCTTCGCCGACCCGCCACCCCCGTAACCCGGCGGGTGGCCCGGATGCGCTAGACCCGCGCCCCGTGCAGCCAGTACCAGCAGAAGATCATCGCCGGGTAGGTGGATCCGAAGGCCCACACGAAGCTGTTGAGCCCCATCTCGACCGCGGTGATCACATGGAAGGCGCCCGCGCAGCCGAGCAGCGCAAGCGCCACCGGGAGCGGCACCACCAGCGTCAGCGGCACCGCGCACTCCCCCAGCATCGTGATCCAGCACAGCGCCAGGGCCAGGCGGCGATGGGATTCCAGCAGCACGGCCTGCGTACCGTTACCCCACATGAGGGTCGACGAGATGAGGGGGATCGCCTGCCCGGACCGCCACGACGGCGTGGCGAGCTTGGTCGCTCCGGCGACGAAGTAGGACAGGCAGCCCTGGGCGGCGATAAACGCCAGGGCGAAGATCAGCGCCAGCCGGGTGCCAACGGCCAGGCCGAGGGCGGCAGCGGTGAAGGTGATCATCACCATGGTGCCCGAGGCGTGGATGCCTAGCGGGGAGCGGAATCGCAGCAGCACGGTGGTGACCGCGATGACGATGGCGCCGGCCCGGGCCACCTCCAAGTTGCTGGCACCCGCGAGCACCGCGCAGGCGGCCGCGAAGCGCGCCCCGGTGAGCGCCACGGCCGGGCCCCGTGACGCGAGGAAGCCGAACGGCAGCAGCCAGCGGGCTCTGGTTATCTGCACTTCCCCGTCGAGCAGGCCGCCGGGCCCGAGGTCCGCGCGGCGGGCCAGCGACTCCAGGGAGGAGATCGCCACGCCCACCGAGCCGATCCGCATCATCCAGGACATCGCGCCGAACGGCGACGTGAGCGCCGCAATGCCAATCATCGCGGCTCGCCGTGGGCCGGGTCCCCCGCGGCACCGGGCCCATTGACCCGGTGCAACTCGGAGACGAACTCGATGCTGCCGGGCTCGCCGTCTCCGTAGCGGCCGGTGATAGCCTGGCCGGCCACGGCCATGATCATGAACTGCGTTGCCTCGACCGCGGCATGCGACCGTTCCGAAACGTAACGCAGGACGGTGAGGTAGGGCACGGTCATCATGGCGGTCAGGGCGGTGGGGCTGCCCTGGCCCTGGGCGCCCCCGGGCGGCCAGGCGGCCCCGGCTGGCCTCGGCGGCGATGATGCTGGCCAGGCCGAGGAAAGCCCGCCTGGGGCCGAGTTCGGGATTCCAGATGAAGTTGTACCAGCGGCGGGGACCGGCCACCTCAACCTCCCGCCAGCTGGTAAACGTCCCGTCCCGGAGCAGGTCCCGCCGCAGCAGGATCATGTCCTTGGTCCGGGGCCGCGCGAACAGCGCCCAGTCCGGAAGCAGCCGGCCCGCGTCCCGGCGCGCCAACGGTACCCGCAGGCGCGGAAGGTTGCGGAGCACGGTGATCAGGAACCAGGCGGTCAGCAGCGCACCCACAAGCCAGCCGAGCATCTGCCCGCCTAGCCCGAATGGTCCGGGCCGGCCTGCCGCGGCGCCGCCCCCGCTTCCCCCCGCACCCGCAGGCGCCGGTATTTCAGCAGCACCGAGACGTCGTGATAGACGCAGACGCATCGCTGACCGCCCGGATCGCTTCCTCCACCGGAGGGAACTCCCCCGGAGACATCCCGGATCCCGGCAAGGAACGGCTTCCGGAACGGGGGTGCCTGTTCCTGGTTGCGTACGTCGGGCCACCGCGCCCGCGCGGTGGCCTCGGCACGGGTGGCCGGCCGTGTGGGCCGCACGCAGGTCGCCTCGACCGGGCACAGCGCACCGTCCCCGGACCGCGCGGTGATGGTGAAGCCTGCGCCGTCCATGGACGGCTGGATCGAGGCGACCTCCACGAACGCGGCCTCCTGCTCCGGGCCCAGGTCCCCAGCGGCGATCGGCAGCCCGCCGTAGCGCAGCTCCCACGCCACCGCCCCGGAGCTGCCGGTGCCCCGGATAAACAGCCGGGGCACGCCAAACGCGGCGTTTTCATCGTCGACAACCCTCACCCGCCGCCAGGTTGCTATCGCGCCATGGTCCATGTCTACGTTTCCGCAAGGCGCATTTCGGTGGCACCCGCACCACGGACAGCCAGGAAGGGCTGGGCTGACGAATCCACGCTTAATTGTAGGACTGCGGCGGCGCCGGTGGTCAGGGCTTTGGGCGGCCTACCGGGCCGGTACCGCCAGCGGGGCGTTAACTACGCGCGGTGACTATCCGGCGGGCCACGCCACCCGGGTGCCAAAGGCGCCGATCCTCTACGATGGACCGCGTGAAAGCCCTGGTCCTGGCTGGTGGAGCGGGGACCCGGCTGCGCCCGATCACCTACACGTCAGCTAAACAGCTCGTGCCGGTTGCCAACAAGCCGGTGCTCTTTTACGTCCTGGAGGACATCAGGGACGCGGGCATCACCGACGTCGGCGTCGTGGTGGGCGACACCGCCCCGGCGATCAAGGCGGCGGTCGGCAACGGCGCGAAATTTGGGCTCGAAATTTCTTATATCCAGCAGGAGGCCCCGCTCGGGCTCGCCCATGGCCTGCTCATATCCGAAAGCTTTCTGGCGGGCGATGACTTTGTCATGTACCTCGGCGATAACTTCATCGTGGGCGGCATCAGGGACCTGGTGGATGATTTCAGGGGTCACCGGCCGGATGCGCAGATCCTGCTGACCCAGGTGCCCGATCCGCGCCAGCTCGGTGTCGCCGAGCTGGACCAGTCGGGGCACGTGGTCCGCCTCGTCGAGAAGCCCGCGGAGCCCAAGAGCAACTACGCTCTGGTGGGCGTCTACATGTTCACCCCCGCCGTCCACCAGGCGGCCCGCCAGCTCACACCGTCCGCGCGCGGGGAACTCGAGATCACCGAGGCGATCCAATGGCTGATCGACAACGGCCGGCGGGTGAAATCCACCATTATCACCGGTTACTGGAAGGATACCGGCAACGTCGCGGACATGCTGGAGGTAAACCGGCGGATTCTGGAGACTCTCGAGCCGAAACAGCTCGGTGATGTGGACGAGGCCAGCGAGCTGATCGGCCGGGTCGCCATCGAGGAAGGCGCGCAGGTGACCGCCTCCCGTATTGTTGGGCCCGCCGTCGTCGGGGCGCGGACGAAAGTGGCTGGCTCCTACATCGGGCCGTTCAGCTCCGTGGCCGAGGACTGCACTATTCTCGACAGCGAATTGCAGTACTCGATCGTGCTTCAGGGCTCGCTGATTCAGGGGGTCCGGCGCATCGAGGGCTCGCTTATCGGCCGGCACGTGAAGGTCACGCCCGCTTCGGGGGTTCCCAAGGCGCACCGTCTCGTGCTTGCCGACCATAGCGAGGTTCAAATCAGTTCGTGAGACCACCGAAGCCGGGCGATTTACGACGCTCAACAGGAAAAGGATCGAGGCCGTCAATGCCGCACGCCAGGACGCTCCCGGCAGGCCTGCCATGAGGGTTCTCGTCACCGGCGGTGCCGGTTTCATCGGCTCCCAGTACGCCCGGATGCTGCTGGCGGGTGACTTCCCGGGCTACGGCGAGGCTGGGGTCACGGTGCTGGACAAGCTGACCTATGCCGGGAATCTTGCCAACCTCGAACCGGTGGCGGGCAGCGGCGGGTTCACCTTCATCCGGGGTGATATTTGCGACGCCGGGCTGATGGCCTCGGTGGTGCCGGGCCATGACGTGGTTGTCAACTTCGCCGCGGAGACCCACGTGGACCGTTCCATCGCCGCGGCACGGGCTTTCGCGGAGACAAACGTCATCGGCGTGCAGACCGTGCTTGACGCCTGCCTGACCGCCGGGGTGAAGCGCGTCATCCAGGTATCCACCGATGAGGTGTACGGAAGCCTCGGTCAGGGATCGTGGGCCGAAGACGCGCCGCTGGAACCGAACTCGCCCTACGCGGCGTCAAAGGCCGGCGGTGACATGCTCGCGCGGGCGTATGCGCGGACGCATGGCCTCGATGTCCTGATTACCCGGTGCTGTAATAACTACGGCCCTTATCAGTTTCCCGAGAAGATCATCCCTTTGTTCATCACCAACCTCCTGGACGGGGTGCAGGTCCCGGTCTACGGCGACGGGAAGAACGTCCGCGGCTGGATCCATGTCGCGGACCATTGCCGGGGCATCCAGTTGGTACTCGAACGCGGCGCGCCGGGCGGCGTCTATCACATAGCCGGTGACGCGGAGCTCTCCAACCTGCAATTGACTCAGGCCATCCTGGATTCCTGCGGCCGCGGCTGGGACATGGTGACGCATGTTCCAGACCGCAAAGGACACGACCGCCGCTACGCGCTGGATGATTCATTGCTGCGAGGCCTGGGCTATGCGCCCCGGATCGGTTTCGGCGCGGGGCTCGCCGAAACGCTGCGCTGGTACCGGCAGAACCGTGCCTGGTGGGAGCCGCTCAAGCGGCCCGAGGCACCGGCCCGGGGTGACGCGGCGGCCACGGCGAGCACGACCGGCCACGACGGGCCAAGCGCGTGAACCGGTGGCTGGTGACCGGCGCGGCCGGGATGCTGGGTCAGGACATCGGCCAGCTCTTGCGCCGCCGCGGCGAGCCGGTGACCGCACTGGCGCGCGGCGAGCTCGACGTCAGCGATCCGGTGGCCGTTGCCGGCTGCATCGGCGAGCACAAGCCGGACGTCGTGGTGAACTGCGCCGCCTGGACCGCGGTGGACGCGGCGGAGGAGCACGAGCCCGAGGCGCTGGAGGTGAACGGATCGGGCGTGGCGAGCCTGGCCGCCGCGTGTCACCGCCACGGCGCGCGCCTCGTGCAGCTCTCCACGGACTACGTGTTCGGCAAGACCGAGCAGCGAAGTTACGCCGAAACCGACATCCCCGCACCGGTCAACGCCTACGGGCGCACGAAGCTGGCGGGCGAGCAGGCCGTCCTCGCCATGCCCGGCGGCGGATACGTCGTGCGGACGGCGTGGCTGTACGGTGCCCACGGGCCGAACTTCGTCCGGACGATGATCAGGCGGGCCGGCGAGGGGCAGGCGTTCAGGTGGTGGACGACCAGCGCGGCCAGCCGACGTGGACCGTCGACGTCGCGCAGCAGATCGTCGCGCTGATCCAGGCCGGGGCGGAACCCGGCGTGTACCACGCCACCAGCACCGGCGCCACCACCTGGTACGGGCTCGCCCGTGAGGTCTTCCGCCTGATCGGGGCCGATCCTGACCGGGTGAGCCCGGTCACCACCGCCGCCTTTCCGCGCCCGGCGCCCCGGCCCGGGTGCAGCGTCCTGGGGCACGACGCATGGGCCCGGACCGGGGTCGCGCCGATCGGCGACTGGGCCGGCGCGCTTGCCCGGGCCCTGCCCGCCGTCGCCGCCGCCGCCGCCCGGTAAGGGTGCACGGCAAGGGCGCCCGGAGCGCCCGGCGGGTTCACGGCCGCAGCGTGCGGGCGTGCGCCAGGCACTCGTCATAGCTGGGCAGAAGTCCCTCGGCGAGCGCCTGCTCCAGCCGCGGGGCGGCGGCGTCCTTGTCGGAGAGAATGACCTCGCCATCGTCCGGCCACGTGATCCCGATGCCGGGATCCAGCGGATGGATTCCGTGTTCCCCGCCCGGGCGGTACGGCGACGAGCACAGGTACACGACGGTGGCCTCGGCGGTCCGCGCCGTGAACGCATGACCGAGCCCCTCGGCGAGGAACAGCGCGCGCCCGCCCGCCCCGTCAAGCTCCACCGCCTCCCAGGACCGGAACGTCGGCGAGCCGACCCTCAGGTCAACGACGACGTCCATGATGCTGCCGCTGACGCAGCAGACGTATTTGGCCTGGCCGGGGGGTACGTCGGCGAAATGGATCCCGCGGATGACCCCCCGGTGCGAGACCGAGCAGTTGACCTGCGCCACCTCGAGCCGGTAACCAAGGTCGCGGGCGAACGCGTGGCCGGAGAACATCTCGAAGAACCTGCCGCGCCGGTCTTGCCGGACCTGAGGCGCGTACAGCCAGGCGCCGCCGATGCTGAGTTCGCCCACCCGTGGGCCCCCTATCGCGAGTGACTCCCCGCAGCCAAGTCTGTACTACCAGCGGCCACCTTGCGTGGCTGGACTTGTGCGAAGCGCGGGGAGAGACTGGCCCGGCGGCCGGCCGGACCGAACGAAGGGAGCAGCACTCATGGTTGGACGCCTGCGTAACCACTGGCGGACCTTCTCATTAGGAGCGGTCGGACTCCCCGCGGTGGCCCTGGTGGTCACTGGGCAGATGTTGTTGGGCGTGACGCCCAGCGCGGCCCGGACGGCCCACCCGGTACGCCCCAACGCCGTCGGTGAACTCGACTGCAACGGTTACAGCACGACCCAGCGGGCGGTCACCCGCAAGCTGTGGTGCACGGACATCCGGGGCCTGTCCGGCGGCTACGGGGCTCGCTTCTACGACAACGGCCACTACATCGGGCACGACGAGCCATCCATCCGGTTCCTCTCCAGCCGGCCCGGCTCCGGCAACAACGTGACCTTCACCGAGCGCCTCCCCCGCGACCCGGTGGCGAAGCCCACCGTCACCCATCCCGGTCACGACGTCACCCACTGGTTCGAGCTCTCCCCGGCGCCGTGGTACGGGATGAGCATCTGCGACCCGAAGTCCTACCCGCAGGCGCGGTGCAAGCCCAACAGTGACTCCAACGCCCCCCACGGCACCTTCGCCGGCGGCGGCGGCGCGTTCATGGAGATGCAGTTCTACCCGCCCGGCTTCGCCCCGTTCTCCGAGTCGGTCAGCTGCGACAACACCCACTGGTGCGCGGCGCTGAACATCGACTCGCTCGAGGCCACCTCCAGCGGCGGCATGAACACCCACTGCGTGGAGCCGGTCAACTTCGCCTTCATCCAGCGGAACGGGGTGCCCGCCGGGCCGCCGAGCCCGCAGCTCTCCGACGCGGCGACGTTCACGCCGAACAACCAGACGCTGCTTATGAACCCCGGTGACCTGGTGCGCACCCACATGTTCGACGCGAGCCTCGCCGGCGGGAAGCACGCCCTCGAGATCAAGGTCAGCGACCTCACCACCCGGCGGAGCGGGTTCATGATCGCCTCAGCCGCCAACGGCTTCATGAACACCAGCTTCGTCACCTGCGACGGCACGCCGTTCAACTTCCAGCCGCTGTTCAACACCGCCCGGCAGGCGAACTCGATCGGCTGGTCGGTGCTGCTGTCCGGCATCCTCACCGAGTACGAGACCGGTCACTTCGAGCCGTGCAGCAGCGTCACGGTTCCGTTCGCCGTGAACTCCGACACCTCGTGGACGTTCTGCCACGGGGCGTACGAGAAGGCGGGACCGCCCGACCGGAGCTTCGACGGCCAGGAAGACACCGACGCGCTGTGCTACAAGGCGGGTGACACCCACGGCGGGACCGCGCCGCCCGACCAGGTCACCGGCTGCCTGGACAACTTCACGCAGAACGGCGACCTGGACTTCGACGGCACGCCGTACTACGCGGACTGGCCGAACTCGCTGACGCCCAAGCGGTTCCCGTCGCCGTTCTTGGAACAGCAGCCGACGACCCTCGGCGGGGCCACGTACTCCAGCATCCAGTTCGAGACCGACGCCCCGGCGAGCGAGCTCACCACCTGCACGCCGCACACCCCGTCGGGATGCGCGGTCCCGCCACCGCACGCTCCCGGGCACTTCTACCCCTACTACACGCAGGCGAAGGTCGCCGGGAAGTGCGTATGGGAGTTCGGCAACATGCGCAACGGCAACACCTTCGGTGGCGACCACCAGTACGCCCACCTGGTTCCGCACGGGTTCTTCAAGGGGCAGTACGACCTCGCGAGCGGCCCGCTTCGCAACCCCATGTGCGCATAGGGCCGGGCGGGCGGGGCGCCGCGTCAGACGTAGCCGACGTCGACCAGCAACTCCCGGCCGTCGGGCAGGATGACGCCCAGCGAGTAGATGATCCCTTCGGGCAGGTCCATCTGGCCGAGAATTTCGATGTCGACCACCTCTGGGTGGGAGATCAACAGGCGGCACAGCACGCTGCCAGCGTGGTCGGCGGTAGCCGCTTCGGGCTTGCTGGCGTCATCCGTAGACGTCATGCCACCTTCGATCGGCCGGGAGTATCACGGCGAACGCGGTCCGTGGCCAGGGGGCCTGAAGTTCACATCCGAACACATTTCCTACGGTAACCCGGAGTTACCACAGGAGCCCGGAATGAGGTCCCTGCGCTCGGCGTGGCGCGGTCACACCAGCGGGCTTATTTACCGTTATCTCCATATATGCGTGCTTTACGCCCACGGCGTGGCGGGCCGGAGCCGGGATGATGGCAGGGTTATTGCCGATGCTTGCGTGGCTACCACAGCCGTTCCCGGCGCCAGATGTCGTGCGGATGGCGGCCGGGGTGGAAGCCCGCGGCCTCGGCCACCGCCGCCGCGCCGGAAAACTCCCTGGCCACGGACGCCGGGTGGTGGGCGTCGCTGCCGAAGGTGAGCGCGTCGCCGCCGGCTGGTACCACCACGCAACGATCGGCGCCGGGAGCGGCACCCGGGTGTTGAGTTCGAGCGCGCGGCCGGACCTGGCCAGGGCGGCCAGCACGGCACGGTACTCGTCCTCGAAGGCGGCGGGGTCGAACGGGCCGGCTTCGGCCGGCCAGTGCCGCACCGGGTAGTCGACGTGCGCCAGCACCGTGAAGGGCGCCGTCGAGTCCACCAGCCGCAGCACCTCGGCCAGGTAGGCACGCATCAGCTCACCCGGGTCGAAGCCACCGAACAGGTGATCCACCATCCTCGGGCCGTCGAGCGCCAGCGAATGCACCGACCCAAGCAGCCGGTCGAAGTCGCCGATGCCGGGCAGGGCCTTGACCTGCGCCTCATGCCAGTGCGGCTCCCCCAGCTCCATCCCGGTAAGGATGCGCAGGCCGCCGAACCGCTCCCGGCACCGCGCCACGCACGCCAGGTAGCCGGCGGTGTCGAAGGCCGGCGGCTGCCACACGCCATCCGGCCCCACCCGGCCCGCGTTCACCGCCCGCATCCGCGCCCGCCTCCCGGGCTCGATCACCCAGCGGGTGAAATCGGCGTGCTCGGTGAAGGCGATCGAGGGCAGCCCCAGATCCACCGCCCGCGCGCAGGCATGCTCCATGGAACCGTCGAGCGCGTCCCAGGACCATTCGGTGTGCACGTGCCCGTCCGGTGGCAGCATCAGCCCGCCCTTCGGCTCTCCGCCGCGCCGGCCGTGCGGCGCGTCCGGTAGCACGTCTACCATGCCGGCATGGCCATAGCCCTACCGGATGATGTCCGGGCCCTGCTCGATGCGCCGAACTACGTGCACCTGTCGACGCTGCGCGCCGACGGCTCGCCCCGGAACTGGGTGGTGTGGGTCGGCGTGGAAGGCGACCACCTGCTCGTGTGCACCGGAGAAAGCACCTGGAAGGCCAGGGACATGCGCCGGGATCCCCGGGTCGCCATCTCCGTGGTTGACCTGGCCAACCCGTACCGGATGGCAGCGGTCCAGGGCCGGGTGACCGAGGTGCGGCCGGACGAGGACTGCCGCTACATGGACCCCATCTCGGTGAAGTACACCGGCGCCCCGTTCCCGGTTCGTGGCCCGGGCCGGGTGTGTTTCGTGATCGAGGTCGGCAAGGCCGGCCAGCGCACGCTTGGTTTCACCCACAGCCCAGGCGCCCAGGGCGAAGCGTGAGGCCTAGAGCTGCCCCGCACCACCCGAGCGCGGTACCACCAGGCCCGACTCGTACGCGGCGACGACCGCCTGGGTCCGGTCGCGCAGGCCCAGCTTGCCGAGCACGCGGCTGACGTGCGTCTTGACGGTCTCCTCGGTGACCACCAGGCGAGCCGCGATCTCCGGGTTGGACAGGCCCTCGGCGACCAGGCGAAGCACCTGGGTCTCGCGGGGCGTGAGCGCGGCGAGCCCGGCCGTGGACGGCGCGGCCGCGCCCCTCCGCTGCCGGGCGAACTCGCCGATGAGGCGGCGGGTGACGGTGGGCGCGAGCAGCGCCTCGCCCGCGGCGACGACCCGGACCGCGTCGAAGAGGCGCTCGGCGGTCACGTCCTTGAGCAGGAAGCCGCTGGCCCCGGCGCACAGCGCGTCGTAGACGTACTCGTCGAGGTCGAACGTGGTCAGGATGAGGATCCGCGGCCCGTCCTGGCCGGAGTCGGTCAGCTGCCTGGTTGCCTCGATGCCGTCGGTGCCCGGCATCCGGACATCCATGAGCACGACGTCCGGGTGCAGGTCGTGGCAGATCCGCACCGCCTCGGCGCCGTCGCGGGCGGTGCCGGCCACCGCGAAGTCCGGCTGGGTGTCCAGCAGCGCGGCGAAGCCGGTGCGGACCACCTCGTGGTCGTCGGCGACGATGACCCGGATCACCTCCGGCGGCGCGGTCACGCGGCCGCCTCGGCCGACGTCGGCAAGGTGGCCTCGACGAGGAAGCCGCCGCCGTTCGCGGCACCGGTGGCCAGCTCGCCGCCGACGGCGGCGGCGCGCTCGCGCATGCCGAGCAGCCCGTGGCCGCCGTACGGCGGCGCGGCGGCGGGCCACGCCGAGGAGGGCGGCGGGCCCGGCCCGTTGTCGCGCACGCGCAGCCGCAGGGCACCGGCGGTGTAGTGCAGCTCCACGTCCACGGCGGCGCCCTCGGCGTGCCGCCGGGCGTTGGTGAGCGCCTCCTGGATGATGCGGTAGGCGGCCAGCTCGATGCCGGGGTCGAGGGCGGTCATGGGTCCGTGGATGATCAGGCGGATGCCCGATCCCGACGCGTCCCGTGCCTCGTCGAGCAGCTCGTTGAGCTGGAGCAGGCTTGGCTGGGGCCGCCGGGCCGGTGCGCCGGTCCTGGTGTCCTCGCGCAGCACGCCGAGCAGCCGCCGCATCTCGGTCAGCGCGGCCCGCGCGGTGTCGCCGATGGCGGACAGCTGCCGCGCCCCGGCGGCGGGCATCCCGGCGGTGGTCAGCCGGGCCGTCTCGGCCTGCACAGCGATCATGGAAATATGGTGGGCCACGACGTCGTGGAGTTCGCGGGAGACCCTGGCCCGTTCGCCGCGCGCGGTGTGTTCGAGCATCGACCCCGCGATGACCGCCCGGGCGGCGCTGTACTCCGCGGCCTCACTCCTGGCCCGCCGCGCGGCCCCGGCCCACGCCGCGGCCGGGCCCGCCGCGGCCAGCAGCACGGCGGGGATCCTGGCCCCGGAGGCCGCCGGGCCGGCCAGCGCCAGCACCAGGAACGGCAGCGCGAGCAGCGCGGCCAGTACCTGTGATCCGCTCCGGCCGAGGCGGTACAGGAGTAGGAGCACGGCGGCTAGGCCCGCGGCGGGCAGCGTGTGAAAGGCCGCGAGGGACAGCACGCTCGCCGCGCAGACGGCCACCGCTGCCGCCGCCGGATACGCCCAGAGCAGCCCGAGCGGCAGCGTGGTGGCCAATGCGAGCAGCACATAGGCAATCTGCGCGATCTGCGGGTTCGCGGCGCCCGCGCTCGTGCTCGGGGGCGCCACGATCGCCTGGGCCGCGGCAAGCACGGCGAGCAGCACCCCGGCCACGGCGGGCGCCTGCGGGATCGCGGCCACCCGCAGCAGCGCCGCGGCCCACCGGCCGCGCCCGTCACCCTCTTGGTCCACATTGCCATTGTCCTCGCTGGCCAGCGAGCTTGCGTCCCCCTGGCGGGCCTTCCGGGCGTCCCTCGCGCGAGGGATGCGCGGGGCCGGTGTCCCCCATGCCAGCGGCGGCGAAGACGGCTCCCCAGCGTGACGACTTGGGCACCGCCGCTTCCCTACCGTGACTGGCATGGAAGCGACTATCGAAGTCAACGGCCTGCGCAAACTGTTCGGGCCCACGGTGGCGCTGGACGGCATGACGTTCACCGTCCAGCCCGGCGAGGTCACCGGGTTCGTCGGGCCCAACGGCGCGGGCAAGTCCACTACGATGCGCGTGATCCTCGGCCTGGACGCGGCCGACGAGGGCACCGCGCTGATCGGCGGCCAGCGGTATGCGAGCCTGCGGCACCCGCTGAGTCACGTTGGCTCGCTGCTCGACGCCGCCGCCTTGCAGCCCAGCCGGAGCGCCCGCAACCACCTTTTGTGGCTGGCCCACTCCCAGGGCCTGACCGCCCACCGGGTCGACACCGTCATCAAGGAGGCCGGCCTGGACAAGGCCGCCCGGCGGAACGCGGGCGGCTACTCGCTGGGCATGCGGCAACGGCTCGGCATCGCGGCGGCGATGCTCGGCGACCCGCCGGTGCTCATGTTCGACGAGCCGTTCAACGGCATGGACCCCGAGGGCATCGTGTGGATGCGCGGGTTCCTCCGGTCGCTGGCCGGCGAGGGCCGCGCGGTGCTGGTGTCCAGCCACCTGATGGGCGAGTTGCAGGACAGCGCGGATCACCTGGTGGTGGTCGGCCGCGGCAAGGTCATCGCGGACACCACCGTGGCGGAGCTGATCACGGCCGCGTCCGGCAACCGGGTCTCGCTGCGCACCACCGCCTGGTCGGACGCGACGGCCGCGCTGACCCGGGCGGGCGGCACCGTGGCGGCCACCGGCCGCGACACGCTCACCGTGTCCGGGCTGCCGGCCGAGCGCATCGTGGCCGTCCTGTCCGGCGGCGGGGTGCCGTTCTCGGAGGTGTCCGCGCACCGCGCCACGCTCGAGGAGGCCTACATGGAGCTGACCAGGGACGCGGTGGAATTCCGTGCGGGGGGTACGGGGGGTCGTCCCCCCGGGTCAACAGAGCGCGCTGCCGTGCCCGAGGGCGCCAAGGAGGCGGCGCAATGAGCACCGGCACGATGACTCCGTACCGGTCCGGCCAGCGGCCCGGACGTGATGACTTCCCCCACCTGCTGCGGTCCGAGTGGACCAAGTTCCGCACCGTGCGCGGCTGGGTGATCGCCATGGTCGCCGCCGCGGTGCTGACCGCGGTGGCCGTGGTGGCCCTCGCGGGCACGGCCAACGCGGGCAAGAACGCGGCGGCCAGCCCGGACACCACCGTCGGCCCGGGCGGCGAGGCGGTCACCGACAACTTTTATTTCACACACCAGTCGCTCGACGGCAACGGCAGCATCACCGCCCGAGTCACCTCGCTCACCGGCTCCGTGCAGCCCGGGCAGGTGCCCCCCGGGGTGACGCCGCCGCTGGGCCCCCAGCCGTGGGCCAAGGCCGGGGTCATCATCAAGGCCAGCACCACGCCGGGGTCTGCCTACGCCGCCGTCATGGCCACCCCGGGCCACGGCGTCCGCATGCAGTGGAACTACACCAACGACACCGCCGGGCTGCCGGGCACGGTGTCCGCGGCGTCATCGCGCTGGCTGCGGCTGACCCGCTCCGGCGACACGATCACCGGCTACGACTCCGCCGACGGCAGCCACTGGACGAAGATCGCCACCGCCACCCTGGCCGGGCTGCCGTCCACGGTGCAGGCAGGGCTGTTCGTCGCCTCGCCGCAGTACGTTGCGGCCAGTCAGGGCTTCGCCAGCAACAGCTTCTACCCGTTCGACACGCAGGCGGCCGCCGTCTTCGACCGCGTCAGCCTGTCCGGCGGGCGGCCCGGCGCTACCTGGAGCGCGGGCGCGGTCGGCGGCTCGTCCGTTGTGGCCGGTCCGGCCAACGGGAACGACAAGGGCTGCCGGCAGCCGCTGCCGCCAGGCAGTATCTGCGTTGGGAAGCACAGGGCGGCGGCCGGCGGCCTGGCCAGGTCCGGCGGCACGTTCAGGGTGCGCGCGTACGGCGGTGACATCGCGCCGTACGTGACCAATGTCGACCCGCTGGGGACGGTCTTCAAGGGGACCGCCATCGGGCTGATCGCGGTCATCGCCCTCGGCGCCTTGTTCATCACCGCCGAGTACCGCCGGGGCCTGATCCGCACCACGTTCGCGGCCAGCCCGCGCCGGGGCCGGGTGCTGGCCGCGAAGGCCATCGTGATCGGGTCGGCCACGTTCGTGGCCGGGCTTATCGGGGCTGCCATCGCGCTCCCGCTGGCCGAGCACAAGCTGCACTCGGGTGGCTGGGTGTCCTCGGTGTACCCGGTCTGGTCGCTGACCAGCGGGCGCGGGCTGCAGATCGTCGTGGGCACCGCGGGGATGCTCGCCGTGGCCGCGATCCTGGCGCTGTCCGCCGGCGCGGTGGTGCGCCGCAGCGCCGGGGCGATCACCACCGTGGTGGTGCTGGTGATCGTCCCGCTGATCCTGGGGACCATCCTGCCCCAGCAGTACGCGGACTGGCTGCTGCGGCTGACCCCGGCGGCCGCGTTCGGCGTGCAGCAGGGCATACCGCAGTACTCGCAGGTCATGCACACCTGTTTGCCGTACAACGGCTGCTTCCCGCTGGCGCCGTGGACCGGGCTGGCCGTCTCCGCCGCGTGGGCCGCGGCAGGCCTGGGCCTGGCCACCTACCAGCTGCGCCGGAGGGACGCATGATCGCGCTGCGGGAGGCCTTGCACGCGGAGTGGACGAAGCTGCGCACGGTGCCGAGCACCGCCTGGCTGCTGCTCACCGCGATCGTGCTGACCGTGGGTGTGAGCACCCTGGCGACCGTGGCGGAGAAGTGCCCGGCCTCGTGCGCCGAGGACACCACCAAGCTCAGCCTCACCGGGATCCTGCTCGGCCAGGCGGCGGTCGCCGTCCTCGCCGTGCTGGTCATCACCGGCGAATACAGCAGCGGCATGATCCGGATCACGCTCACCGCGGTGCCGCGGCGAGCCACCGCCCTGGCCGCCAAGGCGATCATCCTGGCCGGCGTGGTGCTGGCCGTGGGGGCCGTCGCGGTGCTCGGATCGGTGCTCGCCGCTCACTTCATCCTGCCCGGCAACGGCTTCACCGGGGCACACGGCTCCGAGGCGCTGTCCCTCGGCGCCGGGCCGACGCTGCGCGCGGCGGCCGGCTCGGTGCTGTACCTGGCCCTGGTCGCGCTGCTGGGCCTCGGCCTGGCCACCGCGCTGCGGGACTCCGCCGCGTCGATCGCGGTGCTGCTGGCCCTGCTCTACATCGTGCCGTTGTTCACGCAGCTGGGCGTGCTGGACCCGGTATGGCAGGACCGTCTTGAGCGGTACGGCCCGATGACCGCCGGGCTGGCCATCCAGGCCACCAGGGACCTCGGCAAACTGCCTATCGGCCCCTGGCCGGGCCTGGGCGTGCTGGCCGCGTGGGCCGCCGCCGCCCTGCTGGCCGGCGGCCTGCTGCTCCGGCTGCGCGACGCCTGACTGCCGGTCATGTCACACTCCGCGGGCTGCGTCGTCCCGGGGGCGCGTCGCGCGGCACCGGCGCTATCGGTGCGGGCAGGCCGGCTTGGTGATCGCGGCTGCGGCGGCCCTGGCGGCGGCCTGCACCTGGCTGACGCCCGCCTGCTCGGACGGCTGGCCGCTGGAGAGCACGGCGACGAGCAGGCGCTGGCCGTGGTGGGTGACCACGCCGATGCTGTTGATCACCCACAGGCCCAGCGGGCCGTCGGGCATCCACCCGTTCTTCACCGCCGGCTGGGTCCGCCCTCCCGCGGCCGCGGTGACGCCCCAGTTCTGGCCGGGCTCGACGTCGCGCATCAGCGTCAGTTCGTAACGGCGGGAGGCACCGGTCAGCGGCGAACGCCGGGACGTCAGGTCGGACAGCAGGCGAAGCTGGTCGGTGACCGTGGTGGAGGTCAGCCCCCACCAGTCGTCCTGGCCCGGCACCGTATGGTGCAGCCGCAGGACCTGATCGCCTGCGGCGAGGCCCGCCGTCGCCCCGATGGTGTACCACAGCGCGTTCGCCGCGCCGTTGTCGCTGTCCTCGATCATCGCGGTGGCCAGGTCCTGGTCGTCCAGGCTGAGCCCGGCGTGCTGGCGCTGCAACTCCAGCAGCAGCGTGGCGAGGATGTCGGCCTTGACGACGCTGGCGGTGTGGAACGCCTGGTGGGAGTGGTACGTCGCGGTGACGCCGGTGCTGGGGTCGGTGACCCCCACGGCCAGGCGGCCGGTGCGGTGACGCAGCACGGGAGCCAGGGCCGCGACGAGCGCCGCGTGCGCCGGGCAGGTTTTCGGGGACGGCCTGGGCGGCGGCGGGGCCGCCAGCCCGCCCCCGCTGGCGGGCCCGGAAGGGCTGGCGGCCGCCGCGCCGTTCGGCCGGCGCCCGGCCGGCCGAAGTGGCCGGGCGCCGCGCCCCGGGCGATCAGGGTGTATCCCGCGGCGGAGAGCGCCGCGGCCAGGCAGCAGGCGACGGTGGCGACCGCCCACCTTACGGCGAGGGCGGCCGATCGTGGCCGCGCATGGGTGCGCACTCCGGAGCCCCTTCGTGGTTTGGCGATGCGTCGATGGCCTCAGCAGGCCTGCGGACAGCCGCGAGGAACCCCGGTAAAGAAAATGGTTGGCCAGTCCGGCCGGCAGGTAATTGCGGTGCGATAGATTCTTGAATTCCGCTACCGTGAGCCCGGTGGGGATATTGGCGGGTGGCCCGTTAGCTTTTGCTGATCTGTCACCAATTCTGGCCGCGTTCCGGGCGTCGTGCTATGGACCGGGACCCACATCTGTGGTGGGTGTGGATCATGGTAGGCAATAGGTCAGGACCTACATGTGGTGGACGTGGGCCGCGGCGTACCGTAGGCCGGGACCCACGTCCGGTAGGCGTGGACCGCGCCACGCCCTGGGCCGGGACCTACCCAGTGGTAGGCGTGGGCCCACCCGTGCCGGTGACGGAACGTTAAACGCACCGCTGAGAATGCTCTATGCGGATCGCGTGTGAATTCGGTGTGAATTGCTGCGCCCGGCTGGCTCGCCGGTAAACGGGCGCGGTAAGCCCTCGCGCGCCGCGCTAGGCCGGACCGGCCGCTTCCCGCCGCGCTCACCGTGCAATTATGGGGGCCATGAGGAGGCCTGATCCGTGATCATCGACGCCTGGATGCAGCACCCGTCGGCGGAGTTCCTGAAGGACCCGATGTTCGGCTCGCTGCGCCGCTGGGCCCACGGCCAGCTGGCCGAGGGCGAGATCCCGGTGGCGGCGACGATCGCGGCCATGGACGCGGCGGGTGTGCGGACCGGGATGCTCTGCGCGTGGTGGGGGCCGCGGGGGCCGCTGATTTCCAACGACGCCGTCGCGGCGATGGTGGGCAGCCATCCGGGCCGGTTCGCCGGCGTCGCCGCCGTCGACCTCCACCACCCGATGGATGCCGTGCGGGAACTGCGGCGCTGCGCCCGCGACCTTGGCTTCCGCGCGCTGCGCGTGGTGCCCTGGCTGTGGAACCTGCCGCCGAGCGACCGCCGGTATTACCCGCTTTACGCCGAGTGCGTGGAACTCAGCATCCCGTTCTGCCTCCAGGTCGGGCACACCGGGCCGTTGTGCCCGTCAGAGCCAGGCCGTCCGATTCCGTACCTGGACACCGTCGCGCTGGAGTTTCCGGAACTGGTAATCGTCGGCGGCCACATCGGCTACCCGTGGACGGCGGAGATGATCTCGCTGGCCACCAAGTACCCGAACGTCTACATCGACACCTCGGCCTACAAGAGCAACCGCTACCCGGCCGATCTCGTGGACTACCTGCGCGGGCATGGCCGGCGCAAGGTGCTGTTCGGCTCGAACCACCCGGCCTGGCCCGCGGCCGACTGCCTGCGCGACCTGGACAGCCTGCGACTCGACGACGAGACCACCGAGCTGTTCCTGCACGCCAACGCCGAACGCGTGTTCGGCCTGCCCGCCCCACCGGCAGCCCCCTGAGTCAGCGTCAGGGCGTGGCGGTCAGCTCGACACCTTTCTCGGTGTAGAAGCACAGCAGCCCGGTGATCTCCTTGGCCGCGGGAATCGGCGTCTCGTAGGCCCAGACGACGTCCTGGTGGACCTGCCCGCCGGCCTCGACCGACCAGTACGAGGCCTCGCCCTTGAACGGGCAGGTCGTCTTGGTGCTGGTGGGCCGCAGCAGGTCGGTGCGGACGTCTTCCTTCGGCAGGTAGTAGCGGTCCGGTGAGCCGGTCTCCTCGAGCAGGATGGCCCGGTCGGAGGAGGCCAGCTTCTCGCCGCCGAGGGTGACGTCGATGTGCCGGTCGCTGGGGGTGATGGTGATCTGATGCCCTGAAGCCATGTCCATGGCAACCGCGCCGCCTCCGGGATGATTCCGGCTCACGCGACGACCTTGACCGCGGACGAGCCGTCGGGCAGGCGGCGCACCTCCAGGCGCTCGGGCACCCGGTCCTTCAGGTCGGTCACGTGGCTGACGATGCCGATCACCCGGCCCCGGTCGCGCAGGTCGTCGATGACCCCCATCACCTGGTCGAGGGTGTCGGCGTCGAGCGAGCCGAACCCCTCGTCGATGAACAGGGTGTCCAGGTCGACTCCCCCGGCCTGCGCCCTGACCACGTCGGCCAGGCCCAGGGCCAGGGCGAGGGAGGTGTAGAACGTCTCGCCGCCGGACAGCGAGGCCGGGCTGCGTTCCGCACCGGTGTGCCGGTCGATCACGGCCAGCGTCAGCCCGGACCGGTCCCGCCTGCGTCTTGCCCTCGTCGGTACGGCGCAGCTCGTACCGCCCCGAGGACATCGCCGACAGCCGCACGTTGGCCGCCGCCACCACCTGGCCGAACCAGTGCCGCAGCACGTAGGTGGTCAGCGCGACCCGGCGGTGGCCCTCGGTGCCGCTGGCCAGGCCGGCCAGATGGATCACCGCCTCGGTCCCGGCCGCCAGGCGGTCCTGAGCCTCCGCCGCGGCGCGCACCTCCTCGCTCCGCTGGGCCAGCCGCCCGGCCTTCACCTTGACGGCCTCGTGCGCGCCGCGCGCCGCTCGCTCATCGGCCTGCGCCTGGGCCAGCGCCGCCGATGCGGCGAGCGCCCGGGCCGCGGCCTGCGCCGCGTCCCCCGGGTCGAGGCCGGCCAGTTCGGGTGCCTGTGCCGCGGCGGCGAGCTTGGCCAGCGTCTCGTCCCACGACATCACCTCGGCGGCGAGTCCGGCCTGTTGCGGGCCGGTGAGCACCGCCGCGGCGGCTTCCTCCGGCGTGGCGAACCCACGGGCCTGCGCTTCGGCGGCGACCCGCTCCCGCGCCCTGGCCTCGTCGGCAAGGCGTGCCGCGAGGGCGTCCAGGGCCTTCGCCAGCGCGCGGTCCGCCGCCGCCGATTGCCGCAGCGCCGCCTGCCGTGCGGACACCGACGGATGTTCACCCGCGGCGTCGGCGAGTTCCGCGCGGAGCCGGTCCAGGTTGGCTTGAGCCTGGTCGGCCTCTTTCCGGGCGACCGTCGCTGCCTTCTCGGCCGCGCGCAGGTCTCGCGCCACACCGTCAGCCTCGGCTCGCGCGTCGGTGAGCTCGGGCTCGAGACGGCGGCAGTCCCCCAGGGCAGCCTCGGCCTCCGCGACCTGTGCGGTCAGATCGGCCACCTCGGCGGCCAGACCGGCGAGGTCGCGTCCCTCCGAGACGGCCTCGTACGCGGCGGCGTCCATGGCCAGCGCCGCGTGCTCCGCCTCCGCGTGCCTGCGCTGCCCCTCCGCCGCTTCGCGCCGGTCCCGGCTTGCGCCACGTCCTCGGGGGACACCAGCGCTTCGCAGGCCACGGCCGGCTGCGGGGTGAGCGGCTGAGCCGCACACCGGGCAGGGACCGCCCTCGGCCAGCTCTGCCGCCAGCTCGGCCGCCATCCCGGTCAGCCGGGCCTCTATCAGGCGCAGATGCTCGTCGGTGAGGCGCTGATGGGCGTCCACCGCGGCCTGTTCCGCCGCAGCCGCCTCGGCCAGCAGCGGCGCAAGCCCGGCCAGCGCCTGCTGCCGCGGCACGCTGTTTGTCCACCGCAGCGAGCCGTTGCTGGGCCGCATCCAGGCCGGCCGCGGCCACCCGCGCCTCACAGAGCCGGGCTTCCAGCGCGGCGATGCGCTCGGGCAGTTCCTGCTTGGCCCTCTCCAGGGCGGTGACCTGATCCTCGGCCTCCGCGGCGGCCTCAGCCAGGGCCTGCGACTCGGCGTCGACGGCCGGGCAGTGCCTGTTCGGTGTCCGCGAAGTGCTGCAAGGCGGCGGCAGCCTGATCCGCGCCCTCGGCCCGGTCGGCTGCGTCCTGGCCGCCCCGGCCGGCCCACGCGTCCTCATCTGGGTCGGCAACCAGGCCGAGCAAGGCGCTGCGGGCCTCGGTGACCTCGGCCCCGGCCTCATCCAGCGCGGCCACCAGCGGCCGGACCGGCTCCGCGTGCCTGGCCGCGGCGAGCACCCCGGCCCGCCGCTCATGCTCGGGCCGGGTGTCCTCGTGCGCGCTCAGGCCGGCGAGCGCCTGGGTCAGCCTGGTCATGAGGCTGGCCTGCTGCTGCGCTTCCGCCTCCGCGGCCTGCGCCGTGGTCATCGCCGCCGTGGCCGCTTCCAGCGCCGCACCGGTGCTGGCCACGGTACGGGCCAGCGTCCCGGCCAGGTCCGCCAGCCGGCCCTGCCGTTCCTCGTGGGCGGCGGCCAGCAGGTCCGCGCGCTGCCCGGCGTCGAGCCCGGCCGCCTCGGCCGCCGCCGACACCGCGATCTCGGTGGCCTGGCCGGCCTGGTCCCTGGCCCGGGTGGCCTCGGTCCGGCGCGCGTCCAGCTCGGCGGTGATCCGGTCGTACAGCTCGGTGCCGAACAGCTTGGTGAGCAGCGCCCGCCGGTCGTCGTCGCTGCTGCGCAGGAACCTCGCGAACTCGCCCTGCGGCAGCAGCATGACCTGGGTGAACTGCTCGCGGGTGAGCCCGACCGTCTCGGCGATCAGCTCGCCGGCCTCGGCCTTGTTGTGCGACAGGCTGGTCCAGCCCGTGCCCTCGCGGCGCTGTAGGTGCACCCGGCTCGCCTCGGTGGTGAACCCGTCGCCGCGCCTCTTGGGCCGCCGGTACTCCGGGCCCCGGGTCACCCGGTACCGGACGCCGCGCAGCGACCATTCGAGCGTCACCTCGGTCCGCGTGTCCGGCGCGGCGAAGTGCGAGCGGAGCCTGTCGTCGGCCGGCGCCTCCCCGGCCAGGCCGCCGTACAGGGCGAACGTGATCGCGTCGAGGATCGTGGTCTTGCCGGCCCCGGTCGGCCCCTCCAGCAGGAACAGCCCGCCGTGCGCGAGCCGGTCGAAGTCGATCACCTGCTCGGCCGCGTACGGGCCGAACGCCCGCAGCCGCAATGTGTGCAGCCGCATCACGCGCCTGCCATGGCGGCGTGAGGCGGCCTCACCGCGCGGGGTGGCCGGGTCGGTGACCGGCCGGAGCGGGCTGGCCCTCGGCGGCTCCGCCGGGGTCGTCGCTGGCGTGCTGGGCGGCCTCCACCACCTCTCGCAGCACCGCGCGCTGGGCCACGTCCGGCGGGGCGCCCGCCACGTACTCCACGAACGACCCGCAGATCTCGACCGGGTCGCTGGCCGCGGCCAGCCGGGCCAGGTCGGCCTCGGCGCCGGTCAGCCCGCCCTCCGGGGCGAAGTCGAGCACGATCGTGTGCGGCCACTTCTCCCGCAGCCGCTCCATCGGCGCGCACGGGCCGCTCCCGGTCGGTCAGCACCACCTTGACCCAGGCGCCGGCCAGGTCCGCGAGGTCCCCGCCGGCCCGGGCCAGCAGGTCGGCGAGGCGGCCCGCGCACCTCGCGCAGCGGCCGCGGCACCGGCGCGGGCAGCAGCCGGGCCGTCACGGCCCCGGCGCCGTCGATCTCGGCGAGCGTGACCGACTTGGCCTGGCCGCTCGGAGAACGAGAAGGCCAGCGGCGACCCGCAGTACCTGGCCGTGGTGGTGCTCCCCGGCACGGGCACCACCTGCTGGCCGTGCAGGTGGCCGAGGGCCAGGTAGCTGCAGCCCGGCCAGCACGGCGGCAGGTGCGTCGCCGATCCCGCCGACCCGGATGTCACGTTCGGACTCGGAAGCCTCGGCGTCGGTGACGAACGCGTGCGCGAGCACCACGGTGCGGGCCAGGCCGCGGTCGGCGGCGTCCTCGCGGATGCGCGCCGCCGCCGCGGCGAGCACCGAGGCGTGCGAGCGCTCCGCGCCGAGCTCGTCCATGACCGCGTCGGGCAGCAGGTAGGGGACGCCGTAGATGCCCACCTCGCCGTGGTCGTCGGGGAGGACCACCGGGCGGGTGATGTCGGCGACGCTGGTGCGCAGGTGCACCCCTGCCGCCTCGGCGAGCGCGGACCCGAAGCCGAGCCGCACCGGCGAGTCATGGTTGCCGCTGGTCAGGATCACCGGGATGCGCGCCCGGGCGAACGAGACCAGCGTCCTGTCCAGCAGCGCCACCGCGTCCTGCGGCGGGACCGCCCGGTCATAGACGTCGCCGGCCACCAGCACCGCGTCGGCCCGGTGCGCCACCGCCTGGTCGAGCAGCCAGGCGAGGAAGGTTTCCTGGTGCGCGAGCAGATTCTCCCCGTGCAGCGTCCGGCCGAGGTGCCAGTCGGACGTGTGGATCAGCCTCATCGTGCCCCCATCGCCGTGACGCCGGGGGCCAGCGCCGGGAACCGGGCCGGCCGGACGCTGCCATGATGGCCGAGGGGTACGACAAAGCCCGCCATTGTTCCCGGCGTTTCGCGGCGCGGCACAAATCCGCTATGAAATGCCCCGGTTTATGGCGATCCGGGGAACGGCCCGAAATCACGTCCAACCTGGCTGATCCACACCGACACCTGGGCCGGCTCCAGGGCCTTGTACACGACAGTGGCCAGGTCGTCCCGGATCGAGTCCAGGTCGACCTCGTCTCGTAGCCGGGACGCGAACGCGGCCACGGTCTTGTCGGCGTCGTAACGGGCCCGGTTGAACCGGCGGTCTACTAGCCGCTGGACCCAGTGCCGCAGCGGGTTGAACAGCGCGGCGGCGACCAGGGTCGAGGCGGCGACCGCGACCGGGGCCCGGAACCCGAGCACGTGCGTGGCGAGCAGCACCAGGCCGGCGTAGAGGCCGACCAGCAGCCCGGTGACCACCGTGTAGGACAGGGTGCGGCTGATCAGGCGATCGATGTCGTACAGGCGGTACTTCAAGATCGCCAAGCTGATGCAGACCGGCAGGCTGAAGATCCCCACGGCCAGGCAGATGTCGTCCAGCACGGTCAGCGACTGCAGCAGGACCGTCCCGGCCAGGCCGATGACCGTGGCGACGCTGCCCGCCATGAGCCACTTGAGCTGGGCCCGGCGCTCCCCGGTGGCCCGTCGCCAGCTGAGTACCTGACGGGCCGCGAACAAGACCCAGAACACCGGCACGGCCAGGAAGGCGATCAAGAGCACAAAGCCCAGCGTCCCGCCCGGGCCGGAATTGTTGACCAGCTGCCCGTTGTCCTGCACCACGATCCGGGTACCGCTGTTCTGCCAGGCCCCGGCGCCCAGGAGGATGGCGATGATCAGCGCGCCGACCGCCAGGTAGGCCCGGGAGACCATCCGCCACCGCGGCGGCAGCGTGCCGTCGGGAAACAGCAGGATGATCAGCGGGGGCATCAGGAACAGCGCGCTCCACAGCTCCGAGGCGACCAGCACGGCCGGGAAACCAAACGGCAGCGTCCCGCTGTGGACGTGATAATCCGCGACCGCGTACCTCGCGGCATCTTCATAGAAGACCAGCAGAGCGCCAAATCCCACCAGCAGCAAGCCGATCCGGTTGCCCGGCTGGCGCCGGGCGATCAGCCACCCGAGAGCGGCGGCCAAGACCCCGAAGAGCGCCAGGCCGTCGAACGGCTTGCGGGCCGCGATGCCGATCGGCACGGACAGCCCGGCCAGGAGCAAGACCAGCGCACCCAGCACGATGGTCGCCAGCCGGGCGCGGCGCACCGTCACCTCCGCGCTCACCGGTGCCTGCCTCGCCGCAGGCTGCGCCTCCCCCACAAAGCAGACGCTACGCGCAGACCGTTCCGGGAACGTTACCGCTCAGCACGGAACCCTTCGGCCAAGCTAAACAGCACCGCCTGGGCATGGCGCAGCCCCGCTCGATCGACGAGGCGATCGGCGCGATCAGCGCGGCGCCCGCCTCCGGCGGCTGATCCGCCAGACCCCGATGATGGCTGGCACCGCTGCCCACGCGGGGCCAGCCGTCGCACGCGTGGCCACGGGGACAGGCCGGCGCTGCTCGATGGTTGCCACGCGCCAGCCGTTTGGCAAGAAAAGAAGGGCTGGCCGGCCGCGGGTCAGTCGTGGACGATGAGCACCTTGCCCAGCGGTCCCCGTTCTGCGGCCTGGTGCGCGGCGACGATGTCGTCCAGGGCGAACCGGTGCACGGGCAGCTCGGTCAGCGCTCCGTCGGCCAGCGCCGCGCTGATGTCGGCCGCGGCGCGGTCGAGGGCGTCGAGGGGCACGCCGTACAGCAGGATGAAACGCAGCACCACGTTCGCGGTCATGCAGGCGCGGACGGGCAGCACCGGGTTGGTGGGCTCGGCAGCGTAGGTGACGATCACCGAGCCGGGTTTGGCCACCGCGAGGTCGAGGTCCAGGTTCGCACCGAGCGCGACCTCGATGATCCGGTCGGTCCGCCCGGCCGCCGCGAGGACCTGGTCCGCGGCGTCCGCGTCCCGGTAGTTGATCACGTGCGCGGCGCCCGCCTTGCGGGCCAGCTCCGCCTTTTCCGGGCCGCTGGCCGTGGCGACCACCCGGGCGCCGGCCCGCACCGCAAGCTCGATCGCGAAGTGGCCGACCGCGCCCGCGCCGCCGGCGACCAGCACCGTCTTGCCGTCGATGGGCCCGTCGGAGAACAGGCACCAGTGCGCGGTCATCGCGGGCACGCCCAGGCTCGCACCGAGTTCGAACGACGCGCTGCCGGGCAGCGGGACGGCCTGGCGTTCGGTGACGACGCTCCACTGGGCCGCGGTCCCCCATCGCCGCCCTGCCGCCGCCATCCACAGCCAGACCCGCTGACCCACCCGGGCCGGGTCCACGCCCTCGCCGACCGCCTCGATCACCCCGGCGCCGTCGTGATGCGGGATCTGGAAACCGTCGATCGGCCGCGGCGTCGCGCCGCTGCGGCCCTTCCAGTCGGTCGGGTTGATCCCGGAGAGGGCTACCTTGACCAGGACCTCGCCCGGACCCGGCTCTGGGCGGTCCATTTCGGAGACCCGCAGGACATCGGCTGCCGGGCCATACCGGTCGTAACTGGCGGCTTTCACTGGGGCCTCCTCCGCGTCGCCGGCGTTCGAGGAGATCCTCTCACCCCGCCCGCGCCCCCGTCGCCGCCCGGCGCGGCCCCGCGCCCACACCGCCGCCCGCGCTCTTCGGGTCCCCGAGCCGTCGAACTGCTGCAGAACGGCACGCTGAAGACGTACCCGGGCTTCCCGCACGGGATGCCGACCACCCACGCCGACACGATCAACAAGGACTTGCTGGCGTTTATCCAGTCCTGATCGTTCTGGTGCGAGAAAGACGGCCCCGTGTGGCATCAGTCAGCGTTAACGGATGTCCGTGTTCGATCTGAGAGTGCCTCGCGCTACGGCGGCGCGCCCGCGCCGGGCGGCGTCCTCAACGCTGAGCCCGGTGCCGGGCGCGCGGGGGCACTATGCGCCGTATCGGAACAACATCGCAAGAAGGTGTCGTGAGGAAAGGGACAATTTCACTGCCTCTTGCCAGGGCCGGCGTATGACCATCGAGTGGACGGCCGACCTGTGACGGGACTGGCGTGACCTGTTCTGGGTCCTGGTTAGGGCTTGTCGACGTTGTTAGAGCAACTATGGGGGCAGGGGTCCATGGAACACGCCCTTGACGCTTAAGGGTCAAGGGCTGGCAGCCAAGTGCAGCAGTCGCACCGTTCCAGGCCGGTTACGGTCGACCGAAGTCGTCAACCCTCCTACCTACGGCAATAACCATCATAGACTCTCTCGCCCTGTTCCTGACACTGAAGCGTCAACGCCGCCTCGTACATTAGACAGGATGACTGGAACCCCGGCCGTGGCTCGTTCGTTCATCTGACCTATGCTGAGCGGGACCGGCCGGGGATGTCGCGGGATGGGTCATTAGCGGCATTCCCGGCGACCCGCCCTAAACTCCTAGGAGCTGTAGCCCCCAAGGCCCATGGCCGGTTCCTAACAGCCGCCCGGCGCGCAGATGTTCTCGTACGTCCACTTATAAAAGTCCTTGGCCGGATACCACGTGTAGAGCTTGGTGCCGTTGCTGAGACTGGACGCGATCTGCATCCCTCCGGTGAGGGTGTTCTCCATTCTCCAGTTCCGGGTTACCGTCCAGTAGATACCGTTTCTATCCGTGCAGCTGGCGAGGCGGTCGTCCAGGCCCCTCTTGAAGTCGCCCAGGCACCGGCCGTCACCAGCGTTGTGGTAAATGATGCCGCCATGCTTGCCCTTATAGATCCATTTCTTTACATACTTGTAAACGCCCTTACTGACCTCGATAAGGATCCAGGTGACGAGTCCACCGGCGATATCTTCCAGAATGTTTATAATGACATTGCGAATGCCAATTCGCCGCTTAGCCATCGAGCCGGGCGCGTTGTCGGAGATGCCGTGGTGTTGCTTGTTGTACAACAGCCAGATGATCCCGTAGAAATGGCCGCGTTGCGTCGATAACGACTTCCCTGGCGAGCGGCTAACGTACACTGTGCCCATTGGCGGGATGCCCAGCGCTCGCTGCACGGCCTGTGGCGTGGTGAGCGGCACATCCACGCCGTACCTTGGCAGGTGCCTGATCCCGCCACGAACGTGCAGCGTAGCCGGGGGCGACGGGCTGCCCGCACCGGTGGCGGTGGCCAAGGCGAGCGATACTGCTACTAACGCAGCGATCATGCGGACATGCACTCTCATCGTCTCCCTTAGTTTCCCGCTGCTTCTAGTTTCCGTTGCTTCCATCCCCATGGTCGCCTCTGAGGCCCCAGCTGATTAGCACCATCCCGATGCACAGCAGAGCGACCGTCTGGATCCAAAGTTGCAGTGAGATGTGCAGCGCGGCGAACAGCACCGCGCAAAAGAGCAAGAACAGCCCCGCGACGACGTACGCGATCCGCCGCGCCCTACTCATGGCGGTCCCCGCCGAACGGTGGCTCGCACTCACTGGCTTTCCCGATCATTCGCAACCCTGAACCATGATCACAGCCTCGCTCTCAGCACCGGCGTCAGCGGCCACCCGATACGGACTGACTGTCACTGCCGCCGCCCTTCCAGCGCCGACCGGCCAGAGGCTCACGCAAACAACCGATGCGGCCGGAACCCCACGATGTAGCGGGCCCACTACCCACAGAGTACTCTCGCCGAATCCAGCCCGCATAGTCGCCGCCTGCCAGAGCAGATCACCGGGCATGTATCCCGCATTAGCCAAGGTCAGGAACCCCGGGCACATGACCCGGCCTACAGGCCGACTCACCCGCTGCTGCTCTCCCTAAGCGGACACTTGAGGTTTGACATTTGATCGTCAACCATCAGCCAAATGCAGCAGCAGAGTGCAGCAGCCGCGCCTCGCGGCGTTGACCTAGATCACCGGCTTCGGCCTCCTACCTGCACAAACGACTTCTGTCGACTGACGGTGCCGGGTGGAGCTGCCTCGCGGTTAGAGGGTCAGCCGGTGAACGGTATTTCCGCCTTTGTGGTCCATTGGTAAAGGTGGGTGTCACGGCTGAGTTCTATTATCTACTTCAACGAGGTAGACAAGGGCGGGCACTTCGCCGCCCGGGAACAGCCACAGCTCTTCTCGGAAGAGGTCCGCGCGGGCTTCAGGCCACTGCGCAAATACCGAGCAAAGGAGCCAGCCCGGAACGGCCGGCGCGCCGTGAAGGGGACCCGCGACGGCGAAACGGCGGTGGCCGGGGACTGAATCCCCGGCCACCGCCGTCATGCGCCTTGTGGCTGCGATCAGCCGCCCAGGCGTCAGGGCTGGAGAACCGCCTCTATCTCGAGGTGGAGGGTGATCTTGTCGCTCACGACCGCGCCGCCGGTCTCCATGACCGCGTTGAAGCTCACGCCGAAGTCGCTCCGGTTGAGCTCCCCGGTGGCGCTGAACCCGGCCCGCGTGCCGCCGTAGGGGTCGGGGCCGAACCCGTTGAGCTCGAGGCTCAGCGGCACCTGCCTGGTCACGCCCTTGATCGTCAGCTCGCCGTCGAGGACGAAGCCGTCGCCTTGCCGGCGGACGCCGGTGGACCGGTAGGTCATGGTCGGGTGGTTCTCGACCTCGAAGAAGTCGGCCGACCGGATGTGCCCGTCGCGCTGCTCGTTGCCCGTGTCGATCGAGGACATGTCGATCTCCGCGGTGACCGAGGAGTCCAGCGGGTTCTCGCCGGTGACGAGCTGGCCGGAGAAGGTGCGGAACCGGCCACGGACCTTGCTGACCATCATGTGCCGGGCGGCGAAACCGACCTCGCTGTGCACGGGATCGATCGACCAGGTGCCCGCGACGTATCCGGGGATACTGGTCAGGGTGCCTGCGTCAGTGGTGGTCATGTTGGTGCCTCCTGCTCCTGGAGAGTGCGGTGAGGGCTCTAAGTTGAGTTCTCAATAGTTGAGTGTTCAAAAGGACTACCATGACCCCTGTAACGTTGTCAAGCGCTCAACTATTTCTCGTGTAGACTGACCGCATGGCAGGGACCCGGTGGCTCTCCGATGAGGAACAACAGACGTGGCGCTCGTTCCTGTGCGCCTGCAACGCGTTCTTCTCGGCCGTGGACGCCCAGCTCCAGCACGACTCGGGGATGCCGCACACCTACTACGAGATCCTGGTGCGGCTGTCGGAAACGCCAGGTCGCGCGCTGCGCATGAGCCAGCTTGCGGAGGCCACGTCGGCGAGCAAGAGCCGCGCCTCGCACGCGGTCGCCCGGCTTGAGGAGCGCGGCTGGGTCCGCCGGGTGGACTGCCCCACCGACCGCCGGGGCCAGGTCGCCGAGCTCACCGAGGAGGGTTTCGCCGCGCTGGCCGAGGCCGCGCGCGGGCACGTCGAGCAGGTGCGCCAGTCCTTGTTCGACGCGCTGACCCCGGAGCAGGTGACCCAGCTCAGGGCGATCAGCGAGGCGATGATCACGGCCGGCGGCGGGCACGGCAAGATCGCCTTCCCGCCCGGCTGCTCCAGCGAAGACGAGCCAGCCGACGCCGAGGACGAGCCGGCGGCCGCCGGGTCAGGGCGTTAGCTCCGCCCGCGCCAGCTCCGCCATCCGCTCCGCGATCTCCGCGGCGCCGGGACCGGGCTCGCCCCGCATGCCTTCCAGCGCCCCGGCCCGGTCCTCGGGGTTGCGGTTCTGGCTCAGCTTCTCCTTGGCCTCCACCGTGGTGATCGTCAGCTCGACCCCGACGATCGCCCGCAACTGGCTGTCGATGAACTCCTCCGGGGCGTCGGTGACATGCCACGGCGACGGCCGGCCGGCCTCGTGCCGCGCGGTCAGCCGGGTGACCACGTCGCGCAGCCACTCCGGGTCCCTGTGCACGGTCAGCGGCCCGGTGAAGTGCACGGACACGTAGTTCCAGGTCGGCACCATCTTGCCGTGCCGGGCCGTGCTCGGGTACCAGGACGGCGAGACGTACGCCTGGGGCCCGTGCACGATCGCCAGCGCGACCGTGTCCGGGCCTACCGTGCGCCACTGCGGGTTGGCCAGCGCCAGATGACCGAGCAGCCGCCCGGGTTCCCCCTCGGCCGCGCCGGTCCGGTCCCAGATGACCGGGATCAGGCTCGCGACCGGCTTGGTCCCGTCGAAGGTCACCAGATCGGCGGCGCCGACAGCGTCGACGAACGCCACAACCTCAGCCACGTCGTGCGCGGTGAAATGCCGGGGCAGGTACACACCAGGGAGCATATGTACTGGGGCGGGGCGGCGGGGCCGGGGCTAGCAGAGGGCGGGGCGGCGGGATCGGGCTAGCACCGTCTGGAGCGGGCGAGGCACCCGCTTTTGACCTGGGCACGAACATCTTCTAGCGTTACTTTACGATGAGTGGCGCAGAGGTAGGAGCAGTACCAGTGGCGGCAGCGCGCCCGGGAGCCGAGGACTACGCGGCCTGGTTCCGGGCGCTGGCCGACGGCACCCGGGTCAAGATCGTGTCGTTGCTCGCCCGGCACGGGCGCCCGATGAAGGTGGGCGAGATCGTCGCGGCGGTGCACGTCGGCCAGTCCACCGTGTCCCAGCACCTGAAGGTCCTCGCCGCGGTGCGCTTCGTCCTCGCCGAACGCCGGGGCACCGCGCGCTACTACCGGATCAACGACGCCTGCGTGAACCTCTTCCCCACCGCCGCCGATCTCGTCGGCGGGGTCGCGGCGCCCGTCCCGGACACCGGGCAGGACGCGCTGGTGCTTGGCGCCTTCACCGAGCCGTCCGGGTTCGCGATCCGGCCGATGGATCCGGCCGACGCCGACCCGGTGCTGGCCGTCTACCAGGCGGGCCTGGACGCGGGCGACGCAAGCTTCGAGACCGAGGCACCGTCCTGGGCGGCGTTCGACGCGGCCAAGCTGCCGGCTCACCGGCACGTGGCGGCCGCGACCGGCACCGGTGAGGTGCTGGGCTGGGTGGCCGCGTCCGCGGTGTCCGGCCGGTCCGCCTACGCGGGCGTGGTGGAGCACTCGGTGTACGTGGCGCCCACCGCGCGGCGCCGGGGCGTCGGCGCCGCCCTGTTGCAGGCGCTGATCGACTCCACCGAGGCGGCCGGCATCTGGACCATCCAGTCCGGCATCTTCCCGGAGAACATCGCCAGCATCCGGCTGCACCAGCGCAAGGGCTTCCGCGTGGTGGGCACCAGGGAGCGGATCGGCCGGCAGCGCGGCCGGTGGCGCGACGTCGTGCTGATCGAGCGGCGCAGCCCCAGCACCGGCACGGCCTGACGCCGCCCCCGGGCCACTACCTGCAACGGCACCCAAGCCAGGCCGGCCGCGCGCACGCCCGCGGAGGGCGCTTTCCGCGTCGCCCGGGCAGCCCGCTGACGTGCGGAAATGCCAGGTTTCGCTGCAAATCCGGCCAGAGCCAGCCATAATGGCAGAGATGGTGACACACCGCTACTCTACGAATACTTTTAGGAGCGGCGGGCGCGGCGCGCGGCGGCCGGCCGGAGTGCACGCCGCCGCGGCTCAGCCCGGCTCGGCGGACGCGGTATCCACGCACACCTTGTTCCGGCCGGTGGCCTTCGCCTCGCTGAGCGCGACGTCGGCCGCTCCGATGAGCTCGGCGAGGGCGCGCCGGGAATGATCCAGCAGGGCTATCCCGATCGAGACGGTCAGCCGGAAGACGAACCCCGCGTGGCTGCCGTCCTCGATGGCGATCGGCTCGCCCGCGATGTGGTCGCGCAGTCGTTCCGCGATCCGGCGGGCCTGGGTCTCCCCGGCCTGCGGCAGCAGGATCGCGAACTGCTCGCCGCCGAACCGCCCCACGAGACCGGACCCTTGCAAGTTCTCGGTGAGCGTGCGGGCGATGCCCTGGAGCACCTGATCGCCAGCGTCCAGCCCCGCCGTTTCGTTCACGCTGCTGAAGTGGTCGATGTCGACCATGATGAGCGCGAGCTGAGCGCCGCTGCGCAAGGCCCGGTAGAACTCGGACGAGGCCTCGCGCTGCCAGGTGCCGGCGTTGAGAACGCCCGTCTTGGCGTCGATCCGGGCCTGCGCCACGAGCTGGGACTGCATGAGGTACCGCCGGCACAGCACGACGGTGGGCAGGGCCAGGACCATCAGCACCGGGTTGAGCGCGACCACGAGGGTCAGCGAGACCGCGAGGCTCAGCTCAAGCAGGTCGGTCGTCATCGAGTCACGGGTGCCCACCAGGTCCCGGACCCGGGCATCGGGATCGGAGAGCCGGATCGCGACGAGCACGAACCCGTGGTTGGCGATCACGGCGAGCATGGCGCAGGCCGCCACGGCCGCCACCCAGGACAGCGCGTGCATGCCGTCGCCCGGCACGGGGCCCGCCACCGAGGCCGGCACCCAATGGAATACAAGGGACGCGAGTCCATAGGACAGACCAATGGCCGCGTGGCTAAAGACCCTCCGGTATATGATCATGCGCCGGGTGCGCCAAAGCTTGTGCATGACAAGCGGGATTGGCGCGGCGAGGGCATAGAACGGGGGCAGGGTTATGGCGATCGCCAGATACCAAACCGACTGAAGATCACGCGCCAGCGTGCCCTGCGGCTCCCGGACCAAGCGAGTTGCCTCGGTGGCGGCCATGCCGCACGCGACCAGGCCCAGGAAGACCACGGCCTGCCGGATTCGCCAGGTCGTGCCGGCGCCCGCCGCGGTGAGCGCCACGACGTAGAGCACGGGGACGGCCATGACGTAGCCGCGCAGCGGCTCGCGCAGTTCCCACATCTGGGACGCGCGGACGGCCCGCGCCAGGCCACTGGCGCCGCGGGCCGCGCGGCCCAGCCTGCCGATGTCGGCCATGAGCACCCCGAGAGGCGAATGTGACGGGAGTTAGGAATTGGTAGCTAGCGGTACTGGGCTAACACCGAATGTTGACAGACCGGAAAACCGCTGTCAAGGCAGCTATACCCCCCTTTGCGCCCACTATCCGTGCTGGCGCTGACCCAGGAAAGGACGGCCATCGTGCGCTCTGAATGGACCTGATCGCAGTCAACCCGCCAGTCCCCGCCACGGAAGGAGCATCCGATGCGCTCCGAATGGACCTGAACCGTACTCACCGCCGGTCATCCCGGGCTGCCAGGTGCGCCCGCCAGCGAACGGCCAGCAGCGCGGCGATGACCGCACCGATCCCCCCGCTGATGGCGATCATCGTGGCCGGGCCGAGCACGCCTGCCACCGCTCCGGCCACGATGAACCACAGCCCCTGGAAGACCTGCATGCCCCCGTTGGCCAGGCCAAAGGCCTGGCCACGGCGCCCCGCCGGTACCGCCGCCACGAAGGCGGCGTTGGCCGCGAGCTGATATCCGGCGCCCGCGCCCGCCACCGCGAAGATCGCTATGGCGGCCGCGAAGCCCGGGTGCAGCCCGCACAGCATCAGCACCGCGCAGGCGCCGACCGCCATGCCGCCCATCCAGCGCTGCCGCCGGGCCGGGCTCACCACGCGGCCGAGCACGAACGCGCCCACCGCGGTGCCGAACGGGATCGCCGCGAAGATGAACCCGGTGCCGACGGCGAGCGGCAGCCCGCGGAACCCGGCCGCGT
This sequence comes from uncultured Actinomycetes bacterium, assembly GCA_963703605.1. GTDB lineage: Bacteria > Actinomycetota > Actinomycetes > Streptosporangiales > Streptosporangiaceae > DASXKD01. The sequence continues at coordinate 209,657 of CAVPFC010000047.1, forward strand.
AGGGGGCCGCCAGGCCCATGGGCACCACGTAGAACGTGACCAGCCAGCCGAACAGCACCAGGATGCGCAGGGTGGGGTCGCCGAACACCAGCCGCACGCCGCTGGCCATGTCCGCCCAGTGTGACGGCTTGGGCCCCGCGGCGTCCCGGCCCGCCGCGGCCGGCCTCTTATGCACCCAGAACAGCAGCAGCAGCGCCGAGGCGCCGAACGTGGCCGCGTCGGCCAGCAGGGCGGGCCGGCTGCCCAGGGTGGCCACCACCACCCCGCCGAGCGCGAAGCCAAGCACCGTGCCCACCTGGAACGTGATCTGGGTCACCGTGGTGCCCAGGACGTACCGCTCCCCCGTCAGGATGTCGGCCATCAGCGCGGCGCGCGCGGACTTGAACGGCGAATCCAGCAACGTCACGAAGAACAGCAATGCGACCATCGCGGCGAGCGCGGCGGCCGAGCCGCTCGCGCTGACCGCCACCATGACCAGGACGAGCACCAGCCTGGCCAGGTCGCAGGCGATCATCACCTGGCGCCGCGGCAGCCGGTCGGCGAGCCCGGACAGCGCGACGCCGCCCACGAGCCAGGGCAGGTAGGTCAGCGCGTAGGTGAGTGCGGTGAGTAACGCCGACCGCGTCCGGTCGTAGACCAGGATGGTGATCGCGACCCGGGCGAGCTGGTCGCCCGCCACCGACAGCAACTGCGCCAGCCATACGGCGCGGAACTCGTCGACGCCGAAAACCTGCGCAAAGGTGGCCTTTTCCGCTTCCGTGCCGCGGTCCGGCCCACCGGCTCGGGCGCTCCGGGCCGCCAGCGCCCCAGCTGCGTGCTTAGCCACGCTCGTGGTCCCTCCTCGCTGGCCCCGGCGCCTCGCGTCCCTCCCATTCTTGGCGCAGCCGGCGCCGGGATTCAACAGGAAGTGCTCAAAGCATTACTCATCGCCGAATTGGTCAGATTGGCTGAGGTATTCGCAAACGGAGCTACGCTTCGGCCGGCGGCTCGGCGGACGGCGGAACGGCCGGTCGTGGCCGGGAACCCGCCCACGAGTACCGCTCCGAGCCGCGGTTCAGGATCTGCTCGAGGGCGGCGCCGACACCGCCGTCGGAGTTGATGATCCGGCGCATGACCATGACCACCGCCGGTATCGCCCAGAAATCGCCGCACACCCACAAGATCGCGGCACCGATCTGCTGGTCGGCGAACGGGGGCAGGGTGACCCCTGGCACGTGGTTGTACGCGGAGTACCAGGACGTCTGGGTGAACAGGCTCATCGACATCGCCAGCACCCACATGACCAGGTTGGTGCCGATCAGCGCCACCGCCTGGGCCACGTCGGGCAGCCGCCGCCGGAACGGGGGCGACGGGATGAACTGCAACCAGAACAGCACCCCGGCGGCGAAGAAACTCCCGTGCATCAGCCAGATGTGCACGGCCTGGTTGGCCGAGGCGAGATCGAACAGGGCCGGCAGGTGCCAGGCGATCATCACGACGTTGAACAGCGTCACCGCGACCCACGGCCGCAGGAAGAACCCGCCCACCGCGCGCAGCGGCCGCGCCCAGGCGCCCCGGAGCGTGCCCCGGGTGACCGCCTGCCCGGTCCGGCCGGGCAGCCCGTCCAGCAGCGGCTGCCACGGCGCGCCGGCCACCACGAGCGTCGGCGCGGCGAACATCAGCAGCAGGTGCTGGAACATGTGCACGAAGAAGTAGGCGTCCGCCCAGTAGTCGATCGGCGACGCCACGGTGAGCAGCAGCACCGCAAGCCCGCCGTAGAACAGCCACGACCGCCGGCGCCGCTGGCGGGTCCGGTCCGGCCGGGATCGCCGGGCCAGCCGCGCCAGGCCGATTTCATGCCAGACCACCACGACGCCGACCACGATTATGAACGGGTCGAACGACCAGTGATCAGTGAGATAGTGCATGACGGTGTGATCTTACGCGTCCGGCCAGGCCGGCGCTATGGGCCCGCGAGCCCGCCGGCGGCACCCCGGAGCGGTCGGCCAGGGTCCTCGGATCCGTCCCGCGACCCGCTGGCGTAATGTGCCGTTGACCTGCACAATCTACAGAGAAGGCAATCCATGCGGCGCGTGCGCCGGGGGGCGAAGGCAGGGAGAGCTGATGCGACGTGCCGGTGCGGTAGCCGAGCGGGTGGGTGACGCGGCACGGCGGATCCGGCCCAGGCAGCCGCTGGCGCCCTGGGCGGGCGGCGCTCTGGCCGTGGCCCTGCTGGCCATGCTGATGATGACCCCGCCGGCCCACGGGGCGGTCCGGCTGGCGGCCCGGCTCGCCGCCGCGGTGACCACGCTGTCCCGGCACGCGCCCCGGGCCCCGCAGGCCGCGGTCTCGGCGCGGCTGGTCCAGGAGGAGCCCGCGGTGGGCGCGCTGTTCCACGTGACCCCGGCGGGCCTGGGCACGCACTTCTGCACGGCCAGCGTGGTGGACAGCCCGCACCGGGACCTGGTGATCACCGCGGCTCACTGCATCGGCGACAAGACGCCCGGCGAGATCGCGTTCGTGCCCGGCTATCACGACGGCGTCGACCCGTACGGGGTCTGGTTCGTCAGCAGGGTGGTCATGGACGCGCAGTGGCGGCGGTCCCACAACCCCGACCATGACGTTGCCTTCCTGGTCATGCAGCAGCAGGACGGCTCGACCGGCGTGCAGGCGCTGACCGGCGGGGAGCGGCTGGGCACCGGCTGGCCGGCCCGGGTGCTCGTGCACGTCGCCGGCTACCCGGACCAGGGCGGGCGGCCGGTCGTCTGCGCCTCGCGGACCCACCCGTTCGGGCCGCATCAGCTGCGGTTCGACTGTGGCGGCTACACCGACGGGACCAGCGGCGGGCCGTTCCTGGCCCGGTGGGACTCGGCCACCGGGCTGGGCACGGTCATCGGCGTGATCGGCGGCTACGAGCAGGGCGGGGATCTCGCGTCGGTGTCCTACTCGCCCCGGTTCGGCTACGCGGTGCGGTCTCTGTACCGGACCGCGGCGGCTGACGGCTGACCGGGGCGGCCGGTCCGGCGGCCGCCGGGGGCTTCGCGGGCTGGCCCGCGGGCGCCGGGCCGGGCTCGCGGGCCCCGCGCAACAGCGACGCGACCGCGGCAACGGCCGACAGCCCGGCGGCCACGATGAACACCACGACCAGGCCGTGGTGGAACGGCCCGGAGATCAGTGCCGGGAAGAACCGCCTGCCGGTGATGGTCCGCTGGGCCGAAGCGGAGAGCGTGGGCAGCACCCGGCTCGCGGCCAGCAGATGCTGTAGCGGGTTCACGCCGAGGACGGCCGCGAACAGCGACGAAACCGGCGGCAGGGTACCGACGTGGTGCGCGATGCCGTGCGGGACGCCCAGCCGTTGCAGGCCGCCCGTCAGCGTCCTGGGCAGGGTGCTCGCCAGGCCCGCGATCATCAGCGAGAAGAACGCCCCGATGGACAGCGCGGTACCGGAGTTCTGGAACGTCGACCGCATCCCCGACGCCGCGCCGCGGTGCCGGGCCGGGACGCTGCTCATGATCGAGGAGGAGTTGGGTGCGGCGAACATGCCGCCGCCGATCCCGTTTGCGGCGGTCAGCAGGGCGAAATCCCAGTACGGGAAGTCGACGGGCAGCAGCATCAGGCCGATGAAGCTGGCGCCGAACACGACCATCCCGGCGGTGGCGAAGCCGCGGGCACCAAAGCGGTCGGAGAGCCTGCCGGCCAGCGGGCCGGAGACGAGGAAGCCGGCGGTCAGCGGCAGCAGGAAGATGCCGGCCCACAGGGGGGTGTCGCTGTAGTTGTAGCCGTGCAGCGGCAGCCAGATCCCCTGGAGCCAGATGATCAGCATGAACTGCAGCCCGCCGCGGGCCAGGGCCACCGCGAAGCCCGCGACGTTGCCGGCCGTGAAGGCCCTGATCCGGAACAGGGCGATCTGGAACATCGGCTCGGCGACCCTGCTCTCGATCACGGCGAACGCCGCGAGCAGCGCGGCGCCGCCGGCGAGCAGGGCATCGACCATGGGGCTCGTCCAGCCCATGGTGTGCCCGTGGTACGGCTGGATACCGACCGTGATGCCGATGAGCAGCGCGGACAGGCCGATCGCGAAGGTGATGTTGCCCCACCAGTCGATCCGGGCGGGGTGCCGCTCACCGTTGTCGCGGAGCTTGCGGTAGGCCCACCACGTGCCGAAGACCCCGACCGGCACGTTGACCCAGAACACCGCGCGCCAGTCCAGCGCCGCCAGCAAGCCGCCGGCGACCAGGCCGATGAACTGCCCGGCCAGCGCGGCGACCTGGTTGGTGCCGAGCGCGAATCCACGCTCGGTCGACGGGAAGGCGTCGGTCAGGATCGCGGCCGAGTTGGCGGTGAGCATGGACCCGCCGATCGCCTGCGGCACCCGCCAGCCGATCAGCCAGAGCGCGCCGTGGGTGCCGTGGAACGGGTCGAACGACAGCAGGATGGAGGCGACGGTGAACACCACGAAGCCGTAGTTGTAGATCTTGACCCGGCCGAACATGTCGCCGAGGCGGCCGACGGTGACCACGAGCACCGCCTGGACCAGCCGGTACCCCATGATCATCCACAGCAGGTAGACGACGTTGCCCGGCGCCAGCGGGTCCAGGTGGATGCCACGGAAGATCGCGGGCAGCGCGATGATGACGATGGAGCCGTCGAGCGCGGACATGAACACGGCGGCCGTGGTGTTCGCCAGCGCCACCCACTTGTAGCGGTCGCCGGGGTGGGCGTCCTGCCCGCCGGTCACCTGCCCGTTACCCTGATGCCGCCCTGCCGTCACAGGCTCTGCGCCAGTCGCTCGAGCAGCGGCGTGGCAGCCATGAGCTGGCCCAGTTCCGCGGGGGTGAAGCCGGCCGACAGCGCCCGGGCCAGTTGCTGGGTCCGCGCGGCGCGCTTGTCCTGAAGCACCTGCCGCCCCGCCGCGGTCAGCGACATCACCGCCCGCCTGCCGTCGCCGGGGTCTGCCCGGCGTGCCACGAGGCCACGTGCCTCGAGCGCGGCGAGCGTCGCTCCCATCGACTGCGGGCTGATCTGCTCCTGCTTGGCCAGGGCGCCCGGCGTGGCCGGCCCGCCGCGGTCCAGGCGGGCCAGGGCCGACGTCTCGGGCAGGGTGAGCTCACCCTCGGGCCGCACCTGGCGCATCCGCCGGTGCAGCAGGCCGACGCTCACCCGCAGCGCCGCCGCGACGTCGTTCACATCCGGGCCCTGGCTCATATCGTAAGCCTAAACTGATAAGTCTAGCCTTACAAATAACCGCCCGCGCACCGCCGCCGGGCCCGAAGAAGGGGGCTAGCGAGGGGGCGGGACGACCCGGTTGAGGTCGGCAAGGTCATCCGCCGACGGGATGTAGTCGGCCGCGGCCGCGTTGGCCTTCACCTGCTCGGCCGAGGTCGCGCCGGCGATCACCGAGGAACAGCCGGGCTGAGCGGCCAGCGCCCCCACGGCGACCTCCAGGACGGTGCGCCCGCGCTCGGCCGCCCACGCGATGAGCGCCTCCACCCGGTCCAGCTTCGCGTCGGTCAGGTAGCCCCTCCGGCTGGCGAGCCGGGTACCCGGCGGCGGCTCCTGCCCCTTGCGAACCTTCCCGGTGAGCAGGCCGTTGGCGAGCGGGAAGTACGGGAGCACGCCCAGGCCGAAGTGCCGCGCGGCGGGCACGACCTCGGCTTCCGCGCCGCGCTCCAGCAGCGACCAGTGGTTCTGCGCGGAGACGAACGCGGTCGTGCCGAACTCGCGGGCCAGGTGGGCCGCGTCGGCGATCTGCCAGCCGGAGAAGTTCGAGTGGCCGGCGTAGCGCACCTTGCCCTCGGCGACGAGCTCGGTGAGCGCGGCCAGGGTCTCCTCGGCCGGGGTGGCCGGGTCTGGGGTGTGGAGCTGGTACAGGTCCAGATAGTCGGTCTGGAGCCGGCGCAGCGACCGCTCCACGGCGCGCCTGATGTAGGCCCGGCCACCCTTGGACCCGGCCGCGGGCCCGTACCCCATGTCGAAATCCTGGTGCCCGAACTTCGAGGCGAGCACGACCTCGTCACGGCGGCCCGCGAGCACCCGGCCGAGGAGTTCTTCCGAGCCTCCCCCGCCGCCGTACATGTCGGCCGTGTCCAGCAGCGTCACACCGGCTTCGAGCGCCGCGTTCACCACCTCGCGGGTCGCGTCCAGGTCGAGCCGGCGGCCGAAGTTGTTGCAGCCGAGCCCGGTGACCGACACGACGAGCCCGGAATTGCCCAGTGACCGGTAACGCATGGACATACCTCGCTTTTCGCCGACCCTGATCCGGGACCGATCGTAGGGGATGGCCTGGCCGGACACGCGCAAGGCCGGGACCGGATACACACCGTTATATGAGTCAGCGCACAGTAGCGAAGGGCTCGCGGATCAGATTCTGCGATTCACATACTTGCGCTTCGCGCACCAGAGAGACATGATTATTTACTGATCGTGCTCGTTCGACTACGAGACGAAATCGTGGAGTGGGGCCGGGACGGTGGCGTGCCGCGGTACGCCGTCGCCCCGCGCAGGGGGAGGGACCGGACGAGATGGCACACGCAGCCACCGGCTTTGCCGCCGGGCCGTCATGCTGACCAGCGCGGCAATCCTCGGCAAGGCGACCATCGCGGGGCGCGAGCAGAGCGTCCCACAGGCACGCGAGTTCGTTGACAGCGTCCTGGGGCGGGGCCATCCCCGCGGTGAGGTCGCCCGGTTACTGGTTTCGGAGCTCGTCACCAACGCCGTGCAGCACACCCAGTCCCGCCTCCCGGGTGGCACGGTGACGCTGGTCGTCGCCGACCTCGCGGACGGAATCCGGGTCGAGGTCATCGACGAGGGCTCGGCGCGCAGCGTCCCGGTGGTGCGGGATGACCTCACCGCGACCGACGGCCGGGGGCTCTTCCTGGTCCAGTCGCTGGCGGACGAGTGGGGCTACCTCAGCGAGGGCGACGGCACGACGGTCTGGTTCCGCCTGGCCGCCTGAGGCACCCGTGCGTCGCTTACCCTTGACGCCGAGTGCGGGTGCGAGAGGGTAGATGGTGCCGGTGGCGGAGCCTGGGCTGAGTTTCGCCGAGCTGCTGCGACGGCTTCGGGCCGGCGCCAAGCTGACCCAGGAGGAGCTGGCCGAGGCGGCGGGCCTCAGCCCGCGATCGGTCAGTGACCTCGAGCGTGGCATCAACCGCACCGCGCGCAAGGACACCGCGCTGCTGCTCGCCGACGCGCTGAGCCTGACCGGGCAGATGCGGGTGCTGTTCGTGGCCGCGGCGCGCGGCCGGGCGCCCGCCGCGGATGTCCTCGCCGCCGGCGACGGGGCCACGGTCCCCGGCGCGGCGCAGGCAACGGCGCTGCGGACCCTGCCGCGCGACGTCGGCGGTTTCACCGGCCGCGAGGCCGAACTGGCGCGGCTGTTTGACTCCCTGGGCAGTGCAGAGCGGGCGCAGGCCGGGGGCGGGCGCGAAGCGCGGGGGCGGGAAGAGCAGCGCGCGGGGGCGGGAAAAGCAGAGCATGGCGATGTGGTGGGGATCTACGCCATCGACGGAATGGCGGGGATCGGCAAGACGAGCTTTGCGGTGCACGCCGCGCACCGGCTGGCCGCGAGCTTCACCGACGGGCAGTTCTTCGTTCCGTTGCATGCCCATACCCCGGGTCAGCGGCCCGTCGAACCCGCCGACGCGCTGGCCAGCCTGCTGGCCACCGCCGGGGTCGCGATGCAGCAGATTCCGCCCGGCCTGGAGGCGCGGGCCGCCCGGTGGCGCGACTACGTCGCGGGCAAGAAGATCTTGCTGCTGCTGGATGACGCCGCGGGGCACGAGCAGGTCAGGCCGCTGCTGCCGGGCGGCGCGGGGAGCCTGGTCCTGATCACCAGCCGCCGGCGGCTAACCGCGCTGGAGGACGCCGCGGTGCTCAGCATCGATACCCTCTCCCCCGCCGACGCCGCGGCGCTCCTGGCCCGGCTGTCCGACCGCCCCGACCTCGGGCCGGACGCGGACGCCACCCGGGAGATAGCCCGGCTGTGCGGCTACCTGCCGCTGGCGATCGGGATGCTGGCCAGGAAGCTGAAGCACCACCCGGCCAGGAATGGCGCCGAGCTGGCCGCCGACCTGGCCGCGGCGCGCGACCGGCTGGCCGTCATGCGCGCCGAGAACCTGTCGGTCGCCGCCGCGTTCGGCCTGTCCTTCGCCGACCTCACCGCGGACCAGCAGCGGCTGTTTCGCCGTCTTGGCCTGTCGCCGGGCCTGGACATCGACGCTTACGCGGCGGCGGCCCTCGATGACATCGGCGTGGGCGCCGCCCGCGACCGGCTCGACGAGCTCTACGACCATCACCTGATCACCGAGCCCGCGGCCGGCCGCTACCTGCTGCACGACCTGCTCCGCGAGTACGCCCGCGCGCTGGCCGAACACGACGACCCAGCGGATTCGCGGGCCGCCGCCGGGCGGCTGGTGAACTACTACGCACACACCGCCGCGGCGGCCGGCAAGCAGATAGCCACCTGGACCACGGCCGGCGGCCGGCCTCCGCCCGGTGACCCGCCCGCCAGCGCGCCGCGGCTGGCCATCGCGCAGGAGGCGGCCGGCTGGCTGGAAGCCGAGCGGCCCAACTTGCAGGCGGCGATCGGCTTCGCCGCCGAGGCGATGCCGCCGCACGCGGTCGCCATCGCCACGGCGATGGGCGGCTTCCTGCGGGCGCACGGGCACTGGGACCAGGCCGCGGGCCAGTACCAGACCGCGCTCAGCGCGGCCCGGCGCGCACGGGACCGTCCCGGCCAGGCCGGGACGCTTGACGAGCTCGGGCTCCTCCAGCAGCTGACGGCGGACTACCCGGCCGCCACCGCGACGCTGGCCCAGGCCGTGGCGCTGTACGCCGAACTCGGCGACAAGCCCGGCCAGGCCTACGCGCTCAACCATCTGGGCCTGGTTCACCAGGACACGGGGAACTACCCGGCCGCGGCCGCGTGCCACCAGGAGGCTCTGGCCGCGGCCCGGGATGCGAAGGACCCGCTCGCCGAGGCGGTGTCCCTCACGGACCTGGCCCAGGTACAGCAGCTGACCGGCGACTACGCCGCTGGGATCGCCCTGCATCAGCAGGCCCTGGCGATGTTCCGGGACCTCGGGTCCTCGTTTGACGAGGCCGACGCCCTGTGTCAGCTCGGATACGAGACGTACCTGATGGGGGACTACGTGGCCTCGGCTGCCTACCATCAGGAGGGCCTTGAGCTGTTCCGCCGCCTCGGCGATCGGCTCGGCCAGACCTGGGCCCTGTCCGGGCTGGCCGAGCTGCGCATGGCGGCCGGCGACTACCCGGCCGCCGCCGAGGGCCTCAACCATGTGCTCCAGGAATACCGCGACCTCGGCGCTCGGCACGGCCAGGCCGTTACGCTGAACACCCTCGGTGAGCTGTCGGCCAAAGCCTCGGCGGCCGACGAGGCGCACGGCTATCACGGCCAGGCGCTCATCATCGCCCGGGAGGTCGGCGCGTACCCGGAGGAGGCCCGCGCCCAGGCCGGCCTCGGCATGAGCCTGCTGCCCGGCAGCCCCACCGAAGCCGCCGGGCACCTGCGCGAGGCGCTGGTGATCTTCCAGCGGCTCGGGCACCCGGCGGCCCGGCGGATACAAGACACTCTCGACGAGCACGGCCTGTGACGGCGGCCGGTCACCCGTTCCGCCGCCCGGCCAGACGGTGGTAGTCGTCCTCGACGACGGCCACATCGCCGCGGCCCCCGGCCGTGCCGTTGAGCAGAGCCGGTGCGTGCAGGAGGCTCCACAGCCCCCGGCCGAACCGGCGCCCGCGGCCACCGCCGGACCGCACCGCCGCTTCCGGCGCGGCCGCCGTGCACCGCGGTCCGGCTTGGAATACCTGAGTCCCAGAAGACATTTCCTTGGTCCCTTCCTGCGCCATCCGACGACTTCAGCCTCGTCAGCAGCGGCGGAATGGACCACACGTGCCAGCCCACAGGAGCACCCACAGGATTGCGGCGGGCGGTGCCCCCGTTATGTCAGGGCCGCCTCAATCCTCGCCGAGGCCATCACGGAGCAGGTTCCGGCGCAGGAACTCGAGCTCCGCGGCGACGACCGTCTCGTGCTGGTCGAGGAAGGCGGCGTAATGCATGCCGTCGACCTGGAGGATCTCGCCTCCGGGTGCCCTGCGGGCGGCCTTCAGCGCCGGTGCCGCGAGGACGGACTGATCACGGGTGCTGATCACCACCAGCAGCGGGCAGCTGATGCGGCCGGCGGTCCTGCCCGGACGGTACAGGCCCATGGGCACCACGGAGCGGGCCGCGATGGTCTGCTGCCAGCGCGGGTAGGCGTTGCCCGGATTGAGCGCGCGGTCAGCGTCGATGGCGTCCGGCGTGGTGAGCATCGCGACTGCTCCGCGCGGCCCGGCCAGCGGCACCACCAGGGGCTCGCGGCCGGCCACCCCGCGGGCGAGGTCGCGCAGGGCGATCAGCGGGAAGCGGGCGAGGACCCCTGGGGTCTCGTGGCTCAGCGCGCGCGGCGAGCTCACCGCGCCGTCGGCCAGCGGCGCCTGCGCGATCACCGCGGCAAGACGATGCTGATCCGGGGGCCGGGCGGCGAGGCGGAGCAGGTGTCCCGCGGCGAGCGAGAAGCCCCACCCGGCGATCCTGCCGGGCGTCACGCCGGGAAGGGACGCGGCGCAGTCCAGCGCGGCCTCCCAGTCGGCCAGCTGCTCCCGGACTCGCACCACCTGCCTGGGCGTTCCGCCTGACTCGCCAAGGTGGCGGTGGTCGAAGGCGAGCACGCTGTACCCGGCGGCATGGAAGCGGGCGGCGAACCGGTCGGTACCCGGCTCCTTGGTCACTCCCGCCCCGCCTGCCATCACCACGCACGCGCCGTTGCTGCCCCGGTAGTGCCAGGCAGCGCAGTCATCGGTGCCGCTGCGGAAGGTAATTCCCTCCCGCTGTGCCGCGGTTGACTCACTTTGTGAGATAGTCATACCAGAAGTGAACCACGCGGTTCACATCATCGCAATGGTTTTAGTGCCGCGGTCGGGGTCCGGCCGGGGGATGGGAGCATGGTGCGATGGCGGACACCCGTCCAGCCGCGTACCGTCGTTCCGCTGGCTCGCCGCGTGGACAGGCCCGCAAGGAAGCACTGCTGCGCGCGGTGGTCGATGACCTGGCGGTAAACGGGCTCGCGGACTTCTCGCTGCGGCAGGCCGCGCGGGCGGCCGGAACCACGCACAAGGTCCTGCTCTACTACTTCGACGGCGCCGAGGACCTGCTCGGCCAGGCACTGCCGAAACTGCGCGACAAGCGCACCGCCGCGGCGATGACGGCGGCCGCCTCGAGTGCCTCGCTGGCCGGACTGGTGCGGGCCGTATGGCCGGTGCTCATGGACGATGCCACCGGCGTGCGGGTCATCGACGAGGCGATCGGGCTGGCGATGTACGACCCGGCCCGGTACTCCCACCTATCCCGGGGCGCCTCCGAGGCCTACGTCGGCCCGCTGGAGTCCTTGTGCCCACCGCACTGGACCGAGCAACGCAAGCACGAGGTTGCTTTGCTCATCGTGGCCACCCTCCGCGGCTGCCTGGCCGAATGGCGCACCACCCGCGACATGGCCAACATCGCCCCCGCACTGGACGCGCTCGTCCGCGCCCTGGAACGCGAGGAGCAGGCAGGCTAACCGCGTGCGATAGAGCGGATGGCGCGACCCGAGCCCACGCTCGTGACCTTAGCCCGCGGCGGCGGCCGCCCGCATGGCGGTGCAGATGCGCGCCAGGTCCTCCTCGCCGGTGACGTACGGCGGCATCGCGTAGACCAGGTCGCGGAACGGCCGCAGCCACACCCCGGCCGCCGCCGCGGCGGCGGTCGCCGCGGCCATGTCGACCTCGTGGTCGAGCTGAAGCACGCCGATCGCGCCGAGCACCCGTACGTCGGCCACCCCGGGCACCTCCCCGGCGCCCGTCAGGCCGGCCCGCAGGCCCGCCTCGATCCTGGCCACCTCGGCCTGCCAGCCCCCGGCGTAGCCGGGCTGGGCCCCGAGCAGCACGTCGAGGGAGGCGTTGGCGACCGCGCAGGCCAGCGGGTTGCCCATGAACGTGGGCCCGTGCGCCAGCACGGGCAGCTCGCCCCGGCCGATCCCCACGGCGACCTCCGGCGTGCACAGCGCGGCGGCGAGCGACAGGTACCCGCCGGTCAGCGCCTTGCCAACGCACATCACGTCCGGGCTCACCCCGGCGTGACCGGCCGCGAACAGCGCCCCACTGCGGCCGAAGCCGGTGGCGATCTCGTCGAAGATCAGCAGCACCCCGCTGGCCGAACAGGCGGCCCGCAGCACCCGCAGGTACCCGGGGTCGTGGAAGCGCATCCCGCCCGCGCCCTGCACCACCGGCTCCACGATGACCGCGGCGAGCTCGGCGGCGTGACCGGCGATCAGCTCACCGAGCTTGTGCGCGTAACCCGGGTCCACGCCGACCGAGAACCCGGCGGGCGGCAGGTCCGCGAACACCTGCCGGGGCAGCACCCCGTCCCAGACCCGGTGCATGCCCCCGTCCGGGTCGCACACCGACATGGCCCAGAACGTGTCGCCGTGGTACCCGCCGCGCCAGGTCAGCAGCTTCCGTTTGGCCGGCTGTCCGGACGAGCGCCAGTATTGCAGGCACATCTTGACCGCGACCTCGACGGAGACCGACCCGGAGTCGCAGAGGAACACGTGCTCCAGGCCGGCCGGGGCTATGCGGGCCAGCCGGTCGCACAGCCGCACCGCCGGCTCGTGGGTGAGCCCGCCGAACATGACATGGCTCATCCGGCCAAGCTGGTCCCGGGCGGCCTGGTCCAGGACCGGGTGCCGGTAGCCGTGGATCGCGGCCCACCACGACGACATGCCGTCCACCAGCTCCCGGGTGCCACCTCCCGGCTCGGCCACGGTCAGCCGCACCCCGCGGGCCGACTGCACCACGAACGGCGGCCTCGTCGCCGGCATGGGGCCGTAGGGATGCCAGACCCGGGTTGCGTCGAGCCGGGCCAGTTCCGCGTACTGCATTCATTGCCTCCCTCGCGGGCGCTCGGCCTGGGGCCTCGCTGGCTTCGGGAGGCTGGTCCTCGGCGCCGGGACACCGCAACGGCGCCTGAGGCGCCTTATGCGGCGTTGGGCCCGGCGCCTGCGGCGCGTCCATGCGAAGCCGTTGGTCGACTTTGCGTCCATTAGCGCCCGGGGCGGGAGCCGCTGCCTGCCCGGTGGGCGCGGCTGGGTGGGCGGCCGGACCGCCGCTGCCGCAGCCGGATCGAGACCTGCACCGGGCTGCCTTCGAAGCCGAACTCCTCCCGGAGCCGCCGCTCGATGAACCGGCGGTAGCCGGCCTCGAGGAAGCCGGACGTGAACAGCACGAAGTGGGGCGGGCGGATACCGGCCTGCGTGGCGAACAGGATCCGCGGCACCCGGCCGCCGCGCGCGGGCGGCGGGGTCGCGGCGACCAGGTCCGCGAGCCACGCGTTGAGCCTGCCGGTCGGCACCCGGGTTTCCCAGCCCGCCAGCGCGGTTTCCAGCGCGGGCACCAGCTTCTCCACGTGCCGCCCGGTCGTGGCCGAGATGTTGACCCGGGGCGCCCACCGCGCGGTATGGAGCTGGCGGTCGATGTCCCGGTCAAGGCGTTGCCGCTGGTCCTCGTCCACCAGATCCCACTTGTTGAACGCGAGCACCAGCGCCCGGCCGGCCTCGATCACCATGGACACGATGCGCAGGTCCTGCTCGGTGAGCGGCTCGCTGGCGTCGACCAGGACGACGGCGACCTCGGCCCGCTCCAGCGCCCCGGCCGTGCGCAGCCCGGCGTAGAAGTCGGCGCCCTGGCTCTCCTTCGCCCGCCGCCTGATCCCGGCGGTGTCCACGAACCGCCAGGTGACGCCGCCCAGCTCGATGAGCTCGTCCACCGGGTCCCTGGTGGTCCCCGCCACCTCGTCCACCAGGACCCGCTGCTGGCCCGCCAGCCGGTTCAGCAGGCTGGACTTCCCCACGTTGGGCTTGCCGATGAGGGCCACCCGGCGTGGCCCGCCGCCCGCGTCGTCCGCCTCGCGCGGGGCCTCCGGCAGCGCCGCGAGCAGCACATCGAGCAGGTCACCGCTGCCCCGCCCGTGCAGGGCGCTGACCGGGTACGGCTCGCCGAGCCCCAGCGACCACAACGCCGCCGCGGCGGGCTCGGCCGGGGCGTCGTCCACCTTGTTCGCGGCGACCACGACGGGCTTGCCCGACCTGCGCAGCACCGCCGCCACGGCCGCGTCGGCGTCGGTGACCCCGACGACCGCGTCCACGACGAACAGCACGGCATCGGCGGCCTCCACCGAGAGCTTTGCCTGGGCGGTGACCTGCTGGGCGAGGTTGCGGTTGCCGTGGACGCCCGCCTCGCTGGGCGCGGCCTCCCAGCCGCCGGTATCCACTAGGGTGAACGACCGGCCCCGCCAGAGGGCGTCGTACGCGACCCGGTCCCTGGTGACGCCCGGGGTGTCTTGGACCACCGCCTGGCGGCTGCCAAGGATCCTGTTGACCAGGGTCGACTTGCCCACGTTGGGCCGCCCGACCACGGCCACCACGGGGACGGGGGCGGCCGCGTCCCGGTCCCCGGGTTCGGCTATGTCCGGCATGTCAGCTCAGCCGCGCCGTATCGGCCCGGGAGGGCGGCACGGAGTTCTCCGGCACCGCGCGGCCCGGTTGCCCGGGCCCCGCCTCCGCGTGATGACGCAACGGGAAGCCCCGTTCCGCCGCCACCCGCACAATCAGGCCGATCACCTCGTCCAGGCTCAGCACGGTCGAGTCGACCTCGATCGCGTCGCTGGCCATCACGGTCTGCGGGGCGTCGGCCCGGTCCCGGCGCTGGTTCTCGCCGCGCGTCACGTCCGGGGTCGCCCCGGGGTCGGTAGCCAGGTCGGCGCTGCGCCGGGCGGCCCTGGCCTCCTCGCTGGCCGTGAGGAACACCTTGACCACGGCCCGCGGGGCAACCACGGTCCCGATGTCGCGGCCCTCGGCCACAATTCCGTCGCCCGCGGCGCAGGCCCTGGCGAGGATGTCCTGCTGCTCGGCGACCAGATGGGCCCGGACCTCGGGGACGGAGGCAACCGCGCTCACCGCGTTGGAGACGGCCCGGCTGCGGATCGGGCCCGACACGTCGGCTCCGTCGACGGTGACCGACGGGTCATCCGGGTCCGTGCCCACCTCGATCCGCGGCTGCCGCGCGTGCGCCGCGACCGCCGCAGGGTCGGTGACGTCCAGCTTCTGGGTGAGCAGCCACCAGGTCAGCGCCCGGTACATCGCCCCCGTATCCAGGTAACGCAGGTCAAGCTCGGTGGCCACGCCCCGGGCGGCGCTTGACTTTCCCGCCCCGGCCGGGCCGTCCACCGCGATCACAAGGCATCCAGTCACCCTGCGATGCTACCGGCGCACGGGCCACCCGGAGGCCGCGAGCGCCTGCGTCAGCCGGGCGACCGCGTCCGGGCGGACGGTCAGCTCGGCCACGCCCACCGGCAGGCCCGGCGAGTGCTCGATGCTGATGTCCTCGATGTTCACCCCGGCCTCGCCGGCCGCCCGGAACAGCCGGGCCAGCTCGCCCGGCACGTCGGGGATCACCACCTGGACCACCATGTCGTCCCGGCGTGGCTTGCTGTGCTTGCCGGGAATGCGGGCGACCCCGGCGGTGCCCTCGTCCAGCAGGCCCGCCAGCGTCTTGAGCTCCGGCTCGGCGCCGTGCGCCGCGTCCTCGCTCAGCGTCTCGGCCACCGCCGCCAGATCCGCCGCCACCGCGGCCAGCACCTCCGCGACCGGGGCCGCGTTCGCCGCCAGGATCTGCGCCCACATGCCGCTGTCGCCTGCCGCGATCCGGGTCACGTCCCGGATCCCCTGCCCCGACAGCAGGAGCGCGTCCTGGTTGGCGCCCGCCAGCCGCGCCGCCATCGCGGCGGCGACCACGTGCGGCGCGTGCGAGACGAGCGCCACGTAACGGTCGTGCTCGGCGGCCGGCAGCGGCACGAGTTGCGCCTGGCAGCAGCGCACCAGCGCCAGGACGGCGGCCGCCGCGCCCGGGGCGGTGTCCGGTCCCGGGCAGATCACCCACGGACGGCCGAGGAAAAGATCGGCCCGTGCCGCCGCGGGCCCGGACCGCTCCCGCCCGGACAGCGGATGCCCGGGCAGGAACGAGGCGATGTCACAGCCAAGCTCGCGAGCCTGGCCAAGCACGGCCCCCTTGACGCTGGCCACGTCCGTGTACCACCTCGCCAGGCCGGCCGCCTGCGCGGCCGCGAGTGCCGGCGCGACCGCCGCCGGCGGCACCGCCAGCACGGCCAGGTCAACCCGCTCCGGGAGCCCTCCGCCCGGCGCCAGCGCATCCGGCAGCACGGTTCCCGCGCCGATGTCGGCCGCCAGCCGGGCCGCCGCGGGATCCTGATCGGTCAGCCACACCGGCACGCCCCGTTCCCGCAGCGCGAGCGCGATCGACGTGCCGATCATCCCCGTCCCAACGACCACCGCGCTGCCGAGATCCCCCGGCGGCCCGTCCGGGGGCTGCTCTCCGGCCCCCGGCTCCCCCGGCACCCGCTCGGTCATTGCGCGATGTCCAGCCGCAGTGCCACCGCACCGCGCAGGTACACGTGCTCCAGCGCGGACCGCGGCTTGCCGGTCTCCACGTGCATGAGCAGCCGGACCACCCGCGGCATGCCCCCCGGCACAGCGATCTCGCTGGCACATAGCAACGGCACGTCATGGAACCCGATCTTGCGCGCCGCCAGCGCCGGAAACTCCGCCGTCAGATCCGGCGTCGTGGTGAAAACCACGCTGATGACGTCGTCAGGAACGAGCCCGTTGCGCGTCATCACCTCGGTAACCAGATCGGTGGTCCCGTCCAGGATGTCCGCCCGCTCGTTGCCGTCCACCTGAACCGCACCCCTGATTGCCCTGACGGCCACCGGCCCATCCCTCCACGTTCACATTTCCCGACGTCACGGCCTTTCCCTAGGCTATCGTCGTGGCCCCCGCAGCGCCCCACGGACAGAACCCGCCAAGGGGACCCGCGGCGACCTACGGACAGAAGCCGCGAGAAGGGGGCACGGGGCCTCCCCCTGTGCGAGAGCGGGCGTAGCGTTGCGAACGCGAGCCGCCCACCCCTCCAGCCGCGGGCAAACGGCGGCCAGCCGAAGTCCCCACGCCCGCCAGCCCGCGTAGCACCGAGGGGAGGCCGCGCCCACCTTCAGCCAGATTACGGAGAGAAGGTTTCGGGCGAGACTACAGCGAGCCGAGCACCGCGGGGAGGCCCCCGCCAACCTGCACCGAAACTACGGCGAGAAGCCGCGAAAGGCCGCAGGTGCGCTACGGACAGAAGCCCCTACAGGCCGACGGCGGCGTACAGCTCCCCCACCTCGTGCGTGGTCAGCGCCCGCGAGGCACCGGGACGCAGGGAGCCGAGGGACACCGGCCCGACCTGGGTACGGACCAGCCGCGAGACCGGATACCCGGCCGCGGCGAGGAGCCGCCGCACGATGTGCTTGCGCCCCTCGTGCAGGGTGATCTCGACCAGGGCGCGGTTCCCCGCCCGCTCCACCACGCGGAACTTGTCGGCGCTCGCCACCCCGTCCTCCAGCTCGATCCCGGTGAGCAACCGCCGGCCAAGGTCCCGCTCCACCGGGCCGGGCACGTCGGCGAGGTAGGTCTTGGGCACGCCGAACCGGGGGTGGGTGAGCCGGTGCGCGAGGTCGCCGTCGTTGGTGAACAGCATCAGGCCCTCGGTCTCGTAGTCCAGCCTGCCTACGTGGTAGAGCCGTTCCTCGCGGTCGCCGAGCAGGTCGCTGACCGTCCGGCGGCCGCGGTCGTCCGACATCGTGGTGAGCACCCCGGCGGGCTTGTTGAGCGCCAGGTAGACCAGGTCCTGGCGGGACGGGATGCGCAGGCCGTCCACCCTGATGATCTGGTGGTCCGGGTCGACCCGGGCGCCGTACCTGCGCACGATCTCACCGTCGACCTCGACCCGCCCCTCGCCGATCAGCTCCTCGCAGTGCCTGCGGCTGCCCAGCCCCGCGGCGGCGAGCACCTTTTGCAGCCGCACGCCGCCCGGGACGTCGGTGAGCGAGTCCCGCTCGCCCTCATCCGGTGCATCGTCCCGGTGATCGTCACGAGGCTTGGTCATCGCCGGGATCCCGGGCCTCCTCCGTCTGCTCTGCGGCGTCCCCGGTGATCGGCTCCGGGATCTCGCCTGCCTCGTCCGTGGCCTCCCCGGCCTGGTCCGCCCGCTCTGGCGCCTCCGCGATCCGGTCCGGGGCTTCCGCGATCCGGTCCGGGGCCGCCCCGATGCGGTCCGCGGCCTCCCCGATCCGGTCCGCGACGTCCTCGATCTGGTCCGGGAGGAACGGCGCGAGCTCCGGCAGCTCCATGAGGCTGGCCAGGCCGAGCCGCTCCAGGAAGTACCCGGTGGTCCGGTAGAGGATAGCCCCGGTCTCGTGTTCGGTGCCCGCCTCCTCGACCAGCCCGCGCAGCGTCAGCGTGCGCATCACCGCGTCGCAGTTGACCCCGCGGACCGCGGAGACACGGGACCGGCTGACCGGCTGCCGGTACGCGACGACCGCCAGGGTCTCCAGCGCCGCCTGGGTGAGGCGCACCTCCTGGCCGTCGCGCACGAACCGCTCCACCACCGGGGCGCATTGCTCGCGGGTGTAGAACCGCCAGCCGCCCGCCACCTGGCGCAGGTCATAGCCGCGGCGCTGCGCGTCGTAGGAGGCGGCCAGCTCGCGCAGCGCCCGCGACACCTCGTCGCGCGGCCGCTCGAGCACCTGGGCGAGCACGACCTCGGCGACCGGTTCGTCCACGACGAGCAGGATGGCCTCGAGGCAGGCATCCAGGCTGGGCCCGGACTCGCTGCCCGGCTCGGTCGCGCCGGAGGGTACCCCGCCGGTCTCGTTAAGCATGATGTCTTTAACCGTCTCCCTCGGATGCGGCCGCGGCCGCGGCGTGGCCGCCGGGCGCCCAGGTCACGTACAGGTCCCCCAGCGGTTCGGCCTGCTCCAGGGAGACGTTACCTTCCCGGTAGAGCTCGAGGACCGCGAGAAACCTGGCCACCACCTCGTAGGTACCGGCGCAGTCCGCGATCAGCGCGCGGAACGTGGCGCGGTGCAGCGTCCGCAGCCGCCCCGCCAGGATCTCCGCCTGCTCCCGGACGCTGGTGCGCGGCGCGTGGATGTGCTCGGTGGAGACGACGGGAACCGGGCGCGGCGCGAGCGCGATCCCGGCGATGCGGGCG
Organism: uncultured Actinomycetes bacterium; assembly: GCA_963703605.1. Classification (GTDB taxonomy): domain Bacteria; phylum Actinomycetota; class Actinomycetes; order Streptosporangiales; family Streptosporangiaceae; genus DASXKD01. The sequence continues at coordinate 228,836 of CAVPFC010000047.1, forward strand.
AACTCGGCCGGGCCGAGGCCAAGCAGGACCTCGGGCAGCAGCCCGGCGAACCGCGGCTCCATCGGAACCCGCCGGGCGAACCGGCGCGCCTGGGCGGCCATCCGGCCCGCGAAGACCCCGGCGACCTCCTTGTACGCGCGGTATTGCAGCAGCCGGGCGAACAGCAGGTCCCTGGCCTCCAGCAGGGCCAGGTCCTCTTCGTCCTCGACCTCGCCCGCGGGCAGCAGCCGCGCGGCCTTGAGGTCGAGGAGGGTGGCGGCGACGACGAGGAAGTAGCTGGCCTGGTCCAGGTCGAACGAGTCGGCCCGGGCCCGGATGTAGGCGATGAACTCGTCGGTGACCTGGGACAGCGCCACCTCGGTGATGTCGAGCTTGTGCTTGGAGATCAGCCCGAGCAGGAGGTCGAACGGGCCCTCGAAGTTTTCGAGGTGGACCTCGAACCCCGCCGTCCCGCCGCTTTGGCCCGGTTCGCCGCCTGGCGCGCCCTCCACCGCCACGGTCACGAGGGCGCCACCGGCGCGGGCCGGTGCGTGCCGTTCACCGCGCCGTTGCCCGCGGACTCGCGCAGCCGGCCGGCCAGCAGGCTCGAGTCGACCCCGGCGTCCAGGTCGGCGAGCAGCACCGCGATCGCCTCGCGGACCAGCCTGCCCCGGTCCACGATGATGCCGTGGGCGCGCAGCGTGATCCGCGCCCGCTCCAGGTCGAGCAGCTCGTCGGCGGACAGGTAGACCGTGATCTTCTGGGCGTGTGCCTCGCGGCCGGTTGCCTGCCGCCCGTCCGGGGCGGCCACGTCCCGCGTGGCCGGCCGCAGCAGCTCGGCGACCCCGGGCAGGCTCACCCGCCGGGTTCGGGCTAGGCGCGAGCGGCCTGCCGCCAACGCTCCAGCACCTCCTTGGCGAGTTCCCGGTAGGCGGTGGCGCCCGTGGACGCGGGGTCGAAGCTGGTGATCGGCTCGCCCGCGACGGTCGCGTCGGGGAACCGGACGGTGCGGCTGATGACCGTGTGGAAGACCACATCGCTGAAGCGGTCCACCACGCGGGTGAGCACCTCCCTGGAGTGCAGCGTCCGCGAGTCGTACATGGTGGCCAGCAGGCCGTCCATTGCCAGCCCGGGGTTGATCCGCCGGGACACCTTGTCGATCGTCTCGGTCAGCAGCGCCACGCCGCGCATGGCGAAGTACTCGCACTCCAGCGGCACGATGACGCCGGCAGAGCAGGCAAGCGCGTTGACCGTGAGCAGGCCGAGCGACGGCTGGCAGTCGATGAGGACGACGTCGTAGTCCGGCAGCAGCGGCTCGAGGACCCCGCCGAGCACGAACTCCCGGCCCACCTCGTGCACGAGCTGGACCTCCGCCCCGGACAGGTCGATGTTGCTGGGCAGCAGGTCCATGCCCGCCACGCAGGTCTTGGTCACCACCTCGGACGGGCTGGCGCCGCGCTCCATCAGCAGGTTGTAGACGGTGGCCTCGAGCTCGTGCGGCTGGATGCCCAGCCCAACCGACAGGGCGCCCTGCGGGTCGAAGTCGACAAGCAGCACCCGGCGGCCGAACTCGGCCAGCGCCGCGCCGAGGTTGATCGTCGTGGTTGTCTTGCCCACCCCGCCCTTCTGGTTGCATACCGCGACCACCCGCGCCGGGCCGTGCCGAACCAGCGGCTCGGGGGAAGGGAAGACCGGCAGGGGGCGCCCGGTGGGCCCCGTCTGAAGCTCGATTCTTCTGGACGCTGCCACCATGTGCTGCACCTCCGAGCGGACAACGCAGAATGCCTCCGCTGAAACCGGGACTCTAGGGGTTGAGCAGCCCCCCGGCAAGCCGACTCACCGCGCCCGAGTGCATCCGCCCCCATTCGTCCCAGTGTTGTTCATCACCAGCCATCCCCTGCGGCGCATCGGGCTCACCAGGCGCGCGGGTGGGCCGACGCGTAGACCTCGCGGAGCTTGTCCACGGTCACCAGGGTGTAGACCTGGGTGGTGGTCACCGAGGCGTGGCCGAGCAGTTCCTGCACGACCCGGACGTCGGCCCCGCCGTCCAGCAGGTGCGTGGCGAACGAATGCCGCAGCGTGTGCGGGGAGATCCCGGTCAGGCCCGCCCGCCGGGCCGCCGCTTGGAGCACGCCCCAGCCGCCCTGCCTGGTGAGCCGGCCGCCGCGCGCGTTGAGGAACAGGGCGGGGCTCGCCGAGGTGCGCCGGGCGCTGGCCGACAGCGCCGGGCGCGCGCGGACCAGGTAGGCGTCCAGCGCCGCGGCCGCGTAGCTGCCGACCGGGACGATCCGGTGCTTGCCGCCCTTGCCCGCCAGCCGCAGCGTGGGCCCGCCGACGTCGTCCACGTCCAGGCCGACCGCCTCCGAGATCCTCGCGCCGGTGCCGTAGAGCAGTTCGAGCAGGGCCCGGTCGCGCAGTGGCAGCGGGTCGCCTGCCTCGCCGCCCGTTCCCGCCACGTCGATCAGCCGCTCCACCTCGGCGATCCCGATCGCGCGGGGCAGCCTGCGCGCGGGGCCCGGCGGGCGAACCTGGTGGGCCGCGTCCTCGCCGGCCAGCCCCTCGCGCAACGCGAAGGCGTGCAGGCCGCGCACCGCGGCCATGGCCCGGGCGGCGGAACTCGCCGTCAGCGGCGGATGCCCGTCCACGCCGCGCCGCAGCCCGGCGAGGAACGCCGCGACGTCCTCCGTGGTGACCTCGCCGATGCTGGTCCTGCCGCGGGCCGCCATCGCCGCCCGGTACCGGGTGAGGTCCCGGCGGTAGGCGGCCAGGGTCTGTGCGGCCAGGCCCCGTTCCACCGCGAGGTGGTCGAGGTACCGGTCCGTGACGCGGCCGAGTTCCGCACGGGCATCGGTCAGTGCAGCACCTGCTCCACCGGCGTCCAGCCGAGCCCGTGCGCCTCGGCGACCGGCTGAATGGTGAGCGCACCCTCGTGGGTGTGCAGGCCGGGCCGGAGCGCGGCGTCGGACCGCAGCGCCTCGCGCCAGCCCAGGTTCGCCAGTTCGAGCACGTACGGCAGGGTGACGTTGGTCAGCGCGTACGTGGAGGTGTGCGGAACCGCGCCCGGCATGTTCGCCACGCAGTAGAAGACCGAGTCGTGCACCCGGTAGGTGGGATTGGCGTGCGTGGTCGGGTGCGAGTCCTCGAAGCAGCCGCCCTGGTCGATGGAGATGTCCACCAGCACCGAGCCGTGCTTCATCCGGCTCACCAGGTCGTTGGACACCAGCATCGGCGCCTTCGCGCCCGGCACCAGCACCGCCCCGATGACGAGGTCGGCGTCGATCACCGCGCGCTCGATCTCGTAGGCGTTCGACGCGACGGTCTGGAGGTGACCCTGGTAGATCGCGTCCGCCGAGCGCAGCCTGGCGACGTTCTTGTCCACAAGCAGGACCTCGGCCTGCATGCCGAGCGCGATCGCGGCCGCGTTCATGCCCGACACGCCGGCCCCGAGCACCACCACCTTGGCCGCGTAGACGCCGGACACGCCGCCCATGAGCACCCCGCGGCCGCCGCCGTCGCGCTGGAGATGGTGCGCCCCGACCTGGGGCGCCATCCGGCCGGCCACCTCGGACATGGGCGCGAGCAACGGCAGTGACCCGTCCGGCGCCTGAACCGTCTCGTAGGCGATCGAGGTGATGCCCGAGCCGAGCAGCGCGTCAGTAGCCTCGCGCGACGCGGCCAGGTGCAGGTAGGTGAACAGCACCTGCCCCTTGCGCATCCGGTGGTACTCCTCGGCCACCGGCTCCTTGACCTTGAGCACGAGGTCGCTCGTGGTCCACACGTCGTCGGCGGTGGGCAGGATCGTCGCCCCGGCGGTCACGAACTCCTCGTCGGGGATCGCCGAGCCGGTGCCGGCGTTCTGCTGGATGAAGACCTGGTGGCCCGCGCGGACCAGTTCATGCACGCCCGCAGGCGTGATCGCTATCCGGTACTCGTGGTTCTTGACCTCTTTAGGGACACCAACCTTCATGACCGCAGCCCTTTCTGGCCCACCCCGCCCGTCCAGGCACCGTTGCCTGTCGGTCCGGTACTGACTCCACGCGGGTGGCGTCAGTCTTCGCGTGCCCCGGCCTCCCTGAGCCCCGCGAAACCACCCTGGCGAGCGGCGTACGCGGCAAAGATACCCACCGCGGCGACACCATTGTGCAATTCACCCCCGAGGAATGCCGCCACAACCTGGTCCAGCGGCACCCAGGCCGACGTCAGCAACGCCTCCTCGTGCCTGCGCGGCGGGCCGCGTTCCGGCTCGGGGATCTCGGCCAGGTCACGGGCCAGAAACACGCGGAGCCGTTCGGTGAGGATGCCGGGCGAGGTGAGGCAGTCGGTGAGCACGTGCCAGTTCTTGGCGGCGTAACCGGTCTCCTCACGCAGTTCCCGTTCGGCCGCCGCGAGCAACGGCTCGCCGGGCACGTCCCGCAGCCCGGCCGGGATCTCCCACAGCAGCCGGCCCACCGGATGCCGGTACTGGCGGATCATCAGGACCTGTTCGGCATCGTCGAGCGCGACGATGGCGACCGCTCCCGGGTGCTCCACCACGTCCCGGGCTGCCACGTCCCCGTCGGGCATCTGGACTTCGTCGGTGCGCAGGGTGACGAAGGCGCCGCTGGCCTGGCGGTGGCTCAGGACCGGCCAGCCCTCCGCGGCGTCGCGCAGCCACGGTGCACCGGGTGGGGGAAGGCCGCCGCCGGTCACGCGCTGGCCGCGGCCCGGCGGGCGGCTGCCGCGGGCGCGGTGCGGACCGTCCGCGACCGTTCCAGCGCCGCGGCGATCAGGCCGGTGAACAGCGGGTGCGGCCGGGTGGGCCGGGACAGGAACTCCGGGTGCGCCTGGGTCGCCACGCAGTATGGGTGCACGTCCTTGGACAGCTCTACGAACTCCACCAAACGCCCATCGGGCGACAGCCCCGAGCAGCGAAGGCCGGCCTCTTCCAGGGCGCCGCGGTAGGCGTTGTTGACCTCGTACCTGTGCCGGTGCCGTTCCTCCACGACCTCGGCCCCGTAGAGCTTCCTGACCATGGATCCTTCGGCCAGCACCGCGGGATACAGGCCCAGCCGCATGGTGCCGCCCATGTCGCGTTCCCCGGCGACCACGTCCTCTTGGTCGGCCATGGTGGCGATCACCGGGTAGGGCGTGGCGGGGTCGAACTCGGTGCTGTTGGCGCCTTCCAGCCCGGCCATGTTCCTGGCCACCTCGATCGCCAGGCACTGCAAGCCGAGGCAGAGGCCCAGCAGGGGGATCCCGTGGGTGCGCGCGTGGGTGACCGCGCCGATCTTTCCTTCGATGCCGCGCACCCCGAAGCCGCCGGGGATGAGTATCCCGTCCACGCCGTCGAGCTGGCGGGCCGCGCCCTCGGAGGTCTGGCAGTCGTCGCTGCTGACCCACCGGATGTTGACCCGGGCGTCGTTGGCGAAGCCGCCCGCACGCAGCGCCTCGGCCGGCGAAAGATAGGCGTCGGGGAGATCAACGTACTTGCCGACCAGCGCGATGGTGACGCTGCGGGCCGGGCGGTGCACCCGCCGGAGCAGGTCATCCCAGTCGCTCCAGTCCACGTCGTGGAACGGCAGCCCGAGCCGGCGCACCACGTAGGCGTCGAGCCCCTCGGCGTGCAGCACCTTGGGGATGTCGTAGATCGACGGGGCGTCCGGGGCGGCGACCACCGCCTCCTCGTCGACGTCACACATCAGGCTGATCTTGCGCTTCAGGCCCTCGCTGATCTCCCGGTCGGCCCGGCAGACGATGGCGTCCGGCTGGATGCCGATGCTGCGCAGGGCCGCGACCGAGTGCTGGGTGGGCTTGGTCTTCAGCTCCCCCGACGGCACGATGTAGGGCAGCAGCGACACGTGCAGGAAGAAGCAGCGGTCCCGGCCGATCTCGTGCCGGATCTGCCGGATCGCCTCCAGGAACGGCTGCGACTCGATGTCGCCGACCGTGCCGCCCACCTCGGTGATCACTACGTCTACCTCTGGCCCGCCCATATCCAGGATGCGCGCCTTGATCTCGTTGGTGATGTGCGGGATCACCTGGACCGTGTCACCCAGATAGTCCCCGCGCCGCTCCTTGGCGATCACGCTGGAGTAGATCTGCCCGGTGGTGATGTTCGCGGTGCCCTTGAGCTCGGTGTCCAGGAACCGCTCGTAGTGCCCGACGTCGAGATCGGTCTCGGTGCCGTCGTCGGTGACGAACACCTCCCCGTGCTGGAACGGGTTCATGGTGCCCGGGTCGACGTTCAGGTACGGGTCGAGCTTTTGCATGGTCACCCGAAGGCCGCGGGCCTTGAGCAGGCGCCCCAGACTGGAGGCCGTCAGGCCCTTGCCGAGGCTGGACGCGACCCCGCCAGTGACGAAGAGGTGCTTGGTAGACGCCGCGCGTGATGAAAACGATGCCACAGCCAAAGGAAGGCTCCCGTGGTCGGTCCGAGGCGGAGAAGCCGCCGGTCCACGGGCCATCAGGATATCAGGCGCCCGCCACCACGCCCTGCACCAACACGGGGGCCCCCGAACCCGCCATCCGTAGGGCGGGGCGATCTCCTGGCTACCACTGACCGACAAACCGGTACCGGATGCGTCGGGGTCCGGGGGCTCGGCCCCGGGCAGGTACCGCGGGCCGGCGAAGATGACTGCAGGTCACCGAGCGCCAACATCAGACGGGTGCGATCTCCTAGCTATAGCCGACCGACAAACAAGTACCGGATGCGTGGGGGTCCGGGGGCTCGGCCCCCGAGCTAGCATCGCGCGGCGGGCACGGCGAAGCTGGCCGAGGGCCAGCGAGCATGGTCAGCCGCCCGCCGCCGCCTACGCGGCGGTGTGTGGGCTGGGCTCGCGTTCGGACTGCCGGGTGGCCCGCCGCTGCGCGGCGGTCATCCCTTGCTCGTCGGTTTCACCGAATCTGGCCAGCGCGACCGCGGAGATGATGGCGAGGCTGAACCCGAGCACGGCTACCCCGCCGAGCCCCGGCCGGGCGTGGTCACCGAGGAACATCACCCCGACTACGGCGGGGGCCGTGGTCTCCGCCAGCACGACGGCGGCGGTCGCCACGGTCACGCTGCCGCCTTCCAGGGCGGTGGCGTAGAGCATGAACGATACGATTCCGGCGGCCGCGAGCGCGTAGGCGGCCGGGTCCCGGATCAGCTGATGCGGGGAGAAGCCGGGCAGGACACGAGCCGCCACGGCGAGCACCGCATAACCCAGGCCCGCGACCGCGCCCAGGAGCGGGGTCCGGGCCGGGGGTTTCAGCCGGGACGCGGCCAGGCCGGCCACCGCGATGCCGGCCACGGCGAGGATGAGCGCGAGCTTGAACTCCGGGCTCACCCCGGTCGCGGCGTGCGCGCCGGCGGACGATCCCAGCATGCCGACCCCGATGATGACGCCGGCCACCGCGAGCCATTCCCGCCAGGCCAGTTCCAGGTGGATGAGCCAGGCCGCGAACACGGCCGTGACGGCCAGGTTCCCGGCGATGATCGCCTGGGTGGCGAACAGTGGCAGCCTTCTGAGCGCTATGAGCTGGCCGACAAAGCCGATGAGATCGAGACCAAGGCTGGCGATGAACGGCCATTGGCGCAGCATGCGGACAACGAGCCCCGGGTCAACTCCGCGGAGTGGGGCCCCATTCGCCGTGGTCTTGCGCCTGCTGGCAGCGCGCACCGCCATCGCCTGCATGACGCAGGCAATGCCATAGCACAGCGCGGCCGCCAACGCGGCTACCAGGCTAATCCACACGCCTTCGACCCTACGCTGTGCGCTGTTCTGCCTGCTACACAGCCGTGCACTTGCGGCCCGTGGCGCCGATTCGGATGATGTCGGCGCAGGTCAGCAGGAAGGTGTGAGGTAGCTCACGAAATTGTCACCAGGTGTGTCAAATCTCTCAACCCGATCAAGAGCGGGCAAAGGCGCGCTGCGCAGCCGACCAGCGGTACCCGCGGGCTGACCGTGAACCAGCCGAGCAAACCCTGAGTACCAGCCGGGAGCGCCCTGGGCGCGTCCTTTCCCGGCGACAAGCCTGGGCCCCGGGAACATCTGCCCGGCCGTCCCGCGCGTCAGCGGCGCGGCGCGGTGGTCACGCCGTAACCGGCTAGCGCGGCCCGCGCCTGGCTGGCTCCGGTGAAGTGGATGCCCCGGATGCCCAGCGCCTCGGCACCGACCACATTCTCCGGCCGGTCGTCGATGAAGATCACCTCGGCCGGGCTGGCGCCAAGCAGCGCGAGCGTGGCCTGGTAGCACCCGGGCTCGGGCTTGACCATGCGCAGATAGCCGCTGAACACGCAGTGCTCGAAGTGCGCGGCGACCGGGAGCGCCACCACGGCCACGGCCACCTCGGTCGGCGCGTTGGACAGCAGCGCGAGCCGCTGCCCGGCGGCGGCGAGGTCCTCGATGAGGGCGACCGTCCCCGGCTGGAGGTGCTCCCAGGACTCGATGTCCAGCCTGGCCAGCTCGGTTATCCGGGCGGCGGTAAAGGTGCGCCCCGCGCCCGCGGCGACCTTCTGCCAGAACGTGGCGCAGTCCAGCTCGCCCCGGTCGTAGGCCAGCCGGTGCGCCCAGTAGCCATCGCTGAACTCCGCGACCGTGCAGCCCGCTGCCGTGGCCATATTCCGCACGTCGGCTTCTGGCTGTGGATGGCAGATGACGCCGCCGTAATCGAACAGCACCCAGGTCATGCTCGCCTCTTCCTGGCTCGGGGTCGCACAGGCCGAAGCGGCCATCCAGCCGGAACCCTCCCGGCCTTTCGACAGCCGCCTTAACCCCACGCTACGGCCCCAGGCGAACTAAGCCAAAGCCCAGCGAGGGCCAACGCGCCCGCCTACACGCCTGCTGCTTGCATTCCCCTGAGCTCGTGCTTGAGGTCCTTGATCTCGTCCCGGATCCGGGCGGCGACCTCGAACTGTAGCTCGGCCGCGGCGGCGTGCATCTGCTCGGTGAGCTCGCTGATCAGGGCGATCAGGTCGCCGCGGGCCTGGCCGCCGCCTTCACCGCCCGCGCCCGCCGCAGCGGCCGCGGCCTGGCGTGCCCGGGACGAAAGACCGGGTACGGGAGCCTTGCCGCGGCTCTGCTGGCGCCCGCTGCCGCCGAGGAGCTTCTCGGTGTCGGCGTCCTCCCGGACAAGCTGGTCGAGGATGTCGGCGATCCGCTTGCGCAGCGGCGTCGGGTCGATCCCGTGCTCGGTGTTGTAGGCGATCTGCTTGTCCCGCCGCCGGTTCGTCTCGTCGATCGCCCGCTGCATCGACGGGGTGACCTTGTCGGCGTACATGTGCACCTGGCCGGACACGTTTCTGGCCGCCCGGCCGATGGTCTGGATCAGCGACGTGCCGGACCGCAAGAACCCTTCCTTGTCGGCGTCGAGGATCGACACCAGCGACACCTCGGGCAGATCGAGTCCCTCCCGGAGCAGGTTGATCCCGACCAGCACGTCGTACTCGCCGAGCCGCAGCTCGCGCAGCAGCTCCACCCGCCGCAGCGTGTCCACCTCGCTGTGCAGGTAGCGGGCCCGGATGCCGAGTTCCAGCAGGTAGTCGGTGAGGTCCTCGGCCATCTTCTTGGTGAGCGTGGTTACCAGGACCCGTTCGGAGCGCTCGGCCCGTTCCCTGATCTCGTGCACCAGGTCGTCGATCTGGCCCTTGGTCTGCTTGATGACGACCTGGGGATCGAGCAGGCCGGTCGGCCGGATCACCTGCTCGGTCACCTCCCCGCCGACGCGCTGCAACTCATACGGGCCGGGGGTGGCGGACAGGTAGACGACCTGGCCGATCCGGTCGCAGAACTCGTCCCACGTCAGCGGGCGGTTGTCGATCGCGCTCGGCAGCCGGAACCCGTGCTCGACCAGGACCCGCTTCCGCGACACGTCGCCCTCGTACATCGCGCCGATCTGCGGCACGGTGTTGTGCGACTCGTCGACGACCAGGAGAAAGTCCTCGGGGAAGTAGTCGAGCAAGGTGTTCGGTGGGGTACCGGCCGCGCGGCCGTCGATGTGCCGCGAGTAGTTCTCGATTCCGGAGCAGCTCCCGACCTGGCGCAGCATCTCGATGTCGTAGGTGGTCCGCATCCTCAGCCGCTGAGCCTCCAGCAGCTTGCCCGCCTGCTCCAGCTCGGCGAGCCGGTCGGCGAGTTCCGCCTCGATGCCGGCGATCGCCCGTTCCATCCGCTCGGGCCCGGCCACGTAGTGGGAGGCGGGGAACACGTAGAGCTCGGCGTCTTCGCTGATGACCTCGCCGGTGAGCGGGTGCAGCGTCATCAGCCGCTCGATCTCGTCGCCGAACATCTCGATCCGGACCGCGAGCTCCTCGTACACCGGGATGATCTCGATGGTGTCCCCGCGCACCCGGAACGTGCCGCGGGTGAACGACATGTCGTTGCGGGTGTACTGCATCCCGACCAGCTTGCGCAGCAGCATGTCCCGGTCGATGGTCTCGCCCACTCGCAGCTTGAGCATCCGGTCCACGTACTCCTGCGGGGTCCCGAGACCGTAGATGCAGGAAACCGAGGCAACCACGATCGCGTCCCGGCGGGTCAGCAGCGAATTGGTCGCCGAGTGGCGCAGCCGGTCCACCTCGTCGTTGATCGAGGAGTCCTTCTCGATGTAGGTGTCGGTCTGCGGAACGTACGCTTCCGGCTGGTAGTAGTCGTAGTACGAGACGAAGTACTCCACCGCGTTGTGCGGGAGCATCTCACGCAGCTCGTTGGCGAACTGGGCGGCCAGGGTCTTGTTGGGCAGCATGACCAGGGTGGGCCGTTGCAGCCGCTCGGCCAGCCACGCGACGGTGGCGGTCTTGCCGGTGCCGGTCGCGCCGAGCAGCACTGTGTCCTTGGCCCCGCCCTGGATCCGGCGTTCCATCTCGGCGATGGCGCGCGGCTGGTCACCGGCGGGCACCATGTCGGTGATCACCTGGAACGGCGCCACCCGCCGCTGAAGGTCGCTAACCGGCCGCACCGAACCACTCCTCTCCACCGCCAGCCCACAGGCTTAACCGCCGGGCGGCCCGCAGGATTCCGGGTCCGCCCCGCCCAGGGGGTAGGTGTTCCCTGGCGCGCGGGATCCACTGTAAGACCGGGGTCGGACAGAACCAGCGTCGGCGGCGTTCCCGCCGGCATCGCGCATCCGGTGGGCGTTGGTTTCGAAGTAGCCGAGTTGCCGGTCGCGGTCGCGGGCCAGGGAGCCGGTGAATTTCAGGTTGTGGCCGGCGGCCAGCAGGGCGGGGATGTCGCCGGTGTCGAGTTCGTCGAGGCGCTGGGTGAGCCAGTCTGGCTGGCTTTTGCGCAGCAGCCGGGTGGCCAGGGTGGCCAGGTCGTGGACGTGCTCGCGGGCGTGGTAGAGGTCGACGATCTGGGTGGCGGCGGGGAAGTGCTGATCGGCGAGGTTCCAGATCCAGGCCGCGCCGTCGCCCAGGACGGTGAGCTGGCGGATGTGGCCGGCGCCGCGGCGGCGCGCTTCGGCGGCCATGAGCACGCCGAACTCGCTGGCAGGCGCGAAGGTGGCCAGGTAAGACGAGGAGCGCGGGTCACGGACAGGCTTGCCGTCGTCATCGCAGGTGGCCTGGGTGAACGCGGCGCATAGTTTGACTTCGCGGGTGCGGGCCTTGCCGTCGTCGCCTTTCCCGGCGCGGCCTTCGGTTTCGGCCGCCACCACCGGTACCCCGGTGCCGTCGATGGCGATGTAGAGCTTGTCCGGGAGCGGCGTGGGCGGGGGCAGGGGCACCAGGGTGCGGGCGGTGATCGCGGCGGCCCGGGCCGCGATGACCTGAGCGGCCGCGGCGCCGTCAGCTTCGGCGGAGCGGCCTGCGCGCTTGCCGGTCAGGGTGATCCCGGCCAGCTCGCCCACCAGGGCGGCGGCCTTGGCGAACGGCACGGCGGCGGCGGCCCGGGCGGCCATCTTCCGCAGCCCCGGTGACATGGTGTGCCCGGCCACGCCCAGCTCGGCGTCCCGCGGGGCCAGGCCATGCCCGCACCGGTGGCAGTGATACCAGGCACGGCGGATGCTCACCGCACCCAGCACCGTGTCCACGGCCTTGCCCCGGCAGGAGACGAATCCGGCCTGGTGCCCAGCCCCGCAGTCCACGGCCGGGCCGCGGTGCCCGGCGTCAGCGGCCAGCAGGCCTTCCAGCAGGCCACCGCCCAGCTGGGTCAGCCCCGCGCGCAGCGCCAGCTCCACCGCCTCCAGGCCACGGCCACCAGCAAGGCCAGCCGCGGCCGCCGCCGCCAGCCTGCCTACCTCGGCGGCTGCTTCCGCCGCGAGCGCCTCACCGAGCCCCTTTTTTGCCCCTGCGGGTCAAGGGCCTGGCCGCTGGCTGCTGGCGCCGCAGGCCGGGCCTCGCAGATCGCCTCGTTCACCTCCACGATCTGCTCAGAAAGCGCGGCGAACTCCTGGTAGCGGGCCAGCTCGCCATGAACTTTCTCCACTTCACTGGCCGCAAGCTGACGGCCCCGCGTGCCACGGCCAGCAACCGTCCGGGTCCACAAATAGCGCGGGCCATGCCCCGGGTGACCAGGCTGGGCGCAGGCACAGTTCGGCTTGCCGCAGCGCCGGTAGTTCTCGCTGATACTGCCCCGCCGGAAATCTCCGGTCGCGGCCAGCCGCTCAAACAGCCGGGCGCGGCGGGCCTCCAGCTCAGCCAGCAACGGACTGGTCAACGCCGCCTCCGATCTGGTTGTGTACTCCACAACCAGACTACGCCGCGACCAGCCTCAACCCCAATCACCTACATTCGTGTCTCACACCCGCTGCCGTGGTGGCGGCCGGGGTGTGGGCTTAGGCCGGGTATGGGTCGGGTTGCGTCTGGTAGCTGCGTCCGTGGGGTGCCGTCCAGATGAAGGTGCCGGGGCGGGGCTGGGCCAGCCGCCATCCGCTTGTTTGTTTGGCACGGTGGTGGCGGCGGCAGCAGGGCCCGGCGTTGCATTCGCAGGTGCGGCCGCCCGCGTGGTAAGGGATCGTGTGCTCGAGGTCGCACGACGTGGCGGGGCGGCGGCAGCCGGGGGCGGTGCAAGTGACCTGCCGCACCTGGATGAGGTGGGTCAAGGAACGCGAAGGCCGGTACCCCGCCGACTCCCTCCGGTGACTGCACTCCCCGGTCTCCAGCCAGGCCAAGGTGATGCTGGCCAGCCACGCGCGCAACCCCGGTGGGGGCGGCGGGCCGGGGCCCTTGCCTGGGCCGGCAGGTTCTGGTGGCGGTCCGGGCCGGGGCCCACTGGCCGGGCCGGCGGGTGGCACCGCTGGCGGGTGCCCGGGGCCTGTTTTCGCGCATCCGTGGGCGACCGCGCGGCCGTCGGGACCGGTGACGGTCAGGCACCACTGGGTGGCCGGGTCGCGGGCCAGCGCGGCGGCCAGGGCCCGGGAGTCGGTGGCGTCCAGCGGGCCGAACCCGGCTGCCTCACCGGGTGTGGCCGACCAGCCCAGCCAGGTCAACAGCGGCAGCACCAGGTGCACCGACCCGCGCACCGGCGGGCCGGCCGGGCCCGGCGCCCGGCCTGGCCAGGGTCCCGGCGGCCGCTCGGATTCCGCGGTGGGTGGCTGGCCGGGGGCCGGTGCAGCGGCCGTGGCGGCCGCACCACGGCCGGCGGTGGTACCCGGGTTCCCGGAGCGGGAGAGGTCCTCGCCGCAGGCGCCCGTTCGCGCGGGCTCACCCCCGGCCGCAGCGTCATCGGGGCCGTCGTGACCGCCGCCGGCGCGATCGCCCCGGCCGGGGGTACCGGCGGGGCCGCCCGGGCTGTGGGCGCCGGTGGGCTCCGTGTGGCTGCGGCCGCTGGCAGGCCGGCCTTCGGCCGCGGCCACGGTGGGGTGACCCTCATCGCCGGTGCCGGCGGGCAGCAAGGTCTCAGGCGGGCGGCCGTTCAGCAAGGCCAGGTACACCCGCGCGCGCAGCTGGTCCAAGGTCCCCGGCAGGCCCGCGGCCTTCAGCCGGTGCGCCCAGCCGGTCAGGTGCGCGTCGGCGGCCAGCACCCCAGCCGGCGGCAGATCCCGCCCAGCCAGCGCCGCGGTGCCGGCGTCCTCGGCCCACCGCTCCACCCGCGCCCGCTTCCCGGCCTTCTCCTTGCGCCGCCGGGCCGCGGCCGGGTCGGCGGCGATCACCGCACGGCGCACCGCCGGCCGCAACTCCCCCGTCGTCCACCCCCCGGCCCGGCCGAGCACCGCCGCCTCGACCCGCGCCGCATGCACGCCGTCCAGGCCGGTCAGCTCGCCCAGGATCACCAGCGCCCGGGGTACGTCGATCTCACCGGCCGCCAGCGCCGCCCTCGTCTGGGGCAGCCGCGCCAGCCCTTCGGCCCGGTCCACCAGGGCGCCCGCCGCCCACGACGTCAGCCGCAACACCATCGCGATCTCATCGGCCACGTGCTCGCCCAGGTGCGGGTCCGCAGCCGCCGCTGCCTGCACCTGGCGGCGCCGCGACAGCTCGCCAACCGCGGCGAACTCCCCGGCCGCTAGCCCAGGACGCGAGCCGCCGCCAGGCGATCATCAGCCCGGCCAGCTCATCATCGCTGGCCCGGCCCAGCCCACCGGCCCACCGGTCGCCAGCCAGCCCGGCCAGCACCGGCCCCGGCGGCACCCGATCCGCCCCACCCCCCGCGTCAAACCCCCCACCAGAGCCGAGGCGGCGCGGCATCAGCCCGGGCAGCACCTCCACCGGCGCACAGCCCGGCCGCGATGACGGCTCCCCATCCGCTGGCTCGCCATCCCGCGCCCCCCGTCCGGCGCCCCCCCATCCAACGGCTCCCGATCCAGCGGCCGCGGCCCGGCCGCCCACCCACCCGCATCCGCCGGCGGCACACCGCCGGGGTCCTCATCCCAGTCCTCTGCCAGGCCATCCGCGCGGTCCAGGGCTGCCAGCGCGGCGATCTCCTGTGCGGTCAGCGAACCCGCCGGATCCCAGTCATCACCATCCCAGCCCCAGCCATGGTCTCCGGACGGGCCGTCTCCCGGCGGGCCGCCGCCTGGCGGGCCGTTGTCCGGTAGCTGTGGGGCCGCTGGAGGCGGCGGGCCAGCGGGCCTGCCAGGCGGTCCGTCCCGGACCGGGCTGTCCCCGGGCAGGCCAGCTGCCGCGCGGCCGGCTGGGCTGCCGAGCGGCACCGGCGGAGCCATCACCGCGGCATCCGCCGGGCCGCCTCCGGAAACGCTGCCAGGCGGCTGGCTGGGAACAGCGAGGCTTGGCACCTAATGGCCTTCCTTCGAACTGGTGTACGTCTTATCGATCCTGACGTTAGCACTCGCCACCGACAAAACGGCTTCCGCGTCCTAGAGGGAATGTGCGGCAACGACGCGGGGTGCCGAGGTCGCACCGGACCGAAAGGGCTACCCAACTGGCCTTGACGACCTGCGTAACTAACTCACACCAGGCGGGTCATGCTGTGCCGGTGCTGACGGTGCTCTCCAGCTCCTTCGCGAGCTGGGTCAGCTGTTCCGAGGTGGACGACCAGCGCGCCTGCTCCGCCACCAGGTGGTCGGCCCCCCGCTGGATCTGCGTGATCGCGACGTCGACCTGATCTGCGGCTGTCTTCTGCTGCTGGGTGGCCACGATGGACTCCTCGAGCATGGTCGCCGTGGAAGCCATCAGCTCACCGACCTCGCGTGCCTGCCGCGTCCCCTGCTCGGTTGCCCTGATCGTCGCGTTGGTCTCGTCCTGCACCGCGGCGATGATCGCGCCGATTGACTCGGTGGACTGGATCGACCGCTCGGCCAGCTTGCGTACCTCGGTCGCCACGACGGCGAAGCCCTTCCCCGCCTCACCGGCCCGCGCCGCCTCGATGGCCGCGTTCAGCGCCAGCAGGTTGGTCTGCTCGGCAATCCCGTTGATCAGCTCGAGGATCTCGCCGATCTTCTGCGCCCGCTCACCCAGCGACAGCACACGCTCCGCGATCGCCTCCACCTTGTGCCGCATATCCCGCATGGTCTCACCGGTGCGGCCCGCCGCATCCGCCACCGAACGGACGTTGTCCGCGATCGAACCGGCCGTCATCGCCAGCTCCTCGATCGTGGCCGAAGTCTGCCGCACCGCCGTGGACTGCTCGGTGGTCACCGTCGCCGCGTTCTCCGCCGCCGTGCGCAGCTCACCCGCAACGCCGCCGAGCACCGCCGACGTGGAGCCGATCCGGGCCAGCAGCTCGTCGCGGTCACCAAGCCGCCCGAGCGCCTCGGCCATGCCGCGCTCGCGCCCGGCGGCCCGCTGGAACAGGGCCTGCGCATAGCGGGTGTAGCCGATCAGCGCGAGCACGGCCAGGGCGAACCCCCCCACCACCAGCCCCAGCGCCTGGGTCTCGGCGGAGTTGGCGGCCGACTCATTCCGCTGCGAGCGGGCGAACTCGAGGCTGCCCACCGCGCGCAGCTGCCGGAGCACCGCGTCCGCCGCCGGCTGGATCTGCCGCACCGCGGCGGACCCGGCCGCGCCACCAGCCTTGGCGGTGTCATGCAGGCGCAGGGACCGGGCGTAAAAGGCGGCCTCGACCGACTGGGCGCTGACCAGCGCGCTTCTGGTGGCCGGCAGGTGGTCGTTCGCGACGCCCGCGGCCATCCGCGCGGTGTCACCGACGACTGCAGCATGGTCGCTCACCACGGCCGAGGCAGCCGAGGGCTGTGGGGCGACGAGGTACTGGTCCATGGCATCCCGCTCCGTCAGGAAGGCCGCCAGCAGCCGGACGGAGGTGTCGACGTCCCTGTGCGCGTCGAACGCGACGGCATCGGCCTGCCGGGCGCCGTGAAAGCGCCAGATGGCCAGCGAGCCCGCGATGCCGATCACCACTGCCACGGCAATGCCGGCCGCCACGATGCGGCCGGACTGCACCGAGAGCAACTTTCCCGGCATCCCCTTATACCCCCTGTGCCACGCCAGCCACGCACTACTCGTTACTAAACGTAACTACCCAATAGCACTACGTATCATCCCTGGTGTGTGGCGTGGGATGCGTGCGAGCGGGTCAGGGGCCGGGACTGGTGCGGCCGGTCAGGCGTGGGCCTTGGCGCGGCGGGAGAGTTCGGCCCACAAGGTGGCGACCAGGCCGTCCAGGTCGTCCAGCGAGCCGGAGTTGTCCACCACCAGGGTGGCGACGGCCAGCCGCTCCTCGCGCGTGGCCTGGGCGGACATCCGGGCCAGCGCGTGGGACCTGGTCATGCCCCGGGTGCTGACCAGGCGCTCCACCTGCGCCCGGGCCGGGGCGTCCACGACCACCACGACGTCGAATGCGCCGGCCAGCCCGTTCTCCGCGAGCAACGGGATCTCGTGGACGATGACGTCCGGGGCTCCGGCCGCCTCCTCGATCTCCCGCATGCGCTGGCCGACCCGGGGATGGACGATCGCGTTCAGCCGGTCGCGCAGGGCGGCGTCGGAGAAGACGATCTCACCGAGAAGCTGCCGGTCAAGGCTCCCGTCGGGCCGGAGCACCCCGGTACCGAAGGCCTGCACGATCTCGTCCAGCCCCGGCGTGCCCGGGGCGACCACTTCCCTGGCCACCTCGTCGGCGTCGATGACGAGCGCCCCGTAGGCGGCCAGCCGCCGCGCCACCTCGCCCTTGCCCGCGCCGATCCCACCGGTGAGCCCGACTCTGAGCATGCATCCCCTCGTCGTAGCGCGAGCGCGCGCGTCAGCGCGCACCGGGGGGTTCCGGGGGGTCGCCCCCCCGGACTAGCACTGCGGGCCACCGCGAAGTCGGCCGAAGGCCGACGAGCAGCCCAAAGCGCCTCGTCCCAACGCCTGGCGCGTGGCGGGACTAACTCCTCACCCTGGCCACGGCCGGGGTGAGGAGTTAACCCGCTGACGCTACTAGCTCTGGCCGGACAGCTTGTCGCGGAGCGCGGCTAGTGCCTCGTCCGAGGCCAGCGCGCCGCCGGGGGCGCCGCCGTCGCCGCGCGGGCTGGACGAGCGCCGCGCCCCGTCCTGGCCGTCGGACCCGTCGTCGGGCCCCTCGGGCGGCTCGTCCTCGGCAGCCTTGCTGCGGGCC
Source organism: uncultured Actinomycetes bacterium (assembly GCA_963703605.1). Lineage (GTDB taxonomy): Bacteria > Actinomycetota > Actinomycetes > Streptosporangiales > Streptosporangiaceae > DASXKD01. Next base: position 246,718 of record CAVPFC010000047.1, read on the forward strand.
TCGGTGATCTGGCGCCGGTGTGCCTCGAACCGGGAGCGTGCCTCGGCGTACTGCTGCTCCCACTCCTCGCGCTGCTGCTCGTAGCCCTCGAGCCACTCCCCGGTCTCCGGGTCGAAGCCCTCGGGGTAGACGTAGTTGCCCTGCTCGTCGTAGGTGGCCGGCATGCCGTACAGCGTCGGGTCGAAGTCGTCGCCGACGGCCTCGCCGATCGTGCCCTCGTTGGCCTGCTTGAGCGACAGGCTGATCCGCCGCCGGTCCAGATCAATGTCGATGATCTTGACGAAGATCTCGTCACCGACCTGCACAACCTGCTCGGGGATCTCCACGTGCCGGTCGGCCAGCTCGGAGATGTGCACCAAGCCCTCGATGCCCTCTTCCACCCGGACGAACGCGCCGAACGGAACCAGCTTGGTGACCCGGCCCGGGACCACCTGGCCGATCTGATGCGTGCGGGCGAACTGCTGCCACGGGTCTTCCTGGGTGGACTTCAGCGACAGCGACACGCGCTCCCGGTCCAGGTCCACGTCCAGCACCTCGACGGTGACCTCCTGGCCCACCTCGACCACCTCACCCGGGTGATCGATGTGCTTCCAGGACAGCTCCGACACGTGCACCAGGCCGTCAACCCCGCCCAGGTCCACGAACGCGCCGAAGTTGACGATCGACGAAACGGTGCCCTTGCGGATCTGGCCCTTCTGGAGCGTGTGCAGGAAGTTCTGCCGGACCTCGGACTGGGTCTGCTCCAGCCACGCCCGCCGCGACAAGACCACGTTGTTGCGGTTCTTGTCCAGCTCGATGATCTTCGCCTCGATCTGCCTGCCCACGTACGGCTGCAGATCGCGGACGCGGCGCATCTCCACCAGCGACGCCGGCAGGAACCCGCGCAGCCCGATGTCCAGGATCAGGCCACCCTTGACGACCTCGATCACCGTGCCGGTGACCACGCCGTCCTCGTCCTTGATCTTCTCGATCGTGCCCCACGCGCGCTCGTACTGCGCCCGCTTCTTGGACAGGATCAGGCGGCCTTCCTTGTCCTCCTTCTGGAGGACAAGCGCCTCGATCTGCTCGCCGGTCTTCACCACATCATGTGGGTCGACGTCGTGCTTGATCGACAGTTCACGGGAGGGGATGACCCCTTCCGTCTTGTAGCCGATATCGAGCAAGACCTCGTCTCGGTCGACCTTGACGACTGTCCCTTCGACGATGTCGCCGTCGTTGAAATACTTGATGGTCTCGTCGATCGCGGCGAGGAAGGCCTCCTGCGACCCGATGTCGTTGACCGCTACCTTGGGGGTCGGGCTAGCCTGCGTGCTGCTCGTCATGTGTGGGTTGGCTCCGGCGGACACAGTTGTAGTTGGGCGCGCTCTACCGACAGCCCCTCATGCAGGGCCACAGGGTGCACTGGATTTGCCTGGCCGACCTGACCAGCCACAACCGCCTCGCGGCGGCCATGACTCTGCCTGGCCATGGCGGACTGCACCAGAACACGGCGCGTCGTTCAGAATATGAGAGCCGAGCCGGGCGGTCAATCGCAGAAGCCAAACCCGCGCAGCCTCACCGGTGTATCCGCGTGCCACGGGCTCCTGGGTTGTCGCCAAGGCAACGGCCAAGTTTCGCCAAAGCTAACGAACGCCCACCACCACGGGCGCGAGCGCGCGTATGCACAGCCGCTGAGGTAGCCGGGCATTCCGGGGGCGGACGGCGACCGTGCCGGCGAACACCGCTGGGGCACGGACCAGCAGCCACACCGGCCTGGTCCGCCGCGAACCCGGCGTCGGCAAGACCGCGTTGCTGACCGAGGCGGGCGAGTGCGCGGCACGACTAGCCCGGGCGGCGGCGGGCACGAATCAGGTGCACCGGATGCGCCAGCCAGTACCCAGTTGACGCCAAGACCCCAGCCGAACGCCTTGGGGCATGAAAAATCCGGGGATCGCCGGGGTTCCACGCCCGCGCCCCGATGCGGGACGTGCTCGGCCGAACGAAAACAACTGCCACCCACAGCAAAACGGAAGCCGATCATCGGACCGGTACCGGAGCCGCGGGGTATGGCGGAGCCGCCGAAGGCGGCGAGCCAACCGCGACCACGCCAGGAAACGGCCACCCACAGCAAACAGAAGTCGGCCATCCGACCGGTACCGGACCCGTGGGGGTCCGGGGGGTCGCCCCCCGGGCAGGTACTGCGGGCCCTGGCGAAGGTGACCGGAGGTCACCGAGCATGCTAAGCCGCCCCGGCCGAAGGCCAACGAGCCCGCGGCAGCCACGCCACGAGACGGCCACCCACAGCAGACGGAAAGCCCACCATCTGACCGGCACCGGGCCCGTGGGGGTCCGGGGGGTCGCCCCCCGGGCTGGCATCACTAGGCGGGGCCACGGCGAAGTTGGCCGAAGGCCAACGAGCATGCTTCGGCCCTACGCCCCGCCTAGTGCCCTGCTTCTTCCCAGCTGCGGCCGGTGCCGAAGGAGACGTCCAGGGGCACGCTGAGCTCGAACGCGCCGCACATGCGCGCGGAGACCAGTTCCCGCAGGGCGTCGAACTCTCCAGGCGCCACCTCGAAGACCAGCTCGTCGTGGACCTGCAACAGCATTCGCGACCGCAGGCCCTCGTCCCGCAGCGCCCGGTCCACGTCCAGCATGGCGACCTTGATGATGTCCGCCGCCGAGCCCTGGATCGGCGCGTTGAGCGCCATGCGCTCGGCCATCTCCCGGCGCTGCCTGTTGTCCGAGGTGAGGTCGGGCAGGTAGCGGCGGCGGCCCAGGATCGTCTCCGTGTAGCCATCCATACGGGCCCTCGCCACCACCTCGTGCAGGTAGTCGCGCACCCTGCCGAACTGCTCGAAGTACCCGTCCATCAGCTCGCGCGCCTCGTCCGGGGTGACCCTCAGTCCCTGGGACAGCCCGAAGGCGGACAGGCCGTAGGCCAGGCCGTAGTTCATCACCTTGATCCGGTTGCGCAGATCGCCGGTGATCTCCTCGGGCGGCAGACCGAACACCCGCGACGCGGTCGCGGCGTGGAAGTCGTAGCCGGAGCTGAACGCCTCCATCAGCGCCTCGTCGCCGGACAGGTGCGCCATGATGCGCAGCTCGATCTGGCTGTAGTCGGCGGTGACCAGGCACTCGTAGGACTCCCCGACGATGAAGCCACGCCGGATCCTGCGGCCCTCCTCGGTCCTGATCGGGATGTTTTGCAGGTTGGGGTCGGTAGAGGACAGCCGGCCGGTGGCCGCGATCGTCTGGTTGTAGGTCGTGTGAATGCGCCCGTCCTCGTCGGCCATCGGGATCAGCGAGTCCACGATGCTCTTGAGCTTGGCGACGTCCCGGTGCCGCAACAGGTGCTCGAGCACCGGGTGGCCGGTCTGGGCCAGCAGCCCGGTGAGCGCCTCGGAGTCGGTGGTGTACCCGGTCTTGATCCGCTTGGTCTTGGGCAGGCCGAGCTCGGTAAACAGGATCTCCTGAAGCTGCTTGGGCGAGCCGAGGTTGAACTCGTGCCCGATCAGCGCGTACGCGCCCTGCTCGGCAGCCTTCACCTCGCCGCCCAGCGTCGCCGACATCGCGGCGAAGTGGGCGCTGTCCGCGGCTATCCCGGCCCGTTCCATCCGGGCCAGCACGTCCACCAGCGGCAGCTCCACATCGTGCAGCAACCGGGTGGCCCCGCGGCGGTCCAGGTCTGCGTCGAGCGCGGTGGCCAGCTCGGCGGTCGCCGCGGCCTGCCAGACCAGCGCGGTCGCCGACGCGATCGCCTCCTCGTCGTCGTCCTGCTCACCAGCGAGGTCGAGCGCAAGCTGCCCGGTGCTCTCCTCGCCGCCACCACCCAGCTCCTTGCCCAGGTAACGCAGGGTCAGGTCGGCCAGGTCGAACGAGCGCTGACCGAGACCGGCGAGATAGGCGGCAAGGGCGGTGTCGCTGGTCATACCGGCCAGTTCCAGGCCCCTGGCGGCCAGCGCGTGCATCGGCCCCTTGGCGTCATGGAGCGCCTTGGGCCGGTCCGGGTCGGCCAGCCACGCGGCCAGGGCCGCCTCGTCCTGCTCGGTCAGCGCGACCGGGTCGAGGTAGGCACCGGCGCCGTCGGCGGCCGCGACGGCCAGCGCGGTCAGCCTGCCGGTGCCACGCCCCCAGGTTCCCCGCGCCGCCAGTCCCGCCCGCTCGGTGCCCGCCACGTGCTCCGCCAGCCACTGCGCCACCTCATCGGGGCCGGGCCGGGTGACCTCAACGTCGAAACCGCCGGGGGCGGCCGCCCCGGCGGGCCCCTGGCCGGCCACGGCCGCGGTGCCCGCGATGCCGTCCGGCATCGTCGTGTAGAGCCGGTCCCGGAGCACCCGGAACTGGAGCGTGTCGAACAACTGGTGGATCTGCTCCCGGTCCCAGGGGGTGGGCCGCAGGTCCAGCGGGCCGACGTCCAGGGGCACATCGCGGGCAAGCTCGGTGAGCTGCCGGTTCCGCAGCACGTCGCCGAGGTGCTCGCGGAGCTTGTCGCCGGCCTTGCCCTTGACCTCATCCACCCGGTCGACGAGCTGCGCCAGCGAGCCGAAGTCGGCGATCCACCTGGACGCGGTCTTCTCCCCCACCCCGGGGATGCTCGGCAGGTTGTCGCTGGGGTCGCCGCGCAGCGCCGCGAAGTCCGGGTACTGGGCGGGCGTGAGGCCGTACTTGGCGACGACCTCCTCCGGGGTGAAGCGGGTCATCTCGCTGATCCCCCGGCGGGTCATCAGCGCGGTCACCTGGGGGCTGACGAGCTGGAGCACGTCGCGGTCGCCGGTGACGATCAGCACGTCCATGCCCGCCTCGACCGCCTGGCTGGCGAGCGTGGCGATGATGTCGTCCGCCTCGTAACCTGCCACGGACAGCCGGGCGATGCCGAGCGCGTCGAGCACCTCGAAGATCAGGGGTAGCTGGCTGCGGAAGTCGGACGGGGTTTCCCTCCGGTTGGCCTTGTACTCGACGTACTGCTCGTGCCGGAAGGTCGGCTCGCCGCGGTCGAACGCGACCGCCACGTGCGTCGGCTGCTCGTCCGGCAGCATCTTGATGAGCATCGAGGTGAAGCCGTAGACCGCGTTGGTCGGCTGCCCGTCGGTCGTCGCGAGATCCGGCGGCAGGGCAAAGAAGGCCCGGTAGGCCAGCGAGTGCCCGTCCAGCAGCAGGAGCCGCCCGTGCGGGCCTGCCTGCTGCGGCTGCCCATCAGGCTTCTGATCAGCGGTGGCCTTCCCGGCCGGGGTCGTCGCCACGCGGGAAGTCTAGTGCTCGGCCACGACATCGGCGCGGATCCCCGGGCAGGCCCCGGCCGGGGCCTGCCCGGGGTTTTGGCCGGCCATCAGGCGAAACGGTGCGGGGTGGTGACTAGGGCACCACGCGCCAGCCGTTATGCATGATCTTTTGCCGGTTCCCGGTCAGGAGGAGAATTGGAAAATGGTGGTGGAGTTGAACCGCTGACCGGGCTTGAGCTCCGTGGACGGGAAGCTGGGCTGGTCCGGCGAGTTCGGGAAGTGCTGGGTCTCGAACGTGTAACCGGCGCTCTGGCGGTAGATGTGGCCGCTGATGCCCACGATGGTCCCGGTAAGGAAGTTCCCGCTGTAGAACTGCACTCCCGGCTGATCGGTCCAGACGGTGAGCTTGCGGCCGCTGGCCGGGTCAAGTGCTTGCGCGGCCTGCACCAAGGAGCCGTAGGGGGTCTTGAGGTGCGGGCCGGTGCTGTTCAGCACCCAGTTGTGGTCGTAGCCCTGCGCGATGAGCAGCTGCTGGTTGTTCTCGTTGATCCGCGACCCGATCGTGTGGAAGGTGCGGAAGTCGAACGGGGTGCCCGCGACCGGCGCCTCGACCCCGGTGGGGATCTGCGTCGAGTCAGTGGGGGTGTACTTGTCGGCGTTGATCTGCACTTCCTGGGCGTAGGTGGCGCCGGAGGCCTCACCAGCCAGGTTGAAGTAGCTGTGGTTGGTGGGGTTGAGCACCGTCGCCTGGCCGGCCACCGTTGCGTGGTAGTGGATCCACAGCCGGCCCGAGTTGTCCAGCAGGTAGGTGACGGTCAGGGTCAGCGTGCCCGGGTATCCGGTGCACGGCTTGCCGGCCACCACGCAGCCGACGTTCTTCCCGTCGTCGCCGTTCGGGCTGACGATGGTCAGCGCCACGCCTGCCGCGCCCTTCACGTGCACCGCCTTCGACGCCCAGACGTGGTTACCGAAGCCCACGAAGCCGCCGTGCAGGCTGTTGACGCCGTTGTTGATCGGCAGCGTGTAGGTGTGCCCGGCCAGCTGGAACGTGCCGTCCTTGATGCGGTTGCCGTACCGGCCGACGATCTCCCCGAAGTAGGGGCCGCCGGCGTTCGGCGGGGGCGGGCTGGCCTTCGTCACGTAGTCATTGAGAGTCTTGAAGCCCAGCACCACGTCGGCCAGCTTGCCGTGCCGGTCCGGGACCGTGATCGACTGGGTGATGGCGCCGTAGCTGAGGATCTGCACCGTCATGTGGTTGCAGTTGCTCAGCGTGTACCGGAATACCGGCAGTTGCCTGCCCGCGTACAGGTCGAACGCGTGGCCGAACGGCTGCCGGCTTACGGTGGGCGAACAGGCCGCGCTGGCCCCGGCCGTGGTCGGGGCGGCCCGCATTCCGAGGGCGCCGACGAGGGCGACCCCGAGAACGCCGGCGAGCGCCAAGGTGCCGAAAGATCGTCTCGATGACAGTCGCTTCACAGCAAGAATCCCCTCTCTTTGGTGGTTTGACCTGCGGATCTTTCGTGTTAGCGCTAACATTTTGCGCATACACTCGCCTCCCTTGCGGTGGCCGCTCCCCGGTGTTGATTCTTGACCGGCATTGCGCAAAAGTCACGCGAGAGGCAGATCGCCCGTGGTCGGCCGCGGCCCGCAGGGCACACCCCGGAGGTGACGGTGGAGCAGGACAGCACGCTGCGGATCATGGAGGCGTACCGCACGGCGAGCAAGGACACACTGGCCGACAGGATGGGGATTTCCATCGTTGAAGCTAGTGCGGAGCGCGTGGTGGGCACCATGCCGGTGGCCGGCAACACCCAGCCCTACGGGCTGCTTCACGGCGGGGCGTCGTGCGTGCTGGCCGAGACCCTCGGCTCGCTGGCATCGGCCCTGCACGCTGGGCCGGAGCGGATAACGGTCGGCATCGAGATCAGCGCCACACACCACCGGCCCGCCACGGCCGGCCAGGTGACCGGTGTCGCGACCCGGCTCTACGGCGGCCGCACCGTCACCACCTACGAGATCGTGATCAGCGATGGCGCGGGCCGGCGGGTCTGCACCTCGCGGCTAACCTGTCTGCTCAGCGAACGGCCCCCGAACCGGGGCCCGGCGGCCGGGCAGTCCGCCACTATGGCCTGAAATGGCCTCCTGACCAGGTACGGGACGGTGCGTCGCGGGCGGCATCAGGGGAAACCGCACATGACCGGACGTTGAAGGCATTCTGTCCGGGGAATGGAGGAGCCTTTGCGCCGTCCGCCCGCCGGTCGCTAAGTTGGTGCAGAGGGCCCGGGGTAGCCGAGTAGAGAACGTGTCGACCCGGGGAAGGCCGACACGGCACCAAAGGCGCCCCGGGCTCCCGGGGCTGGCCTCCCCTACTCGGTGGCCTATGGCCACCTTCGCTTCGGCCCCGGTCCACCCGCCCGGGGGCCGAGCCCCCGGACCCCCACGCACCCGGTACCGGCCCGCTGGGCACTTCCCGCCTACTGCTGGTGACCGTTTGCGGGCCCCTCGGCCCGCCCCGGCTCGTCGGCCTCGGCCACCTTCGCTTCCGCCCGGGCGGCTCAGACCGGACCCCGCATGCTCGGTACCGGGCTGCTGGCCAGCTTCCGTCTGCTGCTGGTGACCGTTTGCGGGCCTCTCGGCCCGCCCCGGCTCGGCGGCCTTCGGCGCCCTTGGCCTCTGGGCCCGCACGGGTGCTGGGCTATTGGTCATCCGGGGGGAGTGGGGGGAGGCGGTGCAGGAAGGCTGCCAGGCGGGTTGCGGCGTTGTCGGGGCCGTGGGTGGCGCGGAACCAGGCGCGCGGGCCGAAGCGCCCGGTGAGGCAGTTGGCAACGGCGGTGGTCACATCGTCCTCGTCGGAGAAGAACCTCCCGGTGCCGTGCTTCACGTACTTCCACCCGCCAAGGATCCGGCTGTTCACCACGACCGGCACGTCCATGCAGAGCGCCTCGGTGAGAAACACCGGTGACGCGTCGAGAACGTTGGGCAAGAAGGCGACGCGGGATTGGGACAGGCACGACATGAGCTCATCCCAGGGCAAGTCGCCGCAGGTTTCGAGGCCGGGCAGATCCGGGACGTCCGGCGCTTCGTCGCGGCCCACCAGGAGAGCCGTGATGCCCAGGTCGCGCACCAGTCTGGACAGGCAGCGCTTGGCAAGTGCCCAGTTCTTCGTCATCTCGTTGAAGGAGTTGGAGCAGCAGGTGTAGATCACGTCCCAGCGCTTGTTCGTGGGTGTGGCGAGCGCAGAGGCGGAGACGATTTCCGGGTCCGTGAAATCCGAAATGCTGATCAATGCCCGAGGGGGGCCATCCGGCAGGAACTGATCGGGGTTGCGAAAGCAATGTGCCCAGCCCACGCACTGGGCCACCTCCGGGCGTTCGCGGCCGTCCCTTCCCTTGGCCGCCATGTCCTTGCCGTCGAACACGGCGTGGACTCGCGGAAAGGTGCCGTAGGAGGTGAGCCCGATCACGCGCCGTTCCCGCGCGAAGTTCTCGAAGGCATCACGGTCGTGCGTACCCAGGGAACACCTGAGGGCACCGAAGCCGGTGTCGCCGCCTCCCTCGTCGACGATGCGCAGCAACGACCAGGGCAGCATCGCCTCGGGCGGCGCGCTGAACTCCAGGTAAGCCCGCTCCACGGCCTCGGCCGTTACCTTGTGCCCGACCATGAGCCTTCTTCCTGGGCTGGCCGGGGTTATTCGGCGGGGGTTGGGGCGGGTTCGGTGGTCTGGGGGTCCTGGCCGGGGGTGACGGCGGAAAGGGTGCCCGCCAGGACCTCTTCGGCTATCTGGCGCATGGGGGCGCGGCGGTCCATCGAGGTCTTCTGGATCCAGCGGAACGCCTCTGGCTCGGACAGGCCGCTGTCGGACTGGAGGCGGCCCTTGGCGCGGTCCAGCAGCTTGCGGACCTCGAGGCGATCGCGGAGCGTGCCTACCTCGGCGCCGAGCGCGGACAGTTCCTGGAAGCGGCTGACCGCGATCTCTATCGCGGGGACCAGGTCAGCCTTGGTGAACGGCTTCACAAGGTAGGCCATCGCGCCCGCGTCGCGGGCCCGCTCAACGAGCTCGCGCTGGGAGAACGCGGTGAGGATGACAACGGGGGCGAGGTGTTTGGCAGCGATCTGCTCGGCCGCCGAGATCCCGTCCAGAACCGGCATCTTGACATCGAGGATCAGCAAGTCTGGCCGCAAACTCGCGGCAAGCTCGACCGCCTGCGCACCGTCGGAGGCCTCCCCCGCTATCTCGTAGCCCTCCTCCTCAAGCATCTCCTTCAGGTCGAGCCGGATCAGCGCCTCGTCTTCGGCGATGACAACGCGGACGGGTGTCTGGCTCACAGCCATGAGCGTACCCAAAGCGGTAGATTGACGTCGGCCACACCTCTCGTCGTGGAGGCCACGGCCCAGCCCCGGTAGACCAATAGGCAGAGTCCGCGGTCTCAAACACCGTGCAGTGTGGGTTCGACTCCCACCCGGGGCACGAGCGGCTGACCATGCTCGGTGGCCTTCGGCCACCTTCGCCTAGGCCGCGATTCCGCCCGGGGGGCCGAGCCCCCCGGACCCCCACGCGCCCGGCTGAGGCCCGCCCTTCGCTATCCGCCCGCTCCGGACCCCACGGCCTCGGCTAAGGCCCGACGTTCGCTATCCGCCCGCCCCGGACCCACCACGCCCCCGGCTGAGGCCTGATGTTCGCTATCCGGCGCACTTTCATTCGTTCCGCACGCCCAAAACCGGACAAGCCGGGTGCTGAACCGGAACCGTGCGTCCGGTATGAAGAGTCCAAACGATCATGGTCGCCTGGGGCGGGCGGGTTGGGGGCTCAGTCGGAGCGGATGTCGTAGTCGTCTTCTTCGACCACGTGCACGGCCGCCTCTTCCGCTGTTGCGCCGCCGCCATCGATGCCGGCGTCGGTGGCGACCAAGTCCTCTTCGGTGTCCGCGTGAGCGCCTTCGTCCTCGGCTACCAGGCGGCCCGCCCGGGGGTCGGGGCCGTCGTCGAGCAAGAGCCCGTCGATGTCCTCGTCCGCCAGGTCCTCGTCCTCGGCGGCGTCCGAGGGCTCCTCGTCGTCGGCATCGAAGGGGACGTCCGGCTCCTCCTCGGCCAGCAGCTGGTCGAGGGACTCGCCGCCGCTCTGTTCACCGGCCGTCGTGCCGAACCTGACCCCGGCCGACCACCGCTCCGGGGTGGCTACCCCACGGTCGAGCGGATCGTCCCCGGGCGGCCCGTCCAGCGTGTCGGTAGAGTCCAGTACCTCGTAGTCCTCAAGATCCTCGGACTCGTGGCGAGTCTCGTCAGGCATGGCTCAGCTCCTCATCGTGCGCCCGCGGCCGGACCCCTGCCCTCGGCAGTCAAGCACAAACTCACCGATCCCGGTGTACTACCATCCGGGCCGTGACCGTGCTCACCCTGTCCGATGGACTCGCCCAGCTCGACGACATCCTCGCCAGCCTGCGGTCCGGCGCGGGCTGATCGGCTCAGGACTCGACCGCGTCGCCGATGCGGTGTACCCGCAGGGCGTTGGTGCGGCCCGGGGTGCCCGGCGGGCTGCCGGCCACGATCACCACCACGTCCCCCTTCTCGCACCGCCCGATGTCGAGCAGCGCCGCCTCGACCTGACGGACCATGTCGTCGGTGTGCGCCACGGCGGGGGCGATGAACGTCTCGGCGCCCCAGGTCAGCGCCAGCTGGCTGCGGGTCGCGGTCTCGGTGGTGAAGGCGAGCAGCGGGATCGGCGAGCGGTACCTGGCCAGCCGGCGCGCGGTCTCCCCCGTCATCGTGAAGGCCACCAACGCCCTCGCCCCGACGGCCGCCCCGACCTCCGCCGCCGCACGGGCGATGGCGCACCCGGTCGTCTCCGGCACGGCGGGGGGTGGCGCGGCGAGCGCAGGCTCGCCCTCGGCCGCCACGATGATCCGCGCCATCATCGCCACGGCGTCCACCGGGTAGGCGCCGACGCTGGTCTCGGCGGACAGCATGAGCGCGTCCGCGCCGTCGAGCACCGCGTTGGCCACGTCCGACGCCTCGGCCCGGGTCGGCCGCGGCGCGCTGACCATCGACTCGAGCATCTGGGTCGCCACGATGACGGGTTTGGCGGCCTTCCTGGCCAGGCCGATCGCGCGCTTTTGCACCAGCGGCACCTGTTCCAGCGGGTACTCGACGCCCAGGTCGCCCCGGGCGACCATGATCCCGTCGAACGCGGCCACCACCTCCGGCAGCGCCGCCACCGCCTGGGGTTTCTCGATCTTCGCGATGAGCGGCAGGTCGGCGCCCACCTCGTCCATGATCCGCCGGGCGGGCTCGGCGTCCTCAGGTCCCTGCACGAAGGACAGGGCGATCATGTCCGCGCGCAGCGCAAGCGCCCAGCGCAGGTCCTCGGCGTCCTTGCTGGTCAGGGCCGGCGCGCTGACCCGGACCCCGGGCAGGTTGAGCCCCTTGTGATCGGAGACCGGGCCGCCCACCACGACCCTGGTGCGGACCCGCGGCCCCTGCACACCGGTCACCTCGAGCACCACCCGGCCGTCGTCCACCAGCACCTGCGTGCCCGGGTCGACGTCGCCAGCCAGGCCCGGGTAGGTGGTCGACACCACGCGGGCGTCCCCCGGCACGTCCTCGCCGGTGATCGTGAACTCCTGGCCCGCGGCCAGCGTCACCGGGCCGGACGCGAACCGCCCCAGCCGGATCTTCGGGCCCTGCAGGTCGACGAGCACGCCCACGCTCCGCCCGGTCGCGTCGCAGGCGGCGCGGACCGCGCGGTAGGCGGCGAGATGGGTGTCGTGGCTGCCGTGGCTCATGTTGAGGCGGGCGACGTCGAGCCCCGCGTGCACCAGCGCCATGATCTGGTCCGGGTTGGAGGTGGCGGGTCCCAGGGTGCACACGATCTTCGCTTGGCGGCTCATGGCCGGTGCTCCTTCGCCGGTCGCTGCCGGGCGCTCCCGCGCCGCCAGCGGCGCGGTACAGCCCAGTGGTCTATACCATTATGCCGAGCCCGCGCCGGAAAGTGACCCGGCTCACACAGCTTTCACCCGCTGTCCACTCCCCGGAAAACTGCGGGCCAGCCACGGAACCACGCCGACCGAACGCCGGTCAGGTCATGGGGCGGGTGGTCGGCGCGATGGGGGCCGGGAGCGCGGAGGAGCCCATCAGGTAGCCGTCCACGGCGGCCGCGGCCGACCGGCCCTCGGCGATCGCCCACACGATCAGCGACTGGCCCCGGCCCATGTCCCCGGCCACGAACACGCCCGGCACCGACGTCGCGAACGCGGCGTCCCGCGCCACGTTGCCGCGCGCGTCCATGGTCACGCCCAGGTCCTCGAGCAGCCCCGAGCGGTCCGCCCCGGTGAACCCCATGGCCAGCAGGACCAGGTCGCAGCGAAGCTCGCGTTCGGTATCCGGAATCGGTGTGAAGCCGCTCGCGGGCCCCTCCACCTCAGCCAGCCGCAGCGCCCGCACCCGCCCGCGTGAGTCGCCGAGGAACTCCTGCGTGGAGACCGCGTACACGCGGGATCCGCCTTCCTCGTGCGCGCTCGACACCCGGTAGATCATCGGGTACGTCGGCCAGGGCTGGCCCGCGGGCCGCGCGGACGGCGGCCGCGGCATGATCTCCAGCTGGGTAACCGACGCGGCGCCTTGCCGGTGCGCAGTACCGAGGCAGTCGGCGCCGGTGTCGCCGCCGCCGATGATCACCACGTGCCGCCCGCGGGCGGTCAGCGGCGGCTCGATCCCGAGGGTCACCGCGCGGTTCGAGGCCGGCAGGTAGTCCATGGCCTGGTAGACGCCGTCCAGCCCGGCGCCCGGCAGCGGCAGGCCGCGCGGCACGGTCGCGCCGCCGGCCAGCAGCACCGCGTCGAAACCGGCCAGCAGGTCAGCGGCGGGCACGTCCACGCCGGCGTTCACCCCGCACACGAACTCGGTGCCCTCGGCCCGCATCTGCTCCAGGCGGCGGTCCAGGTGCCGCTTCTCCATCTTGAACTCGGGGATGCCGAACCGGAGCAGGCCGCCGGGCGCCTCCGCGCGCTCGTACACGGTCACCGCGTGCCCGGCCCGGGTGAGCTGCTGCGCGGCCGCCAGGCCGGCGGGCCCGGAGCCCACCACGGCCACTCGGCGCCCGGTGAGCGCGGCGGGCGGCTCGGGCCGGGTCCAGCCAAGGTCCCAGCCCCGGTCGGCGATCTCCACCTCCACCTGCTTGATCGTGACGGGATCGGCGTTGATGCCGAGCACGCAGGCGCTCTCGCACGGCGCCGGGCACAGCCGCCCGGTGAACTCGGGGAAGTTGTTGGTCGCGTGCAGCCGCCGCGCCGCCTCCGCCCAGTCCTTGCGCCACACCAGGTCGTTCCACTCCGGGATGAGGTTGCCCAGCGGGCAGCCGTTATGGCAGAACGGGATGCCGCAGTCCATGCACCGCCCGGCCTGGAGCTCCAGCCGCCCGGTCCCGAACTCGGTGTAGACCTCGCGCCAGTCCCCGATCCGCACGTCCACCGGGCGCCGGACCGGGGTGACCCGCGGCGTGGTCAGGAAGCCCTTGGGGTCAGCCATCGGCCCGCCTCACCCGTGCGCGGCGGCCATGACCGCCTCGTCGATGTCCAGGCCCTCACGCTCGGCGCGCCGGGCCGCCTCCTGGACCCGTTTGTAGTCGTGCGGCATGACCCTGCGGAACCGGGGCAGCGCCGCGTCCCAGTCGGTCAGCAGCCGCGCCGCCACCGGCGAGCCGGTCAGCTCGTGGTGGCGTGCCACCAGGCCGCGCAGCAGCTCGCCGTCCCTGGCGTCCACCTCCTCCAGGTCGGCCATCTGCACGTTCACCCGGCGCAGGTCGGGGTCGAGCAGGTAGGCGGTGCCGCCGGACATGCCCGCGGCGAAGTTGCGCCCGGTCTTGCCGAGCACCACCACGGTGCCGCCGGTCATGTACTCGCAGCCGTGGTCCCCGGTGCCCTCGGCGACCGCGACCGCGCCGGAGTTGCGCACGCAGAACCGCTCGCCCACGATCCCGCGCAGGAACATCTGGCCGCCGGTCGCGCCGTAGCCGATCACGTTGCCGGCGATGATCTGCTCCTCGGCCGCGAACGGCGCGGCCGGGTCGGGCGCCACAATGATCTTGCCGCCGGACAGGCCCTTGCCGAGGTGGTCGTTCGCATCCCCGGAAAGGCGCAGGGTGACGCCCCTGGGCAGGAAGGCGCCAAACGACTGTCCCGCCGAGCCGGTGAAGGCGACGCTGATCGTGTCGTCGGGGAGGCCTTCCCCGCCCCACCGCTTGGTCACCTCGTAACCAAGCATCGTCCCCACCGTCCTGTTGACATTCCTAACGGGAATGTCCAGGGTGACCGGGCTGCCGTCGGCTAGCGCGCCCTCGGCGAGCTGAATCAGGGTGTTGTCCAGGGCCCGGTCGAGTCCGTGATCCTGGGCCGTCCGCCGGGACCTGGCGGCGCCCTCGGGCAGCTCAGGCACGTGCAGCACCGGGGTGAGGTCCAGCCCCGCGGCCTTCCAGTGCGTCACCGCCTGCGCGCTGTCGAGCAGTTCCGCGCGGCCGACCGCCTCCTCCAGGGTCCGGCAGCCGAGCGCGGCCAGGTACTCCCTGACCTCCTCGGCGATGAACTCGAAGAAGTTGACCACGAACTCCGGCCGGCCGGTGAACCGTTTGCGCAGCTGCGGGTTCTGCGTGGCCACCCCGACGGGGCAGGTGTCGAGGTGACAGACCCGCATCATGATGCACCCGGACACCACGAGCGGCGCGCTGGCGAAGCCGAACTCCTCGGCGCCGAGCAGCGCGGCGATGATCACGTCACGGCCGGTCTTGAGCTGGCCGTCGGCCTGCACCACGATCCGGTCCCGCAGGCCGTTGCGGAGCAGGGTCTGCTGGGTCTCGGCCAGGCCGACCTCCCACGGCGCCCCGGCGTGCTTGATGCTGGTCAGCGGCGCCGCGCCGGTGCCGCCGTCGTGGCCGGAGATGAGCACCACGTCGGCGTGCGCCTTGGACACCCCGGCGGCGACGGTGCCCACGCCAACCTCGGCGACCAGCTTGACGTGCACCCGCGCCGCCGGGTTGGCGTTCTTCAGGTCGTGGATGAGCTGGGCGAGGTCCTCGATCGAGTAGATGTCGTGATGCGGCGGCGGGGAGATGAGCCCGACGCCGGGGGTGGAGTACCGGGTCTGGGCGATCCACGGGTACACCTTGTGCCCCGGAAGCTGGCCGCCCTCCCCCGGCTTGGCGCCCTGCGCCATCTTGATCTGCAAGTCGTCGGCGTTGACCAGGTACTCGCTGGTCACCCCGAACCGGCCGCTGGCCACCTGCTTCACCGCCGACCTGCGCAGGTCCCCGTTGCCGTCGGGCCGGAACCGCCGCGGGTCCTCGCCGCCCTCGCCGGTGTTGGACTTGCCGCCGAGCCGGTTCATCGCGATGGCCAGGGTCTCGTGGGCCTCGGCGGAGATGGACCCGTAGGACATGGCGCCGGTGGCGAACCGGCGCACGATGGCAGAGACCGGCTCGACCTCCTCGATCGGCACCGGCGGGCGTTCGGAGGGGATGTCGACGCCGCGGATCCGCAGCAGCCCGCGCAGCGTCATCAGCTGGGCCGAGGAGTCGTCGACCAGGCTGGTGTACTCCTTGAAAATTTCGTACCGGCGGGTGCGGGTGGCGTGCTGGAGCTTGAACACGGTCTCCGGGTTGAACAGGTGCGCCTCGCCGTCGCGGCGCCACTGGTACTCGCCGCCGGTCTCCAGGCGCTGGTGCGCCAGGCCCGCGCTGGACCGGCCGAACGCGCGGTCGTGATGGCGGGCCACCTCGCCGGCGAGCACGTCGAACCCGGCCCCGCCGAGCCGGGACGTGGTGCCGGTGAAGCAGGTGTCGATGACCTCGGCGCCCAGGCCGATCGCCTCGAAGATCTGGGCGCCGTGGTAGGACGCGACGGTAGACACGCCCATCTTCGACATGATCTTGAGCAGGCCCTTACCCAGGGCCTTGATGAGGTTGTCGCTGGCCTTGCGCGCGGAGAGGTTCGGCAGCACGCCGCGGCGCACCATGTCCTGGACGGACTCGAGCGCCAGGTACGGGTTGACCAGGGCCGCGCCGTAGCCGATGAGCAGCGCGATGTGGTGCGCCTCGCGGGCGTCCGCGCACTCCGCCACGAGGCCGACCAGGGTCCGGGTCCGCTCCCTGATCAGGTGGTGGTGGACCGCGCCGGTGAGCAGCAGCGACGGGATCGGGGTGAGCGTGGGGTCCAGGGCGCCGGCCGGGTCCACGTCGCCCGCTGGCCCGGCGCCGCGGTCGGATAGCACGAGGATCCGGGCGCCGCCGGCGATCGCGGCCGAGGCTTCGGCCCGGATCTCCGCGAGCCGCCGCAGCAGCGCGGCACCGCCGCCGCCGACCGGGTAGCGGCCGTCGATGACGTGCGCGGCGAACCCGGGCAGGTTCCCGTCGTCGTTGATGTGGATGATCTTGGCCAGGTCGTTGTCGCTGATCACCGGGTAGGGCAGCACGATGTGGCGGCAGGACGCCGGGCCGGGGTCGAGCAGGTTCTGCTCGCCGCCGGTGGACATCTCCAGCGAGGTGACGAGCTCTTCCCGGATCGCGTCCAGCGGCGGGTTGGTGACCTGGGCGAACAACTGGGCGAAGTAGTCGAACAGGAGCCGGGGCCGGCCGGAGAGCGCCGCGATGGGCGTGTCGGTGCCCATCGAGCCGATGGGCTCCGCGCCGGCGCTGGCCATCGGGCCGAGCAGCAGCCGCAGTTCCTCCTCGGTGTAGCCGCTGGCCCGCTGCCGGGTGGTGAGTTCCTCGCTGCCGGGCAGGTCCCGGTCCCGGTCCGGCAGGTCATCGAGGTGCAGCTGGCCGGCGTGCAGCCACTCGGTGTACGGGTGCTCGGCGGCCAGCGCGGCCTTCACGTCGGCGTCCTCGAGCAGCCGGTGGCTGCCGGTGTCGGCGAGGAAGATCCGCCCCGGCTGGAGGCGTCCCTTGCGCACCACGGTCGCCGGGTCCAGGTCGAGGACCCCGACCTCGCTGGCAAGGATGACCAGCCCGTCCTGGGTCACCCAGTAGCGTCCCGGGCGCAGGCCGTTGCGGTCGAGCACGGCGCCCACGACGGTGCCGTCGGTGAACGCCACGCAGGCGGGGCCGTCCCAGGGTTCCATCAGCGTGGCGTGGAACCGGTAGAACGCCCGGCGTTCCGGGTCCATCTCCGCGTGGTTCTGCCACGGCTCGGGGATCATCATCAGGACGGCGTGCGGCAGGGACCGGCCGCCGAGGTAGAGCAGTTCCAGGCATTCGTCGAAGCTGGCCGAGTCGCTGGCCGCCTCGGTCAGGATCGGCAGCACCCGCTCGATGCCCCGCCCGTCCGCCGCGGCCGGGAACTTCTCGGAGGCCAGCATCGCCTCCCGGGCCCGCATCCAGTTGCGGTTGCCACGGACCGTGTTGATCTCGCCGTTGTGCGCGATGAACCGGTACGGGTGGGCGAGCGGCCAGGACGGCATGGTGTTGGTGGAGAACCGGGAGTGCACCAGGGCCAGCGCGGAGGCGTAGGCCGGGTCGGACAGGTCCAGGTAGAACGGGGTCAGCTGGAGCGCGGTGAGCATTCCCTTGTACACGATCGTCGCCGAGGACAGGCTGGCCAGGTACAGGCCGGCCTCGTGCTCGATCCGCTTGCGCAGGCAGAACGCCCGCCGGTCCAGGGCAAGCCCGTGCTCGCCGTCCTCCGCCGCCACGAACAGCTGCGCGAGGCGCGGCATCGTAGCCCGGGCGCCCATCCCGCAGAACCTGTCGTCGTGCGGAACGTCACGCCAGCCCAGGACCGACAGTCCCTCCTCGGCGGCCAGCGCCGCGACAGTCGCCTGCGCCCGCTCGCACGCCGCGGCGCCCGGGGGCAGGAAGGCAAGCCCGGCGGCGTACCCGCCGGCGGCGGGCAGGCCGAACGCGCAGACCTTGCGGAACAGGGCGTCCGGGATCTGGGTCAGGATGCCGGCCCCGTCGCCGGTGTCCGGGTCGCTGCCCTTGGCGCCCCGGTGATCCATGTTCCGCAGCACTGTGAGCGCCTGCGCGACGGTCTGGTGGCTGCGGCGCCCGGACAGGTCGGCAACGAACCCGACGCCACACGCGTCGTGCTCGAACCGGCTGTCATACAGGCCATCGGCAGAACCCCGCGCGGCGTCGGCCGCACACCGGGGGGGCCCGGGGGGTCGTCCCCCCGGGCCAGCACTGTCGGCTGTGGCGAAGCCGCCAGCAGGGCGGCGAGCAGGCTTCCGCGTAGAGGCGGCTGGGCCCATGAGGTCTCCAATGTCGTCTCAACTCGCATGTGGGTGCGGATTCGGGACGACATTGGCCCTGCCGCGGCGGCATCTGCTGCGTGCGCAAGACCGCGCCACGCGGTAATCACCAGATTAAGCCACCTGCGCGTTTCTGCCCGCGTGGGGCGGGTGTTGAAACCCCTCAGGGGAGACCGATCCCGGTCAGCGGCCGGACCGAATCCGGTCCGTGAGCACAGGCCGGCGCCGCGCAGCGGCCGGCGGCCTAGAGTGCCCGGCTGTAGGGCGCTGGAATAGCGAGCGGCGGTCCCAGGCAATCCCTGGCAAGGCCGAGGAGGGAGCCAGCCTGGTTGGCTGGCGACCGACGAGAACGCAGCCAGGGGCAGCCTGGGCGCCGCGAGCCCAGCAGCTCTGCTGCCGGGTGCTCTTTAGCCCGGCGCCCGGACCGGGCGGCGCACGCCCCCGGCCAGGTCCGCCGTCAGCTCGCGTACCCCGCGGACGCCGGCGGCCAGATCCGGCGCCTCCAGCAGCCGCTGGACGAACGCCGAGCCGACGATGACGCCGTCGGCGAAACCGGCGACCTCCGCGGCCTGGGTGCCGTCCCGCACGCCCAGGCCGACCGCCAGGGGCAGGTCCGTGCAGCCACGGGCCCGGCTCACCAGCTCCGCCGCCATGCCGCTGACCTGGTCCCGGGCGCCAGTGATGCCCATCAGCGACACCACGTACACGAAACCCCGGCACAGTTTGGTGATCAGCCCGATGCGCTCGGTCGTGGAGCTCGGCGCGATCAGGAACACCCGGTCGAGGTCGTGGTCGTCGGAGGCGCGCAGCCACTCGCCTGCCTCTTCCGGGGTCAGGTCCGGGGTGATGAGCCCGCTGCCGCCGGCCGCGGCCAGGTCGGCGGCGAACCGGCTCACGCCGTAGTGGTCGACCGGGTTCCAGTAGGTCATCACGAGCACCGGCACCCCGGTGGCGGCCACCGCCTCGACGGTACGCAGCGTGTCGGTGACCCGGGCCCCGCCAACGAGCGCCTGGTGGACCGCCTCCTGGATGACCGGCCCGTCCATCAGCGGGTCGGTGTAGGGCAGCCCGATCTCGATCACGTCGGCCCCGGCCTCGGCCATGGCCTTCGCGGCCACGATCGCCCCGTCCACGGTGGGGAACCCGGTGGGCAGGTAGCCCACCAGCGCGGACCGGCCCTCGGCCGCTGCCTTCGCGAACGCGTCCCCGGCGCTCACTTGTCTGCCTCCCTCGCGGGCGCTTCGCTGGCTTCGGGAGGCGGTCCTGTGCAGCCCCAGGCTGACGTGGGCGTCTTCACTGGGCCGCCGCGTCCAGGGCCTCGGCGGACAGGTGCCCGAACCAGCGCGAGGCGGTCGCGACATCCTTGTCCCCCCGCCCGGACAGGTTCACGACCAGCAGCGCATCCGGGCCCAGCTCGCGGCCCACCTGCAACGCCCCGGCCAGCGCGTGCGCCGACTCGATGGCCGGAATGATGCCCTCGGTCCGGCACAGCACCGAGAAGGCGGCCATCGCCTCCGCGTCGGTGATGGCCCGGTAGCTGGCCCGCCCGCTTCCGGCGAGCCACACGTGCTCGGGGCCGACCCCGGGGTAGTCCAGGCCCGCGGAGATCGAGTGGGTGGGCAGCGTCTGCCCATCGGAGTCCTGGAGCACCCGGGTGCGCATGCCGTGCAGCACCCCGTCCGAACCGCCCACCATGGTCGCGGCGTGCCTGCCGCTCTCCAGCCCGTCGCCGCCCGCCTCGCAGCCGATCAGCCGCACGGACTCATCCGGCAGGAATGCGTGGAAGATGCCGATCGCGTTCGACCCGCCGCCGACACAGGCGATCACCGCGTCCGGCAGCCGCCCCGTCAGCTCGAGCACCTGGGCCCGCGCCTCCACCCCGATGACGCGCTGGAAGTCGCGGACCATCGCCGGGTAGGGATGCGGCCCGCCCACGGAGCCGATGCAGTAGTGGGTGGTGGCGACCGTGCTGACCCAGTCGCGGAACGCCTCGTTCATGGCGTCCTTCAGGGTGCGGCTGCCGATCGTGACGGGAACGACCTCGGCGCCGAGCATGCGCATCCGCGCCACGTTCAGCGCTTGCCGGTGGGTGTCCTCCTCGCCCATGTAGACGCAGCAGTCCAGGCCGAACAGCGCGGCCGCGGTCGCGGCGGCGACCCCGTGCTGCCCGGCCCCGGTCTCGGCGATCAGCCGGGCCTTGCCCATCCGTTTCGCCAGCAGCGCCTGGCCGAGCACGTTGTTGATCTTGTGCGAGCCGGTGTGCGCCAGGTCCTCGCGCTTGAGCAGCACCTCGCAGCCCGCCGCCGCGGAGAACCTGCGCGCCGGGGTGAGCAGCGTGGGCCGGGCGGCGTAGCCGCGCAGCAGCCCCTCGAGCTCGGCCTGGAACCCCGGGTCCGCCTTGGCGGCCTCGTAGTACGTCTCCAGCTCGTCCAGGGCGGAGATGAGCGACTCAGGCACGAACCGCCCGCCATAGATGCCGAAATGCCCGCTGGCGTCGGGCACGGCCGCGGACGGGGCCACGCCAGACGCGGCCGGGGCGCCGGGGCTCATGGCCGGTCACCACGCAGGGCCGGGTGGGAGCCGGCGGTCACCAGGTCGGCCACGGCGGACCGGGGATCCTTGCCGGTAACCAGGCTCTCCCCCACCAGCACGGCATCCGCGCCCGCCGCGGCGCACTGGAAGAGGTCGCGCGGGCCCCGGATGCCTGATTCGGCGATCTTGACGATGTCGGCAGGGATGAGCGGAGCGAGGCGCTCGAACGCCTTGCGGTCCACCTCCAGCGTGGCCAGGTTGCGCGCGTTGACGCCGATGACCTTGGCCCCGGCGTCGGCCGCGCGGACGACCTCGGCGTCGGTGTGCACCTCGACAAGCGGCACAAGGCCGATCGACATGGCCCGCTCCACCAGGGAGATCAGGGCGTTCTGCTCCAGCGCCGCCACGATGAGCAGCACCATGTCCGCCCCGTGCGCCCGTGCCTCCCAGAGCTGGTAGGCGCTGATGATGAAGTCCTTGCGCAGCACCGGCACGGCGACGCATTCCCGGACGGCAACCAGATCCTCCAGGCTGCCGCCGAAGTACCGCGGCTCGGTGAGCACGCTGATGGCGCTGGCACCGCCCGCCTCGTAGTCGCGGGCGAGCGCGGCCGGGTCGGGGATCGCGGCCATCGCGCCCCGCGACGGGCTGGCCCGCTTCACCTCGGCGATCACGGCCACGTCCTGGCCCCGGAGCGCCGCCATCACG
>CAVPFC010000048.1:0-242576 GCA_963703605.1 uncultured Actinomycetes bacterium
CGCCAGGAACACATCGCAGTGCGTGGCGGCGTATTCGGCCCGGGCGAACATCCCGGGATCGAGCGGCTGACCGAACATGACGGTCGCCGACTTGAGGATCCCGCCGCAGCCGCGGCAGTCCGGGTCCGGCTCGCCCGCGTCGACCCTGGCCAGCGCCTCGGTCATCGGCGAGCGGGCACCGCAGGACACGCACACCACGCCGAACATGGTCCCGTGCAGCTCGATGACCTGCTCCGGGGGCGTGCCCGCCTTCTGGTGCAGGCCGTCGATGTTCTGCGTGATCACCGAGGTGCCGATGCCGGACCGGGCCATTTCGGCCAGCGCGGTGTGCGCGGCGTTCGGCTCCGCGCGCCAGGCCGGGTGGTCCCGGCGCGCCTGCCAGGACCGGCGGCGCACCGCGGCGTCGCCGACGTAGGACTGATAGGTGGCCAGCCGCTGGGCGCCCGGGTTCTGAGTCCACACCCCCTGCGGGCCGCGGAAGTCGGGAATGCCGGAGTCGGTCGACACCCCGGCCCCGGTCAGCACCGCAACGGCCCGCACCCCCCGAGCCCAGTGCTTGTCCCGCCCCCGCGCTCTGCTAGTTCCCGCCCCCGCGCCCCGCTGGTTCCCGCCCCCGCTCTCCGGCCCGGCTCCCGGGCCGGCGTCATCCGGCAGGGATTCGGCACAGCTCACCCTGCCGATCCTCGGCTACTGCGGCCCGCCAGGCAAACGGCAATTGCGCCGTCACCATCGCATGGCGGCAGCCAAATCTCTCCATGGGCAAGTTCTCCGGGAGTTCAGGTTTTGCTCTGGTATGCGACAGACCGGGGCCCGGTGGTTACAGGGCCCCGACTTTGGGATCGCCCGGCGGGATGCGCAGCACCTTGGTCGCCTGCTCGCCGGAGGCCGTCGTCATCGTGGTGATGGACACGACGCAGGGCGGCACCGCTCTGGCCTTGGAGCACTTGGGCAGGGGCCCGTTCTTGACCGTGTGGCCCTGGGCGTCGGTGAAGGGCACGGCCGACGAGAAACACGTCGTGTGCACCAGGGCCGGGCTCGTTACGTGGTACACCACGGTAACCGTGAGGTGGCCCGTGAACCCGCTGTCGGTCAGCGCCCCGTCGGTCTCCACCGCCGGGTCGCAATTTTTGATCTTGTATGGGCCGACGAAGAAGTCGATCGTGGCTGGCACTCCGGGCTGGGTGTTACCGGTGGCGCTGAGCCGCTTGACGCCGCTGACGTTGTGCAAGGTCTGCGTGCACGTCGGCCCCGGGGAACAGTTGGTCAGCTCGAGCGTGCCGCTCGCCGATGCCGTGTTGCCGTGGGCGTCGGTCTCGGCCACCTCCGGGATGAAGCGGCCGGCGGCCGGGTAGGTGTGGACCACCTCGCGGCTTGTGCTCCTTACCGACTTCCCGTCGCCGAACCGGAAGAAGTACGAGATGACGTGGGCGGGGAACCCCGTGGAGTTGGCCACGAGGGTCACCGTCAGGGGCGCTGGCGCCGGGTCGATCGACAGCTCGGCAGCAGGCCGGCCCGCGGCGCCGGCCGGGACGGCCCACATCATGCCCACGGCACATATCACGGCGGCCACCGCCGCGCCGCGGCGACATCGCAGCAGTCCCACGGGACCTCCCCGAGATTCGGCGGCACACCTCAGTCCGTCCACGCTCGGCCCCTGTAGTGGCTGCTGTCAATGCGCTGGATCGCGCCCGGTGTGTTTTTTCGTCTCGAGTACACATCCGGGCCGGCAACCATCGTTGCGGCGGTCATGTGCCCGGTGCTGGCGGGCCTGCCCGCGGCGGTTGGGGCCCGTCATCGCCGGGGAGGTCGCCGGCCCCCAGCGCTAGCTCGACGGCGCGCGCCGCGCCGAGGCGCCGGCCGGCCGCATACTGCCGGTCGAACCGATCACCCAGGTGGGCGCGCAGCACGCCGCGGGCCCGGTCCCGCAGCCTGGCCTCCAGCGGTTCTGGCGTCTCGCGCAGCTCCTCGAACAGGGCGTCGGCCGCCCCGTGCAGCGCCGCCGCCCGCAGGTGCTGGCCGGGGCCGGCGGATGTCACCGCGAGCCCGAGCACCGCATAGGCGACCAGCGAGCGCTGGCCGGTCTCGCCAGCCAGGCCAAGCACCTCGGCGAAGGCCGCCGCGGCCGCCACGGCATCCCCGCCGAGGGCGGCCGCCATTCCGGAGCCGTACTCCAGGTACGGCAGGATACCGACGCTGTGTGACCGGCTGGCCACGTCGAGCCCGCGGGCGAAGTGCGCGCGGGCGGCGTCGTAGTCGCCGAGCTCGAGCTCCAGTACGGCCAGGTTGTTCAGCGTGCTGGCGTGGCCCTCGTGGTCGGCGGACGACTCGCAGTAGGTCAGGGCCCGCTCGTAGTCCGACCGGGCCATGGCCGGGTCCCGCTCCTGCCAGGCGGCCGCGCGGGCGTCGTAGGCCCTGGCCAGAAGGTGTGTCTCGGCGCCCAGGGAGGCCAGCTCCACCGCTTCGCTCGCCATCGAGATCGCCCCGTCCTTGTCGCCTCGCCGGTCGGCGACCCAGGCCAGGTGGCGCAGCGCGTCGGCGACAAGGGATGGGTCGGCGAGCTGCCGGGCGATGCCGACCGCGGCGTCGAGGACCGCCTGCGCGCGGGTCAGGTCGCCGCTGCGGCACAGCAGGTGCCCGTTCATGGTGAGCGCGGCGCAGCGCAAAGCGGTGGGCGCAGCCGCCCGGGGGCGGCCAAGCGCGGCATCGAGGAGCTCGACCCCCTGGCTGTAGGAGCCGGAGCTGCTCCAGTACCAGCCAAGCGCCGTCGCCAGGCGCAGCGCGCCTGGCCACCCGTCCGGGGCGGCAAGGAAATGGTCGAACGCGGCGAGAAGGTTGTCGCGGTCGACGGCGAGACGGGCCCGGGCCGCCACCTGCCCGGCCCGGGAGAACTGCGGCGCGGCGGCCTCGGCCAGCTCCAGGAACAGCGCGGCGTGCGCCTGCCGCGCGGACAGCTCCTCGTCACCGGCGGCCCGCAGCCGCTCCGCGGCGTACTCGCGTACGGTCTCCAGCAACCGGTAACGCGCGGTGTCGCCGGTCGTGTCGGCCTGAACGAGGCTCTTGTCCACCAGCGACCCCAGCAGGTTCATGACGTCCCACCGACCGGGCCCGTCGCGGCCGGCCACCAACTCCGCGTCGCTGAGATAACAGCCTCCGGCGAAGACCGACAAGCGGCTCAGCACCGCCCGTTCGTCGCCGCTGAGCAGCTCGTAGGACCAGTCGATCAGCGCCCGCAGGGTCCGCTGGCGCGGCTGGGCGCCCGCACCGCCGGTGAGCATCCCGAACCGGTCACCGAGGCGGCTCTCGATGTCGGCCAGGGTCAGGGACCGCATGCGGGCCGCCGCCAGCTCCAGCGCCAGCGGGATGCCGTCGAGGCGACGGCACAAGGACGCGGCCGGCGGGCTGTCGCTGGCCCGGAGCTTGAAGTCCGCCTGATGGCTCCTGACCCGTTCGACGAAGAGCTGGATCGCCTCGGACTCCAGGAGCTGGTCCGGGTGCCCGGCGCTCTGCGGCGCCGGGAGGCTCATCGGGGGCACCTGGTACACCGCTTCGCCGGCCACCCGCAGCCGTTCCCGGCTGGTGGCCAGGATCCGCAGGCCGGGGCCGGCCCGCAGCAGCAGCCGCGCGAACTCCGCCGCGGCTTCGCGGACATGCTCGCAGTTGTCGAGCACGAGCAGTTGTGCCCCGCCGCTGAGCTCCCGCGTGACGGCGTCGCCCAGATCCGCGCCAGGCCGCTCGCGGACGCCGGTGGCCCGGGCCAGCTCCCGCACCACCTGCGCCCCATCGGCCACCGCCGCCAGATCGGCCAGCCACACACCGTCACCGGGGCCCGCCAGCACGGCCCGCGCGGTGCGCAGCGCGATACGGGTCTTGCCGATCCCGCCCACCCCGGTCAAGGTCACCAGCCGGCCTGCGCTGAGCAACGCCATGATCTGGGCGAGCTGCTCCGCACGGCCGACAAAGGAGCTGAGCTCGGACGGCAGGTTGTTGCGCTGGCCCGGCGATCCGGCGCCCTTCCCCGGCGCCTGACCGGATCGGCCGGGCCGGGCATCCTGGCCCCGACGGGCCATGAGCGCCGGCTCCTGGCGCAGTACGGCACCTTCGAGCCCGGCAAGCTCGGGGCCCGGATCGATGCCAAGCTCGTCGCGCAGCAGCTCCCGGACGCGCTGGTAGGCCTGGAGCGCGTCGGCCTGCCGGCCGCTCCGGTACAGGGCCAGGATCAGCTTCGCCCACAGGCCCTCGCGCAGCGGGTGCTGGCTCACCGCGGCCTCGGCGGCGCCCACCACGTCAGCGTGCTCCCCGAGCTCGATCCTGGCCGCCAGCCACGCCTCCAGGCCTGCGGCCCGCAGCTCCTCCAGCCGGATCGCCTCGGGCGCCGCCCACGCCGCCCCGGCCGCGTCGGACAGCGCCGCGCCCCGCCACCGGTCCAGCCCGCGGCCGAGCAGCCCGGCGGCCCGTCCCGGATCCCCCTCGCGCAGGGCAGCCCGGCCCTCGGCCGCCTCTTCCTCGAACAACCGGGCGTCCAGCTCCCCCGGGCCGACCACGACCAGGTAGGCCCCGTCGCGGTAGCTCAGCACACCGGATCCGAGCGCCCGGCGGAGCAGCGACACGTGACTCTTCAGGGTTGACCCGGCGCCGGGCGGCGGCTGTCCCTCCCAGAGGTCCTCCCTGAGAACGTCGAGGGGGACCGGCTGGTTGGCCGCCATGAGCAGCCGGGTCAGCAGGCGCCTGCGCACCGCCCCGTGGAGGGCGACGGGGCCGTTCTCGTCGGCTACGACCGTCGGACCCAGCAATCCGAACGTCAGCCGTCCCATACTCCCTCCGAGGCGGAGCCTAGCAATGGCCGCCGGCGGCGCACAACGGACAACGGGCGGGACGGGCGCAGCCCGGCGCCATCGTTCCCGCCGGCCGTGGCCGGCCTTCGTTCAACCCCGCTTGGACCGGCTTTCAACCGCTCCCTCGTAGCGTCGGCGCCAAGCCGGAAGAACAGCTTCACGAATGGAGACAGAGTCATGCGAGGACTTTCTCGGCTCGGCCGCGGCGCGGCCCGGTTCCCCTTGGCCCTGGGCGTTGCGGCCAGCATTGTCGCAATGGCTGCCAGCGCGGCCCAGGCCGAACCCTTCCCCCACCCATGGACGGCCAACTATCACGACTTCGGAACGCTTTCCGGGTCGCACACGTTCGTCTTCACCAACGTCTACACGCCGCCGCTCATGGGCCAGCCCACGCCGTTCGGGCACCCCGAGTTCAGCATCACCGGCAACACCTGCGCGGCCCCGGTCGCCCCCGGCGGCACGTGCAAGGTGACGGTCCACTACGCCGCGGACGGCCAGCCGATCGCCGACAGCCTGCAAATGAGCTTCACCGCCCCGAGCGGGGGGCCGGTGGCCACTCCGCCGGTGCTGTTGCTCGCGGGCGGGCAGCCGTACGTGAAGACCGGGCACAAGAGCGGCGTGTTCACCTTTCCTACGTCGACCCAGACGAGCAACCGGACCCCTGGCCCGGATATACCGCCATTCCCGGCCGAGACGGTGACGATCCAGTACTTCGGTGTCCCCGCAATACTCAAAGTGGATTTCCAGCCGCAGCTGAGGGCCCCGTTTTCCGTGCTCCGTAACGGCTGCAAGACCGCGGGAACGGGAGCCTGCCGGGTCGTCCTCAGGTTCGCGCCGGCCGCCGCGGGGCAATACACCGCGAACTTCCAGATGAGCTTCGAGAACGCCCAGACCGGGGCGTCGCTGCCCACCCAGGACGTGACCCTCGTCGGCAACGCGGCCGCCGCGGGGTAGGCCCCCGGCGGCCGGCCGCCCAGGCGTGCCGCCACGGGCGGCGCGGCACGACAGGGCGGCGGCGGTCCGGCCCGGCAACGGGCCGGGCCGCCGCCCTGTGGATCCACGTGGCTCCCGTCATCATCGCCGCGAGCGCCGAGCCCACCGCGGGAAGACGGCCGCGCGATCCGCGGGAACGCTGGCGCCTCAGCGATCAGCCCCGGACCATGACGCTGCGACGCCGGGCGCCACGCAGTGTCTCGGTTCGGCCACGAATCGGTTTGGGTCTTGTCTGCCGCCCGAACCTGGCCTTGAATTGTGGTTCATCATCTCCCGGTCACTGCCCTGTGAGCAGGAAAAGTGTGATGAACGATAGTTCAGAATGGGCGCCGAGGACGCCAGCCGGCGAAGGTGCCGGCATGCTGGACATTCGCGACGTCACGGTCCGGTTCGGCGGTCTGACCGCGCTGGATTCGGTGTCGTTCACGGCCGCGCCACGCCAGGTGACCGGCGTCATCGGGCCGAACGGGGCGGGCAAGACCACCCTGCTCAACGTGCTGTGCGGGTTCGTGCGGCCTGACTCAGGCCGGCTGACCTTCGGCGGCACCGAGCTGACCGGGCGCAAGCCGCACCAGCTCGCCTCGCTCGGCATCGCGCGGACCCTCCAGAACGTCGGCCTGTTCCCCCGGCTCACCGTGCTGGAGAACGTGATGGCCGGGGCCAACTGCCACGCCCGGGCCGGCTTCTGGCCCGCGCTGGCCGGCCTGCCCCGGTCCGACCGCGACGAGCGCAGGCTGCGGCGGAGCGCGCTGGACGCGCTCGACCGGCTCGGCATCGCCGACACCGCCGACAACCTGCCCGGCCAGCTCCCGTTCGCGCACCGCAAGCGGGTCGCCCTCGCCCGGGTCCTGGTGGCGCAGCCCCGGCTGCTGCTGCTCGACGAGCCGGCCAGCGGGCTGACCGAAACCGAGCTGCCCGAGCTGGGGCGGCTGATCACCAACCTCGCGGCCGACGCCTCCGTGGTCGTGATCGAGCACCGCATGGACCTGATGATGTCGGTCTGCGACGCGATCGCCGTGCTCGACTTCGGCAAGCTGATCGCCTGGGGCACCCCGAAACAGGTGCAGGCCGACCCGGCGGTCACCGAGGCCTACCTCGGCGCGGAACGCCGCCGGGAGCCGGCGGCCCCGGACGGGCCGCAAGGGGACGAGCCGCCGCGGGACGAGCCGCCGCCTGGGCGGCCGGGCGGGGAGCGTCCCGGTGACTAGCCCGGCGGCCCTGGCGGTCGAGCACGTGGTGGCCGGTTACGGCGGCGTGCTCGCGCTCCAGGATGTGTCGATCACCGCCAGCCCCGGCACGATCACCGCGGTGCTCGGCGCGAACGGGGCAGGCAAGACCACGCTGCTGGCCACGATCAGCGGGTTCGTCCGGCCCCGGCAGGGCCGGATCCGGCTGGACGACACCGACCTGGCCCGCCGCCGCCCCGAGGAGATCGTCCGCGCCGGGGTGGCCCACGTGCCGGAGGGCCAGGCGGTGATCACCGAGCTGACCGTCGAGGAGAACCTGCGGGTCGGCGGGCTGCGGCGGCCCGGGCGGACGGACCGTTCCCGCGCCCTCGCCGACACCTACCAGCGCTTCCCGATGCTGGCCAAGGCGCAGCACCGGAGCGCGGGCACCCTGTCCGGCGGCGAGCGCCAGATCCTCGTGATCGCGCGTGCCCTGATGGCCCGGCCGCGGGTCCTGCTGCTCGACGAGCCGTCGCTCGGGCTCGCCCCGAAGATCGTCACCCAGGTCATGGACCTGATCCTCCGGCTGCGCGACGAGACCGGGCTGACCGTGGTGCTGGTCGAGCAGAACGCGCGCAGCGCGCTGGCCATCGCCGACCACGGCGTGGTCCTCAACGTCGGCCGGGTGGTCGCGGCGGAGAACGCGGCCCTGCTCGCTGCCGACGAAGCCCTCCGCAAGCACTACCTGGGGTTCTAGGAGGCCGGGCCAGATGACCGAGTTCTTGCAGTTCACGCTCGGCGGGGTCAGCTTCGGGATGATCTACGCGGCGATCGGCCTGTCCCTCGTGCTGATCTGGCGCGGCACCCGCATCCTCAACTACTCCCAGGGCGCGATGGCGATGCTCACCACCTACATCGCGCTGACCGTCATCACCCGCACCGGCTCCTACTGGGCCGGCTTCGCCGTCGCCCTGGCCGCCGGGCTGGTGCTGGGGGGCGTGATCGAGCGGCTGGTGATCCGCCCGGTGGAGAACAAGCCGCCGCTGAACGCGGTGGTGGTGACGATCGGGCTGCTGGTGTTCCTCGAAGGCATCGCCGGCATCTTCTACGGCGGCCAGTACCGGTCCTTCCCCACGCCGTTCTCCATCACCGGGCTGCACGCCGGATCGGTGCCGCTGGGCATTTCTCTCAACGATGTGTTCGTGGCGGCCGCCGTCCTGGCCGCTGCCCTGGCGCTCGCGGTGCTGTTCCGGTACACCTCGGCCGGGCTGCGCCTGCGCGCGGCCGCGTTCAACGCGTACGCGGCCCGGCTGCTCGGGGTCCGGGTCGGCCGGGTGCTCACGCTCGGCTGGGCGCTCGCGGGGCTCATCGGCGCGCTGGCCGGGCTGCTCGTGTCGCCCAACACGTTCCTGTACCCCAACAGCATGGACTCGATCTTCGTGCTGGGGTTCACCGCCGCGGTGATCGGCGGGCTGGACAGCCCGGTGGGCGCGATCGTGGGCGGGCTCATCCTCGGCGTGTCGCTCAACTACGCCGGGGGGTATCTCGGCTCCAACCTGGTGCCGCTGTTCGGGCTCGCCGCGCTCATCACGGTGCTGATGGTCCGCCCGTCCGGGCTCTTCTCCGCGACTCACAGCCGGCAGGTATGACGATGACTCTGCTGCGTCACCTGGCCGCCGCGATCGTGGCGGGGGCAGTCGTCTGGGCAGCTTCCGTTCAGCTCAATGCCTTTCGCGACTTCCAGATAGCCGAGATCGCCGTGTACGTGGTCGCGATCGCCGGCCTGTCGGTGCTGATCGGGCTGAGCGGCCAGATCTCGCTCGGCAACGGCGCGTTCATGGCGGTCGGCGCCTACGCCGCGGCGCTGCTCATGCTGCACCTGAACTGGCCGGCGTGGGCGGTCTTCCCGGCCAGCGCGGCGATCGCCGCGGTGGCGGGCGGCGTCGTCGGCGTCGCCGCGGCGCGGCTGTCCGGCCCGTACCTGGCGGGCGCCACGCTGTTGCTGGCGGTCGCGCTGCCGTCGCTGGCCAACCAGTTCCCCGGCGTGTTCGGCGGCGACCAGGGGCTGAGCCTCACCGTCACCGCGCCCGCCCGGCTCGGCGCGACGTTCCCGGTGACCCGCTGGCAGGCCTGGGTGTGCTCGGCCGCCGCCCTGATCGCCCTGGTCATCCTGGCCAACCTGACCCGCAGCCGGGTCGGCCGGAACTGGCGGGCGATCCGCGACGACCCGGTGGCGGCGGCGCTGACCGGGCTCAACGTGGCGCGGCTGCGGGTGCTGGCGTTTGTCGTCAGCGCCACGTGTGCCGGGCTGGCCGGGGCCATGCTCGCGTTCACCACCACGCTGGTCTCGCCGGGGTCGTTCACGCTCAGCCTGTCGATCGCGCTGCTGACCGGCGCGGTGCTCGGCGGCCTGGGGACCCTGGCCGGCGCGCTCTGGGGCGCGCTGGTGATCGTCTTGGTGCCCACGTACGTCACCGACGTCGCGACCAGTCACGGGCTGTCCAGCGGGGTGGCGGCCAACATCCCGATCGCCGCCTACGGCGTGGTCCTCGTCGTCGTCATGCTCCTGTTCCCCGACGGAATCCAGGGCGGGCTGCGCCGGCTCGCCGGGCCGCTGATCCCCGCCAACCTCACCCGCCCCACCCTGCCGGACCGGCACCCGACGGCCGGCGACCAGCAGGACGGCCTCCCCTCGCCGGACCGGCGCCAACCGGTCGGCGAACACCAGGAAGAAGGCACTCCATGAACAGATCCCACCGCACTCCGGCCTTGGCCGTCGCCGCCGTGGCGGCCGTGGCGCTGGTTGCCGCCGGCTGCGGCTCGTCGTCCTCGGGCGGCGGCGGGTCGGCCGCGGCCGCCCCCGGCATCACGAAGACGCAGATCCTCATCGGCAGCCACCAGCCGCTGACCGGGCCGGCCGCGCCGGGCTACAGCGAGATCGCCCCGGCCTCCAACGCCTACTTCCAGTACGTCAACGCGCACGGCGGCATCTACGGGCGGAAGATCAAGTACACCTACCTCGATGACGCCTACGACCCGTCCAAGACCGCGTCCGTGGTCCGCCAGCTCGTGTTGCAGGACAACGTCTACTCGATCTTCAACGGCCTGGGCACCCCGACCCACCTGGCCGTGGTGAAGTACCTGAACTCGGCCAAGGTGCCGGACGTGTTCGTCGCCTCGGGCTGTGACTGCTGGGACAACCCCACGACGTACCCGGAGACGTTCGGCTGGCAGCTCGATTACATCCGCGAGGGCAAGATCCTCGGCCAGTACGTGAAGCAGCACTTCGCCGGCAAGAAGGTCGGCTACTTCTTCCAGGACGACGAGTTCGGCATGGACGGGGTCAAGGGCCTCAACTACGAGATCCCGCACTCCCAGGTCGTCAGCCAGCAGAGCTACGTGCCGACAAACGTGAACATCGGCCCGCAGGCCGCCGCGCTGAAGGCCAGCGGCGCCCAGGTCGTGGTGGCGTTCTCCATCCCGGCGTTCACCGCCCTGCTCAAGCTCGCGTCGCTCAAGGTGGGCTGGAACCCGACGTTCGTGGTCAGCGACGTCGGCACCGACCCGATCACGCTGGCCGGCCTGCTGGAGGCGTTCGCGAAGAAGGGCGGGGCGACCGTCTCGGGCAACGCGCTCACCCAGGGCATCATCACCGACGGTTACCTGCCGGCCCTGGGCGACACCGGCAACAGCTGGATCGCGCTGTTCAAGAAGGTGCACGACCAGTACGACGCCAAGGCGCCGTTCGACGGCAACGTGCTCTACGGCGAGGCCGTCGCGTACACGTTCGTGCAGGCGATGCTCAAGGCCGGCAAGAACCCGACCCGGGCGGACCTGACCAAGGCCATCGAAGGCGGGCTGCCGCAGGGACCGGTGGTGGCGCCCTACGACTACTCGGCCACCGACCACGGCGGCATGACGGGCGCCTTCATCGGCGTGATCAAGAACGGCGTGATCGTCCAGCAGGGCCCGGTCCTGACCACCGACACCACGCCGACCGGCCCGATCACCCCGTACAGCGGCACCCAGGCGCCGGCACCATCCAGCGGAATGCCGTAGGGTGCGGCTGGGGTGCTGGCTTGCCAGGGGACGCGGAAGCCGTGGCTCGTAGCGGGCCAGCACCCCGGCCTGGAAACCCGTCTGCGGTGCCCGCTCGCGCCCGGCAGGCGCGGGCGGAACGCACCCGAACGGGGGTGGCTGGTGTGACCATGGCAGCGAGCCGCCGGGCCGTGGCGAGCCCGGATACCCCGCCCGCGGAGCGGCTGCTCTGGGCGGCCGAGGAGCTGTTCGGGGAGCGCAGCTACTGGCGGACGACCGTGGCGGACATCTGCGCCCGGGCCGGCATCGCCACCGGCAGCTTCTACGCCCACTTCAACTCGAAGTCGGAGATCTTCGCCGCCGTGGTCCGGCAGATCAACGCGGACCTGAGGATGGCCATCAGGACCGCGCTCGAGGGGCCGGCGAGGGACAGCGGGAGCGGGAGCGGGTCAGCTTCCGCGCGTTCTTCTCCCTGCTGTCCGAGCGGCCCTGGATCGACCGGATCGTGCGCGAGTCGGAGTTCGTCGCGCCCGCGGTGTTCCGCGAGTACTACGAGCACCTCACCCGTGGCTACGCTCGCTTTGTGCGCCAGGCGCAGCTCGACCGGGAGGTGGACGCCCGGTACGACCCCGAGGTGATCGCCTACATGTACACCGGGATCGGCAACTTCATCGGGATGCGGTGGGCGGACTGGACCGCGGGCGGGCAGGTCCCCGACGACGTGGTCGACGACGTGCTGGAGGTGCTGCGGCGCGGCCTGCCCCCGCGCGGAGACGGCGGTGAGTGAGGGGAACGGGCCGTCCCCCGCGGTTCCCGGGGAACCCCCGGGCGGGCCGTACCGGACGATTCCCGGGGTCCTCGCCGACGCGGCCCGCCGGGATCCGGACGGCACCTGGCTGCGCACCGATGACGGCACGCTGACCTTCGGCGGCGCCGCGGCCCAGGTGGCGATCACCGCGCGGGCGCTGCGCGACGCCGGGGTGGAACCCGGCGACCTGGTCCTGGTCACCGCCCGGACGACCGCGCCGTACCTGCTGTGCTGGCTGGCGCTGGCCTCGATCGGCGCGGTCACCGTGTCGGCCAATCCGCGCAGCGCGCCGGCCGAGCTGGCCGGCCTGGCCCGGCAGACCGGGCCGCGCGCGATCGTCACCGACTCCGGGCTCGCCCCGCTGATCGCCGAGGCGGACCTCGCCGGGCAGGCGCCCCTCGGCATCCTGGACGCCGGCGAGCTGACCGTGGGTTGGGTGGGGCGGCGGGGTCAGAGCCAGCAGAGCGTGGGGCGGCGGGGTCAGAGCGAGCAGAGCGCGGGGGGTCAGAGCCAGCAGAGCCCGGGGCGTCCGGCCGGTCCCGGCGGGCCTGCGCCGTCCTCCGCGGTGGCTCCCGGCGACCTGGCCGTGCTGATCCCGACCTCGGGCACCACCGGCCGGTCCAAGCTGGTCATGCAGACCCACCGGGCGTACGCGATGGCGGGCGAGGGGTTCCCGTTCTGGATGGGGCTGACGTCGGCCGACCGGATGATGACCTCGCTGCCGCTGTTCCACATCAACGCCCCCGCGTACTCGGTGATGGGCTCGCTGGCCTGCGGTGCCGGGCTGATCCTGCTCCCCCGCTTCTCCGCCAGCACCTTCCTCGACTCGGCCCGGCGGCACGGGGCGACCGAGTTCAACGCGATCGGGGCCATGCTGGAGATCCTGATGCGCCAGGAGCCGCGGCCGGACGACGCGGACACCCCGCTGCGGCTGTGCTACACGGGCCCGGCCCCGGCGAAGGAGCGCCAGGAGGAGATCGAGCGGCGGTTCGGGCTGCGCATCGTGGTGGGTTACGCGATGTCGGAGAGCCCGTACGGGCTGATCTGGCCGCACGGCACCAGGCCGTACGGCACGCTGGGCACGCCGCGCCAGCATCCGGTGCTCGGCGTGGTCAACGAGACCAGGGTGGTCGGGCCCGATGATGCGGCCGTGCCAACGGGCGAGACCGGCGAGCTGTTGCTGCGCAACCCGGTGATCACCCCGGGGTACTGGGGCATGCCGGACGCGACCGCCGAGGCGATCACGGATGACGGCTGGCTGCACACCGGCGACCTGGTCACGCCCAACCCGGACGGCACCTACACGTTCGTGGCCAGGAAGAAGGAGGTACTGCGCCGCCGCGGCGAGAACCTCTCCCCGGCCGAGGTCGAGGAGGCGCTGGCCAGCCACCCGTCCGTGCTGGAGGCCGCGGTCGTGGGGGTTGCCTCGGAACTGTCGGAGGAGGAGGTGAAGGCGTTCGTGGTGCCCGCGCCAGGTGCCCAGCTCGATTTCGCCGTGCTGCGGTCCCACGCCGCGACGCTGCTCGCCTCCTACAAGGTGCCCCGCTTCTGGCAGGCCCTCGACGAGCTGCCGCACACCCCCACCACCCGGGTGGCCAAGCACCTGCTCCCCCAGGGCCACCAGCCGCAGGAATGGGACGCCGAAGCAGACGCCCCCTGACCAGGCCAGCCCCGCAACCCGGGACGGCCACGCCTGCGACCGGCCGCTCTCTCCCACCGCCTGGCCCGCCCCGCCCAGCGCCCTGCCATCACCCGCCCGGCGGGCGGCCGGGCCGGTGGGAGCCGGTAACCTCACACCGTCGAGGACGTGCTGGACGGGCCCCGCACCGGCCGAAGCGTTACCTGATCAGATCCGGTAGAAGAGGTTGAGGAAACGCTCGGCCAGGGCCTGGTCGCCGAGGGCGTTGCCGCCGTTGATCCGGCCGAACGCGGTGAGCACGAGCCCGCCCGCGTCGAACTCAATCACCGCCGGCAGGTCGCTGACGTCGCCGGGCTCGTAGGCCATTCCCGCGTCGGAGATGCTGACCCGGTAGCTGCCCGCGTTGCGCCCGGTGACGGTGACGCCGATGGTGAACGGGCTGAGGTCGGCGCTGGCCCGGACCGTCGACTGCCAGATGATGAACATGAACGGCACCAGCAGGTCGGCCGCGTCGGCGGACAGGGCGTGGGCGCGCCCGATGCCCTCCCGGATGTCCCAGGAGTGCACCCCGTAGTCCATGAGCTGGCCACCCGCGTATACGAACGCCGGCACCGGCCCCATGTAGGCGTGCGGGACCATGAGGCCGCCCCACTCCTCCTCGCTGAGGGGCTCCAGGATGCCCATCATCTTGTCGAGGTCGTTCCGGACCCGGCCCATCATCTCGGCCTGCGAGTGGTCACGGAACGCCCTCCCCCCGTCGCCGGCCATTTCATGCATGACGGGCAGCCCGCGCGCGTCGGCGGTGCCGCCCGCCCGGGCGGTCTCGAACGCCTTGAAGTAACCCTCGGTGGTGTCGACGATGTGGCCGATGATGTCGCGGACCTGCCAGTTCTCACACGCGGTGGGAGCCTCCCAGGCGCCGGGCGCCTCGGCCATCGCGAACATGCGTTCCGCTTCGTCGCGGACGACCCGGAGGATAGTGTCTTTCCCCTCGTAGGTCATGGCGTTCCACGCGCTCATAGTGTTTCCTCTCCTAGATGAGCGCCCCGGCCGGCCCCGCGGGACGAGCGGCGGCGCACTGCGTTCATGCCGCGCCAGCGGAACCCAGCGCCGCACGAAGGTTCACGATACGAACCCCAGCGCATGCGGCACCCCCGTGTCAATGCCGCGCGCCGCCGAGCCGGCCAGGACCGGCGCGGGACGCCGGTCTACCCCCGGCAGGTGGTTGAGTTTTGGCTCGTCTCTGCCACCCGTCACCTGGCCCCAGCCCCCACAGTCACCGGGCCCGGCCGCCCTGCCGGGACCCGGTGACTGCACCTGGCCACGAGCCCACCCCGCTCTGGCGGTGCGATGGCCGCCAGCCCATTTGGCCAGGCCCCGGTCCGGACCCCCGCCGTCTGCGGGTGCCTAGCGGCTTTCCGCCGATGCCATTTCCCAGTCGATGACCACGGCGTTGGGGTCGGACCCGATCTTCACCGGCACCCGGGAGCCTGCGAACAGGAACGGTAGCGCCGCGGGTGGCGTCGGGTTCCCCACCTGGATCTGGTAGGGGTCCCTGCCTTCCGGCATGACGGTCAGCACGAAGGCGTAGATGTCCACGCCCGCCGGATTGCGCTTGCCGACCGGCTGGTACTGGACGATGACCGCCCGGCCAGGCTCGCCGGTGGCCAGGATGGTGGCGGCCGAATGGTTCCCCGTACCGCCGGGGGTGGTCACCACGGGAGGCTCAGTGCTGAAGTCGATGGCGATCTGGCTCAGATCGGCCGGGTTGGCCCGGACGGCCACCGTCGTGTTGCCCGGCTGGATCTGAGGGATCTGGATTTCGGCCATCCGCTGCTTGCACGTGGCGTTGTAGGGCGCCTTGCCGTCGAGGGAAACCTCGATCGTGAACAGGCATACCCGCTGGACGAGGCCGCCGCCGGCCTGGATCGTGGTGCCGGTCGGCTGCACGCTGACGATGATGCCGCGGCCGAGAAGCCCCGTCTCGAGGAGCTTCTTGTCAGGTCCGCCAGTGATCTTGCTTAGTAGTCCCATGCCGCTATCGTGCGCGCCGCGCGCTGCGAGGGCATGAGTAGCCACTACTCAGTTCCACCGCCGGGATGGCGCCGCGCCCTGAGTAAACCGATCCATTGATCTTGGCCGGGCAGGCATGGCCGAAGGCAGTCGGCGGAGAACTCCTCGCCGTCGCATTGCTGGAAGAACAAGCCGGAGTCCGGTTGCGTCACGAATCGGCCTGACTCAAGCTGCGCGCTCGGTTGAGTGGCTCGCTGGGCCGCTCAGCAGCCAGGCGTCAGCGCGCTTGGGCCGCGTGGTAACCCTTCCAGATCCCGCGGAAACCGGACAGAAGGGGCTCCGGCGGGTTCTCTCCGGCGCCCCGCAAGCGGGGTTTGCCCCGCCGTAGACGCGCAGCACGGCTTCGCCGACGTCGACATGTCAAGGGTGAAGCCGCCGAACCGGTTCACGCTGAATACGGCAAGTCAACGCCTCCGCAGAAGCAGGATGACAAGCACGATGATCACGATTACGACAATTGTTCCGAGTCCGATGAACATCGGTTTCCCTTCTTTCTGATGGCGGCCGCCTCACTGGCGCGGATGGTCCAGGCACCCGTAACCTCCTGCCGGCCACCGAGGCCGGTCAGGACTTGGGGGGTGAATCCTTCAGAACGGCCCCAGGACGCAGCCCACTTGCACTGTCCCGGACGAAGCAGCTCAAACCAATTGCCGCCATATCTCGGTGGCAGCCGCTGCCCGGAGCCACGAGCCATGACTCCAAGTCGTCCTGGTCTTCAGGCAGCCAGCCGGCCCGGCGCCGTACATCCACAGCATGGGGGCGAGTCGTCATGGCAGGACAACCACCGCCGCTCGCCCTATTTAGCCGCGCGCCTCAGATCCGGCAAACGCCGTCCGTTCCCCCACGAGCCGCCAGGCGTGGGCCTGGCGCCGGGGTTTGGTGGCGGGGGTGGCGGGTAGCGGCCGCTGGATGCAAGCGAGTCCGGGAGGAGCAGTATGTCATCTGATGCCATCGTTGTACTGAAGGCCGATCACAAGGAAATCCGCAGCCTGTTCCGGAAGTTCCAAGGTGCCGGCCCGAGGGCGGTCAAGGAGAAGGCCAAGATCGTTGGGCAGATCATCGAACTGCTCACGGTGCACACCTACATCGAGAATGAGGTGATGTACCCCGAGGTTTGCGCACTGCTCCCCGACCTCAAAGAGGACGTGCTGGAGTCCTACGAAGAACATCACGTTGCAGACGTGTTGTGTATGGAGCTAGCGGGCATGCCGGCGGGGGCGGAGCGCTTCGACGCCAAGGCCTCGGTGCTGATCGAGAACGTCACCCATCACATCGAGGAGGAAGAACAGGATTGGTTCCCCAAGGTGCGGGCCGGCCTCGGCCGCAAACAGCTGCAGGAACTCGGGGCCAAGCTGGAGCGGGCCCGGGAGAAAGCGCCAAGGTCGCCGGCCCAGCCCAGTGCGCTGAAAAAGACCGTCGACGCCATCATCCCCTGACAGGCAGCTACGCCTGTCTCAGCGCAGACGGCGCAGCCGCGCGCGTCGTTCCGGCGCATGCACTGCCGAGAGGACCTCACGTCCTCTCACTTCGCCCAGCCTGCCCCGTGATTTGCCGGGGCGAAGACAAGTCAAGCCACAGAGGGGACGGGCCCGCGCGGCCCGGGTCACGGCTGGGGACCTGACCG
Organism: uncultured Actinomycetes bacterium; assembly: GCA_963703605.1. Classification (GTDB taxonomy): domain Bacteria; phylum Actinomycetota; class Actinomycetes; order Streptosporangiales; family Streptosporangiaceae; genus DASXKD01. The sequence continues at coordinate 17,174 of CAVPFC010000048.1, forward strand.
CCGGGGCGTGATCGTTCAGCTACCTCGCCGCGCCACGACAGGCATCCAGCACATGCAGGGATGACCGGCACCCTGGGCGTCAGGTCGGGCAAGCTCGCGGCGCCGCGGGGGCGACCGGGGCGCAGGAATCCAGCAGCCCCCGGGCCTCCTCGGCTGGGCCTCCACCTGCGTAGCCGGTGCGCAATCAGCCGTCTCGGGCCATCAGCGGCCTGCGCCGCGACAGGCCGCCGTTTGCTAAAGTACGCGATTGCATACTATAGTTAGCATATCTCTTACCTGAGCACCAAGAAAGGATGCACATGACAAGCATGACGAGGCAGTACAGCGCCGCGGCGAGCCAAGCGCGCAATGCTGTGGAGAAGACCGTTGACGTCTGGACGGAGGGCGCGCGGACGGTGACGGGCCGGCTTTCTGGGCTGCCGCAGGTGGACCTGGTCCCGGCCGTGGAACGCTACTTCGACCTGGTGCAGCGGACGGTAGACATCAACCGCCGTCTCGTCGTCAGGTGGGCGGAGGCGGCGGGCACACTGTCCGGCGTAGTGCGCGAGAAGGCCGGGTCGGCCGGTGATGTCGTGCGCGAAAAGGCCGAGGCGGCCGGTGACATCGCGCGCGAGCAGGCGGTGAAGGCCGAGAAGGGCGCCCGCGAGCAGGCCGCGAAAGCCGATCAGGCCGAGAAGGATCTGGCCCGCCAGGCTCGCCAGGCCGAGCGGGAGCACGCCAGGCGGGCTCACCAAAGGGCCCGCCAGCCATACGAAGGCCTGTCCAAGGCCCAGCTGAGCGACCTGCTGGCCAAGCGGGACCTACCCAAGACGGGCAACATAGACGAGCTCATCGAGCGCCTCGCCGAGGCAGACGGCAGGTAATACCCGACACCTCCGTAAGAGACCATCTCGGCTCAACAAGCCGCACAGCGGTCTGGCGGAGGGGGGAGGGGGACACAAGCCTGGGACGCCGTGTCACTGCTGGCGGTGGCAGGCTAGATGGCGGACCAGAGAGTGTGGGCTCGCTCGCCGCAGGACATCGCCTGTGTCAGGCCAGCTTCCAGCGCGGGCGCAGCGATGGCCGCATCGAGCAGGTTGGTGCCCATCGCAGCGGCTGCCGCGCTGTCTGGTGTGATCACCAGCGTGGCTGCGGTGCCGAGCGTGGCCAGCTCCTTTTGCAGTGGGTCAGGCGGAGTCAGGTGCCCGATGGCGTTGAGCACGATGACAGCCGAGGACCCGGCCGCGAGGTCAGCGTTAGTAGCCGACCGGATGCCGCCATCCATGTACCGCCGCCCGCCGACCGTCACAGGTGGATAGGCGGCGGGAACGGCGCAACTCGCCGCGACCGCACGGTCGAACGGGACGCCAGAGCCGCCGTGCCAGGCAACCGGCTCACCCGACTCGGCGTCTACGGCGGTCACCAGGAACCGGCGCTTTGGCCAGTGGTCCGTGGCCGGCAGCAAGGAGGCAATCCGCGCGATATAAGGCTGCTCATCGCCGCCCGCCGCACGGGCAGCGGCCCCCACCCGGCGGCGCGCCTCCGCAGGATCCAGTCCCTGGTCGAACATGGGCGCCAACGCGCTGAGGATGACCTCAAGGCTGACGGCCGGCACCGCGGCAGCGCCGGCTCCCGGGGAGGCAGGCGACATAACGGCCAGCGCCTGCAGGTCCGTGCCGAACGCCACGTGTGAACCGACAATCGACCCCGCCGACGTACCGACGATCACATCTGCCGACGACAGATCAACCCCCGCCCGCCGCAGGCCTATGACGATTCCCGCCTCCCAGGCGACCCCCGCGATCCCGCCGCCTCCAAGCACCACACCGCGAGTCATAAAGCCCAGTCTGCCCGTAGCCGACGGCCCGCGCGGAGCAGGCGGCGTCATGGGCGATCACACACAGCGGGGGGAGGAGCTTCCTGTTACCGTCAGTCACCCACCGATCGACGTCCGATTCCGCGTTGAGGTACATCGCGCCGCGAGCCCGGGGTCAAAGGACAGGAAAGGAGTGAGCATCTGACTGTCTGGCCTGCTCAAGCCGTGGACCGGCGATGCCCGCCGCTTGCTGGCCACCAGGTGATCCGTACGCCCTCAGAACCAGCAACCCTGCGCCGTTGTCGTGGCCGGGCCCTGGCCGCAGAAGATCTGGTGTTTCGACGGAGCTTCACCGGGCAGCCTTCGTGGCTATGTACAGCAGAACTTCCAGTGGCGGGCTGATCGGGCTTGCAGTTGTGCTCGTAGTCATCGGCGCCATCATGCGATTCGCGGTAACCGTCAGAACCAGCGGCTTCAACATTCACAAAGTCGGCGACATCTTGCTCCTTGTAGGGATCATCCTCGCCATCTTGAGCATCGTCCTGATCGTCATGACCTCGCGGCGGCGCGTCACCACACGCACGGACATCCGAGGCACACCCACTGGTGAGCAGCGGGTGCAGGAGCGGCAGGACTGGGGCGGCGACCCTTACTAACTCAGAACGAGCCTGGCCGGGAATACATGCAGGCACTGTGGAAAGAAGCCAGCGATGTGTTACCTGAATGTCGGCCAGGCGAGTGAGGAGGCTGGCAATGGCGTCGGAGGCTAAGGCCGCGCAGCCGGGACGGAACGTGCTGGAGGATCTGGATTCACGGATCCCCACGAATTTCTACTGGTATCTGGCCGTGCTTGCCTGCGTCGGCGGATTCCTGTTCGGGTACGACACATCCAACATCGGCTCGGCACTGGGCTTCATTCCCTACCATTTGTCCAGCTTTGCTACCGGGTACCTGGTGGCCGGGGCTTCCCTGGGCGCCGCGGCGGGCGCGCTTATCGCCGGGCCGCTGACCGACCACTTCGGCCGCAAGGTCCTGCTGGTCACCGACGCCGCCATCTACGCCATCGGCGCGCTGCTGTCGGCGTTCACCGTGGACGCGGCCATGCTGCTGTTGTCGCGCACGCTCATCGGCCTGGCCATCGGCGCGGATTCCGCGATCGCTACCTCCTATATCGCCGAATTCGCGCCCCGGGACCGGCGCGGCCAGCTCAGCATCATCCAGCAGTGGATGATCACGGTGGGGATCCTCGTGTCCTACATCGTGGCCGTGATCGTCCTCAAGACCGCGCCGGGCAGCGCCGGTAACACCGACTGGCGGCTCATCCTCGGCCTGGGCGCGGTGCCCGCGATCGTCGCGGTGGCGCTGCGATCCAAGATGCCCGAGTCCCCGCGCTGGCTGATGCTGCACCGCCGTTTCGACGACACCCGGAAGGCTTTCGGCCTGCTGGGCATGGATGTCACCGACGCCGAGGTACGCCGTGCCGCCGACGAAGTCAACGCACAAGAGCAGCAACGGCGGCGGCGGACCGCGTGGACGGCCGGCGTCCGGCGCGCGCTGATCGTGGTCTGCGTCTTTTTCATCTTCCAGCAGATCACCGGGATCAACGTGCCGTTCTACTACGGCCCGACGATCCTCTCGAGCTTCTTCCAGAGCGGGCACAACGCGGTCAACGCCGCGGTCGCCGGAGTCGAAGTCACCGCCATCCTCGGCGCGGTCAACGTGATCGCGACCTACTTCGCCTTCAAGTGGATCGACAAGGTTGGCCGGCGACCGCTGGCCATCTGGGGCTACGCGGGCATGACCGTGTTCATCCTGCTCGCGGCGTTCGGGGTGGCGTTCCTAACCGACCTGCCCAAGACCGTGGTGGTCATGGTCGGCTTCTCCTTCTTCATCACCTCGTTCGCGATCGGCGTCGGCGGGACGGGCTGGCTGATCCAGGGCGAGGTCTTCCCCACCTCGGTACGCGGCCGGGCGGCGGCGATCGCCGCGTGTGTCGACTGGCTGGCCAACTACGCGCTCATCGAGGCGTTCCCGGCTTGGCATAACGGCATCGGGCTGGCATGGGTGATGGTCTGCTTCGCGGTGCTCTGCGTGGTGGCGATCGGGTTCGTATACCGGTTCCTGCCCGAGACCAAGGGCCTGTCGGTGGAGCAGACCGTACACGTTTTCGAGCGGGAGGCCCGTTCCGGCACGCCAACCCGGGTAACGACCGGTCCCCCCGACGCCCGGCCCAATCCCACCTGAGCCAGCCTCCGAAAGCGCCACCCGCGGGGCCACCGGCGGGGTGGGGCCATGCCTCAGGTCACCTGACACAGTCAATGGCGGTCTGACCACCGGTCACTCACACTCCCGCCTGGGTGGGCCTGAGCGGTGCGCTCGCTGCGCCAGCCGCACTGCATGGTCCGCTGGTCAAAGTGGCACGGCCGGGCCAGCTGCGGACGTGTGCTTGTGCTGGCTGAGCAGGCGCTCACGGAGGTAGCCGAGCGCGTGGGCCTTCATCAGGCCGACATAACCCACTTGCATCAGGTCCTCGGCCGGCTCAGTACCGCCCCTGTAGCGCCGCACGCACGAGCACACCAGGTTGCGGTGACGGCTCACCAGCAGCTCACACGCCGCAGCGCGCGATCCGCTGCCGCCCGCCACCGACCGGATCATGCCCAGCAGCTCCCAGTCATCCAGCCCGGCCAGATACTTCTGGAGCACGCGGCCACCCGAAACGGGCGCGAGCGGCACGACATCCCCGGGAGGTATTGGCGGTGAAGAAATTGCTGCCATGCTCGCCTCGGCTCGCAGCGTGGACCGTGCCCGCTGGGCGCTGCCGGTAGCTGGTGCAGCGGCTCCCTGGCTCAGCTGATGAACAGTGCTATCGCAATAAACTGGCACGTCGCGGCTGCGCAGACGTAGGCGTGAAAAACCTCGTGGTAGCCGAACACCGACGGGTACGGGTCGGGGCGGCGGCGGTGGTAGGAGATCGCCCCGGTCGTATAGAGCAGGCCGCCCGCGAGCATCAGCGTTCCGGGCGCGGAACCGGCGTGGATCCACACTCCCGGAAGCGCAAGGCCAGCCAACCATCCCAGCCCCAAGAACGTCGCGCCGACCACAACCTCCGGCGCGCGCATCCGCGCCATGTGGATCGTGGCCGCTGTCAGCGTCAGTGACCACATCACGATCAGGCAGGTCAGCCTGAAAGCGCCGCGCATAGCGAGCAGGTACGCAGGAGTTGCGGTGCCGGCAATAAGGAAGAAGATCATCGCGTGGTCCAGGCGCTGCAGCCGCTGGCGCCACGCGTCAGTCCAGTTGCCGCGGTGATATAGCGCGCTGATCCCGAACAATGCGCTCACGCTGGTCACGTAGATGGCGATGGCCGTGATCCGCGTGGACCCTTGCGCGCGGACAAGCAGCAGCGTGCCGAGCACCAGCGACGCCCCGAACCAGATCAGGTGCAGCCAGCCGCGCAAAACCGGCTTCGTGTAGTAGACACCGCGCCGGGCATCGTAAAGCGCATCCGCCACCGGCGGGCGCGGCGCCGCTGGCGCGGAATCCATGGCCGTCCCGTGGCTCCACGCCTTCGCCGCCTGCGCCGGGGTCCCGGATAGCGGATGCCTACCCCACTCCGCCGACGCCTGCACGCTCTTGGGGTAGCAGGCCAGGCGGCGATCCCCCGCTGCCCTGTCAATTCCGGCCGGCGTGAAGCGCTCGCTCAGCTGCTCCTCGGTGAAAGGCCGATGGGTGGGATCAGGCATTTCGCTTATCGCTCAAACCTCGGCGTCGCCTGGCGTTGTTGCGCCAAAGGATCGCCCGCCCCGTGGCTGGCAGAAAGCCGGGCTCCGCCGGCGATAAGTGCTCTCATGCGCCACCTCGGCTGGCCTACGAGTAGGGCGCCACCGAGGTCCAGAGCAGCGGGAGCCGCAATCTCGCGTACCTGTCGGCACGCCGAGCGCGATCGTCCTGATTAAGAAGTTACGCGCGATCCGCCGGGACCACCAGCGGCGTGGCATGGCCAGACAGAACGCCACCTCTTTAGCTGTGGCGACGAGCAGGCCGGGTGAGCTGAGGAAGCCGTCAGGCAGTCGGCTGCTGCGGGATAGGTGGTAGGGGGCGAGCTTCACGTCTCCTTGTTGTGGTCCGGTGGTGAGAGGATGCAGACATGAGCGACCGCCAGCCCTGGTGGAAGCCAGCACGGACGTGGCGCCCCCGTATCCGACAGCGGCAGTGGCTGAAGAAGCAGCGGCTCTACGGCTTCAGGGGCGGCGAGGATGCACCACGCCGCGAGACTGACATCAGGCAGATGCCACCAGAGGGGGAACAGGAGGAGGAAGAGTGAGAGCAGCAGCCCGCCGCTAGCACCGCTCCAAAACATGACGGGGGACTGTGACCTGCGGCTTGGTTGGGCAGGCACGTGCCGGTGGATCGCGGGTCATGGCCTTTCGCCTGCTCTATCTGATCGCGATCCGGGTGTTCGGCATGGCTCATGCTGGCAGACCGCGGGCAGGCGTCGATCTGTCCCGGGGCCGCGCGGGGGACGCGGTCCGGGGCCTTTGTTTGAGGCCACGCGTGTGACACGTTCGGGTGGTGATGTCAGATCCAGGCCGCCGCGGTTACGGTCGGCTTCCGTTCGCGGCCGATGCCGCCGGTGCGGGCGCGCCGGCGGGGACGCCTGGGCTGGGCTGGCCGTCCGCCGGCCCTGACTGCGGGGCGGCATCGCTGCCCGTGATGCCGTTGTCCAGGGTGCTGGCGGTGTAGGCGCGGGCGGTGTCGCGCTGGCCGATGAGGTCGTCGCGGTCCTTGCTGACCGCGGCGGTCTCCTGGCGGGACTCGGCGGTCTCGCGCTGGGACTGCCTAAGCCCGCGCCGCGCCGCGCGGCCACGGCGGGAGGTGTGCCGCGCGCCGGCCAGCAGCAGCCACAGCCCGAACAAGGCCACCGCCCCCACAGCGATGCCATACAGGAACACCGTGCCAGAGCCGGTCACGTGGTACCCGAGCACCGAGAACCCGTGCGCGAGCCCGTGCGTGCCGCCGTTGCCGAGAACCCCGGCCACGCCGACGACGACCGCGGCGACCACGATGACGAGCCCAAGAATAATGATCATGACGCACTCCGAGGTGTTCACGCTGTAGACCTACAATGTAACACCAACGTAGAGTATCTTCTACACCGTAGACCGACATCGTAAGTAAGCGGAGGCCCGCCGCGCCCGGCCACATGAGAAAGGTGCCCCTGCGATGACCCGATCACCAGCCGGCCGCACCGCCGGTGCCGTCGGCAACGGCAGCGGCAGCGGCAAGATCACCCGCGAGATGGTGCTGGCCGCCGCGCTGGAGATCATCGATGCCGACGGGGCCGACGGGCTGTCCATGCGCCGCCTCGCCCGCGCCCTGGGCCGGGACCCGATGATCCTCTACCGGCACGCGCCGAACAAGGCAGCCCTGCTCGACGGCGTCGCCGAGACCGTGCTCGCCCAGCTCACCGTCGACCCCGCCGACCCCGACTGGGCCGCCCAGCTGCGCGCCGTCGCCCGCCACTACCGGGCACTGGCGCTGGCCCACCCGCACGTGGTGCCGCTGCTGGTCACCCGGCCGCTGGCCACCCCGCTCGCGCTCCGCCCGAAGGGCACCCTGCGCCCGCTCGAAGACGTCCTGGCCCTGCTCACCCGCGCCGGGTTCAGCGGACCCGACGCCCTGCACATCTACCGGGCCCTGTTCGGCTTCCTGCACGGCCACATCCTCAACGAACTGCAAGAACTCATCGACAACCCCGACGAGACCGACGACCTGCTGCGGCTGGGCCTGCACCGGCTGCCAATCGGCGAATTCCCCCTGCTGCGCAGCCTCGCCCCCGCCCTGGCCGCCTACGACGGCGCCACCGAACTCGAACGCGGCCTCGACATCCTGCTCACCGGACTCACCACCACACTGACCCCCCAGACGACGGCGTAATTCACTGCGTGCCGATGAGGGTGCATGGGGGCCAAAATGGCCATGTGGCCTGGCGTCCTGGGCAGGACGGTCACAACGACGTCATCGCGATAGCACCTTCCCTCCGCTGTCCAGCTCAGAATCATCTGACGTTAACAATGTAGGTCTACAGCGTTGACAGTGACCGCTTCGTAGCGTTTACTGTGGGTAACAGCGTAAATCTCCGGAGTCAACTATGATCATTATTCTCGGTCTCGTCATCTTGGTCGCGGCCGACCGCGAGGCCGCCTCCGACCTTCCTGCCGATCTGGCCGTATCAGCGAACTCAGCTGCAAACGGCAGCCGGCCATGAGTATCACCAAGAAGATCGCGTCCGAGTCCGTGCCAGGAATCCGCAGCTGGAGGTACCACAGGACTGAGCCTGATCTGCGTCAGCATGTCGAGGTCAGCGATGATGACCGCACCGTCGCCACGGCCGAGGTGATCACCTCCGAAGGATCTGGAGGCACCGCCCGGGTCTCTTTGCACGCCGAGCCGGGGCACATCACCCCCGGCCGCCGGTCGAGCCTGGTCGATGCTGTGCTGGACCTTCCCGAGGTGATCGAAAGCGCACGCGTGGAGGCGGCATTCCACCTTGGCGATAGCGAGTCACTGCACCGGCTCCAGGAGCGCTGCGGGGATGCCAGGACCCACTCAGCTGGGTGGAGCGCGCTCTTCGATGCGAACCTTCCCCCCCGGCCGGGCCAGCCGCACGCCCCAGGCCCAGCCGGCCAGGAACCCCGGCTGGGCGCATAGTGATGGCATGCCGTCCTTGCGGCCGCCGGAGGGCGTCCTGACGGATGGCGTCGTATGGCTGCGTGTCCCGTCGGCCGGGGATGTCGACACCCGGGCGGCATGCGGTGCTGCTCCTCGGAAATATCTACTGGACAGCGTGCGCTCTAACTGACGAAGGACCATATGCGAAGGCGGTCGCGTTGCACGGGTTCATGCCCAGGGCCGCCGGTCCCCGGGCGTTTGCGGTCGCTCCGAATGTGCACCAGCCTGGTAGCCGTTCGGAAAATCTTCCTTCCGTGCACGCGCACGACGACTTTGCCCAGCTGCCCTGGACCTCGGTGGCTAGTTTTCGAATTTCCTAGAGCCGAGACAGGTATGGATGCAATTTTCCGCTCCACCGACTTCGTCAGGGCATGAGTACCGCCCATCGGTCGACCCCGGCCCGGCCGGGTCCACCGAACAGGATAAACAAGCTGGACAAGCGGCCGCCTGCGCCCGCGCCGCCGACGGCCCCGCGCTGGCCGCTGTGGCTCCTGCTGGGCGGGGCTATGCTTGGAGCCCTCCTCCTCTTCCACCCGGGTATCAAGGGTTCGACGACCCGGGACTTCAGCTACAGCGCCTTCGTCAGTGAAGTGACGGCCAACAAGGTCTCGACGGCGACGATCAGCTCGACGGGGCTGGTGACCGGGAAGCTTGATAACGGCGTCGCCTATACCTCCCAGATCCCCACCGCGCTAAACGACAACGCCCTTTCCCCTCTCCTCCTCACGCATCGCGTCCAGGTAACGGGCACCAATTCGAGCTCGTACTCGGTGGCGAGGCCTGCTTTTCTCGTTGTTGCCGCTGCTGCTCCTGGTGGGCGTCTTCGTCTGGTTCGCCCGCCGCGGCCGTAAGCAGCTCGGCGGAATCATGAGCATAGGCCGGTCAAAGGCCAAGCTCTACGATGAGGAGCGGCCTGCCACGCGTTTCGCCGACATCGCCGGCTATGAAGGTTCCAAGGCCGAGGTCATGGAAGTCGTCGACTACCTGAAACACCCTCAGCGCTACGCGCGGGCGGGCGCGGTCGGTCCTAAAGGCGTGCTTATGGTGGGTCCGCCCGGGACCGGGAAGACGCTTCTGGCCAAAGCGGTCGCCGGCGAGGCGGGCGTCCCCTTCTTCGCCCTCAGCGGGTCGAGCTTCGTCGAGATGTTCGTCGGTGTCGGCGCATCCAGGGTGCGAAGTCTTTTCGCCGATGCCCGCAAGCATGCTCCATCGATCATCTTCATCGATGAGATCGACGCCATCGGGGGCCGCCGCGGTCCTGGTGGGTTCGGCTCGAACGACGAGCGCGAGCAGACCCTCAACCAGCTCCTGTCCGACATGGATGGATTCGAGCCGGGCGCCAGCGTGGTGGTGATGGGGGCGACCAACCGGGCCGAGATCCTCGACACGGCCCTGCTGCGGCCCGGCCGCTTCGACCGGACGGTGGAGATCCCGCTGCCCAACCAGAAGGAGCGGATGGCGATCCTGGCTATCCACGGGCGGGGCAAGAAACTCGGCCCCGATGTGGATCTCGACACGGTGTCCCGCGGGACACCGGGATTCTCGGGCGCTGATCTCGCCAACCTCGTGAACGAAGCAGCGATCAACGCCGTGCGGAATAGGCGCGATGTCCTTTCCGCCGCTGACTTCGCCGCGGCGCGGGACCGGCTGCTGATCGGCCGGCGCGACGACTCCAACGCGTTGCTGCCCGAGGAAAAGCGCTCTGTCGCCGTGCACGAATCCGGCCACGCGCTCGTCGCCGTCCTGTCCGAGCACGCCGACCCAGTGGCGAAGGTCACCATCCTCCCTCGCGGCGCCGCGCTCGGCGTGACCGAGCAGCTGCCGGAGTCCGAACGCCACTTGTATCCCCGGAGCTACCTCACCGATTCGCTCGCGGTGCGGCTGGGCGGCCGGGCTGCGGAGATCATCGTTCTCGGGGAGCCATCGACCGGTGCGGCGGATGACCTCGCCGGTGCCACCGATCTGGCCACCCGCATGGTGCGGGAATGGGGCTTCTCCGCTGAGGTCGGGCCCATCGGCTACGGCCCGGAAGGACCGAGCCGTGACAACCCGTTCGCTGGCCGCCCCTATGCCGAGGAGACGCAGCGATCCATAGACCGGGAAGTAGCCAAGCTGCTCCGGGAGGCCGAGAGCAGGGCGACAATGCTGCTGCGCCAGAATCTGGACACCCTCACCCGGGTTATCGATCTCCTTCTCGAACGGGAGACCATTGACGGCTCGGACCTGGCGACCATCGTCGGGGTGCCGGAACGGCCCGCGGAACCAGAAATGGTCCTGGCACCGCGGGCCGTGGCGATGACCCCGGTAGAGGCGGAGCACGGTGGAACCAGCGCGGCCAACGGGAAGGCCACGCCGGTCAGCTGACCAGCCGGGGCATCGCCCCGCCGGGCCATCCCGGACCCGGTAAACCCGGGTCCGGGATCGCCGCGCTGGACCACCGCTTCGCGTCCTTGGAAGCTGCCCAACGACCGAGCAGAACCAGCCAGCCGCACAGCCGCGCGAAGATGAGACAGAGCAGACGGAGGGACAAGGTCGATCATCATGCCCTACGGCTGGCGTGGCCCATCACTGCAGCTCACAGGCCAAGCAGACCGCTGGCACCCCACACGTACGAACGCGACCCGCGAACGCCCGATCGGCACGCCTGCGCCAAGAGCTCCCCGGCAGCGTGCTGATTCCTAGGGCAGAGGTCGATTCTCTTAATCGGGGAGGTTTTCGACCAGCGGGGGGTCATGCTCGTGACTGAGGAGGCCATCAGCTGGCGTCGGGCCGTCCGGGTAACTGAAGAGGTCTTCAGATCCTGTCGGGCGATAGTTGTGAACGCCGGGATCTTCAGCGGCGGGTGGCTTGTCGCCGGCCTGGGGCTTGGCGGGGTAGACCCAGCGGCGCAGCCGGTCCCGCGGGGCCCGCGGGACCCGCGCCAGCCTGGGCAGCAGCAGGCCGAGCACCCCGGCGAGGATCAAAATGATACCCACCATGTGCACGTTCAGCCCGTGCGGGGAACCTGCCGAGAGCGCGAACCGCAAGACTGCCCCGACGATGATAAGGGCGATGCCCACGCCCGTTCTCATCGCGCGTCTTCCGCCGGCCGGCGGCTGCGCGGGCCGGCCTCGCCCTGTGATCTCCGCATAACCGACTCCTTAGTCAATGAGGTATCTGACGTGCGCGGTAGTCGGTGTTGCTGGACAGATCACAGTGGGAGCGGCATCTCCCGCGTGTTCTCACCATTCTTTGGCCCTGGCGCCTTGCCGGCACCGGTCCGTGCACAGGAAAAAGAAAACTCCGGGACCCACGATGCAGCCGCGGAATTCGCGCCGTAGCTGCCGGGGTCCGGAGCAACACCTCTATTCTACGCTCTGACGGGCCTAGGGTATAGGGCAAGCCGGCACAGATCACGACCGTCGGGTGGGCGGCTCCGGCACGATCTCGGGCGATCATGCAGATAAGCCGGCCGACAGCGAGTCGGCTACCATTCCAGCCCAATAGCCACCGTCCAAGTTTCGTCCGCCGGGGCGGGCAGCCGTGACGGCCCGGGCCGCTACAACGCCGGCCAGCAAGCTAATCGCGTCGATCTTCACTGCGGTCATGTGCCCGATGATTCCGGCTCATCTCATAGCCGACAGTGGGCAGCTCTCTTGTGGCTAACGAGGCGGCGTCGGCGAAGCCGACCGTGGCCGTAGGGGCCCAGCTTGCAGTAGGGCAATGCCGGCCGTGCTATTTGGTTACCGCAACTGACTTGGTACCCACTCACTGCTGGCGGTTCAGGGGCCCGAGCAGCTCGGCCAGGGCGGGTGAGTCTGTGATCCGGGCTGCCACCTCGTAGGCCAGGGCCCGCATCTCCGCCTCGGCGTGTCGGCAGTGCGCGGCAAAGCACAACTCACCCATTGGTGAGCGCATGGTCCGTGCCCAGTAGCGGATGGCGACCGCTCTGAGCAACGGGCTGTGCAGCACGGCTAGATTGCGCGGCAACCCCGCCGTGCCGCTGGTTCGCAGGGCGGCGAAAGCCCCGGTGATGGCCTGGCACATGAGGGTGAGGGTCGCGCGGTCCGCGGCGAGACGGATGGGGTCGGTTCCGCACCGGTAGAGGGCGGCTGCGATGCACGCGACGAACGCGGCGTGGTAGGCGAGCCATCCGTCCATGTCAGGTACCCGCTGGACAGCGAAACCGCGGCTGGACAGCGCCGATTCCAGCGCGGCCAACCGGCAATCAGATGTCTGCTGCAGAGCCGTCGGCTGCTGCCGTATCCGGACGTAGTCGGCAGTCCCGCTGGTCATTACGCCGCCAACGCCGGGGAACCCGAGGTAGATATCGCCCGCCATATCGCCTGTGATAGCCGCCCGGCCTGCCGGGTTGTGCCGAGCGTGTGCTCAGTATCGCAAGTATCACGATCGCGCGGCGAACCATACCGGCCCGCCGCGCGACTAGGGGTTACTTGGCCGCGGCGCCATTCTTCGTGGCCGGAGCGTCGTTCTTGCCGGCCATCAGCGGTGCACTCGCCTTCACGACGTCCTCAGCGAACTTCCGCTGGCTGGCCATCAGCTGCTCGGCGAAGTCGTAGGCGTTCGCGATGAACTCCTGCGGCTTGGGCATCTTGTCGGTGAACGGCATGTTCAGGTCCGGCAGCTCCAAGGTGATCGACTGGACCGTGCTGGTCCAGGTCCGGATCGCCTCGATGACTGCGGTCTGGCTCTGTCGGACTGTGTTCAGGACTTCGTCCTGCAGTTCGCGGCTCATGGTGCGGGCTTCGGTCATTGCTCCTCCTCAGGATCTTTGTGTCATTGCTAAATATACTAAGCGTTTGCTTGATTTGTCAAGCGAAGCCCTCTCCGCCGCCAGAGTCATCGGCGGACGGAGCCAACCTCGGCGGTGTTCACCAGGAGCGTCCGTGAGGACTGCGTACCGGCTGCCGAATGACCCTGGCGGAACGGCTATCCGGCGCGGGACTGGATCGCGGTAAGCGCCAGCGTGTAGATAATGTCGTCCACCAAGGCACCGCGGCTGAGGTCGTTCACCGGCTTGGCGAGGCCCTGCAGCATCGGGCCGACGCTCACTACCTGTGCGCTGCGCTGGACAGCCTTGTACGTCGTGTTGCCAGTGTCGAGGTCTGGGAAGATGAAGACGTTGGCGCGGCCGGCCACTGCGCTGCCGGGCCGCTTGCTTTGCCCTACCGACGCGATGGCGGCGGCGTCGTACTGCAACGGGCCGTCTACGGCCAGATCGGGCTCAAGTTCGCGCACGACCCGGGTCGCCTCGGCGACCTTGTCGACATCGATGCCCACACCAGAGGTGCCGGTGCTGAAGCTGATCATCGCCACCCGGGGGTCGATGCCAAAGGCCCGCGCCGACGCCGCGCTCTGGATGGCAATGTCGGCCAGGTCCTTGGCGTCAGGCTGAGGGTTGATGGCGCAGTCTCCGTAGACGATCACCTCGTCGGGCAGGCACATGAAGAACACCGACGACACCAGGCGGCTACCTGGCTTGGTGCCCAGGATCTGCAGCGCCGGGCGAACGGTGGCCGCGGTGGTGTGGACCGCGCCCGCAACCAAGCCGTCCACTTCGCCTTGCTGGAGCATCATGGTGCCGACTGTGATCGGGTCGGCGAGGTGATCGCGTGCCATCTCTTCGGTCCAGCCGCGGTGCCGCCGCAACTGGGTCAGCGGGGCGACGTAGCGCTCGGCGACAGCCTCGGGATCGACCACGGTGACGCCGTCGGGCAACTGAAGCCCGAGGCTCCGGGCCAGCCCGGCCAACTGGTCTGGCGGCCCCAGCAGCACGCTGCGAGCGATGCCCCGTTCGGCGCACCCGACCGCGGCCTGCAGGATCCGGGGCTCGGTGCCTTCGGGCAGGACCACACACGCGCCGGCGGCGCGGGCTTGCTCGACCAGGTTGTAGCGGAAGGCGGCGGGGCTGAGCCGACGGGGCCGGGAGGAGCTGGGCAACGCCTCTAGCCAGGACGCATCCATCGCATCGGCGATGTTGTCTATCACGGCCCCGATCCTTTCGAGGTCGTCGATCGGCAGGCCCGGGTCGAGGTCACGCACCTGCGTCGCGGTCTCGTAGCTGTTGCCGTCGACGACAAGGATCGGCAGACCGGTGGCGCGCGTAGCCCGGGTGAGTTCCCATATCCGTGGGTCCGGCTCGATCCCGGCGCTTAGGAGCAGGGCGGCCAGCCGGGTTCCGCTCAGCTCGGCGAGGCAGGCGGCCATGATCACGTCGTGGCGGTCCCCGGGGACGACGACGAGCCGGCCCTCGCTGAGCACGCGGAGGCCGCCCGGGATGCCCTGGGCGAACACCGCTGCCTCCTTGATGCGCCGGGACAGATCACCCTCGTTGAGCACCCGCGGGTTCAGCTCGCGGACGAGGTCACACACCCGCAACCACGTCAACTCGGGGCGATGCGGCACCGCAGCGATCAAGCGGAGCCCGCGCTGGGCCAGGGCCCCGTCCAGCTGTGCTGCCGGAGACAGATCGTCCGCCGGCAGGCCGTTGACCACGCAGCCGACCACCCGTGCGTGCTCACCCGACCAATACCCGCTTGCCGTGATAGCGAGCGCCTCGGCCACACCCTCGACGGTGCCCGGAGTCGGGTCTGGCTCGGCCTGCGCCTTGTGATCTGCCCGGTCCTTGCCGCTTCCCGCGCCTGCCATCGGCCAGCTGGCGACGAGCAGGACATCGGCGTCGAGCGCTCTGGCCAACGCCTGGTTGAGCCCGCTTGCGTATAGCTTGGCCGGGCCCGGGCTGAGCGCCTCGACGACGACGACGTCGGATCGGTCATAGGCCGGCTGCCAGGCAGCGACGATCGTCTCGAGTACCACGTCGAGTCCCCCCGCTCCGAGTTGCTGCTCCAGTTGGGCGGCCGGAAGCGGCTCTGGGGGGCGCAGCGCAGTTGTGGCCGCAACCAGTGCGGTTGAGCGGTCGGGGCCACCGTCGGCCCGGGGCTGAGCCACCGGCTTGACGAAGGCGACGTTCACGCCCCGCCGGTCGAGAGCCCGCAGCACGCCGAGGCAGGTCCTTGCCAGGCCGACGCCAGACGCGGTGGGCACGACCAGCAAGGTCCGGGCCATGACGTCAGCCTTTCCCGTGGTGAATAGCTCGCCTACCGCCAGCGATGACGCGGGCTGTGTCGCGGGCGATCAGGAGCTCCTCGTCCGTCGGTACGACCAGCGCCAGGACCGGGCCGACGAGGCTGATGCGCCCCCCGGTGTGCCGGCCGTGATCGGCATTGGCCTCGGCGTCCTCAGCCAGACCGAGGAAGCCCAGCCGGCTGAGCACCAGGCTACGGACGACGGCGCTGTTTTCCCCGATGCCGCCAGTGAAGACCAGTGCGTCGAGCCGTTGAAGCCCGACCACCAGCCCGGCGATCGCCTTGGACAGCCGGTGCACGAAAACGTCGAGTGCGAGCTGGGCCCGCTCATTTCCGTCAGCGGCGGCATCGGCGACGGTGCGCATATCATTGCCCACGCCGGACAGCCCTTGGAGCCCGCTGTCTGCGTTGAGCGCCTGGGTGATCTCGTCGATGTTCATTCCGGTCCGGCCGGCCAGGTAGCCGATAAGGCCCGGATCGACATCGCCGGAGCGGGTCCCCATGACCAGCCCATCCAATGGGGTCAGGCCCATCGTGGTGTCCACCGACACGCCGTCGCGCACTGCGGTCGCGCTGCATCCATTGCCGAGGTGGGCGGTGACCAGCCGGAGCTCACGAGGTGGCCGGCCGAGCATGGAGGCGGCCTGCTCACTGACGAAGCGGTGGCTGATGCCGTGGAATCCGTATCTTCGCACCCCGTGCCGCGTATACCACTCCTCGGGTACTGCGTAGCGAAAGGCGTGGGGCGGCATCGTCTGGTGGAACGCGGTGTCGAACACGGCGACTTGCGGCAAGTCGGGCAGGATGGCACGCACAGCCTCGATGCCGGCAAGATTCGCCGGGTTGTGCAGCGGCGCCAGGTGGTTGTATGAGCGCAGCGCGGCGACAACTGCATCGTCCACCCGGATCGAAGAGGCGAACCGCTCGCCGCCGTGGACTACCCGGTGACCAGCCCCGAGCAGCTCAGCTTCGGAGTGCCCGGTCGCGGCCAGGTGACCCAGCACCCGGGTCATGACATCCCGGTGAGTGCCTGTGGGAAGGCGTTCTTCGGTCGCCGCGGCCGGGAACAACTGGACTCGCAGCGACGCCTCCGGCGTGCCGAGCCGTTCGCCGATGCCGCCCATGAGACGCTCGCCGCTTCCGGCGAGCAACAGCGCGAACTTGACCGACGAGCTACCCGAGTTGAACACCAGCACCAAACTGCCAGCAGCAGGGTAGCCAGGACTCGCGGCCGTCGTGGGCGTCCTCGGGATGCCAGCCGGCGCAAGTGGCGCCCTAGACGCCGGCCCGGCGGGCGATCCCAGGCGATTAGAACTGGAAGACGACACGGGCCGGGACATTGCCAGCGAGCACGTCGTCGATGGATTGGTTGACCTCGTCGATCTTCCGGTCGACGGCGATCACCTTGGTGCGGCCGGCGGCGTGCAGGGCGAAGACGTCGGCGAGGTCGTTACGGGTGCCGACGATCGAGCCGATGACAGTCTTGCCGTTGATGACGGTGTCGAAGATCGGCAGACTCAGCGTCGCATTGTCAGCGGGCAGCGCGACGCACACCAGGCGCCCGCCGCGGCGCAGCGACCGGTAGGCCTGGTCGAACGCCCCGGGCGACGCCGCGAGCGCGACGGCCACATCGGCGCCGCCGAGCGCCTGGATCGCCTCGACCGGATCGGTAGTCAGCGCGTTGACGACATGGTCGGCGCCGAGTTCGGTGGCCATCGTGAGCTTGTGGTCTTCGATGTCCACTGCGATGACGAACCCGCCTGCGATGCGGGCGTACTGCAGTGCGAGGTGTCCCAGTCCGCCGACGCCGAAGATCGCGACCGTCTCGGCGGGAGCGACCCGGGCGACCTTGATCGCCTTGTAGGTCGTCACACCCGCGCACGTCAGCGGCGCGGCGTCCCGGGAGGAGATGCCGTCTGGTACCGGCGAGGCGAACGCTGCGGGGACGACGGCGTACTCGGCGAATGTGCCGTTGACGGAGTAGCCCGAGTTCTCCTGCTTCTCACACAGCGTCTCCCACCCACTGTTGCAGTAGCGGCACTCCCCGCACGCGTAACCGAGCCACGCGATCGCGACCCGGTCGCCGATCGCACGGGTACTTACGCCCGTGCCGAGCTTCTCGACGTAACCGACGCCCTCGTGCCCAGGAATGAACGGCGGTGTCGGCTTGACCGGCCAGTCGCCGTGCGCGGCGTGGATGTCGGTGTGGCACAGCCCGCTCGTCTCGATCCGGACTAGTACCTCACCCGCGCCGGGCGCGGGGATCGGAAGATCCTGTACCTGCAGGGGGGAGTGGAAATCGGTGACAACTGCTGCTCTCATGGTGTGCTCCATTCAGAGGTGGAGGAAAGGACGTTTTCGCCGGGTGCACTCGGCGAGACGCAGGTGGGGGAGCGGGTGACGAAGTGAAGGTTGTCCCCGGCTGGTAGTGAGAAGTCTTCGGGTTCGCCGGGGGCGACATCGAGCAGGAACTGTTCCTGGTGCCAGGCTTGGTCCAGGCGCTTGTCGATGTAGAACGGGCATCCGTCGATCTCGCCGAGCAGGATGTCGATGTCGCCGATGAGGAATTCTCCGGCGGGAAAGCACATCGGTGTGCTGCCAGCGCAGCAGCCGCCGGATTGGACGAACATCACCGGGCCGCCCCGGGCGGCGCGCAGGAGACGGATCGCCTCGCGCGCGGCCGGGGTAGCGGTGACGCGTGCCAGCACAATCGGCTCGGACATCACGGGGCCTTAGAACAGCCCGAGCGGTTTGGTGCTGTAGCTGACGAGCAGGTTCTTCGTCTGGCTGTAGTGATCCAGCATCATGAGGTGGTTCTCGCGGCCGATACCCGAGATCTTGTAGCCACCGAACGAGGCACCCGCCGGGTACTGGTGGTAGCAGTTCGTCCAGACGCGGCCGGCCTTGATGCCGCGGCCCATCTTGTATGCCCGGGTGCCATCCCGGGTCCAGACACCGGCACCCAGCCCGTAAAGGGTGTCATTCGCGATCGCCAGCGCGTCCGCGTCGTCGGTGAACGTGGTGACCGCCAGCACGGGGCCGAAGATCTCCTCCTGGAACACCCGCATCTTGTTCTCGCCCTTCAACACCGTCGGCTGGAAGTAATAGCCGTCAGCGAATTCCGCCCCGTCCACGCTGGCCCGCTGTCCGCCGATGAGCACCTCGGCGCCTTCGTTGCGGCCGATGTCGACGTAGGAGGCGATTTTCTCCATCTGCTGCGCTGAGACCTGCGGGCCGAGCTGGGTGTCAGTGTCCAGCGGGTTGCCCTGCTTGATGCTGGCGATGCGGTCGAGGCAGCGGGCCATGAACTCGTCGTAGATGTCGGCCTGGATCAGCGCCCGCGACGGGCAGGTGCACACCTCGCCCTTGTTGAACGCGTACAGCACCAGGCCCTCGATCGCCTTGTCCAGGAACTCGTCGTCATGAGCCATCACATCGTTGAAGAAGATGTTCGGCGACTTGCCACCCAGCTCGACGGTAGACGGGATCAGGTTCTGCGCCGCGTACTGCATGATCAGCCGGCCGGTCACCGTCTCACCGGTAAAGGACACCTTTGCGATACGCGGGTTCGCAGCCAGCGCCTTACCGATCTCCGCACCGGGACCGGTCACGACGTTGATCACACCCTGCGGCAGGACGTCCTCGATCGTCTCCATCAGCTTCAGGATCGACCACGGCGTCGGCGAGGCAGGCTTGATCACCGAACAGTTACCCGCCGCCAGCGCCGGCGCGAGCTTCCACGCCGCCATCAGCAGCGGGAAGTTGAACGGGATGATCTGACCGACCACACCGAGCGGCTCCCGGAAGTGGTAGGCGACCAGATCCTTCTCGATCTCAGTCGAGCGCCCTTCTTCGGCGCGTGCCGCGGCGGCGAAGTACCGGAAGTGATCGACCACCAGGGGAATGTCGGCAGCCAGCGTCTCGCGGACCGGCTTGCCGTTCTCCCAGCTCTCAGCGACCGCCAGCATGTCCTGGTTCTTCTCGACCGCATCAGCGATTGCGTTGAGCACCTCCGCTCGTTTGGTTGCTGACGCCTCGCCCCAGGCGTCCTTCGCCGCGTGGGCGGCGTCCAACGCGAGCTCGACGTCCACCGGTGTGGAGTCGGCCACCTCGGTGATCGGGCCGGCGGTCGCGGGGGCCAAGTCCAGGCGGTACTTGCCGTGCGTCGGCGCCAGCCACTTGCCACCAATGAAATTCTCATACCTCGGCTCAACGGAGACGATGCTGCCGGGCAGGCCTGGCGGGACGTATTTCATGGCGTCGCTCCATCCGGGGAACCAGCGACGACCAGCAAGGCAAGCCGTCGGTACGGGGCCGGACTGGCAGCTGTTCCCGGTGTCTGCTCCGAACCTATACTGGAAGCAAAAAACTAGCAATACTTTTCTGGAAAAAGTCGTATGCTGATCACGTCCGCCGATGAGGACTGATGCCGGTCAGAACTGGTAATGGGGTAGCCACCTGGTGCGGTGGATAGCCTGGTCGACCTGGTCGTCGGTGAGCGCGGGCGCGACGGCATCGGCGACTGCGGCCTTCGCGACGGCGCTCGCTACCGCTGTTGCGGTGTCGGCGAGGTGGGCGCGGTCGGGCAGCAGGGTCCCGTGCGGGTCGCGGCGGATTGTGGCGGCGTCACTGACAGCGGCGGCGGCCGCGGTCATCATGGCGTCGGTGACGCGGGTCGCCCGCACGGCGGTCACGGCCAGGCCGACGCCGGGGAAGATGTAGATGTTGTTGCATTGGGCGACCGGGATGCTGGCATCGCCGACCCGCATCGGCGCGAACGGCGATCCGGCGGCGACAAGAGCACGGCCTTCGGTCCAGTCGGCGAGATCCTGTGGCCGCGCCTCGCTGCGGCTGGTCGGATTGGACAGCGGCATGATGATGGGCCGCTTCACATGCGCGGCGATGCGGCGGACGACATCTTCGGTGAAAGCGCCGGTGGCAGTGGACAGGCCGATGAGTGCGGTGGGGTGTACAGCATCGATCACGTCGGTGAGGCCGGCTGGCCGGCCAGGTTCCCTGCCCGGCACAGTTGCTGGCGGCTGGGCGAGGCGGCGCTGCGCAGGGTCGAGATCCGGGCGGTCTGTGGTGAGCAGGCCGTTGATGTCAACCAGGAAGATCCTGGCGCGGGCGTCCTGCCCGGACAGGCCGTCGGCCACCATCGACCGCTCGATCTGCTCGCAGACTCCGATGCCAGCCGACCCGGCGCCGAGCATCACCACGGTCTGGTCGCGCAACCGCGACCCGGTGGCCGCTGCCCCGGCTGACAGTGCGGCCAGGACAACGGCGGCAGTGCCCTGGATGTCATCGTTGAAGGTGAGCAGCTGGTCGCGGTAGCGCTTCAGGATGGGCAGGGCGTGCGGGGTAGAGAAGTCCTCCCATTGCAGCAGGACGTCGGGCAGCTCGGTGCGCACTGCCTGGACGAACCGGTCGACGAAGTCGTTGTAGTCGGCGCCGCCGATACGGCGGTGCCGCCAGCCAAGATACATGGGGTCGTCGAGGAGTTCGGCGTTGTCGGTGCCGACGTCGAGCAGTACCGGCAGGGTGCGCGCAGGGTCGATGCCACCCAGCGCCGTGTACAGCGACAGCTTGCCGATCGGGATGCCCATGCCGCCGATTCCCTGGTCACCCAGGCCGAGAACCCGTTGCCCGTCGGTGACGACGATGACGTCAACCTTCCGCCGGGGCCGGTTGCGCAGGATCTCCCCGATGCGGTCGCGGTCGGGGTATGCGATGAAAAGCCCGCGCGGACGGCGGTAGATCTCACTGAAGCGCTGGCAGGCGATGCCCACGGTGGGGGTGTAGAGGATCGGCAGCATCTCCTCGATGTGGTCAGACACCAGCCGGTAGAACAGCATCTCGTTGGTGTCCTGCAGCGCGCGCAGGTTAATGTGCCGGGCGACGTCGGTGGGATGCTCGTGGTAGGCCCGGTACCCGCGGTGGACCTGCTGCTCCATCGTCTCCACCACGGCGGGCAGCAGACCACGCAAGCCCAGTTCGGAGCGTTCCTCCTCGGAGAAGGCGGTGCCCTTGTTCGTCAGCGGGTCCTCCAGCACCCGCACCCGGGGACCCTGATCGAGGCTCATGACCCATTCCGCTCCTTTCCTAGTACGGCCCACGCGCCCCACGACCGCGCGACATCGCGGCGTGCCAGGCCATGCCCTCCGCTGTCCGCTGAGCAGCCGGTGGGGCCCCTTCCCATCGAGCAGGTCATCCTCCTTGAGGAAGACGGCCTTCGAGCCCGGCATGCCGCGATCGGCCCCCGCAGCCCTTTATCCGGGCTCCGCACACCAGTGCATCAGCCTGCTGCGGGGGTCAGTGTGGTGGTGAGTCCGGTGAGCAGGATGTCGAGGCCGCGTTCGAGTTCGGTGGCGCCGTCGTAGGCGGCCAGGGCGGGGGCGAGGCTGCGCAGCAGGGGGAATTCGCCGATTGGCAGCCGGTGCAGGCCCAGCCGCAGCAGGTCGTCGGTCTCGTCGGGGTTGTCGATGAGTTCTTGCAGTTCGTTGAGGATGTGGCCGTGCAGGAAGCCGAACAGGGCCCGGTAGATGTGCAGGGCGTCGGGTCCGCTGAACCCGGCGCGGGTGAGCAGGGCCAGGACGTCTTCGAGCGGGCGCAGGGTGCCCTTCGGGCGGAGCGCGAGCGGGGTGGCCAGCGGCCGGGTGACCAGCAGCGGCACCACGTGCGGGTGGGCCAGCGCCAGTGCCCGGTAGTGGCGGGCGACGGCGCGCAGCTGGGCGGCCCAGTCGGGGTCGGCGGGGTCGACGGTGAGCTGGGCGAGCACGGTCTCGGCGACGCCGTCGAGCAGGGCTGCCTTGTTCGGCGCGTGCCGGTAGAGGATCATCGGGTCCCGGCCCAGGGCGCGGGCGAGGCGGCGCATGGACAGCCCGTCGGCCCCGTCGGCATCGATGATCTCCAGCGCGGCGGCCAGCACCATCTCGCGGGTGATCTTGCCGCTGCCGCTGCCGTTGGCGGCGGCACTGGCGGTGCGGCCGGCTAGTGATCGGGTCATCGCTGTCACACCTTCTCTGCTGTGGCCGGAGTCTGCGGTCAATCGGTGCCTACGACATAGTTCTACATTTGTTGACATCATTCTAGCTGGCGTTATCTACTGTAGGTCTACAGTGTAGTTCTCGGAGCGCGAGGCTCTGGGGCGTTCGCGCTCGAGGCGGAACTGGGCGCGCACGAAAGGGGAAGCACGCGATGACGACTATCGGACAGCCACAGCGGGAGGGACCCGGGCAGGCGCGGCCACAGGGGCTGGGCACGCTCAGCGACCGGGTGGCGCTGGTCACCGGCGGCACGCGCGGGATCGGTGCCGCCATCTGCGGCCAGCTGGCCGATGCGGGCGCGGAGATAGCGGCCGGCTACTGGCGCGGCCACGAGACCGCGGAGAAGTTCGTGGCCAGCATGACCGCCGAGTACCCGGGGCGGCGGATCACCGTGCACGAGGGCAATATAGGCGCGGCCGGCGACTGCCGGCGCGTCCTGGGCGAGGTCATCGATCAGCATGGCCGCCTCGACGTCCTGGTCAACAACGCCGGGATCACCATCGACCGCACTGTGGCCAAGATGACCGACGAGGACTGGCAGAAGGTGATCGCCGTCAACCTGTCCGGCGCGTTCTTCATGGCCCAGGCTGCGCTTGAGCACATGCTGGAGCGCGGGAGCGGAAGGATCGTCAGCGTGTCCTCGGTTATCGGGGAGACCGGGAGCATCGGCCAGGCCAACTACGCGGCCTCCAAATCCGGCCTGTTCGGCCTGACGAAATCGCTGGCCAAGGAAGCCATTTTCCAGCTCAACCGGGCAGAGCGCCCGCCCGGCGATGGGATCGGGCTGACCGTCAACGCTGTGACGCCGGGTTTCATCGCGACCGACATGCTCGCCACCATCCCCGACAAGGTGCTGGCCCGGATACGCGGGCAGATTCCGGTGGGCCGCCTCGGGAGGCCGGAGGAGATCGCACGGGTGGTCAGCTTCCTCGCCGCGGACGAGTCCGCCTACATCACGGGCCAAATCTGGGCCGTCAACGGCGGCCTCGACATGTGACTGGAGGAGTCATGGAAGACCACAGGGAAGTCCTGGTCCTGTCCGCCGTGCGGACCGCGATCGGCAAGTTCGGAGGCGGCCTCGCCGCTGTCCCGCCATGCGATCTTGCCGCGACGGTAGTGCGCGAGGCGGTCGGTCGGGCGGGCGTGGACCCGTCCGACGTCGGCCATGCGGTCTTCGGCCACGTGATCCACACCGAGATCCGGGACATGTACCTAGGGCGGGTCGCCGCGGTTAACGGCGGCCTCCCGGTCGAGACACCGGCGTTCACGCTGAACCGGCTGTGCGGCAGTGGGCTGCAGGCGATCGTGTCTGCGGCGCAGGCGATCCGGCTCGGCGACTGCGACGTCGCGGTGGCCGGCGGCGCGGAGTCGATGAGCAGGGGGCAGTACTGGCTGCCCGGCTTGCGGTGGGGGCAGCGGATGCAGGATGGCGTCGCCGTCGACGCCATGGTCGGCGCGCTCACCGACCCGTTCGACGGCTGCCACATGGGAGTCACGGCGGAGAACGTCGCCGCTGACTACGACGTGTCCAGGGCCGATCAGGACGCACTCGCCGCAGAGAGCCACCGGCGTGCCGCCGCCGCGGCGGAAGCCGGGTATTTCGCGGAGCAGATCACACCGGTCCAGGTGCCTGGCAGGAAGGGCACGGTCACAGTCGACACCGACGAGCACGTCCGGCCCGGCATCTCAACGGACGACCTCGCGAAGCTGAGGCCGGCGTTCGCCGACGGCGGCACGGTCACCGCGGGCAACGCCTCGGGCGTTAACGACGCCGCAGCCGCGGTCGTGCTAGCTGACCGGGAGTTCGCCGAGCACCACGGGCATAGCGCGCTTGGGCGGCTCGTCGCCTACAGCCACGCCGGGGTCGAGCCGAGGATCATGGGCATGGGCCCGGTGCCCGCGGTGCGGAAGGTGCTCGACCGCGCGAGCCTCAAGGTCGATGACATCGACCTGTTCGAGGTGAACGAGGCTTTCGCCGCGCAGGCACTCGCGGTCATCCGCGAGCTCGGCCTTCCCCCGGAGCGGACCAACCCGAACGGCAGCGGCGTCTCACTCGGGCACCCGATCGCGGCGACGGGCACCATCCTCGCCGTCAAGGCGCTGTACGAGCTGCGCCGGACCGGCGGCAGGTATGCGCTCATCACCATGTGCATCGGCGGCGGGCAGGGCATCGCCGCGATCTTCGAACGCATGTGACCGGCCTTGGACCGTGAGCGCAGCGGGCGTAACCTGACGCTGCTGAGCCATCACTTGCCAGGGCCGCCAGGTACCGCCAGGAGCACTGCCGCCGCACCGTATGTGAGGCCTGCGACACCGGAGGTGGCCGATGAATGCACAGGAAAGCGCATGGCAGGAGGGGGTGGACGCGGCCGAGGCGCTCGCTCCAGAGACCGGTCTCATCGCCCAGCTCGATCCGGCCGACTTCAGTGGCTCATTGCTCTCGGTGATCGCACGCGCCGCCCGGCGGCCGGCCGAGGTCGCAGCCGCCGGCCTGCAGTTTGGCACCACGCTGGCCAGGATCTGGCCGGTCGCGACCTCCCGGTGGCTCGGGTCGGAAGTGGCGCCGCCGGTACCGTTTGATGCCAGGGACCGGCGGTTCGCCGACCCGGCGTGGGATGACAACCCGGGTTACTTTGCCGTGCGGCAGGCGTATCTGGCCGCCAGGCGGCTCAGCGAGGACCTGCTTGCCGCCGGACGCGGGAACCCGCTGGCCGATCAGAAAGCACAGCTAGCCGTCGGCTTCAGCTTCGACGCCCTTGCTCCGACGAATTTCCTGGCTACCAACCCGGCCGCAATCAAGAAGGCATTCGAGACCGGCGGTGCCAGCCTGCTCGCCGGCGCCCGCAATCTCCTCGACGATGTGGCGCACAACGGCGGACGCCCGCGCCAGGTCGATACGGCACCGTTCGAGCTGGGCAGGAACCTCGCAGCAACCCCGGGACACGTGGTCTTCCACAATGACCTGATGGAGCTGATCCAGTACGCGCCGCAGACCAAGCGGGTGCGCTCCATCCCGCTGCTGGCGAGCCCGCCGTGGATCAACAAGTACTACGTCATGGATCTCGCCCCCGGGCGCAGCTTCATCGAATGGGCGGTCCAGCATCAGCGGACGGTCTTCGCAATCTCCTACCGCAACCCGGACGCCTCGATGCGTGGCGTGACCCTCGATGACTACCTCATCCACGGCCCGAGAACTGCGATCGAAGTGATTTCCGACATCACCGGTTCCGGCACGGTCGACATCGTCGGGCTCTGTCTCGGTGGTGCCCTGACCGCGATGCTCGCCGCCTACCTCGCCGGAACCGGCGACGCCAGGATCGGCTCGATCACGCTGCTCAACACTCTGCTGGACTACAGCGAGCCGGGTGTGCTCGGCGTTTTCGCCGACGAGCAGACCATCTCGCGCCTGGAGACGGAGATGGCGCGTACCGGCGTCATGGAAGGCTCCAAGATGGCTGGCACGTTCGATGCACTGCGGGCGAATGACCTGATCTTCAACTATGTGGTGTCGAACTGGCTGATGGGCAAGAGCCCGCCTGCCTTTGACATCCTCGCCTGGAACGCCGACAGCACCCGGCTGCCCGCGGCCATGCATTCCTTCTATCTCCGGACGCTGTATGTGCACAACCAGCTCGCGAAGGGTGAGATGGAGCTCTCCGGGCAGCTGCTGTCGCTGGCCGATGTCAAGAACGACACCTACCTTGTCGGCGCGGTGAACGACCACATCGTGCCCTGGCCGTCGTCGTACAAGGCAACGGGAATGCTCGGCGGCAATGTCCGGTACGTGCTGTCCAGCGGCGGTCACATCGCGGGCATCGTCAACCCGCCGGGGCCGAAGGCCTGGTACGAGGTGGCCCAGCGCCATCCGGGGGATGCGGCGCGGTGGCGGGAAGCCGCGGAAAGATGCAGCGGCTCGTGGTGGCAGGACTGGGCATCCTGGGCGGACGAACGGGCCGGCCGCCTTGGCCCCGCGCCGCCGATGGGCAGCGAGCGTTATCCCGCCCTCGGCGAGGCGCCGGGCGACTACGTCCGCGGCTGACACAAGGGCCTGTCCAGCAGCTGTCCTCGGCCACGGGCCTGCCCGCCCGCGCGTCGGAGGTGGTCAGCGCAGCCGGCGCAGGAACGGGTCCCTGAACTCCGCGGGGCTGACCCGCACGCGAGCATCCACGGCGCAAGCCCCGTCCGGGCGCGCGTCGATGGGGTTGAGCTCCAACTCGGCGACCTCGGGGAGATCTTCGGCCAGCCGCGACACCCGCAACAGCATGTCGGCGAGCGAGCCGGCGTCGACGAGCCGGGTGCCCCGGTGACCGGACAGCAGCGGCGCGGCACCCAGGTCCCGGATGAGCTCGTCCGCATCGGCAGTAGTCAGCGGCGTCAGCCGGGCGGAATTGGCACCGCGGATGTCGCTGGTCACCCCGCCGAGGCCGAACACGACAAGCGGCCCGAAGACCGGTTCCTGCGCCACGCCGATCAGTACCTCGACGCCGCCGGTGAGCATCGGCTGAACCAGGACCCCGCGCAGGCTGGATCCGAACCTGGCCGCTAGCTCGCGGTAGCCCTCGGCAACCTCGTGCGGGGTGCGCAGGTCCAGCTTGACGGCGCCGGCGTCGCCCTTGTGCGCGAACCCCGCGGCCTGCGCCTTGAGCACCACCCGGCCGCCGAGGTCGGCCGCTGCCCGGATGGCCTGCTGCTCATCCGCTGCGGGCAGCGTGGCGATCATCGGGATCTGGTAGCAGGACAGCAGCCCTGCCGCCTGGTCGGTCGGCAGCCAGCCACCGCCGGGGCTGCCGGCCAGGAAGCCGGAGATCAGCTCACGCGCGTCCGCGGCGCGCAGCCCGCTCAGCTCGGGAGAGTGACCGGCCTGCCGGTCGCGCCACGCCCGGTAGCGGACCGCATGACCCAGCGCGCGAGCGGCGCCTTCGGGGTAGGCATAGGCGGGCAGCCCGTCGACTGCTGGCGTACCCGCCGCCCCGTCGCCCGGTTCGCCGACGGCCTCGCCGCGGCGCTGCGATGGCGTGGCGCCCTGCCCAGCGGCGGCCTCGCGCCGCAGGAGCCGCACGGACTCGGCCTGTTCCAGCAGGGCAACCGCGACCGGCTTGCTGATCACCGCAGCGGCCACAGCGGTGCGCAGATCGGAGATGGCCGTGGGTACCGTCACGGCGATCACGGCGTCGACGCCGGTGTCGGCGGCGATGTGCTCCAGGCAGGCACGGAAGGAATCTGTGGTGACTGCCGCCGTGGTATTCACCGGCCCGGCGACCTCGGCTGTTGCCGGCAGCAGCCCGCGGAGCCTGCGTTGCGTCGGCGCGCTGAGCTTCACGACCTCAAGGCCGTTGTCAGTGCACGCGTCGGCGGCCAGGACGCCTGCGCCGCCGGCGTTCGAGACGATCGCGACGCGGTTGCCGGCGGGCAGTGGCTGGCAGGCGAGCAGCGCCGCCGCCTCGACGAGCTCGCCTAGGCTGCTGACGGCGATGATGCCTGCCTGGGCGAACAGGGCCTGCTGCGTGGCCAGGGGTGTCGCGGGGGCCGCCGTGTGGGAGGCGGCCGCGCGCTGGCCGGCGGCTGACCGGCCGCCTATGACCGTCAGCACTGGCATCCGCTGGCCGACCTGGCGCGCCGTGGCCGCGAACTTGCGCGGGCTGCCGAA
The DNA here is from genome assembly GCA_963703605.1 of uncultured Actinomycetes bacterium. Lineage (GTDB taxonomy): Bacteria > Actinomycetota > Actinomycetes > Streptosporangiales > Streptosporangiaceae > DASXKD01. The sequence goes on from CAVPFC010000048.1 coordinate 45,479, forward strand.
GGACTCGACGTAGAGGATGGCCAGCCGCGTCATGTGATCCTGTTCCCACCACATCAGCAGGTCGTTGCTGGACACGTCGTACTTGTCCCCAACCGACGCGAAGGAGGAGACGCCGATGCCCAGCCGCGACAGGTGCTCCAGCAGCGCGATGCCCACGCTCCCTGACTGCACGACAATGCCGGCGACGCCGGGCGCGGGCTGCCGAGCGGTGAACGTCGCGTTCAGGGCGAGGCCGGGCACGATAACGCCGAGGCAGTTCGGGCCGACGAGCCGCATGCCGTACCTGCGGCAGATCGCCAGCAAATCGGCCCCCCCGGTGCCCAGGCCCGAGGTAATTACCGTGAGCGCCCGTACGCCGTTGCGGCCGCAAGCCGCTGCCACCTCCAGCACAGCCGACGGGGGCACTGCGATGACCGCCAGATCGGCCCGTTCAGGCAGATCGTCGACTGACGCCACGCAGGAAAGGCCTTCCATGGAGCGCGTATGCGGGTTTACCGCGTAAATCTTCCCGGCAAAGCCGCCGGTTACGATGTTGTGCAGGATGGCACGGCCCACGGTGGATCGCCGCCGGCTCGCCCCGACGACCGCGACCGATCGCGGCTGCAGAACGTAGCGCAGGCTGGCCGCATCTGCCCGGCCCTCCCGGCTGGCCACCGACTTCATATAGCCACCCGGGCCCTGATCAGGGTCGCCGCCCGACAGCGGGAAGGTCAGCGCGACCACGTCGTCGGTGATCCTCCGTCGCACGGGCAGGCCGACGTCCGCGAACACCCTTCGCATCGCAGAGTTGTCCAGCAGCGTCTCCGCAGTGAACGCGCTGAGCCCGCGCAGGCGGGCGAGCGACACTAGGTGCTCGAGCAGCAGAGTAGCGATGCCGCGGCGGTGCATGTCATCGGGCACGGCAAAGGCGATCTCCGCCGTGCCTGGAGTCCCGGTGGGCTCATAGCTTGCCACGCCGACTAGCCTGCCGCTCAGCCACGCCAGTAGTACCCCGTGATCGGCGCCGGGCTCCCTACATACTCGCGTGGCCTCCTGCTCGGCTGAGCGCGGGCTCAGGCTGAAGAAGCGCAGGTACATATTGTCCGGAGACATCGCGGCGTGCATCTCGCGCACCGCCGCGGCGTCCTGCGGTCGGGCCGGGCGGATCTGGACCGTGCTGCCATCGGTCAGCAGTGCGTATATGCCGGGGCCCGTAGCCGGGCTGGGCGCGGCCGACGTCCCCGGAACGCTCGGCCCAGTCACGAGGCACCACGACCCGGGCGAGGATCTCGGCAGCCCACTGATCCGGGGGGCGGATACTGACCCCTCAGCCGCCAGGACCGCTGATCCAGCCGTCCTTGAGGGCCGGCCGGATCGGCGGAACCCTGGTCATTCCCTCTTAGCGCCATTGGCGGGCTGGCCGACAGCGAGTTCATCGAGGGAGCCGGAACCCCTGCCAGAACCGGGGCCTGGGCCCGTGCCGGGGACCGGGTCTGGCGCTGGGCGGCGGTACCAGGAGCGCCAGATGAGCCGGTGGATCGGGATGAGCCGGGGGATGTCGCGCAGGCCGGGGATGAAGGGGATCAGCAGCAGGAGGATGGTGCCCAGCCCGGTCAGGAGGACCGCGATCAGGTCTACGTTGGCCGAGGTGGAGAATCCGGGGACCTGGTACCACACGGTGTACAGCCAGAGCCAGGGCTGCCCGGGGTAGCTGCCGGTCTCGTTCATCACGCCCCACTGGCTGCCGGTCAGGTTCATGGCCTGGGCTTTGCTGGCGAAGTAGGCGCCGTCGCCGAGGAACAGCAGCGGCTTGGTGTAGTTGGTGCCGTAGAACTGCCGCTGGGCGAGCAGGTCGGTGTCCAGGGCGCCGGTGCGGGCCATGGTGAGCTCGCTGGCCATCATCACCGGCACCGGCCCGTCGGCGGCGGGTGGGAGCACCGGGGTGCCGCCGGCGAACTTCACCTTGGTCACGGCGTTCGCGTACGCATTCGCCCACTTCAGCTGCTGGGCGGGTGATGCGGCCCGGTAGCTGCCCAGCGCGGCGGCCAGGCCGCGGTCGGCCGGGGTGAGCGTCGTCAGCGGCCTGATCACGAAGTCCTGCGCCGCGTTGAGCGGCTGGGTCACGCCGAACCAGGTCTGCGGGGTGATCAGCAGATGCTGGACGCTGCCGGTGCCGTTGTTGTACGGCGGCCCATAGGCGGCGGACAGGCTGGTGCCGTTGAGCTCGCTGGCCGCGGTGGCGAGGAAGTCGGCCGGCGCCACCCTCGCCCAGGTGGCGACCGTGACCGGGGGCACGTCGGGGGAGGACAGCAGGCCGGCCAGGCCGAACGTCAGCGCCAGCACCACCACCGACGCGATGGCGCCCTCCTTGAGGATGTCATAACGCCGGGTCGGGCCCCGCCACTGCGCCGCCGCGGCCGCCGCGACGGCGCGCCGGCGCAGCCGCCCGCGGCCCTTGGCCGCTGCGGCATCGGTGTCAATCGGATGCGAGACCCCGCGAACCCGGACCAGCAGCACGTGCCCGCCGATGATGGCGACCAGCACGATCGGCAGCAGCACGATGTGCCACATCAGCATCTGGCCGAAGTTCATCACGTTGAAGAACGCGCCCACCCCGACGCTATTGAACGCATCCTTGCCGCTGGCGGAGATCCACTGCGAGTCGAAGTTCGACTGCGACACATACCCGGTGAAGCACTCAACGACCGAGAGAGCGAAGGCGACCACACCGGTGATCCAGGTCAGCGCGCGGCGGCCGCGCCAGGCGGCCATCCAGAACTTGCCCCACAGGTGGATGACGATCAGGGCCATGAACAGCTCGACGCTCCACAGGTGCAGGCTGTTGAAGAAATGACCCACCGGGTTGTAATGCCACCAATCAGGACCGCCGAGCGCCAGGGCGAACCCGGACACGATCACCACCCCGAAGGCGGCCAGCGAACCGACACCGAACACGTAAATCCAGGACGCCACATAGGCCGGCTGCCGGTCGGGCAGCAGCTTGCCCGGCGGCAGCGCTTTGACCGCCCGGCGCCGCACCCGCGCGGTCCACATCCCCGCGGTGTCATCATCAGCCGGCTCCACCGCCGCCGCCGCCAGATCGCCGCCCGCGTCGCCGCCGGCAGCCGCGGCGGGCTCCTCGCGGTGCCCCCGGGGAAACGGAAGCAGCAACGCGGCCCCGAAGATAACGACCATCACCGCGATCAGGACCAGGTTCGCCACCGTCACGTCGAAGATCGACCAATGCAACAAAGTACTCGGCTGATTCATATTGATCGCCAGAGCCGGGACCAGCTGGCCGACAGAGCCTGTCATAATGCCACCTCAGCGGCGTACGCGTCCATATGGACGCCACCGAGGTCCAGAGCAGCCGAACTATTTCTCGGATACACGCGGGCGCAACCACCGCGAGCTCCCAATTAGCACGCTACGCCCGATGAACCGCAGCGACAAGCCGTAGCGGCCTAGCTGTTGCGGATGCCCCCCCGCCCCCATCCTGCCGCTAGGAAGGCGTCCGGAAGCCCGTCATGGAGGCATGACGCCAGGGGGCGATGGCGCGGATGGAGATCCCTGCTGGCCTCAGCCGTCGAGCTGGTTGCGTGCGGTGTCCTTGATGTCGTCGATCGTCTCTTGTCTGCGACGATCGCGCCGCCTCATCATCAGCCGGGCGTGCCGGAAAGTTTGAGCACAGGCAAGTTTTTGGTCGCTTGCGAGGTAACTGGTCTTCGGGGAGACTGATAGCCACATCGACAGCGTTGCTCCGGTCCCCGGTGGCGCCCCGTGACCACGTGGACATTCGGCGAACCGGGAGACCCGCGGTGGAAGCACTGATCGTTTCGCGTGATCCCCGGTGGGGGCCGCTGTCCGGTTTCGGGCTCGGTGAAGGCCGCGCGTGATGTCCGGCTTGAACGCGGCGCCGCCGCTGGTCGTTCCTGGCCGGCGCGGCCGGCCGGGGGCCTGGCTGCGAGGAGGGGCAGCGCCAGCCGGCGCCGGCCGGGTGCATGCCCGGCGGTGGGCGATACTCGCCGTCTTGTGCCTGAGCGTTTTCCTCGCGCTGGTCGACAACACGATCGTCAACGTCGCCCTTCCCTCGATCAGCAAGCAGCTCCACGCGGCGACCAGCGACCTGCAGTGGATTGTCGACGCTTACTCCCTGGTCTTCGCGTCGTTGCTGCTGGTGGGGGGGAGCCTGGGCGACCGGTACGGGCGCAAGGGCGCCCTCCAAGTCGGGCTGGTGGGCTTCGCCGGGTTCTCGGCCTTCGCCGGGCTTTCGGGCAGCACGCACGTGCTGATCGTGGCGCGCTGCCTGATGGGCGCGGCCGCGGCGCTGATCTTCCCGGCCACGTTGGCCATCCTCACCAACACCTTCACCGACGCCAAGGAGAGAGCAGCGGCGGTCGGTGTGTGGACCGGGATCACCGGCCTCGGCGTGGCGCTCGGCCCGATCACCGGCGGCCTGTTGCTCGAGCACTTCTCCTGGAGTTCGGTCTTCTTCGCTACCATCCCCATCGCCGTGCTGGCCCTGGCGCTCGGCGCGTGGCTCGTGCCGACCAGCCGCGACCCCGCGGCCCCACGGCTGGATCTGGCCGGCTTCGTCCTGTCGATCGCCGGGGTGGCGGCGGTTGTCTACACGACGATCGAGGCGCCGGCGCGTGGCTGGTCGGCTCCGGTCACCCTGGCCGGCTACGGCGCCGGCGTCGCCTTGCTGGCGGTCTTCGCTGTCTGGGAGCGCCGGGTCCGCGAGCCGATGCTGGACATCACCTTGTTCCGCAACATCCGCTTCAGCGCCGCCAGCTTCTCGATCACCGTCGCGTTCTTCGGCCTGTTCGGCTTCATCTTCTTGATCACCCAGTACTTCCAGCTCGTCCACGGCTACAGCCCTCTTTCGGCCGGCCTGCGCACGCTTCCCTTCGCCCTCGGCGTCGGTGCTGCCGCGCCGGCCGCCCCGATTTTCGCCCGCCGTCTGGGCACCAAGATCGTGGTCCCCGCTGGCCTGATCCTGATGGGCGCCGGCTTCTTCATCGCCTCGACCCTCGGCAGCGACAGCGCGTACTTCGGCCCGGTCCTGGTCTCCATGGTGTTGATGGCGGTCGGGCTCGGCCTGGTCACCGCACCGTCGACCGGTGCCATCCTCGCGGTCCTCCCGCTGGGCAAGGCCGGGGTCGGCTCGGCGGTCAACGACGTCACCCGCGAACTCGGCGGAACCTTCGGGGTGGCGGTGGTCGGGGCCGTGTTCTCATCGGTCTACGGCGTGCGCCTGGCCCAGCTCCTGCACGGTGCGGGCGTGCCGGCGCCAGCCCTCGCCGCCGCACGGCAGTCACCGGCGGCCGCTCTCCAGGTCGCGGCGCGGGCGCCGGCGAGCACCCACGCGGTGATCATCGACGCAGCCAACCAGGCCTTCGTCGCCGGCCTCAGCCGGGGCTCGCTGGTCTGCGCCGGTGTCGTCGCCCTCGGAGCCGTGTTTGCCTTCCTCGTCCTGCCCCGCCGGCTCCCCGCCACCCCGCCGAGCCCGCCAGCTGCGCTGGGATCCAAGCCCGGCCGGACATCCTCAGCGAAATTGAGCAGACCATGAAATACGTCAACCTGACAGACCCGCCGCAGAAGGCTCGCATTGCCCGATGGCAGGGCGGCCCGTGCCTGCAGTTTCCAGGCCACGACATAGTCCTCGAAGGGCCACGAGGCCAACGTGGTGATTCGGTCTCCAAACCGATCGGAACACTACGCCCTGTGCCTCGCCATGATTGCCGGATAGGCCGAGTGACATGGGCCCGTTTGGCGGGCCCGAGGAGCGCCTTCGGGCTGTATCAGGCGGTAGGAGTGGAGGCGAAGAGGTTGAGCCCTAGCGCTTCTGAGAGGTACCTGGTGATGCGTTGCCCGCGCACGCTGTTGCCTGCGGCATCGAGTGGCGGGGAGAAGGTGCCGAGGCCCCCCTTGCCCGGCGAGACGGTCACGATGCCTCCGGCGACCCCGCTTTTACCCGGGAGGCCCACGTCGTAGAGCCACTGGCCAGAATGCTCGTAGAGCCCGGCCGTGGCCAGCACGGCCAGCACTCGCTTGCAGTAGCGGGTGTCGATGGCTTGCTCACCGGTGACCGGATTCACCCCGCCATTCGCCAGCGTGGCCCCCATCACCGCGAGGTCCCGCGCGCTCACCCGCACCGAGCATTGGCGAGTGTAGACGTCGGTGGCGAGATCGGGGTCGCAATACATGCGGCCGTAACCGTCGAGGAGGTGGGCGATACCCCGGTTGCGGTCGTTGGTCGCCGTCTCGGACTCATAGACATCCTTGTCCATCACCAATCGCCGCCCGGCGAACCGCGACATCGCGGCGACGATGCTCTCGAATTTCTCCGCCGCGGTCGTACCCGGCACCAGGCTTGTGGTAGCCATGGCGCCGGCGTTGACCAAGGGGTTCATCGTGCGATCGGAATTGAGCTCGATGGCCATCACCGAGTTGAAGGGCAGGCCGGTGCTGTTGACGCCTAGTTTCCGGCGCGCCTCCTCATGCCCGAGGGTGTGACAGACCAGGGCGAAGACAAACAGCTTGGAGATGCTCTCGATGGCGAATTCGTGGTCGGCGTCGCCAATCGAGAACAGCCGCCCATAAACCCCAGCAACACACACGCCGAAAGCATTGGGTGATGCCGCCGCGAGGGCGGGAATATAGTCCGCGACGGCCCCCTCACCGAGGTCACGGTAGCGCTCGTAGCCGGCCGTGATGAGGGCCTGCACGTCAGTATCGGGCGGGAGCACCCCGGTCGATACGCGCTCGGTCCCAGGATGGTCGCCGGAGAGAGGATCGTGGTCCATGTTCATCCTTGGTTGGCGAATACTCGCCGGGCCTCCACCTGACGTACCCGCGCCGACGGCCGGAGCAGCCAAGCGGGAGCGACCGCGCTAGAGGTGGCTGAACCCGCCCGACTCCTGCTTGCTCATGGACACGGTGACTGGGTGTTTGCCGAAGTGGGCCACCGCTTCGCGGAAGTCGTCGAGCAGCAGGGCGGCCATGTCCCGGCTCACGCCGAGGCGGACCAGGATGCGCTGCACGGCGATGTCAGACGCGGTTCCGGTCAGGGTGTAAGCAGGGACCTGCCACCCGCGGTTGCGCAGCCGGTCGGCCAGGTCGAACAGCGTGTAGCCGGGGTCTTCGCCCTCGCGGATCCGCCAGGTGACCGTCGGGATTCCGGTGTTCGGGTTGCTGTCACACAACAGCTCGAACGGGCCCAGCTTGACGATCTCGGTGGCGAGGTACTGGCCGATGTCATAGGACGCCATGTGGATACGGCGGTAGCCGTCGAAACCGAGCCGGAGGAAGTTGTAGTAACTGGCGATGATCTGCCCGGCCGGCCGGGAGAAGTTGATCTGGAACACCGGCATGTCGCCGCCGAGGTAATTGACGTGGAACACCAGGTCGTCGGGCAGTTCGCTGGCATCGCGGAAGATGACCCAGCCGACCCCCAGCGGGGCCAGCCCGAACTTGTGCCCCGAGGCGCTGATCGACTTGACCCGGGGGAGCCGGAAGTCGAAGGCCACGTCGGGTGCGCAGAACGGGGCGAGGAAACCGCCGCTGGCCGCGTCCACGTGAATGTCGAGGTCGAGACCGGTGTCGGCCTGCAGCTTGTCGAGAGCGGCCGCCATGTCCGCCACCGGCTCGTAGGCGCCGGTGTAGGTGACGCCGAGGGTAGGCACGACCATGATCGTGTTCTCGTCCACCCGCTCGAGCATCGAGGCCGGATCCATGGCGTAATTGCCATGCGACATTGGGACCTCACGCATCTCGATGTCCCAGTAGCGGGCGAACTTGTGCCAGACCACCTGCACCGGGCCGCACACCATGTTCGGGTTGTCGGTCGGCTTGCCCGCGGCCCGCCGCTTGGCCCGCCACCGCCACTTGGCCGCCATCCCCGCCAGCATGCAAGCCTCCGACGAGCCGACGGCCGAGGCGCCCACGGTGTTGGCCGCCGCGGGCGCATTCCACAGGTCCGCCATCATGTGCACACACCGCCGTTCTATCTCGGCGGCTTGCGGGTACTCGTCTCTGTCGATCATGTTCTTGTTGACCGACAGCGCCATCAAGGCAAGAACCTCGGGTTCCTCCCACGTCTGGCAGAACGTGGCCAGGTTCTGGCGCGCGTTGCCATCGAGCATCAGCTCGTCCGACACGATCTGGTACGCGTCCCTGGGCAGCGATCCATCCTGCGGGAACCGGTATTTGGGCACCGGCCTGGTCAGGTCACGATCGGCAAACACACAGTCCTCGATCTGGCCACGGACGACGTCGCGCTCATGCAGTGGCATGGCCATCATCTCCTTGATCAAGGTCCGCTCCGCGTCGGCCAAAACCTGAATCGCCGAGGCCTGCCACCGGCCCCCCACCAGCGGAGCGAGCGGGCTGGCAGGTACTGATGCTGGCAGACAGGGACCGCGCCGTCATCACCCACCCGGGGTGGACGCACAATCCGCGACGAAACGCACGTCTCCTACATTCTCATCGGCCACGACCTGGGCGTCGTCCGCCAACTCACCGACGAAACGATAGTGCTGCACTGCGGGACAGTGGTTGAACGCGGCCCCACCGCCCGCGTGCTCGACAACCCCGAGCACCCCTGCACACAGCGGCTCCGTTCCAGCGTGCCCCGGCCAGGCTGGAAGCCAAGGCGACACGTACGGCCGACCGACCTTCATCCATCCGGGTGATTAAGGTCTGGCCGCGGCCATTCTGCTCGCCGGTGGTTACATGGTGATCAGCGGCACGCTGCGCCTGCTGAGCTGATCAGCGGTGCGACCGGCCCGGGTCACCAGCGGCAAGCCCGCGCCACGTGCCCAGTTCTGGGTCGTATTCCTCGCGTTCGAACAGGAGCATGTCATCACCCAGGAGGATGAGTGAATAGGGGCTGGGACCGGTGCCCAGGACATGACCGTGGTTGTGCACGTCATCGGGTGGGACCAGCGTCACCGCATCGCCGCGGTGCATGGTCTGCTCATCGGCAAGGCTTAGTTCGGCCCGGCCGCCGGGAAGGCGGACCGCGTTCCAGTGCTGATGGGTCTCCACCCCCCGGACCGGGGCGATCGCGACCCAGCACCGGTGGGAGTGCGTGTAGGCCATCACTCCTTCGGGCCGGTGGACAAGCACCACATATCGAGCGCGGGAACGCGTGCATCCACTCGCTGTGGACTCTAGTCCCCCAGTATCCGGCCGGTAGAGGACCAACGCGGGCCATAGTGGGCCGCGGCGACGACGCCGGACGGCACTCGGGCACTGTGGGCCCGGCGCGTCGTCATCGCCGCCGCTTTGGGGCCTCGTGCCATGAACGGCCGCCTGCGAACCAGCGGCCGACTGCAGGCAGACGAGACGGGATCTGCTGCTCCCGCTGTTCAGCCTCCTGCGGCACACCGGCTGGCCGCCGCGCCGCGGGCCGGTGATATCAGCCGTGCCGAACCGTCGCGAGTTCGGTCCTGATCGCGATGGAGCCGCGGATGCTGCGCGCGACCGGGCACCTGTCGGCGTGGAAGCCGTGTACCCGCTCCACCACGGTCAGGTCGGTATCGGCGTCCACGGTGAGCTGGTAGCGGACGTGGATCCGCTTGAGCACCAAGACACTGCCATCCAGCTCGACCTCGCCCTCGGCATCAGCCCGGAGACGACCGCCCCCGGCGGGGATACCGCGCGCCTCCAGCGCGCCCCCGAAGGTACCGGTCAGTCAACCGGCCGCCGCAGCCACTAGGTAGTCCAGAGTGGTGGCATGCGGCGGGCTGGCATCAGGCGTCACACCGTAGTGCTGAGCCACCTCGCTATGCACCCCGAACGGCACCAGGTCCGGCTCGGCTGGCAGCCTCGCCCAGCGCAACGGGCCCTTATCCCGCTCGATACTCACCTTCGACCGGTAGACGACCTCAGCCATCCGGTGGCTCCCTCCATCGCAGACCGCCCCAGGATCCCACGCCGGGCACAACGCAGCATCATCGCCGCCCTCGGCGCTGCCTACATCGGCATGGCCACCGCCTGGGCGGTCACCAGGTAACAGCCGGCAACCGGGCCCACCTGCGGTGACCATCCTCGCGCTCGCCGCTGGGCGCGCCGGGTGCGCGCGGTGGATGCCCCCAGGGCACCGCCACCAGAAAGATCTGGCGGAGACCAAGACCCTGTCGCTGCGGCGACGAATTAACAGATGGCGGGGAAAGCGCGGCGCCGGTTCGCCGGCCCGGGCAGGCCTGGCCCGTGCCGATGAGGAACTGAGGGCGGGTGACGATCGCCTCCCGCCGGGGGGCGGCCCTACGCCGACGACGCAAGAGGAGAGCGAATGCGCTTTGTGACACGCAGGAAACCAAGAACGATCTTGCTCGCTGCTGCTGCGGCGGCGGCTGCGGTGACGGTGGCGGTCCCCGCGTCAGCGTCCGCAGCGGCACCGGCAGGGACGTCTCCCGTGGTGGGGCACGTTTATGTCAACGACAACACCGCTGGCACGAACACGATCGCGGTGTTCGACCGGCACGCGGACGGGGCGCTGACGCCCCACGCCGGATCCCCGTTCGCGGCTGGCGGCGCTGGCACCGGGGCGGGGCTGGCCTCGCAGGGCGCGCTGCAGATCTCCCCCGGCGGCCGGTTCCTGATCGCCGTCGATGCCGGCAGCAACCAGATCTCGGTGCTGCGGATCCTGCCCGGCGGATCGGTCAAGCGGGTGCCCGGCGGGGTCGCCTCCTCCCGTGGTGTGCTGCCAGTCAGCGTCGCGATCCACGGTGACCTGGTGTACGTGGCCAACGCCGGCACCGGCGGCAGCAACTACACCGGCTTCCGCCTGCAACGCAACGGCAAGCTGGCGCGGATCGCCGGCTCCAAGGTTGCCCTGCCCAACGGCGCCCAGCCCGGCGATGTGCTGTTCAACAGCACCGGCAGCAAGCTTGCCGGCGCCCTCGTCGGGACCTCCCAGATCGACAGCTTCACCGTCGGCGCCAATGGGCACCTGACCGCTGCGCCGCACTCACCCTTCCCCGCCCAGGGCGCCGGCCCGTTCGGCAGCGAGTTCCGCCCGACCAACCCGCGCCAGCTGTTTGTGTCCAACGCCCATAACACCGGCACCGGCAGCGGCACGGTCTCGGCGTTCCGCGACTCGCCCAACGGGACGCTCACCTCGATCGGCCACTCCCCGTTCGCCGACAAGCAGACCGCCCCGTGCTGGGTGGAGATCACCCACAACGGCCGGTACCTGTTCACCGTGAACACCGCCGCCGGCACGGTGTCCCGCTACTCGATCGCCCGCAGTGGGGCACTGAGGCTGCTGGGCAGCACCCCGATCCGCGGCACCACCACTATCGGCGCCGTCGACGCCCGGCTCAGCCCCAGCGGCCGCTACCTATACGTCGATGAAAGCAAGACCGCCGCGGTCGCCGCGTTCGCCGTGCACCGCGGCCACCTCACCGAGCTGGCCAAATCCCCAGCCCCGCTACCCACCGGCGCCACCCCCGCCGGCATCGTCGTCACCTAGCCCTCGTCCACCTGACGCGGAGCCGGGGGCCCACCGGCACCCCGGCTCCGCCAGGCCCGCGAGGGGGGCTCCGCCAGGCCCGGAGGGAGTAAGCCCGCCGGCCAGCTACCCGGAGCGCTGTTGAGCCTGGCTGATGGCAGCGCCGCGGACGCCGTGACGAGCGTGCGCGGATAAGATCCGGCCATCGAGCATCTCGTGCGTGTCCTCATGCCAGAACGCTCAGCGGGATCCCGCGGGCCGCGAGGATTGAGGTTCAGGCCAGCCGACCGCCTGTACTGCTCGGGGGAAGACCATGTCGTAGCTTTCGGCTTTCCGCAGGGAGCTTTGCCGACCCCGTTGTGCAACTCACCCGCCTCCACGGGCAGGCGCTGCTGCTCATCCCATAAGTTGCCCCGAAGCGTAGCGGCCACCACCTCGCACCGGACGATGTCCGCCGCCAGGCTCAACCGGTCGGCCCCATGGTGCTCGCCCCACGTGCCCGCATCATTCCCCGAAGGCAGCAGGTTCGGACTAAATTCCTGCCGCCAGAGCCTCCCCAGATCGCCGTAACTGGGCTGGGTTCGCCAAGCATCGAAGGCGCCGGTCAGCACCGATACCGCTCAACTCGCGGCATAGAGCGCGCATACCCGTGGCGGCGGGATCATGAATACTCATGCAACCCCAGCTCGGTCTGGCAGGCGTGACGGACCAAGCTGGAGCAGCAGTCGCGCGCGCAAATAGCCGCCGCATGCGCGCCAATCCCCTGGTCGGCTCGCGGGCCGTCTGCGGCGCACCGAAAGGCTGCTCTGGCGCACCGACGGGCCTGGCGAAACTGCGGCAGAGTCCGCATCGGCACGCCTGCGCCTGCCGGGCGGCGGCGGCGAGAGTTCGACTGGCCAGGGCGCCAGATAAGTGGCAATGTCCCTGGTCCCTGCCGAGTTGCGCGGGACCCAGCGGTATGGACGCCACGCAACTCCAGCTGGTGCGGTGCAGCGTGGTTGTCGCGCTAGCTGGTGCTCGAGCTGTCGGCCGGGGCGAAGAAGTGTGTCTTGGGCCGTTCGAGCCGGTGGCCGGAGAGGTAGAGGTCTACCTTTTCGTTATAGAAGGCCACTAGGCCGGCGATGGGCAGGAGCTGGCGGGTAGGAAAGTCGTAGGCCCATGCGAGGTCTGGGTGCACAGTGTCGCCAGTGCGGACCGACCAGTATCTGCTCGTGGTGCCCTTGTAAGGGCACGCGGTGACGGTGCCGCTCGGGTCCAGGTATTCGAAGTTGATCTCCGTCTGGTTGATGTAGTACCTGGTGGGCAGGCCCGTCTCGAAGACCATGACCGGGGACGGCGACTCAGCAAGGACAACCCCGTTGAGCTCGACGCGCACCGGGCGTGTCGAGCGCAGCGCGTCGACCCGAACGTAGGGGTTGCGGGGGTGCACGAACACCTGTTCGTCTTCCTCAAACCAGGCGTCCAGCGCTGTCCAGTCGAACCGGACGGTGCCGCTGAGCTCGGCCAGGGGCGAGTCAGCGAGCAGCCGGGCCGCGGCGGGCCGGTCAACCTCGCCGACGCGCAGCGCATGTGCCTCGAACTTGCCGCGCCTGCTCTGCTGGCTGTGGCCTTCTGAGATAAGAAGATCAGGCCGTACGTCTGTGAGGGGGATGTAGTACTGGGGGTAGTTGGGCCACTCCCAGACATACAGCGCCCGGGTGGTGTCGAGTACCTTCTCGCCGGCCAGGAAGGCGCGGATGCGGCGCGGCACGGGCTCGACGTGGTTGGCTGTGGCGATCATCGCCGGATAGTCGTTCACTGCGACACTCCCTCGGTCTCGCACTTGGCTCGTTGACCTTGTTAGTGGGCGAGACCGCCCGGCACCTTACGTCCCGGCTTGGCCTCAGCCACTCGTCCCGGCTTGGCCTCAGCCACTCGTCCCGGCTTGGCCTCAGCCACGCGCCAGCCGGCGTCGACGCCCGGTGCTCACCCGGGGGGGAATCGGGCCGATGTCCGGCCCCAGAGGCGCGTGCGCCCGATCACACTTTCATCTGTGTGCGGCTAAGAGGTAAGACCCCGGCGGCCGCGGACACCAATAAAGAGCACGTGAAACAGCGCGGCGGCATCTCCTGGCCGGCCAGGCCTTCCGCCGGAGGAGGGCAGCAGCAGTGCACCACCATGTCGCCGGCTGCCTGCCGCCGATGATTACCCGGTCACGCCGACGGAAAGGAGGCCCATGACTCTTCCGATTCCGCGTGACGTTCGCCGGCTTCCCGGAGCCCCGAACTACCTGCACCTGTCCACCCCTGCGGGCGGGATGCCCGCCGACCTGAGGAGATAGCGATGGTCACTGTCGGATTGCTGGTGACGCTGCAGGCCAAGCCAGGCAAGGACGGCGAGCTCGCCGCGTTTTTGGCGGGCGCTCTGCCGCTTGCGCAGGCCGAGCCGGAGACGACCGCCTGGTTCGCCATCAAGGTCGATGACTCGACATTCGGGATTGTCGACGTTTTCCCGGATGCGGCGGGCCGCCAGGCCCATCTCGATGGCCCCATCGCCGCGGCGCTGATGCAGCGGGCGGATGAGCTGCTTGCGTCGCCCCCGGTCATCCAGCCGATCGACGTCCTGGCGGCCAAATTGCCGACGTGACCCGACGATCCGCGGGTCACCGCCAGGAGGGTTGCCGTGATCCGATCACCGGCTGGCGTCGATCAGTGCCTGGTCGCCGGTCGCGGCCCAGACTCGCAGCCCCGCCCGGTGCAGACGGCTCTTGAGCGCGGGCTGGCCGCAATGCCGGGGGGTTAGCCGCAATGCCGGGGGGTTAGCCGCAATGCCGGGGGGTTAGCCGCAATGCCGGGGGGTTAGCCGCAATGCCGGGGGGTTAGCCGCAATGCCGGGGGGTTAAAGGTTCTGATGCGGCTGTCAGGTGGTTTGCCTGGGTTGGCGTGGTCGGCTCGATATGGCAACAGAGGTCGGTATGACGGGTAACCGACTAAGATCAGCCCGCTGCCGAGGACCTCCGTTGCGCGTTCAATCTGCCACCTGTGCTGCTGTTACGGTCATGACCAAGACGATCACGGTGGCTGGCGGGATGTTCGCACCCGGCATCTGGGCGAGCTGACCTGCAGGTCCCGTTCGAGCTGGCTAGCGCGGTGCTGGCGGAGACGCGGGGCCGGAGCGGCTACTGCGGAGCGCGCCGGCTTCCGGCGTACCAGTCCTCCTGGATGCCGACCTGGCCGGGGTCGACGCCGAAGCTGCGTAGCTGCGGCCGTTCGCGCAGGCTGCGTTTGAGCTCGGCGAAGCCCGGGAAGCTGGCCAGGCCCAGCACGTGGTCCCACAGCCGGACCGCCTCGGCCTCGCTGGGCAGGCGGCTGATCACAGGGCCGAAGAACGCGACGCCGGACGGGGGCTGGAACTGGATGATCGGCGTCCCGACGTCCTTGCCGGTCAGCGCCAGCGCCTCGTCCGTCTCGCCCTGGATTTCGGCATCGTAGGAGCCGTCCTCCAGCGCTTCGGCGAGCTCGGCTGGCAGGCCCGCCTGGGACAGGATCGGCTCGACGAAGGCGCGGGTGCCGCGCTGGTCGCCGTCGGCCCGGCCGGAATCGGCGGCGGTGTCGAAGATCCGGGCGCCCATAGCCGCGTACAGCGGCCCGACCGCGCCCCGGCCATGCTCGGCCCGGGTCCGGGCGGCGACGCGCAACAGCCTCAGCCCGGCGGCGTGACCGGCCGCATACCCGGCCGGGAAATGGCTGTCGTAGTCGACGGCCGCATTGATCATCCGCAGCGAGATGAACCGCCAGTCCACAGCGTAGGCACGCTGGGCCTGCACCATCCGCACCCATTTGCTGGTCAGCCACGCGAACGGGCATACCGGGTCGAAGTAGAAGCAGATATCCGCGTCGGGCATGTACCGATTCTCCCCTCTCACGCCGGGGTCGCCGATACGGCGTGCTCGCGCAGGTAGCGGATCAGCCCGATGACGTCCTCGGGGACGAGCCGGCCGATGGCGCCGCTGGAGTAGACACTGACCACCACGCGCCCGGCCGGGTCGAGGACGAAACCGGTGGACTGCACGAAGAGCGGATCGTCGTTGACGAAGGCCCCGGTCGCGCGGGCGATCACGCGGGCGTCGGCGCTGTGCCCGACCGGGAAGCTGAGGCCGTGTTTGGCGATCAGTTCCCGGGTGGTGGCCTCGTCGTCCACGGATAGCGCGACGATCCGGGCGCCGATCCCGGCCAGGCTGTCAGCGGCCCGCTGGAAGGCGCGGAGCTGGGTGTTGCAATACGGGCACCACGACCCGCGGTAGAACAAGATCACCCCGAATCCGCCGGCCAGCGCGTCAGGCACGGCGAGGGTGTCACCGCCGGGCAGGGAAAGGAGCAGGGCGGGGAACTGGTCTCCTGGGCTGAGCAGGGGCATAGTGATCTCCAAGCATCGAAGGTGTCGTGATCGGTGGCTACGAGGGGTCGGAAACGTCCCAGATGTGTCCGGTGTCCGCGGAGTCCAGGCGGGTGAGCAGGGCCTGGGCGGACTCTTGCGGGCTAATCAGTGTTCCCTCCAGGTAGGAGGTGGTGAACCGTTGGTGCAGCTCAGCACCGATCTGATCGGGGTCCTGCCCGCGGATAAAAGCCTGCATGGCGGTGTCGACCATGCCTGGGCGGAAGGCGTTGACAGTGACACCGGTGCCGTCCAGTTCGGCGGCGAGGTTGACCGTGTGCGCCTCCAGCGCCGCTTTGCTAGTGGCATAGGCATTAGCGCGGAGCATGCTGGCGGGGTGGGCGGCGACGCCGCTGGAGATGTTGACGATCCTGCCCCACCTGTTCGCGATCATCGGGGGCAGCAGTAGGAAGCTCAGGTGCGCGACCGCGACGACATTGACGTCGATCGCGGCCGTCCACTGCGCCGGGTCAAGGCTCATGCTGGCCCCCAGAGGCGTGACGACCGCGGCATTGTTGATCAGCACATCCACGTCGCCCAGCTCGCTGCGGGCCCGCCTGGCGGCGGCGCTGAGCTGACCGGGGTCACTGACGTCGGCCTGGATCGTCAGCACGCCTGCGCTGAATTCCCGCATCTGCTTGGCGGTCTGGTCCAGTTCGTCGCCGGAGCGGGCAAGCAGCGCGACCTGCGCGCCGGCCTCCGCCAGGTTCAGCGCTATGGCCCGGCCGAGGCCGCGTCCGGCCCCGGTCACGAGCGCAGTTCTGCCGTGCAGGCTGTTCGAGGAGATCCACATAACCCGTTAGCGCCTGATCGCGGGTAAGTCTTACCTGCCGGCCACGAGCCCGGTTGCGGCTTGGCAGGCCCGCGGGCGTCAGCGGTGCGACCCGTCCGGCGACTGAGCTAGGCCGCGACTGAATTCCGGCCGTCCCGGCCAATCCAGCTGGCCCCGGGCACCGAATTCATGATGTGAGAACCCACCTGAACGGCCGGCGTGGTGGGTGAAGCACCCGGTCGCCGCGGAAGTCAGCGGGCACTGGGTGGCCCTCCTATGGATAGCGTCGTGATGGTTCGGTGAATCGCCCGGTCCAAGAGGCTGCTGTGACTGCTACCCGATTCGATGCCGAATCAGCCGAGTGGCTCCGGCTGCTCGCCTGTACGGGTCCGCCGCGGGAGGCAGCTCTGGCGCGCCTGCATGAGCTGCTGGTACGCATCGCGCGGGGAGAGGTCCAGCGGCGCGCGCCCCGGCTGCGGATCACCGGCCCCGAACTCGAGGACCTGGCATACCAGGCGGCGGCCGATGCACTGATGGCCATTACGCGCAAGATCGGGCAGTTCCGGGGGGACAGCCGGTTCACCACCTGGGCCTACAAATTCGTCATCTTCGAGGTGTCGGCCAAGATCGGGCGGCACCTGTGGCGCCATCCGAGCGTGCCGCTGGACGGCGAGGACTGGGACCGGCTGCCGGACCGCTTCGGTTTTGATCCCGCACAGCAGGCCGAGTGGCGGGATCTGCTCGCCGCTCTGCGCCGCGCGGTGAATGAGGAACTGACCCCGCGGCAGCGCGAGGTCTTCGTCGCGATCGTGCTCAACGACATTCCGCTTGACGCCCTGGTCCTGCAGTTGGCCTCCAACCGTAACGCGATCTACAAGGTGTTGTTCGATGCCCGGCGTAAGCTGCGGGCAGCACTTGACGCAAATGGGTACCTGCGCGCTGACACTTCGAGGCACACGTGAACGGCCGGGATGAGCTGGACCGCTTCCTGCGGACCGATCCGCGCGACGTCGGCTGCGCCCAGGCGATGGACATGCTCCACGTCTACGTCGAGCTCGTGGCCGTGGGCGAACCGGCGGAGCAGCGGTACCCCGGCCTGGCGGCGCACCTCAGCGCCTGCGGCCCGTGCGGTGAGGACTTCGAGGGCCTGCTGGCCGCGGTACGCGGCCAGTAGCCCTGACCGGCATCCTGCGGCGAATCACCGGCGCTGGCGCCGGGCCGGGGTCCGCGTGCGCCGGGCGTGCTGTCTTGAACGGAACGTGAGCCGACCGCGCCCGGATCTGTTTGCCGACCGGACGTAAGACCTCCACCGCCGCCGACGCCAACAGGGGTCAGCAAACAGCACGGCTGCGGTTAGCCGCCGGCCGGTTCCGGCCCTGCCGGAGGAGGAGAACATCAGATGAAGATCCTGAAACGCCGGTGGTGGCTGGCAGCCGCCGCTCCGGCCATCGCCGCCGCGGCGGTGCTCGCCACCGTGTCATCTGGAGCGAGCGCCACGTCCTCGCGACCTGGCGGCCTGGGGCAGCTATCGGGCCTGCTGCCCCGGACCCACCTGACCGAGGAAAGCGCGATCAACGTCAACCTCAGCAAGGAGACGGTGCGGCTGCCGCTGTACCCGGGGACGGCGTATGCGGGCACGCCGCATGCCGAGAAGGTGTGGTACGTGCTGCTGGACGCCTCCGATTCCGGGCTGGCGCACGACTTGGGCGTGAACTACGCGCCTAAGCTGGCCAACATCGCGATTGGCGACCCGGCTGCGGTGCAGACCGTCACGCTGACCAACCCGACCCCGCAGGCCAACCCGTTCGGCCCGGGCGTGGTGAACTTCGCTGGCGCGCCGAACTTCGCCCCGACCCGGATCGCGGTCCCCGGGCCGACCGGGTTCCCGCTGGCCAAGTTCGCCCCCGGCGCCGTGGCCGGCCCCGGGTACAGCCCGTTCATCAAGTTTGCGGGCTCCGACGTCGTCTACAACGCGCCGATCGTGGCCACCGGCAACGGCCCCTTCGACGTGACCCACCACACCAACACCGGCGACCGCGTGCTGGGCATCCACATCGCCGGCAAGTCCAAGCCCGGCCAGTTCGCCGAGTCGTGGGTGGACATGCTGTTCGTGAAGGGCTTCGACGCCGGCCAGCCAATCGTCTACCTGTCCACCGACGCCGGCCAGCCGCTGACCGCGGTGCTGGAGCGCTCCACCTACGTGCCCGCGCTGAACAACGCGGCCTTCAACGGCGGCGATGACTTCCTCGGCTCGGCCCGCGAGCGGCTGTTCGGCTTCATCAACGGCCGGACGGGGGCGAACAACCCGGAGGCGCAAGGGTTTGTGCACCTGGTCAAGGACGGGTTTGCGGCCCAGGACGCCTCCGCTGGCAACCACGCGATGATCAACGCCCTGCGCCACGGCGGCGACCTGCTGAACGTGTTCGGCGACTTCCCCACCCTCAAAGACCCCCGCCACGCCGACGCCTACAGCCCGCTGTGGGACGCTCAGCTCGGCCTGTGGACCCACAAGGCGGTCAGGGAAGGCCTGAACACCCGCCAGATCGACGAGGTCCAGGTGTTCAACCTGGCCGCCACCCGCCCCGACCTGCTCACCGGCGTCAACCCGGCCACCGGCCAGCCCGAACCCTACGGCTCAGTCGGCGTCGACATCAACTGCGCGGTGATCGGCTTCACCCTCAAGGCCCCCACCGCCAACCTCGCCACACCCGCCCCGCACTCTCAGTTCCCGCCACGCTAATCACAATCCTCCACGGGAAACGGCGGGCCCCGGCCCGCCGTTTCCCGTTGTTGCAGCAGCCGACCGGCATCCTGGGGGGACCCGCCCATGGTTGCCTGGAAGCGTGGACATGCCGAGGCAGGCGTGCGCTTCGCTCACAAGCCCTTGCTGTTCCTTCCACCGAGCCGCCCGCGCGGGTGCGAGTGACCTGCGACGGACATCGTCGCTGGGTCATGTGGTGGAGTCGCCAGGCCGGCGTGGATGCCGCCTGCGCCACCGACCCCGACGACGACGCGCCGATCGAGCAGGCAACCGTGGGAGAGCGGGCGCTGCTGACCCAGGACCGCGGGCTGCTGCGCCGAGCCTGGCCCAGCCGGGCCGCGATCTTCTCGGCGAGGGGGTAGCCGGCGGGGGTGGCGCGGGGGTAGATGGTCTGCCGCCGTTTGCGGTTCTTAGGTGCTTCCAGGTACAGGTGCCCGGCGATCTCGACGACCTTGCGGTCCACCGTGATCACCCTGGCCACAGGGCTGACCTGGTCAACGGTCAGGGCGGCGAGTTCGCCCCAGCGCAGCCCACTGTAGGCGGCGGTGATGGGCATCAGCTCATCCGGGTGCCCCCGCCGCCCCGCGCCCAGGGCCTGGCCAAGCCGGGCGACATCAGTGGCGGCGGGGATCTCGGCGGGGTCGACGAACAGCAGGGATTCTCCGGCCACGCTGACCTGGGGTGGCGGCAGCGGGCGGTCCCCGGCCCGCCAGTGCACCTGCTTTAGCCGGGGGTTGGTGAGGTAGCCGCCGTCGATCCCGGCGGCGACTAGGGCTGAGATCATTCCCTGGACCCGGTTGCCTTCGCCGGGGGTGGGCGCGGCGTTGACGATCTGCTGCATGTGCACGGCCGTGATGTCCTGGCACACCAGGCCGGCGATCACCGGGGTCGCGAACCGCTCACACAAACGGCCCTGGGTATGCGCATGTTTACGCGACCACTGCCTGCCCGCCGGGTGCCGGTCGGGGGACAGGTAGAACGCGATCAGCTCCGCGCCCGGGCGTTCGGTGTTCGCCGCCCCGCGGCCAGCCGCCCCAGGACCTTCTCCAGCTTCGCCGCCAGCCTCGGCTCGGTCACCGCCTCGCACTGGCGCCGCTGCCCGTTCTCATACCACACCGCCCGCCACCGGTCCCCCCACCCACCGTCCCGGATACACGGTGATCCCATACTCCAGCTCCACCACCGGACGGCCATCGCCCCGTGTGGCTGCGCGTCCGGTTGCGCCCACGAAGGGCTGGCTGGGGGCAGCACGGCTTGCCCGCCCCTTCGGCTGAGGGGGACGAGAGACGCCAATCAGGGACAGTTGTGGGGATTCAGTGGGGATCTTGGGCCGCACAGGCGCTGCTTGCACCATGGCACTTCCCTCTCTTCCTGCGTTTATGCAGGTGAGAGGGTTGACAACTGGGCTCCCGCGATAGGACTCGAACCTATAACCTGCCGGTTAACAGAAGGCCTGCCGAGCCGCAAATCGCGGGACCGATGAATGTTGCCACCCCGCTTGATCCGCATAGATGCTTCTCAGGGGCTTACACGGCCATTTTAGCAGTAGTGCTGCGGTATGCTGGGTAATGCCGTTTTGTCCGTGTTGTTTCCGTGTTGATCTTCTCCCATGCCTGGACTTGTGGGGTTCTTGTGTTGAACGGAAGAGCCTTGAGCAGCGCCGCGATCCCGCCATCCCGCCAGGCCTGCCGCCGCCGCTGAACCGTTCGCTCCGTGACCCGCAAGCCGCGGCGATCGCCGAAGTGGTATCCCCGCGCGCGAATCGCTCAGCCGCTCCCAGCCGGGGCCGTTGACGCCGCTCCTACTCGACAGGCGTGTACCCGCCGCGTTGCCCGTACCGCATGCTCTGGTCATACGGCGGCGCATGCCCGCCGTGACTACCTCCGGTCGCCGGGCACTACAAGTTCAGCCTGGTAGCGCCCATCGACCTGGGTACCGGGATCGAGGCAGGTTTAGATCGACATTTTCTCCAGTGCCAGGTAGGTCCGTGCCGCCCAGGACACTGGGTCGCGGGCGAAGTCGCGCTGGATAGCGCGGTCGTTGAGTGCGTTGTCCAGGGCGGCCATGATCATGGACTGGTCGAGCACCAGGTAGCGGTGGCCGACCCCCCCGGTGGTTGGGTTGACTGCGTCGAAGAAGCCGTCGGCACCGTACACGCCCGGGTAGAGCGTGCGCAGCGCCTGGATGTTGGCGTAGGCCTGCTGGGGTGCCACGTCCAGCGCCAGGAACGAAGCGTGCGGCGTGACGACGTCCTCGGTCGCGCAGCCATGGCATTGGGAGAGCCCTTCGTTCGGGTGGCTGGCATCGGCGCCCGTCCCGTAGTAGGGGAAGGTCAGGCCCTCGACCCCGTAGCCTGCGTACCCGCCGGTGTCGTCGGGTGTGCTCGACGGGGACATTCCCCAGACCGGGTAGTGGAGTTGCTCGGTGGCGTACTTGATCTGTACCTGGGCGGTGCGCGCGTCCGCGAGCCCGAAGCTGTGCGGTCCCCAGCTAGTCTCCGGTACGACCTCGTTGGGCATCAGCCCTTCGAACATCCCGCCGGAATAGGTCGGGATGAAGGTCAGGCCGGAGCCGGGGTAGGTGTAGTGCCCCTCCCACACGGGGAACCGCCTGCCGGATTGCGGGTCGGTGTAGGTCTGCCAGGATCCGCCCATCGGCCACTGCCCTTGCCAGGAGAAGTCCGGGTCGGTGGTCTGGCAGTCGAGGAACGGAGCGGGCGGCGGGAGTTCCCGCCAGCTCCGCCACCACACGTTGCCGGGCATCTGGTGCAGGCCCATGCCGATGTAGGCGGAGATCCGCGGGTCGCTGTAGAGGGCGCCGTTGTGGTAGTAGTGCGTCCAGTTGTCGCCCTGGCCGGGCGGCAGGCCGACGTAGTAGCCGCCGTACATCTGGCCGGTCGGCTGGTTCCCGGCTATCGCCGGGTTGGTGTTGCAGTGCGTTTCGGCGCGGCTGTCGTAGAAGATCCCGAAGTTCATCGGCGCGATGAGGCTGTCCGCCAGGTGGCTGAGCTCGGGCATCGCCTGCCGGACCACGATCAGGCCCGATGCGTACCAGCCGTTGTCGACGTTGGAGATGAAGTAGCAGTTGTCGAATGTCGGCGTGGTCTCGGCGGAGCAGTGGATGTCGCCGGGGTTCCTGATCACGTCGCCGGTGGTGGTGTCATACCACTGGTACAGGAATCCGTGGAATCGCTTCAGGTGCTGCACCTCGGTCAGCGTGGCCTGTACCAGGGAGCGTGCCCGTGGCCGGCTGATCAGGCCGAGGTCGTTAGCCGCGACCACGGCCCAGAGGTATACCCCGATGTTGGCGGCGGAGGTATATCTGCCGTACTCGGTGGGCGTGGCGGAGCTGCCTGCGAAGGTGAGGTTGTCCATCGGCAGATGCGTCGCCGGGTCGACGTCCACGCTGTAGAACTTCCAGGTATCTCGCGCAATGCCCAGCAAGGTCGCCTGCTGGGCGCCGGTAAGGCCGCTGTAACCGGCGACCGGTATGCCGACTCCACCCGAACCGAGGGCCGGGGCCGGGGCCAGCATAACGGCGGTTACCGCCATTGCCACGGGCCAGCGCGTCACCCTCGCCCATCGCGATAATGTCGCTGTTCTCATGTGTCTGACCTTTCTCTGTCCCTGCGATACCCGGCCGCGCGGCGGCGAATTCATCATTACCCCGCAGCGCGCGGGTGACGCCACAGGGCTCCGGCGCCACGAAAGCGCGGCCGGTTGCTGTCGAGGGCTTAGCGATTTTGTTCTTAACGGCTGCCGCGGCGTGCTGCCTGCCACCGCGCGCGGGAGGCCCGGCTGGCGCCGGGCCTCCCGCGCTGCCACCGCGGCGGCCCGGTACGGTTACCGCACCGCGAACTGGCCGTGCAGGCCGCCGACCGAGCTGTCGCCGACGTAGACGTCGACGGTGCCGGGTTCGACATTGAACTGGCCCTGGTTGTTGTAGAAGCCGATATTGCTGGGTCCCAGGGTGAACGTGACCGTCTTGCTCTGGCCGGGCGCCAGCGTCACCCGCTGGAATCCCTCCAGCCGGCGGACCGGCTGCAGGATGCTCGTCCCGTCTTCGTGAATGTAGAGCTGGGCGACGTCATCTCCCGTCACGGCTCCGGTATTGGTGAGGTCCGCGGTCGCCTGCAGCGTGCCGCCGGTGCCGATGCTGCTGGCCGACAGGTGCAGGTTCGATAGCGCGAACGTCGTGTAGGACAGCCCGTACCCGAACGGGTACTGGGGCGTGTTCGGCACGTCGAGGTACTTCGACGTGTACTTGTTGTTGGGGTCATACGGGCGGCCGGTGGGCAGCTCGTTGTAGGTGATCGGGATTTGCCCTACGTCTCGCGGGAAGCTCATCGGCAGCTTCCCGCCCGGGTTCACCTTGCCGAACAGCACGTCCGCGACCGCGTTGCCGCCCTCGGTGCCGGGGAACCATGATTCGAGCAGGGCCGGGGCATGCCTGGCGAGCCAGCCGATGGTCAGCGGCCGCCCGTTCATAAGGACCACAACATACGGCTTGCCGGTCGCCGCGATCGCCTGCACAAGCGCGAGCTTGCCGCCCCGGCAGGCCAATCATGCTGCGGGACGATGCCTCACCGGAGTCGGAGGCCGGTTCGCCCACCACGACCACGGTCACGGCCGATGCCTGGGCCGCACTGACCGCCGCGCCGAACCCGGCGGTCGACGTGCAGGAGGTGTCGCAACCCTGCGCGTAGTTCACCGTCGCGCCCGGCGCCGCCGCCTTGATGCCCTTGAGCACCGGCACCACCGACGTCAGGTCTGAGGACGAGTACCCGATCGGCACGTCCGGGCCGAGCTGGTCGGACGGGTCGTCGGCGAGCGGCCCGACGACTGCGATCGACGGCACGCTAGTGCTCAGCGGAAGCGCTTTGTTCTGATTGTTCAGCAGCACCATGGACCGGTCGGCCATGGCCCGCGCCGCCGCCAGGTTCGCAGGCGTGAGTTCGGCGTGCTTCACGCGGTTGGGGTTGGTGAACGGGTGGGCGAACATACCGGCCAGGAATTTCAGGGTCAGCACGTGCCGCACGTCGCTGTTGATGGCCGCCATGCTGACCTTGCCGCTCCGCACGAGCTCCGGCCCGTAATTCGTGTACGTCGAGTACTGGCTGGGCACCTGGACGCCCATCTCGATGTCCACGCCCGCGGTCAGCGCGAGCCGCGCGGCATCCGGCCCGCTGGTCGCGTACCCGAAGGCTTCAAGCTCCTGGATCGCCTGGTAGTCGCTGAGCACGGTGCCGCTGAATCCCCACTCCTTGCGCAAGATGGTGGTGAGCAGGTAGGGGTCCGCGCTGGCCGGCACACCATCCAGCGAGTTGAACGCGCTCATCACCGTCGCCGCGCCCGCGTCGACCGCCGCCTTGTACGGCGGCAGGTAGTCGTTGAGAAGCTGCTGGGTCGACATGTCGACCGTGTTGTACTCACGGCCCGCCACGGGTGCGCCGTAGGCGGCGAAGTGCTTGACGGTCGCGGCCATCTTGTCCAGCGCGCTGAAGTCGCTGCCCTGGTAGCCGTGCACCTTCGCCGCCGCCATCGCCGACCCGAGGAAGGGATCCTCCCCCGAGCCCTCGACCACGCGTCCCCAGCGCGGGTCCCGCGCGATGTCCACCATCGGGTTGAAGGTCCACTTGATCCCGTCCGCGGTGGCCTCGCTGGCCGATACCGACGCGTCGTTCTGCACGGCGGCCGGGTCCCAGCTACTGGCCTCCCCCAGCGGCACCGGGAAGATCGTCTTGTACCCGTGGATGACGTCCAGGCCGAAGATCACCGGGATGTGCAGGCGCGACTGCAGGGCGGCCCGCTGGACCTGGTTGATGTACTTCACGCCCACCAGGTCGAGGACGGAGCCGACCTGGCCGCTTCGCACCTCGTTGAGAAGTGTCCTGCCCTGGCGTGCCGTTCGGGCCCGTGGGGCCGGACATCTCCAGCTGCCCGAATTTCTCCGCCAGCGTCATCTTTCCGACCAGCGAGCTGACCTTGCTGGCGATCGACGCCAGTCGCTGCCTTGTCGCCGCCGGCACACTGCCGCCGGACTGCTGCCGAACGCTGGTTAGGGCCGCCGCGCGGCCGACGGCGGCTGAGTTCGCGCCCGCCGATCTCGCGCTCGCCGCCGGGACTACCAGGAGCGCTATGGCCGTGGCGAGCGTAATCGCTGCCAATGAGACATGTGCGACGCCGGGACGCCACAAGGGATTGCGCATTTGCCCGTCCTCCCTGACAGGGTGCGGAGACGGGCCGACTGCGCCCCGTCCGCAGCCGGTGAAACCCGTCTGCTGACGTTTTCGCAGTCTGCCACGTCCTCGCCGATCACAAAAGACCGGGCCACCCGACGCTGCACGGCTCCCCTGGGCAGAAGCGGATCCGGTGGGGCGCCGGGCTTGGACTCGTGCGAGCCTGAGTTGTCATGAGAGTCAAAGCCTTGGTCTGGCTCGGTAGCCGTCATCACAGGCAGCGGGCCGGCACCAGGTACGGGGCCGGTAAGCAGGGTCGTCGATCCGGTCGTCGCCCAGGCCCATCGGCGTTGGCCAACCGTGGCTGGCAGCCAGCGCACAGGCGGTTGCCGCCGCCTTGCACTGACCCAGGGTCTGTTCGGGCGGCCGCACATCCCAGAGCTGGTCATAGAGTTCGGTGACCGCGGCGTGCAGGCGTGGGGGTGACCGTGGCCGTGGTTCCGCAGACAATGCGAGACACCTGGCGCGGCTCAACCCCCAGCCGACGCGCCAGCGACGCCGCCGGGTACCCGAGGGCGATTAGCGCCTGGAGTCTGCGCCTGGTACCGGTGGCGCCTCGCCTGGCGGCGCGTTGTTCCACCATCGCGGGCGTGACAGCGAGAAGCCGTTGCGCGACCACAACACGGATCCGTCCCGGGGGCCGCTGCACAGCGCACCCGTGGCGGGAGACATGCCGCTGGCCATGGTGCTGGCCGCGCGGCTTTCCACTCCCGAACTGGCTTCCGCCACCGGCCCGATCGGCGCGGCCGTCGTAGTGCGGCGAGTGCGACCCGGTCACGCGGATGTTGGACACTACGGCGACGCGCCGCGCTCATGCCCGCAGCGCAAGAGCCTACAGCCGACGCGCGAGCCTGGCACAGCCACGCGTGCCCTGACTCCCAGCCGTAACCCCGTTGCCGCGTCCCAGCAAATGCAGGACACGAGGCTGTAAAGGGGACAGGTTAGGTGTGGCGTCGACAGGCTGTCCTGTCCCGTCAGTGCGGCGGCAAGCCTGTCGCGTTGGTCTCCATGTTCCTGCCGGGCAGCGGCGGTGCAACTCGCGTCGGCGTGGTTACGCGTGGCCGGGGTCGAGCAAACGCCGCATTGGCTGGCCTGTCACCTCGGCGATCAGCTCGTAGTCGCTGTCGACGTGCAGCACCTCGGCACCATGCAGTTCGGCGGTCGCGGCGATGATCAGGTCCGGGATCGGGCGCCTGTGACCATTGCCGCGATGCTGGGCAAGCAGCCGCTGGACCTCCAGCGCCCGGTCCATCGCCGCCTCGCTGACCGGCAGCCACTCCAGTGCCCGCTGGCCCGCGAGCAGCGCCTCCAGATCTTTCTGGTCCCGCGCGGAGTAGCAAACTTCCAGCGCTGTCATATGGCACGCCGCGATGACGTGCGCGCTGCGCAGGCCCAGGAACGCAGCCCGGGCGCGGGTGTCTCGCCTGGCCCATTCCAGCGCGGACTTGTCCGCCAGCAGCACGCTCAACCGCGCCCGCCGTCCCGCCACGCCCCACGCAGCGCCTCATCGGACAGGTCGGCGCCCGTCTCGTCGAGGAGCTCAAGCATGCGGGCCGCGGCCCGCTGGTTCGCCACGCGGCGCAGGGCGGCGTTCACGGTCGCCACCTTGCTCGTGGTGCCGAGTTCCTCGCTCGCCAGCGACAGCGCGTCGTCATCCAGGTCAACCACCGTTCTCGACATCAGATCCTCCACGATAGTGATGTCTATCGACGGGATTATTATATATCAATCAGCACGTTAGGGGGCTATCATCAAGGCAGCCCAATCGCTGCGATGCGTACCGTGCTACTCGCCCCAGCTGAGCTGGTCCCTCCGGCCTGGTCTACCGTATGACCGGCAGGTGGCGGGAAGAGAAGTGGTTTCCGTTACGGCCACGCTCACTTCGACCTGGACTCCCTCGACAGCGACGCCCCCGCCGACCCGGACCGCAGCATGCCAAACCCGAAGCATTCCACTGCAGCGGTGTACTGCATGCTCTTGCCCGCGTGACTCAGGTCCGCTCGGCGCGGAACGCGGAATCATCACCAAGGTGGAAGTAGATGTGACCCTCGAGCGTGCCGTCGGGGTTGAGCGCGGCCCAGCCGCGACCGCTCACCTCGTCGCCCTCGTCAGAGCCTTGCCACGAGAACTCGACGCCCGGCCTGCCGTCACGATCCGCATCGCGGCAGTCGAGTTCTCCCGTCACCGCGATGAACCCCAGTTCACCGAGACCATCCTCATCGAACTCGATGAAGCCGGGCTCGACCAGGTCGACGGCCTCCTGATCCCAGTTGTCCATCTCTGTGATACGCCACCGGCCAATTACCTTCCTGCTCTCGGGCATGCGACGAAGGTAACGGCCCGGAGGGCACAGCGTGTACAGCAGTGATCGCAGCAACGATTCAGATGCCGTGCCAGTCCGGGCCTCGCACGGCTGTGGCGATCCCATGGCGGCAGGCCTTCGGGCGATGAGAGCGACCGGGTACGGCCCGGCAGTTCATGTCACAGAACGCAAGCGCACCTGGGCCCGGGGATTCACACACACAAAGGCAAGATCAACCGAACGCAAGTCCTAGGATCCGGGTCTGCCAGACACTTCCAGGTGCGCAGGCACGAGCGAGGCCACACCCGGCTCCGCCCCAACCCCGGCCCGCGCGCTCATCCCGGTCCCTCGTGAAGCCCGCGGACTGCCATGATCAACACAAGCCAACACAACCTGCGCCGACCCGACGAATCTCAGAACAGCCCAGTACGAACAGAAACCCCAGGTCAGGGCCATACGGCGAGCTCCCGCGATAGGACTCGAACCTATAACCTGCCGGTTAACAGCCGGACGCTCTGCCGATTGAGCTACGCGGGACTGGCCGGTTCAAGGACCAACGGGGCCGGGTGGCGCCGCTGTTCCTGCCGGCTGGGGTCGCGGGGATAAGGGTAGCGCACCCGCGAGGTCGCCGATGCGCCCCGTGGAGCCGCGGAACCGGCGGCGCTGGCCGAGGTGGCGAACCCTGGCCGAGCAGCCCGCCAAGCGGAATGGCCGTGCGACGGGAGTAGGGCCGGCCTTTGCGGGGAAGTCAAGCCCGCAGGTTAACTTGGCGAACACACTCGGGGAAGAGAGGTGCCAGATGCGGTACCGCGTGGTATTCATCGCCGGCCTCGGGATCGGCTTCGTGCTTGGCACGAGGGCCGGCCGGGAGCGCTATGAGCAGATGCAGAAGATGGCCCGCAAGGTAGCGGACAGCCCGGCCGTGCAGCAGGCTGCCGCCGCGTTGCAGGCTCAGGCGGCCGGCTACGCCAGGTCCGCCCGGGGAAAGATCGCCGATCGTGCGGGCGTGGCGCGCTCCAAGGTTGGCGACGCGCTGCACGAGCGTGTCCCGGGCATGCGGTCCAGAGACTCCAACGGCGACGGCCGCCAGCATTACTCGCCGGTGCCCGGCACTCCCGGCGGCTCCCCGGAGAGCTAACCCGGGCCAAGAAGCCTCGGCAAGACGACGACCGGCGGGTGACGTAGTGGTCTGCCCGCGCCAGCGGCCAGGGCTCCCGGTCGCCGGTAATCCCCGTCGCCGGACTTGGCCTTGCCCCTGCGGCCACGGCCGTTTCGCGGGTTCGGTCAAACCGCACTCCGCCCGCAGATTACCAAAGGGCCACCTGACCTGGTCTTATCACTCAACGTCATGTTATTGTCACTCTATGAGTCCGCTGACTGGAGTGATCTCCGAGGCCTGGGGCCTCTACCGCCGCTACGCGGCGCACTTCCTCGCGATCGCTTTCATGCTCTACCTGGTGACGGCGGTCATCGTCGGGGTCCTGACCCAGTTCGCCGGAATCGGCGGCCAGGTCGTGGCGGAGGTCATCGACCTCATCGCCGCCTTCCTGGTGCAGGCCGCGATGATCAAGGCCGTCCAGGACGTAAGGGACGGCCAGGCCGACCTCAGCATCGGCGAGACCGTCAAGGCCGCCGCGCCGTTCGTCCTCCCGGTGGCGGCGGCATCTATCCTGGCCGGGATCGCAATCGCGATCGGCTTCGCGGTCCTCATCGTGCCTGGCCTCATCCTGCTGACGTTCTGGTCGCTGATCGTGCCCGCGATCGTCGTCGGCCGGTCCGGGGTGCTGGAATCGTTCGCCAGCAGCTGGCGGACCATCCGTGGCTACGCGTGGCATGCGTTCGCCACTTACCTGCTTGTCTTCCTGATCTGGGCCGCCTTCAACATCGCCCTGGCGGGAATCCTGCTGGTGCTGCCCACCGGGCTCCGCAGCTTCGTCGCCACCGTGGTCGCGGGCACGCTGGTCGCGCCGTTCTTCGCGCTCGTCGTCACGCATGTCTACTACCGCCTGTCCGAGGCGCACGCGGGCCAGGCTCCCGCGGCACCCACCGGCGGAAGTTTCGCCCCGCCCGGCACACCCCCGCCGGGCGGCGGCATAACCCAGCCCGCCGCACCGCCACGCGGCGGCTTCACGCAACCTCCCCCGGCCACGCCCGCGGCCGGCGCCTAACCCGAGAGCGGGCACGCTTAGGGGCTACCCCAGGTAGCCCCTAAGCAGTTGTGCGCGGCTCGGGTGGCGCAGCTTGGCCAGGGTCTTGGACTCGATCTGCCGGATCCGCTCCCTGGTGACGCCGAACTCCCGGCCCACCTCTTCCAGGGTCCGGGGGTGACCGTCGGTCAGGCCAAAACGCAGCTGGATGATCTTCTGCTCCCGGCCGGACAGCGCGTCCAGGATCTCCTCAAGCTGATCTTGCAGCATGATGAACGCCGCGGCCTCCATGGGGACCACGGCGTCGGTGTCTTCGATGAAGTCGCCCAGGTCGGAGTCTTCCTCGCCGATCGGCGCCTGAAGGGATACCGGTTCCTGCGCGATGCGCTGGATCTCGGCCACGCGCTCGACCGACAGCCCCATTTCAGCGGCGATCTCGTCCGGGGACGCCTCCCGCCCCAGGGCCTGGTGAAGCTGGCGCTGGACGCGCGCCATCTTGTTGATCGTTTCCACCATGTGGACCGGGATACGGATGGTGCGCGCCTGGTCGGCGATGGCGCGGGTGATCGCCTGGCGGATCCACCACGTCGCGTAGGTGGAGAACTTGTACCCCTTGGTGTAATCGAACTTCTCCACCGCCCTGATCAGCCCGAGGTTCCCCTCCTGGATCAGGTCGAGGAAGCCCAGGCCCCGGCCGATGTACCGCTTGGCGATGGACACCACGAGCCGCAGGTTCGCCTCGATGAGCCGCTGCTTGGCGCGCAGGCCGTCGCCGGCGAGCAGGGCCAGATCGGTGCGCCTGGCCTCGTCGAGCGGAAGGCGGGCGTGCAGCTTCTCCTCGGCGAACAGGCCGGCCTCGATGGCCTTGGCCAGCTCGACCTCCCCCTCGGCGGTGAGGAGCGGAACCCGGCCGATCTCGCGCAGGTAGATGCGGACCAGGTCACCGGTGACCGGGCGCCGGGATTCCTCCCGCTGGTCACCCGCGGGCGCGGGTTCCGCGTCCTCGTGGGCGACGTCAACGACCTCCACGCCCTCATCCGCGAGCATCCGCACGATGCCATCGAGCGCCTGCGCGGGAAGGTCGCACGCGTCGATGGCCACGGCGATGTCACCGACGGCCACCGCTCCGTGCTCCCTGGCCCTCGCTATGAGCTCAGCCACCTGGTCGGGCTGCCGCGCCGGGGAAAGTAACGTAAAAGTCACGAAGACCAGTGTGCGCCAGGGAGCCCTGGTTCTGGTGGGCTTAATTTTGTCACCTTCTGGCGCGTAACGCCGACGCTGCGAAGTCAGATAGGGAGCGGAAACGCCGCGTTCGCGACAAAATCGGCCGATCCAGGACGATCTGCCCTAGAACGCGCCCGCCGCCTTCTCTACCAGCGCCTTCCGCCGCTGCTCCAGTGCGACCAGGTCGCCGAAGGTCCGGTTGTACTCCGACTGGGCCTCGACCGGGTTCAGCCGCTGGAGGCGGGATTTGACTTCGGCGATCCGCCGGCTCACGGCGAGTTCCTCCACCCGGGCGAGCACCGCGTCGGCGTAGCGCGAGTCCGGTTCACCGTCCGCGCGCGCCACCCGCAACGGCTCGACCGCGAGCCGGGTCACGAACCCGCGGAGGCGATCGTCCGGGGCCGCGTCCCGCAGCCGGGTCACCCACTCCTGGACGCCGGCCGCTCCCCTGGCCCCGCCGCACCCGTCGATCAGCTCGCGCACCGCGGCGTGTGGCTCGGCGGTGAACGCGGCCGGGCCGAGCACGTCGAAGGCGGGCCCGCACAGGGCGGGCCGCTGGACCGCCAGCTTGAGCGCTTCCCGCTCCACCTGGATCACCGGGTCGCCCAGGTCGTACCTGGCCTCCTGCGCCGGGGGCGCGTCGCCACGCGGCCCACCGTCCCGTCCGGCGCCTTGGTCCGGCGGCTGGCGCCTCGCGGGCTCGCCGCGGCCTTGCGGCCCGGCCCGGCCCGGCTGGCCCGGGGTCACGCCGCCGGGCCGCCGCGGGCCGGCCGGCCGCGCTGCCTGCTCGAGTACCCGGGTCCGCACGAACTCCTCGTCCAGCATGCCCAGCCACCTGTCCAGGCTGACCGCGTAGCGGTTGACCAGACCACGGTCCTTGATCCGGCCGATGATCCGGGCGGCGGCGTCCAGCGCGGCGAGGCGGCCCTCGTTGGTGTCCAGGTTGTGCTTGGCCAGTTCGCTGCGGATGGCGAACTCGAACACCGGGACACGCCGGGCCACCAGGTCCCGCACCGCTTCCGGCCCGCGCTTCACCCGCAGGTCGCATGGGTCGAGGCCGTCGGCCTGCACGGCCACGAAGGTCTGCGTGACGAACCGCTCCTCCAGGTCGAACGCCCGCAGCGCGGCCCGCTGGCCAGCCGCGTCCCCGTCGAAGGTGAACACGACCTCGCCCCGGAACTGGTCGGCGTCCATGAGCAGCCGGCGCAGCACCTTGACGTGCCCTTCGCCGAACGAGGTGCCGCTGGTGGCGACCGCCGTGGTCACGCCGGACAGATGGCAGGCCATGACGTCGGTGTAGCCCTCGACGATCACCGCCCGGCGCTGGGCGGCGATGTCCCGCTTGGCCAGGTCGGCGCCGTACAGCACCGAGCTCTTCTTGAACAGCGGCGTCTCGGGCGTGTTGAGGTATTTCGGCCCGTCGTCCTCGGCGAGCAGCTTCCGCGCGCCAAACGCGATTACGTCCCCGGTCAGGTCCCTGATCGGCCAGATGAGCCTGCCGCGGAACCGGTCCACCGGGCCGCGGCGTCCCTGGCTGACCAGCCCCCCAAGCAGCAGTTCGGCGTCGGTGAAGCCGCGGCCGCGCAGGTGCCTGGTGAGCGCTTCCCACTCCGCGGGCGCGTAGCCGACGCCGAAGGGTTCCACGGCCGCCAGGTCGAATTCACGCTCCGCGAGAAAGGCCCGCGCCGGTACGGCGGGTGGTGTGCGCAGCCGTTCTGTATAAAACTCGGCGGCCGCCTGATGAGCGGCCAGCAACCGGCGGCGCTGGCTGTGCTCCTGGCCGGGGACGTGGCCGCCCTGCTCATAGCGGAGCTCGATGCCGGCCCTGGCGGCGAGCCGTTCGACCGCCTCGGGGAAGGAAAGGTTGTCGACCTTTTCCACGAACTTGATGACGTCGCCGCCGTCGGCGCAGGAGAAGCAGTACCACAGGCCCCGGGCCGGGGTGACGTTGAACGACGGGGTCTTCTCGTCGTGGAACGGGCACAGGCCCTTGAGCGAGCCGCCACCGGCGTTGCGGAGCTGGAGGTAGTCGCCGATGACGTCGGCGATGGGTGATTGCTCGCGGACCAGCGCAATGTCTTCGTCGCGGATCCGGCCTGCCACTCGTACCCCTCGCTCAAACCCTGCGTGCCTCAAGCGTGCTCGCCTGCGCCCCTGTCGCGGCGAGTCTAGTCCCCAGCGCCGACACTCTGTCTGTGCCTTCCCCGCCCCCGCGCTGCGCGCCCGCCCCGTCCGCCTTCCCCGCCCGCCGGGCCTGCCGGATGCAGCCTGCTATCGTCGCGCCGTGCGCAGCCTGCTGGTCCTCTGGGACATCGATTTCACCCTGATCGGCGCGAGCGGAGTCGGCCAGCGACTGTATGGCATGGTCTTCCGTGACATGTTCGGCCGGGAACTGCCGGGCATCGCGCCCATGGCGGGCCGCACCGACCGGGCGATCATCCATGACACGCTGGCCAGGGCGGGTGTCGAGGAGCCGCGGGCACACCTGGACGAGTTCATCGCCGGGCTGACCGCCCTGGCGCCGATGGGCCGCGAACTGGCGGCCGGGCGCAGCGAGGCGCTCCCCGGCGCGGCGGCGGCGCTGGCCGCACTGGCCAGGTACGCGCCGTCACGAGGCCCACGCACCCGCCGACGGCCTGGGGCCGCTGCGCGTGGTGCAGTCGGTGCTCACCGGAAACGTCCGGCCGATCGCCGAGGTGAAGCTCGCCGCGGCCGGGCTCACCGGCCACCTGGACCTCGGCATCGGCGCCTACGGCGAGTCCCACGAGGTCCGGGCGGAACTTGTCCACCTGGCCCGCGGCAACGCGGCCCGCCGGTACGGCACCGACTTCGCCGGCGAGCGGACCGTGCTGGTCGGCGACACCGAACTGGACGTGGCGGCCGCCCTCGCCACCGGCGCCCGCGTGGTCGCCGTGGCCACCGGCGGGACCACCGCGGACAGGCTCACCGCAGCCGGGGCCGATGCCGTGCTGCCCGACCTCTCCGACACCGCCGCCACCGTCGCCGCGATTCTCGGCGACACGGTGCCACGGGGCCGGGCGGCCGCAACCGGCCCGGAACCGGCTGGCGGGTCACCCGATCAGCGGTAGCCGCGGGTCTTCGTGCGGGGACCGGCCGGATGCCGCCCGCACCCAGGCCATGTCGTCGGCGAGGCTGGCTGGCCGGCCCGGCACAGTCCGCCGGGCCAGCAACTCATCGAAGATCGCGGCAGTCATCGCCACTCCCTCCGGCGTGGCAACGGGGTCGGTGCCCAGCGCGTCGGTGAGATCGAGGCCGTGCACGACCGCCTCGACGACGCGGCTCGGCACGAACTCGCCCAGCTGCATCAGCGCGTAGTAGCCCGAGCCCACCGTCTCCGGTGGCGTGGCCCGGGACTCCTCGATGGTCTTGGTGAACGTCTCGTGCAGCACATCAGGCATCTGGCCGGGTGCCTTGCCCGCCACCATCGTGTAGGCGTAGTCGTAGACGACGGGGGCCACCTCCGGGCGGTGGAAGATGAAGAAGCTGACCCGGTCGCGCCCGACCTGGCCCTGCTGCTGGTCGGCGATCAGCATCCGGGTGAGCCCGATCGAGATGTCGAAGTGCCCGGCAAGCTCGAACAGCGTCCAGTGGGCCTGTGCCTCGTCGACCGGTTGCAGCAGGGTCGGGCGGCGCCAGTCGTCCTCGGACAGGCCCCGAAACGCTTGCTCGACCCGGTCAAGCTCCGCCGCAAGGGTCCGCAGCTCGCCGTCATAGTCACTCATGGGACCTCCGGTGTCCGTGTTACCCGATATCCGACGCCGGCCCCCGCAGCGTGTCAATGTCTCGCCCGTACCAGACGCCACCGACATGGAGCCTTAGTTATCCACAGCAACCGCGGACTCGCCCCGCCCGTCCACAGCCGGAACGGCAGCGGCTGCGGACGCCGCGGGTCCCGGTCAGGGTTCATTCCGTGGCCCTTCAAATTCCCGGCCCGTGCCAGGACCTACTCGACCTCCAGCACGGCGTAATAGCCCGCTGGCAACTGGCGGCTGCCGGGCTCAATGTCCGCATCATTGACCCCCAACTGCACAACGGCCGATGGCAACCGCTCTACCACGGGGTTTACGCCGCTTTCACTGGCCAGCCATCAAGGCGCGCGGTGTTGTGGGGGGCGGTGTTGCGCGCTGGGCCGGGAGCGGCGCTTGGATATCACACCGCAGCCGAGGTGGACGGGCTGGCTGACCGGCCGAGGGAAGCGATCCATGTAATCGTCAGCAGCTCAAGGCGAGTGACCCCAGCGCCTCGAGGACGCCCGGAAGTGCCCAGGCTGGTCATCCACTATTGCGCCCGGGCGCAACAAGCCATTCATCCATCACGCATGCCGCCGAGAACCCGCATCGAGGAGACGACGCTCGACCTCACCCGGCTGGCCTCCAGCCTCGACGAAGCGTTCGGCTGGCTCGCACGTGCGTGCTCCCGGCGGCTGACCACCGCGTCGCTTCTTTCCGCCGCGATGGCGGCCAGACCCAAGATGCGGTGGCGCACTGAACTGACGAATGCCCTGGATGATGTCGCCGCTGGCGTTCACTCGGTGCTGGAATGGCGCTATGTCCGCAACGTAGAGGTCCGCCACGGCCTGCCGCGGGCCGAGCGCCAAGCCATCAGCTTGGCTGGCAACCGCACCAGGTACCTGGATAACCAGTACCAGAAGTTCGGCGTAGTGGTGGAGCTCGACGGCGGCGCCGCCCACCCTGCCGAATCACGCTGGCGCGACATCCATCGCGACAACGCCAGCGCCGCGGCGGGGATGGTCACGCTCCGGTACGGATGGGCGGACATCACAGAGCACCCATGCCGCGTGGCGAGCGAAATCGCCGCCGCGCTCCACCGAGGGGGCTGGACCGGCCGGCTGCGCCCGTGCGGCCCAGCTTGCAGCGCACTGATTTCATGATCCTGAAGGATTCTCCATCCGGGTTATGGAAAATCCTTCAGGATCAGAGCCACCGGGGGCGGGCCACTGGCGCAGGGGTCAGACGTCGGTGAGGGGGGTGTCGGGGTCGGCCAGGCGGGCGGGGTCTACGGGGCGCTTCGAGCGGATGAGGGCCTGGATGTCGTCGGTGACGTCCCAGACGTTGACGTTCATCCCGGCCACCAAGGCCCCGCCGGACAGCCAGAACGCGATGAACTCGCGCGCCTCCCGGTCGCCCCGGTAGACGACCTGGTCGTAGGAACCGGGCTCGGGCAGGCCGGCCGTTTCCATGCCCAGGTCGTACTGGTCGCTGAAGAAGTAGGGCACCGCGTCGTAGGACACGCCCTTGCCAAGCATGGACCGCGCCGCGGCTGGCCCGCCGTTCAGCGCGTTGGCCCAGTGCTCAACCCGGACGTGCCGGCCGAACAAGGGGTGGTAGCTGTTCGCCACGTCCCCCGCGGCGAACACATCCGGCGCCGAGGTGTGCAGCCCGGCATCCACGATCACCCCGTTGCCGACGTCCAGCCCGGCGCCCGAGGCGAGGCTGGTCGCGGGCACCGCACCGATCCCCACCACGACGACGTCGGCGGGCAGCGCCACCCCCGCCGACGTGACCGCCTCCTTCACGATCCCGCCGGAGCCGCGCAACTCGGTGACCGACTCCTCGAACCGGAACACCACGCCGTGGTCGGTGTGCAGGCCGGTGAACACCGCGCCAAGCTCCGGCCCGAGGTGCCGGTACAGCGGCCCCGGCTCCGGCTCAACCACGGTGACCGCGCACCCGAATTCCCGGGCGGCGGCGGCCACCTCGAGCCCGATCCAGCCCGCGCCGACGATGACCACCTGGCCGGCGCCGCGCAGCACCCCGGCCAGCCGCTCGCTGTCCCCCACGTAGCGGAGGTACAGGACCCCGCCGAGGTCGCCCCCGGGCGCGCTGAGCTTGCGCGGTGCCGCGCCGGTGGTCAGCAGCAGCCGGTCGTAGCCCACCGTCAGCCCGCCGGCCAGCGAGACCTGCCGCGCACCAGGGTCGAGCGCGGCGACCGAGACCCCGCGCCGCAGGTCCACGTCGTTCTCCGCGTACCAGCCTTCGTCGTGCACGTAGATCGTGGCCTTCTCGTCCTTGCCCAGCAGGTACCCCTTGGACAGCGGAGGCCGTTCGTAGGGAAACTCGGTCTCCTCACCCAACAGCACGATGCCCCCGCTGAACCCCTCCGCCCGGAGGGTCTCGGCGGCCTTCGCGCCGGCCAGGCTCGCGCCGACGATCACATATGTGGGTTCAGTGGCCATGGGACGATCCTTCTTTCGTAGCTGCCTGCCCGTCCCCGTCCCGCGCGTGCAGGGCGGCGGGCGGCTCACCCCGGCACAGGTGATCATGCCAGGCCATGGCGGAAGTATCGGTGAGCGACGCGATCTGGTCGACCACGGAGCGCAGCCGCGCGGCGTCGGATTCCGCCGCGAGGTAGGCGGGCCGCAGCGCGCGATCCAGCGTGGCCGGGGCACCCGCCTGCACCGCCGCCGCCAGTTCGGCGATCAGCTCCCGCTGCCGGGCCTGGTAGGCGGCGACCCCGTCCCGGTTCATCACGAAGTGCGCGGTCACCGCCTTGAGCAGGGCGCACTCCAGCCGCTGCCGCCGCGGCACGACGAGGCTGGCGGCGTACCGGGTGAGCGGCTGCGCGCCGCCGGCCGCGGCGAGCGTCGCCTCCTGCGCCGCGCCGCAGAACCGGGCGATCAGCTCGCTGGTCAGGTACTTCAGCGCCACCAGGGAACCCGGCCCGCCGTCGAAGGACGCCGGCCAGCAGGGCAGGGCGAGCAGCCGGCCGAGCACCTCGAGAAGTTCGGCGGTGGTCACCGCGCCCGGGCGGCAGTACCGGTACAGGGCCAGGTCCGCGATGACCGCGCGCTCGGCCGGGTCGTGCAGCGCCGCGATCGTGATGTGGCCGGCGTGCAGCCCGTCCTCCAGGTCGTGCACCGAGTAGGCGACGTCATCGGCCCAGTCCATGACCTGCGCTTCGAGGCATAGCTGCCCGTCCGGTGCCCCCTGCTTTATCCAGCCATACGCTTTCGCGTCCTCGGCGTAGTACCCGAACTTGGCCGGCCCTGCGTCGCTGGCGAGGAGCGGCTCATCCGGGGCACCCCAGGGGTACTTGATGGTGGCGTCCAGCGTGGCCCGGGTGAGGTTCAGCCCGGCCCCGGCCACCTTGGCCTCCAGCCTGGTGAGCAGGCGCAGGCTCTGCGCGTTGCCCTCGAACCCACCGCAGCTCGCAGACCACTCGGCCAGGGCCATCTCCCCGTTGTGGCCGAACGGGGGATGGCCCAGGTCGTGTGCCAGGCAGGCCGCGTCGACGAGGTCGGGATCGCAGCCCAGCGCCGCACCGAGCTCGCGCCCGATCTGCGCGCACTCCAGCGAGTGAGTGAGCCTGGTCCGCGGGAAGTCGCCGGCGCCCACCTCGACCACCTGGGTCTTGGCGGCCAGCCTGCGCAACGCCGAGGAGTGCAGCACCCTGGCCCGGTCCCGGATGAACGGGCCGCGCTGGTTGGCCCACGACGGCACTGACTTGGCCGGCTCGGCTTCCCGCCGCGCGGTGGCGTGGGAGTCGTAGCCCGCGACGCGGCTCACCTGCTGTCGCTGCCCCCCAAGGTGTCCTGGAGCGCGGCCCGGCCCGCTTCCAGCCTGGCTACCGGCACCCGGAACGGCGAGCAGGACACGTAGTTAAGGCCCACCTGGTGGAAGAAGTGCACGGACTCGGGGTCGCCGCCGTGCTCGCCGCACACCCCGAGCTCCAGGTCCGGGCGCGCCGCCCGGCCTTCCTCCGACGCGATGCGGACCATCCGGCCGACGCCCTCGGTGTCGATCGTCTCGAACGGGGAGACGCCGAAGATGCCCAGCTCGATGTACCGGCTGAAGAACGCGCCCTCCACGTCGTCGCGGGAGAAGCCCCAGCCCATCTGGGTGAGGTCGTTGGTGCCGAAGGAGAAGAACTCGGCGGACTTGGCGATCTCCCCGGCGATCATCGCCGCGCGGGGCACCTCGATCATGGTGCCGATCATGGTGTGCACGTGCACCCCGGTCTCCGCCTCGACGTCGGCCAGCACCTTCGCGGTGGCCTCCCGCGAGATCTCCATCTCCTGTACCGACGCGGTCAGCGGGATCATGACCTCCGGCCGGGGGTCGCGGCCCGCCTTCTTCAGCTCCGCGGCCGCCTCCGCGATGGCCCGGACCTGCATGTCCAGCAGGCCGGGGATGACCAGGAGCAACCGGACGCCGCGCAGGCCGAGCATCGGGTTCTGCTCGTGCAGCCGGCGCACCGCGTCGAGCAGCTTGCGGTCCTGCGCGCTGGCCTTGTCCCCTTCCAGGGCAACCTTGACCGACATGTCGGTGAGGTCCGGCAGGAACTCGTGCAGCGGCGGGTCGATCAGCCGGATGGTGACCGGCAGTCCGTCCATCGCCTCGAGGATCTGCACGAAGTCGCCGCGCT
This sequence comes from uncultured Actinomycetes bacterium, assembly GCA_963703605.1. Classification (GTDB taxonomy): domain Bacteria; phylum Actinomycetota; class Actinomycetes; order Streptosporangiales; family Streptosporangiaceae; genus DASXKD01. The sequence continues at coordinate 85,182 of CAVPFC010000048.1, forward strand.
GCAAGGGCTTCAGCGCGTCAAGCGCGGCCTGCCGGCCGGCCTCGTCCTCGGCCAGGATCAGCCGCTCCACGAGCTGGCGGCGCTCGCCGAGGAACATGTGCTCGGTGCGGACCAGGCCGACGCCGCCGGCGCCGAACCGGCGGGCCCGGGCGCAGTCCTCGCCGGTGTCGGCGTTGGCGTGCACGCCGAGGCGGCGCCGCTCGTCGGCGTGCTTCATGATCCGGTCTACGGCCTTGACCAGGTCATCCGCGTCGTCGGTGAGCCCGTTCTCGAAGTACTCCACCACGGGCGAGGGGGCGACCGCGACCCGGCCGAGGTAGACCGCGCCGCTGGTGCCGTCGATGGACAGCACGTCGCCCTCGGTGACGACGACCCCGCCCGGCGCGGTCAGCTTGCGGCCCGCCACGTCGACGTCGAGCTCGTCGGCGCCGCAGACGCAGGTCTTGCCCATGCCGCGGGCGACCACGGCGGCGTGGCTGGTCTTGCCGCCCCGGCTGGTGAGGATGCCCTGGGCGGCGATCATGCCGTGCAGGTCGTCGGGGTTGGTCTCCCGGCGGACCAGGATCACGTCCTCGCCCGCATCGGCCTGCTCGACCGCACGGGCGGAGTCGAACACGGCCTTGCCGACGGCGGCGCCGGGCGAGGCGCTGACCCCGGTGGTGATCTTGGTGACCTCGCCGGTGACGTCGAACCTGGGGAACATGAGCTGGGCGAGCTGGTCCCCGGTGACCCGGGTGAGCGCCTCGTCCATGTCGATCAGGCCCTGGTCGACGAGCTGGGTCGCGATGCGGAACGCGGCAGCGGCGGTGCGCTTGCCAACCCGCGTCTGGAGCATCCAGAGCTTGCCCCGCTCGATGGTGAACTCGATGTCGCACAGATCGCGGTAGTGGTTCTCCAGCGTGCGCATGATCTCCAGCAGCTCCCCGAAACAGACCGGGTCGATCTTCTCGAGGTCTTGCAGCGGGACGGTGTTGCGGATGCCGGCGACGACGTCCTCGCCCTGCGCGTTTTGCAGGTAGTCGCCGTAGATGCCCTGCTGGCCGGTGGCCGGGTCGCGGGTGAACGCGACGCCGGTCCCGGAGTCGGCACCGAGGTTGCCGAACACCATCGCGACCACGTTGACCGCGGTGCCGAGGTCGGCGGGGATGCGCTCCTGGCGACGGTAGAGCACGGCGCGGGGCGAGTTCCAGGAGTTGAACACGGCCTGGATCGCCAGGTCCATCTGCTGGTACGGGTCCTGGGGGAACTCGTGGCCGGTGTGGTCGCGCACGATCTGCTTGAAGGTTTCGGTGAGCTGGCTCAGGTCGCCCGCGTCGAGGTCCAGGTCGTTGGCCGTGCCCTTGGCCTTTTTGGCCTCGTCGAGCGCGTGCTCGAACGCTTCGCCGTCGATGCCGAGCACGGTCTTGCCGAACATCTGGACCAGCCGCCGGTAGGCGTCCCAGGCGAACCGCTCGTTGCCGGACTGCTTGGCCAGGCCGTGGACGGACTCGTCGGTGATGCCGATGTTCAGGACGGTGTCCATCATGCCGGGCATCGAGAACTTGGCCCCGGACCGCACGCTGACCAGCAGCGGGTCGGCCGGGTCGCCGAGCCGCCGGCCCATGGCCCGTTCCATCCGGGTCAGGTGCTCGCTGACCTCGGCGGCGAGGCCCTCGGGGACGGCGCCGTGGCTCAGGAAATAACGGCAAGCCTCGGTCGTGATGATGAAGCCAGGCGGCACGGGCAGGCCGATGTTGGTCATCTCGGCAAGGTTGGCCCCCTTGCCGCCCAGCAGGTCCTTAAGGTCCTTGTTGCCTTCGGTGAATGCGTAGACGAGCTTCGCCACTGCATGCTCTCCTTGTGCCCATGCCGCCGCCCGCCGGGGTGGGAACGTCGCTACTGGGCGGCCATCGATATCGGCCTCGCGGCCCTCTGCAAACGACTCTACCGAGAGTGGCATCGCGATGACGCCGCCTACCCGGCACAGGCACGAGCGACCGGAGGGGGGCCGTGGCGGCGCTCCGGCCTGCGCGGGCACGAACGGAGCGAAACGTTGTCCGGTGCCGGCAAATTCCAGGAAGCTGGAGCCTTTCCCGGGCGGTCAACACTCGCGATACGCCAGTCATCTTCTGACACATGACAGTCAGTGGGAACAGCGGAGCTTGTCAACCATTCGCGGCGCATGGCAGGCGGTCCCGGCTGATCCCGGCCGCTCTCGCCCGGGTGGTGCAGGTGACCGCCGGCCCGGAAAAGGAGGCTCGCATGCATCGTCGCGCCCTGGGCATGGCCGTCCGCGCCGGGACGCTCGGCGCGCTTGCCGCGGCCGTCGCGGCCATCGGCCCGCTGCCACCGGCCGCCGCGGGCGGCAGCCTCTCGGAGATCATCACCGGCGCGTACCGCGCCGCCGGGCCGCGAATATGACCGGCGGAGCAGCGGAACGGCGCGGCGTGCGTCTCTGGAACATGGAACCCAGGCTCACGGAGCCCGCCGCGGCTGTACCGGTCACCGGCAAGCCGGGGACCGGCCGACCAGGGGCAGGTGACGAGGTCGCTGCGCCGGGGGGCCGCCCGGGGCCCCGGGCGGGCCGCACGCCCGGGCCAGCCGCGCAGGCGGCCTCCGCCGAGCGGGCCGTGACGGAACTCTACGAGGCGCACGCGCTCGGGATGATCCGGCTGGCCCACATCATGCTCGGCGACCAGCAGGGCGCCGAGGACGTCGTGCAGGACGCGTTCTGCGGGCTGTACCGGCGCTGGTCGAGCCTGTCTGACCCGGGCAGCGCGGTGCACTACGTCCGGTCCGCGGTGCTCAACGGCTGCCGGTCGGCGCTGCGCCGCCGGACATCGGCGCAGGCGTCGCGCGGGCTGCTCGGCCCGCAGCCGGCCATGGTCTCCGCGGAATCCGCGGTGTTGACCAGCGAGGAACGCCACGCGGTCATGGCGGCGCTGCGGCGGCTCCCGGCCCGGCAGCGCGAGGCGCTCGTGCTCCGCTTCTACCTCGACCTGTCCGCCGAGGAGGCGGCCACCACGATGGGGATCAGCCCCAGCAGCGTCAGGTCCGCGACGCACCGGGCGCTCGCCTCGCTCGGCCGCCTGCTTCAGGAGAGCTCATGAACGTCCTCGAGGACAAGGTCCGTACGGCGATGCGGGAGACCGGCGACGAAATCGCGCCGCACAGCGTCCCCCCGCTGCGGCTGCGCGGCGCGCCGCGCCGCCGCGGGCTGCCCCGGCTCACGGGCCGCCGCTGGCCGGGCTGGCTGGCACCGGTGGCCGCCGCCGCCTCGGTGGCCGCCGTGGTCGCCGCCTCGCTGGCCATTTCCGCCACGTTCCACGCCCAGCACCGGCCCCGGCCGTCGGCCAGGCATCCGGCCGGGCCGCTTGCCGGCCTCCCCCCGTACTACATCGCGCTCACCGGCCATCGGGCCAGGAGAGCCCCGTTTGCTGGGCCACTGCACGCCGTCGTGCGCGCCACGGCCACCGGCGCGATGCTCGCCACGATCCGCCCGCCGGCACCCTACCGAACGTTCACACAGGTAGCGGCCGCCGGCGACGGCCACACCTTCGTCTTGACCGCGGGCATGTGGCAAGTAACCCACAAGTTCGGGGGAACGTTCGTCAACACCGGGCCGGCGAAGTTCTTCCTGCTCCGACTCGGCCCGCACGGCGGGCCTGCCCCGCTGACGGCGGTGCCCATCCCGCGCGAACCGGCGCGCGCGCAGATCTCGGGCATCGCGCTGTCCCCCGACGGCAGCAGGCTGGCTATCGCGTTGCGGGGCGGCCGCGGCGGCGGGCCCGGCCCGGAAATTCAGGTGTTCACCCTGGCCACCGGCGCCGAGCGGGTTTGGACGTGGCCGGGCGGCGGGCCGGTCACCAACAACGCGGGGGGCAACGGCAGCGTGCTCTCCTGGGCGGCTGACGACAGGACGCTCGCGTTCCAGCAGTGGGCGGGCAACAGTATCGACATCCGCCTCCTCGATACCGCGGCACCAGGCGACAGCTTGCCGTCGGACAGCCGGCTGGCCGTGCAATGGAAGGGTGATCAGGAGAGCCTGCGATTCGTGCACGGCAGGGCCGTCAACGTCATCGAGGGCTTCAGCGCCTTCATCACCCCGGACGGCACCAAGATCGTCTGCGCGACCGTCTCCGAGACCAAGCGGCCGCTTGAATCCGACCTGGCGTTCACCGAGTTTTCCACGCGCACCGGCAGGGCCGTCCGCGTCCTGGGCAACTGGGCGCTCGGGAGGATGTACCCGGGGCAGACCCAGGACGTCCTCTGGACGAACCGCTCGGGCAGCACGCTGATCGTGTTGGCCCACAAGCCGGGCCCGCCGTCTCTCATGCCGCGCAGCACGAATGTGGCCGGTTACGGCATCGAGATAAGCGCGCTGACCGGGAACCGGTTCACGCCGATCCCCGGAGCGCCGTTTGCCAACTCGCCGGGTCCCTGGCCCACCTGGTAGCGGCGAAGCCGGTACCAGGCGGACGCGGCCGCCGTCCGGGCGCCCGGACCGGCTACCGCGCCGCGTTACACCTCGCACCGCACCCCGCCTCGCACCCGGCCTCCCGCGCCCCCCGCCATGGCGCCGGCCTCCCGCGCCCCCACCATGGCGCCCGCCTCCGCACCCCGCCATGGCGCCCGCCTCCGCAACCGCCACTGCGCCCACCTCCGCGCCCTGCCTCGGCACCCCGCCGTCACGGCGTGCGCGACACTTGTCGCGGAGGCAATCGTGACCGAGACCGTGATCGGGCTGCTGCACCCCGGCGAGATGGGCGCCGCCGTCGGGCGGTGCCTGACGCAGAACGGGCACACCGTGCTGTGGGCGTCGCAGGGCCGCGGTCCCGCCACCGCGGCCCGCGCCGCGGCCGCCGGGCTCACCGACGCGGGCACACTCGGGGCCGTGGCCGGCCGGGCCGCGGTGATCCTGTCCATCTGCCCGCCGCACGCGGCCATGGACGTCGCCAGGGCCCTGGCCGGGTTCGGCGGACTGTACGTCGACGCCAACGCGGTATCCCCGGCCACGGCCGGGGACATCGCCAAGGTGATCTGCGCCGGCGGCGGCGAGTACATCGACGGCGGGATCATCGGCCTGCCCCCGGAGACGCCCGGGAGCACCCGGCTGTACCTGTCGGGCCCGCGGGCGCCGGACGTGGCCGCCCTGTTCACCGGCACGGCGCTGGAGGCGCGGGTCGTCGGCGAGGCCCCTACGGCCGCGTCCGCGGTCAAGATGGCCTACGCCGGGTGGACCAAGGGCTCGGCGGCGCTGTTGCTGGCGGTGCGGGCCCTCGCCCGGGCGGAGGGCGTCGAGGACACCCTGCTCGCGGAGTGGGCGCTGTCCCAGCCATCGCTCGCGGAGCGGTCGCGCCGGGTCGGCCAGGTCGGCCACGGCCAAGGGCTGGCGCTGGGTGGCCGAGATGGAGGAGATCGCCGCGAGCATGGCCGCCGCGGGGCTCCCTGAGGGCTTCCACCAGGCCGCCGCCGAGATCTTCCGCCGCACCCCCCGCGGCGGCGCGGCAACAGGTGCCGCCGCCGCCGATGGCCAGGCCATCGAAGCCGTGCTGGCGGCACTGTCCGGCCGGTAGGCCTGCCGACCGGACCGCAGGGCTGGGCGGGAGCCCGTGGGAGACGCCGGCGCATGACAGCGGACGGCGCGGTGCTGGCGCGCTACCCCACCGGCAGGCCCAGGTCACACGGTTAGGTCGAGCCCGCACAGCGGATGCCGCGGCGTTCGCCGCGGCATCCGCTGGAACCGGCGTTACGAGCCGCGCCGGATTAGCCCTCTGGGTCGATGCCGTCGTAGGCGGGCACCTTGACGGTGCGTTGACCTGGCGTTCCGCCGAGGATGACCTTGCGGAGCGAAACGTCGTTGTGGGTGTTGGTCTCGTGCAGGACCCGCAGCGGGTTCGCCGTGATCTCGATGTAGTAGGTGCCGTTCGGCACCTTGGTGATGTTGAACGACTGGCCGGCGATCGATTGGAAGTAGGTGTCCGCCCAGCCGATCGGCATCATCTCGCGCACCCACAGGGCGGTTGGGCTGCCGCACTGGCCGCCCAGCCCGACCTGCGACGGCTGCCACACGGCGTGCGGGAGCAGCAGGTCCACCGGGTCGGTCGGCGCTATGCAGAAGCCGACCTTGTGACTGGGCACCACGAGTTTCTTGGCCGAGTTGAGCAGGGTGTACCTGGCGAACTGCTCGAAGTGCCAGTGGTGGTGCCCCTTGGCGTTGTCGAAGCCCATCGTCCCGGCCCTGGCCCGGCCGATCACGTGCCCGTTCCGGTAGAAGTACTGGTAGGCCTTCATGATCGGCGAGGCGTGGCTGCGGAACCCCTCGACGTCGAGCGGGCTGTTGCCGCCGACCCACACGGTGGCCCCGAAGTTCAGCAGGTCCCGGGCGGGCCTGGTGCCGCTGGCCTTGGTGTGGGAGGTCGAGATCCCCCAGGACGGGAGCGGCACCAGGTCGGGCAGCGCATCCTTCGGCGGGTTGGCCAGGTAAGGAACCTTGGGCAGCGACGGCAGCGGCCGGCTACCGGGGCGGCCCGGCCCGGCGTTGCCGCCCCTCTTGGCGACCTTGACCTGCACCGTCTGGGTGGCGTCGGCGGGCGCGACGTGGAGGAGCCTGACGTAGTTGGCGCCGATTGTGTCGGTCACCCGGTACTGCCCCGGCGGGAGCTTCATGTAGGGACCGGAGCCGAGCGGTGAGAACGGGTAGTTCTCGGCCGGGTCGACGGCCCAGCCCTTCGTGACCCCGTAGACCATGGACAGCGGGAACGGATCCTGCCCGCAATACTGCGGGTACAGCGACGTCGCCGGGCTGTCCGGGCTGGCCCGTTCCGGGTCGTAGGTGTTGGGGCAGAACGTGAGCCAGGGGGACGCGACCACCTTGCCGGCGGAGTTCCGCACCGTCATCCGGATGAAGTGCTTCAGGCCGTTCCAGCCGTCGAGCACCGAGGCGGGCAGCGGCCGTTGGACCGTGCCGTGCGATGTGTGGATGATCTGCGTGATCGTGACCGGCTTGGTGTAGCTCGCCCGGCGCACGTCGAATTGCAGCGCCGAGCCCAGCGACGCCACCCAGATGCCCGGATCGATGTCCACCTGTCGCCCAAAGGGGTACACCGTGACGTTGCGCTGGGCGGCCACCAGCTTGATCACGGGACCGGGAGGGCTCGCGGCGCTGGCCGCCGGCAGGCCGGGCGCGACGAAGGCAAGCCCAGCCACCGCCAGGGCAGTGCTAGCCCTGACCCCGCCGCCTCGCCCAGTGCCTGGCCGGCCCCATCGAGACAATCGCATGTGTCCTCCAATGCCGTCTGGTCCGGTACGGACCAGTCCTGCACAAAGGACGTGATTGCGCGGGGGAACGTTGCGCGGCGCCAGGCATCTTCCAGGAATGTGGCGGATCGGGCAGGCCGGGCAAACGCCGGCGGCGCCCGGATTAGGGTGCGTCCCGTAGATCTTTGCCGTCGCGAGCGGCGGTCCCGGGGGGATCGGATCGCATTAGGCGGAGGAGGAGCCCATAGCGGAGCTATGGGCGACGACGATCCCGGGGCCCCCGGCGAAAAACGCGCCAGCGTTTTCGTTGGGGTGGGGCTGCGCAGCGAGACACCCCCCGGGCGCCGCCAGAGCGGGGGCGGGCGCGAAGCGCGGGGGCGGGGAAAGCAGAGCGGGCAGGGGGTTTGCGGGACGCACCCTAGACTCCGCCCGGCGTGGCGGGCCCCGGAAGGCGTCCGGTGGTGACGGCCTGGCTAGCAGCCCGTCAGGCGTTCAGAGAGATAATTCTCCAGGGCGTCGATGGCGATCCTGTCCTGGCGCATCGAGTCGCGCTCCCGCACCGTCACCGCTTGATCGTTCAGCGAGTCGAAGTCGACCGTGACGCAGTAGGGCGTGCCGATCTCGTCCTGGCGGCGGTAGCGCCGGCCGATCGCGCTCGCGTCGTCGAAGTCGGTGTTCCACCGCTTGCGCAGCTGCGCGGCGACGTCGCGCGCCTTCGGGGACAGGTCGGCGTTGCGGGACAGCGGCAGCACCGCGACCTTGACCGGGGCCAGCCGGTGGTCGAGCCGCAGCACGGTGCGCTTCTCCATCTTGCCGCTGGCGTCGGGCGCCTCGTCCTCGGCGTAGCCGTCCATCAGGAAGACCAGCATGGACCGGTCCACCCCGGCCGCGGGCTCGATGACGTAGGGCACGAAGCGCTCGCCCGACTCGGTGTCCAGGTAGGAAAGGTCCTGGCCGGAGGCCCGCGCGTGGGTGGACAGGTCGAAGTCGGTGCGGTTGGCGATGCCCTCCAGCTCGCCCCACTCGCTGCCCTGGAACCCGTACCGGTACTCGATGTCCACGGTGCGCTTGGAGTAGTGCGAGCGCTTCTCCGCCGGGTGTTCGTACAGGCGGAGGTTGTCCTCGCGCACCCCGAGGCCGGTGTACCAGCCCTTCCTGGTGGCGATCCACTGGTCGTGCCATTCCTCGTCGGTGCCGGGCTTGACGAAGAACTCCATCTCCATCTGCTCGAACTCCCGGGTCCGGAAGATGAAGTTCCCGGGCGTGATCTCGTTGCGGAACGACTTGCCGATCTGCCCGATCCCGAACGGGACCTTCTTCCGCGAGGTCTGGAGCACGTTGCGGAAGTTGATGAAGATGCCCTGCGCCGTCTCGGGCCGCAGGTAGGCCAAACCAGACTCGTCCTCGGTGGCGCCGAGATACGTACGCAGCAGCCCGTTGAACATGCGCGGCTCGGTGAACGCGCCCCTGACGCCGCAGTTCGGGCACGCGATGTCGGCCAGGCCGCCCTCGGGCAGGTGGCCGTGCTTCTCCTCGTAGCCCTCGATGAGGTGGTCGGCGCGGAACCGCTTGTGGCACGACTGGCACTCGGTCAGCGGGTCCACGAACTCGGTGACGTGCCCGCTGGCCTCCCACACCTCACGGGCGAGGATCACGCTGGAGTCGAGGCCGACGATGTCGTCGCGCTCCTGCACCATCGCCTTCCACCACTGCCGCTTGACGTTGTTCTTCATCTCCACGCCGAGCGGGCCGTAGTCCCAGGACGCGCGCAGCCCGCCGTAGATATCGCTGGACGGGTAGACGAAGCCGCGCCGCTTGCTGAGGCTGACGATCGTGTCGAGGAGGTCGGAACGAGCTGCCATGGTGAGTCTCCATCCGGCTGGCGGTCGGTGGGCATGCGGGTGCTAGTTGAGGTGGGTTGCTAGTTGACACAGAGGTGTCCGCTCAGCTTAGCGGGGCGGACGGAGCGGTCTGTCACGCGCCGTGCGGCCGGCCGGCCAATCTAGTGAACACGCTGCGGATCACTCCACTTTGCGCGTGTTCTGGGGGAACATGTGGTGTTGCCCCGGTTCACGTCGAGGAGGCCGTGATGAGGAGAACTCCGTCATGAGGTTGCGCGTACTGACGGTCATCGCCGCGATCGCCGCCCTGGTTGGCAGCGCCGCCCCCGCCCTGGCCAGCCGGCCGCCGGCGGCACGCGGGCCGGCCAGCGGCCAGTTGAGCGCCCAGATCCGCTACACCACCGGCGGGATCCCGCACATCCTGGCGCATAGCTGGCAGGACCTCGGCTTCGGGTACGGCTACGTGTTCGCCAAGGACAACCTCTGCACGATGGCCAACGACTACGTCACGGTCGAGGCGCAGCGGTCCCGGTACTTCGGGCCGAAGGGCAGCTACGTCCAGCGCGGCAACGGCTTCGTCGAGAACAACCTGGAATCCGACTTCTACTGGCAGCAGATCATCAACTCCCACATCGTGCAGCACCTCGAGCAGGGCGTCAGCGGGGACGAGCAGCAGATCGAAGCCGGTTACGTCAAGGGCTACAACGCCTACCTCGCGCACGTCGGCGGCGCTAAGGGCGTGACCGACCCGACGTGCCGCGGCCAGGCCTGGGTGAAGCCGATCACGCAGTTCGACAGCTACCTGCGCCTCTACCAGCTCATGCTGGAGTCGAGCGGCGACGTGGCGATGCAGGGCATCACCGAGGCCGCCCCGCCGACGGCGGCACAGGCCGCGCGGCAGGGCGCGCTCAGCCCGGCCCGCACCGCGCGGGCGCTCGCCGCCGCCTGGCAGGCACACACTCCCGCGCTGGGCAGCAACGCGGTCGCGATCGGGTCCGCGGGCACCAGGGACCACCTCGGCCTCCTGCTCGGCAACCCGCACTTCCCGTGGCTCGGCACGGAGCGGTTCTTCCAGTCGCAGCTCACCATCCCCGGCCAGATCAACGTCACCGGCGCGTCGCTGTACGGCGTCCCGCTGGTCCTCATCGGCCACAACGAGGAAGTGGCGTGGAGCCACACCGTGTCGACCGCATTCCGGTTCACCCCGTTCCAGCTCACGCTCGTCAAGGGCCACCCGACGGAGTACTTGCAGAACGGCAAGGCCGTGGCCATGACCCCGCGCGCGGTGACCGTGATGGCGAAGCAGGCGAACGGCAAGCTGGCCCCGGTCAAGCACACGCTCTGGTGGACCCGGTACGGCCCGATCTTCAACAACCTCGAAGGCATCTCGCTGCCGTGGACCACGACCAGCGCGTTCGCCCTCGGCGACGTCAACGCCAACAACCTCGGCCGGGCCATCAACACCTGGTTCGGCTTCGACCGCGCGTCGAGCACCCAGCAGATACTGGCGATCCTGAAGCAGTACCAGGGCATCCCCTGGGTCAACACGATCGCGACGGACCGGGCGGGCCTCGCCCTGTACGCGGACATCGGCGCCATCCCCAACGTGAGCAACGCCGAGGCGAAGCGGTGCGACACGCCGCTCGGCACCTTCACGTTCGCCCAGTTCGGCCTGCCGATCCTGAACGGCGCCGAGACCTCGTGTGACTGGGCGAACGACTCCGGCGCCGCCGCGCCCGGCATCTTCGGGCCCAAGCACGAGCCGTACCTGCTGCGGCACGACTACGTCACGAACTCCAACGACAGCTACTGGCTGGCCAACCCGCACCATCCCCTGACCGGTTTCGCCCGGATCATCGGCACCGAGGGCACCCCGCGCACGCTGCGGACCAGGATCGGCCTGATCCAGGTGCAGGCGCGGATCGACGGCACCGACGGGCAGGGCCCGCCGGGCTTCACCCTGGCGGCCATGCGCCACCTCGACCTGTCCGACGACTCCTACGCGGCCCAGATCACCCTGTCCGGCCTGGTGAAGCTCTGTGACAAGTTCCAGGCCGCGGGCGGTTACGCGCCGACGTCGGGCGGCGGCAAGGTCAAGCTCGGCGACGCGTGCAGCACGCTGGCGCACTGGAACGGAAAGGCCGACACCGATCAGCGCGGGGCGGTCCTGTTCGCCGACTTCTGGAACTTCGCAAACGCGGCCAAGCAGCCGTTCAGCCACCCGTTCCAGCTTTCCCACCCGGTGACCACGCCGTACGGGCTCAACACGAAGGACGCCACGGTCCACACGGCGCTGGGCGACGCCATCAAGCAGCTCAACGCCGCGCACATCCCGATCGACACGACGCTCGGCGCGGTGCAGTACGTCAGCTACCACGGCAAGCACATCACGATCCCGGGCGGCCCCGGCGACCCCGACGGGATCTTCAACGCGATCTACGAGAACACCGAGCCCGGTGACTCGCTCACCTCGCCCGACACCGGCTCGTCGTTCATCCAGGTGGTGACCTGGCGGAAGGGCTCCGCGTGCCCGGTCGGGTCGACGATCCTCACCTACTCCGAGTCGTCCAACCCGGCATCGCCGCACTTCGCGGACCAGACCAAGCTGTTCAGCGTGAAGAAGTTCCTGCCGGACAGGTTCTGCCAGTCGCAGATCGAGGCGGACCCGAACCTGCAAACGGACACCGTGACCGGGAGATAGCGAACCGGCCGTTACCCGCCCCGTTGGTGTTGTCCCGGGGCGGGTGACGGTCCGCGCCCTTACGGCCTGAACGCCAAGGTGCATTACGCCCAGCGGGCTGGCTAGCCGATGCGAGGGGCCAGCCATGGCGCGTGGCCGGCCCGCCGGGGCAAGGCGGCCCAGTCAATTCCCGGTGGGCGGGATAAGTCGGTGACGATGGGCGCTGCCCGGCCGCACACCGCCATGCATAGCGATGGTCTGCACTCATGGAGCGAACGTTTGCGTAGCCGCTGACCAGGCATTTTGCGGACATGTGAACCGCCCGCCCGCGGGCTGCGTGAACTACCACTGGGGGAGCGGGCCGACTCGCGGCCCGCCAGCACCGAAATCGAGGGAGTCCTGACCGTGCAGCCGAACCAGCAGCACCTGTCCCTGGCCGTCGCCCGGGCCTTGTCCAACAACCACTCCCGGGCGACTGCCCGGGTCATCCTCCTCAACCACTCCCGGGCCGTCACCCGAGCCCTCACCAACAACCACTCCCGAGCCGTAACCCGGGCCCTCAGCGCCAACCACTCCCGGGCGGTGCAGCGGGCGCTGACCGGCAACCACTCCCGAGCCACTGCCCGGGCCCTTGGCGCTTACGACACTCGCGCCACGACCTGGGCTCTGTCGCAAAACCATTCCCGGACCGTTAACCGCGGCCTGATGAACAACCACTCGCGGGCCGCGGTCCGGGGCCTGGCCATGAATCACTCCCGGGCCCTGACCCTAAACCACTCCCGGGCGGTGACCCGGGCCCTCACCAGCAACCACTCCCGGGCGGTGACCCGGGCCCTCACCAGCAACCACTCCCGGGCCGTGACCAGGGCCCTCACTAGCAACCACTCCCGGGCCGTGGCGGCCGCGGGCCGCGCCTGACCGGAATATGTGAGGAGGCGGCTCCCTTGCCCGACGGGGTTCTTCCTGCGGCGATGGAGGCCCTTGCCGGGCGGGGGGCCGTCGCCGACTTGGAAACTATGCACGCTGAACCGGATGTTGCAGCAATCCCCGGCGCGGCCGAAGAGGCGCTGACCCTGCGGGACCAGGCGCTGGCCGCTCTCGACGAGGGAGATCCCCAGGCCGCGCGGGCCATCGCGGTTAAGGGGCTGGCAGCGCTCGAAGCGGCGGGGCTGGAGGACGGGCCCGACGCCGCGGCTGTGCTCGTCGCGGTCGCCGAAATCGAACAGTCCTTGGACCGCTTCGGCGACGCGGCCGTCACGATCGCGGCGGCGATCACCATTCTCGACGGCGTGGTGGCGGAGGAGCAGGACGAGGACTGCTTGCTGCTGTGGTGTCAGGCGCAGGAGCGGCTGGCGGGCCTGGAGCGGCTGGCGGGGGAATTCGGCGCCGCGGCGGCCCGGCTTGGCACCGTGCTGGACCGGGCGTCGGCGGCGTTCGGCGAGGCGTCGCTGGCCGTGGTGTCGGCGGCGAACGCGCTGGGCGTGGTGGGCAAGTACGCCGCGGACTTCGACGCGGCTCAGGCCGCGTACCGGCGGGCCATGGCTGCCGCTCGCAGCCTGCCCGGCGCGGATCCGCTGATCATGGCCGGGCTGCTGCATAACCTGGGCGGGCTGGCTCATGCGCGGGGCGACTTCGCCGGTGGGATCCCCCTCGCCGAGCGGGGCATGACGCTGAGAGCCGAGGCGCTCGGCGCCGATCATCCAGACGTCGCTGCCGACCTGAACGCGCTGGGCGCGCTCTATCACCTCGCGGGGCGGGCCGAGGACGCCGGGAACGCGTACCGCCGGGCCTTGGCGGTGTTTGAAGACCGTTATGGGCCAGATCATTTCGAGGTCGCCATGAGCTGCGCCAACCTCGCGGTTCTCGAAGGCGACCGGGGGCATTACGAGCAAGCCGAGGCGCTCGGCCGCCGGTCGCTGCGGATACTCGAAGCCATCCTTGGGCCGCAGGATGCCGAGGTCGGCCTGACCTTGCTGAACCTGGCGGCCGTGGTCGCAGGCCAGGGCAGGCAGTCCGAGGCAGCAGCGGTTACGGCCCGCGCTGCGGCCATCCTGACCGCCCGGCTCCCCCGCGACCACCCGCACGTGGTGGCTGCGGGCCAGGCGCTGGAACGCTTCGCGCCGCCGTCATGACAGACGACCCAGCTAGCCCGGAGCGCCGGCGGCCAAGACTCATCCCGGTCCTGCCGCGCCCGGCGTGGGTGGTACTGGGCGGTGACTTTGTGTCCGCTATCGGAAGCGGCTTGACGCTGCCGTTTCTGTTCGTCTACGCGCACCGGGTCCGGGATCTCAGCGACGGCACGGCCGGCCTCGTCGTCGCCACGATCGCCCTGGCATCCCTCATCGGCAATCCGGTGGGGGGTGCCGCGGCCGACCGGTGGACGCCGCGGCGGGTGCTGATGGCCGGCCTGGTCGTGGCCGCCCTCGGCTCGGCCGCCCTGGCTCTTGCGCGGACCGCCCCGGCGCTGTTCGGGGCCGCCGCTCTGACCGGCTTCGGGGTGGCTGTGATCTGGCCCGCCCAAAACGCCCTCCTGGTCAGCCTGGTCGGCCCGGCAGATCACTCCGCGGTGTTCTCGGTTCGGCACGCCTCGCTGAACGCTGGCCTCGGTCTTGGCGCGCTTGGCGCGGCAGCCGTGGTCAGCGTCACTCATCCCGGCACCTTCGTCGCCGTCTATCTCGCCGACGCCATTTCGTTCCTGGTATTCGTCCCGGTGCTGGCACGCCTCGGCGCACCGGCGCAGCGGGCCCGCACCAGAGGGCGGGCGCGGCAGGAGCGGACCGGGTTCCGGCACGTGCTCGGGGACAAGGCATTTCTGCGGGTATGGGTGCTCACCGCGGTCCTCGTGACCGTCAGCTTCGGCCAGTACGCTTCCAGCTTCGCCGGGTACGCAACCCGGCCGGGTGGAATCGGCACTCACGGCCTCAGCCTGGCCTTCGCGGCCAACACGCTGACGGTGGTGGGAGCGCAACTGTTCGTCTTGCGGCGGCTGGCTGGCCACCGGCGCACCACCGGCGCGGCGCTGGCGGCCGCGGCCTGGGCGGCAACCTGGACCGTGGTGATCATCGGTGGCCATCTCGGCGGCGGTCTGGCGGCCGGGACCGCCTTTGCCGCGGCCATGGTCATCTTCGCCCTGGGTGAAAGCCTGCTGTCGCCGACGCTTCCAGCGATCATCAATGACCTCGCGCCCCCCGAAGCCGCTGGCCGGTACAACGGCCTCGGCGCTCTGGCGTTCACCACCGGCTTCCTTCTCGGCCCGGCCATCGGGGGCGCCGCGCTCGGCGCGGGCTGGGGAACTGGCCTGTTCGCCGTGCTGGTCCTGGGTTGCGTGCTCGCCTGCGCAGCTGCCCTCCGGCTGGGCCGCCAGCTACCCTCCAGCGCCAATCGGATCGCGGCAGCTGACACGGCGGCCCCTCCCGAACCGGCGGCCACCGGGCCACGTGCGGCCGGGCGCGGGCGGGGTCCTAGGCTGGCCGGGCGGCGATGACGGCGCGGACGGCCTTTCAGCAGTTCCGTCGCGGCGAAGGGCTTCTGGATGAGCGGGATGCCGTCCTCGATGGCACCGCGGGGCCCGAGGACGTCCTCGCCGTAGCCCGACATGAACATCACCCCCACGCCGGGGTGCGTCTGGCGGATGCGCTGTGCCAGGTCCATGAACGCCAGGGGGGAGCAGCCGCGAAGGCCCCGGTAGGCGCTGTTTTGCGGAGCACGCGAGCGCTGGGGAGGGATCCCAGGGCTACCGGTAGGTCGCGCCGTTCACCACGTCCTTGTCGATGTTCAGCCTGACGCCGTGGATGCGCCGCCAGCGCGGCCCCTTGTACTGCTTGATCCGGCGATGCCCAGCCCACCAGGAGTTCCGCAGGTACGGCGTGCCCTGCACGTTCCGGCGCCCGTCCCAGAGCCCGAACCACAGCGAATTGGGCTTGGCGATCCGGTGCCCGTAGACCGTGGCGGCCCGGCCAAGATCTTCGGCCGCGGCCGAGGCGCTCGAGTACACGCCGCAGGTGTAACCGTGGGAGCGCAGTTCCCGGCACCAGCCGTTGAGGAAGGACAGCACCGGGTTACGGCAGCGGGCCCAGCGGGTGTGATAGGCCTCCATGTCGAAGTAGATGGGGGTGTGCCGGCGCATACCGAGGTCGCGGGCGAGGCCCATCGCCTGCCTGGCCGCCTCCCGGCCCTGCGGCTCCGCGCGGCCGGGCTGGATCCGGATGGCGAAGCCGCTGCATGGCGCCTGCGGCCCCACGTAGGTGGGGATCAGCGCCCACCCCATCCGTGTGGTGGCGCGCACCCAGGCGGCCGACAGGTTGCCCCAGCCGCAGGCCGCCTCGGGGCCGCCCAGGTAGATGGCGGCGGCCCGGAACGAGTGCCGCCAGGCCCACATCGCGTGCAGTGACGGCGCGGTGCAGGTGTCGAAGCCCTTCACCGGCAGCCGCAGGCAGTGCCGATGGCACCGGTGGCTGTGGTGGCACTGTGGCAGTTGTGGTGGCACGTGGCAGTTGCGATGGCAGCGGTGGCAGTTGTGCCGGCAGCGGTGGCAGTTTCGCCGACAGCCGTGGTGATCCCCGGTTCGCGGGGCGACCGGGCGCGCCCACCCGGCCGCCGCCACGAGGCCGGCCGTGCCAGGCGTCCGGGCCGCCACGGCGGGGCCGGCGGCCGCCGCCGGGCCAGCCCAGCGCACCGTGGCGAGGATCCGCAGCACCTGGGCGGCGCTGGCACCGTACGTGGCGGTGACGGCCAGCCCCCGATGGCCGAACACCGCAAACAGCTGCCGGTCCCACGTGTCCTGGGTCAGCGTCGCGGCAGTCCGGTAGCGCTGAGCCTGGTAGCCGTCGCCGGGTGAGCCCGCCCGCCGGCCGCCCGCCGGCGGGGCACCCGCCGGGCGCCAGCCGCGCACCGGGCGCCAGCCCCCGCCGGGCAGGGATCCCGCCTGGCCGGCTTGTTCCAGCGTGACGGTGGCGACCCGGCCGGCCAGGTGCGCCGGGCACTGCTGCTCCGCTCCGGGACGGCCCAGGTAGACCGCGTGCTGGTCGTACCGGACGCAACGGGTGGGGTCCCCGGCCAGCCGGTAGACGGGCCAGCCCGCCGGGACGTCGATCGTGTACCCCGCGAAACGCACCACCTTGGCGCGCCCGATTCCGGCCAGCCAGCCGGCCCCTTGGCCCGCCGGCTTGTGCCCGGCGGCCGGGCCGGCCCGGCCGGGGCGGCCAGCGCGCCGGCCACCGAGGCCCCGGTCACGCCGCAGCAGAGGACCACAAGCAGTGCGGCCACGCGTCGCATGGCACCCCCGAAGGTGCTGGGCCACGCCCCGGTGAGCGTGGAGGCTCCCCGGCAAAGGCCCGTTCCCGCGCCGCCGGGCGACCCGCTCACCCGTGGTGGGTGATGTCCACGGCGGCCCGTATATTTGACGGGATCGCCCGCCGAGCACGGGCCAGCGGGGCTGGCCGGGAGGATGACAGACGTGAGTTCGCCGCAGGCACGGCAGGGGCAAGGGCCGCAGCGAGGTAAGGGCAGGCCGCTGCCGCCCGGTGACTCGCTCTACACCCCGGGGGCCGGCGACGCGCGCCGCCGTATCGAGCGGTCCAGCGCCCGTCCCCTGGTGTGGCTGCACCAGCAGCCGGTCTGGTTCCCCCCGGTGCTGGTGGCCGTGCTGCTGATCGTCGGGCTGGCGGTGCCCGGGTGGCTCGGCGCGGCCGCGCTGGTCCTCGTGGCCGCGTTCCTCGGCTGGCTGGCGTCGCTGTCCTGGCCGCGGCTCGCCCCGGCCGGCCGGCTACTCCGCCTGGCCTCGGTCGCCGCCGTCCTGGTCGTCGCGGTCATCCAGGCGACCCGGTAGCACTTGGTTGGGCACGGCACCCCCGTACCTGCGGTCCCGGCTGGCGTAGATCTCGCACGCCCGCCACAGATGGCGCCGGTCGAAGTCGGGGAAGAACGTGTCCAGGAAGACAAGCTCGGCGTAGGCCGACTGCCAGATCAGGAAGTTCGAGAGTCGCTGCTCCCCGGATGACCGGACGAACAGGTCAACGTCGGGGATACCGGGCTCGTCCAGGTAGCGGGCGAGGACCTTCTCGTCGACGCGGTCGGGGCGCAGCCGTCCGGCCACCGCGTCGGCCGCGATCGCGGCCGCGGCGTCGGCGATCTCGGCCCGGCCGCCGTAGTTCACGCAGAACTGGAGCGTGAGGACGGAGTTGTTGACCGTCATGCGCTCCGCTTCTTCGAGTTCGGAGATGACGCTGCGCCACAGCCGGGGGCGGCGCCCGGCCCAGCGGACCCGCACGCCCATCTCGTTGAGCTGGTCCCGGCGGCGGCGGATGACGTCCCGGTTGAACCCCATGAGGAAGCGGACCTCGTCCGGCGACCTGCGCCAGTTCTCGGTGGAGAACGCGTACGCCGACAGGTACGGGATGCCGAGCTCTATCGCGCCCATGATCACGTCGAAGAGCGAGTGCTCGCCCCGCTTGTGGCCCTCGGTCCGGGGCAGGCCGCGCTCCTTCGCCCACCGGCCGTTGCCGTCCATGACCAGGGCGACGTGCCGGGGCACCAGGTCGGCCGGGATGGGGGGCGGCTTCGCGCCGCCCGGATGCGGGTCCGGCGGGCGCACCTGGCGGGGCGCCCCCGCGCCGGACTGTGCCGGGTCCGGGGAACGGCCTGGCCACCCGGTCCTGGGTGACTTCCGGTCACCGGCCAGACGGGTCATGAGGGGCGCCTCCGTTCTGCTCCGCTACCTCCGGGCGCCATCCGGCGCCCCTTCCCTTGTTCCGCGCGGCCAGGTCCGGGCGGCACCGCGGGCCCCGGCCGGGCGCCGCCGCGGCCCATGGCCGGGTGACATCGCTGCGCGGCCCGGGCGGCATCCCGCGGCTCCGGCCCGGGACAGGGTCACGCGCGCTCCACGTGCCGCAGCGAGCGAATGGAATGCTCCAGGTGCCATTGCAGGTACGCGGCGACCAGGCCGCTGCACTCTACCTGGTGCCGCCGCTCGGCCGCGTCGGCGTGCGCCCAGTCGCCCCGCAGCAGCGCGCCCATCAGGGCAATCGTGTGCACCGACGGGGTCGCCGCGCCCGCGGGCCGGCAGGACCGGCAGGTCAGCCCGCCCGCCGCGATGCCGAACGCGCGCGATCCCCCGGTCCCCGCGGCCAGGTCGGCGGACCCGCATACCGCGCACTCGTCCAGGGCTGGCGCGTAGCCGGCCACGGCCAGCGAGCGCAGCAGGTACGCGTCCAGCACGAGCCGGGGGGTGTGCGCCCCTTCGCCCAGCGCCCGCAGCCCGCCGACCAGCAGCAGGAACTGCCGCTGCGCGGGCTCCTTCTCCTCGGGGGTGAACCGCTCCGCGGTCTCCAGCATCGCGGTGCCCGTGGTGTACCGCGGGTAGTCCGTGGCCAGCGGCCCGCCGTAGGACCGCACCAGCTCGGCCTGGGTGATGTAGTCCAGCGAGCGGCCCGTGTGCAGTTGCAGGTCGACGTGGGAGAACGGTTCGAGGCGGGCGCCGAACCGCGACATGGTCCGGCGCACGCCCTTGCCGACCGCCCGGATCCGCCCGGTGCGCCGGGTCAGGATCGTGACGATGTGATCCGCCTCGCCCAGGTCCTGGGTGCGCAGCACGATCCCGTCATCGGCGTACAGTCCCACGCTGCCATTCTCGCGCACCCATCCGTCAGCCCGGCCCATCCAAGCGAGGGGGCGGGCGCGAAGCGCCGGGGGCGGGAAAAGCAGAGCACGGGGGCGGGAACTAGCAGCGCGGGCCCGCGTTCTGCCGTCCGGTCAGCTCACCGGCCACCGGCCCGGTTGACCGCCGACAGGACCGCCCGCAGTGACGCGGTCACCGTGTTGGTGTCGACGCCCACGCCCCACAGCACCTTCCCGCCGACCTCGCACTCGACGTAGGCCGCGGCCTGGGCGTCGCTGCCGGCGGACAGGGCGTGCTCGGTGTAGTCGAGCACGCGGACGTCGACCCCGAGCGAGCCGAGCGCGTCGCAGAACGCCGAGATCGGCCCGTTGCCCACGCCCTCGATCTGGCGCCCGTCGCCGTCCACGCTGACCTCCACGCTCAGCGCGTCCTTGCTGTCGACCACCGAGGAGGTGTGGTGCGCCTGGAGCGCCACCCGGCCGGGGGCCAGGTACTCGGCCGAGAACGCCGCCCACATCTGCGCCGGGGTGACCTCGCCGCCCTCGGCGTCGGTGTGCGCCTGGACCACCCGGGAGAACTCGATCTGCAGCCGGCGCGGCAGGTCGAGCTGGTGCCCGGCCTTCATGATGTAGGCCACCCCGCCCTTGCCGGACTGGGAGTTGACCCGGATCACGGCCTCGTAGGTGCGCCCGACGTCACGCGGGTCGATCGGCAGGTACGGCACGGCCCAGGGGAACTCGGCGAGCGACGCGCCCGCGGCGTGCGCGGCAGCCTCCTGCGCCTCGAAACCCTTCTTGATCGCGTCCTGGTGCGATCCGGAGAACGCGGTGTACACCAGGTCGCCGGCGTAGGGGTGGCGCGGGTGCACCGGGAGCTGGTTGCAGTACTCGACGGTGCGCCGGACCTCGTCGATGTCGGAGAAGTCGATCATCGGGTCGATGCCCTGGCTGAACAGGTTCATGCCGAGCGTGACCAGGCACACGTTGCCGGTCCGCTCGCCGTTGCCGAACAGGCAGCCCTCCACCCGGTCGGCCCCGGCCAGCACGGCCAGCTCGGCGTCGGCCACCGCGGTGCCGCGGTCGTTGTGGGTGTGCACCGACAGGCAGATGTGATCCCGCCGGGACAGCTGGCGGCTCATCCACTCGATCTGGTCGGCGTACACGTTCGGGGTGGACCGCTCCACCGTGCACGGCAGGTTGAGGATGATCTCCCGGTCCGGCCCCGGCTGCCAGACGTCCATGACCGCCTCGCAGACGTCGGCGGCGAAGTCCAGCTCGGTGTCCATGAAGATCTCCGGCGAGTACTCGTAGCCGAAGTCGCAGCCGGCCAGGTACTGCTCCGCGTACTTGATCACCGACCGGGTGCCCTCGACGGCCAGCGCCTTGCACTCCTCGCGGTCCACGCCGAACACGACCTGCCGGAACAGCGGCGCCGTCGCGTTGTACAGGTGCACGGTGGCGCGCGGCGCGCCCACCAGCGACTGCACGGTCCGCTCGATGAGCTCGTCGCGGGCCTGGGTGAGCACGGAAATCTGCACGTCGGCGGGGATGTGGTCGCCCTCGATCAGGCCGCGGACGAAGTCGAAGTCGGCCTGGCTCGCCGATGGGAACCCGACCTCGATCTCCTTGTAGCCCATCCGGACCAGCAGGTCGAACATGGTGCGCTTGCGGGCCGGGCTCATCGGGTCGATCAGCGCCTGGTTGCCGTCGCGCAGGTCGGTGGACAGCCACCGCGGCGCCGTCGTGATCGCCTTCCCCGGCCAGGTGCGGTCCGGCAGCCGGACGGGACGGAAGGGCGTGTAACGGTGGCAGGGCATGCCGCTTGGGGTTTGCTGTACTCGTGCTTGCTTGGCTCCTGCTTGCTCAGCTGGCATGTGCTGTGCTGCTCCCTCGATCGAGGCGGGTAGCCGACGCGTGTCACAGCCCCGCGGCGAGGAAGCCGGCCGTTATCGGGCCTCGCCGCGGCAGCTAAGAAGCAGCAGTCCGCACAGCATCGTGAAAAGGTTATCAGCTCATGCGATCAGGGCGTGGCTGGGCCACCCGCCGTGCGGATGAACACCTGGCGACGAACCCGGGTGCCGGGAACCCTCACTGCCCGGCGCTGGCGCCCTGCTCGGTCAGCGTGATGAGGCCAACCACCTGTGCCTGGGTCATGCCGAGGGCCGCGCCGACCGTGTACGCGGCGTTCCGCTCGGGGTCGGTCAGCGGGCCGTCGGCCATGCCGATCCGGACCACCTCGGCCAGGAACGTTTCCTTGCCGTGAATCGCAAGCTGGGCGCCGACCTGGGCCAGGGCCGGTCCGGCGCCCTCGGCCGGGACGCCGAGATCGGCGTTGAGCGCGGCGTCGTCGTAGCCCTGCGCGCCCGCGCTGGTGATCGCCGCGATGGCGCGCTGCCGGGCCTGTATCGAGCCTGGGTCACCGGCCCGGAGCATCGTGGTCGCTCCCGCCCGCATGCCGACCGGCAGCGCGGCCTGCATCTGCGCGGCTGTGGGCAGGTTGAGCACGTCGACGTGGTAGCGGGTCTTGCAGGTGGTGCACTGGACGTGCTCGCCGACCTTGTTCAGCGGGATCATCGGGACGAAGAACAGCGTGAAGAACCGCCGCCCGGCCCGGCGCCGGTACTGACGGTCACCGCCGCAGCGCTGACAGTGGAATACCCCCTGGCCCGTGGTGTGGAAGAACACCCGAATGCCCCAAATGAGCAGCACGATCCCTCCCGGGGAACGGTTCCAGACCAGCCCGGCAAACACGATCTTTTGCCACTTTTAGGTGGTTCGCCCATCATGCCGTATCTGATCCGTTCGCACCGTGACATCTGTCATCCCCAGGTCCGGATGCGCGTGACAGGGCGGCGGCCGCCGCCGCTCCTAGCGTGAAGGCATGACTACGACACAGCTGGGAGCCGGGATGGCGGCGGTAACGTTCCGCGACGTCGTCAAGGTGTATCACCCGGGTATCCGCGCACTGGACCACGTGTCCTTCGACATCGACCGGGGCGAGACGGTGGCGCTGCTCGGCCCGAACGGCGCCGGGAAGTCGACCGCGATCGACGCGATGCTCGGCCTGCGCACGCCGACCTCCGGAGAGGTCGAGGTGCTCGGCGGGCGGCCCGCGGCGGCCGTCGCGGCCGGCCGGATCGGCGGCATGCTGCAAACCGGCGGCCTGCCGGAGGGCGGCAAGGTGTCCGAGCTGGTTGGCCTGTGGCCATGGAGGTGGGCGGTGGCGGCCTCGAGGAGTCGCTCATCGTGCTGACCGCCGACGACAACGGCGCCCCGGAGCACGGTGGCGCCGGTAATCCGCGAATCATGGAAAGGGTGGGCTGAGGAATGGCCGCCTTCTTGAAATTCGAGATCCTGCGCAGCCTGCGTAATGTCCGGTTTCTCGTATTACCGCTGTTCACGGCGGTCCCGCCCTTTCCCGGGCACTCCCCGTCGGGCGGGCAAGGAGGACCTCGCGGACTTTCTTGAGCAGGGATGCCTCGTTGAATGGTTTCTCGAGGAGGTTGATCCCTGGCTCGAGGACCCCTTGCGCACCGAGCAGGCCCTGGGTATAGCCGGACATGAAGAGAACGGCGATGTCCGGCTGGAGTTTACGGACCTGCTCGGCGACCTCTTTGCCCTGGATCCCAGGCATTATCACGTCCGTGAGGAGCGCATCGATGTGGCCCTGGCAGGTGGTCATGGCCTTGATCGCCTGCCAGCCGTCGCCCGCCGTGATCACCTCGTAGCCGTTGCGGGTGAGCATGCGGCGCGTTACCTCGCGCAGCGCGGGTTCGTCCTCGACCAGGAGCACCAATTCGTTGCCACCGCTCTTGACGTCGTCCGGCGGGCGCTCCTCGGCGGAGGCCGACTGGTCGGTCACCGGCAGCAGCACGCTGATGGTGGTGCCGAGCGTGGGTTCGGAGTAGATCCGGACGTTCCCGCGGGCCTGGGTGACGATCCCATAGATGGTGGCCAGGCCCAGGCCCGAGCCCTCGCCCCCGGGCTTGGTGGTGAAGAACGGCTCGAACGCCCGGTCGGCGACCTCCGGCGGCATCCCGGAGCCGCTGTCGCTGACCTTCAGCACGACATACCGGCCCGGGGCGAGGTTGGCGTGCGTGGCCGCGTACGCCTCGTCCACGTCGACGTTGCTGGTCTCGATGCTCAGCTTGCCGCCGCCGGGCATGGCGTCACGGGCGTTCACAGCCAGGTTGACCAGGATCTGCTCGATCTGGCCCTGGTCGGCGAGGACGAGATCGAGGCCGGGATCGAGGCCGGTGACCAGCTCGACGTGCTCGCCGAGCGTTCGGAGCAGCAGCTTCAGGATGCTGGTGACCACATCGTTCAGGTTCAGGACGTGTGGCTGTACCACCTCGCGGCGCGCGAAGGCCAGGAGCTGACGCGTCAGCCGGGTGGCCCGCTCGGCGGCGAGCTGGATCTGCTCGATGTCTGACATGACCGACTCGCTAGGAGCGTCACCGGACGGGCTTTTGAACTCCTTGGCGACAAAGGCCGCGTAGTTGGAGATGACGCCGAGCAGGTTGTTGAAGTCGTGCGCCACCCCGCCGGCGAGCTGGCCCAGGCTCTCCAGCCGCTGTGACTGCTGGAGCTGCTGCTCCAGCCGAGCCCGTTCGGCCTGGCTTCGCAGCCGTTCCCGCTCCGCCTGAGTCTCCAGCCGCTCGGTGACGTCGCGGACGGCCGCGGTGACCAGGACGCCCTCGTCGGTGTCGATGGCCGACAAAGAGATCTCGGCCGGGAACGTACTGCCGTCGCGACGCCGGCCGGCCAGCTCCATCCCCGCCCCCATCGGCCGCGGCTTCGGATCGCTGACATATCCGGCCCGGTGGCCCGGGTGCACCTGCCGCGCCGCCTCCGGCACCAGGATCTCCACCGGCTGGCCGACCAGTTCCTCCCTGTGGTAGCCGAACAGCCGCTCGGCCTGGGCGTTGACCAGCGCTATCCGCCCGTCCCTGTCCACGCACACCATCGCGTCCGGCGCGGCCTCCAGCAGCCCCACAAACCGGGCCTCGGCCCGCTGCCGCTCGGTCATGTCCCGTGCCACGGTCGAGATTCCGGTGATCCGCCCCGTACTATCGGTGATAGGGGACACGGTCAGCGAGACGGCGATGATCGACCCGTCCTTGCGGACGCGGCGCGACTGGTGCTCCTCGACCCGCTCTCCCCGCACGACAGCGGCCAGCATGCGCCTCTCCCATTCGCGCTCCGCCTCCGGGAAAAGTATCTCGACCGGATGGCCGATCATCTCTTCAGCGGTGTACCCGTACAAGCGTTCCGCGGCCGGGTTCCAGCTGGTGATCACCTGGTCCAGCGTCTTGCCGATCACCGCGTCATGCGACGACTGGATGATCGACGCCAGCCGGGCGGCGGTCTCGTGCGCCCGCCTCTGCTCGGTGACGTCGCGGACCGCAGCGGTGATCAGGATGCCCTCGTCGGTGTCGATGGCCGACAAAGAGATCTCGGCCGGGAACGTGCTGCCGTCGCGACGCCGGCCGGCCAACTCCATCCCCGCCCCCATCGGCCGCGGCTTGGGATCGGCGGCATACCTGGCTCGGCGATCGGGGTGCACCTCCCGTGCCGCGTCCGGCACGAGGATCTCCACAAGCTGGCCGGCCAGCTCCTGCCTGCTGTACCCGAACAGGCGCTCGGCCTGCGCGTTGACCAGCTCGATTCGCCCAGCACCATCCACGCATACCATCGCGTCAGGTGCTGCCTCGAGCAGCCCCACGAACCGGCGATCCGCGAGATGCCTCATGGGCTACCGCTCCCTCCGTGACCACCGGGCACGGCCTCAACGCGCTGCGCCCGGCGGCCCAACGGCCCGCCTCCTGCACCTGCCCTTGCAGATACCCTAGTCACTTAGGGCATTCGATATGTTACCAACAGTAGCCGCCCCGGTCATCCTCTGGTGGACAGGGTTCCCGGGATTCCGCTGCGGCAGCGCACCTTGTCTCCCGGCGGCCGGCTCGCCAGGAAAACGGGTGGCGGGCACCGGGCTCCCCGGCTTGGCTGGGGGCATGGATCTCGAGCGCTTCGACCCGGCGGCCGATGCCGGGGCGGCGCGGGCGTGCCACGACATCTACCTGGCCGCCGCGCGCGCCGACGAGCAACGGCGGCCGCCGATGTCGGCGCGGGTCTTCCGGTCCTGGCTGACCTTCGGCTGGACCGAGGACCCCGCGGAACTCTGGCTGGCCCACCGCGGCGCCAGCCGGGACTGCGGCTTCTACCAGCTCAGCCTGCCGGCACGGGAGAACCGCAACCTGGCCGAGCTAACCCCCGTGGTACATCCCGCGCACCGCCGGGGCGGGCTCGGCACGGCCCTGGTCGCGCACGCGGCGGCTCGCGCCCGCGAGGCCCGGCGGACCACGCTGACCGCGCACACCGACGAAGCGTCCGCCGGGGAGGCGTTCGCCCGCGCCCTTGGCGCCAGCTACCGGATGACCGGGGTCTTCCCGGTGCTGCGGCTGGACTCCGTTCCCGCGGAGCACCTGGCCGCGCTGCGGGCGCGGGCGGAGTCCGCGTCCTCCGGTTACTCGCTGCTGACCTGGGAGGGGGCCACGCCCGAGGAGCAGCTTGACGCCGCCGCCGCGCTGTACCAGGCGGAGGAGGACGCGCCGCGCCCAGCGGGTGAGGAAACGCAGCGGTGGGACCGGGGCCGGGTCCGCGCGGACGACCGGCGGATCGCCGATCAGGGGCTGCGCTTCTACACGGTCGCCGCGCGGCCGGAGTCCGGTGGCGAACTGGTCGCCATAACCCAGCTCGGGGTGGACCCGGCCCGGCCGGACTGGGCCATCCAGGAACTGACCGCTGTGGCCAGGCCGCACCGTGGCCACCGGCTCGGGCTGCGGGTCAAGGTGGCGATGCTGGGCCTGCTCGCCGAGCGAGAGCCTCAGGTCAGCAGCATCCTGACCCACAACGCGGGCGGCAACGAGCACATGATCGCGATCAACGAGCAGCTGGGCTTCGAGGTCCTGGAGCGGCAGACTTCGTGGACGCTCGGCATCGCGCGGGCGCCCACCCTCGCGGACCTGGCTGCGCCCGGCGGCGCCGCATCGGCCTAGCCGTGACAGCACAGCCGCGACAGCCCAGCCGCACCGGCCCGGCGGCGGCAACCACCCTAGTTAGTCGTAAAAGCCCAGGCGGCGAAGCTGCTTGGGGTCGCGCTGCCAGTCCTTGGCCACCTTGACCCGCAGGTCCAGGTAGACCTTGGTGCCGAGCAGCGCCTCGATCTGGTGCCTGGCCTGGGTGCCGACCTCCTTGAGCCGGGCACCCTTGGCGCCGATGACGATCGACTTCTGGCTGGGCCGCTCGACGTACATCAGCGCGTGCACGTCGGTGAGGTCGTCCCGCCCGGCGCGTGGTCCCATCTCGTCGACCACGACCGCGATCGAGTGTGGCAGCTCGTCGTGCACACCCTCCAGCGCCGCCTCGCGTATCAGCTCGGCGACCAGGATCTGCTCCGGCTCGTCGGTGAGCTCGCCCTCCGGGTACAGCGGCCGGCCCGGCGGCAGGTGGGAGACCAGCACACTGGTCAGGACGTCCAGCTGGAAGCCGGTTGCGGCGGAGACGGGCACGATGTCGGCCCAGTCCCCCAGCTCCGACACGGCCGTGAGCTGCTCGGCCACCCGCTCCGGCGGGACCAGGTCGGTCTTGGTGACAATGGCGACCACCGGGGTGCCGGGGATCCGGCCCAGCTCGGCGGCCAGGTATTTGTCACCCGGGCCGACCCGGTCCGGCGCGGGGACGCAGAACCCGATCACGTCCACCTCGGTCAGCGTGGACCGGACCAGGCTGTCCAGCCGCTCCCCCAGCAGGGTACGGGGCCGGTGCAGCCCCGGCGTGTCCACGATGACCAGCTGCGCGTCGTCGCGGTGCACGATGCCCCGGATGGCCCGCCTGGTGGTCTGCGGGCGGCTGCTTGTGATCGCGACCTTGGTCCCGACAAGCGCGTTCATGAGCGTCGACTTGCCGACGTTGGGCCGCCCCACGAAACAGGCGAACCCCGACACGAAGCCAGGTGCCCGGGCGGCCTGGCCCCCGGGCGGGCCCGCCGCCGCGCGCGCGGCACCGGCCGGGTCCGGGCGCGCTGCTGCATCGGCAGATCGCGGCGGTCTCGGCGGCACTCCCACGTGAGGATTCTCCCGCAGTTCGGGGCCGGCCCGGCGCCCGCCTCTGATCACGGTATGCGGGGATCCGGCGGCCGGCGCGTCAGGGCATCAGCGTCGCCCGCAGGCTGCCGTCGGTGCCGACGTGGAACACGGTCGCCTTCGGGCCGAGGTCGGCCACCGCCGCCAGGTCCGCGGCCTCGAGCGCGTCCGCGTCGCTGACCAGCGCCGCCGCCTCCAGGCCGGTGGCCCCGCTGGAGACCGCCATCGCCACCGCCAGCCGCAGCGCGGACAGTCGCAGCGAGGGCAGCGCCACCGCCGCGGCGGCGTAGGTCCGGCCGGTCTCGTCCCGCACCGCCGCGCCCTCGGCCGCGCCGACCCGGGCCCGCGCCGACCGCGCCAGGGTGATGATCTTCTGGTCTTCCTCGTCCAGTCCCGCCACGGCGCCGAGTTTAGTGCCGGGCGTCAGCCGGCCTCCCGGGCGCCGTCGCGGCCGGGGCGGCCGGCCCGGCTGGGCGGTTCGGCGCGCTCGACCGTTACGGTGCCGATGCGGTTGCGGCGGCCGGCCAGGCTCTCCGCGGTCAGGGTGAGGCCGGCCACGGTGGCGGTCGACCCGGCGATCGGGACCCGGCCAAGCGCGTGCGCGAGCAGGCCGCCGACGGTCTCCACGTCCTCGGCCTCGATGCTCACCCCGAACAGTTCTTCCAGGTCGGTCACGGGAAGCCGGGCGATGACCCGGGCCCGCCCGGCGTCCAGCCATTCGACTCCGGGGCGCTCCTTGTCGTACTCGTCGGCGATCTCCCCGACGATCTCCTCGAGGATGTCCTCGATCGTGACCAGCCCGGCCGTGCCCCCGTATTCGTCGATCACGATTGCCACGTGGATCTGCCGCGCCTGCATCTCCCGGAGCAGGTCGTCGGCTGGCTTGCTCTCCGGCACGAACGTGGCGGCGCGCATGACCGACTCGACCTTCTCGACCGTCTCGGCCTCGGGATGCTCGCGGCTGCGGGCCACCAGGTCCTTGAGGTAGGCGATCCCGATCACGTCGTCCTCGTTCTCGCCCACCACGGGGATCCGGGAAAAGCCGCTGCGCAGCGCCAGCGAGAGCGCCTGGCGCACGTTCTTGTCGTGCTCGACGAACACGATGTCGGTCCTGGGCACCATGACCTCGCGGACGATCGTGTCGCCAAGCTCGACCACCGAGTGGATCATCCTGCTCTCGCCGGGCTCGATCACCCGGCGCTCCTCCAGCAGGTCCACCAGCCCGCGCAGTTCCTCCTCCGAGGCGCCGCCGTCGCGGCCGCCGCGGAACGGGGTCAGCGCCGAGCCGATGGCCATCAGCAGCGGGCCGAGTGCCCGCGCCACGGGGCCGAGCAGGCCCGCCACGGCCCCGGCAAGCTGGCGGTCGTACTGGCGGCCCAGCGCGGCGGGCCATACCCCGGCCACGATGTACAGCACGGCCGCCATGGCGGCCAGCGCGATCAGGTACGTCCGCCAGCCGTTGCCCAGCAACTGCACCAGGGCGGCGGTGGCCAGGACGACGGCGGCGGTCTCGCTGCCGGCCCGCAGCACGAGCAGCACGCTCAGGTAGCGCCGTGGCTCGGCCAGCGCGGCCTGGAGCTGGGCGGAGTCGCCGTTCGGGCCGGGCCGGGCGCGATCCCGCCCGCCTGCCCGGGCCCGCCGGATCAGGGCGATCTCGGCGCTCGAGCACAGCCCGGCCGCCACCGCGAGCGCTAGTGCGGCGGCGAAGAGCCACGCCATCGCAGCATCATTCAGGTTCGTCCCGCTCCCGCGCGCCCACGCCGCCATGGTCCGGTCCCGCCGCGTCCCGCTCCGCCACGCCCGGGTTCCCGTTGCCGGCGGCCAGCTCCCCGGCGTCCTGGCCTGGCGCCCGCTCGGCGCGCCAGGAGTCGAGCAGCCGGTCCTGGAGCCCGAACATGGTGGCCCGCTCGTCCGGCTCGGCGTGATCGTACCCGAGCAGGTGGAGGATGCCGTGGGTACACAGCAGCTCCAGTTCCTCGGTCACCGGGCGCTTCGCCTCGCGGGCCTGCTCCGTGGCCACCGCGGGGCACAGCACCACGTCGCCCAGCACCGCGGGATCGGCGTCCGGGTCCCCGCGCGACCGGTCATTGCGGTCGCTGCCGGGCGGCGGCGGGCGCAGCTCGTCCATGGGGAAGGCCAGCACGTCGGTGGGGCCCTCCTCACCCAGCCAGCGCTGGTGCAGGTCGGCGATCGTGGCCGCGTCCACCAGCAGGACCGACAGCTCCGCCAGCGGGTGGATGCGCAGCTCGTCGAGCACGAACAGGGCCAGCGCCGCCAGGGCGGGCTCGTCCACCTCGATCCCGGACTCGTTGGCGATCTCGATGCTCATCCGCGGGCCCCGGTCACTGGGCGCGCTTGCCCGGGCCACGGGAGTGCGCCCGGCCCGTCCCGCGGTCCACCGGCCGGCCCCGGATGGCGCCGTCCCGCACCGGCCCCTCCGCGTCCGCGATCCGCGCCTCGTAGGCGGCGTACGCGTTCACGATGTCCCCCACCAGCCGGTGCCGGACCACATCGTGGCTGGTCAGCCGCACAAACTGGATGTCCTCGATGTCATCGAGGATGTCCTGGACCAGCCGCAGGCCGCTGGCCTGGCCCACGGGCAGGTCCACCTGGGTGATGTCGCCGGTGACCACCATGCGGGAGCCGAAGCCGAGCCGGGTCAGGAACATCTTCATCTGCTCGGCCGAGGTGTTCTGCGCCTCGTCCAGGATGATGAACGAGTCGTTCAGCGTCCGGCCGCGCATGTAGGCGAGCGGCGCGACCTCGATCGTGCCCGCCGACATCAGCCGTGGGATCGAGTCGGGGTCCAGCATGTCGTGCAGCGCGTCGTACAGCGGGCGCAGATACGGGTCGATCTTCTCGTACAGCGTGCCGGGCAGGAAGCCAAGGCGCTCCCCCGCCTCCACGGCGGGCCGGGTGAGGATGATCCGGTTGACCTCCTTGGCCTGCAGCGCCTTGACCGCCTTGGCCATCGCCAGGTACGTCTTCCCGGTGCCGGCCGGGCCGATGCAGAACACGATCGTGTGCTGATCGATGGCATCCACGTAGCGCTTCTGGTTAAGCGTTTTGGGGCGGATTGTCCGGCCCCGCGAGGACAGGATGTCCAGGGAAAGCACCTCGGCGGGGCGGACGCCCGATTTACGGCGGAGCATGGAGATGACGCGTTCCACCACGCCCGGCGCCAGTTCCGCGCCGCCGGCCAGCAGCGCGGTCATTTCCTCGAACAACTGCGCGACAAGGGCGGTTTCCGGCGGGGTGCCGGTAATGGTGATCTCGTTGCCCCGGACGTGGATATCGGCCTCGAAAGAGCTCTCGATCACGTGCAGCAGCTCGTCATGTGACCCCAGCAGGCTGACCATCGAGTGATCGTCGGGAATGACGACCTTGACCTGGGTACTGACGGCGGCAGGCTCTTCACGAGGGGCCCCGCCCTGGGTCCGGCGCCGGGGCTCACGGGAGGTGTCAGTCAATTCCTTCGTCTCCGCCTGGCATGGGCACTCGCCCACACATCGCTGCCCTCATGCTATCCGCCAGGACCGCCATCCGGTCAGCCCGGCGGCCAGCCCAGCCGCCTGCCACCGAGCAGGTGCGCGTGCACGTGGAACACCGTCTGGCCGGCCTCGGGCCCGGTGTTGAAGACGACGCGGTAACCGCCGTCCGCGATGCCCTCCGCCTCGGCTACCCGGTGTGCCTGGGCCGCCACCTCGGCCAGCAGCCCGGGGTCGGCGCCGGCGAGGGCGGCCAGGGTGGGATGGTGATCCTTGGGGATGATCAGGATGTGCGTCGGGGCCTGCGGGTTGATGTCACGAAATGCGATGGTACGGTCGCTTTCGGCCACCACGTCGGCCGGGATGTCGCCCGCGACGATCTTGCAGAAGAGGCAGTCAGCCACCGGGCAATCCTAGCCTGACCGCGCGCTCACTCTCCGGATATGGCCTCCATGACCGACTCTCGACCTATATCGTTGAGTCGTTGCGAAGTCATGGCGCACGCCCCGAGGTGCATGGCCCGGCAGAGCGGTTTCGACCGTGTACCCCTGGTGCGACGCCCAGGCAGGGGCCAGAGCAGGCGCGAAGCATGATTCGTTCGTGGGGGGTACCAATCCTTGAGGTCAGGCCGCGGCCGTGGAATCTGCTCGCAATTCCAACGTGACCGCAGGTGAACCGGATGCCGTCCCGGCGCGTCCCATACACGTGACCGACACCCTGCTGGCAGGAGCCACGCTGGATCCGGTCGCAAAGGAATGGGACGCAACCCGGGCAGTCACCGCGATCTACAGCACGCACTATCGGTCGCTGGTCCGGCTGGCGGTCCTCTTGGTTCGCGATGTGGCCACCGCGGAGGAAGTGGTGCAGGACTCTTTCATCGCCATGCACGGCGCGTGGCGGCGACTGCGGGACAGCGACAAGGCGCTGTCCTACCTGCGCCAGTCCGTGGTGAACCGGTCCCGGTCGGTGCTCCGGCACCGGGTTGTGGTGGACCGGAACGCGCCCAAGCCCGCACCGGACATGCCCAGCGCAGAACAAGGCGCGCTCTCCCTGCTCGAGCGCTCCGCGGTGATCTCGGCACTGCGCACGCTGCCCCCGCGCCAGCGGGAGGCACTCGTGCTCAAGTACTACGCCGATCTCTCCGAAGCACAGATCGCCGCCACCATGGGGATCAGCCAAGGTGCGGTCAAGAGCCACACCGCGCGGGGCATGGCGTCTTTGCGGACCGTCTTGGAGTTGGACACGTGACGATGGCCAGGGGGGCCGACGGCGGCCTGGAGCGAGGGGCATGACACGACCGGATCGCGACTACGACGACATTCTCAGCCGCGTGTTGCATTCAACGTTGGAGCCGATCGAGCCGGCCGGTGACGGCCTGGCGAAGATCCAACGGCGAATCGCGGAGCCTTGGCTCAAGCGGCAGTGGTCGTTGCTTCGCATGGAGCTCTCGGCCCTGGGGTGGCTCGTCGCCGTCCGCAGTGAGCCGCTGCTCACCCGGGGCAGGTCGCGCCTTGCCGCCCTCAGGACGGGCTCACGGCGCCGGCCGCGGCCGCGCGCGGAGCCTTCGGCGCCGCCGCCACGCGGGCTTCATTCGGCCGGCGTTACGACTGGGCCCACCGCGGCAGGGCCGGCGACACCGGCCTGCGCCGGTGGCTCGGCCCGACCATCGCGTGGCTCCGGCCGACCCTGGCCGTGGCCGGAGCCGTGGTCATCGTCGTGGCCGGCGTCTTCGCGCTGGGACGGTTCCACACGGTCTTCGCCCCCGCCGGCAGCAGCAGCCGCCCCGGCTCGGTCGCCCAGGGCGGTACCTCGGGGCACCCCGCGAGAAACGGGCACGGCAACAGGCTGACGCCGCCCGGCCAGCCGCAGGGCAAGTCCCCGAATGGCAAAAGGGGCGGCAGGACGCGAAACAAGACAAACGCCTCGCCGTCGGCCACCTGCAACCCGACGCCGAGCCCGTCGGCGAGCGTAAGCCCGACCACGTCGCCCTCGCCGACGCCGACCCCGACGTCATCGCCGACTTCGTCGCCGACCGCGAGCCCGTCGCCGTCGCCGACCCAGACCAGCGGCCCGCAGTTCGGCACCAACGGCGGCGCAGCCGACACGGCGGTCGTCACCGGCTCCCGCGGGACCGCCGCAAGCTGCAACGGCCCGGTCAACGGCCAGGACAGGCACGCGGCCTGACCCGCCGGCCCCGGCGCCTGAGGTCAGCCCTGGCGCCTGAGGTCCGCCCCGGCGCCTGAGGTCAGCCCCAGCGCCCGCAGCGGCTGGCCACGACCGTGGCCGCCACCAGGCCCGCCGAGGACGTCCGCAGCACGGCGGGGCCCAGGTGGGCGGCGACGGCGCCCGCGCGGGTCAGCTCCGCCGCCTCGGCCGGGCTGACGCCGCCCTCCGGGCCCACGATCATCACGATGTCGCCGGAGCCCGGCAGCTCCAGTTCGCTGAGCGGCACCGGTGCCGCCGGGTCGAGCAGCACGGCCAGGCTGGCCGGCGCGACGCGGGCCGCCACCGCCCCGGTCCCGGTCGGCCCGGTCACCTCGGGCAGCCAGGCGCGGCGCGCCTGTTTGGTGGCCTCCCGGGCGGCCGCCCGCCAGCGGGCCAGCGCCCGGTCGCCGCGCTCACCCTGCCAGCGGGTGACGCAGCGCTGCGCCGCCCAGGGCACGATCACATCCACGCCGCCCTCGGTCATCAGGTCCACCGCCAGCGGGCCGTGCTCGCCCTTGGGCAGCGCCTGGACCACGACGAGCGCCGGATCCGGGCGCGGCTCGTGCCGCCGGGCCAGGACGGACAGCTCCAGCGCGCCCGGCCGGGTGCCGGTGACCACGCAGTCGGCGACCAGCCCGGCGCCGTCGGTCAGGTCCACCCGCTCCCCCGCGGCCAGCCGCCGCACCGTGGCGGCGTGCCGCCCCTCGGGGCCGTCCAGCACGATGAGGTCAGCGGCCAGGGCCGCCGGCTCGCTGAGAAAGACCGGTGGCCGCGCGTCCCCGCCCGCGCTGGCCACTAGCGGCCGTTGAAGGCGTCCCGCAGCCGGGAGAAGAACCCTTGCTGGCCGGGGGCGAACCGGCCGGGCGGCGTCTCCTCGGCGCGCAGCTTCGCCAGCTGCCTGACCAGGCCTTCCTGCTCATCGTCGAGCTTGGTGGGCGTCTCGACGGTGACGTGAATAATCAGGTCGCCGCGGCCCGAGCTGTTCAGGTGCCGCACGCCCAGCCCGTACATGGGCAGCACCTGACCGGACTGGGTACCGGGGCGGATGTCGAGGTCCTTGGCGCCGTCCAGCGTCTCCACCGTCAGCGAGGCCCCGAGGGCGGCGGCGGTCATCGGGATCGTCACGGTGCAGTGCAGGTCGTCCGCCTCCCGCTCGAAGATCGGGTGCGGCCGCTGGACGATCTCCAGGAACAGGTCGCCGGGAGGGCCGCCGCCGGGGCCGACCTCGCCCTCGCCGGCCAGCTGGATGTGGGTCCCGTCCTCCACCCCCGCGGGAATGCGCACCTTGATCGTGCGGCGGGTGCGGACCCGCCCGTCGGCGTCGCACTCCGGGCACGGCCGGCGGATGATTGTGCCGAAGCCGCCGCAGGCGGGACAGGGCCGTGACGTCATCACCTGGCCGAGGAACGACCGGGTCACGTGGCTGACCTCGCCGCGGCCGCCACACACGTCGCAGGTTTCCGGGTGGGTTCCCGGCGCGGTGCCCTCCCCGGAGCAGGTCGGGCAGACCACCGCGGTGTCCACGGCCATCTCCTTGGTCGCGCCGAACGCGCACTCGGACAGGTCGAGATCCACCCGGATGGTCGCGTTCCGGCCGCGCCTGGCCCGGCTGCGCGGCCCACGGGTCGCCGCGCCCTGGCCGAAGAAGGCGTCCATGATGTCGCTGAACGGGAACCCGGCACCGAAGCCGCCCGGGCCAGGCGCCGGGGCGCGCGAACGGATCCGCGCCGAGGTCGTACATCTGGCGCTTCTCGGCGTCGGACAGCACCTCGTAGGCCTGGGTGATCTCCTTGAACCGCTCCTGGGTGCGGACGTCGGGGTTGACGTCCGGGTGCAGCTCCCGGGCCAGCCGCCGGTAGGCCTTCTTGATGTCGTCGCCGCTGGCGTCACGCGGCACGCCGAGGACGGCGTAGTAGTCGTTCGCCACTATGACCCCGCCAGAATCTGGCCCACGTAGCGCGCCACGGCGCGGACCGCTCCGATGTTCGTTGGGTAGTCCATCCGGGTCGGGCCGATCACGCCGAGCCGCGCCAGCGCCTGGTCACCGGACCCGCCGTAGGCGGCGGCCACGAGCGACGTGCTGCGCAGCCCCTCGACCTGGTTCTCCGCCCCGATCCGGATGGTGACCGACGCTTCGCCGGCCGACTCACCCAGCAACCGCATCAATACCATCTGCTCCTCAAGCGATTCGAGGACCTCGTGAAGCCCCTGGGAGAAGTCGGCCGGGGTCAGGTTCGCGGCACCGCCCACCATCACCCGCTCCTCGTGACGCTCGGCGAGGGTGTCGAGTATCACGGAAAAAACCGCCACGGCGTTCTGCCTGTCTTCCGGCTGGACCCGCTCGGGCAGGTCGGCGATCAGCGAGGAGGCCTCGCCGAGGCGCCGCCCATCGAGGCAGGCGTTGAGCAGCGCGCGGAGGTGCGCCACCGCCGCCTCGTCGATGGCCTCGGGGAGTTCCACGGAGCGCTGCTCCACCCGCGCGGAGTCGGTGATCAGCACCACCAGCAGCCGCTTTGCCGCGATCGGCACCAGCTCGATGTGCCGGACCGCCGCCCGGGTCAGCGACGGGTACTGGACCAGCGCCACCTGCCGGGTGAGCTGCGCCAGCAGCCGCACCGTCCGCATGACCACGTCGTCGAGGTCGTAGGCGCCGGCCAGGAAGGTCTCGATGGCCCGCCGCTCGGCCGCCGACAGGGGCTTGATCCCCGTCAGGCGGTCCACGAACAGCCGGTAGCCCTTGTCGGTGGGGATCCGCCCGGCGCTCGTGTGCGGCTGGGTGATGTACCCCTCCGCCTCGAGCACGGCCATGTCGTTGCGGATCGTCGCCGGTGACACGTCCAGGTGGTACCGGTCCACGAGTGCCTTCGAGCCGACCGGCTCCATCGTGGAGACATAGTCGTGGACGATGGCGCGGAGGACCGCGAGCTTCCTGTCGTCAAGCACGTGCCCACCTCCCTAGCACTCCATCATCCAGAGTGCCAATTCTATGGCGGACTGGGCCACAACGGGACCGGTGAATCCCAACCAGCGTGTCAGCGGCGGGCCGCACCAGTCCCGCTGATCCGGTAGTTTCCTGCTGAGCTTCCCTGATGAGCTGGCCTGCGCGGGTGCACGGGGCCCGGCAGGCCGGCCCACCATCGGCGGAAGCACAACACCGGCTCGTCGGGGGAAACGGGCGGAGGATGCGCGTCGTGGTGACTACCTGCGCACAACACATGGTGATTCCGGAAGGAGCGGGCCGGCCCGGAGGGCCGCCCGGGGTCCCGGGGCATGGCCGGCGGCCCCGCGGGGA
Source organism: uncultured Actinomycetes bacterium (assembly GCA_963703605.1). Classification (GTDB taxonomy): domain Bacteria; phylum Actinomycetota; class Actinomycetes; order Streptosporangiales; family Streptosporangiaceae; genus DASXKD01. Next base: position 121,685 of record CAVPFC010000048.1, read on the forward strand.
ATCGGTGTGGGAGAAATGGCTGAGGAGCAGATGAGCCGGCACCCGTCCGAGCCGCCCGCGGACTGGCTGTCCTCCGCCGGGGAGGCGACGGCGCGCCCCGCGCCGGGCGAGGCCCTGCCGCAGCGCCCCGCGCCGCCCGCGCCGCGGTCCGGGTACCCGTACCGCGGCCACCGCGGCAACGGCCAGGGCGGCAACGGGCAGGAGCCGCAACGGCCAGGGCGGCAACGGGGAGCGCCGCGGGGAGCACCTGTTCGCGCCGGGCTACCCCCTGCCGCCGCCGGGCTACCCGCAGCCCCCGCCGGGCTACCCGGCCATGCCCGACTATCCGCCGATGCCGGACTACCCGCCGGCGCCCGGCTATCCACCCGGGACGGGCTACCTGAGCGCTCCTGAGTACCCCGGCTACCCGCCGGCTTACGCTGCCGCGGGCACCGCGGAGCCGGGCTACCCCGGCTACCCACCAGCCCCGGGCGGCGAGGCTGGCCAGGCCATCGACCACGACGAGTACGCCGCGACCCACGGCGGCTACAGGCCCGCCCGGGAGGAGGGCTACCGTCCGAGCGAGAACGACCTCGATCCGCACGGCCTTGTCCCCAGCGAGTACGGCGTCGTCTACGACGACTACGGCCGGCCGCACGGGGTGCCGACCGGGCCCCCGCCGGACGCCCGCGCCCCGTTCGGCCCGGCGGCCGCCGGGCCCAGCGCCGCCGCGGCGCTGCGATCCGGCGACTCCGCCCGCTGGGCCATGCTCGCCTACCTGACCGTGCCGCTGTTCGGCTTCGCCGTCCCGCTGGGGGTCTACCTGCGCGCCCGGCGCGGACCGGGCTGGACCAGGGCGCACGCGGCCCAGGCGCTGAACGTCTGGATCACCACGGCCAGCTACGGCATCTCGGCCGTGATCATGGGCACGATGCTGGCGCTCGACTCGCCGCAGGTCGCGCTCGTCGTGTTCGGCCCGGTGTTGGCCGGCCTGTGGCTGGTCGCGCTCGCGTTCCTGGTCCGGGCGGCCACCGCGGCGAGCCGGGGCCATGACTACACCTTTCCCCGCTGGCTCTGCTCCAGGGTCGTCCGCTAACGGCCCCACGCGGGCCCGAGCTAGCGCGCGCGCATGGGGAGCTCCGGAGTCGTCCCCGGGGTCGCAGAGTTCGGTCAGCCCGCGGATGACCAGGTCCGCGAGCAGCCGTCCCCGCCGGGTGAGGACCACCCGCCCGGCCTCGTGCGCCGCCGGGTCCGCCAGCCCGTCCGCGACGGCCTGGACGGCCGCCGACCGGCCGGCCGGCTCGAGTTCCGCCACGGGGCAGCCCTCGGCGAGGCGGGTCAGCAGCAGGATCCGCTCGAAACGCCGTTCGCGTTCGGTCAAAATCTCCCGTGCCTGCGCGGGGCTTTCGCCGGCCGACAAACGCGCGGCGTACGCGGACGGGTGCCGCACGTTCCACCACCTCGTCCCGCCAACGTGGCTGTGCGCGCCCGGCCCGACGCCCCACCAGTCCCCGCTGGCCCAGTAGAGCAGGTTGTGCCGGCACCGCGCCTCCGGCCCCGCCGCCCAGTTGGAGACCTCGTACCAGCGCAGCCCGGCCGCGGACAGCAGGTCGTCGGCGGCCAGGTAGCGGTCGGCCATCGCGTCGTCGTCGGGCGGGGGGATCTCGCCGCGCCGGATCCGGGCCGCCAGCCGGGTGCCCTCCTCCACGATCAGCGCGTACGCGGAGATGTGGTCCGGCTCCGCGGCCAGCGCGGCGGTCACCGACTCCCGCCAGTCCGCGTCGCTCTCCCCCGGCGTGCCGTAGATCAGGTCCAGGCTGACGTGCTCGAACCCGGCGGCGCGGGCCCACCGGGCGCACGCGGCGGGCCGGCCCGGCTGGTGCACCCGGTCGAGGACGGCGAGCACGTGCGGGGCCGCGCTCTGCATGCCCAGCGAGATCCGGGTGATCCCGGCCGCCCGCAGGCCCGCCAGCGACCGCTCGTCCACGGTCTCGGGATTGGCCTCGACGGTTACCTCGCAGCCGGGCGCGAGCCCGAACTCCCCGTCGATCGCCCGCAGCATCGCGGCGAGGTCCCCGGCCGGCAGCAGCGTGGGCGTCCCGCCGCCGAAAAACACCGTCGCCGCCGGCGGCGCGGCGGGCCCGAGCACCCGGCGGGCGAAGCTGACCTCGGCGGCCGCCAGGCTGGCGTAGGAGTCACGGCTGGCCCCGTTGCCGAGTTCGGCGGCGGTGTAGGTGTTGAAGTCGCAGTAGCCGCACCTGGTTTGGCAGAAGGGCACATGCACATAGATGCCAAACGGCTGGCGCCCCAGCCTCTGCGCCGCCCCCTCGGGCAGTCTTCCGTGGCTGGGCGCCGGGTCACCGGCTGGCGGCGCGCCCGGCACGTGGCCCTCCGGTGTCCCCGCCGCGCGGACGGCCGGTGCGGCGTGACGGGTTCACGGGGCCAGCACCGCCCGGCCCAGCACCACGGCGGCGACCTCGTCCCACTTGGCACCGCGGCCCTGCACCCGCAGCAGCCGCCGCATCAGCTCGGCGTCGCCGTAGTACGCGGCCATCGCCTCCGCGAGCGTGACCCGCACCGCCGGGCGGCCGAGCACCTCGAGCGCGTCCCCGGCGCCGACCGTGCCCTCCTGGAGCACCCGCAGGTAGGCCCCGGGCCGCCCCGCGTCGGCGAACCGTTTGACCCAGCGCCGCTCGTCCACCCAGCCCGCGAACACCACGCACGGGATGCGCGGCGAGGTGACCTGGACCACGGCCGTGCCGAGCTGCCAGACCTCGCCGATCAGCGCACCGGTGACGTCCAGGCCGCCGGTCGTGATGTTCTCGCCGAACTCGCCGTTGACCAGTTCGCGGGCCAGCCGCTCCACCCACCAGTCCAGGTCCTCCCGGGCGTAGGCGTACAGCGCCTGCTCGCGGCCCCCGTGGTTCTCGGTGTCGGCCACCTCGTCGCCGTCGAGGCCGAGCCAGCCAACTTCGACCGGGCCGGTCACCGGGCGCTTGTCGATGGCCGACCGGCCGACCTGGCCCCAGGGCGCGTCCTTGCAACGGCCGGCGTTTACCGAGATCACGCGAGGGTTACTCACACCAGGGACGCTAGCCGAACGCCCGGCCTGTCAGCGAACCAGAAACCCGCCCAGACCATAAAGCGGGCGCCCGGGGCGGTTCATGATGCTTCCGGGCGGGTCCCGCCAGCCGCCGGGCCGGCTTATCCTGAGGGCGGGTACCCAGGAACTCCGGGGGTTGGAGGCACCGATGGCGGTCGGCCAGTATCACTGGGCCAATAACGGCCGGGGCCAGATGCGCGCCGCGGACGTGGACCGGGACCGTGCGGTGGGGTTCCTCACCACGGCGTTCACCGAGGGGCGGCTGACCAAGGAAGAGTACGACGCCCGGGTGGACACCGCGCTGCACGCCCGCACCTACGCCGAGCTGGACACCCTGGTGACCGACCTGCCCGGGGCGCGGGCCGTTCCGGTGGTGCGGCCGAGGGGGACCAACAGCCTGGCGATCGCCAGCCTGGCCTGCGGGGTGGCGCAGTTCATGCTCGGGCCGCTGCCCACCATCCCCGCGATTGTGCTCGGCCACATGGCCCGGCACCAGATCAAGCGCACCGGCGAGGACGGGGCCGGGCTCGCGCTGGTCGGCCTGATGCTCGGCTGGGCCGCGGTCGTCCTCGGCATCATCGCCCTGGCCGGCATGGCGGTGGTCGCGACCCGCCTGGGGCATCCGGTGTTCCAGCGGACCATCCACGCCCAGCCGATCCCCGGGCTCCCGCAGCCCCAGGCCCCCGCGGCGCCGTAGCGCCCTGACGAGCCGGCTCAGGCTGGCCGGCTGGCTCAGCGTTTGTCGGATGAGGTGGACAGCGCGGCGATGAAGGCCTCCTGGGGCACCTCGACCCGGCCGATCACCTTCATCCGGCGCTTGCCCTCCTTCTGCTTCTCCAGCAGCTTGCGCTTGCGGGTGATGTCGCCGCCATAACACTTGGCCAGCACGTCCTTGCGCAGCGCCCGGATGTTCTCCCGGGCGATGACCTTCGCCCCGATCGCCGCCTGGATCGGCACCTCGAACTGCTGCCGCGGGATCAGCTCGCGCAGCTTCGACGTCATCGCGACCCCGTAGTCGCGGGCCTTGTCGGCGTGGACGATCTGGCTGAACGCGTCCACCGGCTGGCCTTGCAGCAGGATGTCGACCTTGACCAGGCTGGCCTCGGCCTCCCCGGCGGGCTCGTAGTCCAGCGAGGCGTAGCCGCGGGTGCGCGACTTGAGCTGGTCGAAGAAGTCGAAGATGATCTCCCCCAGCGGCATCGTGTAGCGGATCTCGACCCGGTCCGCGGACAGGTACTCCATGCCGAGCAGCGTGCCGCGCCTGCTCTGGCACAGCTCCATGATCGCGCCGATGTACTCGGCGGGCGCCAGCACCGTGGCCCGGACCACCGGCTCGTAGATGTGCGCCAGCTTGCCCTCGGGGAACTCGCTGGGGTTGGTGACCACCACTTCCTCGCCCGACTCCAGGACGACCCGGTAGACGACGTTGGGCGCGGTGGAGATCAGCGACAGGCCGGACTCGCGTTCCAGGCGTTCCCGGACGATCTCCATGTGCAGCAGGCCGAGGAACCCGCACCGGAATCCGAAGCCCAGCGCCAGGCTGGTCTCCGGCTCGTAGACCAGGGCCGCGTCGTTGAGCTGGAGCTTGTCGAGGGCGTCGCGCAGATCCGGGTAGTCGTCGCCGTCCAGCGGGTACAGCCCGGAGAACACCATGGGCCGCGGGTGCCCGTACCCGGCGAGCGGCCGCGCCGCGGGCCGCGCGGCGCTGGTGACCGTGTCGCCGACGCGGGCCTGGCGGACGTTCTTGACGCCGGTGATGAGGTAGCCGACCTCGCCGGCGCCCAGGCCGTCGGACGGGATCGGCTCGGGCGAGATGACGCCGACCTCCAGCGTGTCGTGCGTGGCCCCGGTGGACATCATGAGGCTCTTCTCGCGCCTGGACAGCCGGCCGTCCACCACCCGCACGTAGGTCACGACGCCGCGGTAGGTGTCGTAGACGGAGTCGAAGATCAGCGCCCTGGACGGGGCGTCCGGGTCGCCCCGCGGCGCGGGGACCTGCGCGACGACGGCGTTGAGCAGGTCCGCGACCCCCTCACCGGTCTTGGCCGAAACCCGCATCACGTCACTGGGATCGCAGCCGATGACGTTGGCCAGTTCCTGGGCGTACCTGGCGGGCTGCGCGGCGGGCAGATCGATCTTGTTGAGCACCGGGATCAGGTGCAGGTCGGCTTCGAGCGCCAGGTAGAGGTTGGCCAGGGTCTGCGCCTCGATGCCCTGCGCGGCGTCCACCAGCAGGATGGCGCCCTCGCACGCGGCCAGGGAGCGGGAGACCTCGTAGGAGAAGTCCACGTGGCCGGGCGTGTCGATGAGGTTCAGCACGTACCGCCGGCCGTCGGGGCCGGTCCACGGCAGCCGGACGGCCTGGCTCTTGATCGTGATGCCGCGCTCGCGCTCGATGTCCATCCGGTCGAGGTACTGCGCCCGCATCTCGCGACCCTGGACGACCCCGGTGAGCTGGAGCATCCGGTCCGCGAGCGTGGACTTGCCGTGGTCGATGTGCGCGATGATGCAGAAGTTCCTGATGATGTCCATGGGCGTATGCCCGTACGCGGGCGAACCCACGGCCGGGGCCGCGGCGCGCCCGCCGTCCGGCAAGGCCTGTCCGGGCATTGATGACACAGGAGTTCCGCCAAGGTTGAGTCGTGCTGCGCCGTCCATGGTCGCACGTCGTGAGGACTGCCCCGTCCCGAGCCCTGTTCCAGGCACCCGGCGGGCCCGCCGGTTTGGGGCGCGACCCGGGTTTGGGATATCCTGCCTCGTCGGAGAGTATGCGCCCCGCTGAGGTGTGTGGCGCTGCCGCGTGTGCGAAGTCGCGCCCGTGCCCACCGACCAGACCAGACCCTAGCGAGGCTTTCGCGTGGCGAACATCAAGTCCCAGATCAAGCGCAACAAGCAGAACGAGAAGGCGCGCCAGCGCAACAAGGCCGTTAAGTCGTCGCTGAAGACCTCGGTCCGCAGGTTCCGCGAGGCCGCCGACGCCGGCGACGCGGCCGGGGCCACTGAGGCCATGCGCGCGGCGTGCACCAACCTGGACAAGGCCGTCAGCAAGGGCGTCATCCACAAGAACCAGGCCGCGAACCGCAAGTCCGCGATCGCCAAGCGCGCCGCCGAACTAGCCAGCAACTGACCCCGCGCACGAGCTTCCGTTATCGCGTGAATCTGTTCGTGTATGCGGCGAACGGATTCACGCGATGACGAGGGCTGCTGGGCGGTGGTGCCGGCGCAGGACCCGCGAATTGGGGCGGGCCCTGCGCCGGTTCCTTGTGCCTGGCCGGTCCGGCCTCAGCCGCGGGGCGGGCGTACTCCGTCAGGCGGGCTCAGGGTTTCTTGCCGACTCCGCCGACGGCGGGCACCTCGGGGGGCTTGATCGAGCTGGGATCGGGGCGCCATTCGTGGATCGGCACCAGCCCGGGAGGGACGAGCTCCAGCTCGTCGAAGAACCGGGCGATCTGCTCGATGTCGCGCAGCCGGTACGGGACGGCGCCGCTCTCGTTGTAGTGCTTGAGCGCCTCCCGCTGCGCGGGGTCGGTGTCGGTGCCCTCGTACATGATCAGGTAGCCGCCGGAGGGCAGCGCGGCCTTGAGCTGTTCCACGATCGACCTGGCCACGTCGTCGTCGTCCTCGGCGGGGTTGCCGACGTGGCCCATGACTCCCATGAGCATGATCGCGACGGGCTGGCTGAAGTCCAGCTTCTCCCGCGCGCGGCCTATCAGCGTGGCGGGGTCGTAGAGGTCGGCCTCGATGTAGTCGACGCCGCGCGGGTTGCTGGCCAGCAGCGCCCGGGCGTGCGCGATCACGTACGGATCCTTGTCCACGTAGACAACGCGGGCATCCGGCGCGACGCGCTGGGCGACCTCGTGCGTTGGGTCGTGGCTCGGCAGGCCCGAGCCGCAGTCGAGGAACTGGCGGACGCCCGCGTCACCGGCGGCGTATTGAACCGCGCGGCGCAGGTAGCTGCGGGACGAGCGGGCCAGGTCGAACACACCGGGTGATAATTGCGCGTACGCGTCCCCGGCTTCCTGGTCGACGGGGAAGAAGTCGTTGCCCCCCATCCAGTAGTTCCAGATCCTGGCCGAGACGGGTACCGAGGTGTCCACCCTGGCCATCAGCTCTTCCTGCGTGGCATCGGACGGGGACGCCGAATCGCTCATGTCTGCCTCCCAGCACGGTCATGGTGCCTTTTGCGGACATAGCGATACTCCGCCGGCCGCCGCCTGTATGCCAACACCCCACAGCCGTTACTTCCATGATCCTTAAGGCTTGTCCTGCGCTGCGCAGTACGGGGCTTCAGGATCGTGAAACGAAAGGCGCGCGGGCGGTCTCGGATTCGCCACTCAGCGGGGCTCGCGGCTGGACACGATCGCGCGGATGGCCACCTCGAGGGCGTAACCGGCGTTCGTGCCCTCCCCCTTCACCTGCGCGTCGGCCTCGGCCACAGCGGCCAGGGCCTGGCCGATGCCCGCCGGCGTCCAGCCACGCAGTTGCTGGCGTACCTTGTCGATCCGCCACGGCGGGGCGCCCACCTCGGCGGCCAGGGCCGCGGGCGACTGGCCACGCGGCGCGGCACCGACCCGCCCGGCGAGGCGCACGCCCTGGGCCAGGGCGCTGGTGATCAGCACGGGCGACACCCCGACGGCCAGCGCCCAGCGAAGCACTTCCAGCGCTTCGGGCAGCCGCCCCTCCATGGCCCGGTCGGCCACCGCGAACCCGCTCGCCTCGGCCCGGCCCCGGTAGTACCTGGCCACCACGGTCTGGTCCACGGTGCCGGCGGTGTCGGCGGCGAGTTGCGCGCACGCCGAGGCGATCTCGCGCAGGTCGGAGCCGACCGCGTCGATGAGCGCCCGCACGCCGCTGTCGTCGATCCGGCGGCCCGCCGCGCGGAACTCGTCCCGCACGAACTGCATCCGGTCGCCGAACCGGGTGACCTTGGGGCAGTCCACCACCTGGGCGCCGCCGCGGGTCAGGCCGGTCAGCAGCGCCTTGCCCTTGGCTCCCCCGGCGTGGGTGAGCACGATCCGCACGCCGTCGGGAGGGACGGCGGCGATGGCCGCGAGTTCCTCGGCGACCTCCTTGCCCGCGTCCTGGGCATCCCTGATCACCACCACGGGCGCGGCGTCGAACAGCGACGGCGAGGTGAGCTGGGCCAGGTCGCCGGGGCTGAGCCCGCCGCCCGTGACCTCCCGCACCGCGGACCCGCTCTCGGCCACCGCGGCGGCCGCCAGCCGCGCGACGGCGCGCTGCACCAGCAGTTCCTCGTCGCCCACGATGACAGCAACGGGCCCGCTGGCGGTTGCCGCGGCGGCGGCGCGAGAAGCCATGCCAGAAGCATGCCAGACCCAGGGCTCAGACGAGGGGGCGCTCCGCCGCGCTCAAGCCAAGGCCGGCTCGCCGCCGCGCCAGACCTTCAGCGGGCGCAAGCCGTACGACCAGGCGAACGCGCCCTCGTGGTCGGCGTCCCAGGCCACGATGTCGGCGTACCGGCCGCGTGCCATGCCGGCCAGTTCCGGCATCCGCAGCGCCTGCGCGCCGCCCAGCGTGGCCGCGCGCAGCGCCTCGCCCACGCTCATGCCGAAGTGCGCGATCGCGAGGGAGACGACCAGGGCCATCGAGGTGATCCCGTTGACGCCCGGCGAGTGGTCCGAGCCGAGGGCGACCGCCACGCCCTTGTCCAGCAGCGACCTGACCGGCGGCAGCTTGCCGACCTGCAACGAAGTGCCGGGGCAGAGCACCGCGGCCACGCCGGCGGTGGCCAGCACGATCACGTCCTCTTCGCAGGCCTCGTGGAGCAGGTCCGCTGACGCGCAGCCCAGTTCCGCGGCGAGCCGGGCCGCGCCGGTGCGCGACTGGCCGCACGCGTGCAGCCGGGGCAGCAGCCCCGCCGAGCGGCCCGCGCCGAGCACCCAGCGGGCCTCGCGCTCGGTGAAGCGCCCTTCCTCGCAGTACACGTCCACGCTGTCGGCGCCCGCGGCCGAGGCGTCCGCGCACCAGGTGCCCACCGCGTCGACGTAGTCGTGGCGGCGGCCGAAGAACTCCGGCGGCACCGCGTGCGCGGCCAGGAAGGTCACGTGCACCCGGGGCATGCCCGGCTCGTTCTCCAGCGACCGCAGCATCCGGACGTCGGCCAGCTCGCCGTCGCGGGTGAGGTGGTACCCGGTCTTGGCCTCGATCGTCGTGGTGCCCGACAGCAGCCATTCCCGCAGCCGGTTCCGCACGCCGTGGCACAGCGTCCACGGGTCGGTTCCCCGGGTCACCGTCACGGTCGACGCCATGCCGCCACCGGCCGCGGCGATCTCGTTGGGTGAGGAGCCGCCGGTCCGCATGGCGATCTCCGCCCACCGGTTGCCCGCGTAGACCGGGTGGGTGTGCGCGTCGATGAGGCCGGGGGTGACCAGCCCGCCGTTGAGGTTCTCCACGTGGTCGACGTCGACGATGTCGTCGATGACCCCGGGCAGGCTCCGCGGCAGTTCCGAGGCGGGCCCCACCCAGGCGATCTTGTCTTCGTGGGTGATGATCGCGGCGTTGCTCCACACCTCGGTCCCGGTCCAGAGCCGGCCGATGTTGGTGAGCAGGCGTACGGTCACCGCGGCGCACCCCCGTGCGCGGGACCACCCAGGGTGCGGGTCCCCTGTGTCCTCAACGGTCACCTGCCATGGCTGTGCCTCGTGGTGGAGCACCACCCAGAACCCGGGGTCGCGAACTGCGATCAATGAACTACCGGGCGCTGGCGGAAGATGCGGCAACCAACAATATCGGTTCAGTTACGCTATTGCACTCCAGGGTGCGTGTACAGGCCGTATCGCAAGAAGGCCTAATCAGATTCGCAGCCAGAGCGAGAACTGACGCAGCCGTCCGCCTTCGGCACGCAACCGCCGGCCGCTGGCGTGTCTGGGACACAGCCACTGTTCGTGCAGGCAGCGAGGTTGCGATTCCGATCATCACGGGCGCGCTGGCCGCGCTTTAGGCCGTTTCGGCCGGCGCGGAGGCCACCCCGGCGGCGCCGGCCAATTGCGCGGCGAGATCCGGCGGCACGCGCGCGGTCAGCTGGGTGCCCTCCGCGCAGTGCGCCACCTCCAGCACCTCGCCCTCCCGGTGCGCCCGGGCCACCAGGTCGCTGCGGCCGTAGGGCACGAGCGCGCTGACCTCGGCGTCGCGCCGGGGCAGCACCTCCTCGATCCGGGCAAGCAGGTCGTCCAGGCCGGTCCCGGCGCGGGCGGACACCACCACGCTGCCGCGCTCGGCGAGGCGCAGGGCCTTGATCGCGAGCGGGTCCGCCGCGTCGGCCTTGTTCACCACCACGAGCTCGGGCACGTGGCCCGCGCCGATCTCCGCCAGGACCTCGCGGACGGCCTTGAGCTGCGCGAACGGGTCGGCGTCGCTGCCGTCCACCACGTGCAGGATCAGGTCCGCGTCGGCGACCTCCTCAAGCGTCGAGCCGAACGCGTCCACGAGCTGGTGTGGCAGGTGCCTGACGAACCCCACGGTGTCGGTCAGCGTGAACCACCGGCCGGCCGGGGTGCGCGCCCGCCGAACGGCGGGGTCCAGCGTGGCAAACAGTGAATCGTCTACGAGCACGCCAGCACCGGTCAGGGCGTTAAGCAATGTCGATTTTCCGGCATTTGTATACCCGGCTATCGCCACCGACGGGACATTCCTGCGGTGCCGCCGGCGGCGCTGCACCTCGCGGCCGGCCGATATCTCGGCGATTTCGCGGCGCAGTTTGGCGGTCCTCGCCCGGATCCGGCGCCGGTCCGTCTCGATCTTGGTCTCGCCGGGGCCGCGGCCGCCGATGCCGCCGCCGGCCGCGACGCGGCCACCGGCCTGCCGGGTCAGCGACTCGCCCCAGCCGCGCAGCCGGGGCAGCAGGTACTCGAGCTGGGCCAGCTCGACCTGTGCCTTGCCCGCCTTGGTGCGCGCGTGCTGGGCGAAAATGTCCAGGATCAGCGCGGTGCGGTCGATGACCTTGACGCGGACCACGCCCTCCAGGCTGCGCAGCTGGCCGGGGGCCAGCTCGCCGTCGCAGATGACCGTGTCCGCCCCGGTCGCGACCACCACGTCGGCGAGCTCACGCGCCTTGCCCGCGCCGATGTAGGTCGCCGGGTCGGGCTTGGCCCGCCGCTGCACCAGGCCGGCCAGCACGACCGACCCAGCCGTCTCGGCGAGCCGGGAAAGCTCGCGTAGCGAGTTCTCGGCGGCCTCCTGCGTGCCCTCGGTCCAGACGCCGACCAGGACCACGCGCTCCAGCCGCAGCCCCCGGTACTCGACCTCGGTGACGTCGGTGAGCTCGGTGGACATGCCGGTGACCCGGCGCAGGGCGTGCCGGTCTTCGAGGTCGAAGTCACCCGGCCGGTCGCCGGGCGCGCCGTCTGGGCCGACGGCGCCGGGGCCGGTGCCGGTGAGGAACTCCTGGTCAAGCTTGGGTGAAGATGTCATCGTTGCCTTTGGTTCGGTGTCCGCTCCCCCGCGCCCTGGTCAGGTACCGGGGCGCCCGGCCTGGTTAATGCTGCCATGCCGGCCGTCAGGGTTCACTTCAATAACGCCCCGGGCCCGCTGGTTGTGCCCCTGTTACTGACGGGTAGGGTTTCGGCATGCTGCCTTGCCGGCCATCGTGGGCCGGGGCTAGCGTCGAAACCCACTGGTGCAGCGCAGAGGACGGAGTGCGACATGGCCGCTGTTGATGGCATCGAGGTCCTTGGGCCGCCCGGCGACCGGTTCGAGGAGATCCTGACCCCCGAGGCGCTGGGCCTGATCGCCGTCCTGCACCGTGAGTTCTCCGACCAGCGCAACAACCTGCTGGGCGCCCGCGCGGAGCGCCAGGACGACCTGTCGGCCGGCGGGACGCTTGACTTCCTGCCCGCCACGGCGGCGATCAGGGCCGACCGGACCTGGCGGGCGGCGCCGCCCGCGCCCGGCCTGGTCGACCGGCGGGTGGAGATCACCGGCCCGACCGAGCGGAAGATGACCATCAACGCGCTCAACTCGGGGGCGAACGTCTGGCTGGCCGACTTCGAGGACGCGAACACCCCGCTCTGGGGGAACATGATCACTGGCCAGCTCAACCTCCGCGACGCCCTGGACCGCACCATCGACTTCACCAGCGAGGAGGGCAAGTCCTACCGGCTGCGGCCCGATGACGAGCTGGCCACGATTGTTGTCCGCCCCCGGGGCTGGCATCTGGACGAGAAGCACCTGCTGGTGGACGGCGAGCGGGTGTCGGGCAGCCTGTTCGACTTCGCGCTGTACTTCATCCACTGCGCCCGGCGGCAGCTCGACAAGGGCAGCGGGCCGTACTTCTACCTGGCCAAGACCGAGAGCCACCTGGAGGCGCGGCTCTGGAACGACGTCTTCAACCTGGCGCAGGACGCGCTGGGCATCCCCCGCGGCACGATCCGGGCGACGGTGCTGATCGAGACGATCCCGGCCGCGTTCGAGATGGAGGAGATCCTCTACGAGCTGCGCGACCACAGCGCGGGGCTGAACGCGGGCCGGTGGGACTACCTGTTCAGCATCATCAAGAAGTTCCGCTCCCGGGGGGCCGAGTTCGTCCTGCCCGAGCGCAACGCGGTCACGATGACGGCGCCGTTCATGCGCGCCTACACCGAGCTGCTGGTGAAGACCTGCCACGGCCGGGGCGCGCACGCCATGGGCGGCATGGCCGCGTTCATCCCGAACCGGCGGGACCCTGAGGTCACCGCCATCGCGCTGGCCAAGGTGCGCGACGACAAGACCCGCGAGTCGCGGGACGGCTTCGACGGCTCCTGGGTCGCCCACCCCGACCTGGTGGCGCTCTGCAAGGAGGTCTTCGACGCGGCGCTCGGCTCGCGGCCCAACCAGCTCGACCGGCTGCGCGAGGACGTCTTCGTGATGGCGCCGGACCTGCTGGCGGTGTCGAAGACGCAGGGCCCGATCAGCGAGGCAGGCCTGCGCAACGACGTCAGCGTGGCGCTCCAGTACCTGGCCGCCTGGCTGGGCGGCAACGGCGCCGTGGCGATCTTCAACCTGATGGAGGACGCCGCGACCGCGGAGATCGCCCGCTCGCAGGTCTGGCAGTGGCTGCACAACGACATCTGCCTGGACGACGGCCCGCTGGTCACCCGCGACCTGGTCGAGCGGATCATCCGCGAGGAACTGGGCAAGATCACCGAGCAGGCGGGCGCCGCCTTCGACGCCGCCCGCTACGAGGAGGCGGTCGCCTTGTTCAAGGAGGTCGCGCTCGCCGACGACTACGCCGAGTTCCTGACCCTGCCGGCCTACGAGCGGATGCCCTAGCGCCCGGGCCGATCCGGGGGCAACCTGGAAGGAACGCGAGCCACGGCCGGGAGGAAACGATGATCAGGCAGCTCATCCCCCGGATGACCGAGATCTGTGGCCGGGACGGCGTGGTCAGCGATCTCGCCGAGCTGCGCACCTACGAAACCGACGGCCTCACCTCGCACCGGGTCACCCCGGCGCTGGTGGTGCTGCCCCGGACCGCGGAGCAGGTCGCCGCCGTGGTCCGCGAGTGCGCCGCCGCCAAGGTCCCGTTCGTGGCCAGGGGCTCGGGCACCGGCCTGTCCGGCGGGGCGCTCCCGCACGCCGACGGCGTGCTCATCGTGACCTCCCGGATGCGCCGGATCATCGCGGTCGACCCGGCCAGCCAGCGCGCGATCGTGGAGCCGGGCGCCACCAACCTGTCGGTGAGCGAGGCGGCACGGCCGTTCGGCTACTTCTACGCGCCGGACCCGTCCAGCCAGGTGGTGTGCTCGGTCGGCGGCAACGTGGCGGAGAACTCCGGCGGCGCGCACTGCCTCAAGCACGGGTTCACCGCGCATCACGTCACCGGGCTCGAGATCGTCACCCCGGCCGGCGAGCTGACCTGGCTCGGCGACGGCACCGGCGCGGCGCCCGGCTACGACCTGCTGGGCGCGTTCACCGGCTCGGAGGGCACGCTCGGCATCGTCACCAAGATCGTGGTCAAGCTGACCAGGATCCCGGAGCTGGTCAAGTGCCTGCTGGCGGCGTTCGAGACGACCGGCGCGGGCGGGCCAGGCGGTGTCGGCGATCATCGGGGCCGGCATCGTCCCGGCGGCGATCGAGATGATGGACGCCCTCGCGATCGAGGCCGCGGAGGCCGCGGTGGCCTGCAGCTACCCGCAGGGCGCGGGCGCGGTGCTGATCGTGGAGCTGGACGGCCCGGAGGCCGACGTGCTGCGCGAGTCCGCCGCGGTCCGCGCGCTGTGCGAGAAGGTCGGCGCGACCGAGATCAGGGAGGCCGACGACCCGGCAGAGCGGGCCGCGATCTGGGTGGGCCGGCGGTCCGCGTTCGCCGCGGTCGGCCGGATCTCCCCGGCGTACATCGTCCAGGACGGGGTGGTGCCGCGGACCGCGCTCGGCCCGGTGCTGGACAAGATCGCCGAGCTGTCGGCGGCGTCCGGGATCAAGGTGGCCAACGTCTTCCACGCCGGCGACGGGAACCTGCACCCGCTGGTCCTGTACGACGACAGCTCGGCCGACGCGACGGCCGCCGCCGAGACCCTGTCCGGCGCGATCCTGGACCTGTGCATCGAGTACGGCGGGTCCATCACCGGCGAGCACGGCGTCGGCGTGGACAAGTCGAAGTACCTGCCGAAGATGTTCGGTGCCGACGACCTGGACACGATGCAGCTGCTGCGCTGCGCCTTCGACCCGGCGAGCCTGTGCAACCCGGGCAAGGTGTTCCCGACACCCCGCCTGTGCGGCGAGGTGCCCGGGGCCAGGCGCGGCCCGCACCCGCTGGTCGCCTCCGGTCAGCTGGATCAGTTTTGACACGCCCAACGGCTGGCGGTTCAGCCCCGCTCGCCGCCACGCTGGCCGTCCTGCGTGGCGGGCCGCCCCCGCGGCCGTGCTTCCCCGACCCCGCCGCGCCGGCCCCCGCCCGGGGCGGGCCGACCCAGCCGTGCTTCCCGGCTCCCGCCAAGTCGGTCCCCGTCCGGGGCGGGCCGATGGCGCCGCCGGGCTTCCCCCCTCCCGCCACGCCACCCCCCTTGCGGGGCCGGCCGGGCTCCGCGAGCACCTGGCGGGTGCGCCGTGGCGGATGACGCCATCCTGGGGGCCCTGGCCGCCGCCTGCCCCGCGTCGCGCCCGGCGTCCGCCGGGGACGCCGTCGCCGGGGTGACGCCCCGGTACTCCGCGTCCCCGGCCACCGTCGCGGAGGCCAGCGCGCTGCTGCGCACGGCCGCCGAGCACGACCTGGTCGTGGTGCCGCGGGGCAGCGGCAGCAAGCTCGACTGGGGCGCCCCGCCCCGCCGGTGTGATCTCGTGGTGGACACCGCCGGGCTGGACCAGGTGCTCGAGCACGCCGCGGGCGACCTGGTCGCCCGGGTCCAGGCCGGGGTCAGCATGGCGCGGCTCGGGGAGGTCCTGGCCGGCGCCGGGCAGCAACTCGCCCTGGACGCACCCCCGGGCCTCGGCGGGCCGGGGCCGGGCCTGGACGGGGCGGGCTTGGACGGGCCGGGCCACGGCCCGTGGCCTGCGGGCGGGACCGTGGGCGGCACGCTGGCGACCGGGGCGGCCGGGCCCCGGCGGCTGCGCTACGGGACGCCGCGCGACCTGGTGATCGGGACCACCGTGATCCGGGCGGACGGGGCCGTCACTCACTCCGGCGGCAAGGTGGTCAAGAACGTCGCGGGCTATGACCTCGGCAAGCTGTTCGCCGGGTCGTTCGGGACGCTCGGGCTGATCGTGGAGGCGGTGTTCCGGCTGCACCCGCGGCCCGCGGCGGCCGCCTACGTCACGCTGGACTGCCCGGACGCGGCCGCCGCGTACCGGACGGTCGCCGCCGCGTCGGCCAGCGTGCTCGTGCCCTCGGCCATCGAGATCGACCGGCGCGCCCGGGACCGGCCGGTCACCGTCGGCGTGCTGCTCGAGGGCGAGCAGCCGGCCTCGAGGAACGCACCGCCCTGATGCGCGAGCTCCTCGGCGCGGTGGGGGCGCTCGAAGGCGCCCAGGAAGCCGGGCCCGCCATAGGCTCGTCGCCGCCGGCCTGGTGGGGATGGCGTGCCAACGGAGCCGGGTCCCGGGGGGGACCAGGAAACCGGCGGCGCGGTCGCGGCGGCCGTGCCACCGCCCGGCGGCACGCTGGTCCGGGTTGCGTTCTGGGCCGCCGCGCTCCCCCGCGTCCTCGACGTGATCGACGCGGCGGCGCGGTCCGCCGGCCTCGATCCGGCGGTGGGGGGCTCCGCCGCGGCCGGGGTGATCTACGCGTCGGCCGGCCCGGACGCCGGCCCGACCGCGGTCGCGGCGTTCGTGTCCGCGCTGCGAGCCGCCCTCGCCCGCGGTGACGGGAATGCCAGGCCGGCCGCACTGGCATCGGTGCGGGGGGACGGGGCGGCGGGCGGGCCGCCGGTGCTGGCCAGCGCCGTGGTCGTGCACGCGCCGCCCGCGGTGCGCGACCTGGTGGACCTGTGGGGGCCGGTGCAGTCGCTGCCGCTGATGCGCGCGGTCAAGGACCAGTTCGACCCGGGCCACCGGATGGCCCCCGGCCGCTTCGCGGGAGGGATCTGATGGACGAGCCAGGCCCCCTGGATCCGGGCGGTCATCTCGCCTCGGCGGCGGCCGACTGCGTGCACTGCGGGTTCTGCCTGCCCGCGTGCCCGACCTATCAGCTCTGGGGCGAGGAGATGGACTCGCCGCGGGGCCGCATCCACCTGATCTCGCAGGTTCTGGACGGCGCGCCGGTCTCCGAGTCGGTGACCACGCACCTGGACCGGTGCCTCGGCTGCATGGCCTGCATGACGGCCTGCCCTTCCGGGGTGCGCTACAACGAGCTGATCGAGGGCGCCCGTGCCTGGCCGCAGGAACCCGCCACCGAGCAGGCCGCCGACCCGGGCCAAGACCCGGTACCGGGCCCCGCGCGGACGGCCCGCTCGCTGCGCGAACGGGCCGTCCGCGCCGCCATCTTCGCCACGTTCCCCTACCCGAGGCGGCTCCGCGCGCTGACCGGCCCGCTGCGCGCCGCGCAGCGGGCCGGGCTCGACCGGCTGGCCCAGTCCCGCCCCGCGGCCCGTTACGCCCCGGAACTCGCCGCCTCGCTCCGCCTGGCTCCGCAGGCCGCCGGCCGCCGTGGCGGGCCCGCCGCCCGGCCGGGCAGGCTGCCGGCCCGCGTCCCGGCCCGGGGGCCCCGCCGGGCGGTGGTCGGCATGCTCACCGGGTGCGTCCAGCAGGTGTTCTTCCCCGGTGTCAACGAGGCAACGGCGCGGGTCCTCGCGGCCGAGGGCTGCGACGTGATCATCCCGCCCGGCCAGGGCTGCTGCGGCGCGCTGTCGCTGCACTCCGGCCGCGCCGCGGAGGCTGCGCGGTTCGCCGAGCACACGATCGCCACGTTCGAGCGCGAAGGCGTGGACGCGGTCGTGGTCAACTCGGCGGGGTGCGGTTCGGCGATGAAGGAGTTCGGCGGGACGTTCGCCCGGACGGTGCCCGCCGACGGCGGCCCCGCCGTATCGTCGCTGCCCGCCCGCGCGGCGGCGTTCAGCGCTCAGGTGCGCGACCTTAGCGAGTTCCTGGCCGAGCTGTACCGCGACCACGGCGGGCCGCGTGCCGTCCGGCACGAGCTGCCGGCCGCCGCGGCCTACCACGACGCCTGCCACCTCGCGCACGCGCAACGGATCCGGCAGCAGCCCCGTGACCTGCTGCGCGGCATTCCCGGGCTGGAGCTGACCGAGGTGGGCGACGGCATGACGTGCTGCGGTTCGGCGGGCGTCTACAACCTTCTGCAACCCGAGGCAGCGGCCGAGCTGGGCGAACGCAAGGCGGCCGCGATCCGCGCGACCGGCGCGCGCCTGGTCGTGTCCGCCAACCCCGGATGCAGCCTGCAGATCGCCTCCGCCCTCGCCGCCGACGGCGGCGAGCCCGTCGCCGTTGCGCACATCGCCGAGGTGCTCGACGCCTCGCTCCGCGGCCTGCCGGTGACGGCTCTCACCGGACAGTGACGCAACCGGCGGCCATGCCGCGGGGAACTTCGGCCCCCTGCTCAGGCGATGACAGGTGCCCGGCGGGTGCGGCGGGCGATCCTATCCGGCGGCCAGCCAGGCCGGGTCCAGCTCGCCTTCGGCGACGATGACAGCCGGGCCGGTCAGCCACGCCGTGCCCGCGTCCAGGGTGACCGTGAGCTCGCCGCCGGGAACTGTGACCGTCCAGGAGCCGTCGGGCACGGCCTGCCGCGGTGGCGGCGGCGGCAGCCGCCGCCACCGCGCCGGTCCCGCAGGACCTGGTCTCGCCCGAGCCCCGTTCGTGCACCCGCATGGCCACGCCGCGCGGGCCGGTCATCTGAACGAGTTCCACGTTGCCGCCGTCGGGGAACTGTCCCGGATCCAGGGCGGGCGGCCGGGACAGGTCGAACGCGGCAAGCGGGCCCTCGACCAGGCAGGCCAGGTGCGGGTTGCCCACCGAGATCCGCAGGCCCGCGCAGGACCGGCCGCCCACCTCGGCCCGGCCGGGGCCGAGCACGGCCACCGCGCCCATGTCCACCGTGACGCCGCTCACGGCTCCCCCGGCGCCATCCGGCCCGCCGGCGCGATACGGCCCGCCGGCACCGCCGAGTTCGTCCAGCCGCACCCGCCGGGGGCCCGACCGGGTCGCGACCGTGAACTCCGGGCCCTCGGCGAGGCCGTGCCCGGCCAGGTACCGCGCGAACACCCGGATCCCGTTGCCGCACATCTCGGCCAGGCTGCCGTCGGCGTTCCGGTAGTCCATGAACCACTCGGGGCAGGCCGCCGCCCCGGCCGCGCCAGCGCCTGCCCCGGTCCCGCCGGCCGTCGTCCCGCCGGGCCCGGCCGTCCCGGGCATAGCCGCGGTCCGCACCGCGCGCAGCACGCCGTCCGCGCCGATGCCCGCCCGCCGGTCGCACAGCCGGGCCGCGAGCGCGGCCGACAGCCCCGCCCGGCCGTCCGGGTCGAGGAGGATCACGAAGTCGTTCTCGGTGCCGTGGCCCTTGGCGAACCGCATGAGCCGATGGTAGCCAGCGCTTGGACCAGCAGGTCATCCGCGTTCGCGGCCAGCCACGTGACCCGGGGGTCGCGGCGGAACCACGACTCCTGCCGCCGGGCGAACCGCCTGGTCGCCAGGATCGTCTGGGCGCGGGCCTCGGCCAGCGGGTACTGGCCGTCAAGGAACCGCAGTACCTGGGCATAACCCAGCGCCCTGCTGGCCGTCCTCCCCTCCCGCAGCCCGGCCGCGGCCAGGCCGGCCACCTCCCCGACCAGCCCCGCCGCGAACATCCGCCCGGTCCGGTCCGCGATCCGCCGGTCGAGCTCCGCGCGGTCCACGCCCAGCCCGATCTGCACCGCCGGGTACACGGATTCGTATTCCGGCATCGCCGCGGCGAACGGCCGGCCGGACAGCTCGATCACCTCCAGGGCGCGCACGATCCGGCGCCCGTTGGACGGCAGGATCGCAGCGGCGGCGGCCGGGTCGATCGCGGCCAGCCGCGCGTGCAGGTCCGCGGGCCCCCGCTCGGCCAGCTCGGCCTCAAGGCGTTCGCGCAGCCCCGGGTCGGTGCCGGGGAACTCCAGCGGGTCGAGCGCCGCGCGGACGTAGAGCCCGGACCCGCCGGCCAGGATCGGCACCCGGCCGCGCTGCCGGATGGCGTCGATCGCCTCCCGGGCCAGCCGCTGGTAGTCCGCGGCGCTCGCCGTCTGCCGGACGTCCCAGATGTCGAGCAGGTGATGCGGCACGCCCTGGCGCTGCTCGACGGTGAGCTTCGCGGTGCCGATGTCCATGCCGGCGTACAGCTGCATCGAGTCGGCGTTGACGATCTCGCCACCGACCGCGTGCGCGAGCCGCAGCGCCAGGTCGGACTTCCCGGCCGCGGTGGGACCGACGACGGCGATGACCAGTTCCGGCATGACGTCAGTAGCCTTTTCCCGCCCCGGGCGACGGCTCCGCCGCCGCCCCGCCATCCCCGGCTTTTCCCGCCCCGGGCGACGGCTCCGCCGCCGCCGCACCACCCCCAGCTATCGGGGCTTCCTCCCAGGAGGCGACCAGATACGTCACCCCGTACGGCGCGCTCATGCACAGCAGCCTCCCATGCAGCCGGTGCTCGCCGGCCGCGCCGCCGGTCGCGCCCGCCAGCACCTGCCACGCCGCCCGGCCCGCGACCACAAGTTCCTCATCGCGCGCCGGGTCGAGGCGGGCGAGCCAGCGGGCGTCCGCGGCGGCCAGCGCCTCGGCGACCTCCTCGTCGTACTCCTGCGCGGCCAGGTCGGGCACGCCGGGCGCCTCGCGGGCGGGCCGGGCGCACGCGTCGCCCATCGCGAGCAGGGCGACCCGCGGGGCGCGTTCGGCGAGGACCATGCCCAGCTTCAGGCAGTGGCCGGGGGAGGCGCGCTGGGCCACCGCCTGGAACAGCACCGCCGTCGGACCGCCCGCTTCGCCACCGCCCCCGGCCGGGCCGTCGGCGGCCACGCCGCCGCCCGGCTCCGCGTCCGGGCCCAGCACGCGGGCCTGCTCCAGCAGCCACCGGCCGACCGTGAGGGACAGCGGCAGCACCGGCTCACCCGTCCCCACGGTGACGTTCACCCCGTAGCCGTGCAGCCCGCCGGCGGTCGCCGGGCCGTACTCGCGGTCCGCCGGGCCGCAGCCCACCACGGCGATCAGGTCGGGCCGGGCCGCGACCAGCCGTGCCACGGCCGTCATCGCCGCCTGAGTCACCTTGCGCAGTTCGGCCGGCGGGTCGTCGCGGGCCGCGCCGAGGGCGGCCGGGATCAGCAGCGGAGGATGCGGGCACACCGCCCCGGCGATCAGCATGCTGTCAGTTCCCGCTACCGGTCCGCCTGGGCCACAGATGTCATGAGGCGGGCCGGCCGACCGCGGGCATGCCCAGCAACACCGCCGGGCCGTTGCCGTTCCCGGCCTCGGCCTCCGGCCCGGCCTGGCCTGCCTGGCGCGCCTGCCACGCGTCCCCGCCACGGGTCCGCCGCACCGCGAGTGGCGCGCCGTCCGCGATGAGGTAGTGCGGGGCCGCCTGGGTCACCACCGTGGTCAGCACGTCGCCGGGCCGCGCGCCGCGGCCCGCGGGCGCGAAGTGGACCAGCCGGTTGTCCCTGGCCCGCCCGCTCGCCCGGTGCGTGGCGGCGTCCTTGCGGCCCTCGCCCTCGGCCACGAGCACCTCCACCTCGCGGCCGACCAGGGCCTGGTTCTCCGCGCCGGCGACCTCGGCGACCAGCGCGGCCAGCCGCTCGTACCGGTCGGCGACCACGGCCGCGGGAACCTGGCCGTCCATGGTCGCGGCGGGCGTGCCGGGGCGGGTGGAGTACTGGAACGTGAACGCCCCCGCGAACCTGGCCTGCCGCACGACGTCGAGCGTGTCGGCGAAGTCGCGTTCGGTCTCGCCGGGGAAGCCCACGATGATGTCCGTCGTGACGGCCGCGCCCGGGATCGCCGCCCGCACCCGGTCGAGGATGCCCAGGTACTTCTCCTGCCGGTAGGACCGGCGCATCGCGCGAAGCACCGCGTCCGAGCCCGACTGCAACGGCATGTGCAGGCTGGGCATGACGTTGGGCGTCTCCGCCATCGCCGCGATCACGTCGTCGGTGAAGTCGCGCGGGTGCGGCGAGGTGAAGCGCACCCGCTCCAGGCCCCCGATCTCCCCGCACGCCCGCAGCAGTTTGCCGAACGCCGTCCGGTCGCCGAACCCGGCCCCGTAGGAGTTGACGTTCTGCCCAAGCAGCGTGACCTCGAGAACGCCGTCCGCCACGAGCGCCCGGACCTCGGCGAGCACGTCGCCGGGGCGGCGGTCTTCCTCCCGGCCGCGCAGGCTCGGCACGATGCAGAACGTGCAGGTGTTGTTGCAGCCGACCGAGATGGCGACCCACGCGGCGTACGGCGACTCGCGGCGCGCGGGCAGCACCGACGGGAACCGCTCCAGCGACTCGACGATCTCGACCTGCGCCTGCTCGGCGACCCGGGCCCGCTGGAGCAGGGCGGGCAACGACCCGATGTTGTGCGTGCCGAACACCACGTCGACCCACGGAGCCCGCTCCGCGATGCCGGCCCGGTCCTTCTGGGCCAGGCAGCCGCCCACCGCGATCTGCATGCCCGGGTGCGCGGTCTTCACCGGCAGCAACTGGCCGAGGTTCCCGTACAGCCGGTTGTCGGCGTTCTCCCGCACCGCGCAGGTGTTGAAAACGACCACGTCAGGGACATTGTCGCCGTCCGCGCGCCGGTATCCCGACTCCTCGAGCAGGCCGGCCAGACGCTCGGAGTCGTGGAAGTTCATCTGGCACCCGAAGGTGCGTATCTGGTAGGTGCGGATGCCGTTCATGTCAACATCCGAGGGTACGCTCCCGCAGCGCCATGTCCGGAATCTTCCATGGCCCAGGCCAGGCGTGGTAGACGATGTTCCCATGACAGAAAGCACCGCCGCGCGGCCGCTCCCGTGCGGTACCTGGCCTTCGCCGATCACCGCTGCCGACGTGGCCGAGCAGCAGCGGATGATCTGCTTCCCGGTGGCGATCGAGGGCCAGGTCTGGTGGCAGGAAGTGCTGCCCGGTGAGCATGGGCGGACGACGGTGCTGCGCCTTGGCGCCGACGGGCAGCGCACGCCGCTGCTGCCCGATCCGTGGAACGCGCGGACCACCGTGCACGAGTACGGCGGCCGGTCCTACCTCCCGGTCCCCGTCGCGGCGGAACCGGGCCAGCGGCGCTGGGCGCTGGTGTTCGCGAACTACGCCGATCAGCGCCTCTACCTGGTGGACGAGCCCGGCCCGGACGGCGCCATCACCGCACCAAGGCCGCTCACCCCAGCTTCGTCGCGGGACCCGGGCTCCACCTCGCTGCGTTTTGCTGACTTGGTCCTGTCGCCGAACGGAGCGGAAGTGTGGTGCGTGCAGGAGCGGCACGAGGACGCCAAGGTGACCCGCGCCATCGTCGCGGTGCCGCTCGACGGCTCGGCCGCCGAGGATGGGGAGGCGATCCGCCAGCTTGTGGCCGGGTCGGACTTCTACGCGTTCCCGACGCCGTCCCCGGACGGGAGCCGGCTGGCCTGGATCAGCTGGAACCACCCGAGAATGCCCTGGGACGGCACCGAGCTGCGGGTGGCGACGATCGAAGACGGCGTGCCGGGCAAGGGCTGGCTGGTCAAGGGAGGCATCAGCGAGTCGGTCCTGGCCCCGCTGTGGCGGGACGAGGCCAGCCTGTACGTGATCTCGGACTGGCCCGGCTGGTGGAACCTCTACCTGGTGGGCCTGGCCAGCGGGCCCGCCGAGGCCGTCTACCCGGCCGAGGAGGAGTTCGCCGGCCCGCTCTGGCGGCTCGGCGACCGGCCGTACGCGGTACTGAGCGACGGCCGGCTCGCGGTCCTGCACGGCTGCGGCGGGATGCGGCTGGGCCTGCTCGACCCGGCGACCGGTGAGCTGACCGATCCCGACATCGCCTACCGGTGTTTCGCGGGCGGGCTGTCGGCGGACGGCACGTCCGTCGTGGGCGTGGCCGGCGGGCCGTCCACGGCGCCGTCGCTGATCCGGGTCGACGCCGAAACCGGAAAGGCCAAGAAGCTTTATTCGGCCTCGGGCCGGCTGCCCGCCTCCGGTTATTTGCCGAAGCCACGCAAGTTGCAATTCGACGGAAAATTCGGCCAAACGGTGCACGCCTGGATCTACGCCCCAGCGAACCCCGAAGCCGTGGTGCCCAAGAACGAGCGACCGCCATTCGTGGTATGGGCGCATGGCGGGCCGGCTTCGCACGCCGACCGGGTACTCGACCTGGAGAAGGCGTACTTCACCAGCCGGGGCATCGGCATCATCGACGTGAACTACGGCGGGTCCACCGAGTACGGCCGGATCTACCGGGAACGCCTGCGCCGCGAGTGGGGCGTGGTCGACGTGGACGACGTGATCGCGGCCGCCCAGGCCCTGATCGAAGCAGGTGAGGCCGATCCCGCGCGCCTGGCGGTCCGCGGCTTCTCCGCTGGCGGGTGGACCGCGCTGGCCGCGGTGACCACGTGCGCCGGGCCCGGCCGGCCCTTCCAAGCCGCGGTCTCCTACTCCGGCGTCACCGACCCGCGCGGTTTCGCCGCGAGCACGCACGACTTCGAATCGCACTACCTGGACGGCCTGATCGGCCCCCTGCCCGGTTTCGCGGCCCGCTACGCCGAGCGCTCCCCGGCCGGCCACGTCACCGAGGACACACCGCCAATCCTCCTGCTCCAGGGCGAGGACGACCGGATAGTGCCGCCGAGTCAAGCCCGCGCCATGGCCAAACAGCTAAAGGCGCGAAAGGTCCCTTATGCGCTCCTGGAGTTCGGTAGCGAGGCCCACGGCTTCCGCCGCGCCGAAACAATAGCGGCCGCCCTGGAAGCAGAACTCTCCTTCTACGCCCAAGTCCTGGATTTCACCCACCCCGGCACACCCACCCTGCACCTGGCCAACTCCGCCCAACCCATCACCCCGGAACCACCTCCCGCCCCCAAGCCCGCCGAGCCTGCGCCGGAGGAACCCGGCCTTCCAGTACCGCGCGAGCCGGCTGCGAGAGAGCAACCGTCGCCAGCCTAAGCGGTCGCTCGGCGCCGACCTGAGGGCGCGCTCCGGGCCCAGCCCGGGTGCCGCATTGGGCCGGCCTAAGCGCCGCGCACCGTGGCCGGCCTGGGCGCCTCGGCCGGGGCGAGCCTAAGTGCCGCGCGCCGGGCCCAGCCCGGGCACCGCGCGTCGTGGCTGGTCTGGGCGCGGCAGTGGATCCGCCGGGGTGCCGGGGTTGGCCGGACCAGCGTTCTTTCCGCTGGGCCGGTCAAGTCTGGTACCCCGCTTCGTCCCGGGCCCCTGTGCAAGACCGCAAGCTTGCAAAACCCGTGAGCGTGCAAAGCCCGTCAACGATCGAACCCCTTACTTCCCCAACATAGGGAGCCGCAGGGCCCAATCTAGGGATACGTCCCGATGGCGCCGCCGCCCGCCGTCCTTAGGTTCTCGCTTTGGGAACAGCCCGAACCTAAGGAGAAAACAGTGAACCTCCGCAACCTCACTGCGGCGCTGATGGCCTTCGCAGCCGGCATCACCCTGCTGCTGTCCGCCTCCGCCGCAGGTGCCGCCGTAACCCGGCCGCACCCTCATCTTGGCGTCGCTGGCATGAAGGCGCCCACGCTCCGGACAGCACCACCGCGCATCACCAACCTGCCCAACGGCTACACCGTGGTGTCCAACTCGCTCACGTCCTACCCGGGTTCGCAGACCTCGGGAGCCGCCCAGTGCCCGGGCACCGAGCAGCCGGTTGGTGGTGGCGCCTTCGTCGCCTCTGACGCCCTGACGGTGAACATCAACAGCTCCTACCCGGACGGCGGGAGCTGGGCAGTTGACCTCGACAATGCCTCGTCGCTGCCGACGACCTACTACGTCTACGTGGTCTGCATGGCCCACTCGGCGAAGTACCGGGTCGTCCACAGCCCGGTGGAAACGGCGTATCCGGGTTGGGTGACCTCGAAGGCCGCGAACTGCCCGAGGGGGACGGTCGTGCTGGGTGGCGGCGGCGAGTCAGGCACGCCCGACACGGACGTCTACATCAACTCCACGGTACCCAACCAGCTCAATGCCGGCCGGACGGCCTGGCGGGTCGCCATGGCCAGCTACGACGCGTACAACACGAGCTTCACCGTGTACGCGGTCTGCGAGCCCAAGCCAGCCGGGTACTCGATCCAGTACGGGCAGCCGGTGGGCAACGGGCCCCTCTCGGAGACCGAGGCGGTCGTGACCTGCCCGGAAGCGAGCGTTCCGGTCGGCGGCGGCGGCTTCACCGACTTCACGAACACCGACGCGGGGATCGGCGTGAACACCTCCTACCCCAGCGGCCAATCGTGGGACATCTACGAGAACAACAACCAGGGCGTCGTTACCCGGTCCCTCTACGCGTCCGCGGTCTGCGCCGGGACCTGACCTCCGGCACACCCGCGGCAGCCCGAACGGCGGGCAGCGCCTTGCAGGCGCTGCCCGCCGTTGCCTAGCCGCCCCGGCAGCTCGCCGGGGCGGATCGCGCGGCTGAGCCGGGCGCTGCTACGCCGGCGGTTCGCCGATCAGGCCGAGCTGCACCGCCTCGGCCGCGGCCTGCCCCCGGGTGCGCACGCCGAGCTTGCGCAAGATGGCGGACACGTGGTGACCGACGGTCTTCTCGGAGAGATAGAGCCGCTGCGCGATGTCGGCGTCGCGGAGGCCCTCGGCGATCAGCGCGACGACCTCGACCTGCCGCTTGGTCAGCTGGGCCGGGTTTGTGGCGGTGGAGGCCCGCGGGCCCCGGGGAATGCCGCGCGCGCCCTGCTCGCGCAGCCGCCTGGCCACGACGGCCGCCGTCGCGGCGGCGCCAAGCGACCTGAGGTCGGCCAGCGCGGTCCGGAGTAGCTGCTCGTCGCCGCTGTCCGCCATGGCCAGCGCGGCCTCGTAGGGGTAGCCGAGCGCCGCCCACTGCTCCGCCGCCTCGCGCGCGTGCCCGGTCATCTGCAACCGCCGCGGCGAGGTATCGCCGTTGGCGATCGACTCCTGGACGCCTGCCTGCCATCGCCAGTAAGCGATCTCGGGGAGCGCCCAGGCGTCGCTGGCCCGGATGGCACGCTCGGCAACCGCGGCGGTCTCTTCGATGGCGGCGGCCAGGCCCTCGAGCCACGCCAGTTCGGCGCGCGCGGTGGCGACGCCGACCATCATCTGCAACTCGCCGCCGGCGCGGGCGATGGCCTTCGCCTCGTCGAGCGGGGCCCAGGCGTCGGGCTCGCCGCGCCGCGCCCGTACCAGCCCGAGCACGGTCAGCGGAGCAAGGCGCGGCACCGGGGTCGCGCACGTTCGCAGCACCTGGCCGGCCGTGTCGACCGCCTGCTGCCACTGTCCGCGCAGCAGTTGCAGCTCCGACCGCGCCCCAAGGGCGCAGTGCAGCCACACGTCGGCCCCGCGGGTGGTGGAGAACTCGACCGCCTCGGCCAGGCACGCCTCGGCGGCTTCGAGGTCACGGCAGGCGAGTTCCTCGTAGGCGAGGTTGTTGTAGGCGCGGCCGACCAGCTCGTCCAGCCCATCCCGCCTGCCCAGCTCGATGCCGCGGGCAAGCTTCGCCCGGCCCTCGGCGCGCGTCGTCGCGGACTCCATCTCCTGCGTCCCAACGGTGATCAGGACGTCCAGGAGCGCCTCGGTGTCGTCGAGTTGCTCGGCGAGCCGGAGCGCGGCGCGGCCGGCGATGAGCGTCTCTTCCGACCTTCCGTGGCACAGGGCGATCCCTGCCGTGGCCGCGTAGGCCATGGCCAGCTCCCGGCACGGCCCTACCTCGCCGAGCAGGGCGACCGCCTCGGCCACGGACGCTTCGGCCACGGTGACATCCCCGCCGACGCGCTGGACCTTGGCCAGCTTGAGCAGCGCGCCGGCCTCTTGCAGCCGGTCGCCCAGCTCGTGGAAGGCCTGCACGGCGGCCCGGCCCGCCCGGACCGCCTCGGCGGGCTGGCCGGCCAGGTAGCCCTCGTGGCAGCGCCGTTCCAGCAGGGCCGCTCGCGTCCCCGGATCGAGATGGTGAGCGTGCCGCAGGGCCCGCTCGTACTGCGCGGCGGCCTCCCGGTGCGCGCCGAGCGCGGCCGCCTCGGCCGCGGCCGCCGGCGCGTACCGGAGCACGGCGGCCGAGTCCACGGCCGCCTCGGCGTGATGCGCCAGCCGCGCCAGGTCCACCCGGCCATGAGGCGGCCGGGCCAGCACCGCCAGCGCCCGCCGGTGCAGGGTGAGCCGACGACCTGGGTCGAGCGCCTCCTCGACCGCGAGCCGGGCCAGTTCGTGGCGGAAGGCGATGGCGCCGGCCGATTCGGTGAGCACCCCCGAGGCGAGGCAGCTGCCAAGCTGCTCCGCGGCGCCGGGAACCATCTCCTCGAGCAGCCACATCTCGGCATGTGGCGGCGCTATCGCCACCGCCTCCACCACGGCGCGGCTGTCCTCGCCGAGCCGGGCGACGCGGGCCAGCACGGCATCGCGCACCGTTTCGGGTATCGCCTGCTCTTCGGTTGCCAGAACCTCGGTGACGAAGAACGGGTTGCCTCCCGTCTTGCGGTAGAGCTCCGCCCCGTCGAGGCCAGCACCGCGGGCCAGATCCTTCACCGCCGCTTCCGACAGCGGCGGGACCCGGACCCGGGCGCCGCCCGCTGGCAGCTCACCGAGCAGCATCCGCAGTGGATGGGCCCGGTCCAGCTCGTCATCGCGATACGTCGCCAGGAGCAGGACCGTCCGGTGGCCCATGCGGCGGGCCAGGAGCCGGAGCACGTCGAGGGTCGCCTCGTCGGCCCAGTGCAGGTCTTCGGGCACCACGACGGCGGGCCCTCCGGACCGGGCCTCGGCAAGGAAGGCGCTCGCGATCTCGTCGGCCCTGCCGCCCCGGCTGATGGCATCGCTGACCGAGCTGGCCAGTTCGCCGATGTCAATGAACGGGCCAAGCGGCCGGGCGGTGAACAAGGCATCGCAGGCGCCCACCATGACCCGCGGGCGTCCCTCGGCCTGGTCACAGAAGTGGCGGATCAGGCTCGTCTTACCGGCGCCCGCCTCGCCGCCAACCGCCACGAACCGGCCCTGGCCCGTGCTGCGAACGGCGGCCCAGTGCCCTTCGAGTTCGGTCAGCTGGGCCGCCCGTTCAAGAAGGCGCGCATCCCCGTCCACGGTGCTGCCATGGTAACGGCGGCGGCCTCCGGCGGCTTATCGCGCGAACTCGGTGGCCCGCGACTCGCGCACCACGGTGACCCGGATCTGGCCCGGATAGGTCAGCTCTTCCTCCACCTGCTTGGCCACGTCCCGGGCGATCACCTGAGCCTGGATGTCGTCCACCCGGTCCGGCGGGGATGCCACCGGCCGAAGCCACTCTCACCCCGTTGCCCGCACCGAACCGCGCCCGTGTTGTGGACCGCCATCACGGGCCGTTGACCGAGGCCAGGCCGGACGCCCGTTCGGCCTGGCTGAGCGTCGCGTTGACCCGTCGCTGCGCGATTTCCTCTAGCGCGGTCAGCGAGGACGTGGCGAGCTGGGAGCTCCACACCTCGATGCCGCCAACAAATGCCAGGACGATGTTTCTGCCATTAGGGCTGAACTCGGCGCTGTTGACTCCTCCGTCCGCGGCGGCAGTCAGGACCGTCAGCAGCTTGCCGGTGCTGGTAGCGAACACGCGCGCCGTGCCGTCGCTGCACGCGACCACGATCTCCTTGCCGTTCGGGCTGTAGGACGCGGTGTTCGGTGTCGGGCACGCGTCGAACGTCAGGACGGGCCGGTCGCGGCTCGCTGTCCACACGGTCACGTGGCCGCTTTCCGCGGCCGTGACGAACTCGCTGCCGGTGCGGTTGAACTCCAGATCACGGATCGCCGGGCCGAGCTTGCCGAGCAACCGGACCTCTGCCCCGGTGGCGGCGTTCCACACCTGAACGCGACCGGAGTCGTTAGCTGTCATGACCTGGCGTCCGCCCGGCCGGAACACCGCCGCCGTCATCGGAAAGTAGTCATGCGGGTTTAGCGTGTGCAGCAGCGCGCCCGTGCGCGCGTTCCGTATTTGCGCCAAGTCGTTGCTCGTGACGATCACGAGTCGGGAGCCATCGGGGCTGAAGTTGGCGCTGAGCGCCTGCCATGTTCCAAGGCCGATGTAGTGACGGGCGAATCTCGGCTGTTTTGCGGCTGCACTCTGCCACTGATCAACATAACTCCCGGTCGTGGTGGCGACCACAGAGCCGTCGGGGCTGAATTGGGCCGTCCGCACCCGGCCGCCGAGACCGGACAGCACGGCCAGCCGGCTGCCCCCGGCCGTCTCGACGTAGGCCCCGGAGCCGGCGACGACGACAAGCCGGGAACCGCCCGGGCTGTAAGCCGCAAAGCCCGCGTACGGTGTCGAGCCTGCCGTCGAGGCGCTGAACTCCTTTTGCAGGTCACGCGGGCGCGATAGCCAGACGCGGGTGGTGCCGTCGCTGCTGGCCGTGACGATCTGGCCGCCGCCGATGTCGAAACCAACGGCATTGACTCTGCCGGCGTTGCCAGCAAGCTTGACGAGTTGAAGGCTGTCGTACGGGTTCCAGACGCGCGCCAGCCCGTCGGTGTAGCCGACGACGACCAGCGTGCCCGCGGGGTTGAACTGCACGCTCGTGGCGGCCCCATCACCCGCGTAGAGAAAGTGGGTGTAAACCCTGGTGGTGCTGTCGAACAGCCGTACGGTGCCGTCGCCGTTGGCGGTGGCGACCTCCCTGCCGTCAGGGCTGAACACGACCTGGTTGGACAGAGCGCCTCCCAGGGCCAGCGACTGGCACCGCGGGGCGGAGCCGGAGCGGATCTCGCAGATGGCTGTGCCGTTCACCCCGGCCACCGCGAATTTCCTGGGGTCGACTGGGTCGGCGGCAACGCTGTAGGTGTACTGGGACGCGTCGATGCCGGGCTGAAGGTGCTGCCATGCCGATCCCGGTGTCCCCAGGTAGGCCCCTCTCGCCGTGGCGACCGCGAGCTGCGAGCCGCCGACGTAGCTGATGTCTTTTACCGAACCGGCCATCCGCACCAACTGCAGTTGCCGCCCGCTGCTTGCGCTGAAGACGGCAAGCGTGCCCCCGCCGTAGCCGACGGCCACTTGCGTGCCGCCCGGGTTGAAGGCCACGACGTCCGCGGTCCCGCTCTTCCGGAAGCCATCGGTCGGCCGGAGGCGCACGAGGCGGCGCCCTGTGGGCACGCTCCAGATCCAGGAGTCACCGTCCTCGCCGGCACTCACCACCTTGGTGGCGTTGGCGGGATCGAACGCAGCCGAGAAGACCGTCGTACCGCTGTTCAGTTCCCGCACTTCCTGGCTCTCGGGCAGGGCCTGGCGGAGCGCCTCCTCTGCCAGGCTGGTGTATCGCACATGCAGCGCCTGCAAGGCGAGGAGCGTGCTCAGCTCCGGGTCAGTCGCCAGTCTCTCGTCCGCAGCCGCGGCAAGCTGGCGCGACAGCGCCTCGTTTCTGGCGGCATTCACGATGGCGTACCGGTAGCCGACCAAGACGCCGATGACGGACACCACGGCAAGAAGGCTGGCTGCCAGCACGGCCAGGCGCCGGAGCCGGCGCGCGCGGCGCCGCTCCTCCTCGTGTGTCGCGATCGCCCGGTTGATCGCCGGTGCCAGGACGTCATGGAAGATCTCGTAGCGGCGGAAGCGGCGGGGATCCTGGCCGGGCGGCGCAGGAACCGGCCGGACGATCCGCGCGTGGTCGAGTTTTTCCAAGACATCCTCGACTTGCCGTTCGGTGCGGCCGGTCCGGGCGGCCAGGTCGGGGACGGACTCAGCGATCTTGCCCCCGGACGGGGTCACCAGATAGTCGAAGACGTCCACGGCGGTCGCGCGCTCGCCGCTGCCGAGCGCGTGCAGCGCCATCTCCAGATGACTGTCGACGACCTTGCGGACGCCTTCCAGGCCTTGCAGCGTCGACAGGCGGAGCTCGTGCGAGCCCTCGGCGCTTTCCCGGTCCCAGATCGTGGCCATGACCAGTTGCAGCAGCGGAGTCGCCACCCGGCCGTCATCCTCGGTGCCCGCCGGCGCCTCGCCGGCCCGCCATCGGCGTGGTAGGCCCGGACCTGGTCGAGCACCGCCTCGACCAGCTCGTCCTGGATTCCGACCGGTTCCCCGGCCCCCGACTGCCGGTTGTAGACCTCAAGCGGCTCGCGGATCGCCTTCTCTGCCGCTACCCGGTCAAGATAATCGACATGCAGGTAGTTCCCGTAAACGTTGGCGATCCGGCCGTTGAAAAGATCACCCAGTCCCGCATAGGCGTCCTCTCGGATCGAAATGAGAAAGTTCGCCGGGAAGCGGGCCCGGTTGATGCAGCCGGCGAGCTCATTTGCGAAACGCTCCGGCTCGGGCTCGCGTGCGGAATAGAGAAAGTACTCCTCGAACTGGTCGAGCATGATGAGGAGGGTGGCCCCGGTCGCGTCCGTCGCTGCCTCGATCGCGGCCTCAAGGTCGCTGGGCAGCTCGGTGCCGGGCCTGCCCGCCAGGAACGGCTCGGCCGCCCGGCGGATCGCAGCGATCAGTTCGGGTACCGGATCGTCCTTCCAGGAGCTGAACACGACGGGGATGTCCACGCTCGCGCCCGGACTCGCCAGCCCGGCGGCCGCAAGCTGCCGCAGCCGCCAAGCCACGCCGGCCCGCAGCAGCGAGCTCTTGCCCACGCCGCTCTCCGCGTGCAGCAACGTCAGCCGGGCGGCCTGCAGGTTGGTTATGATCTGGCCGCGCTCCACGTCACGCCCGAAGAACCACGCACCGAATTCCTCATCGTAGTAATCGAGGCCGAAATAAGGACAATCGCGATGCGCGATTACTTCTTTAACCGTGGTCACGGGGGAGTTCTCCCGCATTGGTCTCGACGAAGCGATAGAGCCCGGCCAGGTAGTCCGCAAGGCTGGACTGATAAAGCGTCGCGCCCGCCTCTTGCCAGAGATCCCTCTCGAAGTTGTCGGGTTCGCTGGCAACGGCCCAGTATTTGGCGCGCCCAAACTCGGGACCGTCCCAGATCCGCTGCAGGAACACTCGCACCCGCCAGTCGGTTATTGGATAGCCCAGGAAGAGATAATTTGAGCGTCGCAACTTCGCGAGGATCTGTGCGGGCACTACCTCCTCGGCTGGCTGGCCGCTCAGGTAGCCGATGTAGTGGTCCTCGGTGATCACGTAATTGTCCTCCCAGGTGAAGCCCGCGGAGCGGTCCTCGACCGCGCCGTTGACCCGGAGGATCACCGGGCGTTCAAGTCTCCCGTCCTCCCCGATGGGAAAATCCGAGTAGCGGTTGGGGATGTCGACCGGCTGCGCGGATCCGCGCCAGGGCAGGTGAACAAACTTGCCTTGCGGCATGGGCTTCCGCGGCGTGACGTATACGGCCACGTCGAACTCCTCGTCCGCCTCCCGGAACGCCTTTTCGAGGGCCGCATCGTATTTGGGCGTGACGATCATCTGGTACCGCCTGCCGAGACGGCCGGGAAGTTGAGCAAGACCGCTGTGGACCGGCCCCGGTTCCGGGTCACCCCGGAGGGCCTTGTTCACCCATTCGAACAACTCCATCTCCCCGTAGGTGGCACCCGCGTGCTGCGCGGCCTCAGCCAGGCCCAGCTTCCTATCGCTCAGCCCCAGGCGGGCGCTGAGGTACCTGGCGAGATCACGGTCGTCGGGGAGCCCAGATCCCTCATGCCACGGCTGCGGGCGGCCCTCGGCATTCGCGGCAGCACCGAGGAATACGACAAGGTGGTCCGCGTGCCTGAGCACCATCCGGTAGTGATTGTCGTCGGGCGCCGGCGCGACGCGGACCGCCGCGCTTGAGCTCTCCGGGCTGGGTGGCTCAGGCTCTGCGATGATTTTCGCCGCGGGACTATCTGCTGAAAGGTGACGCTGACCTTCTCCTTCAGAGCCCGCGGTGACGGGCCCCGCTGCGATCTCGGCCAGCCGGGTCATCAGACGCTCGACGTCATCCAGCAGCTGCGTGTGCCGCAGGCGCTCGGCGTGGCAGCCAGCAAGTGCTTTCAGCGCCGGCGGCAATGCGTACTCGGCGGGGGCTTCGGCCTCGTCAACCAGGACAGGAATCACCGCGACGCGCGCGCCGCCGCGCAGCGCGAGGTCGATCTCCATGGCGACGTAGTCCTCAGCGCGCTGCCGCTGATGCTGGTCCAGGCTGGGCATCCATTGCGATCCGATCAGGACGATCAGAGCGCCAGCGTCCGCCAGCCGCGACTTTATCTCGGCGAGCCATCGCACACCGGGACGCAGCGAGCCGTTGTCGAAGAAGACGTTCTGCTCGCCGAACCGCTCAATAAGTTTCAGGTACAGCGCCCATGCCGTGCCCTGGGTGTCGGAGCGACGGTAGTTGATCGCAACCTTAAAGGCCGCTGCTGGCTCACTGGCAACCAGATAGCCCCCAGCGAGGGACGATTTCTCTGTATCCATTTCTGCCTGCGCGGAGTGAGCTATCCATGGCCGCCGGGAATAGGCCGACCCTGATTCAGCCACCCAATCCCCATTGCTTCTTTGCCAGAAAGCATAAGGGGCCAATCCTCGCCGGTCAACGTCCAGGCCAGTCCGGCCTCTTCTGATCTCGGATGTGCGTCACCCGGGAGGTGGCCGGATGACCAGGCGCGCACCGGGCGCGGTTGCGCAGGCCGACGCGGGTGACGCGGGGTGAACCGTGTCAGCCAGCTCCGCCGGGGCCCGGAGCGGATCCGGGCCCCGGCCACGCTGCCCGACCAGACGGATGGGGGCGAATTCGAGCTGTGCCGACTCCTGGGCCGGGCCTGCTGGGGCTTAAGCGCTTCCGGCGTGAATTCCTCGCCTCAATCCGCCGGCTAACGAGATGTCGGCCTGCGATGTGTCAGGTGAAGGCGGGCTGCCTGGTCGCCGGCCGGCTGATCGTACGCCGCGTCAAGGACCTCAGCCCCAAGGCTGCCGCCGGCAGATCGAGTTGTTTCGGCTACACGCTGTGTTGACCGAACAGCCCTTTATAATGCTCCGGCCGCGGGTGACCACCGCGACCACGCCGTGATGCAGCAGATCTCCGCGGACTGCACTGGCGACACGACCAATTCGGAAGCGATGACGAAGACGAATGTCTTTGCCGCCTGAGTCCCGCGTGCTATCCATTTCAGGCCGCTCCACTGCGGGCTCGATATTCTGCCGGCCACCCCCCAGACTTGCCGGGCCCCGCCCGGCCAAAGCCTTCTTTAGCTGATCGACGAACGCAAGGCCGCGAGTGTTGCGGCGGTCGGGGATGAAGGCATGCAGATGAGCCGGCTATGCAGGGGTTCGTCGGACTGGATGTTCATAGCCGCCTCTGTGGGTGGCCTCCCGGCGTGCCCATCATCCATTGATGGCATCACATGTCATTGTGTCGCCGCACTGTCCGGCCGGAAACCGCGTTCCAGGGACACGGCGCCAGCCATGGGTCTGCGAGTCTCCAGCAGCGGCCGGGCAGCCCGCATACTATGGTCTGGGCCGCTGGTGCGGCTCCCGCCGGCCACGAGGAGACAACAATGGCAGCAGACAGGCCGATTTATCCTCAAGGCAAAGGCGATGCGAGGCACAGCTCCCGAGGTCATATTGACGTCCTGCAGCCATTTGTTCGCGTCGGTGTCACAGGGCATCGCGATCTGGTTAACCCAGATCAGGCCCGCAACACGGCTGCAGCGGCATTGCGCCGCGTGCTGGCCGTCCTGGAAACAGCCAAGTGGCCTGTCGGCATGCTGAGGTCGTCTGCTCCGAAGGCCACCACGCTCGGTTACCGCATCGTCTCGCCGCTTGCAGAGGGAGCCGACCGGGTCGTTGCCGACCTGGCCCTCCATCCTGGTGACGGTCTATCCGGACACCCGGGCGAACTGGTAGTGCCGTTGCCGTTCGGGCTGGAGCGCTACCGGGGGCCCGACGGCCAGCCGGGAACGGACTGCTCCAGCCCGCAGTCACAGGCCCAATTCGACCGGCTCGCACGCATGGCCTTGTGGGTCCGGCCACTGCGCTCTCAGGCTCCCGACGGCCAAGCCGAGCGGGCTGCGTGGTATCGCGAGGTTGGCGAGTACGTCGTGAGGCATTGTGACGTGCTGTTCGCGCTGTGGGACGGCCGTGACAACGAGCAGGTGGGCGGCACCGCAGCGATCGTGCGGTTCGCCCTGGAGCGCGGCACGCCGGTGGTCTGGATTCCGGTCACCAGGAAGGGAATGCCTGCGCCCACGGTCCCGGGTGCAGCGGGTTCCTGGCTGCTGGACGACTCTGCTGCCAGGAAGGTGGACTTGAGCGCGACCGTGCGCGCACCGCTTGACCTCTCGTCGCCGCAGGCCCAGGCCGCACTCATCGGCCGCGGTCAGGCGCGGCGGCCCGCCCAGGGGTTCCTCCTGGAGCGACTGGCCAGGCTCGAGGAACTGGGACGGTATGCGCGTGACAGCGAGCGGGCCCGCCAGGACGTTGCGACGGAAAAACGTGCCGCAATGGCCGCCGGACCTGCCGGTGAAAGCCTCGTGGGCTCTATCACAGATTGGATTGTCCCCGCCTATGGGATCTCGGACGGCCTAGCGCGGCGGTACCAGCTAAGGCTGAGGGGTCTCAACATCGGCGTCTATGCCGCAGCGGCGGCCGCGGTGGCATTCGGGGCGTTTGCGGCGATCATGTTTCCCTATGGGGGATACTGGCGGCTGCTAGTGATCTTCGAGGCTGCCCTGCTGGTGAGCTTGCTCTTGGTGCAGTCACTTGACCTGCGCAAGAAATGCCGGGACCGGTGGGTAGCATTCCGTGCGATGGGGGAGTACCTCCGCATCGGCCGTTACCTCGCTTTCGTGACCCCGAAAGCGACGAGCGGCCTAGAATTCGAGCGTTTCGCGCGACTGTACTCATGGTCGTCCGAGCCCGCCTCTACTCCGTGGTTTGCGCCTGTCCTGGAGCATGCCTGGGACCGCAGGCCCGATCCAGAACCGCATAATCGCGATGTGCCGTGGCTCCGCGACTATCTGATCACCGATTGGATCGATAACCAGATCACGTATCACGAGAAGAGGCAGGATGATCACTCGCGCTGGGACCGGATCTTCCGGTGGGCCATACAGATCACCCTGTTGGCCACTGTGCTGGCCGTGATACTGCATGTTTTCAGGGACTACTTCCCGGATTTCCTTGGAGCGCCTCATGGCCGGGACCTGACTCTGCTAACGCTGTCTTTCCTTGCTATCACCTTGACAAGCATAGCGGCAGCCTTCAACGGATACGCCGGGCAGCAGCGGCATAGCTTCCACTATGCTCGTTTTCGTCGCATGGCTGAAGAACTCAGGGGAATTAGGGACTCACTGCGTGCCGCAAAAGACATGGAGCAACTCAGGATGCATATCGCAGAGGTCCGCCGCGTGACCTTGGGCGAGACCACCAACTGGTTCGAGGGAATGCAGGAACAGCTTATAGACTCGCCGACGTAGATCCATTGGAGCAAGGCCCTGCGCTACCCTCAGCGGGCGAACTCGGTAGCCCTGGACTCCCGCACGACGGTAACCCGGATCTGCCCCGGATACGTCAGCTCTTCCTCGACCTGCTTCGCCACATCCCGCGCAATGACCTGCGCTTGTATGTCGTCGACGCGATCCGGCTTGACCATGACCCGGATCTCCCGCCCCGCCTGCATCGCGAACACCTTGTCGACGCCCTCGTGCGCGGTCGCGATCTCCTCGAGCCGTTCGAGCCGCTTGACGTAGGCCTCCAGCGACTCGCGCCGGGCCCCGGGCCGGCTGCCGCTGATCGCGTCGGCCGCCTGGGTGAGGACGGCTTCCACGGTGCGCACCTCGACCTCGTTGTGGTGCGCCTCGATGGCGTGGACCACGTCGGCCGATTCGCCGTACCTGTGCGCGATCTCGGCGCCGATCAGGGCGTGGCTGCCCTCCACCTCGTGGGTCAGCGCCTTGCCGATGTCATGCAGCACCGTGCACCGCTTGAGCAGCGCGGGGTCGAGGCCTAGCTCGCTGGCCATCATGCCGGCGAGGTGCGCGGACTCGAGCAGGTGACCGAGCACGTTCTGCCCGTAGGAGGTGCGGTATCGCAGCTGGCCGAGCAGCGTCACCAGCTCCGGGTGCATGTCGGTGATGCCCAGCTCGACCATGGCGTCCTCGCCGGCCCGCACGCACTGCTGCTCCACCTCGGCCTTGCTGCGCTCGTAGGCTTCCTCGATCCGCTGCGGGTGGATGCGGCCGTCGGCCACGAGCCGTTCCAGCGCGAGCTTGCCGACCTCCCGGCGGACCGGGTCGAAGCAGGACAGCAGCACGGCCTCGGGGGTGTCGTCGATGATCAGGTTGACCCCGGTGACCGACTCGAAGGCGCGGATGTTGCGGCCCTCGCGGCCGATGATCCTGCCCTTCATCTCCTCGCCGGGCAGGTGGAGCACGGAGACAACGGACTCGCTGGTCTGCTCGCTGGCGACCCGCTGGATCGCGAGGGTCACGATCCGCCTGGCCCGGGTCTCCCCGTCCCGGCGGGCCTGGTTCTCGGTCTCGCGGACGATCAGGGCGGCCTCTCGCTTCGCCTGGTTCTCGATGGTGGCGACGAGCTCGGCCTTCGCCTGGCCGGCGGTCAGGCCCGCGGCCCGCTCGAGCACCTTGCGGCGCTGGTCCTCCAGCATGGCGAGCTCGGCGCGCTGGGTCCCGAGCTCGGCCTGGGCGGCCTCCAGCCCGGCGGCACGCTGCTCGAGCTTGCGCAGCTCGCCGTCCAGCCGCCCTTCGCGCTCGGCGAGCCGCGCCTCTCTGCGTTCGACGTCGGCGCGGAGCTGGCCGGCCTCTTCCTTCGTGGCCTGGATCTGCGCCTCAACGGCCTGCTGCGCCTGCCCGGCCTTCTGCGCCGACTCCTCGGCCCGCCGCACGATCGCCGCGGCGTCGGATTCGGCGCTGGCCCGGACCTGGTTGGCCGCCCGGTCCGCCTCTTCGAGCTGGCGCTGCGCCTGCGCCGCGACCAGGTCGGCCTCGGCGATCCGCCGTTCCGCTTCGGCGGCCAGTTCCGGGCTGAGCGCTGGTTCACCGGCCGCGGCCTCCTGCCGCGCCGCGACCGGATGGCTCCCGGATTTGCGCAAGGCGAGGAACAACGCACCGGCGGCGGCGAACAGAGCGAGGATCCCGATCACTGCGATAACGACAGCGACGGCGTTGCTCATGGCACACCTCAATCCTGCTCGCCGCCCCTGGCTCCGTGGTGCGGCGCCAGGGCTGAGTCCCTGTGGCGAGGGTTATGCGCGCCATACGCGGCGTCCGCCGTACCCGGCGGCCGGTGGCTCCAGCGACCGGCCCGAACAGGCGGCCTTCCCGGCGACCCGGGAATCAGCGACCTCCAGATCCCGCAGGACCGGGAGCGTCCCGGTAACCAGGAGCCGCGATCCCGCAGGACCGGCGGCATCCCGGCAAGCCGGGGAACCAGCAGCCTCCGGCTGCCCGGCAATACCGGCGACCTCCCCTGCCGTCGGTGGTGCCGAAACCTCAGAAGCCGCTAGGCGCTATCAGCCCCGCGGATCCCGTGCCTGGAACTCGCGCGGAGCCTGTCTCGTCTCCTCACCGGCCACGATGCCCGGGCACGGGCCGTGGCCACTGCCGGGCTGATCCCGCCCGCTGAGCTGGCCTGGCTGGCCAGCAGCGGCAGGACCGGCGACGGGCCGGATCCCTGTCCTAACCGGCAAACCGGGCGCAACCGGCCGCCGATGTCGTATGTTCAACCGCCTGTTATGGGCTAACACCTCGCTGCCGTGAGGTTAAGCGCTGATAACAATTTGGGCAAGCTCGGCATAGTGACGCTTCCGTAACTCCCCGCACCGCCCCCCGCTCACAGCCAGTCGCTGGCGGCAGAATCCTCGCAAATCGAGGCCAGATCCAGCCGGGCTTCCGCGCTGTCCGCCTCATCTTGCTCCAGCGCCTCCCGGACCACCTGCGCGGCCAGCCCAGCCGGGTACCCCTTGCGGGCAAGCATGCCCAGAAGCTGCCGGGCCCGGGCCGGCAGCGGCCGTCCCCGGGTGGCCGCGATCCGCTTCGCCACCAGACGCCGGGCGGCCTCGGCCTCGTCCTCGGGCTTGAGCGAATCAACGGCGGCCCGTACCTCCCCGTCGGCAACGCCGCGCTGGCGCAGTTCCGCGGCGAGCGCCCTCCGGGCAAGCCCCTTGCCGTGGTGCCTGCTTTCGACCCACGCCCTGGCGAACGCGGCGTCATCGATGAGGCCCACCTCGGCGAACCGGGCGAGCACGGACTCCGCGATCTCGTCCGGCACCTTACGGCGGCGCAGCGCGGCGGCAAGCTGCACCCGGGTGCGCGGGGCGCTCGTGAGCAACCTCAGGCAGGCCGCCCGGGCCGCTTCCTCGCCGCCGAACCACTCCCCCGTGGCCGGCGTGTCCCGGTCACGTTCCGGGTCGGCGCCACCGGGCCACCCGGCGGCCGCCTCGCCCGTCCCGTCCGGGATGGCGGTCTCGTCCGCGGCTACCCAGCCCGGTACGGCCCAATCGGGGGCCGGATCCTCACCGCTGGGCCACCCGGCGGCCGTCCCGCTGGTCCTGCCTTGCTTCCTCTTGCGCGGCACGGCACTTGCCTATCCCGCACCACCCGGGGTGGGGGCCGACTTGGCGGTGGTCGGCCGACCGCCAGCCGCGCCTGTCCCCGTGCCCGGCGCCGCGCTGGGGACCGCGCGCAGGCCCGGCCCAGCCGCCGGCTCCCCGCCCGCCGCCTCCGCGTCCAGGCGCGGGCCGACGCCGAGCTTCTCCTTGATCTTCTTCTCGATCTCGTTGGCCATGTCGGGGTTGTCCCGCAGGAACATGCGCGCGTTCTCTTTGCCCTGCCCGAGCTGGTCGCCCTCGTAGGTGTACCAGGCCCCGGACTTGCGCACGATCGACTGCTCCACGCCCAGGTCGATCAGGCTGCCCTCCCTGCTGATCCCGAAACCAAACAGGATGTCAAACTCCGCGGTACGGAAAGGAGGGGCGCAGTTGTGGACCACCACATCCTCGGCGACGAGATTGTGGAGGCCATCCACCTCCACGTCGAAGGTGCGGCAACGCCGCGACGGCAGGATGTGCGTGATCCGGGAGAACCAGAGCTGCTCGGCCAGAACGTCCCGCAGGAAGGCATCGTCGAGGGCCTCCGCCAGCCGCTGCACCCGGTCGCGGCGCAGCCGCGCCACACCGAGTACAGTCCTCATCCCTCCCTGCGGATCCCCTGCCCCCTTGCCGATCAGCTGGGCCGCTACAGCCGGGCTGACCCCGAGGTGCTCAAGGTAGGCGAGCACGGGCTTGGTGGACTCATCGGCGAGGTAGACCCGCTGGGATCCCCGGTAACGGCCATCAAGTTTCGTGAGCTCACTCACAAGCACCTGCCCACGTGGTCCCCACATGGGCATTACGCGAGCGAACTCCGAGACGTTTTCGATGCCGGACACCCTGACCTCCCAGGTGGTGTGCCTGGCAGTGATCCGGCGGCCTTTGACCAAGCCGCCCCGCTGGGCATGGGGGTTCCGCTGTTGAACGCTGCTCCCAATGCCCCACCGGAAGAGCAGCCAGTGAATCTGCTGGGCAAGCTGCTCGGAGGTCGTCGTGAAGCCGATCCGAAGGCCGCCCGTCTGCTCGCGGGAGACATAGCCGTCCGTCTCGAAGATGCCGAAGATCAGGTTGCTGACGACCTCAGCCGAGACATCGGGGGCGAAGAAAGCCGGAGGAATCTTCTTGACCGGTGCCAGGCAGCCGTAGATCCCGGCCCAGCGACAGAGCTCCAGAACGCCATTCTTCTCGCCCGGCCGATGCGAGTAAGCGACCGCTATCTCCTGGCTCGTGGGCTTCGCCTCGCACCCCAGGGAACTGGCGATTTGAGCCGCGTCCCGGTGCAGGGGTTCCGCGACGTTGATGAAGTGAACGGGCGTACGGCCCCCCACGTAGCCGTCGCCGATGAGATAACCCAGCAGCCTGGCGTGGTCCGGAGGAACGGGCTCAGACATGCCGAACCCCGAGTAAGCGCGAGGCCTGGCCAGCCGGTCCCCGACGGCAAGCTCACCCGCGGTACGCCAGCCGTGCTCGGTCAGGACCTCGTGATCGGGTGTGACCCACAGTTCCGTGCCGCGGAGCCTGATCCCGATGACTTCCTGCTCGCCCTGGTCGAACCAGGACACAACCTCACGGGCCTCCAGCACCCCACGCTTATCGGCCGCAACCGCGTGAACGGGAAGCCGCCCTTCCACGATCTCCTCGATCCGGTGAGTCATGCCGGTGACCGGATCGAAGACGCGGGCGCCTTCGGCCAGGCACTTGTTCTTGACGACCTTGACCTTGGTCCGGCTCCCCACCGCGTCGGTGCCGTCCTTGAGCGTCTCGATCCGGCGCACGTCCAGCCGGACCGACGCGTAGAACTTGAGCGCCCGGCCGCCCGAGGTGGTCTCGGGTGACCCAAACATGACACCTACTTTTTCACGCAGCTGGTTGATGAAGATCGCCGTGGTCTTGGTCTGGTTCAGCGCGCCCGCGAGCTTGCGCATCGCCTGGGACATGAGCCGGGCCTGGAGGCCGACGTGACTGTCCCCCATCTCGCCCTCGATCTCGGCCCGGGGCACCAGCGCGGCGACGGAGTCGATGACGATGACGTCGATGGCGCTGGAGCGGATCAGCATGTCCGCGATCTCCAGCGCCTGCTCGCCGGTGTCGGGCTGGGAGACCAGCAGCGCGTCGGTGTCCACGCCGATCTTCTTGGCGTACTCGGGGTCGAGGGCGTGTTCGGCGTCGACGAACGCCGCGATCCCGCCCGCCTTCTGAGCGTTGGCGATCGCTTCCAAGGCCAGGGTCGTCTTGCCGGAGCCTTCTGGACCATAGATTTCCACGACCCGGCCACGGGGGAGGCCACCGATGCCCAGGGCTACGTCCAGCGCGATCGACCCGGTCGGGATCACCTCGATCGGCGCCCGGGCCTCGTCGCCGAGCCGCATGATCGAGCCTCGGCCGAACTGCCGCTCGATCTGGGCGAGGGCGGTTTCCAGGGCCTTGTCCCTGTCGCCGACCCTGCTGCCCGGCCTGTCGATGCCTGCCATGGGTACTCCCATTGGGATAAGGGGCCTTGTTGCCGACGCTGACGTTACGCGCCACCACCGACAAAACTCCCGCGCCGAGGAACGCCGCCGAGACTGTGCCACGGCCCGGCGCAGCGGGCCGCACAGGTCACCACCTTAGCCGAACAACTGTTCGATCGTGAGCAAGACACGCCCCGTGAGCCAGAAACGTGGCGCGGCCGTTCCCGGCGGCCTTCCACGGGACCCGGCGGCGCTCCGGCCGGGACCCATTGCGCACCATTGCCCCCGGCTGAGCCGGGATGGCCCGGTTGCCCGGCCGGCGAGCCTCCGGCCGTTTTGGCTCGCTGCCACACATAATCGAAATTGTGGATCAGCGCCCGCGGGGAAAGCCCGGCCCGCCTGGGGGCGCACGCCCTCGCCCGGCCGTCTCCCGGGCCACGTACTGGCGCCGCCGGGCGGTCGTCTTTGTCCTGGGTATCGGGCTGCTCAGCGGCCTCGGCTGGACGCTGGACGGGCTGCTCACCGCCAGTTCGTCAGCGGGCCAGGCCGGCCCGCCCGCGAGTCCCGGCACGGCCGATCCCACCCCGGCGCGCGTGGCCAGCCATCGCGCCTCTCCCACGCCTTCGCCTTCTGCGCGGCCGAAGCCAACGCCGGCCCGGCACCGGAGCGCCAGGCACCTCCGTGCGGCCGGGCGGGCCGCGGCCTGCGCCCCCGGGGCCGTGACGCTTCGCCTCTCGTCGCCGCAGTACTGGTACCAGGCGGGCAAGACGCCGCTGTTCACGGTGCGCGCCGTCGCCGCCGCGGCGAGCCGGCCATGCCGCTTCAACATGGGCGCGAAGTTCGTGGCGGTGACCGCCGCCGGGGCCGGCGGCCCCATCTGGAGTTCCGCCGACTGCCCATCGGGCAGCGGATCACACGTGGTGGTGCTCACCGCGGGCAGGCCAGGAGTTCTCCAAGTGTCCTGGGACCGGAGGACCTCGTCCGCGGGCTGCCGCGCGATCAGGCGGCCCGTCCGCCCCGGTGAGTACAAGGTCACCGCCGTCTCCGGCCGCCTGCGCAGCAGCACGGTGAACATCGTGCTCGGCGCCCGGGGCGCGTCCGGGCCCTGACTCCGGACCGCGGTCAGGTCAGTCAGCGAACACCCAGACCTCGCATGCGGCCTGCGGTCGCTACGGGATGCCCGGCCCAGGTGATCAGGCGCGGTCAGGCTGGCCGGCCGTGCTGGGGATGCAAGGTGTAGTTGGGGTGAAGGTGTGCGAGGGCCGGTCGCTTGACGGCCGCTGCCCTGCCTGCCAGGTCGAACGCGTACACGTTGCCGTCGTTCGAGCCGGCGTATACCACTCCGTTGGCTACCGCCGGCGAGGAGAAGACGGAGCCCCCGGTGGTGTAGGTCCACAGCTTGGCCCCCGGCAGCAGAAAGCCCACGCCGCCGTCACCACCGCCAGCCGGTACCGCTCAGCGGCAAAGCGAGGGCGGTCTCACCAGCCAGCCAGGACCCGTGCCGCCACCGTGCTGGCCTGGTGCCGGCCCGCGCCGTTCGCTTACCTACTTGCGGGCGGTCCGACGAGGATGAATGAACCGGTTATGAGGATGAGCGGAGTGGCGGTTAGTCGGGCTGATGCCCTGGCTGCCGCTCACGGGGACAGCGACAAATGTCGCATCGGTCACGTGTACGTTGGTGCCACTGGATGCCCGGCACTGCACGGCCATGTTGTCAGAGAAGCTGGGGGCGGCGAGGGCAGCAAATAGCACCCCCGTCATCGCGACCGTCGCCGGATGCCCCTTGACGGCGGTTTCGTAGTTCCAGGGGGTCGCACCGTGTATTTTGCCGGGTGACAGGCTGCTGTTGAATGACCTCTGTGCGAGTCGGCAAGCGAACTGGGCGGAACCGGTCGATCCGTTCTGAACGGTCACGGTTGCGTTAACGGTGAAGTGCCCGTTCTCGGACCCATCGGTCAGGGAGAAGGGGTCGACGAATGAGTACAGCACGGTTGAAGACTTATTGATCGCCGGCGGCTCGTGCTCGCGTAACTCTTGGTGAACACGTAGGCGCTGGCCTGCGCGGGGGGGCCTTGGGGACCGGCAG
Source organism: uncultured Actinomycetes bacterium (assembly GCA_963703605.1). Taxonomy (GTDB): domain Bacteria; phylum Actinomycetota; class Actinomycetes; order Streptosporangiales; family Streptosporangiaceae; genus DASXKD01. The sequence goes on from CAVPFC010000048.1 coordinate 166,291, forward strand.
GACCCTGGGGTCCGGGCGCCCCCTGGGCGCCGGTGGCGCCTTGGGGCCCCTGCGGCCCGACGGAGCCCTGGGGACCTCGGTTACCTCGGGGCCCCTGCGGCCCGACGGAGCCCTGGGGACCTCGGTTACCTCGGGGTCCCTGCGGCCCCTGGGGACCCAGGGCGTTCCAGGAGATGCGGGTCTCGCCCGCCGGGCAGTTCTTGACCTTCGGGTAGTTCAGGTGGAACAACCTACCGGTGCTATCGGAATAGCACGCGTAGATCTTGCCGGTCGTCGCCGCACCCGCGGGGAGCGCCGGGGAAACAGCCATCCCCGTGGCGGCAAAAAGCCCCGTCGCCGCTAACGCGCCAACCCGGGCGCCCCGCCTGCTGGGACTACCCGAACGCACTCGTTTCTTGGCCACGAGAACCCCTCATCCCCATAATCTCAGGCTCCAGGTCCATTGTGGAGCCCAGCCACTTTGAGCGTCAACAGATCAGCCCCACGCATCTGAATCGCCCGGTGGGCCAGAGACTCGGTTTGTTGGCTAACCAGCTCGGCGAGGCTGGTGCTCTGACAGGTAGGTGGTCTCGAGTTCGGCGGCATCGCCATGGCGCGAGGTGATCCTCAGCACAGAAGTGGGCCGCCCTGTCTGGGCCCGTCTTTCACCGCCAGCAGATTGGCCTGCACGTAGGGGATATTCATGTCGACGTGCCCAGGCGTGGGGAAGAAGGTTCGCAGGTGGCTGACCTGCCACCGTGACGCCAGTTCGGGGATGGCGTCGTGCAGGGCCTGCTGAGTCAGGTACATGAAGCTGTTCTCGTTGTAGAAGGCAACACTGCTGGGGTCTTGGAAGGCGCCCCGGCCGTCAGTGCTCGGCGTCTGGCTCAACATCAGGCCAGCATGGGTCAGCACCCGGTAGCACTCATTGAAGAACGCGGCTCGTCTCGGTATTCGCTGCAACACGTCGTAGGTCTTCAGCACCCCGACGCTGCTGTCGCTCGCATCGATCGTGAGGACGTCGGGATCCATGAGCACGTCTTCGTAGCGGTCGTCGGCCTCGTCGCCGATCCAGACCGGCGTACGCAACCGCAGACAGCGCAAGCCGAGCCGTGCTGCCCACGCCAGAGCAAGCTCCTCGATGGTCTGGCTGTAGTACTCGACGGTCTGCTCTTGGATCGCTGTGTTGATCCTTTGCTCCCGCTGGGTGTTCTGGGAGTGCAGCCGCTGCAGATACAAACAGCGCTTGATCTGGGCGAACTCGCCTTCTAGGTACAACCTCGACATCAGGTCCTGGTCGTCCAAGAACTCCAGCTCTGCGTTGTAGCCGCCGACCTTCTCGTAGGTGGCGCGGCGGAATGCCCGCACGTGGTTGGGGGCGTACCAGATGTAACCGACGTTGTGAGGCGTCGGAGCCAGCGAATGGCATCGGTCGTAGGTCTTGCCTTCGAAGGTGCCCTGGGAATAGACCCACCCGTAGGAAGGATCGAAATGATCGTGGTTGGCGCTTCCGTCTTCGTTGATCTGAGCGAAGTCCGAATAGGCCAAGACCACCCGCTCGTCCCGGAAAGCGTCAACGACCTGGGCCAGACAACCCCGGCTGATCACGTCGTCGTGGTCCAGTTCCACCAGGATCTCGCCTGTGGCCAGCTCACAGGCTGCCCGTTTCAACGCCCCCACCCGGGCTCTGATCTTGGCCCGGGGCCGGCTGATCTTGACTCTCGAGTCAGTGGCCGGCGGAGACCATGTCGAGGCCTTGCCGTTGAGCAGGACGATCCATTCCCAGTCGGGGTACGACTGTTCCTGCAACGATCGGTAGGCCTCCGGCAGGTACCGGGTGTCGTGGCTGGGTGTGAACACCGAGACCTTGGGTGTGGGCGTGCTCATGAGCGCACCTGGGCTCTGAGCGGGGCGGGAACCTTCGATGACAGACCTGGGTCGAGTCGCACCGCTTCGCGCAGGTCCCTGACCGCTTGGGTGTCGTCATTGGCCTTCGCCTCGAGCAGTCCGAGATTGAAAAACGCGGTCGGGGAGCTGGGCTGGATGGCGATGATCCGATGGTACAGCGAGATGGCTCGTTGCGGATTCCGGCTGGCGATGATGACGGCTGCGTTGTAGAGGGCTGAAACGAAGCGGGGATCGGCGCGGATGGCTAGCTGGTATTGGCGGAGCGCGAGAACCAGGTGGCGCTCCTGTTCGTAGACCACCCCGAGGTCGTAATGCCCGACAGAGCTGCTTGGATCTCGCCGAATCGCCTGCTGGAACAGTTGCTCAGCCGCGTTGGAGTTGCCCTGCCGAAGCAAATACATACCTGCATCGATCAATGTCCGGGAGTAATCTGCCGGCGTGGTAGTGGCAGAATCGCCCGGCACATGCCCGGAGTTGCTGCAGGCGGAGAGGACACAGATGACGGCAGCTGGCACGGCGAACGCCCTGGCCCGATGCCCTAATCTCACGGCAATATGTTAGCCGCCACGGACCGCATTGGAAGAGCTGAGCGCTTCCATCTACCTGAAGGCCCGGCTACCGTCTTGGCTGTGGATGCCAAGTCGAGCCGGGGGGCACCTACCCAGCCGATCCTTTCGCCCCCCACGCAGGTGGCCTCGGCCCCTGGTTCGCCGGATCTACCGACCGCCGACGTCGGATCGGCCGGAGCACCTGAACCTGGCCTGCCGTTCTCCGTCGCCGGGCCCGACTCGCAGCCGACGCCGCCCTTCGCCACGGGGCCGGCAACTCGCCGGGCCAAGACCGGCCCACGCCGCCGGACCAAGGTTCGGCCCGTCTTCGTGGTGTCGCTGGCCCGCTCGGGGTCCACGTTGCTTCGCTACCTGCTGGACAGCCACCCTCAGGTCGTCAGCCCGCCAGAGCTCAACCTGTCAGCTCTCCTGGCCCTTGTGGTGAATACGTGGATCCACGCGGACTGGGCCCGGGGCAAGCCCGCCGACCCGGGCGGGCCGATCCCGGCCGACATCCTCCGGCGGGCGCGCCGGGTGGCCGACGAGGTGATGCAAACGATCGCCGACGACGTGGGCGCATCCGTCTTCTGTGACAAATCGCTCACCACCGTTGACCACCTGCCGCTTGTGCAGCAGTGCTACCCGAAGGCGACCTTCGTCTTCTTGTACCGATATCCGCTCGACTTCATTGCCTCGGGAATAGAGGCCAGCCAATGGGGCTACAGCCACTACGGCTTCGCCCCCTACATCGCGGGGAACCTTTCCAACTTCGTGGCCGGCCTAGGGAATTACTGGATCGATCGGGTCTCGCGGATGCTGAATTTCGAAGCCAGCTGCACCGCCGCCCACGCCCGCCTCTACTACGAACTTCTCTGCGACGACCCCGATAACACGCTGCTCGACCTGCTCGACCTCTTTGACCTCGAACACGACGACAGCCTCTTGGCGCGAACCTTCAGCGCTGATCACGGCCGCGGACCCGGCGACTACAAGATCGATTTCACCAGCGGTGTGAGTCTGGGGTCGATAGGCCGAGGTTCGACTCTCCCGCAACTCCTCGGTCCGGGTCAGGTCACCCAAATGGACGAACTTCTCGCTCAGCTGGACTACCCGTCGCTGGAATCTGCATGGCGGGGGGGCCTACCGGGTCTATTGGGCTTGAAGAGCGCCAAGGAGACCGCCGGTGGGGCCCGGCGCATCGCCGAGCAGGTGAAGGCGGCGATGCAAAGCACCGCATCGACTCCCGTATCGCCCGCGTACCGCGAGTTCCTCCCCATGGAACTCGTCGTGCGGGCAGGTACCGGGGATGACGGCTACCTCATCGTCGACTCCGATGGACAGTTCGCCGTAGCGGAGGAGCTACCGGCCGGGTCCACCGCCGAACGTCCCCGAATCCGCTGCGCCGGTGACATCCTGCTCCGAGTCATTCACCAGGACGTGACCTTTGGTCAGGCAGTGCGTGACGGCCGGATCCGATTCGAGCAAGGCGCCGAGACCACCTCTCCACAAGACCGGCCCCGCCGGGCCCTCGCAGCATTGGCCGCGGTGCTCGCCGTCCGCGCCGCTAGCTGAGCCCGGTCCCGGGTGATGACCCGGGACCGGGCTGACCAGGGGCTAGGAAGCCCGCCAGGACATTCCCGGATCGCCTGTGGCACAGGTGGCGATCACGGCCTGGGTGCCATCGGCGGTGGAATCGCCTGGGTCGGCCAGGCACAGGCCGGCCGCGGGGTTCACCAGCGTCATGCCCCCGCCCGCGGGCGTCAGGTTCCACTGCTGCGCCTTGGTGCCGTTGCAGCTGAACAGGTCGACGGGGCTGCCGGTGGCCGTGGCGCCGCTGGCGACGTCGAGGCACTTCCCGTTGATGCGCACGGTCCCGTCCGGCTCGGCGACCCACGCCTGCGCGGCGCTGCCGTTGCAGCCCCAGATATCGATCTTGGTACCGTTCGCGGTCAGGTTGCCGCTGTCATCGAGGCACATGCCCGGAACCTGGGATGTCACCGGCCCGGGCGGCAGCGCCCACGCCTGGTCCGCGAAGCCGTTGCACGGCGAGAGCTCCACCTTGGTCCCGTTGACCTCGCTACGGCCGGGATCGGCCAGGCACATCCCGGACCAGGGGTTGACCAGGGTCGTCCGGTGTGCGCCGACCGCCGGGTTCATTGCCCGGGGGTAGACCAGGTGCCACTGCTGCCGGGTCGCGCTGGTGCACGGCTCGAGTTCCGGCACCGCGCCCTGGGCCGCGGCCGGGACCGTGAGGCACTGGTTGCCCATCCGCAGCGTGCTGTCCTGCACATAGGTCCAGGCCTGGGCGCTGCTGCCGACGGTGCAGGTGCTGATCTCGGCCTGGGTGCCCTGAGCCGCGTCGGTGGTAGGCGTGCTCGGCGTCGGCCCGGGGGTGGGCGTGGCAGGCGAAGGCCCGGTGGTGGGTGTGCTGGGCGTGGGCGCGGGCGTGGGTGTGCCCTGAGGCGTCGGGCCGTTGTCGGCGGTCAGGCACTCGTTGCCGAGACCCAGCTGGACCGGCCCGATCGCCCCGGTGGTCGGCGCCGGGCCCACGCTCCAGGGATATTGCACCGAGCCGGACCGCCCCGCGCTGTCCGAGACGCTCACCAGCGGCTCGAATCTCCCGGCGGCTACCGGCCAGCCGGTGATCAGTCCGGAGGCGCTGATCGAGGCGCCTACCGGCAGGCCCGCGGCGGAGAACGAAAGCTGCTGTCCCTTGACCGGGTCGGCCGACTCGATCTGCAGGTCGGCCGTGCCGCCCGCGGCGCTGGCCTGGGGACCGGGGTCCAGCAGCGGAATCACCGCGGGGTTCAGCTGGTCCAGGTCGGTGTCCCCGGGGGCGTTGATCCCGGGTACGTCGCCGACGCTCGAGTACTGCCAGAACGAGTAGTGGCTCCAGCCGGCGGTGATGAGCGGCGTGGGCGCGGAGGTGTAATCCGGCACCCACAGCGGAAACTGCCCGAAGCGCGACGTGCCGCCGGTGCAGTCCTGCCACCACGGCCCCGGCCCGTAGATAACCGGATTCTCGCCGGTCTTGGCCTGTATCTCGCGGCTGAACTGGGCGATCCACGACACCATGGCCGACCGGCTCAGCCCGTAACACTCGGCGCCGTAGGGGTTGTATTCGATGTCCAGCATGACCGGCGGCAGTTCGCCACCGGCCGAGTTCAGGTACTTGACGAGGTAATCCGCCTGAGCCGCGGCGCTGCCGGAGCCGCCGTTGCCGTTCGGGACCGCGAAAACGTAGGCCATGACGGAGATCCCGGCGGCCCGCGCCTGGGCCAGGTCGGCCAGCGCGAAGGGATTCTTGTAGTAGGTACCCTCGGTGGCTTTGATCGACGCGAACTGAATGCCCGCCCTGGCGGCCCTGTGCCAGTTGATGCTCTGGCCGCCGGGGTGCTGATAAGCGGCGACGTCCACGCCCTGCAGCGTCCCGCCGAGGGGTGACCCCGGCGCATCTTTCTTGACGCCCTTCTTTGTAGCCCCGTCTGATCCCGCGAGTTCACGAAGCAGCTTTGGTGAGTGAGTTGCCCCCACGTTGAAATGGCTCACTCGCTGACGGTAATGATGGTGATGCACATGGTGATTCGGCGCCACGGGCGCAGCATCAGATCCGGCGGCATCCGCAGCCGAAAATGCTATGAGCGCCACTACGCCGAGCCCGGCGACACTCGTCAAAATCCTTGGCAGTCGCCGAGTTGGCAGTGCCCACATCGATACTCCTTCAGCCCCACCTCACATGCTCGGTGGCCGTATACGGGGCGCGCTTCTAGGCGGGTTGCGTGATGGACGGCCACCTATGAGCGGCACCATTCAAGCAGCTATGACATCGATAGTCGCGTAAGCGGCATTCGTGTCGGCGTTCGAAGTTTCGCGCGGACGGCGCAAATTTTCTGGCGCGGGCAGCGGGCCGCGGCCCGGCCTCCGCCCTGCCGCCCGCCGGCCGCGGTCAGCGCGAGCGCTCGGGTATCTCGAACGCCTCGCACACCGCGCGCCACACGGCCTTGGGCTCTACCCCTTCGGCCAGGGCCTGATCCACGGTCCGGCCGCCCAGGCCGGCCAGCACGTGGTCCTTGGCCACGCTGGCCGCGTAGGCCTCACCGAACTGCGCCCGCATCTTCTCCCAGAACACCGTGAGCCGCACCGCGCCAGGCTACCCGGCACCCATCAGGGCCAGAGACCAGCCAGAACGGCCAGCGACCTGCCACCAAAGGCCCGCAGGGGGATGGCCGCCACGGCAGGCCCGCGACCTGCACCACCTCGAGTTGCTGGGACGTGAAGTCGGTGACCAGGTGCGGCCGTCCGGTTCCAGGGCCATCTGGCGCGGGAACCCGCCGCCGGCCGGTACCCGGCGAGCACGGTAGGCCCTCCCGCCGTCCAGCGGAGTCTCAGGAAGCGCGGAGCCACAACCAAGCCTCAGCGGCGAATGTCTGAGGGGAGGACCGGGAAGGTAAACGGCGGAAGCTTCTCCCACAGAAGCTTCCGTGACGGGAGCTGACATGAGCGACATGCCGGGCACGGGCGCTGGCACCGCGCACTTCGAGACCCCCGCCCAGGCGCCTGCTGGGGCACCACCCCGCTCCGGCCGCAGCAATCCCCTGGCCGTCACCCTGACCGTGATCATCGGCGCGCTTGCCGTCGCCGCGGTGATCGTCGCCGTGATCTTCACGCACCGCCAGCACCACCTACAGGCTTCCCATCCCCTGCGCGGCACGGTTTTCCAGTTGCGGTCGGGACAATGCATGAATTTTGGCCCTAACGGTACCGCCGTGGCTCACGTGGTCCCGTGCGCGCAGCCACATGACGCCCAGGTCTACGGCACCGTCAAGGTGGCGGCCAGCCTCTGGCCGGGGACCGTGGTGCTCAGCCAGGATGCGCGGCAGGGCTGCCAGAGCAGGCTCAACAGCTACCTGAACCAGCAGCTTCCCCCGACCAGCGTGACGGAAATCTACGTCTACCCCAATCGCGGCGCCTGGGCCGTCGGCGGCCGGTCGGTGATCTGCGAGTTCCGCGGCGCCCAGGGCAAGCTCACCGGCTCGGTGCGGGCCTCGGGCGGCTGAGCACACGCGGCCGGGGACCGGCGCTACCACTCCCCGAAGGTCATCCCGCCTTCGTTGCGCCTATTGCCTTCCGTGGGTGCGTCCCGCCGGGGGTGTTGCGGGCTTGAGCACTCGTGGGCGGTCCGGAATGTCGGCGGCACGAGGCAGGATGGATAGGTGCCTGTGACATCCACCGGGAAGGGCGCCGTACGGGACGCGGCGCCGCCGGATAAGCCCGCCACCGATGCGCGCGCGAGCGCCGACCCGCTGCGCGCCTTCAGCGCGCTCACCCGGGAGTGGTTCACCGGTGCGTTCACCGCGCCGACCCCGGCGCAGGCCGGCGCGTGGGCGTCGATCTCCAGCGGAGACAACACGCTCGTGGTGGCGCCAACGGGCTCGGGCAAGACGCTCGCCGCGTTCTTGTGGGCGCTGGACCGGCTCTCCGTCAGCCCTCCCCCTGCCGACCCGAGGCTGCGCTGCCGGGTGCTCTACATCTCCCCGCTCAAGGCGCTCGCCGTGGACATCGAGCGGAACCTGCGCGCCCCGCTGGCCGGGATGCGCCAGGTGGCGAGCAGGCGCGGCCTGGCCGAGCCGGACATCCGGGTGGCCGTGCGCACCGGGGACACCGCCGCGGACGAACGGCGGCGGCTGTCTACCAAGCCACCGGACATCCTCATCACCACCCCGGAATCGCTGTTCCTGATCCTGACCTCGAAGGCGCGCGACTCGCTGCGCGGGGTGGACACCATCATCGTGGACGAGGTGCACGCGCTGGCCGGCAACAAGCGCGGCGCCCACCTGGCCGTGTCGCTGGAGCGGCTGGACGCCCTGCGGGGGAGCGGGGACGACACGGACGGGGCGGCCGCTCCCGGGGCGCCGGGCCCCGGGCAGCGGATCGGGCTTTCGGCCACCGTCCGCCCCGCCGAGGAGGTGGCCGCCTTCCTGGGCGGATCCCGCCCGGTGACGATCGCCGCCCCGCCGCACGAGAAGCACATCGAGCTGCGGATCGTCGTGCCGGTCGAGGACATGAGCGACCCCGACCCGCCACCGGTGACCCGGCCCCGGCCGACGGTCACCACCGGGGGCGTCGGCCCGCCCGGCGCCGCCGAGGGGCCGCCGGATGACGGGCCCCCGGCCCAGCGCTCGATCTGGCCGCACGTCGAGGAACGGGTGCTCGACCTGATCGAGGCCCACCGGTCCACGATCGTGTTCGCCAACTCGCGCGGGCTGGCGGAACGGCTCTGCGGCCGCCTCAACGACCTGGCCGCCGACCGGGCGCTGGCCCGGGAAGAAGAGAAGGCCGCCCAGGCGGCGGCCGGCCACGGTCCGCCCGCCCAGATCATGGGCGCCTCCGGCATGGCGCAGGGTGCCCCGGCCGAGGTGGCCCGCGCCCATCACGGCTCGGTCTCGCGGCAGGAGCGGGCCCAGATCGAGGAAGCGCTCAAGGCGGGCCGGCTGCCGGCCGTGGTCGCCACGTCGAGCCTCGAGCTCGGCATCGACATGGGCGCGGTGGACCTGGTCATCCAAGTCGAGTCGGCGCCGTCGGTGGCCAGCGGGCTCCAGCGCACCGGCCGGGCCGGGCACCACGTCGGCGACGTGTCCCGCAGCGTGATCTTCCCCAAGTACCCAGGGGACCTGGTGCAGGCGACGGTGGTCGCCCAGCGGATGCGCGACGGGGAGATCGAGGAGCTGAGCATCCCCCGTAACCCGCTCGACGTCCTGGCCCAGCAGATCGTCGCGATGGTGGCGATGGACGACTGGCAGGTCGCGGACGTGGAGCGGCTGGTCCGCCGGGCCGCCCCGTTCAGCGGGCTGACGCGGGGCGTGCTCGACGCCGTGCTTGACATGCTGGCGGGCCGCTACCCCAGCGAGGAGTTCGCTGAGCTGCGCCCGCGGCTGGTCTGGGACCGCACGTCGGGCACCTTGCGTGGCCGGCCCGGCGCGCAGCGGCTGGCGGTCACCAGCGGCGGGACGATCCCCGACCGGGGGCTGTTCGGCGTGTTCCTGGCCGGCCCGCAGCGCCAGGGCAAGAACTCGCACCGGGTCGGCGAGCTCGACGAGGAGATGGTGTACGAGTCGCGGGTCGGCGACGTGTTCGTGCTCGGCGCTAGTTCCTGGCGGATCGAGGACATCACCGCCGACCAGGTGCTCGTCTCGCCCGCGCCGGGGCAGCCGGGGCGGCTCCCGTTCTGGCATGGCGACATGCAGGGCCGGCCCGCGGAACTGGGCCGCGCCCTGGGCAGGTTCTGCCGGGAGCTCGCGGCCATGGGCACGGATGAGGCCGCGACGGCGCTGCGTAATGCAGGTCTTGACGATTTTGCGGCGGGGAATCTTGTCCGTTACCTGGAGGGCCAGCGCGAAGCCACCGGCTACCTGCCCGACGACCGGACGCTGGTGATGGAGCGGTTCCGCGATGAGCTCGGGGACTGGCGGCTGGTCCTGCACAGCCCCTACGGCGCACGGGTGCACGCGCCGTGGGCGCTGGCGATCGCCGCCCGGCTCAGGGACCGCTACGAGGGCATGGACGTCCAGGCCATGCACACCAACGACGGGATCGTGATCCGGGTCCCCGACACCGAGGATCCGCCGTCGGCCGCGATCGTGGAACTGGCACCGGACGAGGTGGAGCCGCTCGTCACGTCCGAGCTCGGCGGGTCGGCGCTGTTCGCGTCCCGGTTCCGCGAGTGCGCCGCGCGGGCGCTGCTGCTGCCGCGCCGCCGGCCGGGCAGGCGGTCCCCGCTGTGGCAGCAGCGGCAGCGCTCCGCGCAACTGCTGGCCGTGGCGGCGAAGTACAGCACGTTCCCGATCGTGCTCGAGACGGTCCGGGAGTGCCTGCAAGACACCTTCGACGTGCCCGCGCTGGCCGGCCTGATGCGCGACCTGGCCGGCCGGAAGATCCGGCTGGTCGAGGTGGAGACGCCGGCGCCGTCCCCGTTCGCGCGGTCGCTGCTGTTCAGCTACGTCGGCGCGTTCATGTACGAGGGTGACTCGCCGCTGGCTGAGCGCCGCGCGCAGGCCCTCGCGCTCGATTCCTCCCTGCTCGCGGAGCTTCTCGGCCAGGCTGACCTGCGGGAACTCCTCGACGCCGGGGTCGTCGAGGAGACCGAGGCGCAGCTCCAGCGGCTCGCGCCCGATCGCCGGTGCCGCGACCTCGAAGCCGTGGCGGACCTGCTGCGCCTCATCGGGCCGCTGACGGCGGCGGAGGTCAGCGAGCGGTGCGCCGAGCCCGCCCTGGCGGCGGGCTGGCTGGCCGAACTGGACGCCGCCCGGCGGGTCATCGAGGTAAGGATCGGCGGCGAGCCCCGCTGGGCGGCCATCGAAGACGCCGGGCGGCTGCGCGACGCGCTCGGCGTGCCGCTGCCCCCCGGCGTGCCGGCGGCGTTCGCCGAGCCGGTGCCCGATCCGCTCGGCGACCTGGTGGCCCGGTACGGGCGCTGCCATGGGCCGTTCACGGCGCAGGCGGTGGCCGGCCGGTACGGGCTGGGCCAGTCGGTGGTGGGCGGGGCGCTGCACAGGCTCGCCGCGGAGCGCCGCGTGGTCGAGGGTGAGTTCCTGCCCGGCGGGCGCGGCACCGAGTGGTGCGATGTCGAGGTCCTGCGCCTGCTGCGGCGCCGCTGCCTGGCCAAGCTCCGTAAGGAGGTGGAGCCCGCGCCCCCGGATGCGCTGGCCGCGTTCCTGCCCGCCTGGCAGAACGCGGGCCAGCCGGACGGCAACGCCCGGCCTGGCGGCTCGTCCGGGCGGCCGGGCCGCAGGTCGCGCGCGGCCGGGCCGGACGCGGTCTATGACGTGGTTGATCAGCTCGCGGGCGCGGCGGTACCCGCCTCCGCGCTGGAGACGCTGGTGCTGCCGGGCCGGATTCCGGGATACCAGCCGGCCGTGCTCGACGAGCTGACGGCGGCCGGGGAGGTCGTCTGGGCCGGCGCGGGCGGGCTGCCCAGCAGCGACGGCTGGGTGGTCCTCGTGCCCGCGCCCGCCGCTGCCCTGCTGCTCCCGCCGCCCGTGGAGATCACGATGACGCCGGTGCACGAGGCCGTGCTGGCGGTGCTGGAGGGCGGCGGGGGGCTTTTCTTCCGGATGCTGGCCGACCGGGTGGCCGGGATGCTGCGGGATCATGACTGGCGCGGGCTATCCGACGCCGCGGTGGCGGCGGCGATCTGGGACCTGGTCTGGGCTGGGCGGCTGACGAACGACACGCTGGCGCCGTTGCGGACGGTCCTCGGCAGCGGCCGTCCGGTGTTCGAGGGGTATCCCACCGGTACCGCCTCGCCGGCCGACGGCGGGGATGCGGCGGCGTCGAACGGTACCGGCGCCGCGGGCCCGAACGGTGCGGGCCGCAACGGCGCGGGCCCGAACGGTGCGGGCGGAGCGGTGCCGCACCTCGCGGAGGTGGCCGGCTTCCCCCGCCCTGAGATCCCCCCGTCCGCCGGCAGGATGCCCAGCGGGGGCCGATCAGGCCGGATGGGGTCGCGCCGGTCTAGGTACGGCCGGCCGCTGATGCCGACCAGGACCGGGCCGCCCACGGTGACCGGCCGGTGGTCGCTGTTGCCCGAGCGGGATCCCGATTCCACCCGGCGGCTGCACGCGGTCGCCCAGGCGCTGCTGGACCGGCACGGCATCGTGACCCGCGGCTCGGTCGTGGCCGAGCGAGTGCCCGGGGGGTTCGGCGCGGTCTACCCCGTGCTGCGGGCCATGGAGGAGGCGGGCCAGTGCCGGCGGGGGTACTTCGTCGAGGGCCTCGGCGCGGCGCAGTTCGCCCTCCCCGGCGCGGTGGACCGGATGCGCGCGATGGCCGCCGCCCAGGCGTCGATCCCCGGGCTGCCGCCCCCACCCGGGCTCCCCGGTGGGCCTGGGTTCCACCAGGACGCGCCCAGCACGCCGGAGGACCCCTCCGGCGGCCCTGCCGTCCCAGGTGGCCCGCTGGCCGGGCCTGGCCCTCACTGGGAGGTGCCTGGCCAGCCCCGTACCCCGGCGAGCCCGCCCGGCGGCGCCGAGTTCGCGGGCGGCGCACCCGGCTGGCCCGAGTCCCCGGGCCGCCACTCCCCCGACGACGCACGTGAGCAGGCGGGGCCTGGTGCCCCCGCGCGGCCCGGCTCCCCCGAGCGCCCGCCCAGCGGCAATGATGTCCCGGAAGGCGCACCGGGCTGGCCGGGTACTCCTGGGAGCCCGCTCGGCGGTCCCGGGTTCAGCGGTGGAGCGGGTGGCTGGCCTGGATCGCCGGAAGGCTCGCCCGGCGGGTACTCCCCCGATGCCGGGCGGGGGCAGCGGTGGCCCGGCGCCCCTGAGCCGATCGGCCCGGCGGAGCCGGAGCCCCCGGCGATCATGGTGCTGGCGGCGGCGGACCCGGCTAACCCGTTCGGTGCCGCGCTGCCCTGGCCGCCCCGGCCCGGCGAGGTTCCCGGCGCGCACCGTCCCGGCCGGAAGGCCGGAGCGCTGGTTGTCATGTCCGGCGGGCACCTCGTGCTTTACGTGGAGCGGGGCGGCAAGACCTTGCTGTCATGGACGAGCGACCCGGCCGAGCTGGTGCCCGCGGCGGCCGGGCTCGCCGCGGCCGTCCGGGGTGGCGCGCTGGGCCGCCTCACCGTGGAGCGCGCCGACGGCACCGGCGTCTACGACACGCCGCTTGCCCAGGCCCTGGCCGACGCCGGATTCCGGCCAACTCCCCGCGGCCTGCGCCTCCGCGCCTAAACCCCGCCCTCGGACGACCGCGCGCGGCGCCCTCGCGCCCCGGAGCTCGAGCGAGCAGCGGTCAGGTGGCCCACAGCAGGTACAGCGACGGCGGCTTACGGAACACCAGGCCGCGCGAGGCGGCCGGGCGGTCCGGGTCAAGGCGCAGGCCCGGCAGCCGGAGGACGGCGCGGAGCGCCGCCTGGGCCTCGAGCCTGGCCAGGTGGGCGCCGATGCAGAAATGCGGGCCGTGCGCGAAGGCGAGGTTCGCCCTCGCGTTGCCGCGGCGGACGTCGAACGTTTCGGGGTCTTCGAAGACGGCCGGATCGCGGCCCGCGCCCGCCAGGGACACCGTGACCAGGTCGCCGCGCCGGATCGCAGCCCCGCCGAGCCGGATGTCGCGGGCTGCGTAGCGGTCAACCACGGCGGCGGCGGGCTCCAGCCGGAGGGACTCCTCGACCACGTTGGGCACGAGGCTCTCGTCCTCCTGGACCAGCGCGAGCTGGTCGGGATGGCTGAGCAGGTGAAGGATCGCGTTGCCGATCATGCCTTCGGTGGTCTCGATCCCACCGAACATGATCACCGCCGCGTTGGAGATGGCTTCCCGCGTGCTCAGGCCGGTGTCCGCGGCACCGTCCCGGGCCGCGGCCGCGTCGGCCAGCAGCGAAGCCGGGCCGCCCGGTGCCTCGATGACCTCGGTAAGCCGCCCGCTGAGCAGCTGGAACGCCGCCGTCCCCGCCGCCCCGGCCCCTGACGCCGGCCCGTCCCCCGCCAGCCCTGCTCCTCCCGCCGGCCCGGGCTGCCCGGACGCGGCCGGGCCCTGGTCGCCCGCGAGCGCGGAAACCGAGCCGACGATGGCCGCGTACCAGCCAAGCACCGTCGCGGGGTCGGTGTCGCCAAGGCCCAGCGCTTCCGCGACCACCGCGACGGCCAGCGGGCCGGCCAGGCTGCGCCGGGCGTCCGTGGCGCCCGCGGGCCGCATGGCCGCCACCAGGCGGTCGGCTTCCGCGGTCACGAACCCGGCCAGCCGGGCGTGAATCTCGCGGCGGCTGAACCCGCGGGTGAAGGGGGCGCGGTGACGGCCGTGTTCCGCACCGTCCAGCGAAAGCATGCTCGGCCCCACCACCCGGGCCGTCGTGAACCGGGGATCGTCCACGGTGAACGAGGCGCTGTCGCGCATGACCGCCACGGCGAGATCGTGCCGGGTGACGAGCCAGCCGTTCAGGGCGGGGAGCCAGGAGACCGGTTCGGTGTCCCGCAGGCGCGCCAGCCACGGGTGCGGATCGCGATCAAGGTCGGCCAGGGTGACGGCTTCTCCCACCGGGAACCGGCCGCGGTCCGAGGCGGGATGAGCCTCCCGGGTCTGGTCACGGAAGGTCACCCAGCCGACGCTACCTCACCCCGGCAATTCGTCCAGCTTGGCGGGGGCGAGCGCCGGCCGCGGGCGGGCGCGGAGCGCGGGGGCGGGGTGGGAAGGTAGAGCGGCGCCATGCCCCTGCTCACACGCAGTTGCGGCGTGAAGGTCCATAATGCATGGCATGAGGTTGTCTGCCCGTGCCGACTACGCCCTGCGCGCGGCCGTCGAGCTGGCCGCCAGTAGCGGCGACCACACGACCGCTGAGCAACTGGCGCGGGCACAGCACATTCCGGCGAAGTTCCTGGAAGCGATCCTTACCCAGCTCCGGCGGGCGGGCCTCGTGCGCAGCCAGCGTGGCCCCGAGGGCGGTTTCTGGCTGGCGAAGCCGGCGGATGAGATTTCGCTGGCTGACATCATCCGCGCCGTCGATGGCCAGCTGGTCGGGGTCCGCGGCGAGCGCCCGGAGAACCTTGGGTACATCGGCGCGGCGGAACCCTTGCAGAGCGTCTGGATCGCCCTGCGCGCCAACGAGCGGGCGATCCTGGACGAGGTGACGCTGGATCACATCGTCACCGGCCGCTTGCCCGACCGTGTCCTGGCCCTGACCAACGACCCCCGCGCCTGGACGTAGCCACCACCCGAGGTTCCGGCACGCACGAGGGCAACCAGGCACGCACGAGGGCAAGCCGGAAGACGGTCGGCGTGACTTCCCATCCGTTCGGCACGCCCCAACCGGGACAAGCCGGGCGCCAGACCGTGCGTCCGGAATGAAAAGTGGGCCTATCAGCATCGGAGCAGGGGCGACGTGCCGGGCTACAGGAGGCCGAAAGCCAGCGCTACGCCAACCCCGATGAGGACAAGGCCGCCGAGGAATTCGCCGCGGTCCGCGGTCCGGGCACCCAGGCGGTCGCCAAGCTCAAGCCCCAGCAACGACAGGGTGACGCTCGTCGCGCCGATGACGGCGACGGCCACGGGCAGGTTGACGTGGTACGTGCCAAGGGCGAAGCCGACCGCGAGGTTGTCGATGCTCAGCGCTATCCCGGTGACCACCAGCGGCCCGGTCTTCAGCCCGGCCGCCGTGGCCGGGCTGCCCCCACCGTCGCCGCGGTGCCGGGCAGCCTGGATCGTGGCGTAGCCGCCGACGATGATCAAGAGGGCGGCCCCGATCCAGTGGGTGGCGTGACCGAGGCTGTGCGCGAGGCCACGGCCGAGCACCAGGCCGAGGATCGGCATGCCCGTCTCGAACACCCCGAACACAATGCCGACCCGCAACCGCGCCCGCGCCCCGCCGCCCGCCATCCCGATGCCAACGGAAGCGGCCATGTTCGAGAGCCCAAGCGCGACCGCCACCAGCACCAACGCCAGCACGCGCCCAACGCTACCGGCCAGGCAAGCATGCGGCCCGGGTCCCGGCGAAGCCGTCAAAGGCGGCGAGCGGCCGAGGCGCGGGCCAAGCCTCAGCCCACGACAGACCAGACCTCGTCAACCCATCGGTACCGGGGGTCCGGGGCCTCGGGCCCCCGGGCTAGGATCGCGAGCCGGGCCCCAGCGAACCTGATCAAAGATCAGCAAGCAAGGTAAGCCCGCGACCGCTCAAGACCTCAGCCGAAGGGAGCCCGCCCGGCCTCAGCCGACAACAGACGGGAACTGATCCAGCCAACCGGTACCCGGGGCGTGGGGGCTCCGGGGGCTCGGCCCCCGGGCTAGCACAGCGGGGCGGCCTTCGGCGAAGCTGATCAAAGATCAGCGAGCAGGGTGAGCCCGCGACCGCTCAAGACCTCAGCCGAAGGGAGCACGCCCGGCCTCAGCCGACAACAGACGGGAACTGATCCAGCCAACCGGTACCCGGGACGTGGGGGCTCCGGGGGCTCGGCCCCCGGGCTAGCACAGCGGGGCGGCCTTCGGCGAAGCTGATCAAAGATCAGCGAGCAGGGTGAGCCCTGCCCGTCCCGCTACACCGGCACCATGTCGGTGATGTCGCGGATGCGACGGGCCACGTCGTCGTAGCCGGTGGTGCGGCCGGTGGGCAGCTTGATGGGGTCGAGGACCGGCTCGGTCGCGCCCAGCTTGGCACCGTCGCCGAGCGCGGGCGCGGCGGCGAGGTTCAGGCTGGCAGGCACGGCGCCGTGGAACGCCCGTGCCACCGGCGTGTCGAGCGCGGTGTCCCCGGTACGCTCCAGCGCCGGCTCCCTGGTGCCGGCCAGCACCGGCTCGCTCTGCAGCTCGGCCAGCGCGAAGTTGTCGGACACCTCGCGGAACACGTGCGACAGCGGCGTTCCCAGCGCGGAACAGATCGCCGCTAGCAACTCTGACGAGGCTTCCTTCTGGCCGCGCTCGACCTCGGACAGGTAGCCCAGTGACACCCGGGCCGCGGCGGAGACCTCACGGAGGGTACGACCCTGGCGCAGGCGCAGCCGCCGCAGCGCGTCACCAAGCAAGTGACGAAGCAGGACCATGGTCGCGCTCCCTTCGCGAAGTGAGGCTGACAGTTCCACGGTACCTGGCTCTGCCGACACTCGGGGAGTACAGACGGAGCCGTGTTCGCTGATGACGTAACGCTGTAATCAGGGGCCTTCTTCCCAAAGCACGCTCCAGAGCAGGCTTAGGGCCTCCCCGACAGTGTCCCGCCGGACCTCGTCCCGGCCGCCGCCAAGCGCCAAAGCCCTGGTAACGGGCCGCGATCCAGCGCTTACTGCGATGTGCACCGTGCCCGGCGGCTTGCCGTCCGCTGGGTCGGGACCGGCCACTCCGGTGGTCGCCACGCCGATCGTGGCACCGAGCCGGTCCCGGGCACCGGCGGCCATCGCGACGGCCACGTCCGGATGGACCGGACCGCAGGACGCCAGCAGCCCGGCGGGCACGCCGAGGAGCGCCGCCTTCAGTTCCGTCGCGTAGGCGATGATGCCGCCGCGGAACACCACCGAGGCGCCAGGGATGTCGGTGATCGCCGCGCCGAGCAGGCCGCCGGTCAGCGACTCGGCCACCGCGACGGTCTGCCCCCGCTCGGTGAGCTCCCAGACGATCCGCGCGGCCAGGTCGCGGCCGCGCGGCTGGCCACCCATCCCGGCACGCTGGCTGCTCATGGCAGCTGGCCCACCCGGCCCGGGAGCGGCCGGCGGCGCAGCCGAGCGGCGCGCAGCACATAGTCGCCGCCGGTCACCAGCGTGACCACGACCGCGGCCGCCATCACCGTGACCCGCAGCCATTCGGGCACCGCCGGAAGCATGTACAGCGAGATCGCCACCACCTGGAGCAACGTCTTGATCTTGCCGCCCCGGCTCGCGGCGATCACCCCGCGCCGGATGACCCAGAACCGCAGCGCGGTCACGCCGATCTCCCTGGCGAGGATCACACAGGTCACCCACCAGGGCAGCCAGCCCAGGAAGGACAGGGTCACCAGCGCCGCGCCGGTCAGCGCCTTGTCCGCGATCGGGTCGGCGATCTTGCCGAAGTCGGTGATCAGGCCGCGGCTGCGGGCGATCCGGCCGTCCAGCAGATCCGTGATAGAGGCCAGGCCGAACGCCAGGAACGCCGCCACCCGCCAGGCCGGCCCGCCAGCCAGCAGGCAGGCCACCACGACGGGGACCAGCACGAGGCGGAACACGGTCAGCGCGTTGGCCAGATTAACCAGGCCAGGCGCTGGCACGGCGGGCCCTGGCACGGCGGGCCTTGCCACGCCCTGCGACGATGGCTCAGTCTCCGCCGGCATTGGCGCCCCGCCGGGTCAACGCATCCCCGCCCGTTCCGGCGGCACGGCCGCTGCGCTGTCCAGGGCCTCCGCCACCAGATCCACCCCTTCCGACGCCACCACCTTGGCATTGATGATGTCACCCGTGCTCAGGACCGCAAGGGAGCGCACGGTGGTAACGCCGTCGACCTCGGGCGCCTGGTGAGCCGCGCGGCCCTGGTAGCAGCCCTCGCCGAGGTCCTCCTCGATGAGCACCTCCACGGTCTCGCCGCACCGCTCGGCCGCCCGCTGCGCCATGACCTCTTCGGCGAGATCGGACAGCTCGTCGGCGCGGCGCGCGATCTCGCCCGGGTCGAGGTGGCCGTCCAGCGAGGCGGCTTCCGTGCCGTCCTCGTCGGAGTAGCCGAAGATGCCGACCGCGTCGAGCCGGGCCTCGCCCAGGAACTGCTCGAGCTCGGCCAGGTCCTCGGCGCCCTCGCCGGGGAATCCCACGATGAAGTTGGACCGGGCGCCGGCCTCCGGGCACGCCTGCCTGATCTGGTCCAGCAGCGCGCAGAACCTGGCCCGGTCCCCGAATCGGCGCATCCGCCGCAGGACGCTACCGCTGGCGTGCTGGAAAGAAAGATCAAAGTAGGGCATTACGCCAGGGGTCGTGGTCATCACGTCGACAAGCCCGGGCCGCATTTCGGCCGGCTGCAAGTAGGTCACCCGGATCCGGGCGATCCCGGGGACCGCGGCCAGCGCCGGGAGCAGTTCGTCGAGCAGCCGCAGGTTCCCCAGATCCTTGCCGTAGGAGGTGGAGTTCTCGCTCACCAGCATCAGTTCCCGGACACCCTGGCCGGCCAGCCACTCGGCCTCGGCGAGCACGTCCTCGGGCGGGCGGGACAGGAAGGCGCCGCGGTAGCCCGGGATCGCGCAGAACGAGCAGCGGCGGTCGCACCCGGAAGCGATCTTGAGGGGCGCCACGGGCCCGCCGTCCAGCCTGCGCCGCAGCACCCGTGGCCCGGACGCGGGGGCGGTGCCCGGCGGCAGGTCGGGTATCGCGCTGCGGGCCCCGGGCACGGCCGCCCCACTCCCCACCGGCCCGGGCATGCCGTGACCGGGAACGTGCACAGCCCCGGCGCCCGGCCGCCGGACCGGGCTGATCGGCAGCAGCCGCCGGCGGTCCCGCGGCTGGTGTGCGGGCCGCCGCTCCCCGGCGAGCACCGCGTCGAGCCGGGCGCCGATGTCCCCGTAGTCGTCGAAGCTCAGGACCTCGGCCTCGGGCAGCGCCTCGGCGAGCTGCGCTCCGTAGCGCTCGGCGAGGCAGCCGGCCGCGACCACCTGGGCGCCGGGTTGCCCGCCGTCCAGCAGTTCGGCGATCGACTCCTGCTTCGCCGCCTCGATGAAGCCGCACGTGTTGACGAGCACGACCTCGGCCTCGTCCCGGTCGGTGAGCGTCCAGCCCGAGGCCTCGAGCCGCCCGGCCAGTTCCTCGGAATCGACCTCGTTCCGGGCACAGCCGAGGGTGACCAGGCTGACCGTACGCCGCGCTCTGCTAGCCCCGACCCCACCACCCCGCCCAGGCACGTTCGCACGCTGACTCGAAGACACACCGGAAGACTACGTGAGAGCGCCTGGTAATAGGGCGCGGCGAGCCCGCTCCGCCGCCGCGTGTGTCAGGCGCGGCCGCACCCCGGCGGGCGCGGCAGGCAGGGCCTAGCCGGCCGTGGTGCGGGGCAGCTTGTGACCCGGCCCGAAGTTGAGTGTCACCGGTCCGACCTGCCCGACGTGGCCCAGGGTCCGGCCGTTCACGGTGAGCAGGATCCCCTCGGGGTTACCGATCTGCATGGTCACGGCGTGCCTGAACCGCCAGGTCTTGGACTGCCCGGCCAGCACGTACCTCTGGAACAGCTGCCGGCCGCCGGGCTTGCTGAACTGGACCCAGCAGTCCGCGCTGGCCGTCAGCCGGATCACCAGGCGGTGGCCGGTCGAGTGGGCCGAGGCCGCGGACGCCTTCGGGGTCGGCTTCGCCGACGGCGACGGCCGGCTCCGGTGACCCGGGGTGTGCGAGGACGACGCCACCGGGCGGCCCGCGGACGATCCGTGATCCACCAGCCGGTACACCCCGTAGCCGAGGACCAGCGCGATGACCACGACCATCAGCACGCTCCAGTTGGGCGAGCGCCGTTCCCGCAGCTTGATCGGGGTCGATGGCTCGAAGACGTCGGCCGCCGTGATCTCCTGCGGCGCGCCGTGGGTCGCGTCGTACTCGTGGATCAGCTCTTCCGGGTCGAGCCCGACGACCCGCGCAATGCTCCTGATGTGCCCACGGGCGTAGAAATCCCCGCCGCAGGCGGAGAAGTCGCCGCGCTCGATTCCCCGGACGATTGTCTCCCTGATGCAGGTTCGCTGACTGACCTGCGCAATGGTGAGACCCGCCTGGTTGCGCGCTTGCGCCAGGGCATCACCAACGCTCACGCCGCGCCTCCACTGCTTGATAGCACTGATTGCTTGTTTTGACTGCTGGCCACCCGGGATGCGGGCGCGGTGACCGAGTATTGGGTCCCGCAGTGCGGGAGCCGTCACCAAGTGTAGACATGCCCGGGGAGGGCGGTGAAAACACGGCCCCGGTCAGCTGTCTTTCCCTCCGCGCAAGGATGCCAGCAACTCGGAGAGGTCATCCGGGACAACGAGCACATCCCTGGCCTTGGAGCCCTCGCTCGGCCCGACGACCCCCCGGCTCTCCAGCAGGTCCATCAGCCGGCCCGCCTTGGCGAAGCCCACCCGCAGCTTGCGCTGAAGCATCGAGGTGGACCCGAACTGGGTGCTGACGACCAGCTCAGCGGCCTGGACGAGCAGGTCCAGGTCGTCGCCGATGTCGGCGTCGATTTCCCGGGGACGTCCCTCGGCCGCCGCGACGTCCTCGCGGTAGGCCGGCGGTGCCTGCTTGCTGCAATGCGCGACAACGTCACGGATCTCCTTTTCGGAGACGAACGCGTTTTGCAGCCGCAGCGGCTTGCTCGCCCCCATCGGCAGGAACAGCGAGTCGCCCTGGCCGATGAGCTTCTCCGCGCCGGGCTGGTCCAGGATGACCCGGCTGTCGGCCAGGCTCGCCGCGGCGAAGGCGAGCCGGGACGGCACGTTGGCCTTGATCAGCCCGGTCACCACGTCCACGCTGGGCCGCTGGGTGGCCAGTACGAGGTGGATGCCGGCCGCCCGGGCAAGCTGGGTGATGCGGACGACCGCGTCTTCCACGTCACGGGGCGCCACCATCATCAGGTCGGCCAGCTCGTCCACGATCACCAGCAGGTACGGGTAAGGCAGGAACACCCGCTCGCTGCCGGGCGGCGGGGTGAGCTTGCCGGCCCGGGCCGCGTTGTTGAAGTCATCGATGTGCCGGAACCCGGTCGCGGCCAGGTCGTCGTACCGGCGGTCCATCTCCCCGACGACCCAGGCCAGCGCCTCCGCAGCCTTCTTCGGGCTAGTGATGATCGGCGTGATCAGATGCGGGATGCCCTGGTAGGCGGCCAGCTCCACCCGTTTGGGGTCAATCAGGATCATCCGCACGTCGCTCGGCGTGGCCCGCAGCAAAATCGACGTGATCAGCCCATTTACGCAAGTACTTTTCCCGGCCCCGGTCGCCCCGGCAATAAGAATGTGTGGCATCTTCGCGAGGTTCGCGATCACGGTGCGGCCCTCGACGTCCTTGCCCAGGCCCACCACCATCGGATGGTGATCGATGAGGGCGACCTGGGAGCGCAGCACGTCGCCCAGGCTCACGATCTCCCGGTCGGCGTTGGGGATCTCCACTCCGATGGCCGACTTTCCGGGGATCGGGGACAAGATGCGCACATCGGCGCTCTTCACCACGTAGGCGATGTTCCGCGAAAGCTGGGTGACCCGCTCCACCTTGACAGCCGGGCCGAGCTCGATCTCATACCTGGTCACGGTCGGGCCGCGGCTGAAGCCGGTGACCCGGGCATCGACGTCGAACTGCTCGAGCACGTCGGTGAGCGCGCGCACTACCGTATCGTTGGCCGCCGTCCGCGCCTTGGGCGCGGACCCTGGCCGCAGCAGCGCCGCGGGCGGCAGTGTGTAACTGGAGTCGCTCGACGCGGCGAGCGTGAGCTGCTCGTTCCGCGCGCCGCCCGGCTGGCGCCCGGTACCCGGCGCGCCGAACCCGAGCACCTCGAGCATGTTCCCGTCCGTGCCGTCCTCGGCCGCCGCCCCGCCGACTTCGGCGGGCCCGCCACCGCCCGGCCGGGCCGCGTCCGCGGCCAGCGCGCCCTTACGGCCGGAACCGGCCGCTCCCCCGCGCAGCAGCGGCGAGTCGTAGGGCTTGTCGTGCTCGCCCGCCTCGATCGCGGCGGGCCGTTTGCGCCCGGAACGCCCCGGCTGGTCCGTCTGCTCGCCGGTCGCGTCTTCCTCGCCGTCCGCGGTGCCGCGCAGCTCGGAGATCCGGCTGGGCACCCGGTGCAGCGGTGTCCCGGTGATCACCAGCAGGCCGAACCCGCACAGCAGCGCCAGCAGCGGGGCGGCGACCCACGGGGTCACCGCGGCGACCAGCGGCGCCGATGCGCCGTACCCGATCAGGCCGCCAGCGGCGCGCATCGCGCCGGCGCCGTTCGCGGGTGACGGTGTCCCGTGCGCGATGTGCACCAGGCCGAGCGTGCCGATGACCAGCGCGGACCCGCCGATGGTGAGCCTGCCGGTCTCGGCGTTCCGGTCCGGGTGGCGCAGGAACCGCCACGCCAGCAGGGCGAGCAGCAACGGCACGGTCCAGGCCAGCGACCCGAACGCGCCGCGCACCACCGAGTCCATCAGCCGGCCCACCGCGCTGCCGATGCCGAACCAGGTGGCCGCGGCGACCACGACGGCCGCGCCGACCAGGGCCAGGCCGATGCCGTCCCTGCGGTGCATCGGATCGAGATCCCGCGCGCTCTTGCCCATGTGCCGCGCGGCGGCGCCGGTCGCGTGCGCGACCACCATCCACACCCCGACGATCAGGTGCCCGATCCACTCGACCAGGATCACGAACGGGTTGGACGGCGCCGGGCGCTGCGGGCGCCCGCCCTTGCCGCCGCTGCCTTTGCCGCTGTACCCGCTGCGCCCCTTGGCTGACTTGCCCTTCCCGCTGGCCGGCCGCCGGGTCGTGCCGCTCGGACGAGAGCGCGGCGACCAGCCCGCAGGCGGTGTGCGCGACGCCGTCTTACCCTGCGAGCGCGTCCCAGTCCGCGGCAATCCGCTCTTGGGGGCACGGGTCGCCATGCTGACAACGGTAACCAGAACCCCGCGCATGGGCCGAAAGACACGCCGCGCGTCTCGCTCGCGGCTTAACGCGGCAGGCAGGCCGGCCGAGGTCAGACGTCCACCACCACCGGGATGATCATGGGGCGGCGGCGGTAGTTCTCGTTCACCCACCGGCCCACGGTCCGCCGGATGAGCTGGCTGAGCTGGCGGGAGTCGTTGATCCCCTCGGCCGCCGCGGCGGCCAGCACCTCCTCGATCTGCGGAATCACCGCGCCGAACGCCGCGTCGTCGATCCCGGAGCCCCGGGCGTGAATCTCCGGCCCGGCGGCCAGCTTGCCGGTGGTGGAGTCGACCACCACGACGATCGAGACGAAACCTTCGTCGCCGAGGATCCGGCGGTCTTTCAGCGACGTCTCGGTGACCTCGCCGACCGACAGGCCGTCCACGTACACGTACCCGCACGGGACCGCGCCGGACACCGCGGCCTTCCCGTCGACCAGGTCGACGACCATCCCGTTCTCGGCGATCACGATGTGGTCGTCGGTCAGCCCGGTCGCCGCGGCGAGCGCGGCGTGCGCGCGCAGGTGCCGCCATTCTCCGTGCACCGGCATGAAGTTGCGCGGGCGGACCAGGTTCAGCACGTACAGCAGTTCCCCCGCGGGGGCGTGGCCGGACACGTGGACCAGCGCGTTGCCGCGATGGTAGACCCGCGCGCCCCACCTGGTCAGCGCGTTGATCACCCGGTACACGGCGGTCTCGTTGCCCGGGATGAGCGAGGACGCGAGGATCACCGTGTCGCCCTCGGCGACCCGGATGGGATGGTCGCGGCCGGCCATCCGCGACAGCGCCGACATCGGCTCGCCCTGGGATCCGGTGGAGATGAGAACGATCCGGTCGGCCGGCAGTTCCTCGGCCTCCTTCAGGTCCACCATCAGGCCGCCGCCGGCGACATGCGGGATCCGCAGGTAGCCGAGGTCGCGCGCCACGCCCATGTTCCGCACCATCGACCGGCCGACGAACGCGACTTTCCGCCCGTAGGTGGCGGCGGTATCAAGAATTTGCTGAACGCGATGGACGTGGCTGGCGAAGCACGCCACGATGATCCGCTGCTCGGCCGAGGCAAAGATTTCGGCGAGCACCGGAGCGATATCCCGTTCGCTGGTCACGATGCCGGGGATCTCGGCGTTGGTGGAGTCCGACATCAGCAGGTCCACGCCCTCGCCGCCGAGCCGGGCGAAACCGCCGAGGTCGGTCAGCCGCCCGTCCAGGGGAAGCTGGTCCATCTTGAAGTCGCCGGTGTGCAGGACGACCCCGGCCCTGGTCTTGATCGCGACCGCGAGCGCGTCCGGGATGGAGTGGTTGACCGCGAAGAACTCACACGCGAACGGGCCGAACGACTGGCTCCCCCCGTCGGCGACCTCCACGGTCTGCGGCGTGATCCGGTGCTCGGCAAGCTTGCTCTGGATCATGCCGAGCGTCAGCTTGGAACCGACCAGCGGGATGTCCCGGCGCTCCCGCAGCAGGTACGGGATGCCGCCGATGTGGTCCTCGTGCGCGTGGGTGATCACGATGGCCTCGATGAGCCCGTACCGGTCATCCAGGCTGGAGAAGTCGGGCAGGATCAGGTCAACGCCGGGCTGGTCCGCCTCGGGGAAGAGCACCCCGCAGTCCACGACCAGCAGGCGGCCCCGGTGCTCGAACACCGTCATGTTGCGGCCGATCTCGCCGAGGCCGCCGAGGCCGACGAGCCGCAGGCCGTTCCGCGGCAGCGCGGCGGGCAGGGCGAGACCGGGATGCGGGTGGCTCACCAGCCGGCCCCGCGGCGCACCCGGCCGGCCTGGCCCTTCACGCCGTCCCCGGCAGCTTCACGCCGCCGGCCACGAGATCGGTCCGCAACAGCTCGATCTGCTCCGGCGTGGCGTCGACCAGCGGTGGCCGGTTCCCGCCGCCGGGCAGGCCCAGCAGGCGCAGCGCGGCCTTGGCCATGATCGCTCCCTGGGTGCGGGTCATGATCCCGATGATGACAGGCAGCACCTCGAGGTGGATCGCGCGGGCCTCGGCGACGCGCCCGGCGAGGTACGCGTCGATCATGTCGTGCAGCCGGTCGCCGACGACGTGGCCGACCACGCTGACGAACCCAGCCGCGCCAACCGACAGCCACGGCAGGTTGATGATGTCGTCCCCGCTGTAGAACACCAGGTCGGTAGCGAGCATCACCTCGGAGGTCGCGCGGAAGTCGCCCTTCGCGTCCTTGACCGCGATGATCCGCGGGTGCTGGGCCAGCCGCATCAGGGTTCCGGGGTTGATCGCCGTCCCGGTGCGGCCGGGGATGTCGTAGAGCATGCACGGCAGCCCGGTCGCGTCCGCGACGGCGGTGAAGTGCGCGATCAGGCCTTCCTGGGGCGGCTTGTTGTAGTACGGCGTGACGATGAGAAGCCCGTCCGCGCCAGCCCGTTCTGCCTGCCTGGCCAGCTCTATGCTGTGCGCGGTGTCGTTGGTGCCGGCCCCGGCCACGATCGTGGCGCGGTCGCCCACCGCCCCGATGACCGCGCGAAGCAGGCGGTCCATCTCCTGGTCGGTGGTGGTCGGTGACTCACCGGTGGTGCCACTGATGATCAGGCCGTCGTTGCGCATGTCGTCGACCAGGTAAGTGGCGAGCCGGGCGGCCCCATCGGTGTCTAGCGCCCCGTCAGCGGTGAAGGGCGTGATCATCGCGGTCAGCATCCGGCCGAACGGCGCCCCGCTCCGGGGTGCGCCGCCGGGCTGGCCCGCGGACGCCTGCTGAGTGTCGGTCATAAGTGCAAACTACCGGCGCGTGCCCCGCGACGGTACCCGGCACGCGAGGGTTTGCCCTGGCCGTGCTCTCCGCGCCGGGGACCGGCGCGTCGCGGCCGTACGCAAAGACGCGGGCGACGTGAGCTCGGGGGTACCCACGTCGACCGCGTCTACATCGGTATCGCGCCCCGGAGCCGGAGCGTTACAAGCCGTGAGCGGATCGCTAGAAGACCGGGATGATGTCCTCGGGGTTGATGTCGTCGGCCACGTCCACACCCTCGATGTCCAGTTCCGGGATGGCGGGGAACGGGATACCCCAGCGGGTGACGATCGCCTTGACCCGGGCGATGGCGACGCGCCAGTTCTCCGCCTGCTCCTCGTAGGAGAGCACGCCGAGCCCGCCGTCACGGGCGTACGACATCAGCACCCGGTGGTTGGCGAGGAAGTACGGCGGCAGGTCCCAGAACCCGTCCGGGGGCTCCCAGAGGATCATCGACAGGAAGATGAAGCCGGCCCGGAGCTGGCGGGTGATCAGGTCCTTGACGTCCTCGGTGAGCCCGGGCCACTCGTTCTCCAGGATCGTCATGCAGATTTGCAGGTGGCGTGACTCGTCCCGGCCGATCCGGTGGAACATGTCGGAGAACACCGGGTGCGTGGTGCCCGACGCCATGCCACGGAACAACGTGGACGCGGCCATCTCGCCCATCATGAAGCTGGTGAACAGGACCGGCAGCGAGTACTTGCCGACCGCCTTGTTGTAGCCGTTCCAGTACCGGCCCCCGTTGTGGTACAGCCAGGCGATGTTGTTGTGCGCGGCCTGTTCCAGCGGGGTCTGCGGCTGCCAGTCCAGCGGGGCGCCGGGCCACAGCCGCGCGATCGTGCGCTGGCAGCACTCCTCGTGGTTCATCTCGTCCCGGGTGATCGAGAAGAAGCACTTGCGGACCGGGTCCTCCTCGTGCTGCTCGTACGCATGGATGGTGGCGCGCGCGAACACGGCGGGCCCGGATGCGTCGAAGTTGGCCAGCACGGCGAACCAGTACATGATTCCCAGCCGCTGCTCGGCCGTGAAGTCCTCGACGCGGAGGCCGTCCCAGGGCAGGTCGGCCGGGTTCCAGGCGACGCGCTTGGACTTCTCGTAGATGGCGGCGAGCTTGTCGGTCTCCACCCGCCATTCCATCGGGTAGATGTTCGGCTGGGGAATCTCCGGTGCGGGCCAGAATCCGCCGTCCGGGACGACCAGCTCGTGATCGGCGTCTGCCACGGTTAGCTCCGTCCTGCTGGGCTCCACTTTCCCGGCCCCGCGCCCGCCCCCGCTCTATGACAAGGACTCTATGACAGAGTAAGGCAAAACCTGCGCTCTACTGTCATAGGGGCCGGTCAGATGACCGGGCCTGCCGGGCCGGTCACAGCCCGAGGCCGCGGCCGATGATCTCCTTCATGATCTCGGTGGTGCCGCCGAAGATCGTCTGCACCCTGCTGTCGGTGAACGCCTTGGCCACGGTGAACTCGCGCATGTAGCCGTACCCGCCATGGAGTTGGACGCACCGGTCCACCACCCGGTTGCACAGCTCGGTGTTCCACCACTTGGCCATGGCGGCATCCTCGACCGACAGCCGGCCGGTGTTGTGCTCGAGCACCGCCTTGTCGGTGAACGCCCGCGCCACCGCGAGCTCGGTCGCGATCTCGGCAAGGACGAACCGGTTGTGCTGGAACCTGCCGATGGGCCGTCCGAACGCCTCACGCTGCTTGCAGTACGCCAAGGTCTCGTCGAACACGGCTTCCGCACCGGCCAGTGCGGTTGCCCCGATCGCGAGCCGCTCCCTGGGCAGGTTCTGCATCAGTGCGACGAAGCCGCCGCCCTCCTCGCCGAGGAGGTTGTCCACCGGGACCTCCACGTCGCGGAAGAACAGCTCCGAGGTGTCCTGGGCGTGCATGCCGACCTTGTCCAGGTTCCGGCCGCGCTCGAAGCCGGGCATGCCGCGCTCGACCACCAGCAGGCTGATCCCGCGGTAGCCGGCCTCCGGATCGGTCCGGGCGGCGACGATCACCAGGTCGCAGAGCTGGCCGTTGGAGATGAACGTCTTCGACCCGTTGAGCACGTAGTGATCGCCGTCGCGGACTGCCGTGGTCCGCATTCCTTGCAGGTCGCTGCCGGCCCCCGGCTCGGTCATCGCGATGGCCGTGATGAGCTCGCCGGAGCAGTACCCGGGCAGCCACCGCTCGCACTGCTCGGGCGTGGCGAGGCGCTGGAAGTACGGCCCGTTGATGTCGTTGTGGACGGCGAATCCTGGGCCGGTCGCCCCGGCCCGGGCCAGCTCCTCGTCGAGGATCAGGTAGTAGCGGTAGTCCTGGCTGCCGCCGCCGCCGTACTTCTCCTCGATCTCGATGCCGAGCAGCCCGGCGCCGGCCGGCCGCCAGCCAGACCTCACGGGAGACCATCCGGTCCGCCTCCCACTTCTCGTGGTAGGGCGTGACATCGCGGGCGATGAACGCGCGCGCCAGGTCACGGAACTGCTCGTGTTCGGCGTCGAAGATGTCACGCTGCATGCGGCGCCTCCCGGCCCGTGGTTCCCGTCGTCCGAAGGTAACACCGCACGGCGGGCGCCAACCCAGACGGCACGGGCCACGCAACTACGTGGCCGACGCTATTGCGAGTTATTTGCAATAATCCTAGGGTGGCGACTACCCGCGGAACCGAGGAGCGTGCACGGATGGCTGACCCCCGCGGCCGCTTCAGGAGGATCCGCGACGGGCTGACCCCGGGCGAGTGGGCCCGCACCGGCGGGATGGCTGGGGCGATCGTCTTCCTGCACGTCCTGGGCTGGGGCATGCTGGCCGCCGCCGTCTCCGGCCACTACCACATCACCCGGACGGAGATCTTCGGCTTCGGGACCGGAATCCTCGCCTACACGCTCGGCATGCGGCACGCCTTCGACGCCGACCACATCGCCGCGATCGATAACACCACCCGCAAGCTGGTCGGCGAGGGCAAGCGGCCGCTGTCCATCGGGTTCTTCTTCTCCCTCGGCCACTCCAGCATCGTGTTCGTGCTCGCGCTGCTGCTGAACTTCGGCATCAGGGCGCTGGACAACCAGGTCAGGAACAACGGTTCCGGGCTGCACAACGTGACCGGGATCATCGGCACCGGGGTGTCCGGGACGTTCCTCTACCTCATCGCCGCGCTCAACGTCGTCGTCCTGGCCGGCATCCTCAAGGTGTTCCGGGAGATGCGCACCGGGGCCTACAACGACGCCGAGCTCGAGGAGCAGCTCGCCAAGCGCGGCCTGATGAACCGGCTGCTGGGACCGCTGGCCCGCCGGGTGGACACGCCGTGGAAGATGTACCCGATCGGCGTGCTGTTCGGGCTCGGGTTCGACACCGCCACCGAGGTCGCGCTGCTGGTGCTGGCCGGCTCGGCGGTGGTCAGCGGCCTGCCGTTCTACGCGATCCTCTCGCTGCCGGTCCTGTTCGCGGCCGGGATGTGCCTGTTCGACACCGCCGACGGGTGCTTCATGAACTTTGCCTACGACTGGGCCTTCGCCCGGCCCATTCGCAAGGTCTACTACAACATCACCATCACCGGGCTGTCGGTGTTCGTCGCCTTCTTCATCGGCACCGTGGAGATCCTCGGCCTCATCGGGCAGGAGTACCGTCTCGGCGGCGGGTTCTGGGCGTTCATGGGCAACTTCGACATCAACAAGGCCGGGTTCGTGATCGCCGGCGTGTTCGTCCTCACCTGGGCCGTGGCGCTGGCCGTCTGGCACTTCGGCAAGATCGAGCAGAGATGGGAAGCCACCACCGAACCCACCGGCGACTAACGGGGCTGACCCAGCGCATGCCGGCACACGTTGCCGCCGGGACCAAACCGGTGCTGCCGTGAACAGGACCGCCGACCTCAACCGGGGCCGTGGGGGTCCGGGGGCTCGGCGCCGCATGGGCTCAAACTGGACGGCGGCCCAAACCAGGTGGATGTTGAGCTGCCGACCGGTACCGGATGCGTGGGGGTTCCGGAGGGCTCGGCCCCCCGGGCTAGCATGTAGCGCCGGCAACGGCGAAGCTGGCCGAAGGCCAGCGAGCACGGCGAGCCGCCCCGGCCCGTTACGCGGCGCTGGGCTCGGAGAGGTAGGCGGCCCATTGCGGGTCGCCGTCGTGGATGGCGCCGATCAGCCGCCAGTGCGGGCCGTGCGGCACGTCTGGCGCGTTGCGCATGGTCCAGCCGAGTTCCTCTACCAGCCGGTCGCCCTTGCTGTGGTTGCACCGCATGCAGGAGGCGACGCAGTTCTCCCAGGCGTGGATGCCGCCACGGCTGCGCGGGATCACGTGGTCGATGGTCTCGGCCCGGTGGCCGCAGTACGCGCACATGTAGTTGTCCCGGCGCATCAGCGCACCGCGGGTCAGCGGAATGCGGCTGCGGTGCGGTACCCGGACGTAGCGGCGCAGCCGGATGACCGACGGCATCGCAAGCACCAAGGACGCGGAACGCAGCACCGTCCCGCCCACGTCATCGTGGACGACCTCAGCCTTCTCCCCCAGCACCAGGCACACTGCTCGGCGTAGGCCAACCGTGGTCAGGGGTTCATACGTCACGTTGAGCAGCAATACCCGTCGCACGCCGCCTCCCGCCTGGGTGTGCAGTGCCAAGCACACTCTAACGGGCGCGGCCGGCCGACCCTAACACTTAGCGCACCCCAGCAACTCCAGTACCCGTGCCACGGCGCGCAATCCGGCGCTCACCTGCGCCTTCTCCGGCGCTGGCCGACGCCTTCCTAGGCGCTCACCAGCGCCTCGCGGTACTCGCGCACCGCGCGGACCTCGCCGTGCCGGCCGGCTACCGAATCCCCCAGCGACCGGGCCGCGCGCACCATGATTTCCGAGCGGTGCTCGCGCGGCACGCCGAACAGGGTGTCCCGGCTCAGCCGGAGCGCCTCCTCCGGCTCGTCTGCCTCGAGCCGGCACTGGGCGATGCCGAGGGTGGCCAGCGACCGGTCAAGGATCTCGTCCGCCGAGTACAGCCGCAGCGCCCGGGTCAGCGCGCGCTCCGCGCCCTGACTGTGGCCGAGCGTGACCAGCGTGTCGCCCTCGTGGAAGAGAAGCTGGCGCTCGGTGTACCCGAAAGCGGTGTCGGCGCGCTCGGGGGCCTGCAGCCGGCCAAGCGCGTCGTGCGCCTGGTCGAGCAGGGCGGAAACCCGCCGCAGCCCTTGCAGCTTGGCCGGGCCGCCGCGCCGCGCCGCGACACGGGCCAGGGCCCTGGCTTCCAGCACCGGCGCCATCGCCCCGGCGACGCACACGTTCCGGCCGGCCAGGCCCGCCCCGGTCCGGGCCAGCGCGCAGGCCTCCGCCGGGTCGCCGTAATAGAGCGGGACGAGGGCCTCGCGGACCGCCACCCAGGCCCGCAGGTGGCGGTCGCCGGTCTCGTCCGCCGCGGTGCGCGCCGTGCGGAAGAAGGACCGGGCCATGCGCTGCTGGCCGACGTCGATCATGAGCATGCCGGCCAGCGCGGCGAGCTGCCCGGCCAGGCGGCACAACCGCTCGCTGAAGTCCAGCGGCTGACGGTGCTCGCACATCCGCCGCACATCGCCGAAGTCCAGCAGCACGTCGCAGAGCAGCCGCATCGGCGCATGGGTCATGTACTGGCTGCCGTAGCCCGCAGCGGTCTCCTCCCACTGGTCCAGCATGGTGGCCGAAACGGTGCCGCCCACCAGGGCGTCGTCCATCCGGCGCCGGATCCGTTCCACGGCGCCGAGGAACTGGCTGTCCACCCGGGCCGCGACGTCCGCGATCATCCGCAGTTGGGCCCGGCGCATC
The DNA here is from genome assembly GCA_963703605.1 of uncultured Actinomycetes bacterium. Lineage (GTDB taxonomy): Bacteria > Actinomycetota > Actinomycetes > Streptosporangiales > Streptosporangiaceae > DASXKD01. The sequence goes on from CAVPFC010000048.1 coordinate 198,283, forward strand.
ACGTCGTCGTCGTCCTCGGCCTCACGCGGGTCGGCCGGGCCGTCCTGGTTCTCCTCGGGCCGGGACACCGCGAGCGACAGGGAGGCCGGCCGCGCCGGCTGCGGGCCGGTGCCGCAGGGGCTCAGCACCGTCACTGCGGCGGTGTCGCCGAACGCGGCGGCCGGCTGCACCGGGACCAGGCCCGGCGCCGGGGCCTGCGGCGTGGCTGGCCCCCCGCGATGCGTCCGGCCACAGAAGCACTGGCCCGGATAACCGAGGTCCGGTGGCTCGGCACGGTACACCGCGCACAGGTAGTGCAAGTACTCCGGCCCCGGCCGCTTCTGGCCGCTTTCGTAGGCGGACAGCAGCGTCTCGCTGAACCTGGGCGCGGCACGGCCCTCGCTGGCGTACCAGGCGCGCATCTGGGCGACGAGGTCGGCGAGGGAGACCCCCAGCGCGAGCCGGTACGCGCGGATCCGGCTCGTCCCGGCGACCGGGCCGCACCGGTCATGAATCTCGTCGGCGATCTCCGCGGTGCTGAGTCCGGTGACGAGTCCCATGGCGCGGGTCTCGCGGGCGATGACGATCTCTTGCCGTGCCTCCCCGCCGGCGGGTGGCATCAGCCTGCCGTCCGGTGACGGCGGTGTCGGCGAGAGCGCTGCATGGGTCTCCTCGTCGGTCTCTGCGGTCGCGTCCGGAAGACTTCGCAACATCCCGGGCCCCTCTCCCTCTGGGCACTGGCCCGCTCCCCGGCCGGGTCTACCCTGACTCAATGTAACTTGAGAGTCGCTCACCGAGAATCGGTATCTGTGAAATCAAGGTCGCGAATACCGATTTCCGACGGTGGACAGACGGCGTAATTCACTATGCAGGTTTCATACAGGACACCCTCGGCGCCTACCAACCCACAAAATGTGGCCTTCTGGATAGCTTCACCTATCCTGCTCGCCCGTGGCAGCTGGCCACGTACGCTGGACGCCACCATGGACACCACCACGGAACCCGCCAGCTTCTACGAGGCGGTCGGCGGCGAAGAGACGTTTCACCGGCTGGTACACGCTTTCTACCAGGGCGTCGCCGAGGACCCGGAGCTGCGGGCGGTGTATCCCAGCCGGGACCTCGGGCCGGCCGAGGAGCACCTGCGCCTGTTCCTCATCCAGTACTGGGGCGGTCCGCGCACCTATGACGAGCAGCGCGGCCATCCCCGGCTGCGGATGCGCCACGCGCACTTCTCCATCGGCGAAGCGGAACGGGACGCCTGGCTGGGCCACATGCGCGCCGCCCTGGACGAGATCGGCCTCGACGAGGCGCACGACGCCCAGCTCTGGGACTACCTGGTCATGGCCGCGAACAGCCTGGTCAACAAGCCCCGCGAAGCCGGCGGCGCCGACCTCGGCCTCACCCCGGCCTAACCCTGGCCTCACCCGGCCTCACCCACCCTCGACCAGAACGCTGGGGATCGGGCCGGCCGCCGAAGGCGGCGAGCGCCCCGGAGGCTGCCCAGGCTCAGCCGGTGACAGCGTCAACCGGAACTGCCGGGCTCAACCGGGGGCGTCGGGGTCCGGGGGCTCCGCCTCCGGACTGGCATCGCGCGCCGGGCCATGGCGTCGCCGCCGCAGGCGGCGAGCGCGCAGGAGGCTGCCCAGGCTCAGCCGGTGACGACCTCAGCCGGGACAGCCCGGCTCAGCCGGGCACGCGGGGGTTCCGGGGGCTCGGCCCCCGGGCCAGCATCACGGCCGGGCCACGGCGAAGCCGCCGAAGGCGGCGAGCAGGGTCCTCCGCTCCGGCCGGCCGCCCTGTCTACCCTCGCGTCAGCCTGCGGTAGGTGACGCGGTGGGGGCGGGCCGCCTCGGCGCCGAGGCGCTCGACCTTGTTCTTCTCGTAGCCCTCGAAGTTGCCCTCGAACCAGAACCAGGACGCGCCACCCTCCCAGGCCAGGATGTGCGTGGCGACCCGGTCGAGGAACCACCGGTCGTGGCTGGTGATCACGGCGCACCCGGGGAAGTCGAGCAGCGCGTTCTCCAGCGAGGACAGCGTCTCCACGTCCAGGTCGTTGGTGGGCTCGTCAAGGAGCAGCAGGTTGCCTCCCTGCTTGAGCGTGAGCGCGAGGTTGACCCGGTTGCGCTCGCCGCCGGACAGCACCCCAGCCGGCTTCTGCTGGTCCGAGCCCTTGAACCCGAACGCGGCGACGTATGCCCGGCTCGGGATCTCGGTCTTGCCCACCCGGATGAACGTCTCGCCGTCGGAGATGACCTCCCAGACGTTCTTGTCCGGGTCGATCCGCGACCGGTTCTGGTCCACGTAGGAGATCTTGACGGTGTCGCCGACCGTGATGGTGCCCCCGTCCGGCCGCTCGTCCCCGATGATCATCTTCATCAGCGTGGTCTTGCCCACGCCGTTCGGGCCGATGATGCCCACGATCCCGCCCTGCGGCAGGGAGAAGCTCAGGTCCTCGATCAGCATCCGGTCGCCGAACCCCTTGTCCAGGGCGTCTGACTCCACGACCAGGCGGCCGAGCCGGGGCCCGGGCGGGATCTGGATCTCCTCGAAGTCGACCTTGCGCCCCGAGTCGGCCTCGGCCGCCATCTCCTCGTAGCGCTGCAGCCTGGCCCGGCTCTTGGCCTGCCGCGCCCGCGGGTTCGACCGGACCCACTCGAGCTCGTCCTCCAGCAGCTTGCGCCGCTTGACGTCCTTCTGCCCCTCGATCTTGAGCCGGCCGGCCTTCGTCTCCAGGTAGGTCGAGTAGTTGCCCTCGTAGGGAAAGGCGTGCCCGCGGTCGAGCTCCAGGATCCACTGGGCCACGTTGTCCAGGAAGTACCGGTCGTGGGTGACCGCGACGACCGTGCCCGCATACTTCTCCAGATGCTGTTCCAGCCACTGCACGCTTTCCGCGTCCAGGTGGTTGGTCGGCTCGTCGAGGAGCAGCAGGTCCGGCTGGGACAGCAGCAGGGCGCACAACGCCACCCGGCGCCGCTCGCCGCCGGACAGCACGCTGACCTCCGCGTCCGGGGGCGGGCAGCGCAGCGCGTCCATGGCCTGCTCTACCTGGCTGTCCAGGTCCCATGCGTCGCGGTGATCGAGCTGCTCTTGCAGCCTGCCCATCTCGTCGAGCAGGTCGTCGGAGTAGTCGGTCGCCATCTTCTCGGCGATCAGGTTGTACTCGGCCAGCAGTGCCTTGGTGTCGGCGACGCCCTTTTCCACGTTGCCGAGCACCGTGAGGCTGTCATCCAGCTCCGGCTCCTGGGCCAGCAGGCCGACGGTGAAGCCGGGCATGAGCCGCGCTTCCCCGTTCGAGGGCTGCTCCAGGCCGGCCATCATGCGCAGCAACGTCGACTTCCCCATGCCGTTGGGGCCGACGACGCCGATCTTGGCGCCGGGCAGGAACGCCAGCGTGACGTTGCCCAGAATGACCTTGTCGCCGTGGGCCTTCCGGACCGCGCGCATCTGGTAGATGAACTCGGGCATGCTTCCAGCCTAGGGCTTCCGGCGGGTCGTCTGGCCGGGGCCCGGTGCGGCGCCCGGAGGGTGCCGCACCGGGCCCGCGAGTTCCCGTCCGGCGGGCGATTCGCCGCGCCTGCGGCCCACCCGCCCCAGGCCGGGACCGGGGACTCAGCCGGTGATGCCGTGAGCCGGACAGCCCACGTCAGCCAGGGCCGTGGGGTCCGGGGGCTCGGCCCCGGGCTAACATCGCGGGCCGGGCCGCGGCGAAGCCGCCGCAGCAGGCGAGCACGGCGGCCCGCTCCGGCCCGCGCGCCGCTCAGGACCGCGCGCTCCCGGCGGGTTCCGCCTCGGCGTCGCCGGGATCGTCGGCGTTATCGGGATCTTCGGCATCGCCGGGATCCCCGGCGTCCCCGCCGGTCTCGGGACCGGCGACGGCGGCCTCGGGTCCCGCGACGGCGTCGGGGCCAAGCGCGGACAGTTCCCTGGCGAACTCCGCCACTGCCTGCTCGTCAACCACGCCGTCGCCGTTGCGCGCGCCGGCCGGACAGCCCGGCTGCGCCGTCCGCGTCCTGCCCGTCGCCGGGGTGCTCACCGGCCGCCTCGGCCGCCCACCGGCCGGAGGACCTGAGGTTGCGGGAGAAGTGCGCCGTGCCACGGGTCAGGTCGTGACCGACCGAGATCGCCTCGATCTCCGTCACGGCCCGCGGGTTGCCCTCGGCATCGTTGTAGCGCCTGATGCGCAGGCGCCCGAAGACCAGGATCGGCTCGCCCTTGCGCAGGCACGTGGTCACGTTGTCGGCGAGGTTGCGCCAGCACTGGACGTTCACGAACGTGGTCGGCCCGTCCGACCATTCGCCGGTCTCCCTGTTCCGCCACCGGGCGGAGTAGGCGAGCCGCAACTTCGCCGACGAGACATCCCCGGCGACCTTCTTGAACCTGGGCTCGGTGGCCAGGTACCCGGACAGGTACACCGGTGCGTCGTGCATCATCTCGGGTCCTCCTTAGCTCGCCGGAGGAGCGCGCCGAACGGGCGCCCGCCTCCGGAACCGGCCGGGCCCGGAACGGGGCGCCGGCTGGCACCACGGTCACCCAGCGGGCGCGGGCGGGCCACCCGGCGGCCCGGGTCTGTGGACAGCCACGCAAAAGGCCGCCGCCTGTGGATGAGGAGTTGGGCGCCGCCGGCGTTATGTGAGAAAATCCGCGGCCGGCTGCGGGCCGACAGCTCCGGTCAGGCGGCACCGGTCAGGCAGCACCGGTCAGGCGGCAACCAGCTCTGACGGCTCGGCGATCACGTCGACCAGGGCCCCGTTGCGCATGACGGTGATGGCCAGCGGGCGGCCGATCGCGTCGCTGAACATCAGCCGCTGCAAGTCCTGGGCCTTCTGCACCGGCTGGCCGGCCGCGGTGAGCAGCAGGTCGCCGACTCGCAGGCCCGCCCGTGCGGCCGGGCCGCCGGGGACGACCTCGGCCACCCGGAGCCCGCTCGTCCGGCCGAACCGCTCCTGCAGCGCGGCCGCCAGCGGCGCGGGCGCGGTGACCACGCCCAGGTAGGCGCGGCGCACCCGGCCGTGCTGCATCAGCGTGGAGATGATCCGGCGCGTGGTCGCGTTGACCGGGACGGCCAGGCCGAGACCGACCCCGGCCACGGCGGTGTTGATACCCACCACCCTGGCCCGGCTGTCGGCGAGCGCGCCGCCGGAGTTGCCGGGGTTCAGCGCGGCGTCGGTCTGGATGACGTCCTCGATCAGCCGGGCCGCGGCCCCGCTGCGGGTGGGCAGCGAGCGGCCCAGGGCGCTCACCACGCCGGCGGTCACCGAACCGGCCAGGCCGAGCGGGTTCCCCACGGCGACGACAAGCTGGCCGACGAGCAGTTCGTCCGCCTCGCCGAGTTGCGCGGGCGGCGGGGTCGGTCCGGCCGTGCGCAGGACGGCCAGGTCGGAGAGCGGGTCGGCGCCCACCGTGGTGAACGGCGCCGAGGTGCCGTCGGCGAACGAGGCCGTGCCGGATTGTGCGCCGCCCACGACGTGCGCGTTCGTCAGCAGGAAACCATCGTTCGTGTACACGACCGCGGAGCCGAGGCTCTCCCCGGCCCGCCCCCCGCCCTGGCGGGGAACGCGCAGGCTGGCCACCTTGCCGGTCAGCTCGGCCGCAACGTTCGTCACTATCTGGGAGTAGGCATCGAGTGCGGGGTCCATCAGCACACCATTCTCCTGTTACTGCGATTACATCATTACAGTAACCCCGCAAGGCCGCTGATGCTTCCACCCACGCGCGCCCCGGCGAGCGCAACAGCTATCGACTCACACGATCATGGAAGGGGCGGCGCCTGAGCTCGCGACGCGGACCAGGACCAGCGCGGCGCTTGAGCGAAAGCGGCGGGCTCAGGCCGTGCTGCGGGCGACGGCCAGCTCCTCCCGGAACCGGCTGAACTCCGCCAGCTCCCGCTCGGCCGGCGCCAGCACCATCTGCTGCGCCACCCCGGCGATCGCCGCGTTCATCTTCTGCTCGAGGAGCTCCCGCTCCTGGCCGGCCTCGCGGGCCACCACGTTCATGCAGCCGTTGGCGGTCAGCCAGCCGAGCAGCAAGATCGCCGCCACGAGAAGCACCACCCAGGGCAGCAGGCCCGCGCGAAGCAGCGCCGGGGGGTGTGACGAGGCGTGGAACACACCGGCCACGAGGATCGCCACCAGCCAGCCCAGCCCGGCCGCCGCGGCACCCAGCAGCAGGCCCTGCCACGCAGCCACCGCCCGCCACCAGGGCGTGACGCTGTTCTCGGCGGGCAGCGACCCGGCGATGGCGGCGCCGAGCGCGGCGGGGATGTCGTGCGTCCGGGACCGGGCGGCGTCGCGCACGCTGGCCTGCCACGCGGCCGGCAGCCCGCGGCCGGCCTCGTCGGCCACCGCGGTGATCGCGTTGTCGATCTCCGGCTGCTGGGCGCCGATCGACCCGGCCGACGCGCCGCGCAGCTCCGCCCAGAGCGTGCCGAGCCGGATCTTGCGCGCCGGGTCCCGGCGCACCACGCGGTCCACCAGCCAGGCCACCGGCCAGCCGACGTAGTCGACGGCCTTCAGCTCCCTGGCGCTTTGCAGGGCCTTGCCGACCCCGCTCACCCCGGCGGCCCGGGCCAGCGCCGCGGCCAGCGCGTCCGCGCTCGCGGCGGGCAGCACCGGCGCCACCTGGCCGTCCTGCTCGCCCGCGGGGTCGGCGATGACCGGGTCGGACGGCGCGCCCGCGTAGGGCACGAACCGCGCCGCCAGCGCGTCCACGTCGGCGCTGATCCGCTGCACCGCGGCCTGCCGGGCGATCACCGTGTCGATCAGCAGCTTGCGCAGCTCGGGCACGCCGGCGCCGGAGGCCGCCGAGGTGACCGCGACCCGGGCGTCGTGCAGGCCCTCGGCGTCCAGCAGGCGGCGCAGGTCGGCGAGGGCCTCCTCGGCCTGTTCCGGCGCGAGCAGGTCGGCCTGGTTGAGCACCGCCGCGATCACCGACGAGTGCCCGGCCATCGGCACCAGGTACCGGCTGTGCACCGCGGCGTCGGCGTACTTCTGCGGGTCGAGGACCCACACCATCAGGTCGGCCTGCGCCACCAGCCGGGCTCACCTCGGCGGACCCGCCGGCCAGAACCGAGTCGTGGTCGGGCAGGTCGACCAGGAGCAGGCCGGTGAGCGCGCGCTCGCCCGTCGTCCAGCGCGCTGGACCTGGCGTAGCGGTACCGCGGCTGGATCCCCAGCCAGTCGAGCAGGGGCCCGGCTCCTTCCATGCCCCAGACGCACGCGTGCGGCTCCCTGGTCACCGGGCGGAGCACGCCGGCCGGGGAGAACTGCGCCCCGGCGAGCACGTTGAACAGCGACGACTTGCCGCTTCCCGTCCCCCCGGCGAGCACCGCGATCGTGTGATGCGACGACAGGCGCAACCGCTCCCCGGCGCGGGCCAGCAACGTCTCCGCGTCGCTGATCACCTCCGGGCTGAACCCGTCCGGCCCGCGGCGGGCCGAGCCGATCTGCACCAGCCGCGCCACGGCGGTGAGGCGATCGGACAGGCTGGCGCCGCTGGGGTAACCGCCGCTCGTGAGCACGCTGGCCGCGGTGCGGTGCGCCCCCTGATGGGCTGCCGTCTGGCCCGCCAGCCCGGTGCCTGGCGCGTCCAGCTCCATCACCATGCGACCCCCCTCAACGCGCGACCTCCAGGGCGTAGGTCGCCTGGTACAGCTGCAGGCCGGCCACGGCGTCGGGGGCTCCCACGGCGTCGATCACGTCGGCGAACCTGCGCATCTCCTCGTCGAAGATCAGCGTGATCCGGTGCCGGAGGTCCGCCCGGGTCCGGGTCACGATGTCCCGCAGCGGGCCCGCCCCGAACAGCGAGGTGAGCAGCCGGCGCGGGATCGCGGCCGTGCTGTTCTCGTCGTCGCCGGAGCCCAGCATGCCGATCATGAGCACGGTTGCGAGCGAGTCGTCGTCGAGGGACACGGCCCTGGCGATCGACCGTTTGGTGACGTTCTCGGCCTGCACGAGCCGCGTCACCTGGTCCTGCCACCCGCTGACCGCCCGCGCCGCGCGGGTCGCCAGGTCGGGTGCGGAACGGCCCAGCGACGCGGCCAGCACGCGGGGGGCGACGTGCCCGTCGTCGAGCGCGCCCATGGGCGCGCCGGGGGCGCCCGGCCCGCCCGGCTCCCAGCCGAAGATCAGGTCCGCTTCCGCGGCGAACTCGGAGCCCTGCCAGCCCGCCTGGTCGCTCGTCGCGGTCAGCCGGTCCAGCAGGGCCGAGCCCGCCGGGAGTTCCCGCCAGCGGGCCAGGCAATCCTCCGCGGCCCGGTCGGCCACCGAGGTGATGAGCGACTCGATCGCCGCGCGGGAGGACAGCTTCAGCGCCTCGGCGCGGGCGGGGCTGCGGTGCCGCCGCTGCTTGCCGGCCCCGCGCCGGGTCTGGAGCGTGCGGAGCAGGTCACCGGTGCCAGCGAAGTCCTGCCAGCGGGCGAGCACCTCCCCGCTCATCAGCGAGCCGTCCTGGAGCGTCTGGTCGATCTCCGCCAGGGCGGCCCCGTAGGCGCCGGAGATCACACCGGTCAGGTCCGTGCGCAACGTGACCTGCGCCTCGATCTGCGCGGCGAGGGCCGGCACCCGGGTGCGGAAGGTGTCGAGCACCCCGGACATGGTCTGGGTGAGCACTGCGACGCGGCGGTCGGGCTGGTCCGCGGTCTCCTTCAGCCAGTCCTTGACCGGGGCGCACACCTCGGGGGGCAGCTTGCCGTCGATGAGGATCGTCTCGGGAATGACGAAACGCTGGTTGCCGCCCAGGCCGTTGGCTTCGAGCATCGAGTGGAAGTGCGCGACGACCTCGGGCCCGCTGGCCGGCAGGACCCGGGACAGCACGATCGCGAGCGCCGCGCCCCGGCCCCTGGCGTGCTGGAGCAGTTCCCACACCATGGCGTCCGCGTACCGGCTCGCGGTGGTCATGAACAGCCACAGGTCCGAGGCGTCGAGGAACTGGTGCGCGAAATCGTGGTGGGCCTCTACGACCGAGTCGATGTCGGGGGTGTCCAGCAGCGCCACGCCCCTGGGCATGCCCTCGTTGGCCGCCAGCACGAGCAGGCCGTCCTTGCCGGACCGGGCCAGCCCCTCCTGCCGCACCCGCGGCACGGTGGGCAGGAACACGTTCTCCGCGAACCAGCCGACGTCGTCGGGGTGGCAGGCGAGCACCGGGCTGTTGGTGGTGGGCCGGCGGATGCCGGTCATGCTGACGTGCGTGCCGACGACGCTGTTGACCAGCGTGGACTTGCCCGCGCCGGTGGAGCCGACCAGGGCGACCAGGATCGGCGCGCCGGACTCGCGCAACCGGGGCAGCAGGTAGTCGTCGATCTGGCTGAGGAGCTTGTGCCGTTCCTGCCGGGCCTCGGCGACCCCCGGGGCCTCCAGCGGCAGCGTGGCCGCGACGATGGGCTTGCGCAGCGCCAGGATGGCGGACTCGATCAGCCGGGCGTCCACCCGGACGTGCGGCTCGATCTCCTCCTCGGCGGCCAGCGCCTCCTCGGCGGCGGCCCGGGCCCGTGCCGCCCCGGCCAGGGCCTGGGCGGCCCAGGTAAGGATCCGGGGCCCCCCGTCCTGCTCCGTCGCCGGCCGCGCGGGACCCTGCCCGGTTCCGACCGGAGTGGCACCGGTTCCGACCGGAGCGGCACCGGTTCCGACCGGAGTGGCGCCACCGGGCACGTCCGGGGTTTCGGCACCTTCTTGCTTTACGCCGGCGCCGGGGTGCTCCGCTGCGCGAGCCTGGCCTGGCTCCGGTGTGGGCGTTGCGGGGGTGCCCGGTGCGCCGGAAGCGGGCGGCGTGTCACCGGCAACGGGCCCCGCGCTCGCGCTGCCCCCGGGTCGCGCGCCGCGGCAGCCGTCACTCCCGGACTGTCGGTCATCGCCCTACCATTATCCCGTCGCACCTCTAACCACCGCTGCCCCACTGGTCATCGGTGCTGTCTGGCCGCCAGGGACAGTGGCATGCGTCACGCTGAACCGGCACCAACCTGCCCACCTTGGGTGGCACCGCGCAGTGACTCTTAGTGAAAACTCATCCTTCCGCATGCGTGCCTTACGTGCTGTGGTCATTATGTACCGACTGGGCTGAGTACCCACCGCGATGGCCGAAACAGGTGCTTCGCGTACCGCTGCCGCCACCCCCGGCACACCCGGCGGCCGCTTGCGGCTCACCGCCCCGGACCCGTTGCGGGCCGGGGATCAGGGGCTGGCGGGACTGGCGTAAAGCATGAAGGTGCGAGAGTGCCCGGCAGTAGGGCGCTGGCTCCGCTCCCTTGCGCGCCTCCGGCACGACGCAGAGCGGCGGTCCCAGGCAATCCCTGGCAAGGCGGAGGAGGGAGCCAGCCTGGTTGGCTGGCGACCGACGACAACGCAGCCAGGGGCAGCCTTGGGCGGGGCGGCGGGGTCGAGGCCAGCACTGCCGCCGCGAGCCCAGCAGTCTCTATTGCCGGGTGCTCTGGCCCCGGACAAGACCGGTGGTGCCGTTCTGGCGATACCCGGTGCCGCCCCGGGCGTGCCGTCGGTTCAGGCCGGGCGATACCGAACCAGTCAAGGGCAGGTAATGCCGGGTGCGGCTGCCGTTACCGGACCCACGGCTTCGCCGTGATGGCACCCGCAACCTGCGGCTACACTGTCCACGCGCCCCCGCCGGGCACTCCGGCCGAGGACCTGCAGCACAACGGCCGGGGCCAGCGCAGGGCACCGGCAGCCGCGGTGCCCGGAAGGGCCGGATCCCCGCGATGCAGCCAGGGACTGCGCGACTTTGAAGATCACTGGGGCTCACGGAGGCCGGCGACCGCCAGGCAGCTTCGCTCGACCGGGCAACACGGCCTGGAGAAACCCGGTAGAACCGGGAGCAACGCCAAACAGACATGAACCGGATGCGGAGAACTTATGACGGGTGAACATCCATCCCGGGTGCTGGTGACCGGAGGTTCCGGTTTCATCGGGCGGCGGCTTGTCAGCGCGCTGCTCGGAACCGGGGCGGAAGTCACCGTGGCGGACCGGCGCGAGCCGGCCGAACCGCGCGTCCGCGCGGTCGTCGGCGACCTGCGCGACCCGTCTGTCGTGGCCCGGGCGGTCACCCCCGGTACGGACGCCATCTTTCACCTGGCCGCGGTCACGTCGGTGCTCCGCTCCCTCGACGACCCGGTTGGCACGTACGAAACGAACGTCGGCGCCACGGCCTCCCTCCTGGAGCAGGCCCGCCGCCACGGCGTGGGCAGCTTCCTCCTGGCCTCCACGAACGCGGTGGTCGGCGACGTCGGCCGGGCCGTCATCACCGAGCGGTCGCCGCTGCGCCCGCTCACTCCCTATGGCGCGACCAAGGCGGCCGGGGAGATGCTGGTGAGCTGCTACTCCGCCGCCTACGGCGTCACCGGCTGCGCGCTGCGGTTCTCCAACGTCTACGGGCCGGGGATGCAGCAGAAGGACAGCTTCGTGCCCCGGCTGATGCGTGCCGCCAGGGACGGCCACGGGGTGCAGATATACGGCGACGGCACCCAGATCCGTGACCTGATCCACGTGGACGACATCGTGTCCGCGCTGCTGCTGGCCTGGCGCACCGGTTACACCGGCCCGGTCATCATCGGGGCCGGCGAGTCGGTCACCGTCAACGACATCGTCGCCGCGGCGCGGAGCGTCACCGGGGCGCCCATCCCGGCCGAGCACGTCCCGCCCAAGCCGGGCGAGATGCCCGCGGTCATCGTGGACATCTCCGCCGCCCGCGCGATGGGCTACCAGCCAACGCACGACCTGAAGTCAGGAATCGCCACCGTGTGGCCGGAATGGGAACCCGGGGCGGGCCCGGGCGGGCCGCAGACCGTCGAGGGAGAGGCTGCGCTGTGACCGACACCAGGCAAGCTGACGCGGCGGTGGACGCCACCGCGTCGACCGCGTTCTTCACCGAGAACGGGGACCGGGCGGCGAACCTGCCGCCGGTAGCCGTCGTGATCGCGGCCTACAACGAGGAGGGGGTGGTCGGCTCGGTCGTCGCCGCGCTGCCCACCACCATGTGCGGGCTGGAGACCACGGCGATCGTGGTGTCGGACGGTTCAGCGGATGGCACGGTCGCCGAGGCCAGGGCGCACGGCGCGCTGGTCTGCGACGTGCCGGTCAACCGGGGGCAGGGCGCGGCGCTGCGGCTGGGCTACCGCCTGGCCCGTGAGGGCGGCGCCAGCTACATCGTGACCACCGACGCCGACGGCCAGTACAACCCGGCCGAGATGGAGCGCGTGCTGGCGCCCGTGGTGGCCGGCGACGCCGATTTCGTCACCGGGTCGCGCAAGCTCGGCAGTCAGGAGACCAAGGACCCGGTGCGCACGCTCGGCACCTGGGTCTTCGCGGTGAGCATCAGCATGCTGACCGGGCAGCGCATCACCGACTCCTCGTTCGGCCTGCGTGCCATGCGGTCGGAGGTCACCGGGGCCGTCCTGCTGGAGCAGCCGCAGTACCAGTCATCCGAGTTGCTCATCGCCGTGCTCACGCACGGGTTCCGGGTGGTCGAGGTGCCCGCGACGATCCACAAGCGCAAGGTCGGCGTGAGCAAGAAGGGGCACAACGCGATCTACGGGCTGAAGTACGCCGGGGTCGTGTTTGGTACGTGGTTGCGGGAGCGCAAGCGCCGGGAGCCCGGCGCGGCTCAGCGGCGGGTGCCCGGCTCGGGCAGCGGGGCCTCGTCCCGCGCGGCCCAGGCCGCGGAGCCGTTCACGCGCCCGGCGTCCGCCAACGGCTCCGAGCCGGTGCCCTCGTCGTCGCGCGGCGAGGACCCGGGGAACTCCGCCGACGGCAGCTCCGCCACCAGCTCCGAGACCTTGGACCCGCGGTCCCTGAAGAGGACGTAGTGGAAGATCACGAACCGGGTCAGGAACGTGACGCAGTTCGCCAGGAAGTAGGCGGCGTCGGCGAACAGGACCCGCTGCACGTGGCTTAGCCCCATGTCGAGGGCCTGGTCGTTCGCCCACTTGGTGGTGAGCGTCAGCACGATCGCGGTGCCCACGGCCACGAAGAAGAACGGCACGGTCTCCTTGAGCAGGTTCGGCTTGCCCTTGCGCTCCCAGGCCCAGCGCGACAGGAAGTAGCTCACGATCGCGCCGGCGGCCCAGGCCGCTATCGCGGACTTGCCGGCCGTCCAGCCCACCGGGCCCAGGCAGATGGTCAGCGTGACCTGGCTCGCGATAACCGCGCCGGCCGCCACCAGCAGGAACCTGCTGAACCGCTTGCCGGTGGAGGTCTGGAGCTTGCTCTTGAGGGCCGCGCTGATCCGAGACGGTCCGAATGTCATGAGGCATCCTTGTCTGCGGGGAGGCCTGCCGGCTGACCCGGCCGGCAGCCATGAAGTCTGCTCGGGGCTCCACTAACCTCGGCCCGACCGCCCCGCCCAGGGCGGCAGGTAGCGGGCGGCCACTGGGGCTGCAATCGTGGCCACGCTATCGCGACTGTGCACGTGCCGCAGGCGAAAGCGGGCCGCTCGTGACCGGGACTTTCCCGGCCGTACCAGGCAAAGGCTACCCGGTATTCCTTGAAATCTGGCCAACGCCGCGCGGCCGGCACCGGGCCGGCCGGGGCAGCGGGCGCACCGCGTGTGCCCGGCCGGCCGGGGCGCGCAGCCCCCTCGCTAGCCGACGTTGCCGCCCAGATCGTGGGGGCGCGTCCACGACGAGCCGCGCGGGTAGTACCTGGAATGCCACAGGTTATGGTCGGCCGCGCCGCGCCAGAACACGTCGACCACGCCGTTGGGCTGCCCCGCGGCGAACACGCCGCCGCCGATCGTGCCCAGCGGCAGCGGCGTCGCGGCGTCCCAGCTCGCGCCGCCCTGGCTGGCCGCGCGCCAGAGTTTGGCCCCGCGCCCCTTCCAGAACGCGGTCTGCGTGCTGCCCGACGACGCCACCACGGCCGGGGCGCCCGACATGCCGCCGCCGGCCCGCGCGGCGCCCGTCCAGCCGCCCGGTGCGGTGTAGCCAGCGTGCCAGATGCTGCGGGACCGCCCGCCCCAGAACACGCTGAGCTGGCCCCCGCCCTGGCCGGTGGCCTGCGGCCCGGCCCTCAGCCGGCCCATGTTCAGCCGGGCCGGGGCGGCCCAGGCGGCACCGGGACGGTGCGAGGTGTACCACAGATGCCCGTCGGTTCCCTTCCAGAACACGCCCACGGTGCCCGGGCCGGAGACGACCGGGGAGGGCTGCGAGGCGAGCCCGCTGGCGACGTTGCCCGGGCCGGCCCAGCCGCTGCCCGGGGTGTAGCTGGCGGCCCACAGCTTCGTGGGGTCCGCGCCGCGCCAGAACACGGCGATGCGGCCGCCCGGTGTGGACACCGCCCGCGGCGCGCTCCCCAGCGCGCCCATCCCCAGCGTCCGCGGGGCGGACCAGTTGCCGCGCCGCCCGGCCAGGTACCCCAGCCCGCCGTCGCTGGCCCGGTAGAACACCTTGACCCCGCCCGCCGCGGCCACGGCCGACGGCTCGCCGGACAGCGGCACGCCCAGGCTCGCCGGGGCGGACCAGCCGTGATGCGGGCGGTAGCTGGTGTACCAGAGCGTCCCGTCGGTCCCGGCGTAGAACGCGTACACGACCCGGCCGGTGGTGCTCACCGCCTGCGAGGCCTGCCGGGCCGCCGGGGTGCCTCCACCGCCGCCCCCGCCGCCCAGTTGCACGTCGAGGTAGTCCTGGTCGAGGTTGATCGTGTAGCCGCCGTGGGTCTGCGTGACGTTGCCCGAGAACTGGTGCACCCGCTGGTGATCCGCCCAGTCGCCTAGCGGCACGTTGGGGTCGCTGGTATCCGCGACGCCGTTCCACCAGGCGTCGTCAATGACGTCCGGCATAGAGAAAACGGTATTGGTGTAATTGCCGGCGAGATCGCTGATGCCGGAATCCGAGCTGCTGTATACGGCCGCCTTATAGCCGAGCGTGTGCAATTCGGCGGTCCACGAGGAGAAGAACTTCAGCGCGGCCCGGCTCCGGCTCGGCGGATACGCCTCCATGTCGTAATAGATCGGCGTGCCGGGGCCGAACCCGAGCGATTGGGCCTGGACCACGGCGTCCTGCGCGGCGGCGGTGGCCTGGCTCCGCGCGGCGGTGACCTCGCCGGGGTAGGCGACCTGCGGGCCGACGTAGAAGGGGAAAAAGTGCCAGCCCGCCGCGGCCTGCTGGCTCACCCAGGCGGCGGTCAGGTTCGGCTGGGCGCAGGCCCGGTCGGAGCCGCCGATATAGATGCCGATCGCCTGGTAACTGGAGTGCGCCAGCCAGGCCGCCATCGCGTTGGCGCTCGGCGCCGCGCAGGCGTCGAAGCCCAGTCCGGTGAAGCTGGTTGCGCTGGACGACAGCGCGGGCACCGCGTTCAGGTTGGCTCGCGCCATCTCGGCGGTGTTCTCGATGGCCGGCGCGGGCAGGCCGGCCGCCTTGAGGATGCTGAGGACCTCGGCCCGGTCCGCGGCGTAGGTAGCGGTCACCGTGATCCGGGGCGCGCTCACCACGATCCGGTGTGCGACCGGATCCTCGGTGGACCCGGCCGGCTGTATCGCCTGGTGAGCGCCTCGCCGGGTGCCCGCCGAGCCGGTGCCCGCTGAGCCAGCGCCCGCTGACCCGGTGCCCGCTGACCCGGCGGCTGCGGGCTCGGCGAGGATCGCCTCGGTGGTCCCGACCAGGCCGCTGGGGCACGACTGGACCGCGCCCGGGCGGCCCAGGTAGAGGGCGTGCCGGTCGAACCGCACGCAGGTGCCCGGGTGGGCCGCGAGGTTGATCACCGGCCAGTCCCGCGGGATCTCGAACGCGTATCCCCGGTACGGGACCCGCCGCAGCGAGGCTCCTATCCCGGCGCCGGATGGGCAGGCAGCGGCCGGCATGCCGGCGAACAGTGTGACGGTGGCTAGAACAGCGGCAATGGCCTGGGCATGCCTGTGCCGGACGGTCGCGAAGACCATGATCGGCTCCCCCCGTGGACGCCTTCGCCTGGCTCAACCCCGCCGTCCACGGGTACCGGGCCCGTCCCGGAACCCCCTGGCTGCGGCAGCGATCTCCAGCGACATTCAGCACTGTGCATTCGGTGCAGGCTCGCGTAATTCCCCGTTTAAAGCGCGTAAACTAAGTTGTTGCGAAAAGCGGTATATATTCCGTTATCCGGCCGGCTTGCCGGGCCCCGTCTAGCGGCAAATCTGTGGAAGTAGCCACTATTGTCCGGCAAGCTCGGAAAATTGTGCCTTACGCCTCTGACGTGCCCGCCCCCCAGCCACGCAAAACCCTCCGTGCAGGGTGAAAGGCCCTCGGGGCGGGCGGGCCCCGGAATCAGGGCCTGTGCACGGGGGCCGGGTTGGACGCGAAGCTCGTTTGGCTGAATGATCTTTTTGCGGCCGGGCGGGGAGCCGGTGCGCTTGGGAGCGCTAGGCGGGCAGCCCGATCATGTGGGCCAGACAGGACGCGGCGTGGTCGAAGAACGCGTCCCGGTCGGTGACCACGTTCTCGAACTGCCCGAACAACTCGAAGCTCAGCAGGCCGAACAGCGCCGCCCAGGCGGCCAGCGTCCGGGCCACGACGTCGTCGGGCACGCCCTCCAGGACCGTGTCGCGCAGCCTGGCCGCGTCCGGCGCGAACGACCGGGGTGCCGCCGGCCAGCCGCCGGCCTCGCTAAGGGCTCCATCTCGGTACGCATCGCTGACCAAATTGCCGAACACCGCGGCCGCCCGCGCGGCCGGGCCGATCGTCTGCTCGGGCGCCCGGTAACCCGGGATCGGGGAGCCGTAGACCAGGGCGTACTCGTGTGGGTGCGCCAGCGCCCAGTCGCGCGCGGCCTGGCACCCGGCCAGCCACCGTCCGTGGTAATCATCGCGGGGGCACGCCGCCTCGGCCTTCTCGACCGCCGCGCCGATCGCGTTGTACCCGTCGATGATCAGCGTGGTGAGCAGGTCGTCCCGGCTCGGGAAGTACCGGTAGATCGCCGAGGACACCATGCCCATCTCTTTGGCGATCGCGCGCAGCGACAGACCGTCCGCGCCGTCGGTGGCAAGCTGCCGCCGGGCGATCTCGGTGATCTCCCTGATGAGCTCCGCCCGGACCCGCTCCCGCGCGCTGCGGCTGGCATTCACGGGAGTTAGTCTACCAGAGCACCGCTCTCCAAGTAAGAGCGCCGCTCTCTGAGGTGTTAGCCGTTCAGATTTTCGCCCCTATAGGGGACAAAAACTGAACGGGTCATGAAAGGGCCGGGCCGGGTTCGGTCCAGCCGGCCATGGGGAAGGCGGCGAGGAGGTCGCGGACCTCGCCCGCGATCCGGTCGATGACCTGCTCGTCGTCCTTGATCGCGGCGCTGACCGCCTCGTCCATCCAGGCGGCGATCTGCGCCATGTGCTCCTCCCGCAGGCCCCGGGTCGTGATCGCCGGGGTCCCGATCCGGATCCCGGACGGGTCGAACGGCTTGCGCGGGTCGAACGGCACGGTGTTGTAGTTCGTCTCCAGGCCGGCCCGGTCCAGGGCCTTGGCCGCGGGCTTGCCGGGGATGCCTTTGGACGTCAGGTCGATGAGGATGAGGTGGTTGTCGGTTCCGCCCGAGACCAGGTCGAAGCCGCGGGCCACGAGCGCGTCGGCCAGCGCCTTGGCATTGGCCACGACCTGATGGGCATACGTGCGGAACTCAGGCTGCGCCGCCTCGCGCAGCGCCACGGCGATCGCGGCCGTGGTGTGATTGTGCGGCCCGCCCTGCAGGCCGGGGAAGACCGCCTTGTCCAGCGCGGAGGCGTGCTCGGCCGTGGACATGATCATCGCGCCGCGCGGTCCGCGAAGCGTCTTGTGTGTCGTCGTGGTGATCACGGGCGCGTGCCCCACCGGGGACGGGTGCGCCCCGCCCGCGATGAGCCCGGCGATGTGCGCGATGTCGGCCACGAGCACGGCCCCGGCCTCGTCCGCGATGGTGGCGAACGCCGCGAAGTCGATCGTCCGTGGGATCGCCGTACCGCCACAGAACAGGATCTTGGGCCGCTCCGCCAGCGCCAGCTCCCGCACCTGGTCCAGGTCCACCCGCCCGGTGTCGGCCCGCACCCCATACCGGATGGGGCGGAACCACTTGCCGGTCACCGAGACCCCCCAGCCGTGGGTAAGGTGCCCGCCCGCTGGCAGCGCCATGCCCATGATCGTGTCGCCGGGCTGCGCGAAGGCCAGGTATACGGCGAGGTTGGCGGGCGAGCCCGAGTACGGCTGCACGTTGGCGTGGTCCACGCCGAAGAGCACCCGGGCCCGCTCGATCGCGATCGTCTCGACCTGGTCGATGAACTGCTGGCCCTCGTAGTAGCGCCGCCCGGGATACCCCTCCGAGTACTTGTTGGTGAGCACCGAGCCCGACGCCTCGAGGACTGCCACGGATACGTAGTTCTCGGACGGGATCAGCCGGACCTTCTCGTACTGGCGGCGCGCCTCGGCGTTGATCAGCTCCGCGATTTCCGGGTCGGCGCTCACGACGTGCGGAATGGGCGGCTGATGCATGGTGACCTCCTGGGGTACAGCGGCGCGACGGTGAGCCGGGGGAAGCGCCGGCCTGGCGCTCGTTGCACCTTCATCATGCCGAACGCCGGCGCCGTGGTACACAACCGCCCGGCAGTGCGGCGCCGCGCGGACGGGTTGCGGCACCGTCCAAGGACGGCGCCGCAACGGGGCCGGTAGCTATGCGATTCCGGTCATGCCGGCCTCGTGACCACCTGATTCCCGCCGCGCCCCGGCCAAGCTGTGTCCCCTGCGTGACCTGGATCCTGCACAATGTCATGGGTATGCGCCTGTAGCTCAGCTGGACAGAGCAGCTGCCTTCTAAGCAGCGGGTCGCGGGTTCGAATCCTGCCAGGCGCGCCAGCCCGAACCCAAGTCAACGGCCAAGCCGGGTTGCTTGTGGGTGATCTCCACGACGCGTTCCGCTGGTTGCGTGCCACCTCGTGCCAGAACGCGCGGGCTTGGCTGCGGGCTTGCCGAGTGCGGCTTTGGCGGTCTTGCCGACCTCGTTGGCCAGGGCGCGGCTGGCCAACGATCGGCTATGGTGTCCGGCGGTCGAAGATCTGCCGGATGCCGTAGCCGATGAGGAAGGCGATCACGCCGACCAGGATGCCGCCACCGAGAGAGAACAGGGTCGACCCGCCGGTCGCGTAAGAGATCACGATCCAGAGCACAGCGCAGATAACCGCAGGAAGAAATACGCCGCCGAGGGCCGTTCCCAGGAACTGGCGAAGACCGCCCGGAGATGCGGATAGTGGAGTGCCGTTGTCAGCCGGTGCGTGCATGAGATGCCTCGGTTCCCTGTCGCTGACCCCTCGAGCACCCCTGGCGGTCAGCGACAGCCGGGCCTCGCTGCGTCTGGGACCGACGCTACGCTTGAATTAGAAATCTAGCAAATGGTTTCTAGAATAGGCGTCGGCGGAACTGGCCACAGCCGCCCAACCAGGCAGTGCCAAGACTCACTTGATGTGCGACGGATTGGCCTCGCTTGATCCGCGACGCACCCCAGAGATTTGTTGTCGCTGGCCGATGACCGGGGTCGCCCGTGCGCGGCCGGGTTGAGCGGCCAGCCGATGAGGCATCCGCCTTGGGCCTGGCCAGGATGGTTCTGCTCTGGCCGCGTCCCTGCCACCTAGCCCTCGTCCGTCCAGAACCGGCGGAGTTCCAGCTTGCCGCCGTTAGCCTGCGGGTGCCGCGCAGCGATGGCGATGGCCTCATCGAGATTCTCGCAGTCAAGGATGTCGAACCCGGCGATCCACTCTTTGGTCTCACTGAACGGACCGTCGGTGACAAGCACCTCCCCGTGGCTGACCCTGACGGTGACGGCTTCGCTGGCTGGGCGCAGGGCATCTCCGGTGACGCGCTTTCCCCGGCTCTCGACCTCGGCCAGCCACTGCTCGATGGTCAGGTCGTCCTGGGAGGGCTGGGCTTCGGCGGCCGCGTCAGGGTCCACCACGACGAACATCATGTACTTCATTGGTCCGCACTCCTTGGCTAGGCGGCTGTGACGAAGATACGACGATCGGGAAACCGCCAGTTGGACAGGCGTTGCCTCAGCGCGACCTGCCCTTCCATATGGTGATCGCGCTGTGTTTGTCGGTGAACACAGTGCAGACCGGCGTGCCGCCATAGTTGCGTACCAGTAGTCATTACCTGTCGGCGAGGGCGGGTGGCGTGACCACCAAGGCAAGACCGGTCTCGGGGTCGAAGGGCGTGGACGCGTGTTCGTGGGTGACGGCCCAGCGACCGTCGATCTTGCGGAGGCAGGTCGTGTAGCGGACCAGCATGTCCAGCCTTCCGCCGTTGCTGAGAGAGCCGCGAAATCGCTGAAGGCTATGGCAGAAGGCGACCTGCTCGCCCGCCGCGATTTCCAGGTCGTGCATCTCGCTGTCGACCGGCCCGTCGAACGACGAGAACCATCGGGTGAGCCTTTGCCTGAGGTCGTCCAGGCCCATGTACTGGACCGGGTTGATGACGTCGAAGACCAGCACGTCATCGGAGTAGTGCGCGGTGCGCCCGGCTACGTCCTTGGCGCGCAGCGCTTCGGCCCATTCGCCGATGAGGGACCGGATCTGAATTTCGTTATCGCTGGCCGGAGTGCTCATTTGACTGTCCCGTCCTCTTTCAGCTGGTTGCCCAGAGCGTCGAGCTGCTCGCCGGTGCCATGTTCACGCCAGCCCGGCTCTTCGAGACCGTCCAGGTAGGTGCCCTGCTCGGTCAGCACCAGCCGGGTGCCGTCGCCGGCCGGGGATATCTCCACGGTCGTTAGCGAGACCGTGGCCAGCTTGTCCTGGACCGAAAGCGTGGAGCTGTAGACGATCCGGGCCTGCGGGACGACGTCGTGATAGGTCGACTCGAAGGTCATCATCTCCCCGTCACCGTTGGCGCCGCGGGCAACCTCGTGGCCGCCGACGCGGAAGTCGAGCTGGTGGTCCGGGCTCCCGCCGGCGAACCATTTCGCCTTCGCCTGGGGCTCCGCCCACGCGGCGAACACCCGGGCGGGCGGCGCCTGGTAGGTGCGCTCGAGGCTGAACGTGGAATGGACCACGGGGTGGTCGTTCATGGCTGTGTCCCTTCTTGCCCGTTTTCGGCCAGGTAGTCACCAAGCCGGTCAAGCCGCCGCTCCCAGGCGGTTCGCTGCTGGATAACCCACTGCTCGACCCGCCGCAACACGTCCGGTTCGAGGCGGCACGTGCGGACACGGCCGACCTTTTCGGAAGCGACCAGCGAAGACGCCTCCAGCACCTGCAGGTGCTGCATCACGGCGGGCAACGACATGGCCAGCGGCTGTGCCAGCTCGCTCACCGAGGCGGGACCGAGGGCAAGTCGCTCGACGATCAGCCTGCGGGACGGGTCGGCCAGGGCATGGAAGGCCCGGTCCAGGCCGGCAGTTTGGTTAACCACATCCTTAAGTATGCCCGCCGGCACACCGATAGTCAAGCAACTACTTAACCATTGGCCGGCTGACGCGCAGCAGTGCGATCGATTTGCCTGCATTACGCCCGACGGGCCCTTGCCCTGGTGACCGAGCGGCCGGCCTTGGCCGTGGCCGGTGCCCCGGCGCTCATGTGTCGCGTGCTCGATCTGGTGGCTTCCCCCGCTGCCGTCGAGGTCAGCCCGATGACCCGAACTGGATGGGGACGTTGATGACCTGGGTGGCAGCCCAGGCGCGGGCGCCGGGTGCGAGTTGCCAGACGGTCAGCTTGGTGCGGTGGACGGCCAGCGCGTCATACCCGCCTGCGGGCCCGGGGGCCAGGGTGGCCGTGCCGGGCGGCAGTGCCGGCAGTGCCCGCCAGGCGGCCCCGGCACCGGCCACGCTCGCTGCCCGGTTCCCGCTAAGCACCACCGCGGCGGCGCCGGTGGGCCCGAAGGACGCCGAAGACAGGTCGGCGCCGCTGAGCCGCAACGGAGGTGACAAGGCCCAGTGGGCGCCGCCGTCCGCGGACCAGGCGGCGAGCAGGCTCGCGGCCGGCCCGCTACCCGCCTTGAGCAGCGCGACGGTGTCGTTGGCCGTTTGGGTCAGCCTCAGGACGGTAACGGCCTGGTGGGCGACCGCGCCGGGCAGGCCTGGCCCCGCTGACTGCCAGATCCCGTTTCTCGCCGTGAAGATGCCCACCGTTCCCGCGCGGCTGCAGGTGCCGGCGAGCAACGGCCCCGCCGAGGAGGCGAACACGGCCGCGGTGAGGCTGAGCAGGCCGCAACGCCGGCCAGGCGGGGTCGCGGCGAGCGTCCGCTGGCTGGTGATCGTGCTCCACCTTGTGTAGCCGGGGGCGGCGAGCTTGGCGGCGCCGCTCGTGGTCAGGGCGAGCAGGTACCCGGTTGCGGGCGCGACGGTCAGGGCGTCCGGGGAGTTGGCGAGGGCCGCGTCGAGCGGCCCGGCCGGTGACCATGCCTGGCCGCCGTCGCTGGTGCTGGTCAGCGGCGTATAGGTGAGGTACTGGCTGGGCCGGAACGCGGTGATCAGCGCGCGCCCGCTCGGGTCGGCGGCGACCAGGCCGCCGTTGTCGGCCACCCCGGGAGGAGTGGTCAGCTTCCACCGGGTGGCCCCGGCAGGGCGCACGAACAGCTGCCAGAAGTTGTTGTGCGTCGAGACGGAGCCGCCCATGACCGCGATGGCCCAGGTACCGGAGGCCGTGGCGAAGGAGGTGGCAAGGAAGGGCGTCCCGCCCGGTGGGGCCTGGGCCGCGGGGCCCGGGCCCGGTGTGGCGGGAGCGGCACCACCACCGCACCCTGCCATGAAGGCCGCGGCTGTCAGGGCCAGCGCGGTGGCGGCCGGGCGGGCTCTCATGAGTGGCTCAGCAGTTGCTGCGCGGCGTCGGTCAGCTCGGCCGCGAACGACGACTTGGTCGCCTGGGTGCCCGGCCCGATGTCGAAGCCCAGTTCCCGGCGCACGTGGCCGGACTGGTCGATGACGAACGCGTAGTCCCCGTGGCCGAGCATCGACCCGGCCGGGAGGACTTCCGCGGGCAGGACGCCGTAGCGCCGCCAAACCTGCTGGAGCTGGGCGCGGGTCCCGGTCAGGTACAGCCAGTTCGGCACCTGGGCCAGCCCCTCCTGGCGGTCGAAGGCCTGGATGTAGCTGAGCTGCGTGTAGAGCGGGTTGTAGTTGATCGCCACCAGCGCGACCCGCCCGGTGTCCGCGCCCAGCAGCTGGCCGGCCGCGCGGAACTCCTGTGCGATCAGCGGGCAGTCCACCGAGCACGTGTCGTCCAGGAACGTCAGCAGCACGACCTTGCCGCGCAGGCTCGCGAGCGTCACCGCTCGGCCGTGCTGGTCGGTGAGGCGGAACTGGCCGGCCGGGAAGTCGATCGGGGCGCTGGAGCCATTGATGGCCTCGGCAAGGATGGGGTCGGCGACCGGGTTGGCCTGGGCGGCAGCCATCGGGGCGGCACCGAGGATGATCAGCCCGACCGCGCCGAGGGCGGCGACCGAGCCGAAGCTCGCGTCACGCAGCGCCGCCAGCCGGAACCTGTCGCGCCAGCCTGCCGCGGGCACCGCCGCGGTCGCGGGCTCCGCCGCGGTTCCCGGCACCGCCCCGGTTCCCGGCACCGCCCCGGTCGCGCGCTGAGCCGCGGTTACAGGCTCAGCCGCCGGCATCGGCTTGGCGGTCAGGGCGAGGTAGCCGCTCACGGCCAGCAGGGCGAACGGGATCATGCTGTTGGGGTCGGTGCCCAGGCCGCCGAAGAACCCGAAGTCCTCGATCAGCACCCAGTCCGCCACGCAAAGCACGGTGAACGCGATCACCGCGGGCCGAACCAGCCTGGGCCGCCCGCTGATGAAGACGCCGCCGATCACCGCGAGCGCCACGACGGCGAACAGGTTGACCGCGAACCCGTGCGCCTCGTCGAAGCCGGTGAACGCGTTGATCCAGGCGGACAGGAAGTGCGGTTGCGGTGTTCCCGCCATCGTTGACGTCATGCCGGCCAGGGTGCTCGGCTGCCCTTGGGTGACACCCTGCCAGAACCCGCGCCCTGGCCAGGCCTGGAGCACCGCCATGCCGACCAGGAACAGGCCCGTCCCGGCGAGGACGGCCCGCCCGACCCGGGGGCTGTACCACATCCGCTCGGGGAGAGCGATCAGGGCCCCGGCCACGCAGTAGATAAGCACGGCACCGGGAGCCCCGAACAGCCAGGTCAGCCCGGGGGCGAAGATCCCGCCGAAGGACTCGCCGAAGGCCCAGACCACCAGTCCCCAGCCGACGCTGACCAGCCCTGCCAGCCGGGACAGCGGGCCACGCGAGGCGGTCAGGATCCACACCCCGATGCCGATCTGGATCCACACCGCCGAGGCCCCGGCCTGCATCGGGTGGTAGGACCAGTTGGTGCCGGCCCAGTTCACCACGTGCTGCACCCATGTCGGTGAGCTGGCCGCGATCGGCTCGATCACCTGTGACGGAAGGCCGATCGCCATCTTCGGCTGGGCCTGCAAGATCCCGTCGAGCACCCAGATGATGCCGAACCCGTACCGCAGCAACTGCCGCCAGGTGGGCTCGGCGACCGGCGGGGCACCCGACGCGCCCGGGCCGCTCGCCCCGGGCAGCCACGCCCGCAGGGTGAGCCAGGCAAACCCGAGCACCGCGAAGATCACCAGGGCGATGATCAGCTGATGCAGCAGCGCCGACTTGAACGCCGCGACTACCACGGGGTTGTTGACATTGACCCCGGAATTCATGCCAGGCATTTATGTCACCTGCTGTTGTGGTTCGGTGAGCTCAGGACTACCGGCAGGAGCCGCGCCGGGCCCGGAGCGAGGAAAAGCGGACGGGGGCGGGGAAGGCAGAGCGCGGGGGTGGGGAAGAGCAGAGGGCGGCTCGCCGAACCGGCGCAGCCGCACGCTGTTGGCCACCACGAACACCGACGAGGCGGCCATTGCCGCACCGGCGATCACCGGGTTGAGGAACCCGGCTGCCGCCAGCGGGATCGCCGCGACGTTGTACCCGAATGCCCAGGTAAGGTTGCCGCGGATCGTCCCCAGCGTGGCCCGGGCCAGGCCGATCGCATCCGGGACCGCGCCCAGGTCGTCGCGCAGCACGATCACATCGGCCGCGGTGATCGCCACGTCGGTGCCGGTGCCCAGGGCCAGCCCCAGGTCGGCCGCGGCCAGGGCGGGCCCGTCGTTGACCCCGTCGCCGACCATCGCGACGCGGTGGCCTTGGGCTTGCAGGCCGCTGATCACGGCAACCTTGTCGCCGGGCAACGCCCCGGCGATCACCTCGTCGGTGCCTGCCTGCGCCGCGATCGCCTGGGCGGTCGCCTGGCTGTCCCCGGTCAGCAGCACGGTGCGCAGGCCCAGACGGCCCAGTTGCGCGACCGCCGCGGCCGCGGACGGCTTGATCGTGTCGGCGACCGCGAAGGCGCCGCGCACCTGGCCGTCCCACCCGGCCAGCACGACCGTGCAGCCGGCCTGTTCCCATTGGCGGCACTGCTCGGCCACCGCCGCCGGGACGGCCATGCCCAGGTCGGTGACCAGGCGCGCACGGCCGACGGTCACCTCGCGGCCGGCCACCGCCCCCCGTGCCCCCAGGCCGGGCAGCGCCGTGAACCCGTCCGCCTGCGGCAGCGGACCAGCTTCGGCACCCGCCGCGGCGGCGATGGCCGCGGCCACCGGATGCTCCGAGGCCTGCTCCACCGCTCCGGCGTTGCGGAGCAGGTCCGGGCGGCTGGTACCCGGTGCCGCCACGGCACCGGTCACCGACATCAGCCCGGCAGTGAGGGTCCCGGTCTTGTCCAGCAGCACGGTGTCCACCGCGCGCGATGACTCCAGCGCCTCATACCTCTTGATGAAGATCCCCAGTTGTGCGCCCCGCCCGCAGGCCACCATCAGCGCCGCCGGGGTCGCCAGCCCCAGCGCGCACGGGCAGGCGATGATGAGCACCGCCAGGGCCGCGCTGAACGCGGGCTCGGCGGGGCTGCCGGCCAGCAGCCACCCGGCCAGGGTCGCCGCGGAGATCACCAGGACGGTGGGAACGAACACCCCGCAGATGCGGTCGGCCAGCCGCTGGATGGCCGCCTTCTGCGACTGCGCCTGCTCCACCAGCGCGACCAGGTGCGCGAGCTGGGTGTCGGCGCCCACCTTCACCGCGCGGACGACCAGCCGCCCGGCCGCCACGACCGTGCCCGCGGTGACCGGGTCGCCCTCGGCGACCTCGGCCGGCACCGGCTCCCCTGTCATCATGCTGGTGTCCACCGCGGACTGGCCGAACTCGACCTGGCCGTCCGCGGCGATCGCCTCCCCCGGCCGCACGACGAACCGCTGGCCCACCGCCAGGTCCGCGACCGGCACCCGGTGCTCGGTCCCGTCATCGGCCAGCACGCACGCGTCCCGCGCCCCCGCCTCGGCCAGCTTGCGCATCGCGTCCCCCGCGTCACGCCGGGCCCGGGCCTCGTACCAGCGGCCCGCCAGCAAGAACGTCGTCACCGACGCGGCGACCTCAAGGTAGATTCCGCCACCGGAACCGTGCAGCAGCAGGTGCAGGGCGCTGACGTGCTGCTGGCCACGGTCCACGACGAACATCGCGTACACCGACCAGCCGCACGCCGCGATAATGCCCAGCGACACCAGCGTGTCCATCGAGAACGACCCGTGCCGGGCGTTCTTCCACGCGGCCCGGTGGAACGGCCAGGCCGCCCACCCGGCCACCGGCACCGCCAGCGCCACCAGCACCCATTGCCAGCCCGGGAACCGGTATGCGGGAAACAAGGACAGCAACACCGACAGATCGCCGAGCGGGACGAAAAACACCACCGCGACGAGGAGCCTGTTTCGCAGGTAAACGACCTGATCGGCGTCCGGCCCGCCGCCAGCGCCCTCGGCCTCGCTTTCACCGTGCGCCGCGCCCGTGCCGCCGGTAAGCACCTCGGCGCGGTAGCCCGCCTGCTCAACGGCCTCGATAAGGCGGCGCGGGGGAACAGACTCCGGTGCCGTGACGAGTGCCTGCCCGGTCGCGAAATTCACCGTCGCAAAGACGCTGTCGATCCCGTTGAGTTTCTTCTCCACGCGGGCGGCGCACGCCGCACATGTCATCCCCGCTATCGCCAGGCCAACCTGGCGCGGCGCGGATGACGCCTCATCGGTAAGCGCTGCCGATGACACCTGACGCCTGCCTCCAGCCGGAACCCGGATCGTTAATCCCGCAGGGCGCCACGAGGGCCCGCGTACACGGCGGGGACCGGGCATGTCCTGCCGCTGGCATGGGCAGAGCACTGGCACCGGCCGCCGCAGCAGGGAATCTACACACCCGCGAAAGCCACCGCAACCGCGGGTGCCCCGCGGCTTGTTTTACTATTCCCCAGCCAATACCCCGCCGAGGTTCCCCTTATACCTCCCCAGGGTTTAGTTAATACCCTCCGGGGGTTTACTTATGGGGCAAGCGAGGTTACCGGGAATGCTTTCCTACTTGCCGGCGCCGCGGTGAGCCTATTACCCTCGTTGCGTCATGTGCCGCAATCAGGTCCAGGCCCCGCGGGGCAGCGCCGGCGAATGTTTGGCCCGGGCTGCCGGCGCCGCCATTGCCGCGCGCGGCAGCGTCCCGGGCGGGCCAGCCTCCCCCGCCACGCGTCACTCACGCCCCCCGGGCGGGCACTGAGGTGGCCGCGCCGGCATGGCTCGCCTGGATCTTCGCGGCCATCATGATCCTCACCGCCGGATATTCCGCGGGGCGGCTGGCCTTCTCTCGCCTGCGGGGGCGGGCCACCGAACTGGATGCCGACGCGCTGCACGCCGTCATGGGCGTCGCGATGGCCGGGATGCTCGTCCCCGGGCTGCACCTGCTGCCCGGCCGCGTATGGGCGGCGGCGTTCGGGGCCGGGGCAGCATGGTTCGGCTGGCACGCCCTGCGCACGCGCGGCCCGGTCCCGCCGGGCGTCTCGCGGTGCCGCTATCCGGTGCCGCACCTGGTCGAGTGCGTTGCCATGATCTACATGCTCCTGCCGGTACACCGCCCGCCGTCCGGCGGGACCGGCATGGCGATGGCCGGCATGAGCGCCAGCTCGCCCGGCTTTCCGGCACTGGCGATCATTCTCGCGCTGTTCATGCTCGGCTACATCGTGTGGACCACCGACCGGCTCACCTCCCGGGCGGCCCGGGAGGTGACCGCGGCCGGCCCGCGCGGCACCGGGGGTCACGCGTCACCGGTCCCCGCCGGCGCGGGACCCCGCACCCAGGACACGGCCAGCGCTCCATGGCCCCGGCACCTGGCGGACCGGCCAGCGCTCGCGCCCAAGCTCGCCGCGTGCGCCAAGATCGCGATGAGCATCACCATGGGCTACATGCTCATCAGCATGATCTAGGCCAAGCGGCCTGATGCCGCGCCCTCGACGGCTGGCGTGCCGGACTGCGGCTGCCACGCGCCAGCCGTTTGGCATGTTGAAGGCTTTCAAAGCGGGGCGGCGGCGACCGGACAGCTCACCGGCGCGCCGCCGCAGACTCATCAAAGATGCCTTACGCCAGTGCCGGGCCAACCAACTACGCCAGGCCGCCCACGATCCGGGTCTGCTGAGCCACGGCCCGTGGACGGGCTCCGCGGCGGACTGTAATCGTGGGCGAAATGCCCGAGGCGGCCGCCTGTTGCGGGTTCCATCCACAGGGAGGTTCGTGGGGCATGAGAAAACGGCTCAGGTCCTGGGTTTCGGCAGCCGCAGTCGCCGCGGTTGCCGCCACACCCATCGCGCTCAGCAGTGGTGCCGCGACACAGGCCACGGCGTCCACAAGCAAGTCCTCCGCCAGTAGGGCCGGCTCACTGACCCGCTATCACAGCAAGCACGCGGCCATCGACTGCGCGCGCTCGAGCGGGATGTGCGTCGAGGTAGCGAACTCAAACAAGGTGTTCGGCCACTACGTGGGGCACGACGAGCCCTCGGTGCTCTTCCAGTCACACCTGCCCGGGTCGGGCAATCACATGCGCTACAACCTCGTGCTGCCGAAAGACCCCTCGGCGAGCAACCCCAACGCGGTGAACAAGGGCTACGCCTTCGAGCTCAGCGGGTCCGAGTGGCTGGGCATGGCCATGTGCGACTCCCAGTCCTTCCCGGAGCAGGTGAAGACCTGCCCGCCCGACAGCGACAAAAACATCCTCGACCCCAAGGTCTCCGCCAAGCACGTGGGCGAGGCCTACATGGAGCTCCAGTTCTACCCGCCGGGCTGGATTCCGTGGCCGACCTGGCAGGTAGCCGTCGGCGCCAGCTCGTGCAACCCCACCATGTGGTGCGCCGCGCTGAACATCGACAGCCTGTCGGTCAACCCGGTGACCGGACAGCAGCTCAACTCAACCTGCCAGCGCAGGATAGGGAGCGTGGAGTACGTCAACTTCGCGATCATCACGAAGAACGGCAAGTCGACCGGTCCCGCCAACCCCGTGGACGCGACCACCACAGGTACCTACACGCCGAGTCGCGCAGACCTGTTCATGCACTCCGGCGACCACCTGTCGGTTTCCCTCACCGACACCCCGAACGGCCTGAAGACCACCATTCACGATCTCACCACGGGCCGGTCGGGCTTTATGACGGCCAGCAAGGCCAACGGGTTCGGCCAGGTGAAGTTCGCACCCACCGGCACGTCGTGCACTGACATTCCGTACAACTTCCACCCCATGTACAGCACCGCCAGCCCGCAGACGCGAGTCACCTGGGCCGACGGCTCGTACAACATCGCGTTCGACACCGAGATCGGCCATTTCCAGTTCTGCACCGGCAAGGTGGCCATCCCGGACACCCCGTTCGGCCTCACCAAGAACGGCACGCCCACCGTCTGCCCGAAGGGCGACTCCGAGGGGCGGGGCGCCAGCAAGAGCAAGCCGGACGGTGACGACACCTACTGCTTCCCGGCCAAGGAATCACCGGTGTACAAGGTGGCCGGCTGCACCTTCAACAACGACCCGGGGTTCGACGGCGCCTCGTACCAGAAGCTCTGGCCCGACGGCAACACCAAGGACCACCCGACGCCGTTCCAGTTCACCAGCCCGCTGACCGGCCCCGGTTACAACAAGCAGTACGCACAAGCCGGGTTCGAATCGGACCTGCCCGCCAACGAGTCCTACTGCAACGTGTCCACCGGAGCGGGGTGCAACATCATCCCGACGACCGACGAGGGCAAGCCCGCGGCGTTCTATCCCTTCTACAGCACGACCAAGCTCGGAAAGGCCGGCTGTTACTGGCAGTTCGGCAACGCCATCCCCGGAGCGATCAGCAACTTCGGGAAGGACGCCCAGTACGGCTCGCTGCTGAAGCAGGACTTCACCATGGGCCACAAGGTCACCGAGATCTACTTCGACTTCCGGAAGATCATCGCCAACCCCTGCAAGTAACCGTGGACCGGCCCATCGCGGGCCACCTGGCGTTAGCCGTACCACTGAGGGGACCGTCTCGGGCGGTCCCCTCAGTCCTTCCCGGCGCCCGCCCGGCCGGCGGGCGGCCGGGTTTGCCGCGCCGGGGCCATCAGCCACGGGACACGGGCATGGTCTCGGGCTCATAACACTCGCGCCTATGGACGGGCTCCATGGTGCGGTGTAATCCTGTGCAAATCGCCCCGAGGCGGCTGAGGCCCATGAGGCCGGGGTGCCGGGCCGTCCGAGGGGTCCATCCACAGGAGATTGGTGGGGTATGAGAGAACGGCTCAAGTCCTGGCTAGCGGTCGCTTCGGTGACGGCACTGGCCATCACACCCATCGCACTCAGCAGCAGCAGCGTATCGCAGGCCGCCGTCCACCACCCGTCGTCCGCGGCAGCCCACCAGACCGGGCTCCGCTACCCGCACGGGAGCCACCACGCGATCGACTGCTCGCTGTCGAGCGCCATGTGCACCGAGGTGGCCAGCCCTCGCAAGGTGTTCGGCCACTACGTCGGGCACGACGAGCCCTCGATGCTGTTCGACTCGAACACGCCGGGCTCGGGCAACCACATGCGCTACAACATCGTGCTGCCGACGGACCCCTCGGCAAGCAACCCCAACGCCGTGCACAAGTCCTACCAGTTCGAGCTCAGCGGGGCCGACTGGCTGGGCATGGCCATGTGCGACACGCAGTCCTACCCGGAGCAGGTGAAGACCTGCCCGCCGGACAGCGACAAGAACATCCTGGATCCCGCGAAGTCGCCCAAGCACGTGGGCCAGGCCTACATGGAGATGCAGTTCTACCCGCCCGGCTGGATTCCGTGGCCGACCTGGCAGGTGGCCGTGGGCGCCAGCTCGTGCAACCCCACCATGTGGTGCGCCGCGCTGAACATCGACAGCCTGTCGCTCAACCCGGTGACCGGGCTGGCGAACAACACGGGCTGCCTGAACAAGGTGGGCGAGGAGTACGTCAACTTCGCGTTCATCACCAAGAACGGCAAGTCGACCGGTCCCGCGAACCCGGTGCAAGCGACGACCGCCGGCACCTACACCCCCAGCCCCGCCGACCTGTTCATGAACAACGGTGACCACCTGTCGGTGGCCTTCACCGACACGCACAACGGCCTGAAGGTCACGATCAAGGACCTGACCTCGGGTCAGTCCGGGTCGATGACGGCCAGCAAGGGCAACGGCTTCGCCGAGGTCAAGTACGACCCCACCGGCACGTCCTGCACCCCCATTCCGACCAACTTCCACCCGATGTACAGCACCTCCGGCCCGAAGACCCGCGTTACCTGGGCCGCGGGCGGCTACAACGTCGCGATGGACACCGAGATCGGCCACTTCCAGTTCTGCACCGGCCCGAAGAAGATCCCGGCCACCCAGTTCGGCCTTACCAAGAGCGGCAACCCCACCGTGTGCCCGACGGGCAACAAGGAGGGGCGGGGCACCAGCGCCAGCGCGCCGGATAACAACCCGGCTACCGGTGACGACTTCTTCTGCTTCCCGGGCAAGGAAGCGCTCGACCTACAAGGTGACCGGCTGCACCTACACCAACACCGGATTCGATGGCGCCTCGTACCAGAAGCTCTGGCCCGACGGCAGGAAGAGCCACCCCACCCCGTTCCAGTTCACCAGCCCCACGACCGGCAAGAAGTACACAAAGGCGTACTCGACCGCCGGCTTCGAGACCGACCTGCCCGCGATCGAAGCGACCTGTAACACGAGCACCGGTGCGGGATGCACGCACATTCCGACGACCGACCTGGGCAAGCCGGCCGCGTTCTATCCCTTCTACTCGACAACCAAGGTCGGCAGCACCTGTTACTGGCAGTTCGGCAACAAGATGCCCGGACAGATCAGCGACTTCGGGAAGAACGCCCAGTACGGCCCGTTGTACTCGCAGACCTACACCACGACGGGTGGCGGCTTCAACAGGCAGTTCAACGATTTCCAGAAGAGGATCGCCAACCCCTGCAAGTAACCGCAGACCGGCTCCAGCGAGGGCCTTCGGGCGCTAGCCGGTTCCGGTAGCGCACATTGAGGGGACCGCCCCCGGGCGGTCCCCTCAATCCGTCCCGGGGTCCGGCCGGGACCGCCCGTAGCGCCGCCCGACCAGCCAGTAGGCGACCGAGTTGCCGGGGTTGATCGTGCTGATGATCCGCCACAGCCGCTTGCTCCCGCGAATCTCCTCGGCCGGGCGCCGCCGGAGATCCCGCCAGGTCAGGGCCGCGAGCCCGATCTCGGCCAGCACGAGGACCATCAGGGCAATTCGCTTGGGTCTACCGCTCATGCTTTCCCATTCTGGCCCGGCCCGCGGCGGCGGGCCACACCGGCCTATGGACGGATGCCAGGCCGGGTGTAATCCTGGGCAAATTGGCCCAAGGCGGCTGGCACCTCGTGCGGCTGGGCGGGCGCCGGCTCGTTGTGGCTCCATCCACGAGGAAGTAGGTGGGGTAATGAGAAAACGGCTCAGGTCCTGGCTATCGGTCGCTTCGGTGGCGGCACTAGCCATCACACCCATCGCGATCGGCAGCGGCGGCGCGACGCAGGCCGCCGTCACCGTCCATCACCCGTTGCCTGTGGTGAAGCACTTCAGCAGGCCCGGCGCCTACCCGCGCGGGCACAGCCACGCGATCGACTGCGCGTACGCGAGCGCCAACTGCGTCGAGGTCGCCAACTCGAACAAGGTGTTCGGCCACTACGTCGGGCACGACGAGCCGTCGATGCTGTTCAATTCCAGCGTGCCCGGGTCGGGCAACCACATGAGCTACAACATCGTGCTGCCGAAGGACCCGCCGAAGTCCGACCCCAACGGCCCGAACAAGTCGTACGCGTTCGAGCTCAGCGGAGCCGAGTGGCTGGGAATGGCCATCTGCGACTCGCAGTCCTACCCGGAGCAGGTGACCATCTGCCCGCCGGACAGCAACAAGAACATCCTCGACCCCGCGGTCTCGCCCAAGCACGTGGGCCAGGCCTACATGGAGATGCAGTTCTACCCGCCCGGCTGGATTCCGTGGCCGACCTGGCAGGTGGCCGTCGGCGCCAGCGCGTGCAACCCGACCATGTGGTGCGCGGCGATGAACATCGACAGCCTGTCGCTCAACCCGGTGACCGGGCAGGCGAACAACCCGGGCTGCCTGGCCAAGGCGGGCGAGGAGTACGTCAACTTCGCGTTCATCACCAAGAACGGCAAGTCGACCGGTCCCGCCAACCCGGTGCAGGCGACAACCGCCGGCACCTACACCCCCAGTCCCGCCGACCTGTTCATGAACTCCGGCGACCACCTGAACGTGGCCTTCACCGACACCTCCAACGGTGAGAAGGTCACTATCAAGGACCTCACCACCGGCCAGACTGGGTTCATGACGGCCAGCAAGTCCAACGGGTTCGCACAGGTCAAGTACGACCCCAACGGCACCTCGTGCCAGGCGATCCCGTACAACTTCCACGCCATGTACAGCACGTCGGACACGCGGACGCGGGTCACCTGGGCCGCGGGCTCCTACAACGTCGCGATGGACACCGAGATCGGCCACTTCCAGTTCTGCCGTGGCCCGTACGCGATCCCGGCGACCAAGTTCGGCATTGACTCCCTGGGCAACCCCACCACGTGCCCCGGGGACGACCAGGAGGGCACCGGGGTCAACAGAGGGCCGGCCGACAACGACGACTTCTTCTGCTTCCCGGCGCATCAAGCGCTCACCTTCAAGGTGTCTGGCTGTTCCTACACCAATACCGGGTTCGACGGCGCCTCGTACCAGCGGCTATGGCCGGACGGCAACAGGGCGCAGCACCCCACGCCGTTCCAGTTCACCAGCCCGCTGACCGGTGCCGGCTACAACAGGCAGTACTCGACCGTCGGTTTCGAGACCGATTTGCCGGCGACGGAATCGACCTGTAATACGGCCACCGGTGCGGGCTGCACGCTCATTCCGCAAACCGACGCGGGTGTCCCGGCGGCCTTCTATCCCTTCTACACCACGACCAAGGTAGGCGGTCGCTGCTACTGGCAGTTCGGCAACGACATTCCCGGAGAGATCAGCAACTTCGGGCAGAACGCCCAGTACGGCACGCTGCTTCAGCAGAGCTACACCAATGTCGGCGGCAGCAGTTCACCGTCCTACGAGGATTTCCGGAACATCATCAGCAACCCGTGCACGTGACCTAGACCGGCTCCTTCGAGGGCCTTCGGGCGCTAGTCATTTCCGGTAGCGTCCATTGAGGGGACCGCCCCCGGGCGGTCCCCTCAATCCTTTCCGGGTACCTCGGCGCGCCTTACCCCGCGTCCACGTACCGCACCCGTGGATCGAGCACGGCGTAGGCGATGTCGGCCAGCAGCGACCCGATCACGGTCGCCACCGCGACCACCACGGTAAAGCCCAGCAGCACCGGGTAATCCTGACGCGCCGCCGCCTGGTAGAAGAGGTATCCCATGCCGGGATAGTTGAAGACCGCCTCGGTGATCAGCGCGCCCGCGAGAATGGCCGGCAGGCTGAGCCCGAGCAGCGTGACGGTCGACGCCATCGAGTTGCGCAGCACGTGCCGGACCAGCACCCGGTGTTCGCTGGCGCCCTTGGCGCGGGCGGTGCGCACGTAGTCCTCGGTGAGGTTGTCCAGCACCGAGGAACGCATATACCTGCTGAACAGGGCGACCGTGGTCACCGAAAGGCAGACGATCGGCAGGATCAGCGCGTTGAAGTTCGAGATGATCACGCTGACGCTTTCGCCCTGCGGGCCCTCGGGGGGCAGGATCGGGATCTTGATGGCGAACACCAGGATCAGCAGGATGCCGATGAGGAAGTCCGGCATCGCGTAGAAGATCGTGGAGGTGGCGTTGAACACGTGGTCGGTGAGCTTGTTACGCTTCACCGCCTGCACGACGCCGATCGGGATCGCCACGACGATCGCCAGCACGATCGAGGTCCCGACCAGAAGGATGGTCTTGGGCAGCGCGTTCTTCAGCAGCGAGGCGACGCTCTGGTTGAGCGTCCAGGAGAAGCCCAGGTTGCCCCGCAGCAGGTTGCCCAGCCACAGGAAGTACTGCCGGTACCAGGGCAGGTTGAACCCGTAGTCGGCGTTGAAGACCCGGATCGCCCCCGGGTCCCGGTAGACGGTGGGCCCCATCACCGCGACCGCGACGTTGCCCGGAATCATCCGCAGCAGCGCGAACGTGATCATCGTGACGATCAGCAACACCACGATGGCCTGGAGTATCCGGCGGATCAGGAATGCTGCCACTCTGCCCTTTCCCGCCCCGGCCCGGCACGTGATCGCGAACGCCCGTTTGCGCAGAGATTACTTCAACCGGACGCTGAACCGCCGCCGGGCAGGTCCGCACGGGTGCCCCGGACCAGCGAAAGGTAAAAATCCCCGGGGGGCTGGATTACCCGGACTTTACGTGACATGCTGGCCCGCGGCGAGAGAGGACGTGCTGGTGATGCCGTCGGCGGCGGCGTCAGGCCCGTCTGGAGGTATCTCTCGCTTTTCGTTGCCGGCCTTACCAAAGGGGAGAACCAGATGTCACGACGCGTTACGCGAGCAATGATCGGGGGCGCTGCCGCGCTGGGGATCGGCCTGTTCGCGGCCCTGCCCAGCGCGCTGCCGGCGTCGGCGGCGACCGCGGGGCGGATACCAACGATCAAGCCGGGGCATGCGCTCTACGACGTGGGCGTGCACAGCGACGTCACCAGGGCCGAGGCCGCCTCGGCGACCGCCTCGTTCAGCTTCACCCACTACACCTCGTCGGTGAAGGTGGGCACCAAGTCCTACACCTACACGATCGCGGGCAAGAACCCGGCGACGTCGGGCAGCAACTCGACGACCAGCATCAAGGTGGACCTGATCCCGCTGATCATGAATTTCTCCGGCGGGCCGAGCTGGAACCCGACGAAGACGGACAGCTGCGACTCGGGGGCGAGCGCGCTGACCCGCACGCAGAACTCGCCGATCTTCAAGAACGCGACGTATACGTGGGGCGGCACCAAGATCGGCACGTCCCAGGTCACCGACGCCTACCAGCGGGCCGACTTCTGGAAGTACGCCAAGCCCACCGGCATCAACCCCAAGTTCGGCGTCAGCTTCAACATGACCACGCTCAGCCCGGTCACCATCAACGTGCCCGCCGCCGACCAGGCCACCGGGACCATCGGCTGCGGCAACGGCCTGCTCGGCGCCACCGACATCAACTGGCTGGACCCCTTCCTCCAGTCCACCGTGATCCCGTCGCTGGCGAGCAAGGGCGTCGGTCCCGGGGTGCTGCCGGTGTTCCTGCTGCACAACTTCGTGGAGTACATCAGCACCACGACGAACTGCTGCGTGCTGGGCTACCACAACGCCTACACCACCGGCAGCGGCATCCAGACCTACGGCCTGGCCGAATACGACAACTCCGGCGCCTTCAGCGGCACCGCCGACATCTCCGCGCTGTCCCACGAGGTCGCCGAGTGGCAAAACGACCCCTCCGGCGTCAACCCGACCCCGTCCTGGGGGCACATCGGCCAGGTCACCGGCTGCCAGGCCAACCTGGAGGTCGGCGACCCGCTGTCCGGCACGACCTTCAAGGTCAACCTGAACGGCTTCACCTACCACCCGCAGCAACTGGCGTTCTTCTCGTGGTTCTACCACCAGAAGCCGAGCCTCGGCGTGAACGGCTGGTACTCCGACCAGGGCAAGTTCAAGACGTTCGCGGCGAACTGCACCTGACACCACGTCCGCGGTGAGCGGCGGCCCGCTCACCGCGTCTTGCCGCAGTCCGCCCGGAGGGCTCCTGGCTCCTCCGGGCGGACTGCTGTCCGGGAGTCGCGAAGTGCATGCCGAAGCGGGCAAGTCAAGAGGTGATCCAGATTCCTATAATTTTGGTCTGAAATATTGACATCTCTGTCCGGCCGGGTGAGTGTGGGCCTAGGCGCCTGACCTGTACGCCGGGCGCGGCCGCTGGGACCTGCCCCGCCGCGCCGTGAGGAGAGAGGGTCCACCGAACCCATGTCAATCATTTCGAGGGCCCTGTGCGCCCTGTCGCTGGCCGGCGTCGCGGCCGTGGCGTCCGCCTGCGCGAGCAGCAGCTCCTCAGATCCGCCCGCGACCGGATCAGATCCCGGGCACGCGTCGTCGGGCGTCGTGTTGAACGTCGGGGACCAGCAGCAGGAGCTCCAGACGCTGTTCCAGGCGTCCCACGCTCTGGCCGGCGCCCCGTACAAGGTCAACTTCGTGGAATTCGACAGCGGCCCGCTGGTCGACGCCGGATTCGCCGCGCACCGGATCGACCTGGGATTCATGGGTGACCTGCCGGCCTCGCTCGCGGTCAAGTCGGGGCTGCCCGTCTCCGCGGTCGCCGTCGACCTGCCCATCGGCGCCTGGGAGTTCCTGCTGGCCAAGCCCGGCATCAGCTCGATCGCCCAGCTGCGCGGCAAGCCCGTGGCCTACACGACGGGCACGGCCGAGCAGGCCTTCGCGCTGCGGGCGCTCAAGACCGCGGGGCTGAGCCAGCACGACGTCCAGCAGGTCAACGTCAGTCTGCTGCAACTCGGCACGGTGCTCCAGTCGGGCTCGGCCGACGCGTCGGTGGTGAGCGTCGAGCAGAAGGTGAACTACCAGCAGACCCACCCGGGCGCCAAGGTCCTGGCCACCGTGGACAGCGTGAAGCCGGCCAGCTACACGTACCTGCTGGGGACGAACGCGGCGCTGGCCAGCCCGGCCAAGCTGAAGGCCATCGGCGACTTCACCCAGCGGCTCATCAAGGCCTGGGCCTGGGAGCGGTCCCACCAGAGCCAGTGGGTCAACGCCTACTACGTCAACGTCGAGCACCAGACCCCGGCCGCGGCGAAGCTGATCCTCGCCGCCGGCGGGACCGAGCAGTACGTGCCGATCACCGCCAGCGTCCAGGGCGCGCTGCAAAACGTGGTCAACCTCATGGCCGGGGCCGGCGCCTACGCCAAGGCGTACAGCGTCGCCCCGCTGTTCAGCGCGGCCGAGACGCAGCGCTACAACGCGATCCTCAAGGAGGTATCGTCCCATGGCTGACACACCACGCCCGGCGCCCCTTGGCGGTGCGCCCGGATGACCACCGCAGGCGTCACCAGCACCCCCGACATCGCCGTCGGCCGGCCGGCCGTACCGGCCGGCCCGGGGCCGGTCGCCCTGACCCGCCCGGCCGCCGCCCGGCGACGGCGGCGCGCGTTCCACGTTCCCCGCCTGGCCAGGCGCGTCCTCGGCCCGCTGGCCGCGATCGGCCTCTGGCAGCTCGTCTGCTCGCTCGGCGTGTTCACCAGCGTCGAGGTGGCCTCGCCGGTGGCCGTGATCGACGCCGGGCGCCAGCTCTGGGCCCAGGGCGCACTCCAGTCCAACCTGCTGATCTCGCTCCAGCGGGTCGCCGAGGGCCTGATCCTCGGCGTCGCCGCCGGGGTCCTGCTCGCGGTGGTCTGCGGCCTGTTCTGGGTCGGCGAGGACCTGCTGGACCCGGTGATCCAGGCCGCCAGGGGGGTGCCCATCCTCGGGCTCGTCCCGCTCGCGATCATCTGGTTCGGCGTGGGCGAGGTGCCGAAGATCTTCCTGATCGCGCTCGGGTGCATGTTCCCGGTGTACCTGAACACCTACGCCGCGATCCGGGGCGTGGACGCCAAGCTGGTCGAGGCCGGGCAGACCTTCGGGCTGAGCCGCTGGGGCCTGGTGCGCCAGGTCATCCTGCCGGGGGCCCTGCCCGGGTTCCTGGTCGGGCTGCGGTTCGCCCTGGTCGCCGTCTGGGTCATCGACGTCGTGGCGGAGGAGATCAACGCCCAGAGCGGGCTCGGCTACCTGATCAACCAGGCGCAGACCACCAACCGCACCGACATCATGTTCCTCTGCCTGGCCATCTACGCCGCCCTCGGCCTGATCGGCCGACGCCATCGTCCGCCTGCTCGAGCGCCGGCTGCTGGCCTGGCGGCGCGGCTTCGCCGGAGCGTGACGCCCATGCTGGCATCCGGCGCGGCGCCCGCCGCCCCACAGGAACCCGGCGGCCTGGCGGTCGCCGCCACCGCGGTCGGCCGCAGTTTCGACGGGCGCGAGGTGCTCCGCGGCCTGGACCTGTCGATCGAAACCGGTGAGTTCGTCACGCTGCTCGGCCGCAGCGGCACCGGGAAGAGCACGCTGCTGCGCATTCTCGGCGGGCTCGACCCGGACTACGACGGCGACGTGCTGGTTCCGCGGCGCAGGGCCGTGGTCTTCCAGGAGCCCCGGCTGATCCCCTGGCAGCGGGTCATGCCCAACGTGGCGCTCGGGCTGCGCCCGGGCGAGGGTGGCCGCGCCGGGATCCGGCAGCAAACCCTGGGCGCGCTCGCCGAGGTTGGGCTGGCCAGCCACGCGGACGCGTGGCCGGTCACCCTGTCCGGCGGCGAGGCGCAGCGGGTGGCGCTGGCCCGGGCGCTGGTCCGCGAGCCGCAGCTGATGCTGCTCGACGAGCCGTTCGGCGCCCTGGACGCGCTCACCCGCACCCGCATGCACGCGCTGCTTCAGGACCTGTGCCGCGCGCCACCGCCCCGCGGTGCTGCTGGTCACCCACGACGTCGACGAGGCGATCCTGCTCGCCGACCGGGCGCTGGTGCTCGTCGACGGGAAGATCACCCTCGACGTGCCGGTCGGGCTGGGCCGGCCCAGGGCCCGGGGCCATCCCGGCTTCATCGCGCTGCGCTCCCGCCTGCTGGCCGAGCTCGGGGTGGCGGAGCCGGCCGCGGCGGGCGGGTGACGGCGATGACCCTGCGGAGGGCGGACATCGATCCGGGGCCCGACCGGCGCCGGACGTCGAGCGCCAGCGCGGTGCTGCGCGCGGTGCTGGATCACGGGCCGGTGGCCAGGAGCACGATCGCCCGGCTGGCCGGCCTCAGCCCCGCCGCGGTCAGCCAGCTCTGCGGCGACCTGCTTCAGGCCGGCCTGCTGCGGGAGGCGGCCGGGCACCGGGACGAGCCGAAGGGACCGGGCCGCCCGCACGTCCCGGTCGACATCGACACCCGGTCCAGCGTTGTCTGCGGCCTGCACATCGCCGCGCAGCACTCGACGCTGGCGTTGCTGGACCTGCGCGGCCGGGTTCTCGCCTGCGAGCACCACGCGCACCAGACCGACCGCGCCGTCGGCGTGCTGACCGGTGTTGCCCGCCGGATCCCGCGCTTGGTGGCCGAGCACGCCGCCGGGCGGCGCCCGCTCGGGCTGGGTATCGCCACCGGCGGCTGGGTGGACCCCGGCGCCGGCGTGGTGGTGGAGCACCCGCTGCTGCGCTGGCGGAACGTGCCGGTTCGCGACGTGCTGGCCCGCGCGACCAGGCTGCCGGTGCGGATCGACGGCCACGCCCGGGCGCTGATCCGCGCCGAGCAACTGTTCGGCGACCGGCGGAGCCGGTCGAGCGTCGTGCACATGTTCGTGGGCAACGTCGTCGACGCGGCCTTCGCCACCGGCGGGACGGTGCACCACGGCCCGAGGTCCGCGGCCGGCGCGGTGGCCCACCTCCCGCTGCGCGGCCGCGCCGATCCGTGCGCCTGCGGGCGGTCCGGCTGCCTGGAGGCGGCAGTGTCCGAGGTGGCCCTGGCCCGGCGGGCGGCCGGCGCCGGGGTCATCGCCGAGCCCCGGTTCTCCGCCCTGCTCGCGGCGGCCAAGCGCGGCCACAGCGGCGCGGTGGCCCTGCTCCACGAGCGGGCCGCTCTGGTGGCCTCGGCGGCCGCGATGCTGGTGGACGTGCTCAACCCGGAGTTGCTCGTGGTCGCCG
The DNA here is from genome assembly GCA_963703605.1 of uncultured Actinomycetes bacterium. GTDB lineage: Bacteria > Actinomycetota > Actinomycetes > Streptosporangiales > Streptosporangiaceae > DASXKD01. The sequence goes on from CAVPFC010000048.1 coordinate 239,234, forward strand.
AGGCGGGCGCGGTCCACCTGCCCGGCTGCCTGGACGTCCTGCGGGCGGAGGTCGCCGCGCGGGCGCGGACCTGCCCCGACCCGGCCCGCACGGTCGTGGCCAGCAGCTTTGGCGGCAACGTCCTGCCGCTGTCGGCGGGCGCGGTGATGCTCGACGCCGTCTACGCCGAACCACTCCAGCCGCTGCCCCTTTCGCTCGCGAGCTGAGCCCGATGCGAAAGGAGAATTAATTTAAAGAGTTGCAATATTGACACGCCACGGCGGCGCTGGCGAGGATTATTAATGAGCTTACCGGGCGGCCTCATTTAGCCGGCCGGAGCCATTTCTCCGCTGGCGCCGCGGAGGTTACGCAATTCCGACACCACTCGCAGAAAGGGTCAGCAATGACCGCAGTATCCGAAGAGCAGCGCACCGCGGTAGAGGTAAGGCCGGTCGCCGGGTACATCGGCGCCGACATCACCGGCGTCGACATCTCCCAGCCGCTGACCAGCGAGCAGGTGGCGGATATCAGGGCCGCGCTGCTCCGGTACAAGGTGGTTTTCTTCCGCGGCCAGGACCTCAGCCACGCGGCGCAGGTCACATTCGGCGGCAACTTCGGTGAGCTGACCTACGCCCATCCGCACGACGAGGCGCCGCCGGAGAACCAGCCCGAGATCTTCACCGTGGACCCGCGCCGCTACGAGGAGCGCTACGGGAAGGAATTCCGCACCGAACTGCGCCGCCGCGACTACGGCTATTTCACCGGGTGGCACACCGACGTCACCGCCGCCGTCAACCCGCCGGCCGTGTCGATCCTGCGCGCCGAGACGGTGCCGCAGATCGGCGGTGACACGCAGTGGACGAACCTGGTGGCCGCCTACGAGGGGCTGTCCGCGCCGCTGCGGGAGTTCGTCTCGAAGCTGCACGCCGAGCACCGCTACGGCGGGGCCGACGCCCAGGGCGGCAACGGCTCGTACGCCAAGCGGATCCAGGACAACCTGCTGGTCGCCGTGCACCCGGTGATCCGGGTGCACCCGGAGACGGGCGAGCGGGCGCTGTTCGTCAACCCCGGCTTCACCAGCCACATCGTGGAGCTGACCGCGCGGGAGAGCCACGCCCTCCTCGACCTGCTCTACTCCGAGATCGCCCGCCCCGAGTACACGGTGCGGTTCCGCTGGGAGCCGGGCAGCGTGGCGATGTGGGACAACCGGGCCACCGCGCACCTCGCGCCGCGTGACTTCGAGCACCTGGGCGAGCGGCGCACGCTGCACCGGGTCACGGTCATCGGCGACGTGCCCCGGGGCCCCGACGGCCGCGAGTCGGAACTGATCGCGGGCAGGCCGTTCACCGCCAAGCACACGGTGCTGACCTGACGAGGCACGCCGCCCTGATCAGGTCACCCCGGCAGAAGGCCGGGGTGACCTGATCGCGGTCATGGCTGGCTCCTGCGGGGGCAAGTGGCGCCAGGCCCTTGCCCCGCGGGGGCACTCAGGAGCTGACCCACTGTGAGCCGTTCCAGCGCAGGGCGAGAGCGCCGGTTTTGAGGCCGGTGCCAGCGGTGCCGACGGCCAGGGCGTCGCGGGCCGACACGTCGCTGACGCCGTAGAGGATGCTGAATCCGCGGCTGGGGCTGGGCACCACGACCCAGCGGGCGCCGTTCCAGTGCAGGATGAGCGTCCTGGGGTTCTGCTGACGGCCAGCGTCCCCGACAGCCCAGGCGCTGCTGACCGAGATCGCGCTGACCCCGTTCAGCTCGCTGCTGGCCGGAGCCGGCGACGGGCTGGCCACGCGGGTCCAGCGCGTTCCGTTCCAGTGCAGCACCAGCGTCCGGTGTGGCCCGCTGGCGCTCTTGATGGCGGTCCACCCCACCGCCCAGGCATTCGACGGGGACACGGCGGTCACCGCGGTCAGGCAGCCGCCAGCACCGGGGCTGGGGGTGGGCACACGCGCCCAGCGGGCGCCGTTCCAGCGCAGCGCGAGGGTGGCACCGTTGGCAGACCCGACGGCCCAGGCCCCGGACTTCGACGTGCTGGTCACACCCAGCAGCTGGCTGCCGTGCACGCCGCCCGGGCTCGGGCTGGGTACCTGGGCCCAGCGGGTGCCGTTCCAGCGCAGCACCAAGGTTTTCACCGGATGGGCCAAGCTCCCCAGGCCGTAACTCCCCACGGCCCATGCGTGGGACGCCGGCGCCGCACTGACCCCGTACAGGTTGTTTGGGCCCGTCGGGTAGCCAGGGTTCGGGCTCGGTGCGCGGGCCCAGCGGGTGCCATTCCAGCGCAGCACCAGGGTGGCGTCATTAAGTCCGGTCCCGTAGGACCCGACCGCCCAGGCGTCGGACGCCGACACCGCGCTGACCCCCGTCAGGGTGCTGAACGCATTCCGGCCACCGGGGCTTGGGCTCGGAACGCGGGCCCAGCGGGTCCCGTTCCAGCGCGCGGTCAAGCTGTAAAGCGTCTGGCCCGGGCCGATCACGCCAACGGCCCAGGCGTCGGGTCGCCGATGCCGAGCTGACCCCGTTGAGCAGGCCATCTCTGAACATGACGCCGGCCGGGCGGGCGGCTAAGGTGCGCGATCCCAGACCTTCCGGCGACGGTGCCGCGGCCGCCAGGATAGCCATCGTCACCAGGCCCGCCGCCGCCCACCAGCCAAGCCGCACCAGCCTGCCCGCCAAGTGCCCGGCATCCCGCCCCACAGCGCCGGTGATCTGCGCACCACGCAACCGCGGCCTGAAGAAGCCAGCTCTCATGAGAACTCCTCGTGATGGCCGGGATCGCGGATAAGGGTTCGGGCCCTTTTGCCGAGAATGTCACCCCGATTACCAAATGGCCAGCCCGCACCGCCCCTGCTCCGAACCGGCGCACGGCGCACGGGGGTGCACGTCAGATTGCGGGAACGCACCGGCCTGGCTAACCGTCGCGCATCCCGTGCGGGGGGCGTGGGGCCGTTTTGTCAGTGGCAGATGCTAACGTCAAGGTTAATAAAACGTATACCAGTTCGAAGAAAGGCCGCTCGGTGCCAAGTCCCGCTGTTCCCAGCCAGCCGCCCGGACGCGGTCCGGCGGATGCTGCGGCGTCGCCCGCCTTGGGTGGCCTGCGTCGGGATGATGAGTGGGGCTGGGATGGCGATGACTGGGATCTGGCGCAGTCGCTGACCGCCGAGGAGATCGCCGCGCTAGCCGCGCTGGACTGCGCGGATGACCCGGCCGGCGGGTGGGCGGACGACGGCGGCGGGCCGCCGCATGATGGCGGGGCGTGGCCGGGCGGGCCGTGGCCGCCGGACCGGGGGCCTGGTGGTGCGCCGGCGGAGACGCTGCCCGGGCTGTTGCCGCGCCGTCTGGGGACCGGTGGGGGGTTTGATGCGGGGGG
>CAVPFC010000049.1:0-241823 GCA_963703605.1 uncultured Actinomycetes bacterium
TCCGAGTTACGTATTGCTATCAAGGTTCACCAGGCCGATTTCTGGGGGCTCAATGGCTGGGGCTGGGTCACAGGCAGCTGGGCAGCGACGGTGCTTGGCTGGGCGGCGGTGACACTTCTCGTCGTCGGCTACACCGGGCTGGTACGTCGACAATAGTTCGATGATCGAGCAGGCCCGAATGCCGGACATACTGGCATCACTGCCGCTGTCCGTTGGACTCCCCGTTTGTGAGACGGGCACCGCTGTCGGCCAGAGGCATCACGTCAGAGAAGTATCGGAAACGTGCGGAGAACGGGACTGCCGAGGTCGGCCCAGTCTCATTCGCCTGCGTCCGTTCGCGTCCGGCACCCACCAGCAACCTGCACCCCCAGGTCGCGAGACCGTCCCGGCCTAGCTAGACCTCCGATAGCGCCAAGTTGTCAAGCGGCGGCCGGTGGTGGGCTGTCCGGCTCCGCTTGATGTGTGACGCCCGGGCTATTGGGCCGCATGCGTGTGCTCTGCGAGATCAATGGTGAAGTCCAAACTCGCTCCGAGACGGCCGGCGAGGTGGGCGCGGTTGGTGTCTGAGGCTGATGTCATGCTGTCCAGCACGGACATATCGGGCGATTGCCCTGGAGGGCAACGTGATGGTGAGTGCTGAGATGCCCGCGAATGGGCCGCTGCGGCTCGGGTCAGTAGGGCTGCCTGCGGGCAAGCGGCTGTCCGGATGGGACGGTGACGGCCCACTGCTGTGGCGACGTCGGAGCCGGTTCCCAGGAAGGTGGGGAAGTACTCGCGCAGGTGCGAGCGCAGCTCGTTGGAGGCGTCGGTGCGCCGCCAGGTCGCGTCCTGGTGGGCTCGCGCCAGCACCGCGACGCCGCGGGCGAGTTCGGTGTCGGCCGGCAGCCGCCGGTGGGCGTGCATGTCGGTGCGCAGGATGTTGGCCAGCACCGCGGCGTCGGCGTGGTCGGACTTGCTCCGGGAGACGCTGGTGAATCGGTTCGAACCCTGGCGAGAACGCGCGGCGCCCTGATAACAAGACTCACGGTCTTCCCTCCGATTGAGCCGTTCGCGATCCCAGCGACCCGCACGGCTCCTGTCTCATGTCAGAGCTTCGGAGATCGGTTGTTACGAGGTGTGCACCGCGTGGGCGGGCTCGGACCGGATCAGCATTGCTGGCCTGGCCACCGCGCCAGCCGAGGACTACCCGCAGGCCATCGCCGACGACTACCCCGGGTGGGAAGTCCGCCACCACGACGGCCAATGGACCGCCTGGTGCCCCGCGATCACCGTCCACGCAGCGACCGCCGCCGGGCTCCGGGCGGCGATCGAGCACGCCATCAGCGGTACCGACGAGCCATGACCAGGCGGCCAGCTAACCCCAGAAAGCAGCGGTGACTGGCAGGAAAGCGTAGCGCGGCCCGCGGCAAGGCCAGCCGGGCGCCGAACCGGCATCAGCAATGGTCAGCTAGCCCGAGCGCCACGGGTTGCGCACCCGGGGACCCGTTCCCCGCGCCGACGTTAGTGGGTCTTGGCTACGGTCTCGATCGCGGTGCGGAGCTGGGCGCGGGTCGGCTGGAGGGCTAGGTCCAGCTCGCGGGCGAACGGCAGCACGGCGCCGTCCGGGCGGGTGACCCGTTTCGGCGGGGCGACCAGGTGCATCTCCTCGGCGGCGGTGGCCAGGATCTCGCCGCCGATGCCGCAGGTCCGGTTGGAGTCATCGACGACGACGAGCCTGCCGGTGCGCTCCAGCGACGCCGCCAGGGCGGCCCAGTCGAACGGGTATAGCGTGCGCGGGTCGAACACCTCGACCGAGATCGTGTCGGCGAGCTCGTCGGCGACCGCGAGCGCGTCGTGCACGAGATGCCCCACCGCCACGACGGTCACGTCGGTGCCCGGCCGGTGCACCCGCGCGACGCCGAGCGGCACCGGGGCGAGCGAGGCGAAGTCAACGTCCTCGCGCCGCGCCACGGCGCCGGCCGGCCCGAACAGGATCACCGGGTCGTCCTCGCGGATCGCGCTGACCAGCAGGCCATAGGCATCGGTCGGCGTGGCGGGCACCACGGTCTTGACGCCGACGTGGGCGAACAGGCTGTAGGGGTGGTCGGAGTGCTGCCCGGCCCAGCCGACGCGGGAGCCCGAACTGGGCAGCAGGTAGGTCACCGGGACCTTGACCTGGCCGCCGGTCATCAGCGGGAACTTGTGCGCCTGGTTCGCGATCTGCTCGAAGACCAGAAACAGGAGCGCGGGTATCTGGAACTCGACCACGGGCCGGGACCCGGCAATCGCGGCCCCGGTCGCGAAGCTGGTGAACGCCTGCTCCGAGATCGGCATGTCGATGACCCGCTCCGGCCCGAACCGCTTGAGCAGCCCGGTGGTGACGTTGCTGACCGCGATGCCGATGTCCTCGCCGAACACGCACACGGCCGGATCGCGGTCCATCTCGTCGGCCAGCGCCCGGTTGAGCGCCCTCAGGTAGGACAGATTGGGCATCAGGCCGTGCCCCCCCGCCCGCGCAGCGCGCCCGCGTAGAGGTAGTCCAGCGCCCCCGACGGGTCGGGCTCCGGGCTCACGTCCGCGAAGCTCCGCGCCCGGTCCAGCAGCTCCTCGATCTCGGCGTCGATCCGCGCGCGCACCGCCTCGGGGACGCGCGCGGCCTGGATGTCCACCGGGTCGCGGGCGCTGCCCGCGGCGACCTCCTCCTCGGTGCGGTAGCGCGGGCGGACGCGGTACTCCCAGGTGTGGTGGGCGTCGAACCGGTAGGTCAGGCACTCCAGGAACGCCGGGCCGTCCCCGGCCCTGGCGCGGGCGACGGCGCCGGTGGCCGCCGCCAGGACAGCCTCGGCATCCATGCCGTCGATGGTCTCGGCCGGGATGCCGAACGCCCGGGGCCGCCCGGTAATCGTGCCGGCGGTCGTGTCCTGCACCCGCATCGACGTGGCGAACCGGTTGTTCTCGCAGGCGAAGATGACCGGCAGGCGGCGCAGCGACGCCAGGTTCAGCGCCTCGAGGAACACGCCCTGGTTGACCGCGCCGTCGCCGAAGAACGTGACGGCCACGCGATCATGCCCGGCGCGCCGGTGCGACCAGGCCGCCCCGGCCGCGATCGCGGCCGACGCGCCGACTATCGCGTTGGCGCCGTAGATGCCGGCGCTGACGTCGGCGGCGTGCATCGAACCGCCACGCCCGCTGTTGAGGCCGGTTTCCCGGCCTGCCAGCTCGGCCAGCATGCGGACCGGGTCGGCGCCCTTAGCCAGCACGTGCCCGTGGCCGCGGTGCGTGCTGGTGATGATGTCGTCCGGGCGCAGCGCGGCGCAGACGCCCGCCGCGATCGCCTCCTCACCGAGGTACGGGTGAATGCCTCCCGGTATCACGCCGCTGCGCACCAGCTCGATCGCCCGCTGCTCGAACCGGCGGATCAGCCGCACGGTCCGGTACAGGTCGGCGGAGTCAGTCATGACCGCCTCTGCTAGCCGTCCCGGCCGCCGCTACGCCGCCGCCACCTGCGCGCCGATGGCCGCGAGGATGCCGTCCCACAGGCGGCCCCGGGCCCCGAGGGCGAGATTGACCGTCTCGGCGCACTCCGCCCACTTGGCGTCGTCCTCGCCGCACAGGTCGGCGAGCATCTGCATCGCCATCGGCGTGTGCTCCTCGCTGTCGACCTGGATATGACGGGCCAGGTAGTCGACGAACGTGCCGAGCGACCCGACGCGCTCGTTGACGCCGACGACCTGCTGGAACATGTCGGGGATCAGGTCCTCGCGGCCGAACGCGAACGCCGCGGCCTGCGCGTGGACGGGCGCGCTCTCGATCAGCCCCCAGGTGAGCCGGACGAACTCGGCGGCCGGGCCGGGGACGTTCACCTCGGCGAGCGCATCGAGCACCGGCTGCCCGCCGCGGAGCCTGTCGATGAAGGCGCTGATCACCGACGTGTCGGCGCCGGCCTCGGTCATGCCGTCCAGGTAAAGCTCGAAGTGGCTGATGAAGCCGTCGCCGCGCTCGTCGCTCTCCTCGACGAGCACGATGTCGTTGATCAGGCGGCGGCTGCCGGTCGGGCCGGTGGGCACCCAGGGCACCGTCACGCAGGTGAGGTTGCGTTGCAGCGACTTCAGCAGCGACATGAAGTCCCACACGGCGAACACGTGATGCTCCTGGAACGTCCGGATGGCATCGCCGCTGTCCAGCGCGGCGTACATCGGGTGCTCGATGACCGCGCGCCTGGTCTCGCTGATCTGCGCCTCGAGCCGGTCAATTCCGGGGTGCCGCTGGCCCCAGTCATAACGAGACATCTCAGACCTCCTGTACGGGGTGCCCGTTGGCCGGACGGGCTGGGTTGCGCCACAGAACGGGACAGAAGTCGGGGTCGCTGTAGTCGGGGCGGCCATCGGGCAGGCGCCGGACCAGCGCGTCGTGGTTGTAGGTGAGGACCTCGCCGCTGCTCAGCGTGAACTCGCGGTAGGCGTTCTCGCCGTCTTGCAGGTGGAACGAGAAGGCCCGGCGGGGACGCGGGCTGCGGTTGGTCAGGCTGCCGTGGTAGGTCCGGCAGTGATGGAAGCTCATGTGGCCCTTGGGGATGATCATCGGCACCTTGACCACCCCGGCGTCGTTGAACGCCGCGTTCTCGGCCAGCAAGCGCTCCAGGTCGCTGCCGTCCCGCTCCGCGAAGTGCCTGGTCATCGAGTCATCGCGGCCGATCTCCCGCCACCGGTGGCTGCCGTCGATCATCGTGATCGTGCCCATCTCCTCGCCGCAGTCGTGGAACGGGATGAAGGCGGTCAGCATCCGGTCCGACGTGGACGTCGACCAGTAGTGCTTGTCGAAGTGCCACGGCACGATGTTGGTCGGCTCACCGGCGATCGGCGGCTTGTAGATCAGCGTCGACTGGAACACGCGGATCTCGTCGGCGCGGGCCAGCGCGGCCGCGACGGCCCCGATCAGCGGCTTGCGCAGCAGCCGCGCCAGGGCGTCGTGCTCGTAGTGGACGTAGTCGTTGTGGCGCTGCACGTCGCCCTTGGACGGATCCCAGTACGCCAGCTTCGGCGGGTGCAGCGGCAGGGCCCGGTCGCGCTCCCCCGCGTAGTACCGCTCGCTGGCCGCGATCAGCTCGTCGACCTCGGCGTCGGTGAGCAGCTTCTTGGACAGGTACCAGCCGTGCTCGGCGTAGGACTCGACGTCAGAGTCCGACGGCAGCAGCGCGCGCTCCTCGTCGGTCAGCGTGAACGGCGGGGTGAGCGAAAGGCTCACGGATCATTCCTCCCCTCAGCGGGCCAGTCGTCGCTGGCGGGCCCGGTGGATGCTGCGGTGCTGCGGGCACCGTCCTCAGGCGCCGATCGTGCCCGCCGTGTCGCGGACCTCGGCGAGCTCGCGCTCCTTGGCCGCGTACAGCGCCGGGATGTTGTTGGTGCCGAAGGTGCGCGCGCCATGCCGGTCGATCAGCTCGAGGAAGTACGTGCGCCTGATGTGGGTCGACTTCGCGAAGATCTGATACATCTGGCCCCAGTGGTCGCGGTCGACCAGGATGCCGAGCGGCCGCAGCTCCTCGACCGGGATGTCGGTCGTGCCCAGGCGCGCGGCCAGCATGTCGTAGTAGCTCGACGGCGTCTGCGCGAACTCGACGCCCCGGCCGGTGACGGCCCGGACCGCGCGGACGATGTCCTTGGTCAGGAACGCGACGTGCTGCACCCCGGCGCCGTCGTGCCAGGCCAGGAAGTCGTCGATCTGGCCCGACTGGCGGGTGAGGTCCGGCTCGAGGACCGTGAACGTCACCCCGCCGGACGGGCTCTGCACCACCTTGGACATCACGCCCTGGTCGCCGATCTTGATGTACTCCTGGAACGTGACCCCGAAGCCGAACACCTGCTCGTGGAAGGAGATGGTGGCGTCGAGCTCGCCGGCCGGCACGCAGACCGCGACGTGGTCGATGAGGCGCAGCATGTCGTCGTCCGCCCCGGCGGCGGCACCGGCCTCCATCTCGATCGCGCCGGGCTGGAACTGGGCGTCCGAGCCACTGCGTTCGACAAGGCGGTAGACCACGTCGCCGAAGCCCGCGACCTCCGCGGTGATCACGCAGGTGTCCCCGTGCTCCCAGGTACGCGGCTGGTGGACGCCCTGCCCGCCGGCCGCGACCGCGTCGGTGTAGGCGACGGCGGCGCTGTCGGTGCGGAACGCGATCACGGCCACGCCGTCGCCGTGCCTGGCGACGAACGCGCTGGCGGGATGGTCCCTGTGCAGCCCCGAGGTCAGCAGCACCCGGATGTCGCCCTGGCCGGCCAGGACGCTCCGCTGGCCCGGCAGCCCCGTGTCCGGGCCGCCGCGGCCGTAGACGCGGAACCCGTAGGCCTGGCACAGGAACTGCGCCGCCGCGATCGCATCCCCCACATAGAGCTCGACGTGGTCGATGTCGAAGATGTTCATCGGTTCCTTTCCCCCTCGGGCTTCATGCGTTTTCTGTCCGTCCCCGGCCGGCCGGGCCGGTTACGAGAACGGCGGCGGCGCGGTCGGGGCCACCGCCGGTCACCGCCAGGTCGACGGTCACCACCAGCACCTCGTCCGCGTCCGCGTCATCGAGCAGCAGCGCGGCCACGTCCAGCCCGGCACGCGTCCCGCTGACGCACACGACCGGCCCGGTCAGGTCCCACCGCGCGGCCAGGTAGCCGGCGACGGCGTTCGGCACGGACTGGAAGAACAGCAGCGGGGAAACCCGCGGCCGGCGTCCACCGCGGCGGCGACGCGGGCCGCGCTGGTGACGTCGCCGAGGGCGGTCACCATCACGATCGCGGTGACCGTGCCGGGTGCCCGCGGCCGAGCACGCCGGCGCAGGGCCCGCTGGGCGACCTCGGCGAGCAGCGGGCTGAAGCTGGACTCGATGAACCCGGCGAGCGGGGTGACCTCGCGGTCCCCGTCCGCCTCCGGCCAGGACGCGGACGACGAGACCGTCAGGCCGGCCGCGGCCGCCGCCGCGGGCAGCGGGGCGAGGCCGGGGGATGCGACGCGGGCCGGTGACGTCATGGCAGGCCGATGACCAGCGCGGTGTTCGCACCGCCGAAGGCGGCGTTGAGGCTCATGGCAAATTCCGGGGTGGCGGCCAGCGGCTCGCCCAGCACGAGGTTGAGGCGGCAGGCGTCGTCGGTGCCGAGGAACCCGGCGTTGACCGGGAGCATGCCCTTGCGGGCGGCCAGCAGCGTGACGATCAGCTCGAGCACGCCGGAGGCCTCCAGGCTCTGTCCGTGCAGCGACTTGGTGGAGCTGACCGGCACGCCGTCCACGGCGTCGCCGAGCGCGAGCCGTAGCGCGTTCGTCTCAGCCGGGTCGCTGTGGCCGGTGCCGGACCCGTGCGCGTTGACGTAGCCCAGATCCTCCGCCGCGATACCGGCCCGCTGGAGCGCGGCCGTGACCGCCCGCGCCATGCCATGGCCGTTCGGGTCCGGCTGGACCGGGTGGTACGCGTCGCCGGTACGGCCCCAGCCCGCCAGCCGCGCCAGCGTCGGCGCCCGCCGCGCCCGCGCGGACTCCTGCGACTCGATGACGAGGGCGCCGACGCCGTCACCCAGGAGCAGCCCGCGCCGCCCGGCGCTGAACGGGCGCACCTGGCCGTCGTCGGCGAGCACCCGGCCGGCGTCGAAGAGCGCGAACTGGTCGCTCTCGACCAGGTACCCGCCGGCCACGACGATGCGATCGGCCTGGCCGCGCGCGATGATCGCGGCCGCGTCGGCGATCGCGGTGCTCGCGGCCACGCACGCCGACGTGTAGCAGCGGATCCCCTCCTCCGCGAGACCACAGCCATCCGCGACCGCCGCGGCGAACGACCCGGGCCCGAGCCCGGGCTGGTCGGGCCCGGCGGCCCGGGCGATCGCCGGGTCGCCGTGGATGGCGAGGAACAGCGGGCTGCCGGCGCGGCCGGACGGCGACAGGCCGGCGTCGTCGCACGCCTGCCCGGCGGCGCGGGTCACCTCGGTGAGCAGATCGGCTAAGCCCGCTCCGGCCGCCGCGACGCGAACCCGCCGGGCCGTAACGTCGAACCGCTGCACCGGCGCGAACGCGGGCTGGCCGGACAGCGCCCCGGACATCAGCGCCTCGGTCCCCCGCCCGTACGCGGACAGGACCGCGGCGCCGGTCACAACCACCGGGCCGGGCCCCCTGCGGGCGGCCGACGCCGGGGCCACGGCTGGTGCATCAGTCATGCGATGACCCGACCCTCAGGTCCGTCAGCACGCCGAGCACGCCGGTGACCGTCGACATGCGCGCGAGCTCGTCGTCATCGACGTCCAGCGGGCCGTAACGCTGCTCGATCTGATGGATCAGCCAGGCCAGCTCCAGGGAGTCGATCGCCTCCGGCACCTGGTCCGGCTGGCGGTCACCGTAGGTGGCGAGCATCGCGACCACGTCCGACCGCTGTAGTACGCCCGGCATGGGTCAGTGCGCCGACGCGGGCTGGATCCGCGGCTCGACGGTGCGGCAGAACTCGCCGACCGTCATGCCGGCGAGCGCCTCGCCCTCGTCGTCGTCGAACTTGACCCCGAACCGGTCCTCCACGCGCACCGCGAGCTCGGCAAGGGCGAGCGACTCCAGATCGGCGCCGGCCGGGCCGAGCACGGTGTCGTCGTCGATGCCGTCGATGCTGTAGTTCATGTCCGTCAGCGAGTCGAGCACGAACTGGCGGATCTCATCGATCATGGTCGGCGGTTCCTTCCGGGAGGGGGTTCCCTGGCGCGGCAGCCTGGCGGTCAGCGTCAGCGTCGGCGGGGGCGGGTGCCGTCGCCGGCGTGCCCGGCCCGATGTCACGGAGCACGGTGTGGTTGCGGACAAGCTTCCCGGTGGCCGTCCGCGGTAGCTGCTCGACGACGTGCAGCCGCCGGGGGCGCTTGTACGCGGCAAGCCGGGTCGTGATCTCCCGCTCCACCGCCGGCACGCCGGCTCCGTCCGCCAGCACCAGGTACGCCTCGATCGTGTGGTCGTGCACCACGACGGCCGCGGCGACCTCGGGCAGCGCGGCCAGCATGTGCTCGACCTCGGTCAGGTCCACCTTGAGGCCACCGACGGAGACCTGGGAGTCCCGGCGGCCGAGGACCCGCACGAGCCCGGTCTGGCTGTCGACGGTGCCGGCGTCCCTGGTGTGCAGCCAGCCGTCCGACCAGCGGCTCGGGTCCTGGTCACCGAGGTACGGCGAGGCGGGCAGCGAGACGTGCAGTTCCCCGCCCTCCGCGGCGACGGTGAGGCCGGGGGCCGGCAGCACCGCGGGCCGGTGCGCACCGAACAGGTCGGTCGCGATGACGCCGACCTCGGTCATCCCGTACATGTTGCCGAGGCGCACGCCGTAACGGCCGGTGAACGCGTCGTAGACGTCGGCGCGGACCAGTTCGCCGCCGGTGGTCATGCCGGTGAGCTGCGGCAGCTCCGGCGGCTGCTGCACCGACGCCAGCAGCTCGATGTGGAAGGGGACGCCGAGCAGCGTGGTCGGCTGCGAGCCGGCGGCAACGGTGGACAGGATGCCGTCCGCCGTCATCCGGGCCGGGATGGCCAGGGTCACGCCCGCGTGCAGGCCGTACAGCAGGCCGCCGACGAGCCCCAGCACGTGCACCATCGACGCGAGCGATACGATGCGCTCGCCGCCGCGGGGGACGCCGTCGATCATCGTGTAACGCTGCACCTCTTCGACGAGGTTCGCGGCGTCGCGCGCGATGATCTTGGACGGGCCCGTCGACCCGGAGCTGAGCTGGATGACCGCGTGGGTGGTGGCGGCGGGCCGGCCCGGGTACGTGCGCACGCCCTCGGTGATCTGGGCGAAACCTCGTAATGGGCCGCCGGTGGAGCGCTCGGCGGTCACGACCACTTGCGGCAGCAGCCGCTGGAGCGCGACGTCCACCTCGTAGGCGGTGAGCCGGTGGTCGAGCAGGGACGCCTGCGCCCCGATCTGCCACGAGGCGAGCAGGTTCGCGATGAACGCGAGCGACGGCGCGAGGCACAGCGCGACGGAGCCGCCGCGCTTGAGGCCGGCGTCAGCCAGGACCAAGTGCCGTTCCGCTACGAGCCGGCGCAGCCCGGCCCGGGTGACGGGCTCGTCCAGGTGCAGGCACACCTGGTCCGCGGGGCCCGCAAGCAGCACCTCGTCGACCCACTCGGGTGCCAGCTGTGGGTACGCGCCTCCGGCCACCTTCGGATACGCGCCTCCGGTCACCCGACCTCCCCTCATCGCGAGGCCATGCCCAGCGTCCTTACCAGTTCCCGAGGGCCGGTGGCATTTTTGGGCAGCACGTTAAACGGCACTGTGCCGAAACGTTACGAAACGGCGTTGTTATGGACACAATGTGATTAAGGCTGTCGTACCTAACGACGACCTTACTAGATCGGGCTCGTTTGACAAGGGGCTAAAGCCACTCCATGGCGTTGCGGCGCATCAGCGGGTAACCACCGGAACCGGCCGCGGACCGGGACGGCCGCGCCGCCCGGCCGGGATTGACAGGCGCCGCCGGAGGCTGGCCAGAATCAGCTATGTGCGAGCAGGCCGGCCAGGACCGGGTGGTCGTCGGGTTCACCGGGGCGGAGGCTGGCACCCAGCCGCTGACCTGGGGCCAGCAGGCGATCTGGCAGGACATGCAGGCCAGCGGCAACCAGTTCAGCATGGGCGGGAGGTTCGAGCTGCCCGAGGGCAGCACCGTCGAGGACGCGGCGGCCGTCCTGAGCACGCTGATGCGCCAGCACGCCGCCCTGCGGATGCGGCTGGGCACCGACCGTGCGGGCCGGCCGTGCCAGCAGGCAGCCGGGTCCGGGCAGACAAGCCTGGACATCCTGACGGTCCCGGATGACGCCGGCCGGGACGGCGTGGCGCGGTACGCGGCCGATCTCATGGACACCATGCCGCTCGCGCGGTTCGACTTCCATCGCGACTGGCCGCTGCGGATGGCGGTGCTCCGGCATCGCGGCGCCTGCACGCACCTGGTCTGGGCGCTGTCCCATCTGGCTGCCGACGGCGGGGCGCACCTGCTGCTCCTCCCCGACGTGATCGCGGCCGGAACGGCCGGCAACACCGCCGGCGAGCCGCGGCGGCCGCACATTCTCGACGTTGCCGCGAGCGAGCAGACGCCACAACTCCGGCAGCTCAGCAGCCGCACGATGCGGTACTGGGCGGCTCAGCTCAGGCACATCCCGGCGCAGACGTTCGGCGAGCCGGGCCACACCGCCGGCCGGGCCGGGCCGCGGCACTGGCAGGCCCGGTTCAGCTCGCCCGCGGCGCACCTGGCCGCGCTGGCCATCGCCGGGCGCACCGGCACCGACGTAACGCGGGTGACGCTCGCCCTTATCGCGACGGCGATCGCGCGCGCCACGGGGGCGCAGCCGCTGACGATCAAGGTCATGGTGAACAACCGGTTCCGGCCGGGCCTGGCCGACGTCATCGCCCCGATCGCGCAGAACTCGGTGATCACCATCGACGCCGCGGACACCACGGTCGACGAGGTGGTCGCGCGGGCCCGCGGCGCCTTGCTGACCGCCGGCATGCGCGCCTACTACGACCCGGATGATCTCACCGAGGTCATCGCACGCCTTGACGCCGAGCGCGGTTACCCGGCCGCGGTTACCTGCCGGGTCAACGACCAGCGCGCGATGATCATGCGCGCCGGACAGGAGGCCGGCCCCGGCGAGGTGACCAAGGAACGGATCCGGCAGAAGCTGGCGGAAACCTCGCTCACCTGGCTTGGCGTCCGGGAGAACATGCACGAGCAGGTCAACATCCTGGTCGAGAACCGGCCGGATGTCGTGTCCCTGCACATGATGTGGGACCGCTGGTGCCTGTCGGACGAGCAGGTCGAGGCGCTGCTGCGCGGCGTGGAGGAGGTCGCCGTCGAGGCGGCGTTCGACCCCGCCGCGCCGACCAGGGTTCTGCCCCGCCCCGTGGCCGGGGCTGCCGCGGGGCCAGAGTAGAACGCGCCAGCCGTTTTGCATTCTTCTCAACGGCTGGCGCGTGGCGGGCCTGCACCCGGCGGGACACGTGGTGCCGGGGCGGGACCGCGCCGCGCTGGCCTGCGCCCGCGCGGGCCAGCGCGCTTACCTGGAGCGCGATCCGGTGTCGAAGGCGGTCAGGCACAGGTAACCCAGGCCGGGGTCGTAGTCGCCGGCCACGACAAGGCCGGGCTGGCCCGTGTCGCCGGTGAGCTCGTCGATGAGCCCCCACCAGACCCCGGTGGACGGCTGACCGGGCGGCATCACCCGCACCCGCCCTGCGGCCGGCGCGGTCCACACCGCGGCGAGGTCCGCACCGAGCACCAGCCCCACGTCGCGGCCGCCGGCCGCCAGCCCGGCGAGAGCGGCGGCGGCGAGACCCGCGACGGCGGCGGGCGGGACGCCGGGATGCTGGCGCACGGCGGTAAGCCGGGCCGCCGGTTTGGCGCGGGCACCGTAGAGCATGGCGACGCCGCGGTGCTGCGACGGCACCGGGGCCG
Organism: uncultured Actinomycetes bacterium; assembly: GCA_963703605.1. Classification (GTDB taxonomy): domain Bacteria; phylum Actinomycetota; class Actinomycetes; order Streptosporangiales; family Streptosporangiaceae; genus DASXKD01. The sequence goes on from CAVPFC010000049.1 coordinate 12,414, forward strand.
GGCAGTCGTAGGGGAGGGCCGCCTGCTCGACGACGATCAGCAGCGCCCGCCGGACCCCGGCCGACGACGCGTAGTCGCGGGCGATCCGCAGCCCGCTGAACGCCGCCGCCGAGCCCTGGTCACAGATGGCGAACGACATCGGCGCACCCGGCGTGACGTGGCTGAGATACGCGGCGGTCTGCCGGCCAGGCCGCAGGTCGTGGACAGAGAACGCCAGTATCAGCAGGTCGACGGCTTCGTCCGCGGGCACGGCCGGCCCGATCAGCGCCTCGGCCATCTCCCCGTACGACTGGCCGAGCGCCGGCGACGACGGCGGCGGGTCGCCGAACAGGGCCGCCGGCACCTCGCGCCCGTAAGGCCTGGCCGCGTCGGCCAGGTACTCGCCGACCCGGGCCCGGTTCGCCGGATCGGCGAGGAACCCGGCAGGCCCGGTGAAGGTGCGGCGCACGGCGCGTACCAGGTGCAGGTCATCGCGATGGGCAGGGGTGGCGGGGCCGGAGCCAGCAGAGCGCGGTCTCGTCGGCGGGCGGGCGACGAACACGGGGCCTAACCCGGCTGGGAATGGCCGGCGACGAACGTCGCCAGATCTCCGACCGTTCCCATCTGGTCGCCGTCCAGCAGCTCGACGTCGATGAGGATCATCAGCTGGTCCTCCACCTGGAGCAGCAGTTCGAGCCCCAGCGTGGAGCTGAGCCCGAGCTCCTCCATCAGGCGCATGTCCTCGGTGACCGGTTCGGCGCGGTCCAGCAGCCGGGTCAGCACCGTGGTCATCGTGTCGACTACCTGCTGCCGGAACTCACCGTCCAGGCCGGTTTCCTGTGCTGTCATATCGCGCCTCCTCGCGCGTGCCCGGTCAGTGCTCGAACACCATCGCCGCGAACGTCGCCCCGCCGCCGGCGCCGACCGCTGCGGCGAGGTAACGGTCGCCGGGCTGTAGCAGGCCGCGCTCGCACGCGGTCTTGTAGTTGGCGAACAGGTCCGCGCAGAAAACGTGGCCGCTGGCCGGGATATTGTCCAGCAGCACGCGGTCGCGCGGGAACTTCAGCAGCAGGCACATCCGCTGCCAGGTCACCAGGTTGACGTTGTGCGGCAGCACGACCCGGATGTCGTCGAGCGCCACGCCCGCCTCGTCCAGGGCCTTCCGCATCACCTCGGCCAGCGAGGGCCGGTACTCGCGCTGTAGCCGCGCGTTGTTCTCGCCGGTGGCGCTGTCGAACTCGCCGCGCACGTTGGCCGCGTACGAGAGCATCCGGTCACGCGTGCCGAAGGCGCTGACCAGGCACGCGGCCGCACCCTCGCCGAACACGGTCGTGTCCGCGAACATCTGGGCCTCGCGGGTGAACGCCTTCTCGCCGCTGAGCACGAGCGCCAGCGGTCCGTCCTGGCCGTCCGCGGTGCCGTCCGCGTCGGCGGCGAGCAGCCGGCCTGCCATGTCGATCGCCAGCAAGCCGCTGGCGCACGACTGGTGCGTGACGGTGAACGCGAGCGCGTGGCCGAGCCCGAGCGCCTGGCAGACCTCGTGCAGGGGGTTGACCGGGTACGGCGCGACGACGGGCATGGCCCGCGCGTACAGGACGTACCGGACACGGTGCTCCTGGCCGCGAAGCGCATCCAGCCCCGCGGCGGCCTTCATCAGCAGGGCCGGCAGCGACGCGCCGGGGTCGCGGCCGACCTCCCTCAGCCCGTGAAACCGCCGGAACAGCTTGACCTGCATCTCGGTCAGGCCGAGCGGGCCGGCCAGGCTTTCGATGGGGATCCGCGCCGTCGGCAGGTACACCGAAACGGCCTCCAGCGCGGTCATGCTGCCACAGCATCAGGACGAGTCGGGAAAGTCAATGTGTGCCACGATGACCGCGTGGCCCGGTTCCTCTTCGTCGTCGTGCCGGTCGTGTCCCACCTCTGGCCCGCCGTGGCCATCGGCGACGCGCTGGCCGCCGGGGGGCACGAGGTGGCCTGGTGCGGGCCGGAGAGCGACCTGCGCCCGCTCGTCGGGCCGGGTATGCGGCTCTACCCGACCGGCAAGCGCTCCTACCGCGAGTTCCACGAGGTGGGGATCGCCGCGGTGCGGGAACTGTGGGACGGGTACGTCCTTCCGCTCAACCGGTTCATCCAGCGCCCGGTGGACCAGGCCGTGGCGCAGTACCGGCCCGACGTCGTCGTCGCCGACCAGTACGCGCTGGCCGGCGCCATGGCGGCGGACGCCCGTGGCGTGCGGTGGGCGACCCTGGCCGCCGGGGTGCTCGAGCTCACCCCGCCCGCCGAGGAGCCCGGGCTGCGGGAATGGGTCGGCGCGCAAGTGGCGCGGGCCCGGGAGGCGGCCGGCCTGCCCGCCGGCGATGGACCCGACCTGCTGTTCTCTCCGTACCTGGTGATCGCGACGACCGCGCGGGCGCTGACCGGCGCGGCGCCCATGCCGGAGCACTGCGTGCTGATCGGCGCCGCGCTCGGCGCGCGGCGCACCGACCCCGGCTTCGACTGGGACTGGTGGGACCCCGGCCGGCGGCATGTGCTCGTCACCGCCGGCACCATGTCCGCGCACCTGGTGCAGGACTACCTGGCGCGGATGACGGCGGCGCTGGAGCCGATGGCGGGCCGGGTGCAGGCGGTGCTCAACGCCGCCGCGGACGCGGTACCCGATCCGCCGCCGCACGTCCTGGTGGCCCCGCGGATCCCGATGCTCGACCTCATGCCGCGCCTCGACGCGGTGGTCTGCCAGGCCGGGCAGAGCACGGTCAACGAGGCGCTCGTCCACGGCGTGCCGATGGTCGTCGCGCCGATACGCCTCGGCGAGCTGGCCGTGGCCGGGCAGGTGACGCGGGCCGGGGCCGGTATCGCCGTCTCCTACGCCGAGGCGACCCCCGCGCAGCTCGCCGCCGCGGTGACCGCGGTACTGGACGAGCCGGGCTACCGCGCGCAGGCGCGCCGGATGGCCGGGGAGTTCGCCGCGGCCGGGGGAACCGGCGCCGCGGCCGCACACCTGGCCGCGCTGGCCGGTGGCGCCGGACCGGGCGATGGCGCCGCCCCGGGCGGTGACGGCGGCCCGGGCGGTGCCGGCGGCCCCGGCGATGGCGGCCCCTAGGCGGGCCTGCGGGGCTGGGTTAGCATCGCATCGTCTTCAACTACCGGCCGGAGGGCGCGGATGGACTACGACGTGCCCCGGCTGCTGTGCGGCACCCCCGAACTCCCGCCCCACTGCGTGGCGCTGACCTTCGACGACGGCCCCGGCCCCAGGTCGGCCGAGCTGGCCAGGCTGCTGCGCGACGAGGGCGTGCCCGGCACGTTCTTCGTGCTCGGCGAGAGCGTGGCACGGCACGGCGACGCGCTTGACGCCTACCGGGACTGCGGGCACGTGATCGGGCTGCACGGCGACCGGCACCGTCCGTTCTCCTCCGCCGAGCACGCGGCCGGCGAGCTCACCCGGTGCGCGGAGCGGCTCAGCGGCTATCTGGGTGACGCCGTGTGGTTCCGCCCGCCGTACGGCATGGGCGACTGGCCGGTGCCCGGGTTCGCCGGCCCGGTCGGCTGGCACGCGCAGGGCCGGGACTGGGACATCACCTACCGCCACGGGCAGACGGTGGGCGCCTGCGTGGAGGCCATCACGCAGCAGCTCATCCAGCGCGACGGGGGCATCGTGCTGCTGCACGACTTCGCGGCGCCCACCGAGTTCGTCCCGGCCGGCCTGACCGAGGCGGACCTGGACCTGCGGATCATCGAGATCACCACGCTGCTGATCGAGCGGCTGCGCGGGGCGGGGCTGTCCTTCGCCGGGCTGCCCGAGCCGGTGCCGGCCCGCGCGCCGGAGCCGGCGGCCCGGATCACCGGGGAGCCCGTGCCTGCGCCGGGTGCGCCTGCTGCGGCGGGGCGGACGCGGGGAGCAGGGGGGCTGCCCGAGGCGGCCGAGGCCCTCCAGTCCCTGCGGCTGCACCGCGCGACGTCCAAGGCGGCGGGCGGCATCCTCGATGTACTCATGCCGATACGGGTCGGCGACGGCCCTCCCCTGTTCTGCGCGCATCCCGTCGTGGGCCTGAGCTGGTGTTACCTGGCCTTGCTCCCACACCTCGATCCCAGGTTCTCGCTGTATGGCCTCCAGGCCCGCGGCCTGCGGCGGCCCGAGCCGCTGCCGGCCAGCCTGGCGGAGATGGCGCGGGACTACGCAGATCAGATGCGGATGGTGCAGCCATCGGGTCCCTACCATCTGCTCGGCTGGTCACTGGGGGGCGACATCGCCTTCGCGATCGCGGAGGAACTGGAACGCCGCGGTGAGGAAGTCGGGTTGCTCGTCATCCTGGACGCCAATCTGGCCGACCGGGAAGCCATAGCGCTGAGCAACGAGTCCTGGATGGTCTACAACCTCGTTCTTGCGCAGTTCGGCTACGTGCCCGCGCTGACCGCCGCCGAGCGGGACCCCGAGGCCCGGATGCTTGAGCTAGTGCGCCGCAGGCCGGGGTCTGGGCTTGACGAGTGGCCGGAACAGCGCCTGCGCGCGATGCAGCGTGTGATCAAGAACACCGTCGACGTGGCGCGCGCCCACCAGCCCGGCCGCGTGCACTGCCCGTTGCTGTTCTTCTCCGCCACCCGCAATCCGCCACCGCTGGCCGAGAAGCTGGAGAACTGGCGGGCCTTCGTCGACGGCCCGATCGAGGCGGTCGAACTGGACTGCGACCATCGGTACATGCTGGTGCCCACATCGCAGATCGGCCCAGTGCTCAGCGCCGCGCTCGCGCGCGCTTCCGGGGCTCCGGTACAGCCCATTGTCTAACCAAGCTGGCGCATCTACCCTAACGGCGTGACCTTACCTCCCTGTCCTGGGCTTTCGGCGATACCTGCCGTTTGGTCGCGTCCAGTCTGCTCCGCCCGCCGGGAGGCTCGATGATTGAGGCCAGCGGCCTGCGCAAGGCTTACCGGACCAGGCGCCGGCGCAAGGTCACCACCGTCGACGCGGTCCGCGGCGTGGACTTCGCCGTGGCGCGCGGCGAGATCTTCGGTTTCCTCGGGCCCAACGGGGCCGGGAAGACGACCACGCTCCGGATGCTGGCCACGCTGATCCGCCCGGACGGCGGCGACGCCACGATCGCCGGGGTGGACCTCCGGCGCGATCCCGCCGAGGTGCGCAAGCACATCGGCTTCGTGGCGCAGGGCAGCGGCACCTACGACCGGTCCACGGCCCGGCGTGACCTGGTCCACCAGGCGCGCATGTACGGCGTCCCGAAATCGGCCGCGAAGGGCCTCGCCGAGGCGGCCATCAAGGCTTTCCAGCTCGGCGACTTCGCCGACCGCCACATCAGCACCTACTCCGGCGGGCAGCGCCGGCGCCTCGATGTCGCGCTCGGCGTCATCCACTCGCCCCAGGTCATCTTCCTGGACGAGCCGACGTCGGGGCTCGACCCGCAAAGCCGGGCCCGGATGTGGCAGGAGGTGCGCAGGCTCCGCGATCAGGGCATGACGATCTTCCTCACCACGCACTACCTGGACGAGGCCGACGCGCTCTGCGACCGGATCTCGATCATCGATGCCGGGCTGATCGTCGCCGAGGGCACGCCGTCGGATCTCAAGCGGGAGATCTCCGGAGACGTCGTCAACGTGGACCTGGCCGCGCCCGACACCGCCGGCGCGCCCGGAGCCCACCGTCATGCTCGAAGGAGCCAAGATCCTTACCGAGCAGCCGTACGTGCACTCCTGCGAGACCATCGAGCACACCCTGCGCCTCTACGTGGACAGCGCCGCCACCGCCATCCCGCAGGTCATGCGGGCGCTGAGCAACAAGGGGATCGAGCCGGGAGCGATCGAGTCCCGCCGGCCAAGCCTCGACGACGTGTTCCTGGCCAAGACCGGCCGCACTCTTGCCGACTGACCGGCGAGGAGGAAAGGAGGAAAGGCAGCAGCTATGAAGCTCGCCCGCGATACGTGGCTGACCTTCCAGTACGAAGCCGGGCAACTGATGCACAGCCCGGTCGGCATCGCGATCTCGCTGTTGCAGCCCATCACCTACCTGCTGCTCTTCACCCCGTTTCTCAAGTCCGTCATGGGCGCCTCCAGCTACGGCGATGCCTACGGGATCTACGTGCCCTCGCTGTTCGCGGCCATGGGCATCTTCAGCGGCATGTTCGCCGGGTTCGCCCTGATCGCCGCGATCCGCCAGGGTGTCATCGGCCGGTTCCGGGTCACGCCGCTGTCCCGCACCGGCCTGCTGATCGGGCGGGAACTGGTGTTCGTCGTGCTGACCGGCTTCCAGGCTGTCGTGGTCGCCGTGGTCGCCACCATCTTCGGGCTGCGCGTGCCGCCGCTCAACATCCTGCTTGCCCTGGTCCTACTGGCGATGATGGTGCTCATCGGCGTTTCGATCTCGTTCGCCCTGGCGATCTTCGTGCCCAACCGGACCGCGCTCATCAACCTGACCAACGGGGTCACCGAGCCGCTCGCGCTGCTGGCCGGGGTCCTGATCCCGCTGTCGGTCGCGCCGCTGTGGGTGCGGGATGTTGCCTTGTGGAACCCGTTCGCCTGGGGGGCCAACGGCATGCGGGCCATCTTCGGAGGCCACATCGGCGCCCAGGTCGTCTGGCAGGCGAGCCTCATACTGGCCGGGCTGGCTGTGGTGGCCGTGGTGTTGTCGTCACGGCTGTTCACCCGCGAGATCGCATGAGCCGCGTCGCACCTCGCTTGACCGCCGCGCAGGAAAGGCACAGCTATGAAGCTCGCCCGTGATACGTGGCTGACCTTTCAGTACGAAGCCGGGCAACTGGTGCACGACCCGGTCAGCGTCGCGTCCACGCTGCTCAACCCCGTCACCTATCTGCTCTTTTTCACCCCGTTCCTCAAGTCCGTCCTGCACGTCTCCACCTACGGTGGTGCCTTTCAGATCTACGTGCCTTTGTTGTTCTGCTCCATGGGCCTGTTTGGCGGGCTTTTCGCCGGATTCACCCTGCTTGCCGCGATACGCCAGGGGGTCATCGCCCGGTTGCGGGTCACGCCGCTGTCCCGCGTCGGCCTGCTGCTCGGGCGGGAACTAGTGTTTTTTCTGCTGATCGGCTTCCAGGCTGTTGTGATCACCGTTGCAGCCGTCATATTCGGGCTGCGGGTACCGCCGGCCAACTTTCTGCTTGCCTTGATCGTGCTGGCGATGATGCTGCTGCTTGGCGTCTCGATCTCGTTCGCCCTGGCGATCTCCCTGCCGAATGAGACCCTGCTGGGGAACCTGACGAACGGGGTGGCCCAGCCCCTGGCGCTGCTGGCCGGGGTCCTGATCCCGCTGTCGGTCGCGCCGCTGTGGGTGCGGCGCGTCGCCTTGTGGAACCCGTTCGCCTGGGGGGCCAACGGCATGCGGGCCATCTTCGATGGCCACATCGGCGCCCCCGTCGTCTGGCAGGCGAGCCTCATCTTGGCCGGGCTGGCGGTGGCGGCTGTGGTGTTGTCGTCACGGCTGTTCACCCGCGAGATCGCCTGAACCGCGCACCTCGATTGGCCGCTGCGGCAGGAAGATACGAGGCAGCCGAGCTATCCGGCCGGCCAGCGCTCCTGCCGCCAGGCCGTCCAGGCAGGCCGCGCTGAACTGCGCTGCGCTCACTACACCCCGTGCTGGTAGATACCGAAGACGTTTCCCGCCGGGTCGCGGAACGCACTGGTCTTGTGGTCTACGACCCCGAAGCGGGCCATGCGAGCGGCGTTCTTCAGCGCGGGCACCCCCGGATCGGAGACGCGCGATCCGCCGAGCCTCTCGGCGCGGCTCAGGGTCTTGTCTACGTCGTCCACCGCCGCGTAGATGGTCGCCCAGCGCGATTCCTGGCCCCCACCGAGACCGCCGATAATGCCCCGGTCGGTTCCGGTGTCCACCACTGCGTAGTCGGGGAAGCCCGCGTAGTCGAGCGTCCAGCCGAACAGGACCGCGTAGAACTGCTGCGTTCGCGCCGCGTCCGACCCCATGACCTCAAACCAGTCAACCGGCTCGCCCGAACCAGCCGACGGGGCTGGCTCGCTCTCCCGGGGACGCTCGGCGGGTGCCCGCACGAGGCCAACCAGCAGACCATCCGGGTCATTGAACATCGCAATGGTCGCCCCGCCAAAGTCAGTGACCGGCATGACGGTGGTGCCGCCGAGCGTGGTCGCTTTGCCGAGCGTCGCCTGCAGATCGTCGGTCTCGACATAGAACGTGGACCATGGCTCGCCAGTCCGGCTTTTGCCGATGCCGCCGTTGATCCCAAGGCCACCGCGGGTGTCGACCTGCGTATAATCGCCGCCGGGCAAGCCCTGCAGTCCCCAGTCGAATAGCTCTGCATAGAACGCCACCAGCAGCCCGTCGTCTGCCGCGCCGACCTCGAAATGCACTACTGCGTTTCCCACCGCGCTGGCTCCTTCCTCCCGAAAGGGCTCGTATCAGCACTATCGTCGTAGCCGCGCAGACGGATGGTCAAATGTTTGTAACCAGTCACGCCCCGATTGGTCTGCGGCGTGCCGGTGCCGGCGGCGCCCACTTTGTGATCATGGTTTGGTCCGCGGATGCCGCATCCGGAGCACGGCCACCATCGCGTTCCGGGCAGCCAGCCCCTCATACGAGGGCTAATGACCATTGCCTGGGCATCACCGCCGTTCTAGCCTGATCTCGGGTCACGGAGACATAACGGCGAGACGGCCCGCGGTCACGGCCCAGGGCGGGAAGGACACCGGCCCGGTGTGGTACGCGCGACAAGGGGAGGCAGATCGGTGACGGCGACCAACCTTCGGGCGGTACTGGCCGCGGACCCGGAACTCGGCGCCGGGAACGCATTAGTCCGGCTTGCCCAGCACGGCGCCGACATGGACATGCCGCGGGTGACGTTCGATACCGGGGTCGACGGGATCGCGGCGTGGACGCCGCTGTCGCTGCGCACGCTGACGGAGCGGGCGGCGGCCCGGGCCGAATGGTTCGCCCGCCACGGCATCGGGCGGCGCGACCCGGTCGCGGTCTACGTGACGTCAGCGGCCGACGTGTTCCTCAACTTCCTGGCGCTGACCTGGCTCGGGGCGATCCCCGCCCTGATGAACGGGAGCATGCCGGGCCAGATCGCCATCGAGTACATCCGGCGGCTGCGCGCGGCCGGGGTGATCATCGACGCGGACCACGCCGACATGGCCGCGCACGACCTCGGCGCGCCGGTCATCGGCGACGCGGCGCAGACCGGCACCGGTGTTCCGTCCCGTGCGCCTGCGCACTACCGGCACCACCCGGACGACCCGGTGGCCATCACGCACTCGTCCGGCACCACGCGCATGCCGGCCGCGGTCGTGCACTCCCACCAGAGCCTGTTCGCGGCCGTGCGGGCGGTCCGGCTGACCGAGCCCCGCCAGCACGGCCCGGTGCGTGAGCTGTCCGCGTTCCCGCAGGCGCACACGGCGGGCATCATCATCCTCAACGAGGCGCTCTGCAACGGGTACGAGCTGCTGTGCCTGTCGGAGCAAGGCGGCACGTTCGCACGCAGCGGTGCGGCGATCATCGACGCCATCGAGCGGTGGCGCCCGACCGCGGTCTACGGCTTCGCCGTCACGTGGGCCGAGCTTGCCCGCTACGACCTGACCGCGCGCGACGTCGGCTCGGTGCGGTTCTGGTCGAACAGCGGTGACTGCGCGCACGAGGCGCACATCCGCCGCCTGGTCGCCGTCGGCAGCCACCACGCCTACGGCAAGGACGGCGTCGTCAGCCTGCCCGGCTCCCGGTTCAACGACACGCTCGGCTCCACCGAGATGGGCTACGGCGGCTTCGGGATAAGCCACCGCCCCGGCAGCGAGCGCTACAACCGCTGCGTCGGCAAGCCGCAGCCGTTCGCCGAGATCATCCTGGTGGACCCGCGGACCGGCGACGAGGTCCCGATGGGCGAGGTGGGGATGGTCGCGATGAAGTCGCCCACGCTGGCGCTCGGGTACTGGAACGACTCGGTCAACACCTTCCGCACCCGGCTGAACGGCTACTACCTGACCGGCGACCTGATGTACCGCGACGAGGACGGCTATTTCTACCATGTGGACCGGGCCAGCGACGCGCTCGACCTCGGCAACGGGAACTGGCTCTACACCGCGCTGTCCGAGGAGCGCATACTCAAGCGCTGCCCGGACGTCCGCGATTGCACGGTCCTGGCGGCCCGCGGGGACGACGGCGGTCTCGTCACCGAGGTGCTGCTCCAGCTCGCGGCCGGCGCCGATCCCGAGACCGACCGCGAGGGCGAGGTCCGCGCCGCGCTCGGCACGGTAGCGGCGGCGCTGCCGCTGCGGATCGTGGCCACCCCCGACGACGGAGTCACCGTGGGACCGACCGGCAAGGTCCGCAAGTTCCTCATGCGCGAGCAGATGCTGGCCAGCACCGGCGCGCCCGCCGGCGAAGGGAGCGGCTGATGCCCGGTACTCAGGAGTCGCTGCCTTACGCAGTCGTCGTCAATGACGAGGAGCAGTACTCGATCTGGCGGGCGGGGCGGGAGCTGCCCGCCGGCTGGCGCGCCGAGGGCTTCACGGGCACCGAGGATGAGTGCCTGGGCTACATCGAGGAGACCTGGACCGACATGCGGCCGGCGTCACTGCGTCGCTGGATGCGCGAGCACGAAGGGGCCGGCGCCGATTGACCGGGCTGCCGATGCGAGCTTGCCTGCGGTTCCACTGATCAACGAGGACCAGGACCGAATCGCCAGGAGGCGACGTGGACGACGACGACACGCAGACCTACCTCGTGGTGCTCAACGACGAGGAGCAGTACTCGATCTGGCCAGCCGGCCGTGACATGCCGCCCGGCTGGCGCGGCGACGGGTTCACCGGCGTCAAGGCGGACTGCCTTGCCCACATCGACGAGGTGTGGACCGACATGCGCCCACTCAGCCTGCGCCGCGCGATGGAGCAGGCCGCCGGGTCGTAACGGCGACCCCGGCCTGACCAAAGTTCCCTGGATCGACCGGCTCCCAGCAAAGGACAGTGCGTAATGGTGCTCGACGACCTCTTCTCCCGCGTTGCGCAGGCGCCGGATGCGATCGCCGTGCAGGACGGCGGCCTCCGGCTGACGTACCTGGAGCTCGCCAGCCACGCCTCGGGCTTAGCTGCCCGGCTCGCCCGGCGCGGCGTCCGGCCTGATGACGTGGTGGCCGTCTACGCCGACAGGTCCGCCGAGCTCGTCGTCGCCGAGCTTGGCGTGCTGCTCGCAGGCGCCGCTTACCTGCCGCTCGATCCCGCCCACCCGGCCGCGCGGACCAGCGAGGTGCTCGCGCTGTCGGGCGCGGCCGCCGCGGTGACCACCGGCCCGCTGCTGGCCGCTGGCGCGCCGCTCGGCGACGATCCCGAAGTCGTTGACCTGGCGGAGGCACCCTCGGCATCCCCCTCGGCGCCGGCCAGGCCGGACGGCGCCACGCTGGCCTACGTGATCTTCACGTCGGGCTCGACCGGCCGGCCCAAGGGCGTCGCGGTCAGCCACGCCGGCCTCACGAACCTGATGCGCTGGCGCGAGGAGGCTTACCCGCTGGGCCGCCATGACCGGACGACGTTGCTGTGCAGCCCCGGGTTCGACGTGGCCGTCTGGGACACCTGGCCCACCCTCGCCGCCGGGGGGACGCTGGTGGTGCCGCCCGGACAGGTGCGGACCTCGCCGCCGGACCTCGCGGCCTGGCTGGCCGATGAGCAGATCACCGCGACGTTCCTGCCAACGCCGCTGGCCGAGGCGGTGCTCGACGAGCGGTGGCCGTCCCACACCGTGCTCAGGCTGATGGTCACCGGCGGCTCGGCGCTCCAGCGCGGCGTGCCGCCCCGCCTTCCGTTCACCTTTGTCAACCTCTACGGGCCGGCCGAGTGCACGGTGGGCGTGACGACCACCCCGGTGCTGCCGGACGGCCCCGTGCCGCCGCCGATCGGGGTTCCCATCGACGGCGTGCGCTGCTACGTGCTCGACGGCCTCGAGCCGGTGCGCGACGGCGAGGCCGGCGAGATGTGCCTGGCCGGCGCCTGCGTGGCCCGCGGCTACCTGGGCGATCCGGCGCTCACGGCCGGATCCTTTGTGCCCGACATCGCGGTACCCGGGGAGCGGATGTACCGGACCGGCGACAAGGTCCGCCGGCGGGCCGACGGATCCTTCGAGTACCTCGGCAGGCTCGACGATCAGGTCAAGATCCGCGGATTCCGGATCGAGCCCGGCGAGGTGGCCGCGGTGCTGCGGCAGCATCCGGCGGTCCGGGAGTCCTTCGTCGCCGCCGAACGATCCGGGCCGGCCGACCCGCGCCTGATCGGCTACGTTGCCGCGGACGCGGCGGCCGCCGAACTGATCGGGTTCGCCGCCGCAAGGCTGCCCAGCTACATGGTGCCCGCCGCGATCGTGGTGCTGCCCGCGCTGCCGCTGACGCCCAACGGCAAGGTGGACCGCGCCGCGCTGCCCGCGCCCGGCCGGGCGGACGCCGGCCTGGCCGAGGTGGCCGCGGCGCAGCGCACGTCGACCGAGGGCGTGGTGGCCAGCATTATGGCCCGGCTGCTCGGGGGCGTTCAGGTCGGCGCCGATGACGACTTCTTCGCCCTCGGCGGCACCTCGTTGATGATCGCCCACCTGGCCACCGAGATCGCCGCCGAACAGCAGGTCACGGTCACCCTGGCCGAGCTGCTCCGCGCTCGCACGGTGGCCGCGATCGCCGCCATCGTCGACGAGCGGACCACCCCGCTGACCGCGGGGGCCAGCCCGGAGGCTGGCGCCCCGGCGGCGGCGCCGGCCCTGCCGCCGGTCCGCCCGGGCCGCGGGGACCGGCCGGTACCGCTGTCGCTGCAGCAGGAGCGGGTGTGGTTCTTCGAGCAGTTGTCACCGGGCAACCTGGCCTACAACTTCCAGGCCACGGTGGCGCTGCACGGCGAGGTGAACACCGAGGCGCTGCGCGCCGCGCTCGACGAGATCGTGCGCAGGCACGAGATCTTGCGGACCGCGTTCGTCACGGTCGACGGGGTCGCGATGCAGCAACCGGTCGCGGGCGTGCAGGCGCCGCTGCGGGTACTGGACGTCCCGGCCGAGCGCGCCGACGAGGTCGTCGCCGCGGAGGTCCGCAAGCCCTTCGACCTGAGCGCGCCGCCGCTGGCGCGCTGGCTGCTGCTGCGCCACGCACCGGACGAGAACACCTTCGTCCACGTGGAGCACCATTTCGTGCACGACGGCTGGTCGCTGTCGGTGCTGCTGTCCGAGCTGCGCGCCCTCTACCCGGCCTTCGCGGCCGGCCAGCCCTCGCCACTCCCCGACCTCGCCGTCCAGTACGCGGACTACACGCTGTGGCAGCGGGACTGGATGCGGGGCGAGGTACTGCGAGCCCACGTGGACCACAGGACCACCCTGCTGGCCGGCGCGCCCGACATTTTGGAACTGCCGGCCGATCGTCCGCGGCCGCCGGTCATGAGCTTCCGCGGCGCGGCGCCGCGGATCAAGGTCCCGGCCGAACTGTCCCGCGCGCTGCGCTCGTTCAGCAGACAGCACCGGGTGTCGCTGTTCTCGACCATGTACGCGGGCTTCGCGGCGCTGCTGTACCGCTACACCGGTCAGCAGGACATGCTCGTGGGCACCGGCGCGGCGAACCGCGGCCTGCCCGAATTCGAACCGCTGCTCGGCATGATCGTCAACACGCTGGTCCTGCGGACCAGGATGTCTGCCCAGATGTCCTTCGCCAGCCTGCTGGAGGAGGTGCAGCGGGCCGTCGTCGAGGCGCTGGCCTGGTCGGACACCCCCGTGGACGCCCTCATCGACGCGATCGGCCCAGCCCGCGACCCATCCCGCACCCCGCTGTTCCAGGTCATGTTCAGCTTCCACGACTCCGCCGTGCCCGATCTGGACTTCGGCGGGCTCACCGGCGCGGTCACCGAGCGCGCGAACGGCTCGGCCAAGTGCGACCTCAACGTCATCGTGGTGCCGCGGGCCGCGCAGCGTCTCGGCCGGGAGCCCCGGCCCGAGGACGACGACCTGAGCCTGATCTGGGAGCACTCGACCGACCTGTTCGACGAGGCCACGATGTCCCGGATGGTCACGCACTACCTGAACCTGCTCACCGATGCCCTGGGCAGGCCACACGCCGCGATCGGCAGCCTGGAGCTACTGCCGGCCGCCGAGGCGCGGCTGCTGGAGTCCTGGAGCCGTGCGCTGGCGGAGAACGGCTCCGGCCTGGCGGCCGGGCCGATCGCCGGGCAGGCCGACCGCGCGCCCGACGTAGCCACCGGGTGGCAACGCACCAACGCCGGCTACCCGGCGGACGCCACCATCCCGGCGTTGTTCGCGGCCCAGGTCGCTAGGAACCCCGACGAGACGGCTCTGGTGTTCGGCACCGGCTCGGTGACTTACGCCGAACTCGACCGGCGCAGCAACGCACTGGCGTGGCTGCTGCGGCGCCGCGGCGTGAGCACGGACACGAGGGTCGGGGTCGCGATGGAGCGCGGCCCCGGCCTGATCGCCGCCCTGCTGGCCGTGCTCAAGGCCGGCGGCGCCTACCTGCCGATCCACATCGGTACCCCGGCACCCCGCGTCGCCACCATGCTCACTGCCGGGGACGCCCGGCTCGTGCTGGTCACGGCCGAGACCGCCGAGGCCGTGCCCCAGCTGGCGGGCGTGGAGGTGATCCGCGTCGACGCCGTGCCCGCTCCGGCCGGGCCGGCCGCTGGCGAGCGCGCCGCACCTCCGGACGTCTCGCGTCCGCTGAGCCTGGCCTGCATCCTGTTCACCTCGGGCTCAACCGGCGTGCCGAAGGGCATCAGCATCCCGCAGCGCGGCGTCGTCCGGCTCATCAGCGATCCGACGTGGGCCCCCCTCGGCCCCGGCCAGCGGCTGCTCCTGATGTCCCCGGTCGCTTTCGATCTGTCCACGATGGAAATCTGGGGCGCGCTGCTGACCGGCGGCGCCGTCGTGATCGCGCCACCCGGCCGGCTCGGCCTGCCGGATGTCGCGTCGTTGCTGCGCACCGCCGGCGTGACGGTCGTGTGGCTGACCGCGGGGCTGTTCCACCAGGTGGCCGACACCGATATCGGCGCGCTCGCCGCCGTTCCCGTTCTCATGGCCGGCGGCGACGTGCTCAACCCGGACACGGTGCGCGCCGTGCTCGCGGCGCGTCGCGGCCGGCCCCTGGTCGCCGGCTACGGCCCGGCCGAGAACACCACCTTCACCTCGGTCCATGTCATGACCGACCCGAGCCAGGTGGCCGCGACGGTGCCGATCGGCCGCCCGATCCGGCACACCACCGTGCGCGTCCTTGACGCGCGCGGGCTGCCCGTGCCGATCGGTGTGACCGGCGAACTGTGCACCGGCGGGGACGGGCTGGCCCGGGGATACGCCGGGAGCGCCGCGGCCACGGCGGAGAAGTTCGTGCCCGACCCGTACGGCCACGGCACGCGCCTGTACCGGTCCGGGGACCTGGTGCGCTGGCGCGCGGATGGGACACTCGACTTCGTCGGCCGGGTGGACAATCAGATCAAGATCCGCGGCTTCCGCGTCGAGCCCGGCGATGTCGCGGCGGTTCTCCGCGCGCATCCGGGAGTGCAGGAATCGGTCGTCCTGGTCGCGGGCGAGGGCGAGCAGCGGCACCTGATCGGGTATGTCACGCCTGCGGACGGCGTGGATCCCGCCGCGCTGAGGCCGTCACTGCTGCGCGAGTTCGCCGCGCAGCGACTGCCGGATTACCTGGTACCGGCCGGATTCAAGGCCGTCCGCCGGCTCCCGCTGACCGCCAACGGCAAGGTCGACCGGGCCGCGCTGCCCTCGCCCGAATGGGAAACCCGCGGGGAGACCGCCGCGCCGGCCGGCGCCACCGAGAAACGGCTCGCCGACATCTGGCGGCTACTGCTGCCGCAGGACGGCGCACGAGGCGCCGACATCGGCCGCGACGATACCTTTTTCGCGCTCGGCGGCAACTCCCTGTCCGCCACGCGCCTGGTGTTCCGCATCGGCGAGGCCTTCGGGGTCGAAGTGAGCCTGGCCACGTTCTACGAGGCACCCACGCTTGCCGCCTGCGCCGCGGCCATCGACGCGGCCCGCCCGGCCGGGCAGGTCGCGGTCAGTGCGCCGCGATCGGTCGCGGCCCGGCCAGTCGCCGGCGGCATCGGCCGGAGCGCCCACCGCGTGGCCGCCCCGCGGCCAGCGCCGGACCGGCCATCCGCACTCGCGCCGCATCTGGTGCGCCTGACCGGCGACTGGGCGCTGTGGCGAACGGTGTGCCTGCGCGGGGCCGGCTTCCCCGTCCGCCTGCTCGGCTCGCTGGGCGACGATCGTCTCGCCCAAGCCGCGGACGCCGTGATCGCCGCGGACGCCGCCGCCCCGGTGGACCGGGCCGCGAGGAACAAGGCCGGCGCCGCCTACGCCGCCGAGTTCACCGCCGCGGTCGGGCGCCTGTCCGCGGCCCTGCACGAAGCGGCGGCCCTGCCCGCGCTGCGGGAGGCGGTCGCCTGGCAGAACCGCCACGCGCTGACGACCGGTATCGACGCGCTGGTCCGCCGCGGCCCGGAGCCGGCCAAGCGCAACTCCCAGCAACGGCAGCACGAGGCACTCGTCGCGAGCTACCTGCAGCGCTACTGCGCGAAGAACGACAGCATCGGCTTCTTCGGGCCGGTGAGCTGGGCGCAGATCGACGATGGCCGCGGCATCCGGATCTCTCACGCCGCATCGGGATTCTCGCTTGCCGCCCGCGCCACCTACCTGGAGGGCTGGGCGGTGCGCGCGATCATGGCCGGCCACGACAACGCGCTGCGCCCGTGGCTGGTGCCGCGGCGGATGCCGTTCGGAGGTGTCGACGGCGCGCTGCTGCGCCTGCCGCTGACGCCCCCGGTGCCGCTGACGGACGCCGAGGCGGCGGTCATGCGGGCGTGCGACGGCACCCGTGACGCCGGTGAGATCGCGGCCGCGCTGCTCGCCGATCCCCTGGCCGGGTTCGGCGATGCCGCGGACGTCTTCGCGGTGATGGCGCGGCTGGCCGACAGCCACCGGCTGGTCTGGCGGGTCGACGTGCCCCCGCAGCAGCTTCGGCCCGAGCGCTCCGTGCGGGCGCTGCTGTCGCGGGTCACCGACGACAGCGTCCGCAAGCCGGCCGAAAAAGCCCTGGACGAGCTGACCGCCGCCCGGGACGGCCTGGCCGGCGCGGCCGGGGACGCGGAGCGGGTGGCCGTGGCCATGGCCGAACTCGAGGCGACGTTCACCCGGCTGTCCGGCCTCCCGCCCACCCGGCGCGCGGGAGAGCTTTATGCCGGCCGGACCGTCGCCTATGAGGAATGTCAGCGCGGCGACACGGTGCGCCTTGGCGCGGACGTCCTGGATGGCCTGCGTGCGCCGCTCGCGCTGGTGCTCGACAGCGCGCGGTGGTTCAGCACGGTCTGCGGCGCGCTGTACGCGCGGCACTTCAGGGAGGCCTACCGGCGGCGAGCCGCCGCCCTCGGCACCGGCATCGTGCCGTTCGCCGACGTCTGGATGCTCGTCAACGAAGCGCTGGGCGACCCGGTAAAGCTCATCGAGCCTGCGGTGGGCGCACTGCGGGAGCGCTGGTCGGAGATCCTGGATCTGCCGCCGGACGCCCGGCGGGTCCAGCTCCGGGCGGCGGACCTGAGGCAGCGGGTGACGGAGGAGTTTCCGGCCCAGCCACTGCCCTGGCCGATGGCGGTGCACCATAGCCCCGACCTGATGATCGCGGGCGCAGACGCCGCCGCCGGCGGCCGGCTCACCTGGGTGCTCGGCGAGGTCCACCCCAGCATCGTCACCTCGCGCTACGCCCCGTGGCTGGCGTTCCACGACGCCCCGGACGCGGTCCGCACCGCCATGCGGCACGATCTGGGCGGCGCTGCCGTGTGGTTCGCCGAGACCGCCGAGCGCGGCGGCACCGGCGCGCAGCAGGCCAACGTGCTGTCTTCGCGCGGCGATCTGCGGCTCGTCTTCGCGCACGATTCCTGCGGCTATGACCCCGCCGCGACCCTGCCGGTCGGCGACTGCGACCTGATCGGCTCCGCGGCAGGGCTGCGGGTGCGGCGCCGCGACGGGACCTTGGAGCGTGGCCTGCTCGAGGTGGTCGGCGACCTGGTCAGCGCCAATGCGGCCAATTGTTTCGACCTGGCGCCATCGGGCGAGCACGTGCCCCGCGTCACCATCGATGATCTCGTGGTGAGCCGTGAGACATGGCGGCTCGCCGCCACGGAGGCCGCCTTCGCCGGCACCGCCGACGAGAGCGCGCGCTATCTGCAGGCCAGGGCGTGGGCCGCGGGCCACGGCCTGCCACGGCACGTGTTTCTGCAGGTTCACCGGCGAGCGCAAGCCGATTTACGCGGACCTGACCAGCCTGGCATCGATCGACCTGATCTCCCGGTCGGTGCGCCGCGCCCGCCAGCACGGCGCCGATGCGACGGTGACGGTCGCCGAGATGCTGCCTGCCCCGGACGACACCTGGCTCACCGACGCCCAGGGCCAGCGCTACACCACGGAGCTGCGCGTGGTCGCGGTCGACCAGAAACCTTCTCGCCAGGAGCAGGAAGGCTGAGGATGGCTGCACACGAGTTCGTCTCCCCGGCGCCGGATGTGGCGGCCGGGTGGGACCGGGCCCGCGCGGCTTACCCCGCGGATGCCACCATTGCCGGCCTGTTCGCGGCCCAGGCCGCCCGTTACCCGGACGCCACGGCGCTGGTCTTCGGCGCCGAGTCGGTCAGCTACGCCGAGCTCGACCGGCGCAGCAACGCGCTGGCGTGGCTGCTGCGCCGCCGCGGGGTCGGCGCGGATACGCCGGTCGGGGTGGCGATGCAGCGCGGCCCCGGCCTGGCCGTCGCCCTGCTGGCCGTGCTGAAGGCCGGCGGCGCCTACCTGCCGATCGATATCGGCAGCCCGGCGCCGCGCGCCGCCGCCATGATCGCCGCCGCGGGTGCCCGGCTGGTGCTGGTCGCGGCCGAGACCGCCGGCGCCGTGCCCCAGATCGCGGGCGTGGCGGTGATCAATGCCGGCACCGGGGCCGCTTCGGCCGCCGATGAGCGCGCGGCCCCCCCAGACGTCTCGCACCCGCTGAGCCTGGCCTACATCAGCTTCACCTCCGGCTCGACCGGCGTGCCGAAGGGCGTCGCCGTGCCGCAGCGCGCCGTCATCCGGCTCATCAGTGACCCGGCGTTCGTCTCCCTCGGTCCCGGCGAGCGGCTGCTCCACCTGTCCCCCGTCGCGTTCGATGCCTCCACACTGGAGATCTGGGGTGCGCTGCTGACCGGGGCCACGGTCGTGATCGCGCCGCCCGGCCCGCTCGGGCTGGCGGATATCGCGTCGCTGCTCCGGACCGCCGGCGTGACGGTCGCGTGGCTCACCGCCGGGCTGTTCCACCAGCTGGCTGAGACCGAGATCGGCGCGCTCGCCGCCGTCCCCGTCGTCCTGGCGGGCGGCGACGTGCTCAATCCGGACACGGTGCGCGCCGTGCTCGCGGCACGCCGTGGGCGGCCACTGGTCAACGGCTACGGCCCGACCGAGAACACCACCTTCACCGCGTGCCATGTGATGACGGACCCGGCCCAGGTGGGGCCCACGGTGCCGATCGGCCGCCCGATCCAGCACACCACCGTGCACGTCCTCGACGCCCACGGGCAGCCGGTGCCGGCCGGCACGACCGGCGAACTGTATGCCGGCGGGGACGGGCTGGCCCGCGGTTACAGCGGGAACGCCGCGGCGACGGCGCGGGCGTTCGTGCCCGACCCGTACGGGCACGGCACGCGCCTGTACCGGACCGGAGACCTGGCCCGCTGGCGCGAGGACGGGACGCTCGAGTTCGCCGGCCGCGCCGACGATCAGATCAAGATCCGCGGGTTCCGGGTCGAGCCCGCCGAGGTCGCGGCGGTCCTGCGCGCGCACCCGGGAGTGCGGGACACGGTCGTGCTGGTGGCGGGCGAGGACGCGCAGCGGCATCTGATCGGCTACGTGACCCCGGCGGATGGCGTGGATCCCGCAACGCTGCGGCCGTCACTGCTGCGCGACTTCGTCGCGCAGCGGCTGCCGGATTACCTGGTACCGGCGGGATTCAAGGCCCTCGACCGGCTCCCGCTCAACGCCAACGGCAAGGTCGACCGGGCCGCGCTGCCCCCGCCCGAGCTTCAGGCC
Organism: uncultured Actinomycetes bacterium; assembly: GCA_963703605.1. Classification (GTDB taxonomy): domain Bacteria; phylum Actinomycetota; class Actinomycetes; order Streptosporangiales; family Streptosporangiaceae; genus DASXKD01. The sequence goes on from CAVPFC010000049.1 coordinate 32,455, forward strand.
CGCGGGCCGGTTGCCCCGCCGCGCGGCGCCACCGAGGAACGGCTCGCCGAGATCTGGCGGTCGCAGCTGCCGCGGTACGGCACCGACGGCGGCGGCATCGGCCGTGAGGACAGCTTCTTCACGCTCGGCGGCAACTCCCTGTCCGCGGCGCGTCTGATGTTCCGCATCGGCGAGGTGTTCGGCGTCGAGCTAGGGCTGGCCGCGTTCTACGAGGCGCCCACGCTTGCCGCCTGCGCCGCGGCCATCGACGAAGCCGCCGGCGCGGCCCGCCCGGCGGTGGCGCCGTCGAGCATCGGCCGCCGGGACCGTAGCGCATACCGTGTGGCTACACCGCGGCCGGCGCCGGACCGGACGGCGGAGCTGCGCATCGCGGCGGCCGGCCAGAAAGCGGCTGAACAGGAACAGGAAGGCTGATTGTGGCCGTATACGAGTTCCCCACGTCCTTTGGCCAGCGGCGGATGTGGGTACTGGCCCAGATGGACCCGGGTGAGCCCGTCTACAACATCGCGTGGGCGCTGTGGCTGGATGGCGCGCTCGATGTCAGCGCGCTGCAGCAAGCCTGGGACGCCGCCCTGGCCAGGCACGAGGCGCTGCGCACCACCTTCCGGGACCAGGCCGGCGTGCCGGTGCAGGTGATCGACGACGAGCCGGCCGCGCAGCCACTGCCGGTCAGCTCCGTCGAGCACCTGGCCGCGGACGAGCGGGAGCCGGCCGCCCGGACGCTGATCCGCGAGCTTGCCCGCACGTGTTTCGACCTCGCCACCGGGCCGCTGGTGCGGGCCGTCCTGGTGCGGCTGTCCCCGGAGACTCACGCGCTCGCGGTCGTCGTGCACCACATCGTCGCGGATGGCTGGTCGTTCCGGGTCCTGTTCGACGAGCTGTCAGCGGACTACGAGGCGATCAGCGGCGGGCGGCGGCCCGGTTGCCGGGGAGCCGCCGATCCAGTACGCCGACTTCGCCATCTGGCAGATCGAGCACGCCGAGGCCGGCGGGTACGCGCCGGCCGAGCGGTTCTGGCGGGCCGAGCTGGCCGGTGCCCCGCCGGCGCTGCCGCTGCCGGTGGATGAGCCGTACCCGGCATCGCCAGACGTTCGCCGCCGGCGGCATCGACCGCGCTATCGACGGCGACGTGGCCGACGGGCTCAAACGGCTCGCCGCGCGGGAGGGGACCACGCAGTTCGCTGTCTTGCTCGCCGCGTACGCGGTCGTGCTCGCCCGGCTGACCGGCAGCGACGACCTGCTGGTCGCGGTGCCGATGGCCGCCCGGACCCGGCCGGAGACCGAGTCGGTCGTCGGGCTGTTCATGAACACCGTCTCGATCCGGATCCGGATCGACCGGGACGGGACGCTCAGCGACCTGGTGCGGGCCGTCCACACCGCGACCGCACGGGCGCTGGCGCAGCAGGAACTGCCGATGGCCAGGGTGGTGGAACTGGTCAGGCCCGACCGCGACCCGGCGCGAACGCCGCTGGTCCAGGTTCTGTTCGCGATGGAAGAGTCCTGGGCCGTCCCGGACCGCGGCGGGCTGCGCTGGCGCCCGGAGCTGATCGAGAACGGCACCGCCAAGTTCGAGATCGAGCTGACGGTCACCGACGCGCCGGCCGGGCCGCGGGTGCGGGTCAACTACAACAGCGACCTGTTCCGCGAGGCCACCGGGCAGCTCGTGGCCGACGGCTTCACCGCGATCCTGCGCTGCCTCCGCGACGATCCTGACCTGGCGGTCGCCGACGCCGAGATCATGTCGCCCGAGGTGGCTGCCCTGGTCACCGAGGTCTGGCCGGACGGCGGCCCGGTCACCGGCCCGGACGCGACCGCGCTGGCCCAGCTGTGGGCGGCGTGTACCGGCGACTCGGTCGTCGCCGTCGGCGCCGACGGGGCCCTGACCGGCGCCGACGTGCGCGAGCTGGCGCTGCGGATCACCGCCGCCCTGCGCGGGCTCGGCGTCGGCGTTTCCGACCGGGTCGCGATCCTGCTGCCCCGCGGCGCCCGGCTCCTGCCGGCGATACTCGGCATCTGGTCGGCAGGCGCGTCCTACGTGCCGCTGGACCCGATCTACCCAGCCCAGCGGCTTGCCACCATGCTCGCCGACGCTGGCGCCGCCGCGATCGTGGTCGACAGCAGCGTCGCAGGTGCGCCGGTCCCCCCCTCCCGCCGGCCTCCCTGTTCTCCCTTCGCCATCCCCCGTCACGGCCGCGGCGGTACCAGTCGTGGACCTGGCCACGCTGGCCGCCGCGGATGGTGGGCCGGCCGGGCCAGTGCTTGACCTGCCGCCGTCGGCCGCCGCGGTGACGATCTTCACCTCGGGATCGACCGGCCGGCCGAAGGCGGTCAGCGTGACCCAGGGCGGCATCGCCACGCTGCTGAACGCGTTGCGGCCGATGCTCGCGCTCGGCCCGCAGGACCGGTTCGTCGCGACGACGACATTCGCGTTCGACATCGCCCTGGTCGAACTGCTCGCGCCGGTGCTGGCCGGCGGGTGCGTCGTGGTCGCCGATGCCGAGCAGGCACTCGACGCGGCACGGCTGCGGGATCTGCTGGCCGACAGCGGGGCGACAGCGGTGCAGGCGACGCCCGCTGGCTGGCGGATGCTCGTCGACGCCGGCGGGATCCCGGCCGGGGTGAGGCTGCGGATGACCGCCGGGGAGCCGCTGCCCAGGGACCTCGCCGACGCGATGGGCACAGTGAAGGGGATGGTGAAGGGGGAATGGGGAGGCGGGCGGGGGGTGGGGTGCGCCTGTGGAACCTGTACGGCCCGACCGAGACCACGATCTACTCAGGCGGCGACGCCGTCGCCCCCTCGCCGGCCCCGATCGAGATCGGGTCGATCATCGCGGGGACCCAGCTGTACGTGCTGGACGCCTGGCTGCGGCCGGTCCCGCCCGGCGTCTTCGGCGAGGTCTACATCGGCGGCGCCGGGGTGGCCAACGGCTACCATGGTGCGCCCGCCATGACCGCGGCCCGGTTCGTCCCCGATCCCGTTCGGCCGCAGGCCGGGCGCGCGCCTGTACCGGACCGGCGACGTCGGCCGGTGGCGCGGGTCCGGGCGGATCGAACTGGCCGGCCGCGCGGACCGGCAGATCAAGATCCGCGGCTACCGGATCGAGAGTGGCGAGGTCGAGGCGGTGCTGCGGGGCCACGACGACATCGCGCAGGCCGTGGTGTCGGTCCGCGGCGCGGGCCACGACGTCCGGCTCGTCGGCTATCTGGTCACCCGTTCCGGCGCCGTCCAGCCGCCCGCTGGACTGCGCGAGCACCTTCGCGAGGTGCTGCCCGACTACATGGTGCCGGCCACCTTCGTGGTGCTGCCCGCGCTGCCGCTCACCGGCAGCGGGAAGATCGACTACCGCGCGCTTCCCGAGCCGGACTGGGGCGCGGCCCCCGGCCAGGTCCCGGTCGCGCCGCGGACGCCGACGGAGTCGAAGCTCGCGATGATCATCGCCGAACTGCTCGAGCTGCCGGCGCCGGTCGGTGTGAGCGACAACTTCTTCGCGCTCGGCGGCCACTCGCTGACCGCTACCCGGCTGATGGCCCGCATCCGCGCCGTCTACGGCGTCGACCTGCCCATCCGCACGCTCTTCTCCGATCCCACGGTCGCCGGCCTGGCCGCCGCGCTGGCCAGCGCGCCAGCGGCCGGCGCGGTGCGCACGCTCAGCCCGCTGCCGACGGGAGGGCGTAGGTCCACCATGCGTTTTCCTGTGTCGTTCTCGCAGCAGCGGCTATGGTTCCTCGATCAGCTCGAACCCGGCGTACCGACGTACAACATGCCGTACGCGATATGGCTCGACGGCCCGCTCGACCGTGACGCGCTGCAGCGGGCGCTGGACGCCATGGTCGCGCGCCACGCGGTGCTGCGGACGAGCATCGTCGCCTTCGACGGCGTGCCCGAGCAAGTCGTCGCCGACACCGGCACGGTGCCGATCGAGCGCATCGATCTCCCGGCCGCGACTGGACGGACGGCGAGCGCACCCGGCAGGCCGAGTCGATCGCGGCCCGCCTCGCACGTCAGCCGTTCGACCTGGCCGCCGGGCCGCTGATCAGGGCCACACTGATCGGGGCTGGGCCCGACCGGCACCTGCTCGTGCTGGTCATGCACCACATCATCGGCGATGGCGTGTCCATTGAGATCCTGATCGGCGAGCTGTCCGCCGTCTACCGGGCCGAAGTGACCGGCGTGCCCGCGTCGCTGCCGCAACTGTGGATGGACGTACGGCGACTACGCGGTGTGGCAGCAGGACCGGATGCGCGGCGAGGAGCTTGACCGGCAGCTCAGCTACTGGCGCGAGCAGCTGCACGGCGCGCCGCAGGTCATCACGCTGCCCGCCGACCGGCCCAGGCCTGCCCGCCAGTCCTCGAGGGGCGCGAGAGCCAAGATCACTGTCGAAGCCGAGACGACCCGGCGCCTGGCCGCGGTGGCCCACGACGCCAACGCCACCATGTTCATGGTGTTCCTCACCGGGTTCGCCGCGGTGCTGTCGCGCTACGCGCGTGAGACCGACATCGTGATCGGCACCCAGGTGGCTGGCCGCACCCACACCGAGCTGGACCCGATCGTCGGCATGTTCACGAACACCGTCCCGCTGCGGATCTCGGTGGCCGGCGATCCGACCTTCGCCGTGCTGCTCAGCCGGGTCAGGGACACCACCCTGGATGCGATGACGCACCAGCAGGCCCCGTTCGAGAAGCTCGTTGAAGAGTTCGCGCCAGAACGCACGCTCGGACACTGGCCGCTCGTACAGGTCGAGTTCGTCCGCGAGTCGCCGACGCCGCCCACGCTGGATCTTCCCGGCGTCACCTCGGTGTGCCGGGAGCTGCCCACGGGGACCGCGAAACTCGACATCAGCGTGTCCGCGAACCCCCGGGACGGCCAGCCCACGACGCTGACGATGGAGTACAGCACGGACCAGTTCGGCCGGGCGTGGGCCGAACGGTTCCTGCGCTGCATGGCGACCCTGCTCGAGCACGCGGCGAACGCTCCCGGTACCCCGGTGGCGGACCTGCCGATGCTGTCGGATGCGGAGCGCGACGAACTGATCATCGGGCCCAACCGCCAGGCTCTGCCGGGGGGTTCCGGGGGGTCGGCCCCCCGGGCTAGCACGGCCACCGGCGATGGCGAGGGCGTAGACGTCCGGCAACTGCTCCAGGCGTCGGCATCCCGCGTCATCGACGGCGACGGGGCCGTTTCGATGAGCCAGGTCTGCGATCGCGCCGCCCGGATCGCCCGGGCTCTCGCCGGTCGCGGCGTCGGCCCGGACACGCGGGTCGGGCTCTGCGTCGGGCGTGACACCGGCATGCTGGCCGCGCTGCTCGGCGTGTGGTGGGCCGGTGGCGCCTACGTGCCGCTGGATCCGGCTTTCCCGAAGGCGCGGCTGGCCGCCATGGCCCGCGCCGCCGGCCTGCGGATCATCATCTGCCGACTCCGCGCACCGCGACCTTGCCCTCTCCGTGGCCGAGGATGCCGCGGTGATCTGCGCCGATGACCCAGCGGCCACGGCCGCTCCGCCGCTCGCCCCGGTGCCCATTCCGGCCACCGCGCTCGCCTACATCCTGTTCACCTCCGGCTCGACCGGGCAGCCCAAGGGCGTCGGCGTCGAGCACCGGGCCGTCACGAATCTGCTCGCGTCGTTCCGGCGCGCGCTCGGCCTCGGCAGCGACGACCGCTGGGTCGCCGTCACTACGCTGTCGTTCGACATCTCCATCCTGGAGCTTCTGCTGCCCGCGGTCTGTGGCGCCGACCTGGTGATCGCGACCGCTGACGAGACCCGCGAGCCCGACCGGCTGCGGTCGCTGATCGAGCGGACGGCCGCCACCGTGATGCAGGCGACGCCGCAGACCTGGCGCTTGCTGGAATCGGCCGGCGGGGTGCCCGCTGGCCTGCGGCTGCGCCTGAGCGGCGGCGAGACCCTTCCGGGCGACCTCGCCGGCCGGCTGATGGCGCCCGGCGTCACACTGTGGAACCTCTACGGCCCGACCGAGACCACGGTGTGGTCGGCGGGCGGCGTGGTCACCGGCGCGGCGGACGCGGCCGTGATCGGGCCGCCGATCGAGCACACCCGTGTGTACGTCCTGGACGAGCGCCTGATGCCGGTGCCGGTCGGGGTGGTGGGCGAGGTATGCCTGGCCGGCCGGGGCGTAGCGCGTGGCTATCTTGACCAGCCGCGGCTCACGGCGCGGTCGTTCCGGCCCGACCCCTGGAGCGACGAGCCGGGTGCGCGCCTGTACCGGACCGGCGACCTCGGCCGGTGGCGGGAAGGCGGGGGCCTCGAGCTGATCGGGCGGAACGACAACCAGGTGAAGATCCGCGGCTTCCGGGTCGAGTGCGGCGAGATCGAGGCCGTGCTGCGCGCCCACCGTGACGTGCGCCAGGCGGCCGTCGCCGCCACCACAAGGGCCGGTGAGCTTGCGCTGGTCGCCTACATCGTGCCCCGCCGGGGCAGCGCCGCGGCGCAGCCCGGCACCGACCTGCTCGAGGAGTTGCGGCCGCACCTGCGCGCCGCGCTGCCCGACTACATGATCCCGGCGCTCGTGGTCACGCTGCCCGCGCTGCCCCTGACGCCGAACGCGAAGGTCGACCGGTCCGCGCTGCCTGCCCCGCGGTGGGGTGCCACGCGGCGGCGGCCGGCCGCGTCCAGCCCCGGAACGAGGTCGAGGCGGCGCTCGCCGGGATCTGGAGCGACCTGCTCGCCACCGAGGAGCCGGTCGGCGTGCACGACAACCTTTTCGCGGCCGGTGGTCATTCGCTGACCGCGACCAGGTTCGCCGCCCGCATCGGTGACGCTTACGGCGTGAGCCTGCCGGTTCACCAGGTCTTCGCCAGCCCGACGATCGCGGAACTGGCCGAGGTTATCTCCGCCGACCCGGATTTCGGAGCTCGCGACGGGCTCGCCCCGCCACGCCGAGCTGGACGCGCTCAGCGACGATGACCTGGACGAGCTGCTGCGCGCGGCGCTTGCCCAGCGCAGCAGGCGCCGCGCGAACAACGGCGGCTCCGATTCGTAGCACGAACAGACCGGCACGAGCACTTGCCGACGAACATGAGCACCTCCCGACGAAGGAGCCCCGCATGGGAAACGCAGTAGTGCATTTCGAGGTCGGCGCCGCGGACGACGGGCCGCTGGTGGCGTTCTACGGAGAGCTGTTCGGCTGGGGACTGCAGGGCTTCTCCGGCGGCGGTTACACGATGATCGACACTCGCGGCAGCGCCGGGATCAATGGCGGCATCGGGAAGAGCCAGACCGGCGACCCGTGGTCGGCGTTCTACGTGGAAACCGACGATTTGCAGGGCACGCTCGACAAGGCGAATTCGCTCGGCGGCACGACCGTCATGCCGGTCACCGACTTCGGCGGCGGGGTGACGATAGCCATGTTCAACGACCCCGATGGCCTGCTGGTCGGCCTGGTGCGCGCGCCCGCCGAGCCTGCCGGGGAGGACGGGCCAGCACCGTCGGCTGGGTCGGGCGCGCCGGTTACCTGGTTCGAGGTCATGGGGTCGGACGCGGCGCGGACGCAGCAGTTCTACGCCGGCCTGTTCGGCTGGAGGGTCGACAACTCGGGTGTTCCTGGCTACGCGGTGGTGGACACCGGCACCGGCCGGGGCATCCAGGGCGGCATCGGCGGGGGCGAACAGGCCCGCTGGGCGGTCGTCTACGCGAAGGTGGCCGACGTGGACCAGACCCTCGGCCACGCGGAGAAGCTCGGCGGATCGCGCGTCGTTGATCCGGGCCTGTCCGCGCTGAAGAGTGCCTCGCGCGCCGCGCTCTACGGGTCCGCCGACGACATAAAGACCGCAGAGTTCCGCGATCCAGCGGGAAACGTCTTCGGGATCTTCCACTACAGCACGCACTGAGCGCAGCCAGCGCGCTGGTGGGTTCAGCGGCCGGCTGAGCTGAAGTGAGCGAGGATCCGCTGGGCGTAGTACGTTTCCCAGGGTTCGCCGGGCTGGCTGGCGGCGTAGTCCTTGGCGAGGCCGACGAGCAGGTAGGTCAGCTCGCTGCGGACGGGCTTGGTGCCCAGCAGCGAGGGCAGCTCGGAGAGGTTGACGAGCCAGTCGGAGTACCAGCTGGCCCAGTCGTCGTCGGCGCCGTCGACGATCTGGAACACGCGATGGTGGGTCTCGCCAGCTTGGTGGAGCAACTGGCTGATCTGTTCGGTGCTGGCTGTCATTTACTCCCCTTGCGTGGCAGGCCCGGCCCGTTGGGCACACGGCTCCAGCCTGTCATGGGCAAGCCAGAGCCGGCTTGCCGGTTCTCCTCGGCGCGCTCGCCGTGACCGAGCGAGCGGTTTAGCCGGCGAGGAGCACAGGCTAATCATCGCTAGGCTGGCCAGGCCTGCTGACCATCTGCGATCGGGGGCTGCCAGATGGAACCTACGGCGACGATGTCCGCCGCACCGGTGTCCACGATCGAGCGCGAGTCGGTGGCGGAGCGGGCGCGCCAGCTGGCCGCCGCGCGACGGCGGGCCACCGCCCTCCTCGCGGCGGTAACGGCGCTGTTCGTGGCCGTGACCGCGGCCGGGGTACACGGGACCTTCCTCGGCTACGTGCAGGCTGGCGCCGAGGCGGCCATGGTCGGCGGCGTCGCGGACTGGTTCGCGGTGACGGCCCTGTTCCGCCGTCCCCTGGGCCTGCCGATCCCGCACACCGCGCTGATCGTCGAGCGGAAGGACCAGTTCGCCGCCACTCTCGGCCAGTTCGTGCAGGAGAACTTCCTCAACGCCGACGTTCTCGCCGAGCGGATCCGCTCAGTGGGCCTGGTTCCCCGCCTGGCCGCCTGGCTGACCGACGAGGCCAACGCCGCCCGCTTCGCCGGTCATGCCGCCGATCTGGTGGTCAAGGTGGCCGAGGCCCTCCGGGATGAGGATGCCCAGCGCGTGCTCACCGCCGAACTGACCCGGGCGGTGGACTCCATCGAGGTCTCACCGCTGGCCGGGCGGGCCCTGCGGGTCCTTATCGCGGACGGTCATCACGCCGAGCTGTTCAACATGGTCGCCTCCGGTGCCGACCGCTATCTCGCCGACCATTACACCGAACTGCGCGAGATGTTCGAGGGCGAGTCACCCCGCTGGGTACCCGACGCGGTTTACCGGCTGGTCTTCGACCGGTTGTACAGCCGCCTGCGCCAGCGGCTGGTGGCCATGGCCGCCGATCCCGACAGCGAGACCCGCCATCAGTTCGAGGAATGGATCGCCGCCCTTCCCGACCGCCTTGAGACATCCCCGGAGCTGCGTGAGCGCGGGGAGCGCCTCAAGCGCGATGTCCTGGGCAGCGCCGCGCTGCGGGAGTGGTCTTCCGGACTGTGGCAGCAGGCCAAGGACGCGCTGCGGAGCCAGGCAGCCGACCCGGACTCGGAACTGCGCCGGCAGCTCGCCGGGGCGCTGGTGGCGGCGGGCCGGCGCCTGGGGTCGGACCGCCAGCTCCAAGAAGGCCTCGAGCGTCTGATCGACTCAGGGGCCAGGGCATTCGCCGACCAGTTCCACGACGAGCTGGCCGGCCTTGTCACCGGGACCATCCAGCGGTGGGACGCCACCGAGACGTCAAGCCAGCTGGAGCTGCTCCTCGGGCGCGACCTTCAGTTCATCCGCATCAACGGCACGGTGGTGGGGGCGGGCGTGGGACTGGCGCTGCACGCCATTGCCCTGGCTCTGGCCTGATGATCCGCTCACGTTCGTCACGACTGCGACGTCGTAGCCGAGGTGCGCCGTCCGGTGTTACGGGCGGCGGCCCGGCTCCATCCGGCTGCCATGGCGGTCGGCGTGATCGCGACCGCGAATCATGATCTGCTCGGCGTCATCACCGCGCCCGGTGTCCTGGCGCTCGCTGATGCCCTGCCGCTCGTTCCCCACCTCGCGCGGCGTCTCGGCCGGGCCCGCGCCGGCGCCGGCCGTCGCGGCCCGGCGGCTGGCTACGACCGGGGCACGACGCGCGAGCAGGGCTATTCCCGCGGTCATCACGATCAGCGACGCCACCTCGGTGAGCACGGCGAAGGGCCCGCTGGCGAAACTCTCGTCCAGCCAGAGGTAGCCGATACCGATCGAAACCAGCGCCGTGGTGGTGGTGATCACGGCAAGCGCCGGCGAGACCAGGCGCCCCGACTGGAAGGCCTCCTGGTTGAGCAGGAAGCCGACCGGGCCCACGACGACAAGCACGTACAGCGGCCATTGCTGCAATGGCTCGCTGAACCCTTGCGCCAGGGAGAACGTCACCAGCTTGAGCAGGAACGCGTTGACTCCGTAGCAGACCCCGCAGGCAAGCGCGAGCGCGAGCGCGCGGGTGGCTCGCGGGGCCGCCTTGGCCCAGGCGAGGCAGCCGACCAGGACCGCGGCCAGGCCCGCCGCCAGCGGGATGACCGCGGGCAGCGACACCGTCTCGGCGCCCCCGGTGGGCTGGGCAACGGCGAGGAACACGCCCAGGCCGGCCGCGCAGCACACCGCGCCGGCGAACAGCACCCCATCCGGCGCGGTACGCCGGGCCGCGGCGTTGATCAGGACCGCGAACAGCAGGTCGCAGGCCAGGATCGGCTGCACGAGAGCCAGCGGCCCGAAGTGCAGGGCGGTCGTCTGCAACGCGGCACCGGCCAGGGTGGCCGCGATCGACGCCAGCCACACCGGCCGGTGGGCAAGATCCCACAGCAGCCGCGGGGCGAAGACGCCACGCTCGGCCACCTGGCTGACCGACCGCTGCTCGAGCACGGCCGACAGACCGTAAGTCGCCGCTCCGGCCAGCGCCGCCGTCACGGCGGCTACGAGCAGCACTGTAAATCTCGTTCCGTGAGAAGGGGGCGCGGACCACTGCTAACTACCCCGACCATACCGCCGTATGCCGACGGCGGCTGGCCCGGTTCCCCTCCCCCGCGGCCCGCTGTCGCGGCTCGTGGCAAGATCGTGTTGTGCACCATCGCCTTGCCATCACGGGCCGCAGGCCGTACCCGCTAGGTGTGTCGTGCCGGACCGGGCGATTATCCTGTCCGGCTCGCTTGGCTCGGGCCACGATGCGATCGCCGAGGCCGTAACCGCCAGCCTCGCGCGGCTCGGCTGGGAGAGCCGCACGCTGGACTGCATGCGCCTGCTTGGCCGGCGCGCCGGCCAGGCAGGCGACTGGGTCTTCCGGCGGCTGACGGCGATGCCGGGGATCTACGACGGGCTGCACTTCGCCCACTTCCGCTCCGGAAGCCCGCTCGCCCAGGCCATGGACGAGGCCGCGACATCCCGGCTGGTGCCCGCGCTGCGCGCCGAGTTGCGCCGCGAACCGGCCGAACTGCTGATCGCCGTGTTCGCGACCGGCGCCTCCGCAGCGGCAAAGCTCGCGCCGCCGGGCCGGGGATGCCGCCGGGTCGTGCTCTGCATCGACGCCGTGCCGCACAGCCTGTGGGTCCGCGACGGGACCGACCTGTTCCTCGTCACCTCCGCCGCGGCCGCCGCCTCGGTGCGCCGCTACGTTCCCCGCGCCCAGGTCCGCGTCGTACCGCCGCCGGTGCGTTCCGCCTTCTACAGCCGTGTGCCGCAAGCGGCCGCCCGCCAGCCGCTCGGGATCCCCGCGTACGCGGGCTGCGTCTTGCTGATGGGCGGCGGATGGGGACTGGGCCCGCTGGAGCAGTCGGCGCGCGCGCTGGCCGATGCCGGGGTGCACGTGCTGGCCGTCGCCGGCCGCAACCGCCAGCTGGCTGCCCGGCTCGAGGCCCTGGCCCGCAGCTCGCCGCGGGTGCACCCGTTCGGTTTCACCGAGCGTATCGTCGAGCTGATGAACGCGTCCGACGTCGTTGTCACCCTCCCCGGCGCGACGACGTGCGCCGAGGCGCGGGCGGTGGGCCGCAGGCTGGTGCTCCTCGACGCGATGCCCGGTCACGGCCGGGAGAACGTGCAGCACCAGCTGGAACTCGGCGGCGCCGATGTGTGCAACCCACGGCCCGAGGACCTGACCGCCAGCGTTCTGGCCGCGCTGAACCAGGCCAGGCGCCGGCTGCCGGGCAGCGGCCGGGCTGGCCGGCGAATGGGACCAGGCGTTCGCGGCAGCGCTGGCTAGCATCGACCTTGAGCTGCCCGGAGACCATCTGTCCGCACTAGCACGTCAGGAGGCTCACTGCCGATGATGCGTACGCTGTGCTTGCATCCTCCCTCGTACGAGGGCTTCGACGGCGGGGCGGGCTCGCGGTACCAGGCCAAACGCGAGATCCGGTCGTTCTGGTACCCCACCTGGCTGGCCCAGGTCGCGGCGCTCGTGCCGGGCAGCAAGCTCGTTGACGCGCCCGCGGCCGGCCTTGGCCTGGACGACGTGCGGCCGCTGGCCGGCCGGTACGACCTGGCGGTGCTGCACACCAGCTCGCCGTCGTTCGCCGGGGACGTGCAGGTCGCCGAGGCGCTCAAGCGGGAGAACCCGGACCTGAAGATCGGGTTCGTCGGTGCCAAGGTGGCGGTCGAACCCGAGGCTTCCCTGCTGGCCTCGCCGGCCATCGACTTCGTTGCCCGCGAGGAGTTCGACTTCACGATCGCCGAGATCGCCGAGGGCCGCCCCCTCGCCGAGGTCGACGGGGTCACGTTCCGCGACGCCGCGGGCACGGTGGCCGCCACCCCGGACCGGGCGATCCTCGAGGACATGGACCGCCTGCCGCACGTCACCGACGTCTACAAGCGCGACCTGAACGTCGACGACTACTTCATCGGCTACCTCAAGCACCCCTACCTGTCGCTGTACACCGGGCGGGGCTGCCGTTCGCGGTGCACGTTCTGCCTGTGGCCGCAGACCGTCGGCGGCCATCGCTACCGCACCAGAAGCGTCGAGCACGTGCTCGGCGAGATGGCCCGCATCCGTGAGCTGTTCCCGGCGGTGAAGGAGGTCTTCTTCGACGACGACACCTTCACCGACGACCGGCGCCGCGCCGAGGAGATTGCCCGCGGCATGGGCAAGCTGGGACTGACCTGGTCCTGCAACGCGAAGGCGCAGGTTCCCTACGAGACGCTCAAGATCATGCGGGAGAACGGCCTGCGCCTGCTGCTGGTCGGGTACGAGTCCGGCAACCAGCAGATCCTGATCAACATCAAGAAGGGCGTCCGGGTGGACCGGGCCCGCCAGTTCACCAAGGACTGCCGCGACCTTGGCATCACCATTCACGGCACGTTCATCGTCGGCCTTCCCGGGGAAACCACCGAGACGATCAAGGAAACGATCCGTTTCGCCAAGGAGATCAACCCGCACTCGTTGCAGGTCTCCATCGCCGCGCCCTACCCGGGGACCGCCCTGTACCAGCAGGCCAAGGAGAACGGGTGGCTGCCCGACGACGACGCCACCCTGATCGACGAGCACGGGGTCCAGACCGCCATGCTCAGCTATCCCAACCTCAACCGGACCGAGATCTTCGACTCCGTCGAAACCTTCTACAAGCAGTTCTACTTCCGGGCCGGAAAGATCGCGGAAATGTCGGCGGAGATGCTGCGCAGCCCCGAGATGATGAAGCGGCGGCTGCGCGAGGGCGTGGAGTTCGTCAGCTTCCTCCGGCACCGGGGCAGTTAGCGTCTCGCCGCGCCGTGTCGCTCTCTGCCAGGTGAGATCATGAGCGGATGGAGGTACGCCGAGGCGACGGCAGCGCGATCTCGGTTGCGATCGTTGGCGAGCGGGACGCGTTTCCGGTGCTGTTTTGCCATGGGCTCGCCGATTCGCGCCTGTCGGCAGAGTGGTTCGAGCAGACGGCGCGCGAACTGGGGCTGTGCCTGGTGGCCCCGGACCGCCCTGGCACCGGCGGCAGCGATCCGCACCGGCTGAGCCGGGTCGCGGACTGGGTTGCGGACGCGGCGCTGGTGCTGGACGCGTTGCAGGCCGACTCGGCAGCGCTGCTCGGCGTCTCGGGTGGCGGGCCGTTCGCGGCGGCGTGCGCGGCCGCGTTGCCCGACCGCTTCCGCAGCCTCCTGCTCGTCTCGCCGCTGGGCCTGCCCGGATGGCCCACCAGCGGGATGGCGCCCGGGGAACGGGCGTCCCTGGTCATCGCCCGGCAGGCGCCGGCCTTCGGCGGCTGGTTTCTCGGCCGCCTCGGCGTGCTCGCCCGCCACTCGCCAAGGCTGTTCTTCTCCCTCACCGCAACCTCGATGCCCGACGTCGACAGCCGCACGCTCACCGAGCCCGCCGCCCGCGAGTCCTTCCTCGTCAACTACGCCGAAGCGTTCCGCCGCGGCAGCCGGGGAGTCGCCCAGGATCTGCGAGTGCTCACCCGGCCGTGGGGTTTCGACCTTGGCCGCGTCAACGTGCCGTCAGTGATCTCCCACGGGGATGCCGATACCACGGTCCCGCTCCAGCACGCGCGGCTCTACGCCGAGGCGATACCTGGCGCGCAGCTTCAGGTCCACCCCGGCCACGGCCACTTCTCGATCCTCAGTATCGGCCGGGAGCTGCTCGCGCCGCTCACCGGTTAACAGTCGCAGCACAGGTCAGTTCACCGGCGGTCCAGTTGGGGTGCCCTGGCCAAGTGGGGCGGAGACGTCCCCAGGCTCACCGCTCGGCACCGCGGTGCGGTCCGGCTGGGCGTAATGGGCGAAATCCTTCGAGCGGATGAGGGCAAAGGCCAGCACACCGGAGACGAAGCTGATGATGGCCGCGACGAGCAGGATGTCGTTGAGGGCGGTGGTGAAGCCGCCACGGACAACCTCGGCGAGCAGACCGCGCTGCCCCGGTGGGGTCGTCGCGAACAGCCGGCTCGCGCCCCCGTTGCGCAGCGCCGCGGCGATCGCGGCGCTGTGGGCCGCGAACGGGGTTCGTGCCGAGAGCGCGCCCACGGCGGAGCCCAGCCGGTTGGCGAACAGGGCGCCCAGCAACGCGATACCGGTGGCGATGCCGACCTGGCGGAAGGTCGAGTTGATGCCCGACGCCATCCCCGCCCGCCGCGGTTCCACCACCCCCACCGCGGTCGAGGCCAGCGGTGGGTTGATGAACCCAACGCCGATGCCGGCGACGATCAGCCCGGGGATCAGATGCGTCCAGGAGGAGCCAGCGGTCAGGCCGCGCATGAGCAGCAGGCCCACCCCGGCGAGGACCAGCCCGGGGCCGATGAGCACGCGGACCGGGACCTTTGAGGTCAGCCGCCCGGCAATGCCACTGACCAGCAGAATGCCGCCGGAGAGGATGAGCAGCCGCAGGCCGGTTTGCAGCGCGCTGTAGCCGAGCACGTCCTGGAGGTAGAGGACCAGGTACAGCAGCACGGAGAAGATCCCGGCGGAGACGCCGAAGGCGGCCACGTCGCCGCCGACGAACGTGGGGAGCCGGAACAGCCGCAGGTCGAACATGGGGTGCGCGCTGCGCGCCTCGATCGCGACGAAGGCGATCAGCAGGACGGCGGCCGCGGCGAAGCAGGCGAGCACCGCCGTCGCGGTAAAGCTGGTCCGCCCGGCCTCGATCAGGGCGTAGACCAGGCAGGCCAGTGCCGCGGAGAACACGACGAAGCCCGGCAGGTCGGGGCGGGTGGCCTGCTCGTCGCGCGACTCGGTGACCCTTAGCACGGTCAGGGCCAGGGCGATGATTCCGATGGGCAGGTTGACGTAGAAGATCCACCGCCAGGACAGGCCAGTGACCAGCGCGCCGCCCACGATGGGGCCGACGGCCACGGCGACCCCGGTCAGGGCGCCCCAGACGCCGAAGGCGACGCCGCGGTCCTTGCCGTGGAAGGCGCTGGCCAGCAAGGCCAGCGAGACCGAGAACATGGTTGCCCCGCCGACGCCTTGCAGGCCGCGGGACAGCTCGAGCATGAGCGGGGACTGTGCGGCGCCGCACAGCGCCGACGCGCTGGTGAAGATGGCCAGGCCGCCGAGGTAGAGGCGGCGGCGGCCGTACAGGTCGGCCAGCGACCCGGTGGTCAGCAGCAGGGCCGCGAGGGTGAGGGCATAGGCGTCGATGACCCATTGCAGATCGGAGAAGGACGCGCCCAGCGACGCCTGGATGGACGGCAGCGCGACGTTCACGATCGTGATGTCGAGCAAGAGCATGAAGGTGCCCAGGCAGACCGCCGCGAGGGTCCACCACTTGGGGTCGGCTCCCGAGCGTGGCGCGCTCCGGGGCCCGGGAGCGGCGGCGTCAGAGTTGATCGGGCTCGGCGTAGTCATGGCAGCATCGTACCCCCCATGTGTACGGGCATACACATAGGGGGGCTACACTTGCCGCGTGGTCACGACGCAGGAGCCACGCAGGCGCGATGCCCACCTGACCCGGCAGCGCCTCATTGAGGTGGCCGGGCGGCATTTCGCCGAGCACGGCTACGACGGCACCAGCGTGCACGCCGTTGCCCGCGAGGCTGGCGTGGCCGCCAACCTCATCACCCGCTACTTCGGCGGCAAGGCGGGATTGTTCGCCGCCGCCACCACGATCGACCTCCAGGCGCGGGCCATCTATCCCGGGCCACCGCAGACCCTCGGCGACCGGATCGCCCGCAGGGTGGTCGAGCGCTGGGAGTCCGCCGACACGGCCGATCCGCTGCTCATGATGATGCGGTCGGCCGGCAGTTCGCCGTCGGCCGCGCAGGCGCTGGCCAAGTTCTTCGCCACCCAGGCCAGCGAGCCGCTTGCCGAGCACCTCACCACCACGCTCGGCTGCACGGCCCGCGACGCCGCCGACCGGGCCTGCGCCGTCGGCGCCTTCATTCTCGGCACGGTGACCAGCCGCTACATCATGCGAAGCGGCCCCCTGGCGCAGGCGGACCGCGCATCCCTGGCCGCGTGGCTTGGCAACCACTTGCAGCATCTGCTCGACGGGCCCTCGCCCCCGCTTGTTCCGCCGCTCGACGAGCCGGTGGCGGCGGGAGGTTCATTGGCCGCCGAGGCGAGGAGGACGACGTGAGTGATGCGGCGCCAGCTCTGGACGAGGGTTACCGGCCTGTACGCCTGGCGAGGAATAGCGGCCTTGGCAGGGGTTGCCTGGTTATCCTCGCCAGGTGCTAACGCTTGCTGTCCTCGGCGCCGGCCCGAAGGGCATCGCGATCGCGGCAAAGGCCCGCGCGCTGGCCGCCGTGGGTTTGCCGGCGCCGCGGGTTGTGCTGGTGGACCGGGGCGAGGTCGCCGGGAACTGGAGCGGGCGGCAGGGATATACCAGCGGTCTGCTGCCGCTCGGGACCCCGGCGGAGAAGGACGTCGGCTACCCGTACCCGGCCAGCTGGGGTGACGCAACCGCCGATGTGATCGCGGCGATGGCCGAGTACAGCTGGCACCGCCACCTGATAAGGCATGGCGTCTACAGCGACTGGGTCGACCGGGGGAAGATGCGGCCGACGCACCGCCAGTGGAGTACCTACCTGCGCGAGGTCGCTGAGGCGGCCGGGGCGGAAGTTGTCCGCGGCACCGTGACCGGCCTGGAGGTTACCGCCGGTGATCGGTGGGAGGTCCGGCTGGCGGCGGGCGACGCGATTGCCGCCGACGGCGTGGTCATCACCGGGGCGGGGCCGGCCATCACGGTGCCGGGCCAGCCGCGTGATCACCCCCGTGTCCTCGATGGGCGGACGTACTGGCTGGCGGCGCCCACGATGCACCGCGAACGTGCGCTGAGCGTCTGCGTCATCGGCAGCGGGGAGACTGCCGCCTCGGTGGTCATCGATCTGGTGAGGGGATTCCACAAGCACTCGACGATCGACGTCCTGACCTCCCGGGGGGTGCTGTACTCACGGGGCGAGAGCTACGACGAGAACCGCTTCTACTCCGACCCAGCGGACTGGCCGCGCCTGGCCGAGGCGCACCGGCGTGAGTTCCTCGAGCGCACCGACCGTGGCGTCTTCTCGCTGCAAGCCGAGGCGACGCTCAACCAGGCGCGCGGATTCCGCACCCTTGCCGGGCGAGCGGCCGCGGTCGAGGCGCGCGAGCAGGACGTGGTCGTGACCATCGCCTACGGCGAGGAACGCGAGCGCGTCGCGTACGACGCCGTAGTTGTCGCCATCGGCTTCGACGCGCGGTGGTTCGAGGCAATCCTGGGCGGCACCGCGAGCGCCCGGTACCGGCAAGCGCTCGGCACCGGTGAAGTCGAGCGCCGCATCGGCCTGGACTTGTCCGTGTCCGGCCTGGCGCCGCTGCACCTGCCGGTGTTGGCCGGGCTCGCGCAGGGGCCGGGATTTCCGAACCTGAGCTGCCTCGGCCTGCTGAGCGACCGCATCCTTCGCCGCTATGTTCCGGTGAACGACGCAGCAGCCCTGGTACCGCAAAGGAGGGAGCTTGCCTGAGTTGAGCGACGAGGGCTGGGAGCGCGACGACAGCGTGCGCCGCACGATCGTCCTTCCGGACGATCTTGCCGAGCGGCTCGCGGCCGAGGCCGTACGCCGTGGCATCTCAGTGAGCGAACTGCTGGCCGAATACGCCGAACAAGGGCTCCGCCAAGCCCGGTAGTCCCCGGATACGGCCTGCCGCTATCCCGGAGCTTGGACCCGGCTCGCGGCGAATCCGGATATTTGGTGGGTAATGCCTTGACCGGGACGGTGCTGGGGCTGAGACTACCGACTGGTAACTGGTCGGTCGCAGTCGCCGAGCGGAACTGGTCGACAGGACTGCCGTGGCTTTGGGGCCGAGGGCCTGGGCTAGGAGATGAGGCAGGTCATGCGCGGAACACGGTTGCTGTTCAGCCGTCCCAGCAGGCGGGTCGTGGCCGTGGCGAGCCTGGCACTGGCGCTGACCGGGGTGACCGCCGGTCACGCGGTAGCCGCCGGCCAGGCGGGCCCGCGGTTGCTGCCGCTCGTCGTGCGCACGGACCATGGCCTGGTGCGCGGGTTCCACAAAAATGGCGCCCGTGAGTTCCTCGGCATCCCCTACGCCGCCCCGCCGACGGGCGCGAATCAGTGGCGCCCGCCGCAGCCGTTCCCGCCGTGGCATGGCATCCGGCCGGCCACCAAGCCGGGGCACGACTGCGCGCAGACCGGCAGCATCGCCACCGGCGTGCCGGCCACAAGCACATTTGAGAATTGCCTGTTCTTGAACGTGTACACCCCGCCGGCCGCGCCGGGCCGGCTGCTTCCGGTGATGATCTGGATCCACGGCGGCGGTTTCACCGGCGGCGCGGGCAGGATCTACGACGGTGCGCTGCTCGCCGCCAGGCGTCACGTCATCGTGGTGACCATCAACTACCGGCTCAGCGCGTTTGGTTTCCTGGCGCTGCCGTCGCTGGACGCCGAGAGCCCCGATGGCTCCAGCGGCAATTACGGGCTGATGGACCAGCAGGCAGCGATGCGCTGGGTGCAGAACAACGCGTTCGCCTTCGGCGGCAACCCGGGCAATGTGACGATCTTCGGTGAGTCCGCGGGCGGCGCCAGCGTATGCGCGAACATGGCCTCGCCGACCGCGTTCGGCCTGTTCTCCCGCGCCATCGCCGAGAGCGGGTGCATCTTCCCCGCCAGCACCAAGAACGCCGCCGAACGTCAGGGCGCCGCCTTGGCCAAGAGGCTGGGCTGCACCAGCCCGGCCACCGCCGCGGCGTGCCTGCGGGCCAAGCCGGCCTCCGCGATCTTGCAGGCCGAACCGTCGGCGGGGCTTTCCTGGGGTCCCGTCATCGGCGGCGACACGCTGCCGCTCGACCCGATCAAGGCGTTCGAGACCGGCCACTACCTGCACGTCCCGCTGCTCCAGGGGAGCAACCTCGATGAGGGGGAGTTCTTTGTCGGGATCGAGTACGACCTGCTCCGCGGCCACCCGCTGACCGCGGCACAGTACCCGAAAGTCATCACCGCCCAGTTCGGCGCCAAGGCGGCGAAGGCGGTCCTCGCCCACTACCCGCTGAGCAAGTTCCCCTCCCCCGACCTCGCCTACGCCCAGGTGCTCACCGACTCGGAGTTCAGCTGCCCGGCTCTGCTGACCGACACCCTCACCCAGGGCAGCGGGGCCTATGCCTACGAGTTCAGCGACCCGCACCCGCCGAACGACTTCGGCATCAAGTTCTCCTTCCCGCTCGGCCCCGCCCACAGCACGGAACTGCAATACGTGTTCGGCAAGATCCCGCTCCTGGACACCACGCCGCCGTTCAAGCCGGACCAGTTCGCGCTGTCCGCTCTGATGCAGGGTTACTGGACCCGCTTCGCCGCCACCGGCGACCCCAATGGCGGCACGGCACCGCGCTGGCCCCGGTTCGGCGGCCAGCACCCGCAGATCCAGGAGCTGATCCCCAAGGCGACCGCGCCCGAGACCGAGGCCGTCTTCAACGAAGTGCATCAGTGCACCTTCTGGGCCACGATCGAAGGCCAGCCGCGCTACGGCGTCATCCCGCCGCGGGCCGGCTGACAGTTGCGCGAGCGGTCGCGCCGTCAGCGTCCCATCCGGTCAGGAATCGAGAAGCACCAGGGTGTCGCCGGACCTAGCCTTCCTACAGGTGGCCGGCATCGTGCCGGGCCTTGAACACCGGAAGGGAGCTCGAGAATGCCAGCGAACAGTTCCAAGACCCAGTCCGACGGCTTCACCGCTGAGGAGCGTGCCGCGATGAAGGCGCGCGCCGCCGAGTTGCGCGCCGAGGGCAAGAAGGGCGCCAAGAAGGCCGACGGACTGCAAGCGGCCCTCGACGCGATCGCGGAGATGGCGCCGTTGGATCGTGCGCTCGCCGAGCGCGTGCACATGACGGTGACCGCCGCCGCCCCGGATCTGTCGCCCAAGACCTGGTACGGGATGCCCGCCTACGTGAACGAGGAAGGCAAGGTCGTCGTCTTCTTCCAGAACTCGGGAAAATTCAACTACCGGTACTCGACACTGGGCTTCCAGGAGACGGCCAACCTCGACGACGGGGACATGTGGCCGGTGTCGTTCGCGCTCCTGGAGTGGAGCGCCGCAGTAGAGAAAAGGGTCGCCGAGCTGGTGAAGGCTGCCGTCTCCTAACGCCATCACCGCGCGGGCCCGCGATCACTTGCCGCCATCGGCGAATGTGGCTGCGTGAAGCTATGACAAGCTGGCCGCAGCAGCCTGGACTGTCGCAAGTCAGCAAAGGAGAGCGGCATGAGCGTGTACAGGGTGACCGAGATCATCGGGACAAGCGACACGTCGTGGGAAGACGCGGCCGCGGAGGCGATCAGGACTGCGGCCGGGACGCTCCGCGATCTTCGGGTGGCTGAGGTCGTCAAGCAGGACATTCATCTGGACGAGGGCGGCGCGATCACCTACCGGACCAAGCTTCAGCTCTCGTTCAAATACGAACAAGAGGGCTGATCCCAGGTCTGCTGCTCACTCGCCCCGAGATCGGCGGCGGCGGCGCGGGGCCGGGCCGGGGGAGAATGGCAGGATGAGAGTCTCGGGTGCCGGTGATCTGGTTCGGGGCCGACTGGGCGGGCTGATCTTCCAGCGGGTAGCCGGGCCGCAGGGCCCGGCGCGGCACCGGCTGATCAACGCTCCGGGCGAGCGCTGGTTTGCCGAGGACCGGCCCATCCGCCAGGTCCACGGGGATTCCGCCATGTTCATCGGCGGGATCACGGCGTTGCTGCTGCAGTCCTTGCACCCGTTGGCGATGGCCGCGGTGGCCGGGCATTCGGGGTATCGCGGCGACCCGTGGGGACGGTTGCAGCGGACCAGTTACTTCCTGGCGCTCACCACCTTCGGCCGGGCCAGCGACGCCCGCGACGCGATCGAGCGGGTCCGGGCGATTCATCAGAGCATCACCGGGACGGCACCGGACGGCCGGCCCTACGCGGCCTCGGATCCGCAGCTGCTGACCTGGGTCCATATCGCCGAAGCCGACAGCTTCCTGCGCGCGCATGCCCGGTTCGGCGCCCACCCTCTGGACCAGGCCGGACGCGACGGTTACGTCGCTGACATGGCCCGGATCGGCGCCGAGTTGGGCGTGCCCGACCCGCCACGTAACGAAGCCGAGCTGACCGCCCGCATCGCGAGCTACCGTGCCGAACTGGCCGGGACTGTCCAGGCCCGTGAGGCTGCCCGGTTTCTGCTGCTCACTCCGCCGCTGCCCGCCCTCGCCCGGCCGCCTTACACCGTGCTGGCCGCCGCAGCGGTGTCGCTGCTGCCCGGATGGGCCCGCAGACCGCTCCGCCTGCCCCGCCTCCCGGTAACGGAAGCCGCTCTCGTCCGCCCGGCAGGCCACGCCCTCGTGGGCGCCATCCGCTGGGCCATCACCCCAACCCCACCAGCCCTCGCCAGCTAACGCCAGGTCCAGAGGCAACGAACGACGCGCCGGTTCCGGGAGCGGCGAGTCTGCCCGTCGTGGTGCCGACGTTGGCCGGCAAGAAGGGCCCCGGCCAACGGCGTGGCCCCGGCGAGCCCTGGTGCGGCACCTCACCTGTGCGCCTGGGACTAGGTGGCCCCCCGGAAGCGAGGCTCGCCGTCCCAGATCTACGCTCGCCGAAACCTAGTCCTTGGAGAGACATCGTATGCAGGGGACCAATCCCGACGTGGTTGTCGTCGGGGCAGGCATTGCCGGCGCGTCGATCGCCGCCGTGCTGGCTCGAGGCGGCCTGGAGGTGCTGCTGATTGAACGGCAGCGCACCTACCGCGACCGGGTGCGCGGTGAATACATGGCGCCGTGGGGAGTGCTGGAAGCGCGGGCTGCCGGACTGGAGACCGTTCTGCGCAGCACGCATGCCGTCGATGCGCGTTACTTCGTGGGCTATGACGAACTGGTTGCACCGTCTGCCGCCGAAACGGCAAAGCGCGACGCCTCAACCATCCTCCCAGGCGTGCACGGCCCCCTGTGCGCCTCCCATCCCGGGGCGTGCCAGGCCCTTGCCGATGAGGCTGTGCGCCTGGGCGCGGAACTCGTGCGCGGGGTCGGGGAAGTGCGCGTCCAGGCAGGTGCGCGGCCGTCGGTCACGTACCTTAACGGCACCGAGAGGCAAGTGCGGCCGCGGCTGGTCATCGGTGCTGACGGCCGGGCCTCGACGGTGCGCAAGCAGTCCGGCATCCGCATACACAAGGCCCCGGCCACCCACGTGATCGCTGGCTTGCTGATCGAGGGGGCAGCGCAGTGGCCGGATGACCAATACAGCATCGGGGTCGAAGAAGACATTCAGTTCTATGTCTTCCCGCAGGGCAGCGGCCGAGTGCGCCTGTACACGTGCCACGCGAACGAGCAGGCGCCACGATGGGCCGGGCGCGCGGGGCCGCAGCGGTTCCTCCAGGCCTTCGCCGGGCTGCGGTCGATCCCCGCAGCACTAGGCCTGGGCGAAGGCACAGCAGCAGGGCCGTGCGCAACGTTCAGCGGCGAGCAGACCTGGTGCGCGGAACCTTATGCCGACGGAGTCGTTCTGCTCGGCGACGCCGGGGGTTACGACGACCCGGTCGCCGGCCAGGGCCTGTCGATGGCGATGTGCGACGTCCGGCAGCTTTCCGAGCTGCTGCTCACCACTGATGGCTGGACGGTGGCGGGACTGCGCCCCTACGGTCAACAGCGCACGGAGCGGCTCCGCCGCATGCGCCGCGTGTCCCGGACGTTCGCGGCTTTGATGACGACCTTCACCGCCGATGGCCGCGCCCGGCGCAGTCGCTATTACGCGGCCTCGGGGGCTGGCGGAGACGACGTCCGGATGGCACTTGGCGCGATTCATCTCGGCCCGGACCGCCTGCCCAGCCAGGCATTCACGGATCAGCTCCACGAATCGGTGCTGGCTTGACAATCGCCCAGCCGACCGCGCGAAACTGATTGAAGGGGTCAGAGCCCGCTCACGGCGCGGGATTGGTAGGCAGACAGTGCCCGGCCCACGGCGCGGGATTGGCAGACACGCAGGGCCGGGCCGGCGGCGCGGTGGGTGCAGGGGCAGACCATGGGTTCTTTCCTTTCACGGCTGCGGGCCGCTGTTCGGCCCGTTCCGCTATCAGTTTCGAAGGCACCGCGGCGCCATCGCTTCGCCCGTACGGGCCAGCTTCACCCGGCCGCCGAAGATGGCCCGATCGGGCCAGGCTCACACCAGCCCGGTGCGCACGCCCCAGGCTGCGGCCGCGGCGCGCGAGGAGAGGTTGAGCTTGCGAAGGATGTTGGCTAGGTGCCGGTGCACCGTGTGCTCGCTCAACACCAGCCCCTGGGCGATGTCTGCGTTGCTCTGTCCCTGCGCGACGAGCTTCAGCACCTCGAGCTCGCGAGGCGTCAGGACCGCCAGGGCAGCTGCTGATCTGGCCGCGTCCGGTTCGCTCACCAGGGCACCGGCGCGCTGGGCTGCGCCCCCGGTCTGCGTCTCTCGCAGCGCCTCGTGAGCCACACCCGCCAGGTCGAGGGTGCGGCCCGCAGCGTACTCATCCTCGAAGGCCTCGGCGCCCATCGCGGCGCGCAGGCGCTGGCGGTCGAGGTCGGCCAGATGGCCTTCCAGCGGCTCGATGGTCTCGCCCAAATCGGCCAGGGCCTGGTCGGCCGCGCCGTGCAGCCGGGCAGACCAGCCCGGGTCGGCTCCGTCACGGCCGGCCATGGCCAGGCCCGTCAGCGCGTATGCCATATTCGCCTTCATCCCCATGCGCCCGGCCAGGTCGAGTGACTCCGCGAACAAGGCCCTGGCCGCGTTCGGAGAGTCGGCGAGGTACTCGGCCAGGCCAAGGTTGAACGTCTCGTAGACGATGCCGCCGCGGCTGGTGAGCGAGCGGGCGATCTCGAGCGCCTCGGCCAGGTGGCGGCGGGCGGCGTCCAGATCCCCCGCGGACAGCTCGAAGTTGCCGAGGTTGCTGAGCGCCGCCCCCACCTGGAGCCGGTCCCCGGCCTGGCGGAAGAGCCGCAGGGATTCGACGAAATCGCTCCGCGCGTCGGCAGGGTCCCCGTCAACATAGGTGGCGTACGCCCGGGCGGAGAGCAGACGCGCGGTCAGGTGCGGCTCCCCGAGGGGCCGGGCCAGGCGCAGGCCCTGCTCGATGGGCGGCAGCGCGGCACCGGGCTGCCCCTGGCGCAGCAGGATCCAGGCTCGCTCGAACAGCAGCTCGGCCACCAGGTGGCCATCGCCACTGGCGCGGGCAATGGCCAAGGCCTCTTCGCAGTAGTCCCAGGCGATCGCGTAACCGCCCGTTGTCTCCAGAAGGCGGGCCGCGGCGGCCAGCGCCCGGGCGCGCAACAGCGGCGTGTGCTGGGCGGCCGGCGCGTCCAGGAGCTTCTGCAGGGCACTGGCTCCCTCGGCGGCGAGCCCGCGTACCTGCCAGAACCCGAGCAACGAGGCGGCCAGCCGCAGGCCAGGCTCGGGGTCGGCCTGGGTCAGGCTGACGGCGATCGCGGCCCGCAGGTTGCCCAGCTCGGCGTCGAGCCGGTCCAGCCACGCGTCCTGATCGGGCCCCACCAGCTGCGGGGCAGCCGTCTCGGCCAGGGCCAGGTAATAATCGCGATGCGCAGCCCGCGCCGCGCTGGCTGCGGCCGGGCCCAGGGCGTCCAGCTGGCCGGCCGCGTACTGGCGGACGGTTTCCAGCAGCCGGTACCGCCCCGGGCCGGTCGGAGTGTCACCGAATTGCACCAGGCTCTTGTCCACCAGGGCGCCCAGATGCCCAATCACCTCGCCCGGGGACACATCCTGGTCTGCGGCGACCGCTTCGGCCGCGGCAAGGGTGAACCCCCCGGCGAACACAGACAGGCGGGCCAGCACAGTCCGCTCCGGGCCGGTCAACAGCTCCCAGGACCACTCCACCATGGCCCGCAGCGTCTGCTGCCGCGGCAGCCCGGCCCGCGACCCACCGGTGAGCAGCGCGAACCGCTCGTGCAGCCGGGCGTCCAGCTCGGCCGCTGGCATCGCCCGCAGTCGCGCCGCGGCCAGCTCCAGGGCCAGCGGGATGCCATCCAGCCGCCGGCAGATCCGCCCCACCAACTCAGC
Organism: uncultured Actinomycetes bacterium; assembly: GCA_963703605.1. Classification (GTDB taxonomy): domain Bacteria; phylum Actinomycetota; class Actinomycetes; order Streptosporangiales; family Streptosporangiaceae; genus DASXKD01. The sequence continues at coordinate 58,146 of CAVPFC010000049.1, forward strand.
GGCCGGCTCGTCTTCGGCCAGCGGCACTCCCTGCGCGGCGGCGCGGTCTACCAGCAGCCGCACCGCCTCGCTGGCCCAGATCGCCCCGGTGTCAGCGCCGTCGGCCGGGGTCCCCATCGACGGCACCCGGTACACGCGCTCCCCGTCGATGCCCAACGGTTCGCGGCTGGTCGCCAGCAGCGCCAGGTTCGGGCAGCCCCGCAGCATGGCATCAGCCAGCTTGGCGCATGCGTCGATCACGTGCTCGCAGTTGTCCAAGACCATCAGCAGGCTCCGCTCGCCCACCGCCTCCACCAAGGCCTCCAGCACCGGGCGACTCGGCTCCTGGCGGACACCCAGCACATCCGCCACCGTTGCCGCCACCAGGCCCGGATCACCCACCGGGGCCAGATCGGCGAACCACACCCCCTCCCCGGCCCCACCCAGCAGCCCGGCGGCAACCTGCAGCCCCAGCCGCGTCTTGCCCGCCCCGCCCGCGCCAGTCAGCGTCACCAGGCGCGAATCACCCATCAGACTGCGCACCGCCGCCAGCTCAGCCTCGCGGCCGATGAAGCTCGACACCTGCGCCGACAGATTGGTCAGCATCTTCGGGTTCCCCAGCGACAGCAGCGGAAGGCGGCCGAAAACTCTACGTGGGTGAACAAGAACGTCAGCATCGGAGCGGCCACCAGCCCAGGGCTTATCGTCAAGGTGGCTGGCCCACCGGCCAGGAGCCACCGGGCTCCTCATCCAAGACCGCAAGAAGCATACGTCCGCGCCACCACAGGCGGAACCAGGTGCCGCAACAGCGCCCGATCGGCGCGCCGCTGGCCGCCAGGCGAGCCCGGCCTCGGGTCAGCCCGGGGCACGAGCTTGGGCCGAGTCGTGGTCGGATGGAGGCATGAAGGTCAGGATTGGGGTTTCGCTGGGCCCGGCCGCGATCCCTGCGATGTTCGGCGAGGCGGTCGACCGTATGGAAGCGCTGGGTGTCGACTCGCTGTGGCTTTCGGAGATGGTGTTTGGTTCCCTGGTCGAGCCGTTCGCTGGCATGGCGTACGCGCTGTCGCGCACCACGCGGCTGAAGGTCGGCACCGGTGTTGCGGTCCTGCCCGGCCGCCAGCCGGTGCTGGTGGCCAAGCACCTGGCATCGCTGGCTGGGCTGGCGCCCGGACGGGTGCTGCCGGTCTTCGGCCTGCAGCCCGCCCGGGCCGCCGAGCGCGGGGTGTTCGAGGTCCCCACGGGACGGCGCGCTGCGGTGTTTGAGGAGTCGCTGCAGCTGATCAGGCTGCTGCTGACGCAAGAACAGGTGTCCTTCCAGGGCGAGTTCTTCATCGTCGACGGCGCGCATATCGGGCCGTTGCCGGCCAGGCCGCTGGACATCTGGCTCGGGGGCAGCGCCCCTGGCGCGCTGCGCCGCGTTGGCCGGCTTGCCGACGGATGGCTGGGCAGCTTGCTGACCCCCGATGAGGCACGAGCAGCGCGGGAAACCATCCAGGCCGCCGCCGGGGAGGCCGGCCGCGAGGTCGAGGCCGATCACTTTGGGATCAGTCTTGCCCTCGCACCCGGTGATGTTCCATCCGACCTGGTCGCCGCCATCCGCCAGCGCCGGCCCGGCAGCGACCCCGCCGCGCTCATCCCGGCAAGCTGGGCGGCGGCCAGGCGCATGATCGAGCAGTACATCTCGGCCGGGATCAGCAAGTTCGTCGTCCGCCCAGCAAAACCGCCGGCATCGCTCGATGAATTCCTCAGTGACTTCGCCCGCGAACTGATGCCACTGCAAACCTGACAGCGGTACGGCGGCGGTCCAGGTTCCCTGCGAACCCCGCTGCCGATGGTCACCGGACAGCGGCATGAGCAAGCGTTGCGTGGGGCTCCTGCACGAGACGCGGAGGTAGCGGTACCGGGTCAGCTCGGAGGGCTGCGATTCGGTCTGACTGGCTTGAGAAGGCGCAGGATCAGAAATCCTGGTTCCTTGCTCAGCTGCTCGTAGTCCTCGGGATAGCGTTCGCGCATTGTCTCAGCTGGGAGCGGCTCGATGAGCTTTTCGATGAGGAATCCAGCGCTGGTGGCAGCCGTGCACAGGGCCGATAGCGGTTCACGCCAAAAACGCACGGGCTGGTCTCCCGACGGGGTACGCCAGATGTCGGTTTCCAGGGTGGTCTGGAAGTAGGAGCCGCCTTTGCGCAGCCAGTCCATCACTGGGTGCTGCGTCGATACCACCGCTGCCCCGCCGGGGCGCAGGACGCGGCCGAACTCGGCGAATGCGGCCGCTCGGTCGCTGGCGTAGTGAATGGCCAGCGCGCAGACGATGAGGTCGAAGGCGCTATCAGGGTAGGGCAGCGGCTCCCCGAGCGCCGCCTGGTCGATCCGCACTTGGCCCGCGGTCTGTTGCCTGGCCAAGTTCACCATGACAGCGCTCGCGTCAAAGGCGGTGACCTGGGCCCCTCGCTCCAGCAGTTCACGTAGATACAGACCGGGGCCGCAGGCGGCGTCCAAGACCTGCCGCCCGGTGACGGGCCCGAGCGCTGCCAGCACCGCTGGCCGGTCGTAATGTGCGTTGAACGCACTGTCCGCGGCATGTTGCTGAAAGCTCAGCCCCATCCTGTTGTAGGCATCCCAAAGGTCCTCACCCACGCAAACACCATGACACACACCCGGGCCCGCCGTTATAGGAGGCGCACTCGTGGTGCTGGGTTCGGCACCCTCCTGTGGTGAGCAATTGCCTCTCAGGAGGCTGGGGTGCCGGTGCTGTGCGGGTCGCGGATGGCCGCTATTGCCTGTTGGCGGCTGAGCCGGACCCCGGCGGCGAAGTCCTGGTCAAACCGGTCCGCGGCCAGCGCCTGCCGGATGTGAGCCACCATCTGGGCTTCGCCTTGCCGTTGCACCGGCCACGCCCCCAGGCCGACACGCTGGCGAAGGCCCTCGGCCGCCCCCGCCAGCAGCGCGGCCCGTTCTCCGTCACCTTGTACGAGCGCCAGCTGGGCGAACGCGGTCAGCAACAGGGTCAGGTTGCGGGTGCTGTGGGTCGCCAAGCTCAGCTGCAGCCCCTCGTCCAGCAGCGCCTGGGCCTCCTCGGGCCGGCCCCGCGCGAGGGCCAGGAGGCCGAGCTGTACCTGGGACCAGGTACTTAGCCCGGTGTGATCGAACCGCCCCGCGAGGGCCCGCGCCTCGCGCAGGTGGCCGAGGGCGGCTTCGGGCCGCCCCATGACCGTCTCCGCCAGGCCGCAGGTCAGAATGGCCACGGTCGTCCAGTAGGGCTCGTCCTGCCCACGGAGCTCCTCCAGGCAGGCCAGCTCTGTCCGCAGGGCGGCGTCGAAGTCGCCGACAACCATTGCGATCCCCACTATGGCCATCCGGGACACCGTGTGCAGGTAGGGATCGTCGCGGATGCCTGCCAGCAGCGATTCGAGGCGCTGGCCGAATGCTTCCAGCGTCGCGTGGTCCTCGCCCACCACTGCCACGTCAGTCACCGCCGCCGTCCACAGCAGCTCGGCCTGGGCGTGAGGTTCCAGCGAGTCGGCGGTGGGCAGCAGCTCGTCGATCCAGCTGCGAGCCTCACCCAGGTGGTCCCGCAGCCCCCAGAATGGCCACAGGACCCGGAACAGATGCGGCAGCGGCATGGGATCGTTGGCCAGGTACCAGCTCACTGCGGCGGCCAGATTGGCCGCCTCCACCTCCAGCCCCCCGGCCGAGCGATCCTGGGCGAGGCCCCGCAGCCGCCGGTCCGCCCGCTCAGCCAGCGCCTGGTAGTAATCGGCGTGGCGGCGCCCGATCCCGGCGACGTCGGGCCGCGCCGCCAGCCGCTCGGCGACGAACCGGCGGATGACGTTCAGCATCCGCAGCCGCGGGCCGGGTTCGGTGCTGTCGAGCTGGATCAAGCTGCTGCCCTCCAGCGCCTCCGACAGATCCAGCACGCGATCCTCGGCCAGGCCAGCGACCCGGCCGGCGGCGTCGACGGTCCAGCCGTCCACGAAGATCGCCATGGTCTCCAGCAGTGACCGCTCGGGGTCGTCGAGCAGGTCCATGCTCCACTGCACGGTGGCCCGCAACGTGCGCTGCCGTTGCGGCATGTCCACCGAACCCGTGCCCAGCGCATCCAGGGACGCCGCCAGCCGGCGCAGCAGCTCGCCGGGGTCTTGCAGCCGGATGCGGGCCGCGGCCAGCTCAATGGCCAGTGGCAGGCCCTCCAGGCGCCGGCAGATCTCTGCCACCGCCGCGGCGTTTTCCCTGGTGAGCACAAAGCTGGGACGGACCGCGCGGGCCCGGTCCACGAACAAGGCCACCGCCGGCGACGCGATCAGCGTCTCCACCGACACGGTAGGGTCGTCCGCCAGCAACAGCGGCGGCACCGGGTAGTCACGCTCGGCCCTCAGCCCGAGCACCCTCCGGCTGGTCGCCAAGATCACCACGTGCGGGCAGCGGGCCAGCAGCTGTCCAAGGTCGCCGACAACATCGAGCACCTGCTCCAGGTTGTCGAGGATGAGCAGCCAGCGGCCATCGCCGAACTGCTCGACCAAGACCTGCAGAGGCGAGTCCGCCCCCGCCAGGCCGGCCCCGACCGCCCGGGCGATGCCAGCCAGGGCCTGCTCGCGCCGGGTAGCCGTTTCCAGCGGGACGAACACGATCTCATCGAAGCGGTCACGCAGCCGTTCGCCCACGGCCAGCGCCAGGCGGGTCTTGCCGACCCCTCCAGGTCCGGTGAGGGTCACCAATCGCACCTCGGGTCGGCCCAGCAGCCCGGCGACCTCGTCGATGGCCTGCTCCCGCCCCACCAGCGAGGTGGTACCAACCGGCAGCCGGCGTGAGCCAGGCGAGGACGGCGCGGCTGACGTCGCAGAGCGGGCGGCGAACCGTTCGCTAAGCAGCGCCGCCAGGTCATCACGAACCAGGCGGCCCAGCTCCGCTGGCGTGCTGAACCTCCGGAAGGAGGCCTCTTCGCGGACGCGGGCCAGCAACTCGGCCAGGCGAGGCTCGCGGTCGGGCGCGGGCGTTTTAACGTACAGCAGCCGCGGCAGACCCTCGGTCCCGGACAGCAGGAACTCATCCTCCAGCCCCGAGACCTCCACCCCGGCCGTGACCTGGCCGTAGCGTTGCCAGTAGATCCCGATGAACACATCGCTCTGCGCCAGGTAGGCCTGGTACAGCTCCCGCGGCGGATACGGCCGCGCACCGGCCTCGAACATCACCGGCGTCAGCCTGAGCGTTGTGATGGCCCTGGCGACCGCCCGCCGCTCCTCTGCCAGCTCACCCAGCGTGGAAATCACGAACACCCGAAGACGCCGGTCCGGGGTCTGGATCACAGCCTCATCCCGCGGTCCCTGGCTCACCGATCGCTCCGATCAGGCCCCACCCCGCAAGTCTGCAACCAGCCACCCCGGCCAGCAAGTCCCATGCATACGCAGATCATTGCCATACCAGGGTTCTCGCTTACTGCCTGGTTTGATATGCAAACCATCGTGCGTACACTTCAGGCATGGACACTCAGCAGGGCCGCCCCTGCTCGCTCGCCGCGGCGCTGGAGCTGGTCGGAGACCGCTGGGCGCTGCTGGCGGTCCGCGAAGTGATGTTCGGCAACCACCGCTTCAGCGAGATCGCGCGCAACACCGCAGCCCCCCGCGACCGCCTCGCGGCGCGCCTGAAGGCCCTCGTCGCGGCGGGAATCCTCGAGCGCCGTCCATACCAGTCCAGCCCGCCGCGGCACGACTACCACCTCACCGCCGCGGGCCGCGAACTCCTGCCCGCGATGCACGCACTGCGCGCCTGGGGCGACAAGTGGGCCGCCGGCGAACCGCCCCTGCGGGCCGAACACCACGGCCACCCGATCCACCCGTACCTGGCCTGCGCAACCTGCGGTGAGCCCATCCGCCCCGACGACCTCGAGCTCATCTCCACCGTGCCGGACTGGGACATCACCGGCCCCAAGCGCCCAGCACAAGCGCCCAGCGACGAACCCGCAGCCACCACCCCGCACCGCCACAGCAACCTCGACGAGCGCTCACCAATCCCGGGCCGGTCTGAGATCAAGCCCGCCGCGGGCTCGTGACGAACCCGGGGATCGCGCCGCCCGCCCGCACAACCCGAGTGCTCACCAGCTCCCATCGGCCTGCCCACCAACCGCCAGCCGCCGCAGGTGGCAAGCCGGGCTGGTCAGGTCCAGCACCTGCGTCATCAGGTTTGGATGTTCTCCAGATCCTCCAGCAGGCTTGGGTGACTTGGCTCCCAGCCGAGCGTCTGCCGGGTATAGGCGCTCGATGACGGCTGGTCGGTCGCGAAGATCGGGCCGAGCACGCCGAAGGTCTCCTGCGGCATCGCTTCGACCGGGAGCCCCAGCCGTTTGCCGATGACTGTGGCGATGTCGCACACGGCGTCGCCCTCGTCACTCACGGCGTGCCACGCGGTCCCGGGCGGGGCCTTCTCCAGGACCAGCCGGAAGAGGACGGCCGCGTCAAGCGCGTGCACGGCCGGCCAGCGCTGGGTGCCGTCGCCCGGGTAGCCCGACACTCCGTTGCGGCGTGCCATGTCGGTCAGCAGGCCGGCGAATCCGCCCCTGCCTTGGTTGTGGACCGTGCGCGGCATGCGGACGGCTGCGCTCCGGACTCCCCGCGAGGCCAGGTCCAGGACCGCCGTGACAGAGCGGCTGCGACCGCCGACCGGCCCGTTGGCCGGCAGCGGGTCGGCCTCGGTGGAGGCGCGGCCTGGGACGTAGGGCGTACCCGAGACGGTGATGAGGGGGCGGCCGCTGCCGGTGAGCTCCTCGCCCAGGGCGGCAAGCGCGGCGCCCTCCTCAGCGACCGCTGCACCCAGGGCCGCGGGGCTGCTGAAGTCGTTGGCGAAGGCCAGGTGGATCACCCCGTCAGCGTTGGCGGCGCCCGCGCGGAGCGCGCCCAGATCAGCGAGGTCGCCGCGGATGGCCGCCGCACCCGCGGTCTGGAGGGCCGTCGCGGACGCGTCGGAACGAGCCAGGGCGAGGACGGTGTGGCCGTTGGCGAGCAGCTCGGCGACGACGGCGGAACCGATCAGCCCGGTGCCGCCTGTGATGAAGACCCGCATGAGGTTCTCCTCAGAAGTGATGGGAGCCGCCCTACACCGCCACCGCCCTGGCAGACCTACGGGCGGCGAGTGCGTCGCTCAGCTGAGCACACCCCGGATCGCAATGATCATGAACGATGCCGGGCCCCGCGGCTTCCCGCCGTGGGGGTGCGATCATGTGCCGGTGACGGAGTTTGCGGTGAGACCAGCCCACGCGGGCGATGCCCGGGCGATGGCGGAGCTGATGGCGGCGGTGGCCGCTGAACGCAACGGGATCGCGACCGAGCCACCGGTCGACGTCGACGAGCGCGCCGCGCTGTTCGCACGCAGCGCGGACGGGTCGGTGGTGGCGGTCGCCGACGGCCAGATCATCGGGATGCTCCACGTCGAGGCCAGCCGCCACGGCTTCGGCGAGCTGGGCATGCTGGTCCGCCGCGACTGGCGCGGGCGCGGGGCCGGTTCGGCCTTGATGCAAGCGGCGATCGAGTGGGCGCGCGGCCATGGACTGCACAAGCTGTGCCTGGAGGTCTTCGCGCAGAACGCGGGCGCGATCGCGCTGTACCGCAACTGCGGATTCGTCGAGGAAGGGCGGCGGGCACGGCAGTACCGGCGGGCCAGCGGCGAACTCTGGGACACGATCGTGATGGGCCTGCCGCTCTAGAGCAGGTGTTTCTGGACGCATGCGGACCAGGTGAACCAGGCCATGCTGGGTTTCATCGGCATCCTGCGACCGGGCAGCACTTTTATTTAGCCAAACGGCTGGCGCGTGGCGACCTGGGTCGAACGCGCCAGCCGTTTGGCATGAAAATCGGCACGATACGCTCCGGGGGTGGACCGGGCCAAGGTCGAGGCGCTTGCCGCCACCGAGACGAAGTGGTTCCGGGACGGCCGCCCTCGTTCGATGGAAGCGACCTCCCGCGCCACCCGGACCATGCCGCGTGGCGTCCCGATGTCATGGATGGACGAGTTGTACGACCATCCGCCGCTGTGGGTGTCGCACGGGGCGGGGTCGCGGTTCTGGGACCTTGATGGCCACGAGTACGTGGACATGTACGTCGCGGACATGAGCGCCTTCTGCGGGCACGCCCCCGCCCCGGTCGTGCGTGCCGTTTGCGAGCGGATGGCGGCAGGGAACCAGTTCCTCCTGCCCTCGGAGGACGCGCTGGTGGTGGCCGAGGCGCTGGCGCGGCGGTACGGGATGGCCAAGTGGCAGTTCACGCTGTCGGCGACGCAAGCGAACACCGAGGTCGTGCGCGTCGCACGGGCCCGGACCGGCCGTGAGAAGGTCGCCGTGTTCGACGGCAAGTACCACGGTCACCTCGAGCCCACGCTCGGCATCGTCGAAGATGGCAGGGTGCTGCCGGAGTACACCGGCCTGCCGATCGAGATCACGGCCAATCTCCGGATCGTGCCGTTCAACGATCTGGATGCCGTCGAGCGTGCACTCGCCCCCGGCGACGTGGCGCTGCTGCTGACTGAGCCAGCGATGACCAACGCGGGGTTCCTCCTGCCCGACCCCGGCTTCCACGACGGGTTGCGCGAGATCACCCGCCACCACGGGACACTGCTGGCGATCGACGAGACTCACACGCTGGTCACCGCGCACGGCGGGCTCACCACCGAGTGGGGCCTCGAACCGGACTTGCTGACGGTGGGCAAGTCGATCGCCGGCGGGGTGCCGCTGGGGGCGTACGGGATGACCGACGACGTGGCGGAGGTGCTGCGTCCGCCCCCAGGTGGGGCGGCCGTGTCTGGGATCGCCTACGACGAGGTGGCCACCGGAGGCACACTGTTCGCCAACGCCCTGTCCATGGCCGCCGCCCGTGCCGCCCTCACCGAGGTGCTGACACCGGAGGCGTTCAGCACCGCGGCGGGGCTGGGCGGCAAGCTCGCGGCAGGCCTGCGGGCACACATCGACCGCGCCGGGCTACCTTGGTCGGTCAACGCCCACGGCTCACACGCCTTCTACTTCTTCAGCCCACAACCTGCGCGCGATGCCCGCAGCGCCCGGGACGCCGACGACCCCGGCCTGCGTGCGCTCATCCGGCTGTTCCTCGCCAACCGTGGCGTATGGGAGTCGGGCTGGTGGCTCGGGCCTACAGTCTCGGTCGCCCACACAGCAGGCGACGTGCAGGCCTACCTCGACGCGATCGGGGAGTTCACCGAAGCCGTGGCGTGAGGTCATCGCATGGGCCGTACGGGCCGTGCCGTGCCGATCACTGCCTGCCTGGTTGTCGTCAGGTTTGGCTTTGCCTGGGGGTGCACCAGGCGATCATGCGGGGCAGTGCCGAGCAGGGGTCGGGCATGGTCGGCTGTGGGGGCAGGGGCAGCAGCGAGAACGACGGATCCTGCTGCGGGTAGACCGCGCCGCCGCACAGCGGATTGCTCGGCGGCAACTGCAAATAGTTGCAGAAGAGCTGGCCGACTAGTGGCCCGGTGAGGCTGCCGCCGGGCCCGGCGGTGGCGCAGTTCCCGTTCGTCTGTTGCAGGCCGGCGGGCCAGGAGGTGACACCCGACGGGTCGATGTTGCCGTGCCAGCAGTTGCCGTGTCCGGGCGGGGGCGCCGGGATGCCGACGGTGCTGAAGTCGCTGAGGTCGGCCAGGTCGCCGTTGGTCGGTTGGCCGAAGAAGCCGTTGCCGACGAAGACGTTGCCGGAGACGTTCGAGCCGAAATCGGTAAAGAAGCACGTCGGGCCGCCGCCGATCGAGTCGGCGTAGGGGTTGTTCCAGATCCCGCCGCCGCTCGTGCAGTCGGCCGGGCTGTTCTTGACGCCGGTGAAGAAGAAGTCGAGCACGGCCGCCCACGCGCCGTTGCGCACGAACAGGTTGCGGGTGATCGTGTCGTTGCTGCCGCCCGCCACCAAAAAGCCGACGCCGAGCAGGCCGAGTCCGTTGCCTGGCACGTCGCGGTTGTTGTTGTCGTGGAAGTAGTTGCCCGTGATCACCCAGCACGACCCGGAGCCGCCGGGGCAGGCGCCGTCTTGCGGCGCGGGCAGGTCGCCGTTGGCTTCGCTGTTGGCGGCGATGCCGGTGCCGTTGCGGTCGAACTCGCTGTTACGGATGACCAGGTGGCCGCTGGCGTTGCTGGTCGACACGCCGAGCGGGTTGTTCTCAGCGTGGACGTGGTCCAGCGTGGCGTTGCAGTCCGGGCAGGCGCCCACGTAGAAGCCGGAGTCGTTCATGTTGCTCGCGTAAGAGCGGTCGATCAGGCCGGGCCCGCTGGCGTTGGCGGCGAAGATCCCGTAGCTGGCCTGAGCGGGGTCGCTCTTCTGGAAGTACGTGGTGGTGGCCGACAGGTAGGAGCCGTAGTAGCTGTGCAGGTGGACCTGGCCGGTGCTCCACCCGCCGTTCCACCAGATCTGGTTGCCCGAGCCGGGCTGGCCGGACAGGAAGTTGCAGACCGTCAGGTTCTGGATCGTCACCCCGCTGGCCTCGAATACCTCGATGCCGTTGCGCCCCCAGGGGCCGGACGGCCCGGCCGGGCCGTGATCCTGGTCGGCCGGGCTGGCCGAGCACGGCGGCCCGGACTTGGTGCCGTCGACGATGACGCCGCTGCGGCTCAGCCCGAGCAGGTGCAGATCGGGCTTGTCGATGTAGACCCCGGCGGTCGGCGCCCACTGCGGCGGGTGCGTGGTGTAGTCGCCGCGCTCCTTGTAGTCCCCCGGCGCGATGACGATCCAGTCGCCGGGCGAGGCGGCGTCCACCGCCGCCTGGATGGTCTGGAACTCCCCCCGCTTACCCTCAAAGGTGCCGACGGTGAGCACCCGGGGCTTCGGGCCGTGCGCGGCGCTGCCCGCGGGCGCGGCGGCCGCGACGCCGCTCAGACCGGTGATGAACAGGGCAACCACGATGGCGGCAGCGGCCGCCGCCCGCACGCGAGTAGACGCGGCAGTGGCCCGCGTGCCGCGGCCGGAGAAATTCAGCATCGCCGTGGTCACCCACCCTTCGCCCGAGAGGGCCGCGGCCCGGCGCCGCGGCGCCCCTGCAGGATGCGCCCGGCGGCAGGCGGTTGGGTACTAGGGATCGCCCCTAGTTCTGAGAACTAGGGTGGCTGCGTTCGCGCTGGTGATACCCGGCGGTCATGCCGCCGTCGACCAGCAGCGTCGTCCCGGTGATGAAGTCCGCCTCGTCGCTGGCGTAGAAAACCGCCGCGGCGGCAACGTCGCCGGGCTGGCCGATCCTGCCGACCGGCGGAATCGGCCAGTCTCCCCCCTCGGGGCGGTCCTGCTCCCCCGGCGGGGCCATATGCCGCATCCCCGGCCAGGTGTCCCCCGGGCAGAGCACGTTCGACCGCACGCCATCTGGGCCCGCGTCCAGCGCGAGCATCTTGCCGAGCATCACCACTGCCGCCTTCGACACCGAGTACAGCCCAATGGACTGTTCGCCCCAGATGCCCGCATCGGAGGCGATGTGGATCATGCAACCGCGACCGCGGGCCAGGTGCGGATGGGCGGCCCGCGCGTACAGGAAATAGCCCCGCACGTTCACGTTCATCACCCGGTCGTAGTCGGCCAGGGGCGTGTCAAGCAGCTTCGCCTCAGTCCCGATCCCGGCGTTGTTGACCAGCACATCCAAGCCCCCCAGCTGCCCGGCCGCCAGGTCAACCGAGCGAGCCACCGCCTCTGGATCGCCAGCGTCAGCTGCCACGAACCCGGCCTGCCCGGACCCACGCAGCGCCGCCTCCGCGCGACGGCCCAGCTCCCGGTCCCGCCCCGTGATCACCACGGTCGCGCCCTCGCGCAGGAACCTGTCCGCGATCGCATAGCCGATGCCGCTCGTACCGCCGGTGACCAGCGCACGCTTGCCCTCTAGCCGTCCCATGCCACCGCAGTCTGCCCGACAGGCTCACCGATTACCGCCGGCAGCCAACAATCCAGCGAGATCGCCCGGACACCAATGGCGGAGAAGCTCATCGACATCCTCCCGGACCCCACGGCGCTTGAGCCTCAGCAAAGCCCCGCCTGCCAGGCCAACCCGCCGGCAACAACATCCGCTAGGCCAGCAGCCACCTCGCGGCGAGTTCCAGTGCGTCTGCGTGGGTGTAAGCGCCGTGATCAGCGGCCATGAAATGGTGGCCGATCACGAGCGAGAAGGCGAGCGTGCTGCGGGCTTCGACCTCGGCCTGGTCGCGGCAGATCGCGCCGAATAGCTGGCGCAGGTAGTCCATGCGCCGGTTGTCCACCCGCCGCAGGCGCTCGGCGACCGCCTGGTCGCGGCGGGCCCAGTCGCGGACGGCCAGGTCGAGGGGCAGCAACTCGGCGGAAAAGGTGAGCGCCCCGGCCCGGCGCAGCTTGGCCCGGACGCCGCCGCCCCGGCGCTCGACACGCTCGAGCACCTCATCGGTACTCTTGCGCTCCCAGGTGTCGAGCATCTCCTCGAGCAGAGCGTTGCGGTCGGCGAAGTGCCCGTAGAACCCGCCCTTGGTCACGCCGAGCGCCTGCGCCAGCACCTCGACCCGGACGGCGTCCGGGCCGCCGGCGGCAAGGGCCAGCAGGCCTTCCTCGATCCATCTGCTGCGGGGTGTGCGGGTGATCGCGGGCATGGCCTCTCACTGCCGGGCCCCGATGTTGGCGGCGCCACGAGGGGTGCTAGATTCTCCATATATACGGTACCGTATAGATGGGTTCTGGTATGAAACTTCCCAGCACCGCGCACACCTCCCGGCCCTGGCGGATCCACGAGATCACCCGCGACTTCCGGGTCGAAGATGTGTGGGCCTTGCCGACGCCGGGCGGCCCCAGCGACTTCCCGCGCCTGGTGGATTTGGTGGCTTCGGGTGGTGACCCGTCGCGCGCCGCTGGCTCTCGCGCCGCCCGCGCGCTGTGGGCGATCCGCGGCAGCGCCGGGCGGCTGGCCGGCTGGGACGCCCCCAGTACGGGCGTAGGTGCCAGGGTGGCGACGCTGCGCGACAGGTTGCCAACGGATCTGCGCGGCGCCCGGCCCGGCCCGGATTTGCGCGGCCTGCCGTTCAGCCCGCTCTACCTGCTCGATGATGAATGGGCGGCAGAGATCGCCAACCGAACCATGCACGGGGTCCTGCATCTCGGCTGGGTCCCGGACGGGCCCGGCGGCTACCGCGGCCAGATGGCCGTGCTGGTTAAGCCGAACGGACTGTTCGGGACCGGCTACCTGGCCGCGATCAGGCCGTTCCGGCACCTGATCATTTACCCGGAGCTAATCCGGCAGACCGGGCAAGCCTGGCGGGCGCTCAACGCCGGCCCCAGCACTGGCCTGCGCACTGCGCAGAACGCCGATTCCTAGCCGGGCACGCCCCTGGCGCAGAACTCACCCACCCCCAGCGACGAGGCACCTCTGCATGCAGTCACCGCTCAGCGCAGCCGCGGCTGTGCCAGTGACAGCAAACTTAGTGAATCGTTACGGCGAGTATGCGGGCGATGCTGCCAGCAAAGTGGGGAAGGGCATCAGGGTCGCCGGCGCATCGGGTTGGGTTGAGTTCTCCGATCGACAACGCTCGCACCCGCGGATCTCGTGCTGCCAGCTGGAGCGCCTCTACGAGCTGGTCGAGGGTAGGTCCGGTGTTGCGGCAGTCAGTATTCTCCGCCAGCGGGGCATCGATGAAGTCGAGGACGTCAACATCGATGTGAACGGCGAGTGGACCAGGCGGGAGATGGTCAAGTGCAGCCCGGGCGGCGCCGGCTGGATCGGCGGCGAGTGCCTCGCTGGTGGTCACGCGCAGGCCTAGCTGGTCAGCCTGCTCGCGCTCCCAGTCGGTAGCCACGCGTGGCTCCACCCCGAGCCAGGCCACCTGGTAGGCCTCAAGCAGTGGCCGGGGCCCAAACGCGTCGGTGAGGGTGTCCACGCAACCGGGCAGGGCCAGCGCGTGTGCCAGCCCCATCCAGTCAAGAGCCCCGTCGGTGGTGCTTTCGGGGGTGTTGATGTCGTAATGGCGGTCGACGTAGAGCAATCCGGGAGCGTCGGCGCCCAGGTGCCGCAGAGCCGCCATTACCCCGAGCACGATCGTGCAGTTGCCGCCGAGCACCAGAGCAAGGTCGCCGCGCGCCAGCAGCGGCTCGAGCCGGCCGGCCAGCTGCCGCAGCGACGAGGTCGCCTGGCCGGCGTTCTGGGCCAGCGGGTGATCCCGGTCGGGGCTCCACACCTGATGCGGCAGATCTCCGTCGTCATGGACCTCCAGCCCTGATCCCATGAGCTGTTCGGGCAAGCCGGCCGAGCGCAATGCCGCAGGCGCGAGATCCTGGCCGGCGGCATAGCTGGCAGCGCTGCTCGGAACACCCACGATGGAGATTCTGCGCACCTGGGTGAAGATACCAGTGCCCACCGCGGCGGTACCGCGACCTGGTGCCTTAACCGGATTGAACTCGTAGTGCATGTGATATTGCCCGATCTTTGCGCATATGACACGCCCGGGGTGTTGCATGGGTATTCAGCCGGACACCTCCGGCTGTGTCGCTGTCAGCCAGGCGCGGCTGCCGCGGGGGTTTCCGGGCGCCTGATCCTGAAGGAGGCCCGATGCGCATGTTCGCCTTCCGGGCAACGCTGCTCGCCCTGGTGACCGCCACGGGAGCGATAGCCGCGGGGGTGCCGCCGGCAGCCGCCGCCGCGCTGGTCAGCTCGTTCAGCCCGGCCCCGGCCGGGCCGATCGCGGGGACCACGCAGCTGTACGGGGTGGCCTGCCCGTCGACCTCGCGTTGCCTGAGCGTGGGCAACGTTTCTGCGGAGTCGGCGGGTGTGGCGGTGCCGCTGAACCAGGCGAACGCGGAAGTGCCGGGCAGGGGCGGCGTGCAGAGCATAGCCGGGACTGAGGACCTGACCGGCGTGGCCTGCCCGACTGGGACTGCCTGCCTGGCGGTTGGGGGCAACGGCGCAGCGGGCGTGGCTGTGCCGCTCGCCCTTTCGACCGGGCTCATTGAAAGTGGCCAGAGCGTCCAGGCCATCTCGGGGACCGGCGGCCTGGGCGGTGTGGCATGCGTGTCGGCCACCTTGTGCCTGGGCGTGGGGGGCAACGGCGCGGGCACCGGTGTGGCGGTCCCGCTCGACCCGGCGACCGGCAAGGTCGCCAGCGGCCAGAGCGCCCAGGACATCACGGGCACCTTCAGGCTGTACGACGTGGCCTGTGCCTCGGCCACGCTTTGCGTGGCGGTGGGGACTACTGCCTCGAGCGGAGGAGTGGGCGTGGCGGTGCCGCTCGACCCCGCGACCGGGGCGGTCGCCGGCGGCCAGAGCGTTCAGCACATATCGGGGACCGGCTTCCTCAACGGCGTGGCCTGCCCCACGCCGGCCCTCTGCCTGAGCGTGGGCAATAACGGCACGGGGACCGGTGTGGCGGTCCCGCTCGACCCGGCGACCGGCGAGGTCGCCAGCGGCCAGAGCGTCCAGGACATAGCGGGAACCCAGGTGCTTTACGGCCTGGCCTGCCCGTCGGCAGCCAGTTGCCTGGGCGTGGGATACAACGCTTCGGGGGGCGCGCTGGCGCCGCTCGATCCCGCCACCGGTGAGGTGGTCAGCGGGCAGAGCGCGCAGAACATCTCCGGGACCGAGTTCCTCCGCGATGCGGCATGCTCCTCGGAGGTGCTGTGCCTGGTGGTGGGCCAGACCAGCTCGAGTGAGGGCGTGGCCGTGCAAGTGCCGGTTCCCCAGCCCATCGCCGGTGCAAGCGTGCTGTACGGCGTGGCCTGCCCGTCGCGGGCCCGCTGCGATGGGGTGGGACAGAACGCTTCGGGCAAGGGTGTAGCGGCGGCGCTGGACCCGCTCACCGGCACGTTCCCGGGCGGCGGGAGCCTTCACGCGATCTCGGGGACCGTTTCACTGTCGGCGGTGATCTGCCCCACGGCGACCCGGTGCCTTGCCGTCGGGAGGGACGGTCTTCACGTCGCAGTTGCGGTGGCCCTTGATCCGGCGACGGGAGCGGTGGCAAGCGGGCAGAGCGTCCGGCACATCACCGGAACAGCCGAGCTGAACGGCGTCGGCTGTTCCTCGGCTTCGGCCTGCGTTGCTGTGGGGTTCAACGCCGGCGGCGCCGGGGTGGCGGTGCCACTCAACCCCGCCACCGGAAAGATCACCGCCGGCCACAGTGCCCGGGCCATCACCGGAACCATCGGGCTGGGCAGCGTCGCCTGCCCCTCGCCTACGGCGTGCCTGGCCGTTGGCAGCAACGACACGCCCCAGGGCGTCTCGGTGCCGCTTGACCCCGCGACGGGAGCCGTGGCCAGCGGCCAGAGCGTCCATGCCATTTCGGGCACCTTTCAGCTCAACGGCGTGTCCTGTACCTCGGCGGCCGGCTGCGTGGCTGTGGGCTACGACGGTGGTTCCGGACCCGGCCAAGCGGTGCCGCTCGACCCTGCGACCGGCGCGATCACCACCGGCCAGAGCGTCCAGAAGATAACCGGGACGTTCGAGCTGATGGGGGTAGCCTGCCCGCAGACCACCCTGTGCCTGGGTGCAGGAGATACCAGCACCGGCGGGGGTGTGACGGTCCCTCTCGACCCGGCGACCGCAGCGGTCGCAAGCGGCCAGAGCGTCCAGGACATACTGGGGGCCGGTGTGCTTTCAGGCGTGGCCTGCCCTGCCGCCGGCTTGTGCTTCGGTACAGGGACCAACGACACCTCCCAGGGCGCGGTGGTCGATGTCGGAGTGCCTGCCTCCTCCGTCGCGGCTCCGGCCGTGACCGCCGTCTCGCCAGCCACAGGCCCGGCCTCGGGTGGCACAACGGTGACGATCAACGGCACCGGCTTCACCGGGGCCACCAAGGTGTCGTTCGGGCATGCCGCCGGCACCGGCGCGACCGTGGTCTCCTCCACCCAGATCACCGTCGCCTCACCCGCCCACGCCGCCGGAAAGGTCAACGTCAAGGTCACCACTCCCGCGGGGACCAGCCCCGCCGTGACCGGCGACCAGTACACCTATACGACGGGCGTTGTTCACCATGACGCGTGACGCACGCCGTGCCGCCCCGGCGCCCGCCAGGATTCACGCACCGGACACCTGACGTGCCGACGCCGGGCCGCCGGGCCCAGGCCCGGCTGTGCGCCGTCAGGCAATCGCCGCGCGGCCAGGCAACCGCCGCGCGGCCAGCCGAGGACACTTGGTCAGGGCTGCAGCGGTGACGGATGCCGGGGCTGGTAGATCGGGAATTCTTCGCCGTCCGGCAGGCGGATCGCCGCCAGCAGTCCCCATCCCTGATCGGAGACCTCCCGGGACACCTCCACGCCTTTGTCCCGCAATTCCGTGAGGGTGGCATCGATGTCATCACACATCAGGTAAAGCTCATGGCGGCCGGGGCCGTCGGCCGGATGCACGGCCAGTTCGGCGGGCGGCAGGGCGAAGACGAGCCAGCCGCCGCCCGCGTCGACCGAGCGCAGGTTCAGCACGTCTGCGAAGAACGCGCGCGCCTTCTCGGCGTCCGGGGAGAACACGATCGCGTGCATGCCAGTGATCATGCTCAGAGCCTAGCTCCCGCCATTGCCGGCGCCCTGCGCCCGCGCCGCGTCGCCTATGACGCCGCGAAGCAACAAGCCCAGTAGGTCAGGAGCCGCCCATCAGGTCGGTGCCCTGCTCATCCGGTTCCGGGCCGCCCAGCTCGTCGGTAGCGGGCCCGGCGCCGCCCATCACGTCGGTCCCCTGCTCATCCGGTTCCGGGCCACCCAGCTCGTCGCTTGCGGGCCCGGCGCCGCCCATCACATCGGTGCCCTGCTCATCCGGCTCAGGGCCACCCATAACGCTTTCTGTCACGTGAGCCTCCTCCGGCAATGCCGCACTCAGCAAATGGCGCAACAGGTCAGAGTTTAGGCGAGTTGGCGGCGTCGGGGCAGATACCCAATTCTGAACCCGGCGCCGCACCGGTCCGCGGCCTGGTCGTCGTTGCGGCTGGGGAGGCCGACGGACGTAGCGACGAACGAGCGGTCGGCGCGCTGCGGCACTAATCAGCAGGTCTGTTCGAAGCGCGTTCACGTGTCACGTGTCCATGATCTACAACGATCGATCGCCGGGCACGCCGCCGCCTCCGATGACGCAGAGCGCGCAGACACAAGTGGGTTCCCACCAATGCCGCCAGTATGAGCGCGTACGGCAACCACACTCTGCCGTGGCGCAGGTTAGCAATAACGAACAGCGCGGCTACCGACCCGATGAACGCCGCCACGAAGCCGCTGAAAGTAACCAGCCCACTCAGCCATGGGGACTCGTAGTCCTGGCCAAGCTTCGCCTGCTGCCTCTCCCACTCGGCAACCTCTTCATCCGAGCGGTTTTGCTTCCCGGACAGAAACGGTGAAAACATACTAAAACGCCCCTTCGGCGCATTCGGCATCCGCCATGGTGCTACCCCGGTCTGCACTCGGTATGCCCGCCGCAGGCGGACCGCCCGGGGTCTTGGTCTGGCTGCTGGGCAACTCCGTGGAGGCCGCGACCGCGCCGCAACTGTGGTCGCTGGCCGCGCGATCCTGACTGAGCAGGACGCACCGGGATATGTGGTCAGGCCGCGGCGCGCTCGGCCAGTGGGCGGCGGCGCAGTCCCGGGTTCTCCAGGGCGGGTGGCTGGTAGGCCTGGTCGAGGGCGCTGACGTCGGTGCCGGGCGAGACGATCTCGTCGATGCGGTCGAGGACGTCGTCGGTGAGGGTGACGTCCAGGCCAGCGAGCAGGCCGTCGAGGTGGTCCATGGTGCGGGCGCCGAGAAGTGCGCTGGTGACACCGGGGTGGGCGATGGTGAACGCCATCGCGAGGTGGGTCATCGGAAGCCCGGCCTCCGCAGCGAGCGGGACGAGCTGTTCGACGACGTCGAGGCGGCGTTCGTCGGTGAGGTGGTGGACCAGGCCGGCGCGGCGCAGGTCGTTGTGCTGGTTCTTGCGCACGCGGCCGGTGAGCAGGCCCTGGCCGAGCGGGCCCCAGACCAGTGCGCCCATGCCGAAGCGCTGGGTGGCGGGCAGGACCTCGCGTTCGATCGCCGCGGTTGAGGATGGAGTAGGCCGGCTGCTCGGTGTGGAATCGCGCGAGCCCGCGCCGCTCGGCGACCCACTGGGCCTCGACGATGTCGGAGGCGGGGGTCTGGGACGCGCCGATCGCGCGGACCTTGCCGCTGCGGATCAGGTCCGTCAGCGCGGAGAGGGTCTCCTCGATGTCGGTGCGGGGATCGGGGCGGTGAAGTTGGTAGAGGTCGATGTAGTCGGTCCGTAGGCGACGCAGCGAGTTCTCCACGGCGGTGACGATCCAGCGCCGTGAGGCGCCCTGGTGGTTCGGGTCGTGGCCGGTCTGGCGGTTGAGGCTGAACTTGGTGGCGAGCACGACGTCGTCGCGGCGCCCTTCCAGGGCCTTGCCGACGATCTCCTCGGAGTCGCCGTAGGCGTCGGCGGTGTCGATGAGGTTGATGCCGGTGTCCAACGCCTTGTGGATGATGCGGGCCGAGTCCTCGGGGGCGTTGCCCATCGCGGTGGCGAGCATCAGGGTGCCCAGGGCGTAGGGGCTGACCCGGATGCCGGTCCGGCCGAGCGTGCGGTACTGCATGGGTTCTCTCCCTGTGGTGGGTGGGCAGCAGAGTGGATGCGTACTACGCGCTGTCTTCCATGTCGATGCGATGGCTCGCAGCCCGCAGGCGGCTCAGCGTCGCCGCGAACTGCCGCAGCGTCCGCTCGGGCACCGCTGCGCCGAGCCAGCGTTGCAGCTCGTCGTCGAAGGCGGCCCCGGCCTCCGCGAGGACACGCTGGCCGGCCGGCGTCAGCTCCAGCAGCGACGACCGCCGGTCGTCCGGGTTGGGCAGCCGCCTGCAGTAGCCGCTGGCCTCGATCCGGTCTACCAGCTTGCTCGTGCCGCCGGTGGTGATGCCCAGCTCGGTGGCGATGTCGTACACCCGGCAGCGCGGCAACCGGTCGATCACGGACATGGGCTCGAAGTGTGTCAGCGGCAGGTTGAGGTCGGCCTTCAGCCTGGCGTCGACCGCGTTCCACAGCTCGATCTCGAAGCGGATCAGATCGTTGAACAGTCCCCTGAGGTCTGGCACGGCCGACCTTCACCTCCCCACCTGCGCCGCCAGCTTACCGTCCGACCAAGCAACTTACCGTGAGGCGGCTTCGGCGGAAGCGAAGCGACGCCAGCATCAGGCCTGCCGCAGCCGGGCCCCGACTAGGACGCCAAGATCTTTGCTTCCACGATAGTATATTCCATGGAATGGAATATGTTAGCTTCGGTACGCGTCCCGGCCGCGTGACGGATCCGGGGCTGCCCTGAGCGAGGAGAGAGCGACAATGACCACCATCGGGATTATTGGCAGCGGGAACGTCGGCAGCAACCTGGCCAGGGCGGCGATCGTCCATGGCTACGACGTCGTGCTGAGCAACTCCCAGGGGCCGGAGTCCCTGGCCGGCCTGGTCAGCGACCTCGGGCCGCACGCCCGGGCCGCCACTCCCGCCGAAGCGGCCGGCGCGGGCGACTTCGCTATTGTCGCGATCCCCCTCACCGCCATCGACCAGGTGCCGGTGGAGCCGCTCGCGGGCAAGGTCGTCATCGCCACGATCAACTACTTCCCCGGCCGGCTCGGCCACGTCGCCGAGATCGACAACGGCACGACCACGGCGGCTGGGCTGCTCCAGGCACACCTGCCGGCCAGCAAGGTGGTACGGGCCTTCAGCATGATCAACGCCGCCGACATGTCGGGCGACGGCCACCCGGAGGGCGACCCGAAACGCCGGGCGCTCGCGCTCGCCGGGGACGACCCGGCGGCCAAGCAACTGGTGGCCGGGCTCTACAACGAGTTCGGCTTCGACGCGGTGGACATCGGTGGCCTCGCCGAAAGCTGGCGGGTCGATGCGGGCCAGCCAGCGTTCGTCACCCGCCAGAACGTCGCCGAGCTCAAGGCCAACGTCGCCAAGGCCAAGCGCCCCTGAAGACCAACGGCCGCCCGCAACACCACCGGACGGGGTTTGGGTCGATGGGGTCAGGGCTGCGCAGGCAGGTGGAGGGTGAAGCTGGCGCCGGCCGGGGTGAGATCGCAGGTGAGGTCGCCATGGTGTTGCTGGGCGACGCGGCGCGCGATGGCGAGTCCCAGGCCGTGGCCGGGCTTGGCGGGGTCGAGCCGGACGAAGCGTTCGAAGATGCGTTCGCGCTGGCCTTCAGCAACGCCGGGGCCGTCGTCCGCGACCCGCGCCTCGAGGTATCCGTTGAGCCGCCGCAGCCGCACGTCGATTCGCCCGTTGGGCGGGATGGCGGCGAGGGCGTTGTCGATGAGGTTACGGAGAACACGTTCGAGGGCATCGGGGTCACCACGCACGGTGGTGTCGTCGGTTGCGCTGAGCGTGATCGCCGCGTCCGGTGCGCGCCCTCGTGCGTCCTCGACAAGCTGGCGTGCGACCGTGGCGAGGTCGCGTGACCAGGTCATCTACTTCCAGCCCGAGGTGGCGATCGACGCCGCCGGCCGGATCGCGGTGATGGCGTTCGGCATGAACCACGGCATGGCCAGCGTCGTGCTCATGATCTCCGAGCCCGGCTCGCTGCGGTTCGGCCCCCCGGTCACGGTCACCGGCCAGCCGTTCGACCCCGCCAAGGCGAGCTACGAACTCGGCGACTACCAGGCCCTGGCCACCACCCCCGGCGGCTTTCACCCGCTCTGGAACGACACCCGCACCGGGGAACTGCAGCTGTTCACGGCCGCGGTTCCGGTCAAGAGGCTACGCCGGAGCCACCTGCCTGGTGCATGACCGCGTACAGGGCGGCGCTGGGCGGGGAGGGCTGGTCGGGCTGGCCCTGGGTACGGCGCAGCAGCCCCTCGTGCAGGTCGTAGTGGCCGATCCCCGCGACCGGTGGCGAGTAGACGTGGATGGTGATCGCCCCGGCCTCGTGATCCATGCGGTGGACGCCGTCGCCGGGGAACCAGAACACGTCGCCGGGGCCGTACTCATCGGCGGCGGGCGACGCGCCCAGCGTGAGCGCCTCCTGCCAGACGCGGCCGCTGATCACGCAGACGCCGACGCACGAGCCGCTGTGATCGTGGTAACCGGTGTCGCGGGGCTGCCACCACAGGTTGAGCCACGCTTCGGAATGCTCATCGCGCCACAGCAGCACCGCTTCGCCGGAGCCGGTCCGGTCGAACTGCTCCGGCCCGATCAGCTCACCCGCCAGGCGGGCCCGTTCCGCGCACTCGTGCGGCGTCAGCGGCCGGTCGCTGGCGGCGATCTCGCGCAGCCGCGCCCGGTCAAGTTCCGGCGATGACGTGCTCATTCACGGATCGTACCGGCGACCGGCCGGCCCACGCCAGGGCCAGCGGTCCCGCCTGACGCAACCCTCGGCACGCCGCCAGGCCGGCCCTGGGGAACAACATCGGCGGCCCCCTGGGCGTAAGGCACTAAAAGGGTGCGGACCGCCACAGCGTGTGTGCGACCGGCGCGGCCGTAGCATGCTGGCAAAGGCAGCAGCGTCGCGCCTGACCTGGTGAGGGGGGATTCCGTGCCGCTGAGCGACTTTCCGCGATACCCGCTGATGTTCGGCCCTAGCCCGGTCCATCCGCTGGAGCGGCTTTCCGCTCATCTCGGCGGAGCGCAGATATGGGCCAAACGCGAGGACTGCAACGCCGGGCTTGCGTTCGGTGGCAACAAGGTCCGCAAGCTCGAGTACCTGGTGCCGGACGCGCTTACTCAGGGTGCGGACACGCTGGTCTCGATCGGCGGGGTGCAGTCCAATCACACCCGCCAGGTGGCCGCGGTCGCCGCGCGGCTCGGGCTGAAGGCCGTGCTGGTGCAGGAGCAGTGGGTTGACTGGCCCGACGTGGTGTACGACCGGGTCGGCAACATCCAGCTCTCCCGGATCATGGGCGCGGACATCCGTGTGGTCGACGCCGGGTTCGGCATCGGGGTCAAGGCGAGCTGGGAGCAGGCTCTGGAGGACGTGCGCGCGCACGGCGGTGTCCCCTACGCGATCCCGGCCGGGGCCTCGGACCACTCCCTGTTTAGTTAGGTGCGCCGCGTCAAGCGAATTCCGGCACGCCTCTCCCCTGCCTTCCCCGTCACGCCGCCTCCGGCGGCAAATATGCAGCCTTACGCAAATCCGCTACTGGCCGCGGCCGTGAGGCAGCCCGAATACCGCGACCCCGAGCGTCACGCGACAGGTCACCACCGATAGTCGGACGGCGTGGTCCGCTGAGCCAGTACGCCCCGGGCAATGCCAGGGCGCCCGGGCCGAAAGCTGCGATCGCAGGGTCGCCGATGGGCGCTACCGGATGGATACTTGAGTTGTGAGCGAGGGCGGGGCTGTTGTCGCGAGCGAGCGCAAGGATTTCTTTGTCAGCCACGCGGGGACCGACGCCGCGTGGGCGGAGTGGGTGGCCTGGCAGTTAATCGAGGTTGGCTACACGGTTGAGCTCGATGTGTGGGACTGGCCCGCCGGGCTGAACTTCATCGCAGCGATCAATAACGGGCTGGCTCAGTCCGAACGGGTACTGGCGCTGTTCTCGGCCGCGTACTTCGATCCCTCTCGGTACACGACCGAGGAGTGGACCAGCGCGCTCGTGCGCGTGCTCGGCACGAAGGAAAACCGGCTGATCCCACTGCGGATCGAGGACGTGCCGGCCGCGCAGACCCCCCCGCTGCTGCGAACGTTGCTGTATCGCGACATCTTCGGGATACCCGAGGAGCGGGCGCGGGAGGTCGTGCTGGAGGCAGTGGCCAGCCCGCGACGCCCGGATCGTCCGCCATTGTTTCCTGGCACCGGGACGCCAGGGACGATGAGCAAGCGAGGAGAGCCACCTCCGCGGCTGCCAAACAAGTTTCCGTCGGCCTGGAACATCCCAGCGCGCAACCCGGAGTTCACGGGCCGCGGCAAGCTGCTTGAGAAGGTGCGCGACCGGCTGCGGGCCGGGGACAAGGCGGTGGTCCAGGCGCTACAGGGGATGGGTGGCGTAGGCAAGACCCAGGTGGCCATCGAATACGCATGGCGGTTCGCCGAGACCTATGACCTGGCCTGGTGGGTGGCAGCGGAGCAGCCTGCCTTGATCGGCGACCAGTTCGCGGCGCTGGCTGACGAGCTGGGCTGCACCGAGGCTGGCGGCGGAACCAAACGGATCCAGGCCGCGGTCTACCGGCAGCTCAGGCTGCGAGATGACTGGCTGCTGGTGTTCGACAACGCCGAGAATCCCGACGACCTGCGGGAGTGGCTGCCCAGCGGGAAAGGGCATGTACTGATCACCTCCCGGGCGCGGGGCTGGCGGGGCATAGCTGCCTCGGTGGAGATTGATGTGCTGGATCGCGCCGAGTCGGTCGCGCTCCTGTGCGAACAGGTAGCTGATCTTGGCGAGGCCGAGGCAGGCCAGCTCGCTGAACAGCTCGGGGATCTGCCACTGGCCATCGCTCAAGCCGCTGGGTTCATGGCGGAGGGCGGAATAACGGCCGTCCGGTACCTGGCACTGCTGAAGGCCAAGTCCAGGGAGATCCTGGACGAAGGGAAACCCAGGGATTACCCCAGGTCGCTGGCCGCTGTCACCAGCCTCAGCGCCGACCGGCTGGCCGACAAGGACCCGGCCGCCGCCGAACTGGCCAGCCTGTGCGCGTTCCTGGCCCCCGAACCGATATCCCTGGAAATGATCACCTCGGACACTGCGGAACTGCCTACCGCGCTGGCGTCTCGCGCCTCGGACGATGTGCCCTGGGGCCGGACTTTGACCCAGCTGGGGAACTCGGCCCTGGCCAGGATCGACCCGGGCCGACTGCAAATGCACCGACTGACCCAGGCCATCCTCCGCGATCGCCTCACCCCCGCCCAGGCCGCCGAAACCCGGGACCGCACCGAGGCGATCCTGGCCCACAGCGACCCCGGCGACCCGGCGAACTCCGTCACCTGGCCCCGGTGGGCGCCGCTGATGCCGCACCTGCTGGCCGCCGACCTGGCCGGCACCGGCAACCCCGCGCTGCGCTCCACCGCCGGTAATGCGTGCTGGTACCTGCTGGCCCGCGGCGACGCGCGCGGCGGCCACGACCTGGCCAGCCGGCTCTACCAGAACTGGCGCGACCGGCTAGGCGCCGATCACCCGGACACGCTGAGGATGGCTACCTATCTTGCCTGGGCACTGGACGGCTTGGGCGACTACGCCGCAGCCCGAGAACGGGGTGAAGACACCCTGGCGCGCCGCCGCGACGTCTTGGGCGAAGACGACCCCAGCACCCTGGTCACCGCCAGCAACCTGGTCGCCACCTTGGGCCAGCTGGGCGAGTTGACGGCCGCCCGTAACCTGGCCGAGGACACCCTGGAACGCTGCCGCCGCGTCCTGGGCGAAGACGATTCCAGGACCCTGGTCGCCGCCAGCAACCTGGCCGCCACCTTGCGGGAACTGGGCGAGGCACAAGCCGCTCTGGAACTCCGCGAGGAAAACCTCGAGCGCTGCCGCCGTCTCCAGCCTGCGGATCATCCCAGCACCCTGGAGGCCGCCGGGAACGTGGCGGTCAGCCTGCGCGACGTCGGCGCACTCCAAGCCGCCCGGGACGTGGGCGAGGACACGCTGAGCCGGATGCGCCGCGTCCTGGGTGCGGACCACCACGACACCCTGGTCATCGCCGTCGACCTGGCCGTGACCTTGCGGACGCTCGGGGATTGGCGAGCTGCCCGGGACCTGGGCAAGGACACCCTGCGCCGGATGCGCCGCGTCCTGGGTGAAGACCACCCCGACACCCTGGCCGCGGCCAGCGCCTTGGCTACAGACCAGGACGACGCCGAGGGTGGCCCGTGAGGTAGCTGGGTGCTGCCCAGCGCGAGTGCCGGGCGGCGGACAACCCGCACGTGTTCCATGTGCTGGCCATTCCCTGAGCCAACCGTCCCGGCTAAGTTATGGCTAGGAAATAAGCGTGCAAGTCACACGGGGTGAGCGGTGAACGGCGGACGTTTGCATGGGGGCGGGCTTCCCGCGCTGGTACCGCACGGTGCGAGCAGGCTGAGCGCCGTCGGGTTACTGCTGGCAGGGTCGGTGCTGGCCGGATCGCTGGCGGCCGCGGCGGCGCCCCCCGCCAGCCAGGCGAGGCCGGCCGGATGGGGCGGCACAAGCTTGGCCGGCTCCACCGGCAATCAGCAGGGTTTCTCGGTAGCTGTCTCCGGCAATGTCGCCGTCGTGGGCGCGCCCGGCGTCAACAATGGTAGCGGCGTCGCCAAACTCTGGGTCCACCATGGAGGGCAGCCATGGCATAGCGAGGTGACGCTGTCTGATCCCCGCAAGGCTAAGGACGATGGGTACGCCTGGTCGGTGGCCATCTCCAGCACCAAAGCGGCCACCTATGTGGCGATCGGGGGCAACGAGCAGAACGGCAAGCGGGACTTCATCTATATCTACGAAGGCTCGGGTAAAACCTGGCACCGGGAGGCATCGATCGCTGACCCGGGTTCTAACAGCACAGATTTGTATGGCGAAGCAATGGCCATATCCAGCAACGTGCTCGTGGTCGGCGCTCCCGGCATAAACGGCAATATGGGCACAATTTATATATATAAGCGTTCCGGGCAGCAGTGGAACTTGCAGGCCGCCGAGGTAGATCCCGGCGACGCGTCAAACGACCTGTTTGGCCGGTCGGTGTCCACCACGGGGGACGAAGTGCTCGCGGGCGCCGTCGGTCTGGCCTACGTATTCACTAATGAGTCAGGAAATCAATGGACTCAGACAGCCGTGCTGCGGAACCCGGGTGCGGCGAATGACAACTTCGGCTATGCGGCGAATCTGGATGCAGCCACGGCGGTGATAGGCGCACCGGGCGGCGTACCAGGAACACTTATCGGCTCGCCACTCGGCCCCGGGGCTGCCTATGTCTTTACGAGGAAAGGATCAGCCTGGTCCACCCCGAAGAAGCTGACCGCGCCGGCCGGTACCAAAGGCGATGAGTTTGGCGCCTCGGTCACGGAGGCGGACGGCCGCTTGCTCATCGGGATGCCGGTTTATGGCAAGGTAAATTGCGGAACCGCTTTCGCCTTCATCTCGAACAAGGGCGCATGGGCCTTTCACGGGCAGGTATTGGACCCCAGCTGCACCAAGGGCGACGAATTTGGCTTCTCTGCAGCACTGGCCGGGGCAACGGGAGTTATCGGAGCTCCCGACCCGAATAATGGCCAAGGTGCCGTCTTCTTCCTCTCGTTGGCGCCCACAAGCCCGGAGGCGGGATTGTACGACCCGAAGAGTCCCGGAGTTCCTGCCGTCGCATTCAGCCCGGACAGCAGCACTCTTGCCGCCGGCGATTTCGGTGGCAGCACCTTCCTGTGGGACGTCGCAACCCGCACGATCGCTGCTACCCTCCGCAACCCGAACGGTCAGGCAGTCTTCGCCGACGCGTTCAGCCCCGACGGCAGCATCTTGGCCGCCGGCACCGAAAACATTAAAGGCAACAATGGCAGCCTGTACCTGTGGAAAGTGTCTTCGCATACACGGACCGCCACCCTGGTCGACCCAGGTACCCGTGGCATTAACGCCGTCGCGTTCAGCCCAGATGGCAAGACCGTCGCAGCCGGAGACAACAACGGCAGCACTTACCTTTGGAGTGTCTCTCCCCACACACTGCGTACTACGCTGCGCGCCACGACCAGCCTGGGTGATAGCGGCCTCGCATTCAGCCCTAATGGCAGGTACCTCGTCGTCGGCGACAAGAACGGCAACTCCTACGTATGGGATGTGACTACCCACAAGCTGAAGGCAACCCTGAACGACCCGAAAACCCAGGGTGTCGCCGATGTCGCGTTCAGCTCTGATGGCACGACCATCGCCACCAGCGACCGCAACGGCCACGCCTACCTGTGGGAACCGCCCGGCAAGGTGGTTGCGACTCTGAGCGACCCGGCCAGCCAGAGCCTCAACGGAGTCGCATTCAGCCGAAATGGCACGGTCCTCGCCACCGCCACTTATAACAAGACGCACTCCGAATCCGGCGTCGACGTGTGGGATGTGGCTACCCGTAGCCTGATCGCCACCTTGCACGACCCACGCAGCGATGGAGTGTACGGTCTCGCATTCACCCCGGATGGCAGCACTCTCGCTATCGGCGACGCCAACGCTTTTGTCTACCTCTGGGACATGAGCTGGCTTGGCTCCTGATTGGCTATTGGAGCCCGGCGCGGACGGACGTGATGCGCTGGGTGTTGAAGCCGAGCCAGTGCATCCGGCCCGCGTAGCGCGCGTGCTCGATCTTGAGGCAGCGGTCCATGATGACCGTCATGCCGCCCTCCTCCGCGATCCGCGCGCCCTCGTAGTTGATCACGCCGAACTGGCACCAGAGGGTACCGGCGTGGATCGCCACGGCCTCGCGCGCGATGCCCGGCAGCGCGTCCGGCGCGCGGAAGACGTTCACGACGTCCACCTTCCCGGGTACCTCTAGCAGGCTCGGGTAGCACGTCTCGCCGAGGATCTCGCTCTCGCGGGGATTCACCGGGATCACGTGGTAGCCGTGCCGCTTGAGGTAGTAGCCGACGAAGTTGCTGGCCCGCAGCTCGTTGGCCGACAGGCCGACGATCGCGATCGTCCGCGCGGTGTGCAGCACACG
Source organism: uncultured Actinomycetes bacterium (assembly GCA_963703605.1). Taxonomy (GTDB): domain Bacteria; phylum Actinomycetota; class Actinomycetes; order Streptosporangiales; family Streptosporangiaceae; genus DASXKD01. The sequence continues at coordinate 86,607 of CAVPFC010000049.1, forward strand.
CTGGATCACCATGGGGTCTTGGTACCGCGCCAGATCCGTCACGGCGTCGCCGCCTTCCTGCCCACCGTCGCGGCGACGCGGGCGAAACCCTGCTCCAGGTCCCAGATCAGGTCCTCGGCGGACTCGGTGCCGACCGATAGCCGCACGGTCCCCGGCACGATGCCGGCCGCCCGCAGTTCGTCGTCGTTGAGCTGCCGGTGCGTCGTGCTGGCGGGGTGGATGACCAGGCTCTTCGCGTCGCCGACGTTGGCCAGGTGGGACCAGAGCGTCAGGCCGCCGATGAGGTTCTGCCCGGCGGCCCGGCCGCCTGCGCAGTCGAACGAGAACACCGCGCCGGCGCCGCGGGGCAGGTACTTGTCCACGAGCGGCCGGTACCTGCTCCCCGGCAGGCCGGGGTAGGTCACGTTCGACGCCAGCTCGTGCGACTCGAGGAACGCCGCGACCGCCAGCGCGTTGCCGACGTGGCGTTCCATCCGCAGCGACAGCGTCTCGATCCCCTGCAAGAACAGGAACGCGTTGAACGGCGAGAGTGCCGCGCCGAGATCGCGCAGGGTCTCGGCCCGCAACTTCATCAGGTAGCCGTACATCCCGAACGTCTCGTGGAACTGGAGGCCGTGGTAGGCCGGCGACGGGTCCGCGACCACGGGAAACCGCCCGTTGGACCAGTTGAACGTGCCGGCCTCGACGACCACGCCGCCGATGCTGGTGCCGTGGCCGCCGAGGAACTTGGTCGCCGAGTGGATCACGATGTCGGCGCCCCATTCGACCGGGCGGCACAGGTACGGCGTCGCGAACGTGTTGTCCACGATCAGCGGCAGCCCGTGCTCGTGCGCGATGGCCGCCAGTGCCTCGATGTCCAGCACGTTCCCGGCGGGGTTGCCGATCGTCTCGCCGAAGAACGCCTTGGTGTTCGCGCGGACCGCCTGCCGCCACGCGCCGGTGTCGTCAGGGTCGACCCACGTCAGCTCGACGTTCATCTTCCGCAGCAGGTGCTTGAGCTGGTTCACCGTGCCGCCGTAGAGCGCCGAGGACGAGACGACGTGGTCGCCCGGCTGGAGCAGCGTGAACAGCGCGGCCGCCTGCGCGGCGATTCCGCTGGCGAACGCCACCGCGCCACAGCCGCCCTCGAGGTTCGCCACGCGCTCCTCGAACACCGCGACGGTCGGGTTCATGATGCGCGAGTACGTGTTCCCGTACTCCTGAAGGTTGAAGTACGCGGCCGCCGACTCGGGGTCCTCGAACACGTAGCTGGTCGTCTGGAAGATCGGCACCGCACGTGCGCCGGTGTTCGGGTCGGGCCGTTGCCCGGCGTGCAGTTGCCGTGTCTCGAAGCCAAAGGCACGGGCCTGCTCGGCACGGGAGGGATCGTCTGTCACGAAAGCCTCTTCCTCGACGTCACCCGGGGGCGCTCTGTTTTTCCCGCCCCCGCGCTTCGCGCCCGCCCCCGGTCTTCGGCTGCGCCGCCTTCGGCCGCGCCGCCAGCCGGGCCGTCTTCGGCCGCGCCGCCAGCCGGGCCGTGCTTGCTCAGGAACTGGCGGATGATGGGTGTCTGGCGCGCTTCCTCCAGCAGGAAGCAGTCGTGACCGTACGGCGCCTCGATCACGTGGAGCTCGGCCGGCTTGCCGAGAGACCGGAGCGCCTCTTCGACCTCTTTCGACGCGGACGGCGGGTACAGCCAGTCTGAGCTGAAGGCGATCAGCAGCGTCCGAGCGGATACGCCTTCGAGCGCCCGCGCCAGCGATCCGCCGCCGTGCTGCCGCGCGAGATCGAAATACGACAGGGCGCGCGACGTGTAGAGATACGTGTTGGCGTCGAAGCGCTTGACGAACGAGCCGGCCTGGTGCCGCAGGTAGCTCTCGATCTCGAACTCGGGCTCGGTGATCGTGTACCGGATGTCGTCGGCGAACTGGAGCCGCCGGCCGAACCTGTCCAGCATCGCCGGCGCGGACAGGTACGTGACATGGCCGACCATCCGGGCCACGCCCATGCCGCCGTCGGGGGCGCGGCCCGTCCCGTAGTAGCGGCCGCCCTGCCAGGCCGGGTCGCGCATGATCGCCTCACGCGCGATCGCGTTCCAGGCGACGCCCTGCGGGTGGAGGGCGTGCGTGGCGGCGATCGCCACGACGGCGTCGACCTGATCGGGAAACAGGATCGACCACTCGAAGGCCTGCATCCCGCCGAGCGACCCGCCCGCCACCGCCGCCAGCCGCTCGATGCCGAGTACGTCCAGGAACGCCCGCTCGGTCCGCACCATGTCCGCCACGGTGATCACGGGGAAGTCCGGCCCGTACGGCGTGCCCGTTGCGGGATCGGTGGACGACGGCCCCGTCGTGCCGCGGCAGCCGCCAAGCAGGTTCGTGGAGACGACGAAGAAGCGATCGGTGTCGAAGGCCTTGCCGGGGCCGATCATCCCGTCCCACCAGCCGAGCGCCTTGCCGGCCGCGCCGTCGCGATCCTCGGCCGCGAACCCGTCGCGCGTGCTCGACTCGGGCGCCGCCGTCGAGAAGCCGGCCGCGTGGGCGTCGCCGCTGAGCGCGTGGCACACCAGGATGACGTTGTCGCGCCGGGCTGAGAGGGCGCCGTAGGTCTCGTACGCCACGCGGATGGCGGGCAGCTCCCGTCCGCAGTCAAGGCGCACCGGCTCCGGCAAGTCGAGGTACTGCGTTTCGACACTGCCGGCCGAGCCGGCCGCGAGCGTCGAGGCTGGCACCATGAACGTGATCCTAACCAGCCTTGTGAGGGGCGACGGGGCCGAGGCGAGCGGAGCGCGGGGCGGCGGGGCCGAAGCTGGCGGCTCGCCCGCGTTTGTCGTGGTGGGCGCCACCACTACAAAAGAGCGTCGTGGTGGGCGCCTTGACGGCAAACGCCGCCAGGGCGGCGTGCTGGCTCAGGCCAGGCCGGTGCCGATGAAGTTGAGGGTGAGCTCCTCGACGTGACGGCGGGCGGCATCGGGGATGTCGCGCAGCGGCCCCTGCCCGGCTAGCACGGCCAGCCCGTGCACCGTGGACCAGACGGCGTACTCGATGCCGTTGCGGCGCCGCCGGTCCAGGATCCCGGCGGCGACCAGTTCGTCGAGCGCGGCGCGGAGCTGATCCAGCGGCGTGGGGTCCGGCCCGGCCGCGCCGTCCGGCACGCCGTAGGAGTGCTGCTGCGGCACGGCGAACGCGGTTGCGAACAGCCCCGGTTCCTCGTGGGCGAAGTCCAGGTACGCCCGGCCGATCGCGCCCAGCCGGCGCCCGGCCGCGGCGGGATCGCCGTACTTGCCCCGCACGCGGGCCACGCCCGCCGCCATGCGGCCGGCCAGTTCGCGCATCGCCGCCGTGCAGACCGCGGCGAGAAGCTCGTCGCGGTCGGCGAAGTGCCGGTAGGCGGCGTTGGGCACAACGCCCACCATCCGGGTCGCTTCCCGGAGCACCACGGCGTCCGGGCCGCCCGTCCGTGCCAGCTCGAGCCCCGCGGCGATGAGGCCGTCGCGGACGGCGCCCCGGGGCCGACGCCGCGCCTCGGTTGTCTCATCCGCTGACCGGTCCGATGTCACGCCGACATATTAGTGGACAGTGTCCACTAGTTCAAGTACAGTGGACACCGTCCACTAAAAAGTGGACATCGTCCACTAGGACTGAGGAGGCTCCGTGAGCAGGAACAAGACGGCAGATGCGCCGCGGCAGGACCAGGGCGTCACCACCGCCGTCGACGCCAGGTACCCGGCATAGCGGCTCGCCCGCGCGGGCAGCCAGCCGCGCCGGTACGCAGCAGCGCGGCGTACGCGTGCAGGAGAATGCGGCTGCCGGCGGCGGTGCCCTACTGGAGCAGCAGTTCGGTCAGGGTGACCGGGCGCAGCTTCCGTGCGGCCAGGCCGCGCAGGACCGTGGGCAGCGCGGTCACGGTGCCGGGATGCCCGAGATGCATGCTGACGATCGACCCTCGCCGGACCGAGCCCAGCACGTTGGCCACGACCGCGTCGGGTCCGGGGTCGGTGTAGTCGAGGGAGTCCACGTCGTAGGACACGCAGGTGTGGTAGCCGACCCTGCGGGCCTCCTGCTCGATCAGCGGCGTCGCGTACTGCGTCTGCGAGGGCCGGAACCAGCGGCGGATCGACCCGGTCAGCGTGTGCAGCCGGCGAGCGCACTCCGCGATCTCCGCGTGGGCGCCCGCGGCGCTCATGGCGGCGATGTCCAGGTGATGCATGGTGTGATTGCCCAGCTCGTGCCCGCCGCGCAGGATCCGGTGCGCCATTTGCGGGTACTGCTCGAGCCAGGTCCCGACGGCGAGCACGGTGAGCCGCGCGCCGGCCCGTTCAGCCTCGCCGAGCAGCGCGTCGGCCATCGGTACCGGCCCCTGGCCGTGGAACGTGAGCGCGACCCGGGCACGCTTCCGGGACCCGTGCGCGACCTGCCGGCCGAGCCTTACGGTCACGTCGCCGGGCGGGCTCGCCGTCGGTGACGGTGCGGCGGAATTTGATTCAGAACGGCTGGCGCGTGGTGCCGTGGGTTCGGGCTGGCTGGCGCATCCGGCCAGCCCGGCCCCAGAGGTGGCAGCGGCCGCGCCGACGAGGAAGAGGAACTCCCGTCGCTCGATAGGCACGCGCAGCACACTACTGACTGCCGACCGGCCGCACCGCCCCGCTCAGGCCAGCGGACGGCCAATTCTCGGCAGCCCGGGGTAAAAACCCGCCTGCCAGGCAGTCACGGCCGCTGCGCGGCCGCCGGTCTTCGCTAAGGTGCAACACCGTGGGCATCCGTCTGGCTACTACAGGCAGCCTCAGTCGCCCCGCACGGCCGCTGGCCGCGCTGCTGGCCGTTGCCACGGTGGTGGGGCTGGCTGGCGGCTGTTCTTCGGCGGCGCCGCACGAGGCCCAGCGGACCCGCCCGCCCGCCGCGGATCCCAGCGCCAGCTCCGCCGCGCCGAGCCCACGGCCCTCGGGGCCGGTGAACGTGTACGCCCACATCGCCGCCGGGATGATGAACCCGAAGTGGGCGCAGGATCCGTACCGGATCTACGTGCCCAACAGCCTCAGCAACACGGTGAGCGAGATCAACCCGCGGACCTACCGGGTCATCCGGACTTTCCCGGTTGGCGGGCAGCCAAATCACATCACCCCGTCCTGGAACGGCTCGGTGTTGTGGGTCAACAACACCGACGGTTACAGCCTCACCCCGATCAGCCCGAAGACCGGCCTGCCCGGGCGGCCGGTGCCGGTGGCCGATCCCTACAACCTGTACTTCACCCCCGATGGCAAGAGCGCGCTGGTGATGGCCGAGGCGCTGGACCGGATCGACTTCCGCAACCCGCGCACGATGAGGCTGCGCTCCTCGATGCCGGTGCCGTGCGCGGGCGTGAACCACCTGGACTTCACCGCCAACGGGCGCGACGCGGTGGCCAGCTGCGAGTTCAGCGCGAAGTTGCTGTGGATCAGCCTGCGGGCACGCCGGGTGGAAAAGACGCTCACGCTGGGCAAGCCGATGGGCGCCCCGATGACCCCGCCCGGGCCGGGGTACAGCATGCCGCAGGACGTGCGCCTGTCCGGCAACGGCAAGATCTTCTACGTGGCCGACATGGCCGCCAACGGGATCTGGCTCATCAACGCGCACACCTTCAAGCTGATCCGCTTCATGCACACGGGCGCCGGAACGCACGGCTTCATGGTCGGCCGGAACGGCAGGTACCTTTACATCTCCAACCGGGGCGAGGGCTCGATCTCGGTGCTGGACATGGCGACCAACAAGCTGATCCATAAGTGGTGGATCCCCGGCGGCGGGTCGCCGGACATGGGCGGGATCTCCCCCAACGGCAAGGTGATGTGGTGGAGCGGCCGCTACAACGGGGTGGTCTACGCGATGTCCACCCGTACCGGCCGGCTGCTTGCCAAGATCCCCGTCGGGGCCGGGCCGCACGGCCTGTCCGTGTTCCCCCAGCCCGGCCGGTACTCACTAGGCCACACCGGCAACTTCCGCTAACGGGCCGGGCGCTCTCCTCGTATCTAGCGGGGGTCAGCCCACGTTGATCGCGGTGTCGTCGATGACGAACGAGGTTTGCAGCTCGTAGTCCTCGTGGCCGGTGAACTTCAGCGTGATGGTCTGCCCGGCGTAAGGGCTCAGCGAGAAGCTGTGCTGGGCGTATCCGGTGTTGTGATTGAGGTTGGAGTAGGTGTGCAGCGTGGACAGCACGGTGCCGGAGCTGCCCAGTATCTGCACCTTCAGCGTGTCGTACTTAGTGGTTGTGGTGGTCTCCGCCGTGTCGATGTGCAGCCAGAAACTGAGCTTGTAACTGGAGCACCCGGCCGGCAGCGTGACCGTCTGCGCCAGCGTGTCGGTGTTGGTGGTGCCCCAGCCGTCCAGCCAGGCGTCCCAGGACCCGGAGTGCGGCGGCTCCTGGGTGTTGTCGTTGATGATCTCGATGGGCTCGTGGGTCGAGGTCACGGTCCACGGTGCCGCCGTCCCGGTCTCGAAGCCGGGGTTGCCGAGCAACTGCGCCGGCGGGCAGCTGCCGCCCGTGGGCGTGGCGCTCGCCTCGTTGCTCTTGTTCCCCTCGCCGATCGCGTTCACGGCGCTGACCTCGTAGAAATACTGCTGGCCGTTGGTAAGGCCGGTGTCCGTGCAGGAGGTCGCGGTGCCGCCAAGGGCGCTGCACCCGCCGGTTGTCACCAGCGTCTCGCCGCCGCTCGTCGTGCCGCGGTACACGCGGTAGCCCGAGATCGCGACGCCGCCGTTGTTGGTGGGAGGCGTCCAGCTCAGCGAGACCTGGCCGGTGCCGGGGGACGCGGTCAGCCCGGTGGGCGGTCCGGGCACCGTTCCGGCGATGGGCGAGGCGGTGATGGACACGGTCGAGCTGGCCGTGTTGGCCGGCGAGGCGCTGTCGGTGACCGTGAGCGTCGCGGTGTAGGTACCGGCGTTGGTGTAGGTGTGGCTGGGGTCCTGGGCCGTGCTCGTCGCAGACCCGTCGCCGAAGTCCCAGCTGTAGGAGTAGGGCGGGGTCCCGCCCGAGGCCGAGCCGGTGAACGACGCGTTGAGCGGGATCTGGCCGGAGGTTGGCAGCGCGCTCGCGGTGGCGGTGAGCGGGCTGCCGACGGCGCTGACCTTGACGGTGACGGTCGATGTGGCCGTGTTGGCCGGCGAGGCGCTGTCGGTGACCGTGAGGGTCGCGGTGTAAGTACCGGCCGCGGTGTAGGTGTGGCTGGGGTTCTGGGCCGTGCTCGTCGCGGACCCGTCGCCGAAATTCCAGCTGTAGGTGTAGGGGGCCGTGCCGCCCGAGGCCGAGCCGGTGAACGAAACGTCCAGCGGGGCGTTGCCCGACGTTGGCGTGCCGGCGGCGGTGGCCGTGAGCGGGACGGAGCCCTGGGTCCACAGGGCCTCGAAGGGGTCTCCCAGGGCGGCCTGGTCCGCGGTCGTCATCGGGAACGTCTGCAAGCCGAGGCCGTCGGTGGGGCTGATGATGCCCGGGTGGACGTTCTCCATGACGCGTTCCATCACGGCGAGTGTGTTGCTCGCCGAGTACGCGACGTGCGTGACGTAGTGCTGCTTCATGTACTGCGGCGAGGCTATGACGACAGTCGGCACGCGGTAGGTGTTGCTGACGTGGTCCGGGCCGTTGTTGCCGTTCTGCGTGTCGTCCTCGGTGATCACGATGACCGTGTTGTTCTTGTACGACGCGTTGTTCATGATCGAGTCGACGATCTGCTTGGTCACCGAGTCGTTCAGCGGGATGTTCTGGTAAGTGCCCGGGTGGTCGTTGAAGAGCTCCACATAGGAATACGCCGGCAGGCCGTGCGCGGACACAAAGCTCAGGTAGTCGTTCCCGACGGTCTGGTCGGAGATGCTGACGCCCTGGCAGGCGTACTCGTTGTCGTGGATTTCGTCCGGGATGGTCGTCCCCGGACGGTAGTACGGCAGCACCTCGGGCTTGCCCGTGCCCGGGTTGCGCCAGAACCCGCTGCCGCTGTTGAGCATCCAGTAGAAGTCGCCGTTCATGACGAACGTGTACGGGCTGCTGCCGGTCCCCGATGAGGTCTGCGTCACGCAGGGGTTGGTGCCCTCACCGGCCGGGCCCGTCGTCCCGAGCAGGAAGCGGTCGAACTCCGTCCCGCCGGCGACCGGGTAGGACTGCTGTTGCGAACCGGACGACGACTGGCCGGAGAACAGCCACCAGTGGTTGGGTCCGCTCGGCGGCTGCGTGCCCGTCTTGTAGGCATCCATCAGCGCGTACTGCTTGGCCAGCGCGTGCAGGTCGGGCACCTGGGTGATGTGGTTGGTGCTTTCCACCTTGCCGTTGCAGCCGGCCGCGATAGTGGTGGCACAGTCGCCGAGGTAGTCGTCGAAGGTGTGGTTCTCCCGCAGTATGAGCACGAAGTGCGTGAACGGCGGGAAGTAGGGCGCCAGCGGGTTGACCGGCCGGGTCGGCTCCTGCGTGGCCTGCAACTGCGTGTTACAGGTCCCCGCGTGGCACACCTCGGCCAGGCGCTCCACCTTCCGGTTGGTGATGTGGAAGTCGTGCGGCTGCGGGAACCGGCGGAACTGGACGCCCGGCTTGGCGAACACCGCGCCGTCACAGTCGTAGTTGTCGGGCACGTAGGTCTGGATGCGCTTGCGCAGCTCGGCCCCGCCGATCTTGGGATGGGAGTTCTTGAGCGTGCAGGAGCCGACGCCGGCCGCCGCCCCCTTCACTGGGCCGGCACCGCCGACCGCACCGCTGGCCGGGCTCAGGTAAAACCCGGCCACCGAGACAACGGCGACCACGGCGCCGCCCGCTACCCGTGCCTTCCACCTGCTCATCGACACTCCTGCCGCACGATTCCGGCTGGTGATGCCCGACGACCACCGCACCCACATCGTCCCGGCCGGCTACGCCCTCGACAAGGAAACCTGAGGGGAACATCTAGGTAACCTGAGCGATCGCTGATGGCCGGGCGAGCACTACCGCCGGGCCGCAGAACGCGGCGGCCGCGCTCACGGTCGGCCTCAGCCAGAGGTGCGGACGCCGAGGCAGGGCAGGCCGCCGCACGTGTCGAACACGTCGCCGGTGAGCAGGAACAGCATCGCCTGCTGCTGCGCGGCCGGGGTGTTGCCCGGGTCGCTGTGCGGGTCATGGCCCTTGGCCGGGGGGATGTTGGCGGGCGGCGCGGGCGGGCTGCCGCTGTCCCACATGACCAGCGCGGAGCCCTGGTACGGGAACCGGCCGATCGCCGGGATCCCCCAGAACGGGACCACGTCCAGGCTGCGGTGCGGCCTGAGCGCCGGCTGGTAGATGCGCACCCCGAGCGTGCGCGCCATCAGCTCGGTGGAGACGTTGGCGACCTGGTGGTCGCCGAACGCCTCGTGCATCAGCACCCGCTTGACCGGCGTGCCCGGCAGCGGATCGGAGGTGACGTGGTCGGCGTACCCGTCGCCCTCGCCCCGGTCCCAGAGCATCTGGAGCAGCCCGAGCAGGATCTGCTGCCCGAGCTTGTCCGGGTAGCTGACGCCGAGCAGTTGCTCGAACGGAACGAAGTCGATGCTGCGGTTCAGCAGCAGGCTGTACTCCATGCCCGGGACCCCGAGCACGGCGCGGGTGTAGTCCTGGGCCAGCGCGGCGAGCGCGGCACCCTCGATGCCGCCCTCGCTGTACCCGACGTAACCCAGCAGCCGGTGCCGGGTGGTCAGCAGCGGCCGGCCGTGCGGCCCGTGGAAGGCGGCACGGCTCGCCAGTCCCGCCGGGCTGGCGATCGCCCGGCCGAGGAACAGGAAGTCCAGGTAGGCCTGCTGCATCTGGTCCGGGATCGAGGGGAACAGGGACAGGTTCCGGATGACCTTCACATCCGCGGCCAGGTCCGGCTTGGCGAGGCCGAGCCACAGCGCCGCGCAGAACGTGATGTCGTTCTTCTGCGCGGTCTGTTCGATGTCGGGCGTGGTGACCTCGGTCTGGTCGCTGAACAGGCCGTGCCCGTAGAGGACCGCCTGGCCCGGCGCCACGAGGGCCGCGCGCGGGATCACGCACTCGAAGACGGCGTGCTGGATGTTGCCGGGGATCGGCTGCGGCACGGCGTACGGCCCCGGGTGCGGCGAGGCGTAGTGCAGCGCCGAGCCGGGCGGGCCGCCCGGCTTGTTCAGGTAGCTCGGCACGTCGACGTAGCCGGACACGATCCGGGCGATATTCGCGTTCTGTGTGGCCGTGTAGTTCTGGACCGAGGTGATCGCCACGCCGGGGGCGTGCGTGCCCAGCCTGGCAAACGCCTGGTCGCGCATGTGCAGGGCCCGCCCCGTCAGGCTCTTTGAGCTGGCCGTGGTGAAGTCCCACGCCTGGTACAGGCCCGCCGCGGTGATGGCGTAATGCCGCAAAATCCTGAATACGGGCCGGAGGCTGAACCAGCGGGCGCGCAGTACCGGGTTGCGCGGCGGATGCGGCTTCAGCATCGCGGCGAACCCGGGCGGCGGCGGGATGAGGCCGCCGCCGACGGTCCTCAGGTCGCGCAGCGCGACGACGTAGTGCGTGCCGTCCGCGAGCCGGACCGCCGGATGAATGATCAGCGCCTGCCGTGCCGCGTCCGTGGTGTTGGAGTCGAGTTCGGCCCAGTACGGCACGCGGCGGCCGGTGCTCGCGTCCAGCACCACGATGGGCGCGTCGCGGCGCAGCGAGATGCCGATGTTGGTCTGCGGCGCGGCCCCGGTCCTGGCCAGGCTGATTCCGTGGACCACGGTGAGGATCGGGGTGCCGGGCGAGAACCCGTCGTTGCGGTCCCACTCGGCCGGGTTGATCCGCTGCCTGCTGGCGTTGGCGGGCATCATCGCCCGGGTGAGGTTCACCCGGAGCCCGGTGACCGTGTGCCGGTCGGGCACCGTGTAGTAGTTGTCGGGGAACGGCAGCAGGCAGGCGACGGTGCCGATGGGGTCGCACCCCTTGACACCGGGCGCCGCGGTGCCGGTGAACCTCTGGGCGGGCGCCACCCGGGGGGCAACCGCCCGGGGGGCGGCCGCGGCCAGGCCGGGCAGCAGGGCAACCGCGCAGGCGCCGGCCGCGACCGCCGCCACACCGCGGCGCGCGGTGCCGCGGCCGGAACGCCGCGTGGTGCCGCGGCCGGAACGCCGCGTGCTCCCCCGGCCATGTCCCCCCGTCCCCGTGAAAACCCCGGGCCAGCGGATCATTCGCGGCTCCCGCACCATTCGCTGAGGACTGGTCGTGGCAGGAGCAAACTCCATTACCGCGTGGCTGTCAACGCCTCCGCCCGCCCGAGCGTGATCAGGTTGGCCGGCTTGGGCGTGCTGATGTAGTACCCCTGGCCGAGGTCGCAGCCGAGGCCGGCCAGCAAGTCCAGGGTCGCGGAGTCCTCGATTCCCTCGGCCACGATGCGCAGGCCGAGCGCGTGACCGAGTTCGATGGTCGCGCGGATGAGGTCGAGGGCGCGGCCGCGGTCGTCGCCGGAGAGCGCGGCGATGAAGACCCGGTCCAGCTTGAGTTCCTTGACGGCCAGGTTGCTGAGGTGCCCGAGGGAGGTGAAGCCGGCGCCGAAGTCGTCGATCGCAACCACGATGCCCAGGTCCCGCAGTTCGGAGATCACGCTCTGGGACTGGTCGAAGTGCGTGATGGCGGTGGTCTCGGTGATCTCCAGAACGAGGGATTCGGCGGGCACCTGATGACTGTCGAGCAGGTCGCGGACGAGCGTGGTGAACCGGGGGTCGAGCAGGTTCGCCGGTGAGATGTTGACCGAGACCGACAGCTCCCGGCCGGCGCGGCGCCAGGCGGCGCACTGCGCGAGGGAGTCGGTGAGCACCAGGGTCGTGATCGCGCCCATCAGGCCGGCTTCCTCGGCGAGCGGCAGGAACTCCAGCGGTGGGACGATGCCGAGCCGGGGATGCGCCCAGCGGAGCAGGCTCTCCACCGCGACGATCTCGCCGGTCCGCAGGTCGAGCTGTGGCTGGTAGTGCAGGATGAGCTGGCGTTCGTCGATCGCCTTGCGCAGTTCGTCCAGCAGCAGCAGCCGGTTCCCGGTCCGGTCGAGGTCCGGCTGGTAGGCCGCGAAGGGGACGCCGGCCAGCTTGGCCCGGTACATCGCGACGTCGGCGCACCAAAGCAGGCCCGCCGAATCGGTGGCGTCGGCCGGCGCGACGGCGATCCCGATGCTCGCGTCGATGTGGATCCGCACCGCGTCGACCATGAAGGGCTCTGCCAGCCCGTCGGTCAGCCGCTGGGCCACCGTGGTGGCGTAGTCCGCGTCCGCGTCGAGGAGCGCCACGACGAACTCGTCACCCCCGAGCCGGATGAGCAGGTCGCTCCGGCGCACGCACGCGGCCAGGCGCGGCCCGAGCTGCATGAGGAGCTTGTCGCCGACGGAATGGCCGAAGGTGTCGTTGACCTCCTTGAAATGGTTGAGGTCGAGGAACAGGAAAGCGATCGTTCGCCGGCGGCCCGTCGCCTTGTATTCCGCGAAAAACGAATCGAGCGTCGTATTGAGGTAGCGGCGGTTGCCAAGGCCGGTGAGCTCATCGGTGATGGACTGCCGGCCGCGCTCCTGGCTGAGGGACCTCATCGCGCGCACGGACAGGGCGAGCCGGATGCCGACGAGCAGGAGCGTGACGGTCGCCAGGCCGAGCGAGAGCCGGCTCGTGTGCCGCAGGTTCCCGACGAACAGGACGGCCAGCGCGCACGCCGCGCTGATCCCCGGAATGAGGAACGACGCCGGCTTCTGCAGCGCTTGCAGGCCGGCCGGCCGCGGCCGCAACCACACCGACATCGACAGGGCCAGCAACGACGCCGGCCAGGCGATCGCGTTGAAGATGAATCCCGTCCGGGACGCGCCGAACGATGTCCCGAAGAGGTTGGCGGTGTCGCCCACCGCGTTGATGGCGAGCCCGGTGGCCATCAGCAGCCAGGGTGCCTTCCGCCTGCCGGGCATGACCGTCGATCCGCCCATGATCAGGCTGAGCAGCAGCACGTCCCCGATGGGGTAGGCCAGGTTGGTCGCCGTCGCGGCGGGATCGCCGCCGGTCAGGTGCAGGACCCTGGCGAACACGAACGCCGCGCACACCGATGCCGTGCCCATGCTCGCGACGGCACCGTCCAGCCAGCTCGGAGTGGTAAGCCGCCTGGTATCCCCGCGGATGAAGATCACCACCGCCACGTAGGCCAGTGGGTAGAAGCCGAGGTAGAAGACGTCCGCGAGGGAGGGGGCCGGTGGTGTGGCGCCGCCCAGTGACTCCGCCGTCAGCACCAGGTCGCCCAGCGCCCACGACGTTACGGCGAGGCCGAGCGTCAGCGCCACGGCGCGCCCCGGCCGCCGGGACACCCCGCGGGCGATGCACAGGGCGCCGGCGACCAGCTCGAAACCGGCCGCCCCCCAGCCGCTGACAGGCAGCGAGTTCCCGTGCGGGCCGCTGGCTGTCAAGAACGCGAGGTAACCGGCCAGGAGCACGCCCATGACCGCGTACGTGGCCCAGAGGATGGTTCTGGCCCGGTCGCCGGCCCATCGCGCCCGGAAGAGCTGCCCCGGCTCGCCGCTTTTGCCCGCATCCGGCCCGGCCATGACGGCACCCCGAAGTAGCTCCTGTTCAGCCCCCATTAGCTAATAGTAAGCAAATAGTAACGATCTGTCACTCCGAGGTTACCGTCCGGGCAGCGCAGCATCGGCGCAGGCCGGTTCCCAGTCCGGCCGGCCGCCCACGGCAAAGCGGGGCAAACAATCCCAACCCGGCCATCGGGGTGGGCCGATGGCTACGGTGGGGTACGGTCCAATCACATACTGTGCGGGCTATCTCGGGGCAGGAATCGCGCCGGTGCTGAAGTATCTGAGCGGGGGCAAAACGCGCCGCGTCACCGCCGTGGGCGCGGCGGTCATCACGTTCGTAGCGGTGGCGGGCATCGTCGCGGCCTGGCAGTACGACACCGCGCACGACCGCGCCAGCGCGGCGGCGGCCGCCGCGCGGTCGGCGTGGCTGCGGGCCAGCGTGACCGGGATCGCCGCCGTGGTGCTCACGATCGTGGCCGTGGCCGCGTTCCTGCTGTACTCGCGGCGGGTCATCGGGGCGTCCGCCCGGCGTGAGGACGAGCTCGTGGAGAGGCTCGGGCACCTGTCGGACGGCAACGCGCTGCTCGCGCCGCTCAGGTCGGCGGCGGCCGTCCTGGGGGACGTGGGCGGGGAACTGCGGGCGGCGGCCAGGAGCGCGGCGGCCGCGACAAGTGAGCAGTCGGCGGCTGTGGCGCAGACCTCGGCCGCGATCGAGGAACTCGCCGCCACCGCGGGTGCCATCGCCGACAACGCCCATGCCATAGCCGAGGCAGCCGAGCGAACCGGCGAGACCATGCGGGACATGCAGGAGAAGGTCGAGCTCATCGCCTCGCGGGCGCTGTCGCTCGGCGAGCGCGCGCAACGGATCGGCGAGATCCTGGAGCTGATCAACGAGATCGCGGGACAGACCAACCTGCTCGCGCTGAACGCGGCCATCGAGGCGGCCCGGGCGGGAGAGGCGGGAAAGGGTTTCGCCGTCGTCGCCGCCGAGGTGCTGAAGCTGGCGGAGCGGTCGGCCCGGTCCACCGGGTCGATCAGGGAGATCATCTCCGGCGTCCAGGACGAGACGAACGTCACGATCATGGCGACCGAGCAGGGCACCCGGCAGGCCCGTGAGGTCGGCGAGCTGATGGCGTTCACGGCGACCCTGCTGGAGGAGTCCATGCTCGCGACCCAGCAGCAGAAGTCGGCCGCCGACCAGGTAGACCGGGCCATCCAGCAGATCCGGCGGGCGGGCGACCAGTTCGCGGCGGAGCAGATGGAACGGGCCGCCACCGCCGAGCGGCTGGAGGCCCTGGTGGAGGAGATCGGCAGCGCACTCCAGGAGGCCCCGGCCGCAGGCCCCGCCGGGCCGAGCGAACCCAGCGCGGGTGGCCTGGCCAGACGGCAGGAACTCCAGGCGGCGATCGGCGAAGCGATCGAGACGTCCGCGTTCACCCTGGTGTACCAGCCCATCGTGGCGCTTGGCACCGATGAGGTGGCCGGTTTCGAGGCGCTGCTGCGGTGGCCGCACCCGCGCTGGGGGATGCTGCACCCCGACCAATTCCTCACGCTGGCCGAAGAGACCGGCCAGATCGTGCCGCTCGGCTCGTGGGTGCTGCGCCGGGCGGTGACCGACATCGTCGGGCTGCAACGCCGCCTGCCGCGACAGCCGCCGCTGTACGTGAGCGTGAACGTGTCCGCCCGGCAGTTCGCCGACCCCGGTTTCGTCGCCGAGGTGCAGCGGGTGGCGTCCACCTCCGGCCTGGCGCCGTCCGCGCTCGTGCTGGAACTCGCCGAAGGCGTCCTGCTGCACCGGGACGACCGCATCCTCGCCGACCTGACGGCGCTGCGGAACATCGGGTTCACGCTCGCGATCGACGACTGCGGCACCGGCTACTCATCCCTGGGCTACCTGCGGGAACTGCCGATGGACATCCTCAAGATCGACCGCACGTTCGTGGCGGGCATGGCCGTCTCCGAGCAGCGGCTCGCGATAGTGAAGATCATCATCAGGATCGCCAAGACCCTGGGCCTGACCGTGATCGCCGAGGGAATCGAGAACGAGGCCCAGCGCACGCTGCTCATGTCGCTGGGCTGCGCGTACGGCCAGGGATACCTGCTGGGACGGCCGGCCGAGGCCAGCGAAGCCGAGGCGCTGGCCCGCGCCCGCCCGGCGCCGCCGCTGGCCGCTTCCCGGAAGATGGCCTGATTTTCCCGTGCGCCTACCACGGACGGCCCCGGGCTCCTTATGACGGAAACGCGAAGCCTCCGGTGCTCGTCACCGGGGCGACCGGCCGGGTGGGGCGCGCCACGGCCGGCCTGCTCGTGGACGCGGGCGTGCCGGTTCGCGCCCTCACGCGGTTCCGCTGAGGCGCCCGCCCGGCGCGGTCCGGCAGGCCGCGCAGCCCGGCCCGGGCTGCGCCTACAGGCCGCCTGGGGCCCGCCCGCGCGCCGCCGCGATGATCCGCCCGCCGGGCGCCGCGAGACCCCCCGCGGGCCGCACGCCAAACCGGCCGCAAGCTGCTGCCAGATCCGGCCGGTGGCCGCTGCCTGATCGGCGTGGCGCGGGCAAAATGTCGGCGTATCACGATAAGATCAAACTAGATTTCGAGACCTGAGAACCCCGGAAGCCAACCACGGTGGCATAGGAGGTGAGCGGCGTGCGCGAGAGCCCCGGCGACCGGCTGAGCCAGCCGGCCAGCGTGACCGAGGCGCTGGCGATGCTCGACCGCGCCCTCGATCACCTGACCGCCGCCGACGCCGCGTCCCTGCCGTCCAGCGTCCAGGCGGCGGTGCTGCGCGGCCTGGAGCGGGCCGCGGGCAAACAGGTCGCGGCGCGGTCGCGGGTGCTGGCCGCGTTCGCCGGCCAGGCCGCCTACGAGGCCGACGGGCAGCGCACCGCCCGGGCCTGGCTGGCCTGGCAAACCCGCGTCACCACCGGCGCCGCCGCCGGCGCGGTCGGCTGGGCCCGGCGCCTGGCCTGCCACCCGGTCATCGCGAACGCCCTGGCCGCCGGGGACCTGTCCGAATCCTGGGCCCGCCAGGTCTGCGCGTGGACCGACCGCCTCCCCCCCGCCCGCCAAGACACCGCCGATGAGATCCTGGCCGCCGCCGCCCGCGCCGGGGCAGACCTGCCCGGGCTCGCCGGCCTGGCGCAGGAAATGTACGAACGCGCCCACCACGACCGGGGCGAGGGTGTCCCGGATGGGTTCGGGGACCGGGCGGTGTTCTTGGGCACCACCCTCGGCGGCGCCGGCAGGCTGACCGGCGATCTGACCGCGGGGTGCGCGGCCGCGCTGTCGGCGGTGCTGGAGTCGTTAGGCAAACGCGCCGGCCCCGAAGACATCCGCTCCGCCGCCCAGCGCCGCCACGACGCCCTGGAAGAGGCCTGCCGGCGCCTGATCGCCGCCGGCATGCTCCCCGGCCGGGCCGGGCAGCCCACCCAGATCCAGCTCCACATGACCTTGTCCCAGCTACGGAACCTGCCCGGCGCGTCGGCCGCCGAGGCGGCGTGGGCGGCGGCCCGGGCAGCCCAGAGCGGCTGGGTCACCGGCCCCGACGCCGAAGCCGCCGCGTGCGATGCCACCGTGGTCCCGCTGGTCACCGGCCACCTCGACCCCGCCGCCCTGGACCACCTCACCGACATCTACCTGACCACCCACACCCACCGCCCGCCCGCGCCCACCGCCCCGGTCCCACGCGACCAGCCCGGGGACCCGGCGGGCCAGTGGGGCCCGGTCGGCGCAGCGGGCGGGACTGGTCCAGCAGACGCCAGCGCCAACGGCCTGCCGGCCGCCGAGCGTTCCTCCGGTGGCAACGCTGGCGTGGACGGCACCGTGGCTCTGACCACAAGCCCGGCGGGCCACCCGGGCGGCGCGTCGGCATGCCTCGCGAGGGGAGTCCCGGGCGAGGCCGGCGCGGCGGACGGCCTGACAGCCGGGTACGGGTGCCGGTGCGGCGGGTGCGACTACCGGCCCGCGGCTTCGCCGCTGAGCCCGCAGACCCGGGCCCGGCTGCGCCGGGCGCTGCTCGCCCTGGCCACCGACACCCTGTCCGGCCCCGGCGGCCTCGCCGCCCACCTGCGCGCCGGCCTGGACGGCCCCCTGGCCGCGGTCAGCCTGCCCCTGGACATCGGCCCCGCCACCGAAACCATCCCCGCCCACCTGCGCCGGGCCGTCACCACCCGCCACCCGCACTGCGCCTTCCCCGGGTGTGCGCAGCCCGCCAGCGTCTGCGACATCCACCACATCATCCCCCGCTCCCGCGGCGGCCCCACCGCCCTGCACAACCTGATCACCCTCTGCACCTTCCACCACAAGATCGCCGTGCACCGGTGGGGCTGGCACCTGCGCCTCAACACCGACGGCACCACCACCGCCACCGGCCCCGGCGGCCAGATCCTGCACAGCCACAGCCCACCCAGCCAAGCCGCCTAAACAGGGGGACCGGACCGGACCGCGGGCGTATGCGGGTGCCGGCCCGGGCCGCGCCCACCGCAGCGGCCCTTTGGGTGAAGAGCGGGCGTAGCGTCACCGTGGCCGTGCCCGCTCACCTGGGCCGGGCGGCGGGCGGCCACGGCCCCGCCCGGCCCCGCCATCTCACCCTCCACATATTGGTAACGCCCGGGGCGGGGCCTAGTTTGCCTCAGCCCGGCAGCCAATTAAGGTGAACACCATGCCTGGGCCCGAGCACCTCAACAACCGCCACCGGGACACACTGCACCAGATCTTCGAGCATCCGGTGAGCCACAACATCGAATGGCACGCGGTGATGTCGCTGCTGGAAGCGGTCGGTACGGTCACCGTGCACCACGACGGGAAGGTTGCCGTCAAGCTCGGGGCCGAACAGGAGTTCCTCGACCCGCCGGCCGGCAAGGACATCGATACGCAGATGGTCGTGGACTTGCGCCGGATGCTGACCAGCGCCGGCTACCGCCCTTCCGCGTAGCCCGCTCACCCGGGGGCAGGTAGTTCGCGGCCGGACAGTTCTTACTGTCTTGACAATGAAAATTGTCGGTGACAGAGTCGTGGCATGCAAGATGTCGCAGTGATCGAGGATGCCGCAGCCGCGGAGGTCTCGCTCGATCCGATCCGGGCCCGGATGCTCGCGGAGCTGGCCGAACCGCACACCGCGACCACCCTCGGTGCGCGGCTTGGCCTTGCTCGGCAGAAGGTCAACTACCACGTCAAGACCCTTGAGCAGCACGGTCTGGTGGAGTTGGTCGAGGAGCGCCGCAAAGGCAACATGACCGAGCGGGTCGTGCGGGCTTCCGCCGCGGCCTACGTGATCTCGCCGGCCGCGCTCGCCGCGGTCGCGCCCGATCCGGCCCGGTCGGCCGATCGGCTGTCCGCGCGCTGGTTGCTCGCGCTCGCGGCGCGGCTCGTTCAGGAGACGGGCGCGCTCATCAACGGGGCGGCGCGGGCCAACAAGCCGCTCGCCACGTTCGGGCTCGATGCCGAAGTGCGGTTCGCGAAGCCGGCTGATCGCGCCGCGTTCGCGGGTGAGCTCACGGACGCGATCACCGGGATTATCCGTAAATATCAGACCGAAACTGGTCGGCCGCACCGCCTTATCGTCGCGGTGCACCCGAGCATCACCGAAGACGCCGACCCGCCAGCAGAGGGGCAGCAGCAGTCATGACGCATTCATTCGAGGTACGCGACGAGATCACCGTCGACGCCACGCCGGACCAGGTGTGGCAGGCGATCGCGTCGGGGCCGGGAGTCGACTCCTGGCTCATGGGGCGCACCGAAATCGATAGCGCCAGCAAGACCAGCACGTTCAACATGTTCGGCGAGGTGTCCAGCTCCAGCATCACGGTCTGGGAACCCGGTCACCGCTACGCGACGCAGGAGGACAAGAACCCGGACGGCACGTTCATGGCCTTCGAGTGGCTCATCGAGTCGCGCGACGGCGGCGGCGCGGTGGTGCGCGTTGTGCACAGTGGTCTCCTCGGCGAGAACTGGGAGGCCGAATACAACGGCCTGTCCGCCGGCGACCACGCCTACATGACGAAGCTCGCCGTCTACCTGAAGCACTTCGCACCGCGCACCGCGAAGGGCTCGCTGTTCATGCCGGGGCCAATTACCAAGGACTCGTGGGCGGCCATGACGGCGGCGGTCGGCGTCGGCGCGGACGCGGCGGACGGTCAGCCGGCGCGGCTCAGCGTGCCCGGGATCGAGCCGGTCGACGGCACCGTGGAATTCGTGGGCTCGCCGAGCTTCGTGGGCATGCGTACCGACGACGCGATGTACATGCTGATCCACGGCTACAACGACATGGTCTTCGCGACCGCGCACTACTTCGACGACCGCGACCCGTCGACCGAGACCGAGGCGTGGCAGAACTGGCTCGGCGGCCTCGCGGCCTGATCAACGCACACCGGCCACGGCCGGGCCGGGCTCATTTCCCCCATGCCGCTGGTGGGCGGACCGCCTCCGTGGGCTCTTGCCCGCCGGGGGCCGCAGGCTCGGTGGCGGCAGGCTCGGTGGCAGCAGGCTCGGTGGCGGCAGGCTCGGTGGCGGCAGGCGTGGCGGCCTCGGCCGGCGGGGCGCCCGCCGGCTCCGCCTGGTTGCCGACCAGGTCGCGCAGGCGGCCGGTGATGCTGTCTTTCCGGCTGGTGAGGTCGCCGACCGCGCGCTGTGCCGCGGCCAGTTGCTGCTCGATCTCGTCCCTGATGCCGGCCATCAGCTGCTCCGCCTGCGCCTCGGCCTGGGTGCGCCGCGCCTCGCTTTCCGCCACGGTCCGCTGCGCCCCGGTCCGCATCTCGTCGGCCTGGCCCGTGGCGGTGCTGACAATCTCATCCCGCTCCCGCTCGGCGGACTCGATGAGCTGGGCGACCTCCCCCTCGGTGGTGGTGCGGAGCTCGGCGATGTCGCGCTCCACCGCGGCGCGCTTCTCCGCCACCTCCCGGTCGGCCGTCGCGCGCAGCTCGGCGGCCTCGTTCTCCGCCGTCGCGCGCAGTTCGGCCGCGTCCATCTTGGCGGCGGCCTGAAGCTCGTTGGCGGCGGCACGGGCTTCCGCCACGATCTCCGTCGCCCGTTCCTCGGCGAGGCGGAGCAGCTGCTCGATCCGGGAACCGAGGCCGGCGGACCTGGGGGACTCCTGCTCGCGGAGCTGGCGGTGCGCCTGGCTCAGTTGCTCCTGTAGCGCCTGGAGCTGCTCGCGGGCCCGGCGCAGCTCAAGACCGGTCTGCTTGAAATGATCATCGACCTGATAGCGGTCGTAGCCGCGCATCACGACCGCGAACCGCGGCGGTGATGCTTCCCCAGAGACGTCAGGCAGCAAGTCGCCGATGGTGAAACCCACTGGCTCGACCCCCCATCACGGGCGAAGGCGGGCAAACCTCAGCCATTAGCCCCAGTATGCGCTCCGATTCGGCACGCGGCTATGCGCCGGTGCGCGGGCCGGTCATCCGGAAGGACGGTGTGAATCGAGGGTCGGTGAGCGCGGGCCGGTCGGCGCGGAAGGCGGCGATTGGATATCCGGTTCGGCCGGCCATGGCGAGGTCGGCGAGGATCTTGCCGAGCAGGCTGGCGAACTTGGCCGCGTGGCCAGCTCCGATGCCGACCGTGATCCTTGGGTGGCCCGGCACCTGGTCGATGATGAAGTCGCGGTCCGGCGGCATGTCGTAGACGCAGGTCTTGCTGTAGAGCTCCGGGCCGGCGGCGCCGGGCAGCCGCCGGCGGAGGAAGGACGCGACGAGATCCGTCTCGGCCGGGTCGGGCTCGAACGAGCGCGTCTGTTGCGTGACGAACCTCGCGGTCATGCCGCGCGCCGCCTTGACCGCTACCTCGCCATAAACAGGAAACCCGTAGAACAGCGGCTCCCCGTGCCACATCCAGACCGGGAACCGGCCCGGGGTGAAGTCGCGGACATTGGGTGTGGCGAAGTAGCTCACCTGTTCCTGGCTGAGGGTAATCCGCCAGGAAAGGCCAAGGTCGCCCAGCAGGGCCGGCAGCCAGGACGCCACGCACAGCACCACATGCCCGGCGTCAATGGTGCCCTTGCCGGTGGTGAGGGTGACTCCGCGAGCCCCGGGCGAGATCCCCAGGACCTTGGTGCGCGGGCAGAACCGCGCCCCGCCGCGCCGGGCCAGCGCGATGTGGGCGGCGTTTGCCCGGCGGATGTCGAGGATCCCGGCGTCCTGCTGGTACAGGCCCACCACGTCATCGCCGATCCGCCAGCCGGGCCACCGGCGCCGCACCTCGGCCGCGTCCAGGTCCTCAGCCGGAATGCCGAACGGCCCCAGCGACCGCCGGTAGTTATCCAGCTCGGCCTCCCCGGCCGTACCGGCTACGGCCAGATCCAGGCCGCCGGTCCTGACGACCAACTGGAGCCCGGTCTCGGCTTCAACTTCCGCCCACGCGTCATAGGCAGCCTGGGTCAGCGCGGTGTACGCACTCCAGTGATAGGCGTGCCGGATGATGCGAGAGTGATCCTCTGAAGCGCCACGGTCATGTCCGAGGTCGTACTGCTCCAGCACCAGGACATCGGACGCCCCGGCACGCGTGAGCCAGTACGCGGTGGCGCTTCCCAGCGCCCCGGCGCCAACCACGACGTGACCGTGCCCACGTCCCACCTGGCCAGTATTCCCATCGGGGCTAGGCGTGCTGGCGGCTCCGGACCTCGAACGCGATGACGATTTCCGAGATGCCGCGGAACAAGGCGAAGAACCCGATCCACAGCAGCAGGAGCGCTCCCTGCGCGGGGAACCGCTGCTGGGAGACCCAGAAACCAAGCCCGATCTCCAGGATGCCCACCAGCAGGCCCAGCCACCAGGCGGCGTTGACGTCCTTGGTCATCACCGCGGTGATGATGTCGAGGGTGCCCTTGAAGATGAGCAGCAGCCCCAGCACCGAGGCAATGGACCAGAAGGCATTAAACGGGCGGGCGAACGCCCAGATCGCGCCGGCCACAAACAAGATGCCGAGCAGGACGTGCGCCCACCGCCAGGTGTGGCCCATCGCGGCCATCATCGCCTCGTTGAAGGCGGCCAGCAGGAACAGCACACCCAGCAGGACGCCCACGGTGGCGATCGAAGCCGGGGTGAACCGCAAAACAACCCACGCGATTATCAGCCAGGCGATGCCGGTCAGCAGGAAGACCCACCACGGGCCAGCCAGCCGCCACAGCGCCGCGCGCGTGCCGGACCGGACGGCCGTCCGTTCGTCCATGGCGCTCATGAATGGCCTCCTTTCCGCGCAGGCCGTCACCGGGGCGAAAACCTGCGCCAGCGAGCGTGTCGTCCGATGATTACCCGCTTTACCAAACTCTGACGCCTGCCGGTTCGGCACCCGCAATGGCGGGACTTTAGGCCGCGGGCTTCCAGCCGCTACCCGGCGGGGTGGATCCGGTTCCGCCGGCCAGGCGCCGCGCGACGGCGGGTTCCCGGGCGGCGCCGGGCAGCAGGGACGAGGGCGACCCGGTCACAGACCGGAGTCGCGGCAACCCGATCGAGCAAATCACTGCCTCTTGACGGATATCGCCCGGAAGTATACGAAGCGGAAGGTGGCTGCCCGGAGTCCGATCCGGCGCGGCCGCAGACACTGGAGGAGGGGCTTTGAGAAGGATCAAGCAGTGTCTTGGCGTTCTGGCGCTGACGGGGCTCGCGGCTGCGAGCGTCGGCGTCGGGTCGGCCTCGGCTGCCACCCAGGGGACCGTAAGAACGAGGGCGCAGTGGCAGGCGGCCATAGCGCAGGTGGCTCAGCCGGGCACCGGCTGCTATCGCGCTTCGTATCCCGTGCTGCGCTGGCACGCCGTCAAGTGCCGGGTCGCACCGAAGTTCCCCCTGGCCCCGGCGCTGGGCGGACCAGACACGGTGGGTAACGGCCACGACTACTCGGCCCAGGTGACGGGGCTGATCTCCAAGGCAACGGGGACGTTCAAGAACGTGACCAAGAACATCACCGAAAAGGGCAAGGTGGACAACACCGGCTCGAAGATCGCCAACGCCTTCTCGCTCCAGCTCAACACCCAGTTCTTCTCCGGCTCCCCCGCGTGCGCAGGGAGCAGCAATCCCAGCAACTGCCAAGCGTGGCAGCAGTTCGTGTACGCCTATCTAAGCGGCGCGGGCTACGTCTTCATGCAGTACTGGCTGATCAACTACAACGCCACGTGCCCCTCGGGCTGGTTCCCGTACTCGAACGACTGCTACACCAACAGCAATTCGGCGACGCTGAGCAGCCCGCTCACCGCCAAGCAACTCGCCAGCCTCAAGTTCTCGGGGAGCGCCACCGCGGGTGGCAAGGACAAGGTGTCGCTGACCGTTGGCGGGCACTCAACGCTCGTCAGCGCCAAGGACAGCAAGATCCATCTTGCCGCGGCCTGGAACACGACCGAGTGGGGCGTGTTCGGTGACGCCGGAGGCGGCGAGGCGTTCTTCGGCACCAACACGACGCTGGAGGCGCAGACGGCCTTGACGGCCACCAGCTCTTCGGCGCCCACCTGTGTCAGCGAGGGCTTCACCGCGGAGACGAACAACCTGAAGCTGACCAGCACACCGGCACTCGGCAGCGAGCCATCGCCGACGATGGCCTCCAAGCAGACGAACGGCACAAGCGGAACCGCGAGCTGCGCGACCGCCTCGTGAGCCTGGCCGCGTAACCGGATCGCTTCGGTCCGGGACGGCGGTGGCTTGATCACCACCAGTGATCAAGCCGCCTGCCGTCCCGGGCGCGCCGGTCAGCCCGGGCCGACGTCGATCACGGCCCGGACCTGCGCCTCGGTCGGCTGGAGGCCGAAGAAGGTGACCGCCCAGGTCAGCCCGGCCCGCTCCCACGGCCCGAGGTCGGTGTCCGGGGAAAGCTCGGTGATCAGATCGAACGGGCCGCCGCCGGGCCGGGCGTCGCGGATCTCGGCGGCCAGTTCGGCCAGCGCCTCGGGGCCGGGCAGGCGGATGGCGAACAGGCCGTCCCAGCGCAGCGCCCGGCGCACCGGCCGCCGGTTCGGCCACTCGCCGGCCACCCACACCGGAGGCCTCGGCCGCTGCACCGGGACCGGCTCGAACTCCCCCGCCCAGTACCTGGCCAGGTCGTCCAGGCCCTGGTCGAGCAGGCGGGCGCGCTCACGCGGGTCGGTCACCTCACCGAACGGCTCCAGCTCGTTGTTGCGCGCGCTGCCGAGCCCGGCACCGAAAATGAGCCGGCCGGAGCTGAGCAGGTCCAGCGTGGCCGTTTCCCTGGCCACCTTGTGCACCCGGCGGCGGGACAGCGGGGTGACCAGCGCGCCGATCCGCACCCGGGACGTGGCGCAGGCCACCGCGGCAAGCGTCACCCACGGGTCGGCCACGGCCCGCACCGGCGCGCGGTAGGCGATGTGATCCCAGACGAAAAAGCCGTCCCAGCCCCGCTCCTCGGCCCGGGCGGCGAGCCGGGCGGCCACCCGCGGGTCGGCCAGCTCACCGAACAGCCCGACGTCGATTGCGCGCTTCACGACGGCGATCCTAATGGCTCGCCGGGAACAGGCCGCGAGTCACTGATTGAATCGGCTCGTCGGTCCAGCCGAAGATCTGGGAGGCCGGCCCGTGGGATACACGACCGCACTGTGGCTCAGCTTTGGTGAGGCCCTCGCCGGAGTTGCCGGCGCGCTGACCGGCCTGCTGTTCGTCGCGGTCTCCGTGCGAAGCAACGTGCTGGCCGCATCCCGCAGCCTCAGCTCCCGCGCCGCACAGACCCTGGTGCTGTTCCTGACCTCCGTGCTCACCGCGCTCTTGCTGGTCGCTCCCCAGCCAGCGGCCGCCCTGGGCCCGGAGCTGCTGGCGGTTGCCGCGGTCAGCGGTGGGGCCCTGCTCATCTTGGACCGGCGGGCCGGCCACGGCGGCGATCAGGGCGTGGCGCGCTACATCGAAAGGTTCTCCCCCAACATGATCACCGCGGTGCTAGTCGGCGTGGCCGGGCTCACCTTCCTGCTGAAGACCGGTGGTGGCCTGTACTGGCTGATCCCCGCCGCCGTGGCGAGCCTGCTCGGCGGCGTGGTCAACGCGTGGTTGTTCCTCGTCAGGGTGACCAACTAGCCTGCCGGCGCATCCTTGCGGTTCTCCGTGCCGTGCAGGAACACCGAGGTGACCAGCGCCGCGGCCTTCTCGACGCCGGCCTGGCCCTCAGCAGCCATGCGGGCGGCGGCCTGGAGCAGGTAGCCAAGCAGGAAGAGCAGTTCCTCGACGGACAAGCCGGCCCGGAACGTCCCGTCCTCGATGCCGCGGCGTAGCAGTGCCCGGATCAGCGTCCCGATCGGCTGTCCCTCGGCAGCTGCGGGCCCGATGTGGCCGATGATAGCGGCGTACTTGCTGCCGGCCGCGGCGCACACACGCGCGACGCGGGCGATCCCCTCCGGCACGGGCACGGCGTCGAGGTCGGCCTGGGCGAGCCGAGTGGCGGTCGCGTCGACGGCGGCGGCGCCCAGGGCCTGCAACAGTTGCTCACGGGTGGGGAAGTACCGGTACAAGGTCGCCCGGGAAATGCCGGCCGCCGCGGCGACGTCGCTCATGCTGGGTGGCTCGCCGCCTTCGGCAAGCAGGTCCGCGGCCGCGTCGAGGATCGCCGCGCTCACCCGGTCGTGGATAGCCGTCTTCCTGGTCACAGATCAGAGTTTACATCATTGTCCAGATGCTGTACGGTTTCGCTCGTATATGAGACATGATTGTCTCGATACGAGACCTCTTCGTCTGGATGGGTGACTGACATGACTTCTCTGACACGCTGGTGCTTCCGGCACCGTGTCTGGGTGCTGGCCTCGTGGCTGGTACTCCTGGCGATCCTGGGGGTGGCTGGCCGGGCTGCCGGGTCCGCGTACTCGGACAGCCTCACCCTGCCGGGAACCGGCTCCACCGCTGCACTCAACCTGCTGACCAAGGCATTCCCCGGGCACGCGGGCGATCAGGACTCGATCGTCTGGCGGGTCAGCACGGGCAGCGTGCGCGACCGCGCGGTACGTGCCCGGATGACGGCCATGCTGGACAAGGTGGCCCACGCGCCGTCGGTGGCCGCGGTCATAAGCCCCTACTCCGCCCGCGGCGCCACCCAGGTCAGCCGGGACGGCACGATCGCCTACGCCACGGTGGTCTTCGACGCCCAGGCGCAGAACCTGCGCACGCCGCAGGTCAACCGTGTCATCCACCTGGCGGAAGCGGCGCGGGTCCCCGGCGTGCAGGTCGATCTCGGCGGGCCAGCGGTCGAGAATGCCGTTCGGCCGTCGGTAGGCATCAGCGCGATCGTCGGGGTGGCTGCCGCGGCGGTGGTGCTGTTCATCGCGTTCGGCTCGCTGCTGGCCATGCTGCTGCCCCTGGCGGTGGCGATCGCCGCGCTGGCCTCTGGCCTGATGACGGCCGGGCTGGCCGCGCACGCGGTCAGCATTCCCTCGATCGGCCCGACGCTGGCCACGCTGATCGGGCTGGGTGTGGGCATCGACTACGCACTGTTCGTCGTCACCCGGCACCGCAGCAACATCAAGACGGGGATGTCCCCGGCCGACGCGGCGGCACAAGCGCTGAACTCCTCCGGGCGGGCGGTCCTGTTCGCTGGGACGACGGTGTGCATCGCACTGCTCGGGATGCTCGCGCTGAACATCAGCTACCTCTCCGGCTTGGGCATCGCCGCGGCGATCGCCGTGCTGTTCACGATGGCCGCCGCTACCACCCTGCTGCCCGCGCTGCTCGGCTTCCTGGGGATGCGGGTCCTGTCCCGCCGGGAACGCCGGCGGCTGGCCGCCACCGGGCCCACGCCCGACGGCACCGCCGGAAGGTGGGCACGGCTGGCCGCGTTCGTGCAGCGTCACCCCCTCCAGCTGGCCACCGCCGCCGGGGTAGTGATGGTCGTCCTGGCCATCCCCGTGCTCGCGCTGCGGCTCGGCTCTTCCGACGCGAGCAACGACCCATCCACATCCACCACCCGCCGGGCCTACGACCTGCTCGCCGAGGGCTTCGGCCCGGGCTTCAACGGCCCGCTGCAACTGGTCGCCACGACCGGCTCCCCCGCTGACACAGCCGCACTGGCAAAGCTGGCGGGCACGCTCAAGACCGAGCCCGGGGTCGCCGCCGCCGCCGCGCCAATCCCCGGCAAGGGCGCCACGCTGATCACCGTGATACCCACAACCTCCCCCGAGGCCGCCGCCACCAGCACCCTCATCCACCGGCTGCGCGACAGCGTGATCCCCGCCGCCGAACGCGGCACCACCCTGCGCGTCTACGTCGGCGGTGACACCGCCACCAACGACGACTTCGCCACCGTGATCGGCCACAAACTGCTGCTGTTCGTCGCGATCGTCGCCGGGCTCGGCTTCCTGCTGCTGCTACTGGCCTTCCGCAGCCTGCTGGTGCCCGCCACCGCGGCGGTGATGAACCTGCTCGCCGCCGCGGCGGCCTTCGGTGTGGTGGTTGCCGTCTTCCAGTTCGGCTGGGGACTGCGGCTGCTCAACCTCGGCCAGGCCGGCCCGGTCGAATCGTTCCTGCCCGTCCTCATGCTGTCGGTCCTGTTCGGCCTGTCCATGGACTACGAGGTGTTCCTGGTCTCGCGCATTCGCGAGGAATGGGCCACCACCGGCAACAACCACCAGGCGGTGCGAACCGGCCAGGCCACCACCGGCCGGGTCATCGTCGCCGCCGCCACGATCATGATCTGCGTGTTCAGCGCGTTCATCCTCACCGGCCAGCAGGTGATCGGCGAGTTCGGCATCGGCCTCGCCGCCGCAGTACTGCTCGACGCCTTCATCCTGCGCACCGTCCTCGTGCCCGCCCTCATGCACCTGTTCGGCCGGGCGAACTGGTGGCTGCCCGGCTGGCTGGACCGCAGCCTCCCGCACCTATCCATCGAACCCGCGCCCGAGCCGGCCACCCCACTCAGCCCCCCGCCCGCAACGGAAGTCGCGCTCAGCAAGACACCTGCGTAGGGCGGGACGCGCCGGAGCGCCCGGCCGGCCCAGGGCCGGCCGGGCGCTCCGGGCCGGCTCGTGGCGTCGTGGCTGTGGGCCCTCTTTCGTGCTCGGGCCGGTCAGGTGGTGGCGTAGATGGCGGCCACGTCGTCATCGGCGTACCCGCTGGCGGCGGCGTCCCGCCAGCGGGGCAGTAGTGCGTCGGTGAGCGTGAGCTTGGCACCGCTGGCCTGCGCGGCCTGCGCCGCGAGCTCGGCGTCCTTGAGCGCGTGCTTGAGCGCGAACGCCGGGGTGAAGTCACCGGCCAGCATCGTGCGCGCCTTTTGCACCGCCCACGGCGCCCCGAGCGGGTTCGACCCCAGCAGGTCCACGATCACGGCCGGATCGAGGCCGAGCCGGCGGGCGAAGGCCAGGGACTCCGCGGTGGTTTCGGCGAGGTCGGCGAGCACGTTATTGAGCACCAGCTTGGCCTTGGTGCCGTTGCCGGCCGGGCCCAGCCAGACGGTGGCCCGCCCCATCGCGGCGAAGACCGGGGCGAGGACGTCCTGCGTCCAGCCGGGGCCGCTGGCCAGGATCGTCAGCTGCCCGGCCCGGGCCGGTCCCTCGCTGCCGGAGACCGGGGCGTCCACGAACACCATCCCGTGCGCGGCGGCGATACCGGCCAGCCGGGCCGTCCACTGCATTCCGACGGTGGCCATCTGCACCCAGATGACCCCCGGGCCCGCGGCCAGGAACCCGTCCGGCCCGCCGCCCAGCTGCTCCGCAGCGGGCCCGTCGGCCAGCATCGTGATGAGGATCCCGGCTCCGGCCACGGCCTCTGCCGGGCTGGCCGCCGCGGCCGCGCCGTCACCGGCCAGGGCGGCGGCGTTGCCGACGGTGCGGTCCCACACCCGCACGTCGAGGCCGGCCCGGGCCAGGTTGGCTGCCATCGGGGCGCCCATCCGCCCGGTGCCCACAAACGCGATGGCCGGCGTGGTCTTCCCGTCGCTGCCCGGGGCGATTGATCGGGGCGGCGGCGGGCTGAGTGATGGTCATGACATTCCTTCCGGGGTGGGGCCGCCGACCGGCACGGCGGCGGCCATGATCGTGTCGATCTCGGCCAGGTCGGCCTGGCTGAGCGTCAGGCCGGGCGCGCCGAGGGTTTCGGACAGGTGCGCCGGGGTGCGGGCGCCGACGATGGCGACCTGAACGGCCGGGTGGGCCAGCACCCAGGCCACCGCCAGCTGGGCGACCGTGGCGCCACGGTCCGCGGCGAAGGCCCGCAGCGCGGCCACGACCTGAAGGTTGCGGGTGAACCCGGGCCCGGTGAAGGCCGGGCTGTGCGAGCGCCAGTCCCCCGGGCCGAACCTCGTAGCGCTGGTGATGGCGCCGCCGAGCAGGCCGTGGGCCAGCGGCCCGTAGGCCAGCACGCCGATGTCATGCGCGGCGGCGTACGGCAGCAGGCCGGCTTCGATGTCGCGGCGGAACAGGTGATACGGCGGCTGGATGGTCTCCACCGGCAGCACGGCGGAGAACTGCTCGATCTGCACGGGGGTGTAGTTGGACACGCCCACGTGCCGGATCAGGCCGTCGCGGACCAGGTCAGCCAAGGCGGCGGCCGTTTCGCCCAGTGGTGTGCCCGGGTCGGGCCAGTGCACCTGGTACAGGTCGATGTGGTCGGTGCCCAGCGCGTCCAGGCTGGCCTCCACGCCCTTGCGCAGCCACGCCGGGCTGGCGTCGCGGACCAGCCGTTCGCCGTCCATCCGCAGCCCGCCCTTGGTGGCGATCACCACCGACTCGCGGGCCGAGCGCAGCTCCCCGGCCAGCGCGCGGCCCAGCAGCCGCTCGGCGCGGCCGAACCCGTACGCCTGCGCGGTGTCGAAGAAGTTGATCCCGGCCGACCTGGCGTTCTGGATGGCCGCTATCGCGGCCGGCTCGTCAACCGGGCCCCAGTCCCCGCCGAACTGCCAGGTGCCGTACGCGAGTGGGGTCACTTCCAGGCCGGTGGCACCCAACGTCACCGTCTTCATTTCTGCTCTCCGTCCGATTGGTGTGTCTTCAGACGGTGCTAAGCGTCACGGCCGGCCGGGTGAGCGGGCGTCACACGGGTGGGTGATTCGCGCCGGCCGTGGCGGGCCCGCCCCGGTCAGGGCCGTCGCGGCGGGGGCGCCAGCAGGCCGAGGGCGCGGGCCTGTTCGACGGCCTCGTGGCGCCGGTGTGCGCCGAGCTTGTCGTAGACGTGGCGCATGTGGGTCTTGACGGTGTTCACCGACAGGTAGAGCTGGTCGGCGATGTCCGGCGCGGACAGCTTGGTGGGCAGGTAGCGCAGCACGCGAAGCTCGCCCTGGCTGAGCGGCTCGCGCAGGCCGCGCCCCGGGCCAGCTTGCGCGTCCCCGCCCGCTGCCGCCTGGCCGCCGGGCGCGGCCGCGGGCGTTCTCCCGGCCAGCACGTCCAGGACCCCGGAGATCAGGGCGCCGTGCGCGGTGCCGAGCCGGCGGTGGCGTTCGAGCAGTCCGGGCGCGGGGTCCAGCAGGAACGGGAAGAGCAGGTTTTCGGGCTTGGCGAGGTTGAGCGCGCGCTCCAGGGCGCGCCTCGCCGCGCCCGCGTCGCCGAGCGCGTCGCGGGCGATCGCCTCGAGCAGCCAGGCCTGGACCTCCCACAGGTGGGCGTCCGGCAGCGGAACAGTGCCGTCGATGATCGGCGCGAGCGCGGCCGCCGCCGCCTCCGGGTCGCCCTGGGCGATCCGGAGCACCGCCACGGCGTTACGCATCTGCCCGCTGTCGCGCTCCGGCCCGCCCATGTCCGCGAGGGCCCGTTCGACGCGCTGCGTTTCGCCCAGCCGCACGAGCGTTTGCAGCACGTGTGAGCGCAGCCGCCTGGCGAGCGCGTGCTCGGTGACGAGCAGCCCGGCCAGCCGCTCGGCCGCCCGGAACGCGCCCACCGCGGCCTCCGGGCGGCCGGTTACGGCGTCCAGCAGCCCGCGGGCGTAGCGGAGCCGCATGCCTGCCGCCGGCTCAACCTCGTCCCGGAGCGTGCGCTCGGCCTGCTCGAGCGAGCGTTCTCCGTCCTCGAGCCGTCCCTGGGCGACCAGCGCCATGCCCAGCGCCACGTGGGCGATCCCGGCGATCGGCTCTTCGGTCCAACCGTGCCGCCCGGCCAGCTCGATCGCCTGCCTGCCCCGCTCCGCCCCCAGCGGGAAAGACCGCCAGCTCTGCACGTGCGCCCAGTGGGCCAGCCCGGTGATCTCCAGAAAGGGCCGCCCGATCCGGTGCGCCAGGGCGACGCCCTGCTCGAGGTGCCGGTCGGCCTCGTCGAACCCGGCGGTCCAGACCTCGGCGATGCCGAGGTCGATCAGCGCCAGCGCCCGCAGGTCATCGCCAAGCCCCGGCCGCCCCGGGTCGGCGGGGCCGTCGGGTGCCAGCAGGCGCTGCGCTTCGGCGGCCACGGCCGGCAGGTCCCCGCGCTGGCGGGCAAACCGCATACGCACGACGGCCAGCACCACCCGCGCGCGCCCGCGCCGGTCCGGGGGCACCGAGTCCAGCCCCCGCGTCGCGAGCGTCAGGTACCGCTCCGCCTCCGCCAGCGACCCCCGGGCCAGCTCGTCCACGGCCCTCCGCGCGGCCAGCTCCGCATCCGCCGCGATTACTTCGGCCGGGAACCGGGCCAGCAGCGCGTGCGCCGTCGCGCCCAGCCCGTTGAGCCCGAGCCCCACCCAGTGGTCCGCCAGCACGCGGGTGGCCAGGCCCCAGTCCTCGGCCGCCTGGGCGTGCCGGACCGCCTCGACCGGGAACCCGTGGTCCGCGTACCACCCAGCAGCCGCGGTGTGCAGCGCGGGCAGCTCCGCCGGTGCGCTGCCGCGCAGCTCCAGTTGCAGCAGGTCGGCGAAGAGCTGGTGGTAGCGGAACCACGACCGCCGCGCATCCAGCGCGGTCACGAACGTGTTGGCCTGCTCAAGCTGCTGCAAGACCCGTTCACCGCCCGAGCTCCCGGTCAGCAGGTCGGCCAGTTCGCCGTTCACCCGCTCCAGCACCGAGGTCCGCAACAGCAGCCGCCGGGCCGGCTCGCTCTGCCGGTCGAGCACCTCGGCCAGCAGGTACTCCGCCACCGTGCGCTCGCTGCCGGAGAACTCGGCGGCGAACCGGTCCGGGTCCGGGTACCCGGCCAGCGACAGCGCCGCCAGCCGCAGCCCGGCCGCCCAGCCCTCCGTCCGGTCGTACAGCAACCCGAGCGCCGAGCCGGACAGCGTGACCCCGGCCCCGTCGAACAGGGCCCGCGCCTCGTCGGGGGTGAACCGCAGGTCGGCCGCGCGGATCTCGGTCAGCTCCCCTTCCAGGCGCAACCGGTGCAGGCCCAGCCGCAGATCGTGGCGGGTGGCGAGCACGAACCGCAGCTCCGCGGGAGCGCGCATCACCAGCAGCTCGAGCTGGCGCAGCGCCTCGGCCGAGCGCAGCTCGTGCAGATCGTCGATCACCAGCCAGACCCGGTCGCCGAGCCCGCCGAGGTCTTCGAGCAGCCGCTCGACGACCGCCCAGCCGTCCAGGTCGGGGGCCGCCGTCAGCGGCCGGACCAGCGCCGACCCGGCGGTGGTCTCCCGCAGCGCGCCGAGCACCGAAAGCCAGAACCGCTGCGGGTCGCGCTCCTCACCTTGCACCGCCACCCACGCGGCGCGCTCCGCCAGGCCCGCCGCCGCGATCCACGAGCGCAGCAGGAGCGTCTTCCCGCTGCCCGCGGGCGCCGACACCTCGGCCACGCGCCCCGCCCGGCCGAGCAGCTCGAAAAGCCCGGGCCGGCAGATGACCCCATCCCGGACGGCACGAGCGGCGGGAGTGTCGGCGGTGCCGGGCCGGTCGGTAGGCCTCACGGCGCCCTCCTTGACAGGCCCGGCCTTCACCCTACGTCTCCCCCCGTCAGGACTGGCGGATCTTGACCAGCGGGTCGCCGGCCGGTCACCGGGGCGCCGCGCCGTGAGCGACAGGGCGAATCACCCGGGCGTGTGACGCTCGCTCACCCCGGCGGACGTGAGACTTGCGGCCGTCTGAAGAAGACCCAAGAGGAGACGAACCCGCATGAGTCCCACCGTCACCCGGCCGCTCCGGGAACCGCCGACGACCCTGGTGGCCCCGCGGACCGCCGCCCGGCTGCCCGGCTCGGTCCGCATTGACCGCCCCGGCCATCCGGCGGCCGGCGGGCGGCGAAGGCTTGCCGTTTCCCGCCGGGCCGGCTTCATCGGCAGCTTCCCGGCCGTGCTCGCGCTCTCGATCCTGCTCGCTGCGCTGTGCATCGTCGCCCTCGCCAGCATCGCGAGGCCCGGCACGGCCGGCCGGGAGGCGGCGAGCCGATGAGCGGCGAGCGGCGCGACCGGCGGCCGGCGACCTGGGAGATCCGCGTTGGCGGTCACCTGGGCAGGACGATGCTGCGCGCGTTCCCCACCCTGCACGCCGAGACCCGGGACGGCGACACGCTCCTGCGGGGTGCCGTCGCCGACCAGGCCGCGCTGCACGGCGTCCTGGCCCAGATCGAGGCGCTGGGGCTGGAGCTGGTCGGGCTTCGCCGCCTGCCTCCCGGGGCGGCGGCCGGGCCGGCGCACCCGGACGGTTGACACCGGCCACTCCCTGGGCGAAAGGCTGGCTTCGACCCTCGCACGGCGAACAACCGGAAATGGCCCCGACGAGCAACCGGGAATGGCAATGAGCAGATACGTGAAGCGAGGTGGACAATGAACGGCAACGATGGGCGCGGCGTGACGCTGACGCGGCTGGGCCGCGTCGTACGGACCGCGGGCGGCCCCGCGCGCCCGGCCGAGCCGCAGCACCGCGAGGAGCACCGGCAGGCCAACTGGCTGCGGGACGTCATCCTGGGCGGCCAGGACGGCCTGGTCAACATCCTGGGGATCATCCTCGGCGTCATCGCGGGCGGCGGCTCCCAGGCGGTGCTGCTGGCCGCCGGGTTCGCGGCCGCGTTCACCGAGTCGATCTCCATGGGCGCGGTCGGCTGGACCTCGGCGCTGTCCGAGCGCGACTACTACCAGGCCGAACAGGCCCGGGAGTCGGCCGAGATCGACGAGACCCCGGAAGCCGAACGGCAGGAGATCCGCGACATCTACGCGGCCAAGGGCTTCGCCGGGGACCTGCTGGAACGGGTGGTCGACACGATCACCGCCAACCGCGAGGCGTGGCTGGCCACGATGATGGACGAGGAACTGCACCTGCAGCCGGTGCGAGACGCCCGACATCATGCGCAGCGCGGTCGTGATCACGATCGCCACCCTGATCGGCCACCTGATCCCGCTGCTGCCGTTCGTCTGGCTGTCCCGGACGACGGCGCTGATCACGGCCATCGTGCTCAGCGCGCTGGTGCTGTTCGGCGTCGGCACCTACCAGGCGGTGACCCTGGTCGGCGACTGGCGGAAGAAGGGGCTGCAAGATGGTGCTGATCGGCCTTGGCGCCGCCGCGGTCGGCTTCTTCATCGGCCGGCTGTTCCACACCGCCGGCGGCTGAGACGCGCCGGCGCATTTTCGGGCATTACGCTGCTCCCGCGCATAGCGGGTTCCGCGCGCCAGCCGTTAAGCACCCTGCTGGTCAGCGGCCAGCCGGATGCGCAGCAGCACCGCCCGCCGGGGCATGCTGGCGCCCGGTCGCCGGGCGGCGTCGTGCAGCGCGCGGCCCGGGGCCGCCCGTAGTCTGTCGCTAGGGAAAGCTATCGAAAGAGGACGAGGCTGATGACCGTCCTGGTCGGCCGCCGTGAATCCTTCAATGCCGCGCATCAGCTATGCGACCCGGACCTGTCCGATGACGAGAACCGGCGCCTGTTCGGGAAATGCGCGAACCTGCACGGGCACAACTACCTCCTGGAGGTGGTCGTGGCCGGCGAGATCGATCCAGCCAGCGGCTACGTCCTGGACCTGAAGTCGCTGTCGGACATCATCGGCACGCAAATCATCCGCGACGTGGATCACCGCAACCTGAACACCGACGTCCCCTGGCTCAAGGGGCGCATCCCGACCACCGAAAACCTGGCCCAGGCGTTCTGGGAGCGGCTGCGGCCGGAACTTCCCGACGGGCTGCTCCGGCTGGTCCGGGTCTGGGAGACCGACAAGAACTGGGCTGAGGTCGGTGACCAGGCCTGAGGCTCCGGCCCGGCGGGACCCGGAACCGCCGGCCAGGCCGGATGCGGAACGCCCGGGTTTTCCGGCCGGGGCGGCCAGCGCGTTGCTGAGCCGGTACACGGCCGCGGACCTGGGCGTGTTCAGCCGTGACGAGGCGAGCCGGTACGTCCATCCGGGGGGCGGTGATCCGCAAAACAACCTGGTCCTGGCCTGGGAACTGCTGTACCGGCTCGAACCGGAACTCTACGACCGGCTGGCCAGCGCCGAACGGCTCCATCCCGGGGTCGTGGGCTGGCTGCCGCGCAACGTGGGCCGGATCGCCGAGGTCGGCGCGGGCACCGGGCGGCTGACGATGGAGCTTGCCGGCCGGGGGGAGCACGTCGTGGCGGTGGAGCCTGCGCTGCCGTTGCGCCGGATACTGCGGCGTAAGCTCGCGGCCGCGGGCCACCGGGAGCGGGTCCGGGTGGTCCACGGGTTCTTCGACCGGTTGCCGCTGCCCGACGGGTTCGCCGATCTGGTCGTCGCCTGCTCGGCCTTTACCCCCTCGCCCGGGCATGGCGGCGAGGCCGGCCTGGCCGAGATGGAGCGGGTGGCCAGACCGGGCGGGCTCGTGGCCATCATCTGGCCGAACCACCTCGACTGGCTCGCTGCCCGCGGCTACCGGTACGTCAGCTTCCCCGGACCGATGTGCGTAGAGTTCGATAGCCATCAGGAGGCCGTGGAACTGGCCGAGATCTTCTATCCCGAGGCGGTCGGCGAGATCCGGCGACGCGGCTCACGGAAGGTTCCCTTCGAGGTGCTTGGCATCAACCCGCCGCGCGACCTGGCCTTTAAGGTACTGCCGCGGTGCTAGTTCTGACCCCACCACCCCACCCATGGCTAGTTCTCACCCCACCACCCCGCCCATGGCTAGTCCTCACCCCACCACCCCGCCCATGAAAATAGCCATCATGGCGCCGCTGGTGACATCCATCAGGGAGCCCCAGCGCGGCGGCTCGCAGGCGTTCGTGTCCGATCTGGCCCGCGGCCTGGC
Organism: uncultured Actinomycetes bacterium; assembly: GCA_963703605.1. Lineage (GTDB taxonomy): Bacteria > Actinomycetota > Actinomycetes > Streptosporangiales > Streptosporangiaceae > DASXKD01. Next base: position 123,043 of record CAVPFC010000049.1, read on the forward strand.
CGGCCGGGGCCATGACGTGCACGTCTACGCCGCCTCCGGGTCACAGATCCCGGGGGTCGAGGTGATCGACACCGGAGTCGACCCCGGCTCTCTGGCAGGCACGCTCTACCGGGCGTTCGGCCCAGCCACGGGCGAACCGGGGAAGGCCGGGCCAGCCACGGCGGGCGCGGCGGAGTCCGCCTTCACCTCCGCCTATACGACCATGGCGCTGACCAGCTACGACGTGATCCACAATCACGCTTTCGACGCGCCCGCCGTCCGGCTCGCGACGGCGCTGAACGCACCGGTGGTGCACACCCTCCACCTGCCTCCGGACAAGGCCGTGTCGGCGGCGCTTCGCCAGGCTGCCCGGGGCGGCGGGCCACCGGCGGTGGCCACCGTATCGGAATTCCAGGCCCGCGCCTGGCGCCAGGTCGTGTCCGTCGACGCGATCCTGCCGCCGTACCCGCCTACGGGTGTCATTGCCTGGACGGGAGCGGCCGGGCGGGGGGCGCTGTTCGCGGGCCGGCTGAGCCCGGAAAAGGGCGCGGCCGAGGCCATCGACATCGCTCGCGCGGCGGGGATGCCGATCGACGTCTACGGCGACGTCTACGACGCTGGGTACACCCGGGAGCAGATCGGCCCGCGGCGGCGCTGGCCCGGGGTGACTGTGCACGAGGGGGTGCCCCGGACCTCGCTGTGGGAGGCTATGGCGCGGGCGGCGGTCGTGCTCTGCCCCGCCCTCTGGGACGAGCCGTTCGGGATGGCCGCCGCCGAGGCGCAGGCGTGCGGGACTCCCGTGGTCGCGTTCCGGCGCGGCGGGCTCGGTGAGGTGATCATGGATGGCGTGACCGGGTTCCTGGTGCCGCCCGGCGACGTCGGGGCCGCCGCCGATGCGGTGGCAAAGGCGGCCGGGGTGTCGCGGCCGGCCTGCCGCGAGCACGCCGAGCGTCAGCTTGACCTGGAACTGAGCCTGGACGCACACGAGCGCCTGTACCGGCGGGTGGGCGGTGGGTGAGCCGGTGCCGCGCTTGCCCGCGGCAACTGCGCCGGATTCCCGCGCCAGGTGGCTGGCGGGACGGCTGGCCGTGGTCACCGGGGCCAGCCGCGGTATCGGGGCCGCCACCGCCAGGGCCGTGGCCGCGGCCGGTGCCCACGTCGTGCTGGCCGCCCGGGACGGTCAGGATCTCGATGATGTGGCGGGCCGGATCAAGGACGCGGGCGGCCAGGCCACGCCGATGCCCACGGACGTGAGCAACGAGGCCGCGGTCGAGCGCCTGTTCGCTGACGTCACCGGGCTCGGCCAGCTTGGCGCGCTGGTCTGCGCGGCCGGGGTGCTGACGCCCGCGCCGTTCGCCGGCACCACGTCGGCGGTGTGGGACGAGACGCTCGGGGTCAACCTGACGGGCACGTTCCTGTGCTGCCGTGCGGCGTTCACCGCGATGGTGCCCGCCGGCGCGGGCCGGATCATCACGATCGGGTCGCTGTCCGGCGTGTACGCCACCGAGAAGTTCCCGGGGCTGGCCGCCTACAACGTGTCCAAGTACGGGGTCATCGGCCTCACCGAGGCGATCGCGGTCGAGGGCAAGCAGCACGGCATCAGCGCCGTCTGCCTGAGCCCGGGCGCCGTCGACACCGAGATGCTGCGCCGGGCCAACCCGGCCCTGCGCCCGGGCCTGACCCCCGACGACGTCGCGGAGCTGATCGTGGCGCTGCTGGACAGCCCGCTGGCCCCGCTCAGCGGCGCGAACATCCCGCTGTTCTCGAACGCCTAAGCCTCACCGGCGCTCAGCGAGTGCAGGTCGGTGCGCTCGTCGGCGAGCACGGCCGGGGCAGGCCGGGCGCGCGCCGCGACCAGGCGGGCGCAGGCCGCCATCTCGCCGTCGAGGTCCAGTTCGGGATCACCGCCGCGGTCGAGGCCGACGGCGGCCCGCACCACACCGTCCACCAGGTAGAAGCCGATCAGCTTGGCCTCTGCCACGCTGCCGCGGATCACGAAGTCATCCCACGTGGTGACGTGGCCGACGTACTCGATCTTGTGGTCGTACTGATCGGACCAGAAGCTGTACAGGTAGTCGTAGGGGTCCGTGGAGCCGAGCATGGACCTGGCCACGGCGGCGCCCTGTTTCTCCCCGTTGTTGTAGTGCTCCACCCTGACCCGCCCGAACAGGGGGTGGAGCACGTTCGCCACGTCACCGGCCGTGTAGACGTCGGGCTCGCTGGCCCGGCAGAGCTCGTCGGCCAGGATTCCGTTGTCCTGCGCGACCGTGACCTTCGGGATGTCGGGTTCGATGCCGACGCCCGCCACGGCGAAATCGCACTCGATGCGGCGGCCGCCCGCGGTCACGACCGCTTCCACGCGCTCGGTGCCCTCGAAGGCGGTGACCTGGTCACCCGCCAGCAGGTCGACGCCGTTCGCGCGGTGAAAGTCGCCGATCAGCGCGCCGACCTGGCCGCCCAGGACCCGTTCCAGCGGGGCCTGCCCCGGGAACGCCGTGGTCACCTGCACGCCGAGCTGGGTCAGCGACGCCGTGACCTCGCAGCCGATGAACCCCATGCCCACGACGACCGCGCGCCGGCCCGCTACCGCCTCCCGCTTGATCGCGTCGCATTCGGCCACCGTGCGGAGGTAGTGAATCCCGGCCAGCTCGGCCCCGGGGAGCTTGAGCCGCCGGTTGCGCCCTCCGGTGGCGATCAGCACCTTCTGGTAGGCGAGTTCCTCGCCGGAAGCAAGGATGACGAGGTGCGCGGCGGGATCGACGCAGCTCACCTCGGCACTGCGAAGCTCGACGTCGTGCTCGGCGTACCAGCCGGCCGGCCGGACGTACCACGCCTCGAGAGCCTCCTCCGACCGCAGGTAGGTCTTGGATAGCGGCGGCCGGCCAAACGGGACACCCGGTTCCCGGCTGAGGATCACCACCGGCCCGGAGAAGCCCTCGTCCCGGAGCGTCGCGGCGGCGTTGCCGCCGGCGAGGCCACTGCCGATGATCACAATCGGGGTTCCGCGGGATCGCTCAGCCACGCCAGACATTCTGCCGCCGAACCCGGTGCCGTGCACGGAACCGCGGTACCCCGGGAGGATCGTAAGGCCCGAAAGGCCTCAGGAGGGCAGGCCCGCGGCGGCGCCCAGGTGCTCAGCCAGCCACGGGCCGGTCACGCTGTTTGGGTCGCGCGCGACGTCCTCCGGTGTCCCCGCCGCGAGGATGTGCCCGCCGTCCGGGCCGCCGCCCGGGCCCATGTCGATGAGGTGGTCGGCGGCGGCGAGCAGGTCCAGGTCGTGGTCGATGACGATGATCGTGGCCCCGGCCTCCAGCAGCCGGTCGAAGACGCCGGCCAGCGTGGCCACGTCGAGCGGGTGCAGCCCGGTGGACGGCTCGTCGAAGACGTACAGCGCGCCGCGCTGGCTGCTGCGCAGCCGGGTGGCGATCCGCAGCCGCTGCGACTCGCCGCCGGACAGGGACGGCGTGGGCTCCCCGAGCCGCAGGTAACCCAGGCCGACGTCGCCGACCGGCCGCAGCGCCGCGGCCACCGGGGCGCGGTCGGCGAACCGCTCCAGGGCGTCGTGCACGCTGAGGCCGAGCACGTCGGCCACGGTCATGCCGTCGAGCGACGCCGCCAGGGTCGCGTCGTTGAAGCGGGCCCCGTGGCAGGTGGGGCACTGAACGGCGATGTCGGGCAGGTACTGGACGTCGAGGTCGATGTGGCCAAGCCCGCGGCAGGTGGGGCACTGGCCCTCGCGGGTGTTGAACGAGAAGTGCCCGGCCTTCCAGCGCCGCCGCCGGGCGTACCCGGTCTCGGCGAACAGCCGGCGGATCTGGTCGAACGCCCCGCAGTAGGTCGCGGGCGTCGACCGGGTGTTCTGGCCGATCGGCGAGGCGTCGATCTGGACGACCTGGCGGATGCCGCCGAGGTCCAGCCGGCGGACGTGCGCGGGCAGCGGCGACCCGGACAGCGACGCCCGCGCGGCGGGGATGAGGCTGTCGAGGACCAGGGCGGTCTTCCCCGCCCCGGACGGGCCGGCCAGCGCGGTCAGCCGGTGCTCCGGGAAGGTCGCGGAGAGATCGTGCAGGTTGTACAGGTCGCCGATCTCGATGGCGATCTGCCCGCCGGGACCTGCGCTCCCCTTGCTCCCCGCGCTCTCCCAGCTCCCCGCCCCGGGCGACGGCTCCGCCGCCGCCCTGCCGCCCCCCGGCGGGCGCCGCGGCACGGCCACCGCGCCGGCCAGGAACGGTCCCATGATCGAGTGCGGGTCGGTTTCCAGCTCGGCGGGGGTGCCCTGGGCGATGACCGTGCCGCCGCTGGCGCCGGCGCCGGGGCCGAGTTCGATGACCCAGTCCGCGGAGCGGATGAGCTCCCGCTCGTGCTCCACCACGACCACGGTGTTGCCGTTCCCGGCCAGGGCGGCGATCGTCTTGCGCAGCCCGGCGACGTTGACCGGGTGCAGCCCGACCGACGGCTCGTCCAGCACGTAGAGCATGCCCGTGGTGTTGGCGCGCACCGTCGAGGTGAGCTCGATCCGCTGCCGCTCCCCCGTCGACAGCGACGCGCCGGCCCGGTCGAGGGTCAGGTAGCCGAGCCCGACGTCGAGCAGCGGCGTGAGCGCCCCGGTCAGCTCGCCGAGCAGGCCGGTGGTCAGCCTGGTGAGCTCGGCGGGCAGCCCGGCGGGCAGGCCCTCGGCGAACCCGCGCAGCTCGCCCAGGCGCAGCGCGCTGATCTCGGCGATGTTGCGCCCGCCTAGGTGCGAGGTCAGCGCCTCGGGCCGCAGCCGGGCGCCGTGGCACACCGAGCAGACCCGGGTGATGAGGAAACGCTGCACCAGACGGCGGCTGCGCTCGTTGTCGCTGCGCAGCGAGCGTTCCACCGCGGCGACGGCGTTGTCGTAGTTGACCGACAGCTGCACGCTGCGCCCGTTGCGGCCGGAGAGGGTCACCTGCCGCTTGACCGGCTCACCGTGCAGCACGATGTCGCGTTCGCGGTCGGTCAGCGACCGGTACGGGACGTCGAGCCGGACCCCGAGCTGGCCTGCGGCGTACATCGACAGCCGCCGCCCGCCGGAGTTCCACGGCAGCACGGCGCCTTCCTCGATCGTCTTGTCCGGATCGGGAACCAGCGTGGTGACGTCGACCTCGGACCGCACGCCCAGGCCGTGGCAGGCCGGGCACGCGCCGTAGGAGTTGAACGCGAAGGACTCGGCGCTGGGATGGACGAACCGCACGCCGTCCACCGGGCAGACGATCTCCTCTCCGTAGTTGTCGAGCGACGGCTCGACCCGGTGGCCGTTCGGGCACACGTGCGAGCCGAGCCGCGACATCATCAGGCGCAGCACGTTGAGCACCTCCGACATGGTGCCGACCGTGCTGCGCGGCCCCGGTACCGGCGGGCGCTGCCGCAGCGCGAGCGCGGGCGGAAGGTGGTCGATGCGGTCCACGTCCGGCCGCTGGGCCTGGGTCAGCCTCCGCCGGCTGTAGGTGCTCAGGCTCTCCAGGAACCGCTGCATGCCCTCGGCGTACAGGGTGCCGATGGCCAGCGACGTCTTGCCCGATCCGGACACGCCGACCACCGCGACCGTCCGCCACAGCGGCACGTCGACGTCGATATCCCGCAGGTTGTTGTGCCGGGCCCCGCGCACGCCGATGGCCCTGGGCAGGTTGCCAGGCACGGGCATGTCAGTAGCGGTCATACCAGCCAACCTAAGGCCCGGCGAGCCGGGACGGCTTCTGTCCGGCGGCACTGAAGGCAGACATGATCGGCACCCCTTTTGAATGCCAAACGGCTGGCGCGTGGCGACCGGGGCCCCACGCGCCAGCCGTTGAGCGTGGCTTGGTCAGGGGTGAACCGGCCCGCTGGGCCCGCTGTCGAGGCGCAGCGACTGCATGATGGCGAACGTCGTGGTCCACGTGTAAATCTCGATGTCCGCGGCGGCCAGCACGCCGGTGTACTTGGCGATGACGGGCGCGGCCGCCCGGTCGGTGACGGTGTTGAGATGGCCCCTGATCCCGGCCCAGAAGTTCTCCCCGTAGTGCATGTAGAACGGCACCGGGTTGGTCGCGGCCAGTGCCTCCCTCGCGCTGGCCTCGATGTCGGCGATGTACTGCTGGTGCACCGCGACGTCATCGCGGGTCGCGAGCCGGCCGACGTGCCCGGAGATGAGGTGGGTCCACGGGTAGGCCATCGCGGTGGCCGGGGCGGCCATGTACCCGGGGACGTCCTCGGTGAGGTTGGTGTTGTAGATGGGCACCCACCCGGCGTTGACGATGTCGATGAGCATCAGGGTGTCGTGATCGGGGAAGTGGATGTAGATGTTGTCCGGCGAGTGGTTGGGGCCGTGCCAGGCCAGCTCCACGCGCTCACCGCCCACCTCGAGGGTGTAGGTGTCGGCGAAGGTCACGTCGGGCGCCGGGCGGGCCGGGCTGTTGTCGCGCAGCAGCAGCCGGCGGGTCTCGTCGTGCCCGACCCGGACCACGTCGCCGAACAGCGAGGACGCGCCGGAGTGGTCGTCGTGGTGGTGCGAGTAGACCAGGTGCGTCACCCGGTTGGTCACCCCGTTGGCGGCGGCGATCTCGTCCACCGCGCGCCGGATGTTGTTGCCGATGCTGGGGGGAGCGTCGAACAGCACGACGCCGTCCGGGGTGGTCAGGAACGCCGACTGGTAGACGCCGTCGGTGACCCAGTAGAGATTCCGCTCGACTCGCCCGACGTAGTACCCCTGCTCGTTGAGGGCGGGGCCGAGCGCCGACCGCGGGATGGGCGCGTAGTCGGGCAGGTCCGCGCCGGTATCTGGTGATGTCACGGTATCTCCCTTGAGTCTCGGGGCACGTCCCATGGCGGCCGTGCAAGCCATCGCGACGGACCCAGGCTCGCCGCCATGCAGGTGAGAGGTCTTCACCGGATCCTGGTGATTCGCCCCGCCGCTGGTAAACGATCGGCCGGCATCTGAACAACCGCCGCTGATCGCTCGTTGGACATATTGTGAGACACCACCCGCGGTGGGCTGTTCGTCTCGGCTCTGGCTGCCTGGCCCTGGCCTTTGGCCTGGTGCTGGCGGCGTGTACGCCGGCGGCCCGCCCGCAGCACGGGCCCGTGCTGCCCGCGCACTGGGTCAGGTTCCGGCACCTGGCCGGCGTGGTGGACCTCGCTGGCCCGCGCGGCGATGGCTCGTTCACCGTGGCCGCCGCCGGGCGCCTGTTCACCCTGACCCGGGCGGGTGTGCTGCGGCCGTTTGCCCGGGGGCCGGGCGGCTACGCGACGGCGATCGGGCCGGAGCCCTACATCGCAATGGCCGGCGGCGAGCATGTCGCCGGGGCCGCCTGTTCGTTCCCCAGCGGCACGATCTTCGCCCTCCAGCCCGGATCCCGCCCGGGCATCATCGAGATCGCGCCGGACGGCCGGGCGTCGCGGTTCACCAGCCTGCCCGCCACGGCCACCCCGGACGGCATCACCTTCGACACCACCGGCGGCTTCGGGCACCGCCTTGTCGTCACCGCCAGAAACCACGGCGCAACCATGGTTCTGGCCATCGGCTGCGCGGGCGCCGTCCGCACGATAACCTCCGGTGCCCCGCCCGTGGAGGGCGGTATCGCCGTGGCGCCGGGGTCGTTCGGACGGTACGGGGGTGACCTGATCGCCCCCAGCGAGACGACCGGGCGCGTGTTTGCCATCAGGCCGGATGGCACCGTTACCACGGTCGCGATATCTGGCCTGCCACACGGCGGCGACATCGGCGTCGAAAGCGCCGGGTTCCTGCCGCCAGGCTTCGGCCCGGGCGACGCCGCCTATCTCGCCGACCGGTACTCCAGGGGCAACAGGCACCCGGGTACCAACAGCATCTTGCGGCTGCCCGGTGCAGAGCTGATCAAAGCCGACGCCCGGCCTGGTGACCTGCTGGTGGCGACCGAGGGAAGCGCACGGACCATCATCGTGCGCTGCACCAGCACCTGCACGGTGCGGTACATCGCCGACGGCTTTGCGGTCACCCACGCCGAGGGGCACATCGTGTTCACCCACACCGGGTAGCCACGCCGTCCGGGAGCCCCAGTTGCAGCGAGCCCAGGACATCACGGACTCGTGACGGCTGGAGCGGGTACGTACCCTGGCTGGGTAACCGAGACGGCATCAGGCGCAGGCAAGGCGGGCCTTAGACGGTGGACCGGACAACTCCCCGGCTGATCGACCGGGGTGATCTTCTCGCGGCGCTGGATCGCGCGGCGGCGGGGAAGGTGACGATCATCTCCGCCCCGGCCGGCAGCGGGAAGACGTCGCTGCTGCGCGCCTGGTCCGGCCATCCGGGGCAACCGCAACGGGTCGCGTTTGTCCAGGTGCAGCGCGACCAGCAGGACGCCCAGCTCTTCTGGCTGGCCCTGCTCGATGCGGTTCGCCAGGCCACCGGTACGGGCGGCGGCGCCGAACCGGCCGCCGCCACGCCTGACTTCAACGCGCGGGCGATGGTCGACCGGGTGCTGTCGGAGCTTGCCGGCCAGCATGGCCGCCTCATCCTGATCATCGACGACCTCCACGAGCTGGCCTGCCCGGACGCGCTCGCTCAGCTCACCCGGTTGCTGACGAACCTTCCCGGCGACGTGCACGCGGTGCTGGCCACCCGCCGCGATCTCCCGCTGCGGCTGCACCAGCTTCGCCTGGCGGGCGAGCTGGCCGAGATCCGTGCGGCGGATCTGCGCTTCAGCGAGCGGGAAACGCACGAGCTTCTCGATGCCTCGGGTATCGAGCTGTCGGACGCCGGAGCGGCGCTGCTGCACCAGCGGACCGAAGGGTGGGCGGCGGGGCTGCGGCTCGCGGCGATCTCCCTGACGAATCACCCCGACCCGGAGCGCTTCGTCGCGGAGTTCTCCGGGAGCGACCGGACGGTCGCCGAGTACCTGATCGCCGAGATGCTGGAGCGCCAGCCCGATGAGGTCAAGGACCTGCTGCTGCGCACCTCCCTGCTTGACCGGGTCAACGGCGAGCTGGCCGACCTGCTGACCGGCCGGCCCGGCTCGGAACGGATCCTGCTGGCGCTGGAAGACGCGAACGCGTTTGTCGTGTCGCTCGACCCCGAGCGGACGTGGTTCCGCTACCACCACCTGTTCGCGGACCTGCTCCGGCTGGAGCTGCGCCGGGCGCTGCCCGAGGAGGTGCCGGCGCTGCACCGGCGGGCCGCCGGGTGGTTCACCGAGCACGGCCAGGTTGTCGACGCCGTCCGGCACACCCAGGCGGCGGGCGACTGGCCCGCCGCGGCCAAGCTGCTCGCCGACCACTCGTTCGGCTTGACGCTCGATGGGCAGACGCAGACCATCCAGGCGCTGCTGCAGGCCTTTCCGCCGGGCGCGGATCACCCCGAGCTGGCCCTGGTGCACGCGACGGTTGACCTTGCCCAGGGACACCTGGACGAGGCGGCCGCCCACCTCGCGGCCGCCGAGACCTACGCCGGGACGGCGCCGCCGGATCGCCGGCGCCGCCACCAGGTGGCGATCGCGGCGCTGAAGCTGTCCCTGGCCAGGCGGCGCGGCCACTACGCCGACGTTCTCGAACAGGTCGAATTCCTTGCGTCCCCGGTAACCGGGCCGTCCGATGAGGACATCGCGCTCGACAGCGACCTGCGGGCGGTGGCGCTGATGAACCTGGGGACCGTCGAAGCGTGGTCCCGGGGGATACCGGAGGCGGAACGCCACCTCCGGGAAGGTGCCGTCCTGGCCCGGGAGATCGGCCGCCCCTACCTCGAAGTCGCCTGCCTCGCACAACTGGGTTTCGCGTCGAAGATCCGCCCGTTCGCCGTCACCCAGCGTCGTTGCCGCGAGGCGATCGCGCTTGCCGAGCGGCACGGCTGGGGCGCGGAGCCGGTGATCGCGCCCGCCCTGATAACGCTGTCCGGCGCGCTGGTGTTGACGGGCCACTTCGACGAGGCCGAGCGATACCTGGACCGCGCCGTCGAGGCACTGCAAGCGGACACCGGGCCGGACATCAGGCTGCTGCTGTACCACGGGGGCGGCATGGTGCAGGCCGCCCGTGGCCACCACCAGCAGGCGCTGGAGAAGTTCAGCACGGCCGAACGCCTGCGATCGCAGCTGGACGAGTCGCACGCGCTGGCGAACCAGGTGACCGGCTGGCTGCTGGCCACGCAAGCCCGCGTCGGGAGGCCAGCCGAGGCCCGCGCCCTGCTCGCGGCGCTCGACGCCGAGCGGGCCGGCTCGGGCGAGATCCGCAACGCGTACGCGGTGATCTGCCTCGTGGAAGGCGATCCGGCCGGGGCCCTCGGAGCGGCGCTTGAGGTTGTGGACGGCACGGCGCAGGCCATCGGCTACGTCACCGTCGTTGAGGCTCACCTGCTGGCCGGGCTCGCCTACACCGGACTCGGTGACCAGCGCGCGGCCATCCAGGCCGCCGAGCGCGCCCTCGCGCTCGCCGAGCCGGACCGGCTCGTCCTGCCGTTCGCGATGACCGGCTCGGGGGAACTGCTTGAGGCGCTGCCGCGGCACGAGACGGCCCACGCCGCGCTGCTCGCCGACATCCTCGACGTCGTGCACGGCTCATCCCTGGCGGCCAGGGACCGGTCGCCAGCGCCGCCGGCCGAACCGCTCAGCCCCACCGAGCTCAGGGTGCTGCGGTACCTGCCGACCAACCTGTCCAGGCCCGAGATCGCCAGCGAGCTGTCGGTCTCGGTGAACACGGTCAACACGCACGTCCGCAGCATCTACGCCAAGCTCCAGGCCCGGGACCGCTCCTCGGCGGTGCAGCGCGCGCGTGAGCTGCGGCTGCTCGCGGCGGGCCCGACGCGGTAACACGGTCACCTGATCCTGGTGATGAGCGTTCACCTGGCCAAGCCCGACCATGGCCTCATGGACCCAGCGCCCGCCATGTACGCCATCCGGATCCACGGCCACCTCGGCGCCACGGTGCTGTCCGCGTTCCCGGCGCTGGTGCCGCGCTGGCATCGTGGCGACACCGTGCTCACCGGCCTGCTGGACCGGTCGGCGCTCTACGGCGTCCTGGCCGAGGTCGAGGCGCTCGGCCTCGACCTGGTCGAGGTCCGCCAGCTCCCGGTGCAACGCAAGTCGCCGGAGTCAGGTGACCGCCGCCCACCCTGACGCCCACCGGCCTGAGCGTGTTGGCAGGGCAGGCGAACCGGCCGGCCCCAGGTCTTAAGACCTGGGGCGTGTTTGTGCCGGGGTCGCGGCGTGCGATGACTCCGTCCTTCATCACGAAAACGGCGTTCTCCAGCAGCCGTACGTCCTGGAGCGGGTCGCCGTTCACGGCGATGACGTCGGCGAGGTATCCGGGCGCGATGTGGCCGAGCCGGTCGTCCCAGCGGATCAGCTCGGCCGCATGGATCGTGGCGGACCGGATCGCGCCGAGCGGGCTTTGGCCGCAGCGGACCTGGTAGGCGAACTGGCGGGCGTTGCGGCCGTGCGGGTAGATGCCGCTGTCGGTGCCGAACGCGATGCGCACGCCGGCCGCCAGGCACTTGGTGAATCCTTCGCGCTGCGCGAGGGTCGTCTGGTCGTTCTTGCGGAGCACATCCGCACGCCACCCCTGCTGGCGGCCGGTCTCAGCGATGTAGTCGCCGTTGTAGACGTCGGCCACCAGGAACGTCCCGGCGGCGGCCATCATCTCGATCGACTCGTCGTCCATGAGCGAGCCGTGCTCGATGGAGCGCACGCCGCCGCGCACGGCGCGCTTGATGCCCTCCGCGCCGTGCGCGTGGGCGGCGACATCCGCGCCGGAAAGCGACGCTTCCTCGACGGCGGCCCGGATCTGTTCCTCGGTGAACTCCGCGGCGCCGGGCACGCCTCCGGGCGACATGACGGCGCCGGTGGCGATCAGCTTCACGAAGTCCGCGCCGCCGTGCAGCACCCGCCGTACCGCCCGGCGTACCTCGTCGGCGGAGTCGGCCACGCCAACCCGCAGTTCGTACGGCACGACCGCATCGACGTCGGGGGCCAGGCCGGCGATGTCACCGCCCCCGCCGGAACAGGTCACGTAAGCTCCCGCGACCCGCATGCGGGGGCCGGCCACCCAGCCTTCGTCGATGGCATCGCGCAGCGCGACGTCGACGAAGGCGCGGAACGTGCCCACATCACGCACCGTGGTGAAGCCGGCCAGCAAGGTGTCCCGCGCATTGCGCACACCCGACAGCGCCTCCTGGGCACCGGTCCGGGTCAGCAGTTCGGTGTACCCGTGGCCGCTGTCGGGCTCGCCGACCAGGTGGGTGTGACAGTCGATCATGCCGGGCAGCACCGTCTGGCCCGGCAGGTCCACGAAAGCAGGGCCTTCGGCCGGTGCGTCGCCGGCGGCCACAACATCGGCGATGCGGCGGCCATCTACCACGACGGCGCGGTCGGCCAGCAGCTCCCCGGTCACGACGTCGAGCAGCAGCTTCGGACGGATCACCGTGCGCACGGAAACGGTCATCCTGCAACGATAGGAACAGCACCGGAACGCAAATCACCGGGATCTGGTGACCGCCGTTCACCTTGCCGACCGCTAGCTTCGGGCACACCCGAATCGAGTGACAAGAAGGTGCCGCTCTCATGACCAGTGCCCCCGTGCGTGACCCGGTCTCAGACCATCTCATCACCCCGCAGAACTCAGCGTTCCTGATCATCGACTACCAGCCCAGCCAGCTGGCCGGGGTTCAGTCGATGGACCGCGAGTTGCTGGTCAAGAACGCCGTCTCGACGGTCCGGACCGTCAAGACCTTCGGGATCCCGGTCGTGCACTCGACCATCAACGTGGCCACCGGCCGGGGCGGGCCGACGCTCCCCGAACTCGCCGGGCTGCTCTCCGACGACAAACCACTCGACCGGACGTCGACCAACTCCTGGGAGGACATCGAATTCGTCCAGGCCGTCCACGCCACCGGGCGCCGCAAGCTCATCATCTGCGCCCTCTGGACCGAAATCTGCATGGCCTTCACCGCGCTCGACGCACTGCGGGAGGGGTACGAGGTCTACCCCGTCGTCGACGCGATCGGCGGCACCTCGGCCGAGGCACATCGCGCCGGCCTTGACCGCGTGATGCAGGCCGGCGGCCAGCCGGTCAGCTGGGTCGCGCTTGCCGTCGAGCTTCAGCGCGACTGGGCCCGGCAGGAAACCGTCCAAGAGATCATCGAGATCGTCCTCACCGACCGCCTGCAGAAGGAGGAATAACACCGCCCGGCGGCTGGCTCAGCACGGAATGTAGGAACAGTAGAGAAAAGGTCGTGGATCTCATGCCTGATGCCACCTCTAGCAACAGCACCCGGGACCTGCGCTGGGTTGTCCTGGGCGTGATCGGCCTGGCGCAGCTCATGGTGATCCTCGACCTCACCGTGATGAACATCGCGCTGCCGTCCGCGCAGCGCGCGCTGCACTTCAGCACGGCGGACCGGCAGTGGGTGGTCACCGCGTACACCCTGGCATTCGGGAGCCTGCTGCTGCTCGGCGGCCGGCTGGCCGACCTGCTGGGCCGCAAGGTCACGTTCCTGACCGGCCTCGTGGGGTTCGCCGTCGTCTCGGCGATCGGCGGCGCCTCGATCAACTTCACCATGCTGATCACCGCGCGGGCCTGCCAGGGCGCGTTCGCGGCGCTGCTGGTGCCCTCAGCGCTGTCGCTGCTGACCACCACGTTCACCGAGCCCAAGGACCGCAGCAAGGCGTTCGGCATCTACGGGGCGATCGCCGGGGCCGGCGGCGCGCTGGGCCTGCTGCTCGGCGGCGCGCTGACGCAGTACCTGTCCTGGCGGTGGACGCTGTACGTGAACCTGATCTTCGCCGCGGTGGCCTTCGTCGGTGGGGCGCTGCTGCTGAAGCGGCAGCCGTCCCCGGTGAAGCCCAGGCTCGACGTCCCCGGCGTGCTGCTGGTCTCCAGCGGGGTCTTCTGCGTGGTATACGGGTTCTCCAACGCGGCCGCGCACAGCTGGCACGCGCCGTCCACCTACGGGTTCCTCGCCGCTGGCGTGGTCCTGCTGGTGGCGTTCGCGGCCTGGCAGTTCCGGGCCGCGAACCCGCTGCTGCCGCCCCGCGTGGTGCTCGACCGCAACCGGGGCGGCGCCTACCTCTCGTTCTTCATCGGCGCGTCAGGGATGTTCGGGGTCTTCTTGTTCCTGACCTACTACCTCCAGCAGACGCTGGGCTATTCGCCGCTGGTGACCGGCGTCGCGTTCCTGCCGTTGAGTGCCTGCCTCATCTTGATGGCCAACCTGTCCACGATCGTGCTGATGCCCAGGGTCGGGCCCAAGCCGCTGGTCGCGGCCGGGATGCTGACCGCCGCAGGCGGGGCGGCCTGGCTGGCCAACCTCGGTTCGCACACCGGCTACCCGGCGGGCGTTCTCGGCCCGCTGATCCTGGCCGGAGTCGGTCTGGGCATGCTGATCGCCCCGGTGATCAACACCGGCACGTTCGGCGTGGCCCGGCAGGACGCGGGGGTCGCCTCCGCGACCGTCACCGTCGGGCAGATGCTCGGCGGCTCGGTCGGCACCGCGCTACTGAACACGATCTTCGCCAGCGCCGTCACCGCCTACATCGCCGGGCATCTCGCCTCGGCCCGGCTGATCGGCCGCCAGGCCCTCACCGGGCTGGCGCTGGCGCACGGCTACGACATCGCGTTCTGGTGGATCGCGGGCATCTTCGCCCTCGGCGCGGTCGTCGGCGGCACCCTGCTCCGCCGCGGGCCGCTGGTCCAAGCCCCCGCATCGCCCCAGGCAGGCGAGCCGATCACAACGGCCCAGGCCGAGCCGAATCGGGAGCGTGCCCGGTGACCGAGGATTCCGGCCGCGATGCATGGCTGCAACAGGCGCGCTCCTACCTGCGCAACGCCGACCCTGTGCTGGCGCGGCTCATCGACGACCGGCCCGACTTCGACCCGAGGGCGTGGCTAACAGAGCTACCGCCGATGGACCTGTACGGCGCCCTGCTGTTCCAGGTCACCGGCCAGCAACTGTCGGTCCCGGCGACCCGCCGGACCCTGGGTCGCATCGAGGCCCTGTTCGGCGGCCACCTTCCCGCCCCCACCGAACTGCTGGCCGTCGATCCCGGCAAGCTCCGCGAGGCCGGGCTGTCGTGGCGGAAGGTCAACACGCTGCGCGACCTCGCCGAGCGCATGTCGGACGGCCGCCTCAACCAGGACACGCTGAGCGGCCTGCCCGACGAGGAACTCATCGCGGAGCTCACCACGATCCGGGGGATAGGCCCGTGGACGGTCCAGGGCGCCATGCTCGTCGCGCTCGGCCGCGAAGACGTTGTCCTGCCCGGCGACCTTGCGCTCCGCAAAGCCGTCCAGGCCGCCTATGGGCTCGGCCACATCCCCGCCCAGGAGGAGGTGCTCGCCATCGCCGAGAAATGGCGTCCCTACCGCAGCCTCGCCACCAGCTACCTGTTCTCCGCGGCCTTCGAGGCCGCCGGAGCGGCACCGGCCGCCCGGCAGGACGGCGCATCCTGACCGGCCGCTGGCCGGGCCGGCGCCTGGGGCCGTGGCCCGTACGGCACCCGGCCGGGCACGATCGTGGCCGGGCGCGGGGCAGCCGATAGCCAGCCCGCTGGGCGTAATGCCCGATTCTGCTTTGTTCGGCCTGGCCGGGAGCGGGCCGGCGCTCACTCGGTGTGGTCGGTTCCGGGCGGCTCGGCGGATTCGATCTGCTCGTGCATTCGCTGCGACCATTCGCTTATCCACGCCAGCTGGCTGTCCAGCCAGTCGCCTTCCGCGGCCGTGCCGGACGGGGGCGGGGAGGGTTCAGCGGCGATTCTGGCCCGCGGAACGCGCGGGCCCTCCGTGCCCTCCCCCGCCGGCGCGGCGGGCGGGGGCCGCGCATCCTCCTCCGCCGGCGGGGCGGGCCGGGGCTCCGCGTCCGCCGGGGCGGGCGAGGGCTCCGCGACGGCCGGGGCCTGCGGGGCGGGTACCGCCGCCGCGTCCCGCGGCCCCAGCAAGTCGGTCACCAAGGTGTCGTCCGCCGCCCGGTGGTGGCGGCCTCGCCTGCGGGCGAGCACCACCAGACCGCCGAGCAGCACCAGCCCGAACAGCCCGCCTATCAGCCAACCCATGCCTTACCCCGGGGTCCCCCCTACCCCGCAAAGCCGCCGCGGGAACCCGCTAACGACCCCGGTTGGCCAGCCCGGTGAACGTGCTTTCGGTCGGCGATCGCGGCGTGACGAAGTGAGGCGGCATGGTCGGGCCTATGGCCAACGGGCCTCGCCCACCCCGCCCGGGGGAGGATCGTAGGTGAACTGGGCCGCTGCGGCGGCCGATGACCAGCCGACGGGGGTCAAGACCGTGACGGTGACGGTGCCGTGCCCAGCCGGGCACGTGGCGGTGATCTGGGTGTCCGAATTAACAACGAAATGTGCCGCGGCATTACTGCCGAAGTTCACTCCGGTCGCGTCTTTGAACCCTGACCCGGTCAGGATTACCTTGTCTCCTCCTGCCGCCCGGCCCTTATTCGGAAATACGGCAGACACCGGCGGGCATGGCGCGGTACTGGTGGTGAGCAAGTCCGGCGGATCACCCCCCTTCGGTACCGAAGCCGTGATACCCGGATCGCTGCGCGAACCCGCCGACTTGAGGACGTCCTTGGCTTGCTGGTCAACCAGCCGGGTGAACAGATACTGCGCATACCCGAACACGACGGCGACGACAAAGGTGCCGGCGCCTGCCTTCAGGGTCAGGGAGCCGGTTATCCCTGAGCGCACCAGGAGCACGCCCAGCAGGCCCGTGGCAGCCCCGGTGGTCCCCTTGAGGAACGCCTGGACCCACGGCAGACCATAGGTGTACTGGAAGCCGGTGTAGCTCTGGAGCGAGAGCACCGCGCCCGTCAGGCCCGACAGGGAGGCAACCAGCGCGAGCTCGAACACATACCAGCCGCCCGGATGGGTCTGCGCGGCCGCGAATATCGAGCGGAAGCCCGGATCCAGCGAAGCGATGATGGCCACGACCGAAAGCACGGCGGCCAGGAGCGAGCCAACCAGCATCAACGTGTTGCGAAACGCCCGCGCGTCGGCATGCCCGCCATCCGCCGAACTGTCACAAGCCTGCCGGATCGCGCGGAGCTGAACTCGGTCGGCCAGGCAGATGTCCCTGCCCGGTGACGCGAGAATCTGCAGCGTCTGAAGATAGTCCTTCCGTCGCACGTCTTCGGCATCGAGGGCGGTAAGCACGGCGGCCGCCATGTCTGCGAGCTGCGACTTCACTACGTCGGGAGCCTGGATAACGAGCAGGAACTGGGCGGCCGTGTGCAATTGTGCCCAAGCCTGGTCGACCTCGCTCCCGGTCCACCAATCAGCGATCCGCCGCCACATCGAGCGCAGCCGCTTGAATGGGCGGTTCCGCACAATGAGGCGACGACGGTCCGCGTGCTCACATGCCTGATGGATCGCCTTTTCCACGGTCTGATGAATCGTCGTGTAGTAAGGAGGCGCATCCTGGCAACTCGTCTGGTCAAGATCACCAGCGAGGCGGTCTGCCGTACTTCTAACGGACGCCACCCAGCCGGGCACGAGCCACCGATTGCCATCCTTCGTGGTCACGCACGCAGGGTCCGGATCTGGCATCCCTTCCGAGTCCTCTCGTTCGGGTCGTGCCCCACCCCCGGTGACGAATTATCACTCGCCAAAGGCGACGTATACGACCAGTAACCGAACTACGCTCAATAAACCATCCAGCTCATTGATCAGTCAACTATTCCGGGCAAGTCCGCCACGGAATCCGAGACACTCTTCTCACGATGTCCGGTATCAGACAGGCACAAATCTGCCGGTCCCTGATTCACTCCCCGTCAGTTGTCGGTGGAGTGGATCATCACCGGCCGGGTGTCGTGACCGTCGATGCTGTCGTAGATGCCGGGGAAGGTCTGGAACTGGCCGCTGGGGTTGTGGTGCAGGTGTGACTCGTTCAGGGTCAGCTTGCCCCAGCCGGTGTCCACCACGTAGAAGATGGCGCCGCCGCCCTCCCGCGCGCTGTTGTCGCGCATGATCGTGCCGGCGATGAGCGTCTTGTAGTTGGTGCCGTCGTTGTAGATCGCGCCGCCGCTGCCGCCCCCGGGCGTCCCGTGCGCGGCCGGGTTCGCGCCCCAGCCGATGGCCTTGTTGTCGGACAGGACGCTGTTGTACACGCCCCACTGGACGCTGATGCTGCTCAGCGCCGCGCCGTTGGAGCAGCGGTTGCCGGTGAACGTGTCGCGGGTGATGTACACCGGCCGGTTCCGGTACTGCGCGAGGGCGCGGATCGCACCGCCGCCCAGATCCGGGCCGTAGCGGTAGCACCGGTTGCCGGTGAACCGGGAGTTGACCGCCTTGAACTGGCCGCCCTCCGCGTAGATGGCACCCCCGCCGTCGACGCCGCCGTACCAGCACCGTGGCACGTTGGCCGTGCAGGTGGCCTGGTGCGTGCCGTTGAAGCCATCGGAGAACGTGATGTTCTGCACCACGATCCGCGGGTACGGCTGGTTGACGCAATCACCGGTCGACCACTTGCCGGCGCAGGTGTCGGAGAACAGGATCCGGCGCTTGCCGCCGCCGCTGAGGGTGACCAGGCCGCGGCCGTCCAGCACGACCAGGTGCCTGGTCTTGGGCACCTTGGCGGTCGCGGTCATCAAGATCGTGACCGGCTTCTTGCCGCAGTCGAACCTGATGATGCCGCCCGCGGCGACGGCCCGGACCACGGCCGCGGACGTGCAGCTGGCCGGCCTGCCATCGCCGATCACACGGTTCGGATGGCTGGTGTTAACCGCCCTGCCCGCGCGCGGCACCGGGAAATGCCCGTTCGGGTTGCCGAAGCCGGGCACGGTACCGGGCCGGGCCGCCGCCGGCGAGGTGCCCGCCGCAGCCCGTGCGCGCCCGGCGGCGACCGGGGCACCCTGAGCGCCGGCGGCCATCGCGCCGGCCAGCCCACCCGTGACCGCCAGAGCCGCCAGCAGGATCATCCCAAAACGACGTATTTGGCGCACGGCGTCATGCTAGGGCGATCACGCAACTCAGATGCGGTAAATCACCACAAGAGCGAACATCCACCATTTCGGTAAGCGCGTGGACATGCGGTGCGGAACGCGCCCGTCATTGCCTCTGGTCAGATGGGTTCAAGGCGGTCGGCGCCGGGGACCGGCGGGGCGCCGGGGCTGGGGGTGCGGTAGACGCGCTGAGCAGCGTCGCTCCAGTAGGTGCCGTAGGAGAGGGGGACTTCGTAGCGGGTGCCGTCGGCCGGGTTGACCATGATCTGGTCGCCGCGCAGCGTGGGCATCACGTGCTGTTCCTGTTCGCGGAAGAAGTCGTCCATGCGGCGCCTGGCGCCGTCGGCCATGCTGGCGGCGGCGTCCTGCCGGACCTGGCCGAGGTTGCGTACGGCGCTGAGGTAGTCGCTTTGGGCCTGCGCGGCGCGGCCCATCGCCTGGCCCAGTATCTGGCTGGCCCGGGCTTGCTCGTTGTGGGCCCACCCGGGGTCGGGCGTGATGCTTTGCAGGATGCCGCAGAAGATCGTGTCGGCCTCACCGTAACGGTGGGCAGGGGCCCGGCGGCGGGCGGCGATGCGAGCGATCCAGGATCCGAGGGTCACGAAACGCACCAAGGTGGCGGTCACGGCCTCGCGATAGAGCATGCCGCCCTGGCCGTAGGCCAGCATGATCGACGCCGACTCCACCTCGGAGGGGAGCCCGGGCGCCGACTGCGCCCGTTCGTAAGCAGCGAACTCCGGCTCGGCGATGATGTCGCCGGGGCGCACGCCGGGGCGTTCCTGGCTGAGCGGGCCGGCCGCGAGCCGGCGCAGGTAGCCGGCCACCCCGGGATAGGGGGCGAACGGCAGCATGCCGCCGGGCATCGGGCGCTCGCTGTACTGCTCGCAGGACGGCGGCACCTGGAGGCTCATCTCGCCGGACGGATCGGCGGCCGACAGCACCGGCACCGGAATGCGCTCCGCGGTGGGGGTGCGCTGTAGGTACGCCTGTACCGTCCAGTCCTGGGGTGCGTAACCGCCAAAGGCGTGCTCGGCGCTGTCGTCGAAGCGGCGCAGCCGCGGCGGGTCTTCGAAGCGGAGCGACGCCAAGATCCCGCTCAGCACGCCCGCCCGTTCGGCCAGCTCACCCTCGGGCGCCTGCAAGCCCGTGGCCAGCACGCTCCCGTTCCTGACCTGGAGCAGCATCCACCCCCGCACCGGTGTCCCGTTCAGCACCGCCGACAACTGCACGGTGATGCTCTCACCCGGCTGCCCCGCCCAGGCCTGCACGCTCGGCTCGGCCTTGCGGAGCAACCCGACGACCTGCTCGGCGATCTGACGCAGCGGAAGCCCGGCGTCCACGGCGAAAAACCGGACCGCGGCGCACGTCACCGACGCCGCGCCGGGACTCACCATGATGCATCCTGGCGCCTGCCGCACCTGCCATCCCGTCGGATGCTCCAGCGTCAGCCCGTACCACAAGTTCCGGTAAGTGATCTGTCCTGCCATGGCTGCCCCCAACCCACCAGCCGGCACGCCCCGAATCCGGCCGCGTTCGCTACACCCACTATCCGCCACCGCCCAGCTCTCCGGCACCCCAGGACCGACATCGCTCCGCCTGGCAGATCGGCAGCCCATGGACAGCCCGTGGCCGATAGCCGTGTTACCGCACAGGCGACGCCTCGGCCGCGGCGCTGTGGGCCTGGGACTAGGTGGTCCCCCGGATGCGAAGCGGGCCGTCCCGGCCTTAGGCTCGCCGGAAATCCGGTCCGGGGAGAGGGAGCCGATGGCTGATCGGTGGATGATCCGGGGTACGGAGTACGGGAACTGCAACTGCTCGTGGGGCTGCCCGTGCCAGTTCGGGGCGAAAACCACGCACGGGCACTGCGAGGCCGTGGTGTGCGGCCACATCGACGAAGGGCACTTCAACGAGACCAGGCTCGATGGCCTGCACTGGGCGCTGTTGCTGTACTGGCCCGGCGAGATCGCCGACGGCAACGGCACGCAGCAAGTCATCATCGACCAGCGGGCCGGCCCGGCGCAGCGGGAAGGCTTGCGGAAGATCCTTCACGGCGAGTCGACGACACCGGGGACGACGCACTTCTTCATCTACAACAGCACGATGTCGACGGTGCTGGACACCCTGTACGCGCCGATCGAGCTGTCGATCGACATAGACGAGAGGATGGCCAGCCTCAAGATTGACGGATTGGTGGAGTCCCGCGGCACGCCGATTATCAGCCGTCACACCGGCAAGCCGGTGCGGTCCCGGATCGACCTGCCGAATGGGTTCGAGTACACCATCGCCGAAATGGGCAACGGGAACTCCTCCTCCCGCGCCGGAATCCAGCTGGACCTGAAGGACAGTTACGGCCAGTTCAACATTCTGCACATGAACCAGGACGGAATCATCCGGTGACCGCGTCCCCGGTGACCACCGTTTCGCCGGCGAAGCTGCTGTCCCTGGCCCGGCGGCACCGCGACCGCCTGGCCGTGCTGGCAGGCCTGGCCGTGATCACCACTGTCGCCTGGGCCTACATCGTCGTGGCGGCGCGCCGGATGACCAGTGGGCCAGGCCGGATGAGCGGTCATTCGATGGCGCCGGTGATGCACGCCATGACCGGGGTCCAGCCGTGGACGGCAGCCGAGTTCGGCCTGCGGCTGGCGATGTGGGCCGTGATGATGGTCGCGATGATGGTCCCCACCGCGGTGCCGATGACCCTGCTGTACGCAGCGGTCGCCCGCAAGGCCGCCGCCCAGCACAGCCCCGTGGCCCCGGCGTTCGTCTTCGTCGCGGGCTACGCCGCGATGTGGGCGGTCTTCGGCCTGGCGGCCACCACCACCCAGTGGGGCCTGGATCGGGCCGCGCTGCTGTCCCCGATGATGGTGTCCCGCAGCGCCTGGCTCGGCGCCGTGCTGCTGATCGCGGCCGGGGTCTACCAGCTCACCCCCCTGAAGAACGCCTGCCTGCGCAACTGCCGCGCCCCGGCGCATTTCCTGTCCCGGTACTGGCGGGCCGGCCGTCCCGGCGCCTTCCGCATGGGCGTGCGGCTTGGTACGTACTGTCTGGGCTGCTGCTGGATCTTGATGGGATTGCTGTTCGTCGGCGGCGTGATGAACCTGACGTGGATCGCGGCGATCACCGTGTTCGTGCTGCTGGAAAAGACCGTCCCGTTCGGCGTGAACGGCGGCCGGGCCGCGGGCGCCGCCATGATCCTGACCGGCGCCCTGAGCTTCGTCCTCTAACGACTCGCGGCGCCCGCGCCGTCGGCAGGCGGCTACCGGCCTGGGAGTGATCGGGGCAGCCCGAACCATGGCAGCACGCTGGCCTCGAAGCGGGTCATGGCGCTGATCTGGTCGCCGGCCAGGGTGAGCACGTAGAAGGCGGTCGCGTGGCGGATGCCGGCCGGGGCGCGCAGGTAGGCTCCGAACGCGGGCTGGCCGTTGGCGCGCGCCGGGACGAGGTCGAACCTGCGGCCGTCGGCGAACAGGCTGGCGCAGAAGCAGGTCACGACGTCTCGGCCTTCGTATCCGACGGGCATCGGCGGCATCGCGATGAAGACGTCGTCGGTTAGCAGCGCCACCAGCGCGTCGAGGTTGGCCGACTCCCACGCGCGGGCGAACCTGGCCACGATCGCGTCCTCGGCAGGTGAGCCGGCAGCGGGCGGCGGCTGGTGGCCGGCGGCGGACTGCTGCCGGCGCTGGAGGCTGGCGCGGGCTCGTTTGAGGGCACTGTTGACCGATTCGGCGCTTACCTCCAGCATGCCGGCTACCTCGCTGGCGTGGAATCCGAGGACGTCGCGCAAGATGAGGACGGCGACCTGGCGCGGCGGCAGCACCTGCAGGGCGGTCACGAAGGCCAGCGAGATCGATTCGGTCTGCTCGTAGCGGGCCTCCGGCCCGAGCGGCACGTCGACGGCACCCTCGAGGAGGGAGTCAGGAAACGGCTGCAGCCAGACGGCCTCGTCGCGCGGAGTCGGCACGGGCGGTTCGAACTGGGACATGTTCCACTCCCTGGCCGGGCGCCGGCTCGCCGCGCGGCGCGCGTTGAGGCACCGGTTGGTGGCGATCTTGTACAGCCAGGTGCGCAGCGAGGCACGTTCCTCGGTGAACCCGCCGATGCCTTGCCAAGCGGCCAGCAGCGTGTCCTGGACGGCGTCCTCGGCGTCGGCGAAGGAGCCGAGCATCCGGTAGCAGTGCACCTGCAGCTCCCGCCGGTGCGGACTCGGTCAGCTCCCGGAAGGCCTCGCCATCCCTGGCCCGCACCCGTGAGAGCAGATCGGCTGTCAACATCTTGCGCGCCTTCCTTCCGCACCACATGGCGCTTCCACCCGGGACAGACACCGGCCCGGGGGTGAACTGGGCGGCTCGCGGGCGGCCAGTTTCCCGGCGTCGCGGTGTATTCATCACCGACCGCCCGGATGATCCGAGCACCGGATCGTGCCGCGGCAGCTGGAAACGACCCTGGGAGGTTGACGATGGAATCGTCCGCACCGGCGGGCGCGTGGCGTCCGCCGGTCTCGATCCGCGCCGTTGGTGGGCGCTTGCGCTTTTGTGCGGCGCGTTCTTCATGGTGCTCCTCGACGGCACGATCACGCTCGTGGCGCTGCCCTCGATCGGAACCGATCTCGGCTTCGCCAGGCAGGACCTGCAGTGGGTGCTGAGCGCCTACGCGCTCACCTTCGGCGGCCTGCTGCTGCTCGGAGGCCGGGCGGCCGACCTGCTCGGACGCCGGCGCGTGTTCATGGCCGGTGTCGCAGTCTTCACGGCCGCCTCGCTCATGTGTGGGCTCGCCTGGTCACCGGCGGCGCTCCTGGCGGCCCGCGTCGTCCAGGGCGCCGGCGCCGCGATCATGACCCCGACCGCCCTGTCAATCATCTCCACGACCTTTACCGAGGGCGCCGAGCGGAACAAGGCGCTCGGGATCTGGGGCGCACTCGGCGGCATCGGCGCCACCACGGCGTGGCTGATCGGCGGCCCGCTCGTCGACGGCCCCGGCTGGCGGTGGATCTTCTTCATCAATATCCCCGTCGGCCTGGCCGCGCTCGCGCTGTCGCCCGTGCTCCTGCGCGAGAGCCGGGCCGCGCTGACGCGGCGAAGCTACGACCCCGCCGGGGCGCTCACCATCACCGGCGCGCTCGTTCTGCTCGTCTACGCGGTCGTCAAGGCGCCGGGCACCGGCTGGGGCGACGCGCGGACGATCCTCCCGCTCGCCGGCTCGGCCCTGCTCCTGGCCGCCTTCGCGCTGATCGAGTCGCGCCACCGGGCGCCGCTGGTGCCGCTACGCATCTTCCGCTCGCGGACGCTCGCCGCTGCGGACGCCCTGACCGTCCTTATCGGCACCGTCGCGGTCGGCATGCCGTTCGTCCTCACCCTCTACGCGCAGCAGGTGCTCGGCTACTCGGCCCTCAAGTTCGGCGTCAGCTCGGTCGTGCTCGCGCTCGGCGCCACGGCCGGCGCGATCGCCGGCCAGGGCGCGGTCCTCAAGGCCGGCTTCCGCCCAGTCGCCGCGACCGGCATGGCGCTCATGGCCGCGGGGTCGCTTGTGCTCACACAGGTCTCCGTGCACGGCAGCTACTTCCCGGACATCTTCTTCGGGCTGCTCCTGTGCGGTCTCGGCATCGGCCTCGCCTTCGTTACCGCCACGGTCGCGGCGCTCGCGGGCGTCGCCGAACACGAGGCCGGGCTCGCCTCGGGCCTCAGCAACACCGCCTTGCAGATCGGCACGGCGCTCGGCGCCGCCATCGTCACCACCGTTGCCGTCTCCCGCTCGGCGGGCTACCTGGCAGCCAGCAAAGGCGCGAACCCGCTCGCCGCGCTGACCGAGGGCTACCAGTCCGCCTTCCTGGCCTGCGCCGTGCTGGCCGGGATCGGCCTGGCACTGGCACTCCTGCTCCCCGGCCGGCCGCGCAACGCAGCGCACGAGCTGCCGGACCCGGTCCCGGCGGCCAGTGCCAGGGACTGACAGCACCACACCAAAAGGAGAACCAAAATGGGAAAGATCGTCGTGAGCGAAAACGTCACGCTCGACGGAGTCATCCAGGACCCGGCCGGCGACGAAGGCTTCAAGCACGGCGGCTGGGTCGGCCTGATCAGCAACAGCCCACAGCTCGGCCAAGCTCGCGCTCGACGAGGCGCTGGGCGCCAGAGGCCTTCCTGCTGGGCCGGCGCAGCTACGAGTGGCTCGCCGCGCGGTGGCCATCCCGCAGTGGCGAGCTGGCGGACAGGCTGAACAGCCTGCCCAAGTACGTCGTGTCCTCGACGCTCGAACATCCCGCCTGGACACAACTCGACGGTACTCAACGGCGACGTGGTGACCGAGGTCTCGAAGCTGAAGCAGGAGCTCAACGGGGAAATCGTCGTCCCCGGCAGCTTCCAGCTCGTACACACGCTGATAGAGCACGACCTGGTCGACGAGCTACGGCTGAAGATCTTCCCGGTCGTGCTCGGGGCCGGCCAGCGCCTCTTCGGCCAGACCAGCGACAAGAAACCCATGCGCCTCCTCGACACCCAGACCGTCGAGGGCGGCATCGCCTACCTCACCTACCAGCCCATCCCAGACGCCTAGCGGCGCTGGACGGCGCCACCGCTCCAAAGCTCGCGGGCGCTCTCCTCAGGGCAGCATCCGGGAGAGCGCCCAGCGAGCAGCGAGCGACAAGACGGCGAACCACGGTGCTACGCCCAGCCCCTGCCCTCCCTGGGGCAGGAACCCGCCTCGCACGAGGCGGACGCCTGCGATCCAGCGCGGCCCGCCATAGGCGGATAATCTGCGCGCTGATCGAGTTCTTCGTCCGCGATCTGGCAGCCCTCGGCCGCTGACCACCGCCCAGCTCGTCGCCATTGCGGGACAGCGCGAGTGGCCGATAGCGGCCGGAAAATCGGTCGCTGTAGAGGCGCCTCGTAGGGCACCATAGCCAGGCTGGTTGGTCGGAACGGGGGACAATGACTACGCCTGAACATAGTCGTGGCTCACCGGCCCGGAAAGGGGCGGTGCTGCTCGCGCTGCGCTACTACGGCCGCCAGATGGCCAGGCTCTGGCGCTTCACGGTGCCTGGAATGTTGCTGCCCGCGCTCGGGAACACATGCATCTACTACGTCGCGCCGCTGATTGTCGCTCAACTGGTGGGTCGCTTTGCCAGCCACACGCTGACCGGGATCGGCGCGGCGATGCCGTATGTGCTCGGATTCGCGGGGGTGCTGCTTTTCGCCGAGATCGTGTGGCGGATCGGCCTCTACGGCGTGTTCCGCCTCGAAGGCCACGGCATCGAGAACCTCTACGTGATCGGCATGGACGAGTTGCTGGCGAAGGACGCGGCGTTCTTCCATGACAACTTCGCTGGTTCGCTGACCAAGCGGGTGCTGAGCTTCGCCTCGCGGTTCGAGGACTTCACCGACAATCTGGTCTTCAACATCGTCGGCAGCCTCGTGCCGCTGGCATTCGCCTCGGTGGTGTTGTGGCGCTACGACCCGTTGCTCGTCGCCGGGCTCATCGGCCTGATCGCGATCACCGGCGCCGGGATCGCACCGCTGATCCGCCGCCGCCAGAAGCTCGTCGACCAGCGTGAGGAAGCGATCGCCCGCGTGTCTGGGCACGTGGCCGACAGCCTGATGAACATGGACACGGTACGGGCGTTCGCTGCCGAGGACCGGGAGGCCGCCGAGCACAGGTCGCGCGTCGCCGACCAGCGACGGAAAACGCTGCGGTCGTGGGACTACGAGAACCTGCGGATCGACACGCTTGTCGCGCCGATGTCTGTGCTGACCAACGCAATCGGTCTGCTGCTCGCGATCTCACTCGGTGCGAGCCACGGAATCGAGGTGATCGTGGTGGCATTCACCTACTACTCCAACGCGACGCGAATCATGTTCGAGTTCAACCAGATCTACCGCCAGATGGAGAGCTCGCTGACCGAAGCCGCGCAGTTCACCGAGTTGCTGCTTACGCCGCCGACCGTGGTCGACCCGATCGCGCCCGAGCCGCTACGGCCGAAGGCAAGTGGCGTCCGCTTCGAACGCGTGACGTTCGCGCACGCGGGCGGACTGCCGTTGTTCACCGGCCTCGACCTCGCCGTGCCGAGCGGCACCAAGCTCGGCCTGGTCGGCCGGTCAGGCGGTGGCAAGAGCACGCTGACTCGCCTGCTGCTGCGGATGATGGACGTCGACGACGGCCGCATCCTGATCGGCGGGCAGGACATCAGCAAGCTGCGCCAGTCGGATCTGCGCAGCCTGATCGCGTACGTGCCGCAAGACCCGGTGATGTTCCACCGGACGCTGGCCGACAACATCGCTTTCGCGCGTCCGCACGCGACCGAGGCGGAGATCCACCAGGCGGCGCAGGCGGCGCACGTGACAGAGTTCGCCGGGGCCCTGCCGGACGGATTCGACACGATGGTCGGCGAGCGTGGCGTGAAGCTGTCCGGCGGGCAGCGGCAGCGGGTCGCGCTGGCCCGGGCGATCCTGCGTGACGCGCCGATCCTGCTGCTCGACGAGGCGACCAGCGCGCTGGACTCGGAAAGCGAAAGCCTTGTCCAGCAGGCGCTGTGGCGGCTCATGGAGGGCCGGACCGCGCTCGTGGTCGCGCACCGGCTGAGCACGGTCGCGCGCATGGATCAGCTGGTCGTGCTCGACCATGGCCAGATCGCCGAGAAGGGCACGCACCAAGAACTGCTCAGCCTCGGCGGAACCTACGCCAGGCTGTGGCAACACCAGTCCGGCGGCTTCCTGGACGACGACACAACGACAGCGAAGCTTGCCCAGGCCCCGAGGCTGAGCGCGTGAGCCCTCTCCGCGGATCCATGCCGTCCACCAGGCACTGAAAGCACTTTCGGGTCCAGGCACCGACGGTTGAGGCGCGCAGATCGGTACCGGCACGCCAACTCCGCCCTAGTCACGACCGCACCGTATTCCGCGCCAGCGACAGCCCAGATCCGTCCCCGCCGCGCCGGGCGGCATGATCGCTGCCAGGATGTAACAGTCATGGTTTCGTAGCGGGAGGATGGGAGATGACGGCATCTGCCGCGACAGAGGTGCCCCGGTCCTGGGAACGGTACCTTCGGGAGAGCGCCGTCCCGCGCGATGTGATCGATGATTTTATCCAGCGCCCGCACTGGGCCATTTTCGATCCAGAGCTCGGCTATATCCTGCATAACTCCCTCGTTCAATGGGGAGTGGGCGGCGCTTGTGGCCGTGATCGGCTCCGACGTCGATGGCATCTACTCAAGCCCTGCCGTGCGCTGCCGGCAGACCGTCGGGCCCCTCGCTGCTGCTGCGGGACTGCCGGTGCACGACCTTGCAGAGTTGTATGAGGCTGGTGACTTCGGGGAACCAGCGGCAGGCACGTCCCAGGTACCGGAACTGATGGCGCGGGCACTCGGCGGCGCTTGGGCGGCGGGCCGGATGCTGCGCGCGGTCACGCTGATGATGGACGCGCACCCGCGCGGCCGGGCCGCCGCAGCCTCGCACGGCGATGTCGTCCCGGTACTGCTGGCGACGCTGAGCAGCGCCTTTGCTATCCCCCGGCCGCGTCACGTCGGCCGCGGCGGCTGGTATACGCTGCAGTTCGCCCCCGGCGGCCTCGCCGTCACCCCGCACGATCCAGTTCCGGCCTGGCGATGACTTCGAGCCTGGCGGATCGTCCTTTCTGGGGCGGGCACGCGGTAACGGCGGGCTCGCGGTCAGCCAATGTGTCAGGAGGTCACTGTGTCGCAGGTCCGGGTGCACAACTTCTCAGTGTCGCTGGATGGGTTCGGTACCGGCGAGGGTCAGAGCCTGGATGCCCCGTTCGGGCATGCGGGAACCCGGCTGCACGAGTGGTTTTTCCCGACCCGTACGTTCCGCGCCATGCAAGGCCAGCCCGGCGGCAGCACCGGCATCGACGACGCTTTCGCCAGTGCCTGGGCCGCGGGTATCGGCGCCGAGATCATGGGGCGGGGCAAGTTCGGCCCCCAGCACGGCCCCTGGCCGGACCAGGAGTGGAACGGGTGGTGGGGAGACAACCCGCCGTTCCACACCCCGGTCTTTGTCCTCACCCACCATTCCCGGCCCTCCGTCCAGATGAACGGCGGCACCACGTTTCACTTCCTCGACGCCAGCCCCGCCCAGGCGCTTGCGCAGGCGCGCGAGGCCGCCGCTGGCGGGGATGTCCGCATCGGCGGCGGCCCGTCCACCATCCGCGAGTTCCTGGCCGCCGGCCTGATCGACTACGCGCACATCGCCGTGGTGCCGATCGTGCTGGGCCGCGGGGAGCGGCTGTGGGATGGGCTGGAGGCGCTCGAAGACCGCTTCCAGATCGAGGCCGTGAACAGCCCCAGCGGCGTCACCCACCTAACCCTCAGCCGCCGGTAACAGGCGGCAACACGGCGGGGGCATTGGTAGCCGGGGCCGGTAAGCCGCTCCAATAATCGTTAGCGCGGTTACCGTCTGAGGATCAGTGGATGTGGGCGACCATGTTCCCCAGGAACTGTAGCGCCACGGACGGGCGGGAATGCCCGGAGACATTGTGCGGCACGTTGAGCCAGTAACCATTCACGAATCGCCTGGTGTCCTGGTAAGCCCGCCAGAGATGGCCGGCTGTCGCCAATCGCCCGCCGGGGCTGGTGCTCAGCCCCATGAGCAACCTCGCTCGCGGGTTGATCTGGTGGAGCAGCGTGGCTGCGGCTTGGGCATCCTGGGAGTACATGGAAGTGCCCTGCATGAGCTGGTCCTGGATGTCCATGTAATCGGCGTAGCGACCGCAGTTCATGAGCCCTGCCCCGACGAACTGGTGGAACCATTCACCGTTCGCGGGCCGGGGCCCCGAAAGATCGAAGCCGGGACTCGCGATGTATTCCAGCCCGTTCCTGTGTAGCAGTCGCGCCGTCATTCGGCAGTACCGTACCGGATCTGCCAGCTCGTTCGCCGGGGTGCCCCTGGATAGCTCATTGTCATACACAACGGCCCTGGTCTCCGCCGCGATGTGGTGGCTGGCGAGCGCGTGGACAATGCTGGCATAGCTGCTGAACACCTGGATGCGGGTGGCGTTTATTAGCGGCTTCGCCTTGGCCCTGGGGGTCGAAACCAGGTTTTGCGGCTGGTTCATGAAGTCGAGCAATGCGTGGCTGGCGCCGACGGCCTTCATATCCCGCACCGCGCGGTCCAAGAACATCAGGGCTGGCCTTCGTGGTTGCTGGCCGGCGTTCGCCAGCTCGCCGTGGTGGCGGTTTGCTCGCCGGGGACGTACCAGCCGATGGGACTTTCGCCTGGGGCTGTGGCGCCGTGGCTGATGCGGCACTCCGGGCTGACTCGGGGCCGGCTTTGGGTGGTGCGCAGCAGGTGCCGCCGCCGCTTTCGATACGGGCCTCGGGTAGTCGTGCACCAACCCGGCGTCGGTGGCCAGGACTCGGGCGACGGGCGGCGCGCTGTCGCCCTGAGTCAGGAAGCGAGCGCCTGCTGCGATGGAGGCAAGACATACCGCGGCTGTAACGAGTGCTAGAGAAGCGGCCAAAGCCCTCGGCCGCATGTGGCGGTCAGATTCTGACATGCTCGCGTTCTAGCATCGCCGTAGTCCGAGATCCCTTACAGTTGTCGTTATTCCGTAAGTTACACCTCCTGCAGCGGAAGTACAATAGGCCAGCAAATTGTATGGCACACAGAGGTGACGGGTAAGAACTGCATTGAAGATACACCTGCAAATTGCATTCCGTTGAGCAAATCGCCGCTTCGCCGAGCCCGAACAAACGCCGAATACGCGGCAGGCAATGCCTGATCCTCCCTTGGCCGCCCGTCTCGCGACCGACCTATTCCGGAGGGTCGTCCGCTGTGGTAGTGTCCTCGACGCGGCTGCCGGGCCCAACATGGGGAACTGAGGTAAGCCGCCCCCGATAGCGGGCGGGGAAGGACGACACATGCGTATCCGTCCATCGGGGATTGTCCTGGTTGCGGGCGCCGCCATGGCGCTCGCCGGGCCCCATCTGGCCATGCCGATGAGCACCGCGGCCGCCGCGTCGCCGCCGACGTCCCGTGTAGTGGCCCACGCCGCACGTGCGCCTGGCCCACCCCGTGGCCTATGTGCCGATCCGAGGCGCGAAGGGATACGGCTCCGACCGGGTGTTCACCAACATGGACTACAACGGCGGCCCGGTGATGCCGTCGAACACCGACTACATGGTGCTCTGGAGCCCGAAGGGCCTGTCGGCCTACCCGAAGGGCTATGTCTCAGGTCTTAAGACCTTCTTCACGGGCCTGGCCCACGACAGCGGCGGCCATCAGAACGTCGACTCGGTGTCGGCCCAGTACCAGGACTCGACGGGCGCGTTCGCGCGGTACCAGACGACCTTCGGCGGTGCGCTGGTCGACACCGATCCGTATCCGGCGAGCCAGTGCCCGGCGGCCGCGCCGGTGAAGGCATGCCTGACCGACCCCCAGATCCAGACGGAGCTGGAGCACTTCGTCGCCTCCCACCACCTGAAGACCGACCTCAGCCACGAGTATTTCCTGCTCACGCCCCCGCATGTCGAGGGCTGCTTCAGCAATAACGCGAATGCGAGCCCACCCTACGGTGGCTGCTCAGCGGGTGAGCCCGGCAATCTTGCGCTCTTTTGCGCCTACCACCAGCAAACGACCCCGTCGCCGATGCTCTTCTATGCCGATGACCCGTTCGACGCCACCAACCCCGGGTGTGAGGACGGGAACAACCCCACCGGCAACATCGCCGGCGGCGAGATCCAGGGCGGGCTTAGCCACGAGCAGAACGAATCGGTCTCCGATCCGATCCCCAACGATGCCTGGACCAACGGCTTCGGGGCGCACCAGGGGCAAGAGATCGGCGATCAGTGCGAAGGCCAGTTCGGCACCCCGCTGGGGACGCATAACGGCGCCAAGTACAACCAGGTGATCAATGGGCACTTCTACTGGTTCCAGGAGGAGTGGAGCAACCAGACCCATTCGTGCGTGCAGCGGCTCACGCCGGCGAAGGCACGGCCGGTCGCGAAGCTCATGGTCACCGCGGGCTCCGGGCTGACCCTGAAATTCGATGCCCACGGCTCGAGCGCACCGGGCGGGGTTGCCGAATACGTGTGGCAGTTCAATGACGCCAACGGCGCCCAGACGATCGACCAGAAGACGCCGGCAATCTCACACACCTTCCCGTCCGCGGGCGCCTACTCCGTCGGCCTGACCGTCATGACCAAGAACGGCACGTCCACGGGCAACGCCGGCATCGTCACCACAGGTCACAGCGGGATCACCCCGGGCTTCACCATCAAGCCGAAGCAGGCGCCGACAGGGAAGCCGGTGCACTTCTCCGCGCTGGCCAAGGTCAGCGCCCAGCCGGTGATGACATACCTCTGGGAGTTCGGCGACGGCACCACCGGTTCGGGCCGGTCTCCGACGCACGTGTACCACCGGCCGGGAACGTACACCGTCAAGCTGGTGATGTTCAGCGGCGTCGGATCGGCGTTCCCTGGCGTCGGCGCCGCTCCCGTGTCTACCCGGTCACTGAAGGTCACCGGGTGACATAACGCATCTGCTGCCATGGTGGCGGGGCTGACCGCCACCATGGCAGCACACGCCGTGAGCAGGCCCCGCCGCGCCCCACCGTAACCCGGAACCGCCTGCCTGCCGGAGCCGTCCAAGGACATAGCCAGTGCGCGACGGGAGAATCAGTGTTGTTCCACGGCTTCGCCCAACGCCATCAGCCGATGGCGGTTGCAATGGCGGTATCCGTCGTCAGCACTATGACGTTTGCCGGGTGCGGGACGGCTGCGTCCCGCGGCCCCGTGGCTGGCGGCCCCAGGGTCATCGTGGTGCGCGATGGCGCCAATGGCAAAGCGGTGTCCGCGAGAGCTGGAGATCGGATCGAGCTGATTCTCTCCAGCAGCTACTGGCACGTGACCGGCAGTTCGGCGCCAAGCGTGCTACGGCAGGATGGACCACCCGTGCTGCTATCCAGGCCGAGGAACTGTCCTGACATACCCGGCCTCGGCTGCATCCCCGTGCGGGCCAAATTCACCGCCCTCACCGACGGCAAGGCTGTCATCACGGCCAGCCGTTCTGCCTGCGGCGAAGCTCGGCGGTGCAAGCCGGGCCAGACGCGGTTTACCGTCAACGTCGTTGTCCGGAAATAGGGCTCACCCCGAAAGGACAGCCCACTGACGCCGGCCCGGATCACCAGGCCTCCGCGGCCTCGCGGTGGGCGAACCCGGCCGGCCGTAGCGGTACCAGCCGCCCGCGGTCCAGCCAGCCATTGAACTCGTTGCTGCAGTGCAGGTTGCAGATCCCGCCGTTGAGGATCAGCTGGCTCCCGGTGGCGTCGGCGATGAGCGCCAGCGGGTTGGTCGCCGTGTCGCTCTCGCTGGTGTCGCCCAGGTAGCGCCGGTAGATCACGCCGAGCGTGCGCCCGGTCGCCGCCGACACCCGCTCCACGGACAGGTTCGCCGGGTAGCCCGCCGCTGATGTCCGGGTTGCCGACGATCTTGCCGCGCAGCACCATGGCCGTGATGACCGAGCCGTCCGGGCTGACCAGCGCCTGCGCGAGGTAGGTGTGTGGTGCCTGCGGCAGCAGCAGCCGGCCGTCCAGCACGCTGCCGCCGCCCGGGCCGGCCGGATTGATGGCCCGGAGCTGCGCCTGGCGCTCCCAGCGGGGGCAGTCCTCACTGCCGGGGTTCGGGTCGGCCCACCGGCACCACTGCCCGAGCACCGCCAGTTGGTGGAGGCCGCCCCAGGACAGGCTGCCGACGCGGAAGAAGTCGTACCCCCCGGCGAGCGACCCGCCCCGCCAGGTGCGCTGCGCGCCGGTGTGGGTGTTGATCACGAGGACCTGGTCGGACTGCTCCGGGCCCGGGGTTACGTGGGTGAGGTAGAAGTAGGCCCCGACCGCTATCCGCGAGCCGTTGGCCGACGCCGCCAGGGAGTCCGCCGCCCAGCCGGCGCGCAGCGCGCCGCCGGGCACCCGCGCGAACCCCGTGACATGCCCGGCCGCGGTGAGCCGGAACCGGTAGATCTGCTCCTCCCGCACCCCGCGCTTGAACGCCGCGACGTAGAACGTTCCGTTCTCCCCGGTGGCCTGCGCGGGGGCGACAAGGTTCCCGGTGTTTTGGCCGGGCGTCACCGGGACGACCGCGACGACCTTGCCGGTGGCCGTCGAGCGGACCACGATCTTTGTGATGCCCACGTCGGTCGTGACGTAGAACGGCAATGGCGCGGCGGGCCCGCTGCCGGCCCCGCCGAGCTGACGGGTTCCGAACAGCCCGTGCGACACCGCCACCGCCAGGCCGATGACCAGCACCATGGCCGCGGCGGCGGCGGCGGGCGCGGCCCAGCTCGGCTGGTGCCGTCGGCGTCGTGGGCGCGAGCCGGCCTGTCGCAGTGCGATCAGCACGTCGTCCGCGCTCGGGGCTTGCCGCGCTTGCTCCGCGAGGGCGGCGCGCAGATCCGCCTCGGTGCGCGCCGGCGCCGTTCCCAGACCTTCCATTAGTGTGTCTCCCTGCCCGGGGCGGCGTCCGCCAACGGCTGGTGCAGCTCTATCCGCAGGGCCGCGAGCGCCCTGAACACGTGCCCGCGAACGGTGCTCTGGGTGCAGCCCATGACCCCAGCGATCTCGGCGTCGGAATAGCCCTCGTAATAGCGGAGCACCAGCGCCGTGCGCTGCCGCCGGGACAGCTTGGCCAGTTCGGCCATCAGGGCCTGACGTTCGATATATCCATCGGCGGGGTCGGGCGAGGGGCGCCCGGTGAGGTGGCCGCTCCCCGACGGGATCAGCCGCCACGACCGGCGCCGCCACGAGAGATACTCGTTGACGACCATCTTGCGGACGTAGGCTTCCGGGCGGTCCAGCCGGCCGATCTCCTGCCACCGCGCGCTCACCCGGATCAGCACCTCCTGCACCACGTCCTTGGCAAGGTCTGGGTCTCCAGTCAGCGCCGTAGCGAAGCGCAGCACAGCGGGCAGCCGGGCGCCGGCGAACTCATCGAAGGTCATTGGGGCCTCCGCCTCAAGGGTCACCTAATACACGCGCCTCCGGCCCGGCTTGTTTGCTCACCCGCGGCCTGGACCGGCCCGCCACTCACGCGGCGGCCGTTGCCCTGGGGCCGGTACCCGCGGTCATGGCTGGAGGGGTGAATCGTTCGCCTGGAAGATGGGCTGCCCACCGACGACCGTGGCCAGCACCCGAATTCCGGCGATCCGCTCGGGCTCGGTGTCCAGCGGGCTGCGGTCCAAGACCACGAAGTCCGCGAGCTTGCCGGGCTCCAGCGACCCGAGGTCCCGCTCCCGCCGCATGGCGAACGCGGCCTGCGTTGTGTACATGGCGAGCGCATCCTGCACGGTCACCCTCTCGCCCGGCCCCAGGACGCGCCCGCTGGCCGTCCGGCGCAACACCGCATCCCGGATGCCCACCAGCGGATCAGCGGTGATCACCGGCGCGTCGGAGGACCCCGCGACACGGATCCCGGCCCGCTGCCACGACCCGTACGCGAACAATTCGTCGCTTCGCTCCGGCAGCGCCTCGGCGAACCCGTCCCCGAGGATGGACAGCATCCCCGGCTGGGCCGCCACCACGATCCCCAGCGGCGCGGCCCGGGCCGCCAGCGGCGCAAACAACGACCCGCCGTGCTCGATCCGGTGCCGCAGCGGGTTCCCGGGGCGGCCACCCGAAACCTCGGCGTAGGTGTCCAGGACGGTTTCGATCGCCCGGTCCCCCTGCGCGTGGATGCACACCTGCAACCCGCGGGCGTCGAAGTCGCGCACCATCGCGGTCAGCTCCCCCGGCGTGAAGTACATGATCCCCGAGCCGTAGGGCGGAACCGGGTAGCTGCCGTGGATGGCCGCGGTGCGGCTGCTCATCCCGCCGTCGGCCCAGATCTTCACCGAGTCGGCGGTCAGCCGCGGTGAGCGGCGCCCCCGCAGCCCGGACCCCAGCAGCCAGTCCGCCTCGTCGTGCACCACCAGCGCGGCGATCCGCACGCCGAGCACGCCCCGTTCGTCGGCCTCGGCGTAGGCGGTCAGCGACGCGCGGCGGGTGTCCGCATCGCACGCCGCGGTGATACCCCGCGCCGCGAAATGCTGCCCGGCCCGGGCCACCAGATCTGCCCGCGCGGCGGCGCTCATCCGCTCCAGGTCGCGCCGCAGCCCACCCCACAGCAGGCTGAACGTCGGCCCCTCGTAGACCACCCCGTCCAGCCGCCCCTCGCTGTCGCGGCCGAAACGGCCGCCCGGCGGATCCGGCTGCCGGTCGTCGAATCCGGCCTCTCGGAGCGCGGGCGTGTTCAGCACGCAGGCGTGCAGCGAGGTATGGAACAAGATCGCCGGGCGGCCCGGCACGGCGAGGTCGAGGTCGGCGCGGGTGGGGTGCCGGCCCTCGCGGAGCTTGTATTCCACGTACCCGCTGCCGGTCACCCACGACCCCTCCGGCGTCCCCGCGGCCGCGGCCCGCAGCCGCGCCAGGATCGCCGGGATATCCGGCGCCGCCGGCTGGCCGCAGTCGGCACCCGACGCCAGGTAGCCCACATCGCAGAGGTGGCAATGCGCGTCGATAAGCCCCGGAATGACGGCCGCACCCGCCAGCCCGACCACCCGCGCATCCGGTGCCGCTGCCGCGCGCACCCGCTCGGCCGGCCCGACGGCGGCGATCCGGTCATCCCGGACCAGCACCGACTCGGCCGGCCCAGCGCTGGCCGCCATCGTGACGATATCCGCGTCGGTCAGCAGTACGTCCACCGTTCAGCCCTCCACGCACCCAGCCATGGCCAGACCGGCCACGGCGCCCGTTCAGGCCGGTACCGGCAGCATTCCCCGGGCCGGGGTGATCCAGGCGGACGGGTCAGGTGGCGGTGCGGCCGCCGTCGGCGGCGATCACCGCGCCGGTGATGTAACCGGCCGCGGGCGAGGCGAGGAAGGCGATGACGTCGGCGATCTCGGCGGGCTGGGCGGCGCGGGCCAGCAGCGTGGTGGCGCCCAGCGCCGTGGTGCGGTCCAGGGCCGCGCCGTCGGTGTAGACCGGCCCGGGGGCGATGGTGTTCACCCGCACGCCGTGCGGGCTGAACTCCGCCGCCCAGGACCGGGTCAGCGCGGCCAGCGCGGCCTTGGTCGCGCCGTAGGCGGCGCCGCCGGCCAGGCCGACCTGGCCGGCCATGCTGCCCATGTTGATGATGCAGCCGCTACCGCGCCCGGCCATCTGCGGCGCGAGCGCCGCCACCAGGTAGTAGGCCGAGCGCACGTTGGCGGTGAACATCGCATCGAACACGGTTGAGTCGAGCTCGGCGGTGGGCCCGAACCAGGAGAACCCGGCGTTGTTGACCAAGATGTCGACCCGGCCAGCCTGCTCGGCCAGGCCGGCCAGCTGGGCGAGGTCGTTGAGGTCGGCGGCTATGAACCGGGCCGCGCCGCCCGCGGCGACGATCGCGGCGGTCACCGCCGCGCCGCGCTCGGGGTTCCGTCCGTGCACGATGACCTCGGCGCCATGCCGCCCCAGCGTTTCGGCTACCGCCCGGCCCATCCCGGCGGTAGCGCCGGTGACCAGCGCGCTCAGGCCCGAAAGATCGCGATGGTCGTCCACCCGTCCTCCTCCGCCCGGATCACCCCGTCCTCAGGTCGCCTCGACGGCCCTGATGATCAGGCCGGCGGCGATGTCGGGACGGGCGATGAACGCGGCGTGCGATCCTCCGCTCACCGACTCGACGGTGGCGTTCATCCGCTTGGCCATGAACCGCTCGCAGTCGGGCGGGATGGCATTGTCCTGCTCGGAGACCATAAACCAGGCCGGGAGGTTCTTCCAGCCCGCGGCCGTGGCCTTCTCCGTCAGGGCTGCCGCGCTGAGCGGCCGCTGGCTTACCGCCATCGGGGCCGCCACCTCGGCGGGAAGATCCGCGCAGAACGTCTGGTGGAAGTCCGCGATCTTGATGAACAGGTCGGGGCCGCCCGGTGCGCCGGGAGCGTCGTAGGGGGTGGGCACGTTGGTCGATGCCAGCAGCGACGGTGGGAAGGGCTCTTGGACGCTGGCGCAGCTCTCGCCCTCGTCGGGCGCGAACGCCGAGAGGAACACGAGCGCGACGGCGTTGCTGAGCACCGGGGCCGCCTGGGAGATCACGGCGCCGCCGTAGGAGTGCCCGACGAGGATGACCGGCCCGTCGATGGTGGTGGTGTAGCGAGCGACGGCGTCGGCGTCAGACGCCAAGCTGCGCAGCGGGTTCGCCGGTGCCCGGACCTCAACCCCACGGGCTTGCAGCTCTCGGATCACCCCGGCATATCCGGAGGCGTCAGCGAAGGCGCCGTGCACCAGGACGACGGTCGGACTCGATGCCATGTCTGCTCCTTAGGGTCGTTGCTGGTGAGTGTGCCGTCGGCCGGCCCGCGGCCGCATCACCCGGCCGGGCCATGTCTTTCGTGCTGGAGAGGGCTTGCGAGCAGGGGTACTACCGGTGCGTGCCGGCCATCCTGGTCAGGGAGACCCGGGAGTTGACACCGAGCTTGTCGAAGATGTGGCGCAGGTGGCTGTTCACCGTGTGCGGCGAGATAAACAAGGTCTCGGCGATCTCCCGGTTGGTTTTGCCTTCCGAGGCCAGCTGGGCGACGGCCGCTTCCGCGGTGGTGAGAGCTTCCCAGCCGGTGGCGGGACGCTTCGGCATGATGACCCGCCGCCGTACACCCAGCTGTCTTAGCCGGCGGCGTACCCGTGCGGCGTCCCAGGAGGCACCCACCTGCGTGTCGATCGCGAGGGCCCGGTCGAGCGAGGCGATCGCGTCATCGGTGGCGCCTTCGGACGCCTGCAAGCGGCCGAGATCCTCCAGTGCCGACGCCGTCGCCAGCGGGCGTGGCCCGGTCTCAAACAGCGACACCGCCGTCGCCAGGTGGTGTGCAGAGCTCCGCCACAGTCCCCTGGCGTGCGCCACCGCTGCCTTGAAAGAGACGACGCCGGGGTTGAGCTCATAGCGATGCTCTGCTTGCTCGATGGTGTGCTCGGCGAGCTCTTCGTCGCCGGCGGCGACGGCGATCCGCACCAACTGGGGGTCGTCTGCTATCTCGAAGGGGAACAGCGGGAACAACCTCAGCCGGTTGTCATGACCGCGGGCGCACAGCCAGTCGTGTGCCTGGCCGGCATTGCCCAAAGACATCGCGTGCAGCGCCAGGTACCAGGCGGCGTGGGACTGAACGCTCGGGGCGCTCGTCTGCAACATGGTCTTCGCGATCTCGGCCACCTCTGCCGCACCGCGCTCATCGCCGGTGTGAATCCTCAATTTGCCGAGGCCCACCACCGACGGGGCTTCGAGCACGCCGACGATCAAGTGCGCCTCGTCACGGCTGTACCGGCCCTCGAGTGCGACTGCCGCCTCGCCGAACTGGCCCATCTGGAGCATCTGACGCCCTCGGGATGTCTCGAACACCCGCAGTGCCCAGTTCTGCCGGTCTCGCTGGGCGGCCGCAACGCCTTCGTCTATGACTCCAAGAGCCTCGTCGTATCTGTCCGTAGCCGCCAGGAGCCACGACCGGAAGTTGTGCGCGAGCCGCTGTCGCGTATCCTCCTGGCCGTCGAGTCCCCGGCGCTCGGCCGCCTGGAGAAGCTCAAGGCCACGGTCGAAGGCGTAGGTCTGGTAGTGCACGGCCGATTCGGGGAGCTCGAAGGCGAACCAGCACGCCTGATCGCGGCTCGAATACACGGCCGCTCGCGCCTTGCCCTCGATGCCGAGTGCCTCATCGGTACGGCCGGCGACGACCAGGTTATGAAACAGCGCCGCCCAGAGCCGGGCTTGCAGATCGGCCGTCAGGTCTGGCAGCGCCAGCGCCGTGCGGGCATTGTCGGCGCGCAGGTCAGGAGAGATGTCGAACATGCTGGCGACGGTGAACCGGACCCGTGCCTCTTCTTCGGCGGGGAGCACCTGCCGGAGCGCGGTATCCGCGAACCGCCTGCCCTCCTCCCCCAGGCCAGCGGCGAACAACGAGATGGCTCGCCTGGCGACCAGAGGTCCCCGGAGCGGATGCCGGGACGGCGCCAGCTCCAATGCCCGGCCGGCCAGCTCGGCGGCGGTTCCGGGGTCCGTCGTCCCGAGGGCGTCGGCGGCTTGCAGCAACGTGGCGATGGCGGTTTCGTCGCCGGGCTCGGCGCTGTCCGCGAGCTGCTGCGCCACCTCGACGGGGAGCGCGCCCCGGGCCAGGAGCACGTCGGCCGCTTGACGGTCGAGCGCCCGGCGAACCGGGACGGGGGAACTCGCCCGTACCGCTTCGCGGATCAAGTCGTGCCCGAATGCCAGCCGGTCGCCGCTGGCGACGAAGATGTCGGCCTGGACGAGTTCCTTGACCGGATCCAGCAGGTCGGCGACCGGCATCCGGGACATCTCGGCCAGGTCATACAGGGAGAACCGCCTGCCCAGCGCCGAAGCGAGCGTGGCCAGGCGGTCGGCGACCGGGGACATGCGCAACAGCCGGCCACGCATGTTGTCGCTGACGCGCCGTGGCAGCCGGTCTTCGAGGAGCCTTGCCCTGCCGGACTCGACCGCCACGATGCCCTCGTCCTGGAGGCCGCGGAAGAACTCCATCAGCAGGAACGGGTTTCCCTGGACCAGTTCGGCCTTGTGGACAAGCTCCTCGTCGGGCTCGGCACCCAGAACGTCCGCGGCGATCTGCGCGACCGCCGCACGCCCGAGCGGGCCGAGGCGGATCATCTCGGCCCCCGCCTCGTGCAGCTGGTCCTTGGCGCTTCGCACCTGGGGAAGGCCCTGGTCCGGGCGGAAGGCCATCACCCAGCCGACAGGCAGGGAGGCGAGCCGCTGTGGCAGCTGCCGCATCGCCACCGCGCAGCTGGGTCCGCCCCACTGGAGGTCATCGAGGCAGATGAGCAAGGGGTTCCGGAACGCTGCCTCTTCGATCAGCGCCTGGATGTCCTGGAGCAGCCAGAACCTCTGCTCCGGGGATGCGTGATGGTCGCTGAGGGCCTCGCGCGCGACGAGGGGATCGTCGCCGTCGAAGAGCGCGTCGAAGAGCGCGTCGAGCTCGACCACCTGGCGATGTGGCTCCGTCACGCCGCGCCCGACCCGGAAGGAGCGTTCAGCGGCTATGGACGCGCACGCATCCAGCAGGCGGGTCTTACCGAACCCGGCCCTCCCCTCGACGATGATGACCGAGCCGACCCCGGATCGGACCTCGTCGAGGCGGGCGCCGATGGCGGCGAGCTCGTCGCCGCGGCCACGCAGCGGAGGCCCCCGGGTGCCTTCTACCATCGGGTCCTCACGACGGGAGTGTACGTCCGGCCAGCTCACGCATCCAGGCAACGAGGGCGCCGGCTGCTGACGTGGACCGTCGCCGCGCGCCGCTAAGGAATGGCCCGTTCGTGCGATGCCATGGTGATCGGGCAGGGCGAACAATCTCCGCTCAGGGAGCCCTTCAGCCGAAAAGAGCACCGCCATGCCCATGATCGACGTCTACGCGACGGCCGGAACGTTCACCGACCCGCACCAGCTCGCCACCGACCTCGCCGCCGCGCTCATGACAATCGAGCAGGTGCCGGACATCCCCATGTTCCGGCAGAACACCGCCGCCTTCATCCACGACCTGCCCGCCGGCAGCCTGGCCAACGTCGACGGCGAAAGCAACTACGTGCGGATCCAGGTCCTCACCAACTCGGCCGCGCTCGACCGCGGCAAGCAGCTCGCCGTGGTCGAACGGCTGACCGCGATCGCCGCCGAAGCCGCCGGCGACCCCGGGCTAACCAGCCGGACGTGGGTCCTGCTCACCGAGGCACCCGACGGCGGCTGGGGCCTGGCCGGCCACGCCAACACCAACGAGGAACTGGTCGCCGCCGCCCGCGCACAACTGGCGAGCCTGGCGGCCGGCAAGCAGGCCGGCGACTGAGGGATTGTGAGCCCGCACTCATGGAGACCAGCCAGGTTAAGCCGTACTCCGCGCTACCCAACAGCACCGTCCGGGCGGCTAACGGCATCGACTACGCGTACCGGGACACCGGTGGCCGCGACGGAACCGTGCCGCTTGTCCTGCTCCAGCACTTCCGCGGCAACCTGGATTCCTGGGATCCCGCGCTGGTCGACGCGCTCGCCGGGTCCCGCCGGGTAATCACGTTCGACAACGCGGGCGTCGGCGGCTCGGCCGGCCCGACGCCGGACACGATCGAGCAGATGGCCCGGGACGCGATCGCTTTCGTCAGCGCGCTCGGGCACAGCCAGGTGGACCTGCTCGGGTTCTCCATCGGCAGCTTCGTCGCCCAGGAGATCGCGCTGCGCCGGCCCGCCCTGGTCAGGCGGCTCATCCTCGCCTCGTCCGCACCCAGAGGCGCAGCCGGTATGCACGGCTGGGCACCCGGCGTGATCGGCGCGGTCGGCACACCGCAAACCAGCCCGGAGGAATACCTGGGCGTGTTCTTCGCCGCATCCGCGGCCAGCCAGCAGGCCGGCAAGGAGGCGCTCGGCCGCATGTACGCGCGGACCGAGGACCGCGACAAGGCGACCACCTGGGCCACCCGCGAGGCACAGTACGACGCGGTCTGCGCCTGGGGCATACCTGACCACTCGGCGCTGGAGCGGGTGCAGGCCCTGGAGATGCCCGTATTCATCGCCAACGGCGACACCGACCCCATGATCAGGCCGCACTACTCCTACCTGCTCGCCGGGCTGATACCGCAGGCGCGGCTGAAGATCTACCCCGACTCGGCCCACGGCTTCCTGTTCCAGTACCACGCCGGGTTCGCCGCCGACGTCGAGGCCTTCCTGAGCTGAGAGACCAGCCAGCAGCGGAGTGCCCCACAACGCCAGGGCAGGCGTGCCTTAAGGGTGGCGGCCAGCTTGACCGGGCCTGAGAGCCTCTATTCTCTATGTCTATATGAAATAGATCTCTCATCAAGATGATTGATAACCGCCATGAGCGTCATGACGGAGCAGGATGCGGGGTCCCGCACGGCGATCCTGACGGTGGACGATGATGCGGGCGTGTCCCGGGCGGTGGCCAGGGACCTGCGGCGGCGGTACGGCGATCAGTACCGGATTGTGCGGGCTGAGTCGGCGTCAACGGCCCTGGACGCGCTGCGGCAGATGAAGCTGCGCGGCGACCTCGTCGCGGTGATCTTGGCCGACTACCGGATGCCGGAACTGAACGGGATCGAGTTCCTCGAACAGGCCATGGACATCTATCCCCGCGCGCGACGGGCTCTGCTGACCGCCTACGCCGATACCGGGGCCGCGATCGACGCGATCAACGTCGTCGACCTTGATCACTATCTGCTCAAGCCATGGGATCCGCCGGAGGAAAAGCTCTACCCCGTGGTGGACGCGCTGCTGGAGGCGTGGCGGGAGTCGGACCACCGGCCGGTGCCGGAGACCAAGGTGATCGGGCACCGCTGGTCGGCGCGCTCGTCGGAGGTTCGCGAGTTTCTCGCCCGGAACCAGGTGCCGTACCGCTGGTACACGAGCGAGGAGCCGGAAGGGCAGCGGTTGCTGGCCGCCGCGGGAGCGGACGGGAGCGCCCTGCCGGTGGTGATCACCCCGGACGGCGGCGCGCTGATCGAGCCGGCCGACGCCGAGCTGGCTTCGCGCGTCGGACTGGCCACCACGCCGTCCAAGGATTTTTACGACCTGATCATCGTGGGCGGCGGCCCCGCGGGGCTGGGCGCCGCGGTGTACGGCGCCTCAGAGGGCCTGCGCACCGTGCTTGTGGAGCAGCTCGCGACCGGGGGCCAGGCAGGGCAGAGCTCTCGGATCGAGAACTACCTTGGCTTCCCGGACGGGGTATCGGGGGCGCAACTGACCGAGCGGGCCCGGTGGCAGGCCAAGAGGTTTGGCGCGGAGGTGCTGACCACGCGCGAGGTGACCGGCCTGGAGGTTCGCGGCTCGGCACGCCGGGTCA
The DNA here is from genome assembly GCA_963703605.1 of uncultured Actinomycetes bacterium. Taxonomy (GTDB): domain Bacteria; phylum Actinomycetota; class Actinomycetes; order Streptosporangiales; family Streptosporangiaceae; genus DASXKD01. The sequence goes on from CAVPFC010000049.1 coordinate 166,720, forward strand.
CGTTCGCTGACGGCACCTACCTCGACGCGCACACCGTCCTCCTGGCCACCGGCGTGTCCTACCGTCGGCTGCACGCGCCGGGGCTGGACGAGCTGGCCGGGCGCGGGGTCTACTACGGTTCGGCGCTGACCGAGGCGACAGCCTGCGTGGGCCAGGATGTCTACATCGTCGGCGGGGCGAACTCGGCCGGGCAGGCCGCTCTCTTCCTGTCCCGGTACGCCAAGTCGGTGACCTTGCTGGTTCGCGGCCCGTCGCTGGAAAGTTCGATGTCCTACTACCTGATCAAGCGGATCGCCGACAACCCTGCCATCTCGGTGCTGACCTGTACCGAGGTAATCGGGGCTTCGGGGAGCGACCATCTGGAGAAGCTGACGCTGCGGGACACCGCGCACGGGGCGACCAAGACCGTGGACGCTCAGTGGCTGTACCTGTTCATCGGCGCGCAGCCGCTCACTACGTGGCTCGACGATGTCGTGGTACGGGACGCCAAGGGCTTCGTGGTTGCCGGGCCGGACTTGCTGGTCGGCGGGGAGCGGCCGCGCGGCTGGAATCTGGACCGGCCGCCCTATCACTTGGAGACCAGCGTGCCCGGCGTGTTCGTGGCCGGTGACGCGCGGGCTGAGTCGGCCAAGCGGGTCGCCTCCGCGGTCGGCGAGGGAGCCATGGCGGTCATGCTGGTGCACCGCTACCTGGAGAAGCTGTGACCACGAAGTTGTGCAGCCCGGACGAGCTCCGCGCGCTGTTTCTGTTCGAGAAGCTGACCGATGCCCAGCTGGACTGGCTGTGCCAGCATGGCCGGGTCGAGGTCTTCCCTGCGGGGCCGGTGTACGCGGAAGGCGACCCGGCGAGGAATTTTTACGTCCTGCTCGCGGGCACCGTGGTGCTGTCGCGGCGGGCCGGCGCCGACGACGTCGAGGTGGGCGGGACATCGCAGCCCGGCGTTTACGCCGGCGCCTGGACGGCCTACCTGGGCGACCGGGTCCCGCAGCGCTACGACAGCTCGATGCGGGTGACCGAGCCGTCGCGGTTCTTCGTTCTGGACGCCGACGTGTTCGCCGAGCTGATGCACGAGTGGTTCCCGATGGCGGTGCACCTGCTGGAGGGGATGTTCTTCGGCCGCCGCAACATGCTGGAGGCGACCGCGCAGCGCGAGCGGCTGCTCGCGCTCGGCACGCTCTCCGCCGGCCTGACCCACGAGCTGAACAACCCCGCCGCGGCCGGGATCCGGGCGGCCGCCGAGCTGCGCGAGCGGGTCGCCGGCACGCGGCGCAAGATGGGCGCGATCGCGGGTGGGGCATGGGACAGGACCGCGCTCGAGACGCTGATCAAGCTGCAGGAAGAGGCCGCCGAGCGGGTGCCGAAGGCGCAGGCCCTTCCGCCGCTGGAAGCCTCAGACGCCGAAGATGCCCTCACCGATTGGCTGGACTCCCACGGGCTAAGCGACGGCTGGCAGCTGGCGCCGGCCTTCGTCGCCGCCGGGCTGGATGCGGCCTGGCTGGAAAACGTCGCGGCTACCGTGGACGCCGCGACCTTGCCGGAGGCGCTGCGGTGGCTGCACAACACCGTCGAAACCGAACTGCTGATAAACGAGATCGAGGACGCCACCACCCGGATCTCCACCCTGGTCGGCGCGGCCAAGCAGTACTCGCAGCTCGACCGGGCCCCGCACCAGGTCGTAGACGTGCACGAGTTGCTGGACAGCACGCTGGCGATGCTGGCAGGGAAGATTCCCCCTGGCATCCGCGTGGTCAAGGACTATGACCGGTCGCTGCCCGCGATCCCGGCGTATGCCGCCGAACTGAACCAGGTGTGGACCAACCTGATCGACAACGCGGTGTCGGCGATGGGCGAGGCGGGTGTGCTGACCGTGCGGACCGGGCTGGACCGGGACCGGGTGTTCGTGGATATCAGTGACACCGGCCCCGGGGTGCCGCCGGAGATCCGGGAGCGGATATTCGAGCCGTTCTTCACCACCAAGCCGGTGGGCCAGGGCACCGGGCTTGGGCTCGACATCACCTGGCGGATCGTGGTGAACAAGCACCACGGGGATATCCAGGTCGATTCGGCCCCCGGTAATACCCGGTTCCGGGTATGGCTGCCGATTACCCCCGGGAACGTGCAACTCAGCCACGACTGAGCTACCGGGCATCGCTGCTACGGTGCCGCCCGGCGGAACCGGTGCGCAGAGCGCGACGCCACCGGCGTTGGCGGCCGCCGGCCGTTCATGCGCGTCAGCCCGCGCCGCCCGCCGCGGCGACCGCGGCGCTGATCGGCCGGGCCTCGGGCCGGACGACCGCGCCCGCGACCAGGACGGTCGGCGTCGCCTCCACTCCCAGCGCGGCGGCGCGCGCGGTGACATACGGTGGCCAGTCCAGATACGGCGCTCCGAACAGGCACGCGCTGAACGCCGCGTCGTCCAGCCCCGCGGCACGGCCCAGGCCGGCCAGCTCGGCATCGCTCAGCCCCGGCCCGCCCTCGGGCGGCTGGCTGACGAAAAGCGCGTGCGCGTACTCGGCGAACCGTCCGCCGTCGGCGGCGCAGCCCGACGCCGCGGCCGCACGCGTGGAGTAGTTCGTCGTCGACGCCCGGTCCAGGAAGTTCATCGGATGGTAGACCAGGCTGATCTGGCCCCCGGACACCAGGCCGGTCAGCTCCGGCCCGGCCGACAGCTCGAACTGCCGGCAGAACGGGCACAGAAAGTCGATGAAGGCATCGACGCGGACCGGGCCGTGCCCGATCACTATCCCGTCGCCTTCCCCGGTCGCGCCGGCGGGAAGCCGGCCCGGGACGATGGGATCAGTCATGGATGCCTCCGGGAAGATCAACCAAGCGCACCTCGAGCCGGTACCCGGCCTGGGCTTGATGCAGCGGGCCGGTGATCGTCAGTGGCCGGGCGCCGGCGGCCTCCGCCGCGCGGGCGAGCGTGCCGTACGCGGCCGCCTCGCCCGGTCCGGCCGCCTGCGGGGCTTGCGCCGCGGGGTCCCACTGGACCTTCCCTCCCGGGGCAAGGGGAACCAGCTCAACCGGAGGCCTGCGGCCTGCGCCGGCGAGCACGAACACACCGTTCCGCGCCTCGATGATGCCCGTGAGAGTCACCTCTACTCCACGCAGTTGATAGGTCTGGTGGACCATCCCCCGGAATTGGTCATCCCAGTGATCCAGTGCGGGCAGCCGGTCGTCTGCCAGGTAGACGGTCGCCGTTGAGCTGTCCCCATCGGGGACCGGGTCAACGTACTGCACTCCCTCGAGGCTGCGCAGCGCCTCGTTGGCGCCTCCCCAGCAGGCCGCGTTACCGAGACGGCTCGGGGTTGCCGGGAAAGTGCCACGCGTTGCCGAGCGCCATAGGAGTCCCCTCCTTGGTGCCAGAGTCGCCCCGGTCAGTGATTAATGACGATCGTCCCCGGAACGGGTGCAGTCAATCTCGCTGACGCCGGGCACCCGGCCGGCCACGATCGTGGCCGGCCGGTGGGCAGCCGATAGCCAGCCCGCTGGCGTAATGCCCGGTCCTGCCTTCAGGATCTGGCCGAGAGGGCCGAGCGAAGCTCCCCGCGGCTGGTGATCCCGAGCTTGGGGAAGATGCGGTACAGGTGGGTGCCGATCGTCCGGTGCGACAGGTAGAGCCCAAGCCGGACGGGATGGGGCCGTGGCCGGGGCCAAGTGACATTGGAGCAATACGCCCGCTGGTTGGCCCGGACACACCCCGGGGGGGAAATATCCCCCGGCATACGCTTGTCCGGCGAAGAAATATCTCGTCCGGCGAAGAAATACTAGGTTCAGATGAAAAATCGCCTCCGTGCCATCTACTATTTTGCTTAGGTGTTTAGTGGCTGTGGCGGCCGGGCATTTCCCCAAGACGGCCACTGTTAGGGAATTTCCGTTTAAAACTGGCTACGTCGGTGTACGGTAGGTGTGTCATAGGCACCCAGGGGGGCTGCCCGATGCGGCACACTGGCTCATCCGGCGCGAGCGCCGGCCATAGGTCACGATTTTTCTTGCGGAACAAAAGCCGGATCGCCGCTGCGGCGGCAACGGCCGCCACAACTTTAGCGGGCACGCTGATAGCCGGCGTCCCGGCGGCGTCGGCGAGCCTTAGCGAGACGGTGATTGTCACCGCGACCGGGCCGTTGAGCGCGGTCGCGGCTGTGCTGGACGTGGGCGGCACCATTTTGACCCAGTACAGCCTCATCAACGGAGTCGACGCTTCCATCCCCACGGCCCTGGAATCCGTGCTGGCGGCGTTGCCGGGCATCGTTGTGACCCCTGACGAATCGGTCACCGTGCAGTCGACGACGGAGTCGACGGGGCCGCACACGCCTTCGGACGCCTTCTTGCCGCAGACCGGCGCCACGCGGCTGGCGGCGGCCGGGGACACCGGCCAGGGGGTGACCGTCGCCGTGCTGGACACGGGCATCGACAACCTGCCCGACTTCGCGGGGCGGCTGATCGGCGGGGTGGACCTGACGGGCGGGGGCAACCCGTACCAGGACAGCTACGGCCACGGCACCTTCGTGGCCGGCCTGATCGCCGGCGATGGCGCCTCCTCGGGCGGGCAGTACTCGGGCGAGGCGCCTGGCGCCAACCTGGTGTCGATCAAGGTGGCGGGCGCGGACGGCGTGACCCACCTCGGAACCCTGATCTCAGGCTTGCAGTGGGCCGTCGATCACAAGGCCCGCTATGGCATCAAGGTCCTCAACATGTCTTTGGGGTTCCAGCCCCGCACGTCCACGGTCATCAACCCCCTGGACCAGGCCGCAGAGGCCGCCTGGAACTCGGGTATCGCCGTGGTGGCCTCGGCGGGCAACGCCGGGCCGTTCAACGGCACCATCCTTTCCCCTGGCGACGATCCGCTGGTTATCACGGTGGGCGCGCTGGATGACATGGCCACCGCGTCGATCACCGACGACGAGATGAATGACTTCAGCAGCGCCGGGCCCACCTCGCCCGACGGCTGGGTCAAGCCCGACCTGGTCACCTCGGGGCGTTCTGTGGTGAGTCTGGCCGCTCCGGGCTCGACGATCTACGACAGCTACCCCTCGGCCCGGATCGGCCCGGCGAACTTCGTGGGCTCGGGCACATCGTTCAGCGCGGCCATCACCAGCGGAGCGGCGGCGCTCGTCCTGGCCGGCAACCCGGGCCTCACGCCGGACCAGCTAAAGGCCCGGCTGCTCGGTAACACCAGCCCCGGGCCGGTCGGCAACCCCTTCGTCGACGGCCACGGGGCACTCAATGCCTACGCCGCCACCACCTCGGGGCCGATGAACTTCAGCCAGTCGGCCGCCGGCCTGATCCCGGTCTTGCGCGGCGCCACGGTCTCGCTGGCGCCCACCCGTCCCGCCGACACCTGGAACCCGAACCTGTGGTCGGGGACCACCTGGAGTCAGACACCACCCACCGGCTGGGCGTGGAACGGCTGGGCCTGGAACGGTACCGACTGGAACGGCTGGGCCTGGAACGACGCGGCGTGGAACGGCTGGGCCTGGAACGACGCGGCGTGGAACGGCCGAGACTGGAGCGGCTGGGCCTGGAACGGCTCCGCGTGGGATGGCTCCGCCTGGAACGGCTCCGCCTGGAGTGGCTCCGCCTGGAACAGCTCAGCGTGGAACTGACGCGCGCGCGGCGTGGCGTCCCGGCGGTGAAACGACCACGTGCTACCCGGGCCGTCGTGGCGGCCGCGGTCACCGGTGGTGCCCTCACCTTGTCGATCGCCGCCTGGCGCCAGCCGGCCTCCGGGCACGTCGGCGGCAGTCAATGGATCGTCGCGGCGGCGATAGGCGCCCTCGCCCTGGGCAGCTGGGTATGGCCCGTTGTGGTGTACCGGGGAGGTGAATCCGGGGCATTCAACATGGACGAGGGTTTCTTTGTGATCCTCGCCCTCCTCGTGCCGCCACTGCTAACTTTGTGGACCTTTGCCCTGGCGACCGTCCTGGCCCAGGCGGCCCGCAGGCGCGCACTTGTCAAGTCCGCTTTTAATGCGGGGCAGGTTCTGATCGCGGCGGGCCTGGGACTGGTTGTCAGCCGCGGTCTCGCCGCCCCCTCGAATTCCATCACCGCGGGGCAGATCGCGGCCGTCATGGTCGGCGCGGCGGTTTATTTCGCCGTTAACTCTTTTCTCGTCGCCAGTGTCATGGTCTCGATGGGCACCACGTGGCGAGATTTCACGAGCGATCTTCGGACCCAGGTGACGCTGGCCGGCGCGGGGGTATTGGTCGGCGTGGTCCTTGCGGTGGCGATCCAGGCTCATCTGTGGGCACTGGCGCTCGCGGTCCCGGGGCTGATCCTGGAGCGCCGGCTCATCAGCGCTCGCTTCGCGGCGCTGTATGACCGCACCCGGATGCAGGGACTGTACGAGGTAACGCTGGCGGCAAACCGGGGGCTGCGGCGGGAGGCGGTGCTCGAGACGATCCTGGATTCGGCGCAACGCCTCCTTCGCAGCCCGGCGGCGGCCCTGACGTCCGCGGACCCGGGCCCGGATCAGCTGGCGGCGCCCATCACCGTTACCGGCTGGCAACAGTGGCTGGTGGCGTCGGGCCGGCGGCGCGATGAGCCTTTCGACGACGCCGACCGGGGCCTGCTCAAAGCCCTGGCCGCGGTGGGCAGCGGGGCGCTCAGTAACGCTGAGCTGTACCAGCAGGTCCGCCTGGAGCGCGAGCGGCTCTCCTCGATCACCCTCAACATCGGGGAAGGTGTCTGCGCCATAGGGGCGGACGGGAAGCTCACCTTCGTCAACCGCGCCGCGGCGAGCTTGATCGAGCTGCCTCCCGGTTTCGCGGTCGACGTCCCGGTGAGCGACAGCGCCCTCACCGCACCCGACTTTCTGCTGGTCCCGGCCCGGGAAGCCATGCGCCTTGGGCGCACCATCCGGGAGGACGACGCCCGGTTCCGCAGCAAGGACGGCGGCACCATCCCGGTGACGTATACCGCCTCCGCGGTCATGAGCGGCGACACACCCTCGGGCGCGGTGATCGCCTTCCGGGACATCACCGAACGCAAAGCCTTCGAAGACGAACTCCACCATCACGCCTTCTGCGACAGCCTGACCGGCCTAGCGAACCGGCGGTTGCTGGTGGAGCGCCTCGATCAGGCGCTGAGCCGGTCCGCCCTGGACCGCAAGACCCACGCGCTGATCTTTGTCGACGTGGACCGCTTCAAGAGCATCAACGACAGCCTCGGCCACGTGACCGGCGACGAGTTCCTGGTGGCGATCGGGGCCCGCATGAAGGCGGTGGTGCGAAGCCACGATCTGATCGCCCGCTTCGGCGGCGATGAGTTCGTGGTGTTCCTGGAGGACGTGGCCGGGGTTGACGTGGCGGTCACCGCGGCGCAGCGGATATGCGCCGCCGCCGAGCAGCCCCTGGTGCTGTCCGACGGCTACGAGCTTGTCACCAGCGTGTCGGTCGGCATTGCCCTGACCGAGGCGGGCAAGACGGCCGACGATGTGCTTCGCGACGCCGACGTGGCGATGTACGACGCCAAAGCCAAGGGCAGGGGCGGCATATACAAGGTGTTCGACAAGGCTGCCATGGGCACCCGCTCCTCCGCGCGGCTCCAAATCGAGGCCGACCTGCGCAAAGGCCTCGAGCGTGACGAACTCGAGGTGCACTACCAGCCGCTCTACTCCCTGGACAAGCATCTGATCGTGGGCGCGGAGGCGCTGGTGCGCTGGCGCCACCCCACCAATGGCCTGATCAGCCCCGAGAAGTTCATCCCCATTGCCGAGGAGACCGGGCTGATTCTGCCGCTGGGCCGTTACGTCCTGGACACCGCGGGCCGGAAGATGCGCTCGATCCGGGACCGGCTGGGCGTGGAGCTGCCCATCAACGTCAACCTCTCCCCCCGCCAGTTCGCGGAGAGCGGGCTGCTGGCCCAAGTGGCGGCCGCCCTCGATGCCACCGGCTTGCCCCCGGAGCTGCTCACCTTCGAAATCACCGAAACCATGGTCATGGAGGATCTTTCCGGCGCTCGCGAGGTCATGAAGAAGCTCAACCAGCTGGGCGTGCGCCTGGCCATCGACGACTTCGGCACGGGCCACTCCTCACTGGCCTACCTCAAGCAGTTTCCGGTGCATGAGGTCAAGGTGGACGGCACCTTTGTCCGGGGTGTGGCCGAGAGCTCGGTGGACTCGGCGATAGTCCGCGCCGTGGTGGACCTGGCCAACGCCATGGGCATCGAGTCGGTCGCCGAGGGCGTGGAGAACGAGAGCCAGGCCGCCGAGCTCACGACGCTCGGCTGCCAGATAGGGCAGGGGTTCTACTTCTCTCCCCCGCTTTGCCCCGAACGCTTCGACGAGCTTCTCGCCAGCCACTTCACCCGGCGCGTGGCAAGTCTCGCCGGGCAAGCCCCGGCGACCGGCGGCCGAGCATGAGCGAGGTGGCCGGGCAGATCCCCGCCCGTGCGGCTAGGCCACGGCGAGGTTAGCTGCCTGGCTCCCGGGCGCGCCAGGATTCGACCTCGCGCGCGATGGCCTGGCAGGAGGTGGCGGCGTCAGATGGATCGATGCGAACCGCGAGCCATATGCCCATCAGGGCCGCGGCGAGCAGGTGGGAGCGGGTTTCGGTCAGGCTGGGATCGGCGTCACCGTGTGCGGCGGCCCGTGCCAGAACGGTGCCGAAGCTGGCCCGGAGCCGGTCGCGGTAAGCGGCCGCATGGCTGCGGATCCGTTCGTCCTGGGCGGCCATCTCCGCGATGGTGTTGACCATCAGGCAGCCACGGGCGCTGAGCCCGTTACCGCAGCGGAACATCTCACCGACGCTGTTGAACAGCCCGGCGATGGCATCCAGAGCCGCGGCCCGCCTGGGCGCCTGCTCACCCAGTGGTTCAACTTCGCCCCCAGGGTCTTTTTCGCCCGAGGGTTCGCACGGCCCCTTCCGGCCGGCGCCAGGCAGATGTACCTCGCGCCGTGGCGTGACCCCCGGCGCCGGGCCCCTGCGGCGATCGCCCCACGGCAACTGGTGGCCGCCGCCCTCTACCTGGCCCAGGTCGAGGCGGCACTGCCCGCGATCTCCGGCCGCCCAGCGCTGATCGTCTGGGGAATGAAGGACTTCGCCTTCCGGGACCCTGCGCGCCAGCGCTTCGAGCGAACCTTCCCAAACCACCGCAGCGTCCTGTTGCCCCACGCCTCCCACTTCCTGCAAGAAGACGCCGGTGAGCAGATCGCCGACGAGATCAGGAGCTACTGCCGCCAAGGCGGCTGACGTGCCCCGCTGGCGCACGCCGCACGTCATGGCGGCACACCGTCGTGACATGCCGGGCCGGACGCTGGGCTGCGCGGGCCAACCACCGCGCGGCCGGCTCTCGGGAGGCGGCCCCCTGGCCGGTCCACGGTGGGACCGGCCAGGAAGCCGCGTCAGGTTATGCCTCGGCGTGGACGGAGATCGGCTCCAGCGGGCCGTTGGGTGCCGGGTCGGGCACCCGGCGACTGAAGCTGCACTGGCCTGAGGCTGAGTCACCGACCACGTTGGGGGTGCTGCCGCTGTCGCCGTACTGGACCGCGGGGTGGTTCCCCAGGCAGGTGAGGGACTCGTTGACGGAGTTGTGCAGGACCTCGTTGGCGTCGGGATCAGCCATCTTGTTGCCGGTGAAGCCGACGCTGCCATGCACGTCGTTACGGAGCAACCCGAGCCAGCAGGAGTGCATGCCGGTCACGCTGACGTTGCCACCGAAGACGTTGTCCTCATAGTCGCTGTAGACGGGGGACTTGAAGAGCTTGAAGACCCCCTTTGGCGTGCAGGACAGGCCGCCGCCGCCACCCTGTTCGGTAACGTCCCCGGCGATCGAACTGTTGTGCACGAGCACGCCGAGCGGCTTCTGGGCGACCAGGTTGCCGTCGATGGTGCCGCGGGATTGCAGCGTCGGCGTCTTGCCGGTGTCGTCTGCGCAGGTGAAGAAGTTCGGCTCGCAACCCAGAGCCAGGGTGGCCCCGGCCTGCACCACCGCGTTCTGCTTGACCGTGAGGCTGGAGAAGCCTTTGTGGGTCTTGTCGTTCAGGGCGAAAATCGCCGCCAAGGCGCCGCCCGGGGCGACGGTCACCGTGCCGTCAACCACCGCCGGCCCGGCATTGACCACGCAGAAGCCTTTGACGATGACGTCCCCGGGATAGGTGCCGGCCAGCACGCCTGGTGCTTTCGTGGTCCCGGAGCATGTGTGGGTGGCGGCCGCCGCGGACACCGGCCCTGCCAGCGTGGGGACGATGACCAGTGCAGCCAGGAGCCCACTCAGTCCTACGGCGCGCAACAGCCAAATCGCGAAGCGTGACATGTTTCCCCCTCCTTGTCGCCCTCCCCCCGAGGGCGCTCAGAGGGCATCGTATGCCCGTCCTATCCGCCCCGATAGTGGCAATTCATCCCAAACCAGTCTCGGCCTCGATCACCCAGTCTCGGCCTCGATCACTGAGCGTGATCTGGATGTGCGATTGCTCCGCTGCCGGATCGCCGACTACGCGTGTGCCGCTGGACAGCCGGGCTAGCTGGAGGGCGCACGCATAACGCCAGCATGCGTGCCGCAGCACATCTGCTGGCGCGGTCGCGAGCGGCCCGGCGGGCTGCTGGTGCGCGGCTTCCAAGAGCTGGTGCCGTGAGCCCACATGATGCCGTGATGACGGCGTCCGGGTGAGGCGAGACCGGCGCGGGCGGCCGCCGGGGCGATAGGTGGAGTTTCCGCTGACTCCTATCTCTTAATGGGCAGCGTTGTACTTGGCCAGCACGTCCGCTGGGATGCGTCCCCGCTCGGAAACCTTGATGCCCTGATCACGGGCCCACGCGCGGACATTAGACAGGTCGTGCCTTGCCGCGCCCGCGCGGGCCGGGCGCCGGGACGGGGACGTCTTCCGCGCCGCGGCGACGAAAGGCCCGATCGCCTCGGCGAACTGATCCGCATGCTCCTTGTTCAGGTCGATCTCATAGTCGGTGCCGTCGAACCTGAACCTGACCGTGCCCTCGGCCTCGCTGCCGTCAATGTCATCTATATACAGGACCTGGGTCCGCTGAGCCATTAGCCGCACTCCCTTGAATAGGTTTTCGTGGTTAGATCATTAGACCTAAGGCACGGCGAGGGTCTCATATTCCCACATGCTCACCCAGTTCTCGCGACAGAAACGCAACACCGGGCGACGGGCGAGAATCTCACTTTAAGACGGCTGGCCGGCCTGGCAGGATCGGGTCCGTGCTGGCTGGACGGGTCGCGGAGCTGCGTGAGGTGCACGGGGCGGCGGTGCGCGCGGCGGCGGAGCGCCGCGGCTGGGTGGGGCTGGTTGGGGGTGAGCCGGGCATTGGCAAGACCCGGCTGGTGGCGGCCTGCGCGGCCCGGCTGGCGGCGGAGGGGTTCGGCTGCGCGTGGGTGAGCTGCCCCGAGGACGTCGGTGCGCCGCCGTTCTGGGTGTGGAGCCAGCTCCTCGGCCAGCTCGGCGCCGGCGACGTGCTGCGCCCGGGAACTGGCGGGGCCGATCCCGGGCTGGCCCGGTTCCTGCTGTTCGAGGCGGTGGCGACGGGGATTCGGGAGGCGGCGGCGGATCGTCCGCTGCTGCTGATGGTTGACGACCTGCACTGGGCGGACCCGGGTTCCAGGCGGCTGCTGGCGGCGATCCGGGGGGCGCTGGCCACGCTGCCGGTGGTGGTCTTGTGTACCTATCGTGACACCGAGCCGACCGCGGACGGACTGTGCGCCGAGGTCGGCCCCGATCGCCACCTCGTGCTCGGGGGGCTGGCTCGCGACGAGCTGGCCGCCGCCGTGCGCATGGCCACCGGTTCCGCTGTCCCGGACGCGCTCCTGGACGGACTGCATGCCCGCACCGCGGGCAACCCCTATTTCGCGGCCGAGGTGGCCCGGCTGCTGCGCGCCGAAGGCCGGCTGGACAGCTCGGCCGGGCTGCCGGCCGAGCTGCTGCCGCCGACGGTGCGGGCGGTGCTGGAGCGGCGGCTGGCTGGGCTGTCGGCACCGGTCATCGGGCTGCTGCGGGTGGCCGCGCTGCTGGGTGACGAGCTCGATCCGCCACTGCTCGCGGAGGCAGCCGGGGAGCCGCTGGCCGGGGTGGTGTCCGCGCTGGCGGCGGCCCGGGCGGCCCGGGTGGTCAGCGCTGACCGGTTCGCGCACCCGCTGGTCCGGGAGGTACTGGGTGCCCAGGTCGGGCCCGCCGACCGGTCGCGCTGGCACGCCCGGGTGGGCGCGCTGCTGGCTGGGCGGTACCGGGCGGGCGCCGTCGGCCCGGCTGCCGTTGCCCGGCACCTGCTGGCCGCCGCGGAGCTGGGCGGGGAGTCAGCGCCGGCCGTGGAGTTCGCCCGGCTGGCGGCGGCCGATGCGGTGCACCGGGTCGGCTATGAGGACGCGGTGGGGCTGTTGTCCGCTGCGCTCGCCTTTGCCGGCTCCGGCAGCGACCGGGGCGAGCTGCTGTGTGCACTGGGTGAGGCGGCTCTGGCTGCCGGGGACCCGGAGCGGGCTCGCGCCGCCTTTGCCGAAGCCACCAAGCTGGCCCACCAGACCGGCCGGGCGGAGCTGCTGGCCACCGCAGCCCTCGGGCTGGCTGGCGGCCCGGGCGGCTTCGAGATCGACCTGCGCGACCCGGCCCGGGTGCCCGTGCTCACCGAGGCGCTGGCGGCGCAACCGGGCGGTGACTCGACAGCCCGGGCTGCCCTGCTCGGGCGGCTTTCGCTGGCTCTGGCGTTTTCCGGGGACGCGGCGGAGCAGCGGGAAGCGCTGAGCGCCGAGGCCGTCGCGATGGCCCGGAGGCTGGGCGATCCGGGCGTGCTCGGCGCCGCGCTGGCTGCCCGCTGTGACGCGATCTCCGGCCCGGACCACGTCGCCGAACGGCGCGCGGCGGCGGCGGAGATCATCGAGCTGGCCCGGGTGGGCGGGGACCGAACCGGCGAGCTGCTCGGACGCAGGCTGCTTGTTGTCGTGCTGGCCGAAGCCGGCGAGTGGCCGGCGGTGGACGCCGAGATCTCCTCCTACGCCCGGCTGGCCGGGGACCTGGCCCAGCCAAGGCTGACCTGGTATGTGCCCTTGTGGCGCGGCACCCGGGCGCTCATGCGCGGCGATCTGGCCCTCGCCGGCGAGTATGCCCGTGAGCTCGGCGAGCTTACCGAACGGGCGGGCAGCGTCAACGCGCGGCTGCTCGGGCTGGTGCAGCGGTTCGGCCGGCTGGTCGGCGAGGACCGGGCCGGCGGGCTGGACGGCGGGCCAGACGGCGGGCTGGACGGCAATCTCGCCGAGATAGTGGCCCTGATCCCGGACGACCCGCGGGCGGCCGCCAGCGCGCATGCGTTCCTCAGCGCCCACCGTGGGCAGCTCGCCGAGGCGCGTGGCTACCTGGACCAGGTGGTAGCCGTGACGGTGCCCCGCGACGGGGACTGGCTGGCCAAGTACATGCATGTCTCGGTTGCGGCCGTGCTGGCCGGCCACCGGGCGGCGGCCGAGATGGCGTACCAGCTGCTCAAGCCGTACGCCCGCAACTGTGCCGTGGGCGGCATCCTGGCCTTCAGCTGGGGCTCGGTGGCCGCGCATCTCGGGCTCCTGGCCCGCTACCTGGGCCGGGCCGAGGATGCCGGCGCGCATTTCGCCCTGGCCGCGAAGCTGGACGCGGCGGCGGGCGCGGCTCTGGCCGCGCGGACGCGGGAATGGGCGGCCGGCGACGGCTCGGCGGCACACGGAGCGGATGTATTCCGCCTCGACGGACAGGTGTGGACGCTGCGCTACGCGGACCGGACCGTCCGGATGCGGGACAGCAAGGGGCTGCGGGACCTGTCGGTGCTCCTGGCGCGCCCCGGCGAGCAGACCCACGTGAGCGAGCTGACCGGCGCCGCCGGGCTCCCCCGGTCCGATTCCGGGCCGGTGGCTGACCGGCGCGCGCTCGCGGCCTACCGCGAGCGGCTGCGCCAGATCGACGCCGACCTCGGCTCGGCCGATGCTGGCTCGGCCGAAGCAGGGACGCTGAACCACGAGCGGGAGGCGCTGCTGGCTGAGCTGTCGGCCACGACCGGGCTGGGCGGGCGGCGCCGCGCGGCCGGATCGTCGACCGAGCGGATGCGCAAGGCCGTGGCCTACCGCATCCGTCATGCCGTCGCCCGGGTCACCGACGTGCACCCCGAGCTCGGCCGGCACCTGCGGGCGTCGGTGCACACCGGTACCTGGTGCAGCTACTCCCCCGAACACCGCGTCGACTGGCAGCGGTAGCGCACCCGCCAGGCCGGCGCGAGGTACCGGTCACATCATGGTGCGGCAGCGGCGCGGCATTTCTCCCGAGCCACCCGCTTGCGGCCCGAGCTAGCAGTGCGAGTTGCGAACTAGCGCCGTAGGGGTATGACGCGGCCGGCCGGCCGGTCCATCGCACCGGTCCGGCATCCCGGCGGTACCGAATCAGGCGCTACTGAGCTGGAGGAATACGCATGACCCTCGCAGGCAAGACTGTCCTGGTGACCGGGGCAAACCGAGGCATCGGCCAGGCCCTGGTCGAAGAAGCCCTCGCCCGGGACGCGGCGCGGGTGTACGCAGGCGCGCGCCAGCCGCTGGCCCACCCCGACGGGCGCGTCACGCCGCTGATACTGGATGTGACCAACCCGGTGCAGATCCAGGCGGCCGCCGAGCAGGCCGGATCCTTGGACGTCCTGATCAACAACGCCGGTATCTTCGTCTTCGATGACCTGGGCGATCGTGCCGCGATCGAACGGCACCTGGCCGTCAACTTCTTCGGCCCCTACGCCATGAGCCAGGCGTTCCTGCCGGCGCTCACTCGTGCTCAGGGAGCCATCGTCAACAACGTGTCGATCGCGGCCCTGGCGCCCATCCCGGTTACGCCCGCCTACTCGATCTCCAAGGCGGCCGCGTTCAGCCTGACCCAGTCGCTGCGCATGCTGCTGGCCGGGCGGGGCGTGCGGGTTCACGCCGTGCTGACCGGCCCGGTGGACACCGACATGGTCCGGGACCTGGACATCCCCAAGGCCGCCCCGCAGACCGTGGCACGAGGCATCCTCGACGGAGTGGAAAAGGGCGAGGAGGACATCTTCCCCGATCCGCTGTCAGCGGCCCTGGCCGACAGCTGGTACAGCGGACCGGCCAAAGCACTCGAACGCCAGAACGCCGCGCTCGTGCAAGCGCAGCCCGCCGCGTCCTAAAGCGGCAATTTGCTGGTTACGGCCGGGAGGACGTCGCGGCCGCCGGCGTACACGGCGCGCAATCTGCGGATGGCGCCGAGGTCGTCGACTGGGTTGCCGTCGATGGCGAGGATGTCGGCGTCGAACCCCGGAGCGATGCGTCCCTTGCGGTGCCCGAGCCCGCAGGCCTGGGCGGCCCGGGAGGTCATCGTTTGCAGGATCTCGGCGTGGCTGAGGCCGGCCGCGGCCAGGTCGCCGGGGGCGAAGCGCAGCACGTCGTGCGGCTTGGCCATCGAGACGCCGGCGTCGCTGCCCGCCACGATCACCGCGCCGGACTCGTGCAGCCGCCGCCGGGCCGCGCCCAGGGCGGCCATCCGGCTGGCGATATGCGGCATCACGGTGCCGGCCTGGTCCGGGTCGCGGCCGACCGTCCAGCCGACGGCGATCCGCTGGCTGGCGATGGCGCGGACCACGGCCTCCGGGACATCGACGCCCTCGGCGGCCATGAACGTCGCGTGCTCGATACCGTCGACGCCGGCCGCCACCGCGTCGGCGATGGATCTGGCGCCGTGGGCGTGCGCGGTGACGGGCAGCCCGTGGCGGTGGGCCTCGTCGACGATGGCCCGCAGCGCCCCGGCGCTGAACTGTGGCTCGTACGGCAGGGGGCCGCGGGTCATGTTCCCCCCGCTGGCCATCACCTTGATCACGTCCACGCCCCGCTCGGCCCGCTCCCGCACGGCCGCGCGGAGGCCACGTTCCCCGCTGGCGGCCCCGCCGAGGAAGTGGCAGTGCCCACCGGGGATGGTGATCGGAGGGCCGGCCGCGACGATCGCGGGCGATGGCCCGGCCACGCCCGCGCGGCGCTGGTCGCGCAGGCTCAGGGCCAGGTAGCCGCGGTCGCCGAGATCGCGCACCGTGGTCATGCCCGCGCGCAGCGCCCGCCGGGCCGCGCCGGCCATCTGCTCGCGCAGCAGGTCGTCGCCGGTCTCGGCGAGGTGGCCGACCGGGTCGTTGCTGGCGTCGAAGCACAGGTGCAGGTGCGTGTCCACCAGGCCGGGCATCAGCGTGAGCCCGGGCAGGTCCACGACGTTCGCATCGGCGGGGAGCGGCCCGGCCGGGCCGTGGACGGCGGCGATCGTGCCGTCCGCGACCACCACCGACGGCCGCGCCATCAGTGCCGGGCTGACGCCGTCGAACATCGCCTCGGCGCGCAGGACCGTGAGCCGGCCAGCACTCGGATGCGTACTCATCTATCCCGCTCCCTTCCGCGCTCTCCGCCGGGCGGAGAACGGCCGGCGGAGAGCCCCGCCGGCCCGGCGCTGGCGACGGCCACGGTCAGCCGTGCCAATTTCGTGACAGCTTAGCTATCTCCATATGAGTAGTACTATCAGCAATATGGCCGAGGCTGTCAAGAGGCGCTACGACAACTCCCGCCGCCAGGCCCAGGCGCGGGCTACCCGCGTGAAGGTGATCGAGGCCGCCGGCCGCCTGTTCACCGAGCACGGCTACCCGGCCACCACCATCGAGGCGATCGCCGAGGCGGCGGGCACGCCGCTGCCGACCGTCTACCGGCTGTTCGGATCCAAGCGGGCGCTGCTCGCCGCGGTCCTGGACACCGCCTTCGGCGGCGACGACCAGCCCATCGCGTTCGGCGACCGGCCCGACGTGCGCGCCGCACGCGCCGAAACCGACCCCGTCAAGATGGTGAACGCGTTCGCCCGCATCGCCCGGGAACTCATGGAACGGTCCTCAGCGATCCAGCACGTCCTGGCAACAGCCGCCGACGTCGACAGCGAAGCGGCCGAGTTGCTGGCCGCGATCCGCCAGCAGCGCCACACCGGCCAGTCCAGGATCGTCGCCGCCCTTGACGCCACCGGCGCCCTCGACCCCAGCCTCGACACCGCCGAAGCCGCCGACATCGTCTACGCGCTGCTGTCGCCCGATGTGCACCGGATCCTCACGGTCGAGCGAGGCTGGTCCGCCGACCGCTACGAGCGGTGGATCGCCCGGTCCCTGGCCACACTCCTGCCCGCGGGCCGGTCCGGGCCGGAATCCACGGCGCTGGCCGGGCGTTAGCACCTGAGTTCGAAGGGGGCCATGACATGCTCAAGCTCAGGAACCGCAACGCCGCCGCCCGCCCGGAGCCAGCACCGCCGCTGGAGGGCCACGGCCCGGACGGAGCCGAGCGCGCGACCTTCGCCGCTGGCTGCTTCTGGGGCGTCGAGGCGGCCTTCCGCCAGCTCAACGGGGTGCTCGCGACCGCTGCCGGCTACACCGGCGGGCACGTGCCCTACCCCAGCTACGAGCGGGTCTGCCGGGGCCACACCGGTCACGCCGAGGCGGTCGAGGTGTGGTTCGACCCGGCCCAGGTCAGCTACGCCCAACTGCTCGAGACGTTCTGGCGGATCCACAATCCGGCCACCCGCAACCGCCAGGGCCTGAATTTCGGCCGCCAGTACCGCTCGGAGATCTTCTGCCACGACGCTGGGCAGCACGAGGCCGCGATCGCGTCACGCGACGCCCAGCAGCGATCGGCCCGGCGGCACATCGTCACGCAGATCACCCCGGCGTCTGCGTTCTACCCGGCCGAGGAGTACCACCAGCACTACCTCGAAAAGCACGGCCGGCCCAGCCACGCAGCCACCATCCGCTAACCCTTGGGATGCGCCGGATGCCCCGGCGACGTCAGCCTGGCAACGTAGAGATTCGAAAGGTTAGGTCCGATCCGCCGCGCGGCGCGCTTACGCGATCCTCGTTGGCGGAGGGTCGCGCTGCGGAGGAGGCCGGGCATGAAAGTGTACGCAGGGGCCGGGCTTGAGCCGGGCACACCGTCGGCCTGCCGGCGGGTGCCATGACAGCCCCAGGGCCGCCATCTTCGGCCAGCGGGAACCCGGCCGCACCCGCCCACGCGGACCGGAACACAGCCCGCCGGGTAGTGCCGCTGTTTCGCCCCTACCGGGCGCAGGTGGCCGCCGTCGTCGGGCTGATCGTGGTGACCTCGACGATCGGCATCATCAACCCACTGCTGATCCAGGTGGTGTTCAACAAGGCCCTGTTCGTCCCCGGCGGCCCCAACATCCGGCTGCTCGTCATCCTGGTCGCCATCATGGCCGTCGTCCCGATCGTCAACGGCGCCATCGGCATCGTGCAGACCTACGAGACCACCCGCGTCGGGCAGCAGGTCATGCGGGACCTGCGGGACCGGCTCTACGCGCACCTGCAGACGCTCTCCCTCGCGTTCTTCACCGGCACCAAGACCGGCGAGATCCAGTCGCGGCTGGCCAACGACGTGGGCGGTGTCCAGACGGTGGTCACCACCACCGCGTCGAGCATCCTGGCCAACGTCGTCATCTTCACCTCCACGGTGGTCGCCATGGTGATCCTTAGCTGGCAGCTGACCATCGTGGCGCTCATCACCGTTCCGGCGTTCTTCTGGCTGACCAAGACGGTCGGCGAGCGGCGCCGCCGGGTGGCGCGCTCGACCCAGGAGTCGCTGGCGGCGATGAGCGCCCTGTCCGAGGAGACGCTGTCGGTGTCCGGGGTGCTGCTGGCGAAGGCCTTCGGCAGCCAGGCGCGCGACACCACCCGCTACCACGAGGAAAATCAGCGCCTCGCCGATCTTGAAGTCCGCCAGCAGATGATCGGTCAGGGCTTCTACGCCATCGTGCAGTCGTTTCTGTCGATCACTCCGGCCGCGGTGTACCTGATCGCCGGCCTGCTGCTAGCGCACGGCACGGCCGTCACGGCGGGCACCGTCGTCGCATTCACCACGCTGCAGACCCGGCTGTACTTCCCGATCGGGCAGCTGCTGCAGGTCTCGGTGGAGCTGCGATCGTCCCTGGCCCTGTTCGACCGGATCTTCGAGTACCTGGATGTGGTGCCCGATATCGTCGATGCCCCTGACGCGGTGGATCTGCCGGCGACCAGCAGTGGCGGCCAGGTGGCTCTCAGGGATGTCTACTTCCGCTACGCCGGCGTGCCGGTGGACGCGCTGGCGGGTGTCAGCCTCCAAGCCGACCCCGGCCAGCTCGTGGCGCTGGTCGGGCCGAGCGGGGCCGGCAAGACCACCATCAGCTACCTGATCCCGCGGCTTTACGACGTCACCGGCGGGTCGGTCCAGATCGACGGCGTCGACGTGCGGCACGTCCACCAGGCATCGCTGGCCGCCGCGATCGGCTTCGTGACCCAGGAGAGCTACCTCTTCCACGACAGCATCCTGGCCAACATCCGCTACGGCCGTCCCGCCGCCTCCATGGCGGAGGTCGAAGAGGCCGCCCGGGCGGCGTACATCCACGACCGGATCATGGAGTTCCCCGACGGCTACGACACGATCGTGGGCGAGCGGGGGTACCGCCTGTCCGGCGGCGAGAAACAGCGCCTGGCCATCGCGCGGGTCCTGCTGCACGACCCCCGCATCCTGATCCTGGACGAGGCGACCTCGGCACTCGACACGGCCAGCGAGCGCGAGGTCCAGAAGGCCCTCGACACCCTGATGGGGTCACGGACCACCATCGCCATCGCCCATCGCCTGTCCACGATCGTCAACGCCGACGTCATCAACGTCATCGACGCCGGACGCGTGGTGGAATCCGGTACCCACCGCTCCCTGCTGCGCCAAGGCGGCTTGTACGCGTCGCTGTACCAGGAACAGTTCGAGGGCGGCAAGGTCCAATGGCAGTGCACCGGCGGCGACATCATGGCCGACGGCACCATCCGGCACCAGCAGACACAGCCCGCATAACCGGGCCAGGGTGCCACCATGCGGTCATCTCCGGCATCCGCCCCCCATCTCAGGAAGAATTATCCCGTGCCGCGCATCTTCATCACTGGCTCCACCGACGGACTCGGCCGCGCCGCCGCCGGGGTCCTTATCGGTGAAGGCCACGAGGTCGTCCTGCACGCCCGCACCCGCGAGCGGGCGGCTGCGCTCAGCGACCTCGCCCCGCACGCCGCGGGGGTCGTCATCGGTGACCTCGCCAGTGCGGCAGAGACCCGGGAAGTCGCTGCTGCGGTGAACGACATCGGCCGGATGGACGCGGTCATCCACAATGCCGGCGTGTTCCTTGAGCCGTCCCGCTCCACGACCGCCGACGGTCACGCGAAGACCCTTGCCGTGAACACTCTCGCCCCTTACCTCCTTACTGCGCTGATCGACCGCCCGGATCGGCTGATCTACCTCAGCAGCGGGCTGCACCGCGCTGGCACCGGGTCCCTGCGGGATATCGACTGGACCGGGCGGCGCTGGGACGCCGGGCGGGCATACGCCGAGAGCAAGCTCTACGTCACCGCGCTCGCGCTCACTGTGGCGCGTGTTTGGCCGGAGGTACTCGGCAACGCCGTCGATCCGGGCTGGGTCCCGACCAAAATGGGCGGCGCCGCGGCAACCGACGATCTGGAGATGGGCCATCTCACGCAGACCTGGCTCGCCGTCAGCAACGACGCGGCCGCAACCGTGAGCGGCGGCTACTGGTACCACCGGCAACAGCAGGCGCCCGCACCACAAGCCCGTGACCCGGCTTTCCAGGACCAGTTGATGGACCGGCTCGCCGCGCTCACCGGCGTCGCGCTCTTCTAGCGTCGCGGTGGCCACACAGGCACCGCCAGCCCGCGTAGCCTAGCGAGAACCGGAGTGAGCATTAGGCGGTGCGCAGCCGCCAACGGCCGCTATCGCCAGACCCCGCCTGGGAGGAGAGCGCAAATGCCCGCGCCCCTGCAAATGATCGCGCTGACCTTTCGCCTCGACGTCGACGCTGAGAACCGCCTGCTGGCGGAGGTCGACCGGATCGAGGGCCGCGGCGTGCTGCGTGTGCTTGACATGGTCTTCCTCGCCAAGGGAGAAGACGGCACGGTAGAAGGGCTGGAGGTCGGCGACGGCGAGGATTTCGGCTCGCTGCTGGCCGGCGTCTCGCTCTTCGCGGCGGAGAACGGCAACGGGGCGGCCGGCAGCGGGGCGGCCGGCGGCCCCGCGGGTTCCGGCGTGGCTACCGTGCAGGCCCTGGCCGACTCCCTCGCGCCGGGAAGTGGGGTGGCCCTGCTGCTGGTAGAGCATGTGTGGGCTGGGCCGCTTGTCGATGCCGTTGCGGCCGCGGACGGCGCGCTGGTCAGTGACGACTTCCTGGCCGGAGATGTCAGCCTGGCTATCGGGGCCGAGATCGCCGCGGTGGAGGAAGCCTCGGCGGTGATCGCCGAGGCGCAGGCCGCTGAGGCTGTCGCGGTGCTCCGCGCCGTCGCGGCCAGCGCCGAGGCCGCGGAGGTGGAGGCTGCCTCCGAGCGGATCCAGGAAGCAGCGGCCGCGGAGGCGGTCGGCGCGCTGATCGCGGCGGGGCTAATCGAGGAGGCGGCCGCGCATCAGGCCGTCACCGCGCTGACAGCGGCCGGGCTTATCACCGACGCGGCGGCCCAAGCGGCCGGCGAGGCCGTCGCCGAGGACTTCGCGCTGATCAGCGCCGCCGACGAGACGGCTGCCGAGGCCACCGAAGAGGCCCAGGCCAAGATGCGGGCCGCATCGATCACCAGGTCTGAGGCCCAGATCCTCCGTTACCTCCCGCAGCCGGTGCCGTTCTCGGTCATCGCCGACAAGCTGGGCATCTCCCGGTCCGCGGCTAAGGAGCGGGCCGCGCGCGTGTACCAGCGGCTCGGCGTGCATAGCCGGGAGGAGGCGGTGAGCCGCGCCCGGGAGTTCGGGATGCTCCCCGGGTGAGGCAGGCATCCATCGCCGGGCAACGGGCATCCTGACCAGGGGAACGCCCGCCATCCGCAGGGGGTACGGCCCGTCATGACCGGCACGCCGGCCGCCCGCGGCGCGGCCGCGATCGAGGAGCTCGCTCGACAGCGGCTGGGTTTCGAGCGGCTTCGTCACGGACAGCTGGCAGCGGTCGAGGCGCTGGCCGGCGGCCGCGACGCTCTGGCTGTGCTGCCCACCGGCGGCGGGAAGTCGGCGATCTACGAGCTGGCCGGGCTGTTGCGAGCGGGTCCGACGGTCGTCGTCTCGCCGCTGATCGCGCTGCAAGACGACCAGCTCGCGCACCTGCGTGCGGCGGGCCTGCCCGCCATCGTCCTGAACTCCCAGCAGTCGGCCGGTGCGCGCGCAGCCGCGCTGCTGGCCTCCTGCGACTCTGACACGTTCGTCTTTCTCTCGCCCGAACAGCTGGCCAACGCGCAGACCCGCCAGACGCTCCAGCGCGCGCGCCCGGGCTTGTTCGTCGTGGATGAGGCGCACCTGATCAGCCAGTGGGGCCACGACTTTCGCCCGGACTACATGCTGCTCGGCGCCCAGGCCGAGGCGGCCGGCGCACCGGTGCGCCTGGCCTTGACCGCGACAGCCGCGCCGCCGGTGCGACAGGAGATCGTCCGGCGGCTCGGCCTGCGCGATCCCGCGGTCGTGATCGGCGACTTCGACCGCCCGCACATTTACCTGTCGGCGCACCGCTCGGGCACCGCCGGTGACAAGCAGCGCGAGCTTGTCCGCGCGGCGGGCGAGCTCGCCGGCCCGGGGATCGTCTACGCGGCCACGCACGCCAGCGCGCAGGCGGCACACGACGCGCTCGCCGCGGCCGGCGAGCAGGTGACGCTCTACCACGCAGGGCTGCCCGGGCACGAGCGGCACGACGCGATGACGGCGTTCCTGGACGGTTCGGCCCGCGTCATCGCGGCTACGGTCGCCTTCGGCATGGGCATCGACAAGCCGGACGTGCGCTGGGTGCTGCACTTTGACCCGCCGCCCTCGCTGGATGCCTACTACCAGGAAATCGGGCGCGCCGGCCGGGACGGCCAGCCGTCGCACGCGCGGCTGCTCTATCGCTACGAGGACTTCGAGACGGCGCGCCACTTCACCGCGCGCGGCGTCTCCACCGCGGCCGTCGCGCAGGCCGCTGCCGCGCTCGCGGCCGGGCAGCCAGCCGATTCCAGCGCACGGCAGCAGACCGCCGCGCTGGTCCGGCTGGCCGATCTCGGCGCGGTGACGTGGCAGGCAGACGGGCAAGTTCGCTGGACCGGGGCGACGACCGTCGCGGCCGCGCTGGCCGCGTCGGAGACTGAGACCCAGCGCGAAGACGAGATCGAGCGCACCCGGCTAACGATGATGCACCGCTACGCCGAGCAGACCACCTGCCGCCGGTCGTTCCTGCTGACCTACTTCGGGCAGGACTACCGCGGCCCCTGCGGGAACTGCGATAACGACCTCATGCCTGCCGGGGTTACCCAGGCCACGATGCCGTTCGCCGTGGGCACGCGCGTGGTGAGCGAGCGCTGGGGCCAGGGCACGGTGCAGCGTTACGACGGCGACCACATCACGGTGCTGTTCGACGAACACGGCTACCGCGAACTGTTCGTGCCGGCGGTGCTCGAACGCGGCCTCCTCCGCCAGGGTTGACCCGGCCAAGATCGCCTATAGATCACCAGAATCTGGTGACGACCTCTCACCTTCCCGGCGGCGAGCCTGAACACGCACTGAACGATCAGGTCCGTTCATCACCGGAAGGAGAAACGCCATGTCATCCGTTTTCGGCGCCGTTTCCACGGAGGTGGCGGCATGAGCGAGCGTGTAGCGATCGTGGTCGGTGCGGGCGGCGAGCTCGGCCAGGTGACGGCGCAGAAGCTGGCGGCCGCCGGGTTCACCGTAGTCGGGGTCGACCGGAGTGAGGAGGGGCTGAAGGGGCTGCCGGACGGCATCCGCCGCGAGGCGGCCGACCCGACCGACCCCGCGGCGGCCAAGAGCGCGGTCGACCGGATCGCCGCCGAGGTCGGCCCGCCGGAGGTGCTGGTGAACACCATCGGCACCTACCACCTGGGCGAGGCGCTCTCGGCCACGCCCGAAGACCTGCACCTCATGATCGACGTCAACGTGGGCCCGGCGCTGTGGCTGACCCAGGCGGTGGCCCCGTACCTGCGCGACCGCGGTTCGGGTTCCATCGTCCACGTGGCCGCCCGCCAGGGCCTGGAGCCGACCGCCGGGATGGCCACCTACGGCGTCAGCAAGGCGGCGCTGGTCCACCTCACCCGCCTGCTCGACCTGGAGCTGCGCCCGCTCGGGATCCGGGTCAACGCCGTCGCGCCGCAGCTGCTCGACACCGCCAAGAACCGTCCGTACCTCACGCCGGACCTGCTGGCGCACGCGGTCAAGCCGGAGGCGGTCGCCGACATCATCGTCTACCTCGTGAGTGACGCCGCCGCACCGATCAGCGGCGCGATCGTGCCCGCCTACGGCCCCTGAGCGGCGCCACCGGCCTCGGCAAGGTCCCGAGGGCGAGCTGCTGGGGGCGATCGCCTGAGCCGCTGCTTTCCCCTGGTGACAGGGGTACCCGGCTGTTAGCGTGGCCTGGTGACGCGGCCGTGGCCCATGGCGGCCATCATCTCGCTGGTCATGGCCGGGCTGGCGGTCGTGTTGTTCGCTGCCTGCCTGGTGTTGCTCCTGCTCACCGGGGACTACCAGCGGGCCGCCTACGGCGCCGGCGGGACGGTGTCCGGGCTGGTATGCCTCGGTGTGGGCCTGCTCGTGGCGCGGCGCCAGCCGGGCAGCCCGATCGGCTGGCTGCTGCTCGGCTGGGCGTGCCTGATTCCGCTGACCGGGGTCGCGGTGCTGTACGCGGTGCTCGACTACCGGATCCATCACGGCGCGCTGCCGTTCGGCCCGGTGGCGGTGTTCGCGCAGCCCGCGCAGCTTGGCATCGCGGTGCTGGCCGCGCTCGCCGTGCTGCTGTTCCCCGACGGCAGGCTCCCGCGGCGCGCGTGGCACTGGGCGCTGTGGATCTTCCTCGCCTCGGCCGCGGTGTTCGCGGCCCGGCAGGTTACCGGGCAGGCGCTCGACATGGCGCGGCGGCCGCCGCGGATCGGTCCCGCCGGCAGCCCGCTGCCCGCCCCCAACCCGCTCCCGCCCGCCGCCGCCGTGCTCGACCGGCTCGGCACGGTCGCGGCCTGGGTGATCCTGGGCTGCTGGCTGATCTTCATCGGCCGCCAGGCGGCCAGCTTCCGGCCCGCGACGGGGAACCGCCGCCAGCAGCTGAAGTGGCTGCTGTTCGGCGCGGCGTGCTGTGCGGTGGCCACCGCGGTCACCGTTCTGGCCGGGAACGGCGCCTCGGCCAGCGCCCAGGCCGTCCAGGACGCCGCCGACCTCGGCGCGGCAGCGCTCCCGGTCGGCATCGGCATCGGCATCGTGAAGTACCGGCTCTACGACATCGACAGGATCATCAGCCGGACGCTCGGCTACGCGATCGTCACCGGCGTGCTGGTCGGCGTCTACGCGGGCCTGGTCCTGCTTGCCGGGCTGGTGGTGCCCTCCTCCTCGCCGACGGTCGTGGCGGGCGCGACGCTGGTGGTGGCCGCGCTGTTCCGCCCGCTGCACCGCCGGGTGCAGCAGGCGGTGGACCGGCGGTTCAACCGGGCACACTACGACGCCGGCAAGGTCGTCGACGAGTTCGCCGCACGGCTACAAGAATCGGTGGACCTGGCGGCGATCCGTGACGACCTGGCAAGCACCGTGCAGGACGCCCTCGAGCCCGCCCACCTGACGATCTGGCTCCGGCTCTTATTTAGCCAAACGGCTGGCGCGTGGCGACCAGGGTCGAGCGCGCCAGCCGTTTGGCAGGAAAGGACCGGCCGCGAAGGTGGGCCGGCCACCCGGCGATGCGGGGATCGGCGGCGCCGGAGATCATGCGATGATGAGGCGCGATGCGATGCCACATCAGGCCCGCCCATGCCGGTGACGCCGACGCGGTCGCCGGCCTCGCCGCCGAGCTGGCGCAGTCGTTCTTGTTCTCCCCGGAACAGTTCCGCCTCAGCTACCCGGTGCTGCTCGCCACCGACGGCGCCTGCCTGCTGCTGGCAGTGGACGACCAGGGGCACCTCGGCTACCTCCTCGGCTTCCAGCACCTCACCTTCTACGCCAACGGGCCGGTGGCCTGGGCCGAGGAAGTCGTTGTCCGCCGCCAGGACCGTGGCCGCGGCGTCGGCCGGGCCCTGATGGGCGCGTTCGAGCAGTGGGCCGTCAGCCAGGGCTGCGTGCTGGCCGCGCTGGCGACCCGGCGGGCGGCACCCTTCTACCGCGCCCTGGGTTACGAAGAATCCGCCGCCTACTTCCGCAAGGTGCTCGCAGCGGCCGCGTCCGGCTCATGACGCCGTCCCCAGCACGAACGCGAACGTCTCGGTGAAGGCAATCTCATCTTCCGGATGAGCCGCCCGGATCTCCGCGGCCCCGGCCTCCAGTTGTTCGTCGTCAAACGCCGACAGCAGCGACATGTACCGGTTCCGCACCATACGCAGGTACCGCTCAGCCGGAAAGGCCAGCGGAAAGCTCTCGTACGTCAGCTCGGCATCCAGGCCCGCGGCGCGCATCTGGCCGGCGACCTCCACCGGGTCGGGCTGCCGCTGTGTGAACAGCTCCAGGGCGTCGGCGAACAGCGGGTAGCTGATCTGCTTCGGCAGCATCACCACCAGCATTCGCCCACCGGCGCGCAACAACCGTGCCAGCCCCGCGATCACCCCCGCGCGGTCCGGCATGTGATGCAGGCACTCCTTGAGCAGCACCGCATCCAGCCGCTCAGCGGGCAGGCCGACACGGCCAGCCGCGGCCACCCTGGCCATGACGCCAGCTAAGTAACCGTTGCCCTGAGAAATTGAGCAACCGCTGCTCAGGCGGTCCCCCGGGCGAGGGCCGTACAACGGTGCCTACAGCGGGCCGACGGCGGCCCGCCAGCCCAGAAGGAGAGAGGCCTCATGTTCGCACCCAAGGATCAGGACAACGGCCGGGCGGGGGCCCGCGGCCTGACCCGCCGCCATCACAGGGCCCTGACCCGCGGGCTGCGCCGTGCCGCGGCAGGCGCCGTGTGCGCCGCGGCGGTCACGCTTCCGATGTTTGGCGCCGCCGCGGCACTGGCGGCCACGACCACCCCGCCGTTCACCACACTGACCCTGGTGAACGGCTGGGCCAACTACGGGAACGGCACGGCCAGCGCAGCGGTGGCCAGCATTCACGGAATCGTCCACCTCAAAGGCGGCATCAAGACCAGCGGCACCAACCCGGTGCCCTTCACCTTGCCGGCCGGCGACCGCCCGGCCCACGACGTCTACGTCCCGGTCGATCTGTGCGGCGGCGACAACGGGCGGCTGGCCATCACGCCCACCGGTGTGGTGACCGTGGAGACCGAGGGAGGAGCAAACTGGGGCAACGCCCAGTGCTTCACCTCGCTGGATGGGGTCTCGTTCGCCACGTCGGCGAGCTCGTTCACCCCGCTGACCCTCCACAACGGCTGGGTCGACTACGCGTCCGGCACGGCCAGCCCTGCGGCTCGCAACATCTCCGGCATCGTCCACCTCGAGGGCGCCATGCAGACGAAGGGCACCAACCAGGTGGCCTTCACCTTGCCACCGGGCGACCGCCCGGGCCTCAGGGTCTTCGTCCCGGTCGATCTGTGCGACGCCACCAACGGGGACCTGTTCATCCAGCCCGACGGCTCGGTGACCGTGGAGGCCGAGGGAGGAAACTGGTCCAACGCCCAGTGCTTCACCTCGCTGGATGGGGTCGCGTTCGCCCCATCGGCGAGCTCGTTCACCCCGCTGACCCTTCAGAACGGCTGGACCAGTACCGGGTTGGCCTCAGCCAGCCCCGCGGTTCGCGTCATCTCCGGGATCGTCCACCTCGAGGGCGACATGTATACCAATGGCATCAACCCGGTGCCCTTCACCCTGCCGGCGCGCTTCCGCCCTGCCCACAACGTCGCCATCAAGGTGGCCCTGTGCGGCCGGGACAGCGGAGACCTGATCATCGGGCCCGGCGGCCAGGCGACCGTGCAGGCCGAGGGAGGAAACTGGACCAACGCCCAGTGCCAGACCTCTCTGGACGGCGTCTGGTTCGCGCGCTAACACCACGCGGGATGGCCCGCTGACCAGGACTTACCTCCCAGAGATAGGTGAACCCCCTGCCGGGGCGCAGGGGGTTCACCTATACCTTGCTCACCGGCCACCAAGGCAGGGCGGGCAGACCCCCTTTCCTCGGCGCCGAGCTGGCGGAGAAGGCTGCGGTTGTCGGTTCTGACCCATTCCTCGATGATTCGTCCCTCGTCGTCGAAGCGGAAGATGTTCATGAGGTCCATGACAACCCGGGCACCGGAGGGTTCAAGCCGTCCGGCGGGCGACTGCGTGAACGGCTGTGCGAACGTTCCTTCGATCCATGTCTGGCACGCGATGTAGTCGCCCTCGGCGATGATGATTCCCCGCCGGATGGTGCGGTCGTCGAAGGCCGCCCGGAGGGACCGGAAGTAGCCGGCCAGTCCTGCGTAGTCCGCGTCGAATCCGTCGGGGCCGTGGAAGGCGAAGTTCTCCGTGTCGAAATACGAGTCGGCCTCGTCCTGGTCCTCGCCAGACACCTCGAGTTCTCCAGCTCGGACGAGACGTTTCACCAGTTCATCGCGCGTGTAACGGGCGGGCATGACACTCACCTCCATCAGTTGCTCGTGGTTGGTGCTGTTCACCAGCCTGGTCTGATCGGAGGTATCGCACAAGCGAGAGTCACTGATGTCAGCCATGCGCTTTGGGCATACCTTGGCATAGGCTCGAGGGATGCCCGAGCTGACCCTGGTGGGCCTTCGTGTGGTGCTGGAAGTGGCGCGCACCGGTTCGTTCAGTGCGGCGGCCGAGCGGCTGGAGTACACCCAGTCGGCTGTGTCGCGGCAGGTGGCGGTCACCGAGAAGGCCGCAGGCGCGCCGCTGTTCGAGCGGCACGCGCGCGGAGTGCGGCTGACTGCGGCCGGGGAGGTGCTGGTGCGGCACGCCGGCCAGGTGCTCGACGGCGTCGCGGTCGCGAGCCAGGAGCTGGCGGGGCTGCGTGACCGGCTCGCCGGGCGGCTGGTCGTCGGAGGGTTCCCCACCGCAACGGCAGCGCTGCTGCCACGCGCCATCGCACGGCTGCTCGCGGACCACCCGGGCCTGCGGGTTCAGCTCATGGAGGCCTCGACGCCCGCGCAGCTGCGGGCCCTGCGGCGAGGGCGGCTCGAGGTCGCCATCCTCGCCAGGGGCGCGGGTTTGCCAGCGTACGACCTCGACGGGTTGCACGTCCGCGAGCTCCCCACCGGCCGGGGCGCGGGGGTCGCCGTGCCGGAGTCGCATCCCTTCGCCGTTCGCGACTGGGTCGAGCCGCAGGAACTGGCCGGCCAGCCGTGGGTGGTCGGGGCCAGCCACGGGGAATCACCCGAGTTCGGTCCCTGGCCGGGCCTGGCCGAGCCTGAGGTGTCGTTCGCCGTCCGTGACTGGCCAACCCGCCTGG
The DNA here is from genome assembly GCA_963703605.1 of uncultured Actinomycetes bacterium. Taxonomy (GTDB): domain Bacteria; phylum Actinomycetota; class Actinomycetes; order Streptosporangiales; family Streptosporangiaceae; genus DASXKD01. Next base: position 196,051 of record CAVPFC010000049.1, read on the forward strand.
GACTGGTCAGCGCCGGACTCGGCATCGCCCTGGTCCCGGGCATCGCCGCCCCGGCCGTGCCGCACGGCGTCCGCTGGATCCCCGTCCGCGACCAAGGCGGCGGACTGCGCCGCCAGGTGTGCGCGGTCACAGCCCACCACGCCAGCCCCGCCGCCCGGGCGATGGTCCGCGCCCTGCAGGACGAGGCCGCGCAGAGCGTTTAGGACGGTAGCGCGCGCATGGCTGATCAAGCAGATGGTCGGGTGTCTCGCGCCTTGTATCGCGGCAGCGCGGTGAACACGCTCCGCCTATTCGCCGTCGGGGGTGTGGATGAGCTTCTTGTTCACGAACTCGTCGATGCCCAGCGGTCCGAGCTCCCGGCCGATGCCCGAGCGCTTCGTCCCGCCGAAGGGCAGTTCCGGGCCGCCGCCCTCGGGCTGGTTGATCCAGACCATCCCGACCTCCAACCGGTCGGCCACGTCCAGGGCCAGCGCCTCGTCACTGGAAAATACCGCGCCACCCAGCCCGTAAGGGCTGCTGTTGGCCAGCTCAACTGCTTCGTCGGCGCTGCTCACCTTGTAGACGACCGCGGCCGGCCCGAACAATTCCTCTCGGTAGGCCCGCATCTGGGGAGTCACGCCGGACAGAACGGTGGCCTCCACGAACGCGCCGGGGCGGTCCAGCCGGTGCCCGCCCAGGTGCACCGTCGCGCCCTTGCTGACCGCGTCGTTGATCTGGTCCATCAGGTTGCGGACCGCCTGCTCCGAGGACAGTGGCCCGTACGCCGTGGCCGGGTCGGTGGGGTCGCCGGTGGTATAGCCGGACATCGCGGCGGTGAACTCGGACATGAACTCGTCGTACACGTCCTTGGTCACGATCATCCGCTTGGAGGCGTTGCACGCCTGGCCGCCGTTATCCATTCGGGCGGCGGCCGCCACCTTGGCCACTCTGGGCAGGTCGGCCCCGTCGAGCACGATAAAGGGGTCCGAGCCGCCCAGCTCTAGCACGACCTTCTTCAGGTTCTGGCCGGCCGTCGCGGCCACGGCCGAGCCGGCCCGCTCGCTGCCGGTCACCGACACCCCGGCGATCCGCGGGTCGGCGATCATGCCGGCCACCTGCTCGTTGGTGGCGAACACGTTGATGTACGCGTCGGCGGGCAGCCCGGCCTCGTGGAAGATCTGCTCCATGGCCAGGGCCGACTCCGGGCACTGCGGCGCGTGCTTGAGCACGATCGTGTTGCCGATCATCAGGTTAGGGGCGGCAAAGCGCGCGACCTGGTAATAGGGATAGTTCCAGGGCATGATGCCCAGCAGTGCCCCGATCGGGGACTTGCGGACCCAGGCATTGCCCGGCTTGTTGGAGTGCAGCGGCTCGTCCTTGAGCAGGTCGGCCCCGTTGTCGGCGTAGTAGCGGTAGATGGCGACGGTGAATTTCAGCTCGCCCTGGGCCTCGGCCGTGGTCTTGCCCATCTCCCTGGTGATGATCGCGCCCAGCTCGGCGGACCGGTCCCGGTAGAGCTGGGCCACCCGGCGCAGGATCTCCGCGCGTTCGGTCATGGCCGTCCGCCGCCACGCCTGGTAGCCGCGGGCGGCCCGGTCCAGAACCTCACCGATCTCCGCGTCGGTGGCCGTCGGGTACTCCTTCTCCACCTGGCCGGTGGCCGGGTTCACAACCTGGTACAACGCCTCTGCCTCCTAGCGCATGGCCATTCGCCTGTTACTGGGTGACCTTGTCCGCGCGGTGCGGCAGTTTCCAGCCCGGCCGGACGAAGTGGCAGGTATAGCCGTAGGGATACTTCTCCAGATAGTCCTGGTGCTCGGGCTCAGCCTCCCAGAAGGGCCCAGCGGGCGCCACCTCGGTGACCACCTTGCCCGGCCACAGGCCGGAGGCGTCGACGTCGGCGATCGTGTCCTCGGCGATCCGCCTCTGCTCATCACTGGTGTAGAAGATGGCCGACCGGTAGCTCGACCCGATGTCGTTGCCCTGCCGGTTGAGCGTGGTCGGATCGTGGATCTGGAAGAAGAACTCGAGCAGGTCCCGGTAGGAGATCTGCTCCGGGTCGAAGACGATCTCGATGGCCTCGGCGTGGGTGCCGTGGTTGCGGTAGGTGGCGTTCGGCACGTCGCCGCCTGTGTAACCGACCCGCGTCGAGATCACGCCGGGCCGCTTGCGGATGAGGTCCTGCATTCCCCAGAAGCAGCCACCAGCCAAGATGGCCTTCTCAGTCCTGTCGCTCATCGTCGCAGCTCCTTCGCCGGTACTGGCCCGGGTTGCCTGTGTGCTTACACATTGCATAGCACCCGCGTGCGCCCAGCTATTTCACCTGCCGCCGCACCGTCAGGAGTATGACGCCGCTTCAGTCAACTCTTGCAGTTTCGCCCGGACGGCTTCGGCGTCGTGATGATGCAGATCATCAAGGATGTCGAGCGCTTGCTGCCAGGCTTGGCAGGCGGCTTGCTGGTCTCCGCTGGCCGTGTGGGTGTCACCGAGGCGGATCAGCGTCTGAGCCGCGTAGTAGTGATCGCCGACGTCTGCGTAAGCGCCGAGCGCCTGCCGGTAGAGCGTAATTGCCTGACTGTGGTGGCCGGCCTGGTGGTGACAATAACCGAGGCTGTCGAGGGTAGCGGCTTCGCCAAGCCTGTTACCAGACTCGCGGTGCAGTTCCAAGGCTTTCCTGCAGTAGCTGAGCGCTCGCTGGTTGTTGCCGAGCAATGCGTAATCCCAGCCGACCCCGTTGAGCGCAGCGGCTTGTCCAGCCACGTCACCAGCCGCGCGGTACAGCCGGAGCGCGCACTGAGCGTGGTGCAGAGCCAAGGCGTAGTCGTCCTGGAAAAGGGCAAGATTGGCCATGCCGCAGTGGCAGCTAGCCTGGCCGGCGTGGTCGCCGAGGTCGCTGTGCAGTTTTAGCGCATCATGCAGATGGTGGCGGGCGCTATCCCAGGTGCCTAGATGGATCAGGGCCTCGCCGAGGCTTCGGTGGGCGGAAGCCCGCGCAGCCTCGTCGCCCGTACGTCCTGCGGCCGCCAGAGCGGTCTGCTGCGATTTGGCCCAGTCAAGGTGGTGGCCGCGGCGGGCAAAGTATTCCCGGAGGACGGCGGGGAGCTTCAAGGCGTGGTCGTCGAAGCCGTTATCAGCCGCTATTACGGTAACTGCTTGCAGCGCCTGGTGTTCGGCTTGCAGCCAGGCCAAGGCCTCGCCCGGGTCAGCCGGGCACTCCGGTGTTGTGCCCGGATCCGGTGGCGGGATGGCGATCTGGCGAGCCGCAGGGTACAGGCAGCCGACGGCGGCGTGCGCGCTGTGCAGGTAGTGGTCTAGTACCCGCCGTCTGGCGCTCTGGCGCTCATTGTCGGCACCGAGGCTGGCAGCGTAGGCGTGGACGAGGTCATGCAGGCTGAACCGGCCGGGAACCTGCTCCTGGATAAGGTTCTGTTTGACCAGCTCGGAGACTGCGGCGTGCGCGGACGGCCCGGAGACGCCCGCGAGGCTGGCTGCGGCAGCGACCGAGATGTCCGGGCCCGAAAGGGCCCCGAGCAACCGGAACAGCCGGGCGGCAGGTTCGCTCAACAGCCGGTAGGACCACGAGAAGACTGCCTTGATACTCGTGGCCTCGTCCCCCGAGTCCAGCCGGTCCAGGCGGTTACGGATGCCCCGTAGTTCAGCTGCGAGGGAGGCCAGCGGGCGCGCCGGGCGGGTGGCTCGCGCGGCCGCGATGGCCAGCGCCAGCGGCAGGCGCCCGCACAGCATTACCACCTCGGTAAGCGCATCGGCTTCGGCGGCTGCCCCGGCGCCCAGGCGGCTGGCCAGTAGCTGGCGGGCCTCCGGTTCGCTGAGAACATCGAGCGCAAGGGGGCAAGCTGCTTCGGCGGCGACCAGCCCGGTGAGTTCGTTACGGCTAGTTACCAGGACCACACAAGTAGCTGAGCCAGGTAGCAAAGGCCGGACCTGCGCTTCGTCTCGCGCATTGTCGAGCACGATAAGCATTCGCTTGCCAGCCAGCAGGCTGCGGTACAGGCCCGCCCGCGCCTCTGGACGAGGGGAGAGCTGGTTGGTACCTACGCCCAGAGACTCCAGGAACACGCCGATCGCTTCGGCGGGCGTGACCGGCGCCTGGGACGGGCCGAACCCCCGCAGGTTCACATAGAGCTGGCCGTCTGGGAACCGTTCCCGCACCTGATGGGCCCAGTGCAGACCCAGCGCCGTCTTCCCGATGCCGGGGATCCCGCTGATCGCAAGAATCACCGGCGCTCCGCTACCAGCCCCGGCGTCCAGCCATCCGGTCAGCGATGCCAGCTCACGCTGCCGGCCCGTAAATCTCGCGGGGGCAGCGGGCAGCTGCTGCGGCGTTACGGAGATGGCCGTCGCCTGCGTGCTTGCCGAGTACCTATTCGTGTTCCGGTTCCCGTTCGATGCCGGCACAATGTCGCTGGGCATGGGTAGCTGGTGCAGCCCTGCCGCGTGCCCGGCGCCGCGGTCCTGATTGCCCGATGGCTCCTCTATCGTGTCGCTGCCCTTGCCCTCCACCTGCCCCGGCGCAGCCGCTGGCCGCCGCTCGCCAGTGGGCGGCGCCAGGCCAGGCGACCGCGAGAGGCCCACAGGAGTTGTGGCGTCTGCGCCGCGCGTCTGCAACCCGGCATGGTGATTCGGTGCCGCTAGCTCAGGGTCACCGGAGAGGATTTGCTGGTGCAAGCGCTGCAGCTCCGCACCGGGCTCGACGCCCAATTCGCTGACGAGTCTGCCGCGCAAGTCCCGGAACACTTGCAGGGCTTCGGCCTGCCGCCCAGACCGGTACCACGCGATCATCAGCAGGCCGGCCAGCGGCTCGGCAAGCGGATGCCGGGCCAACATGAGCGGAATGTCCGAAGCAGCTTCCGCGTGACGGCCCACGGCCAGCAGACGGCCAAACCGGTCCTGGACCGCGGACAGGTGTTCCTCTGCCAGCCCCGCCCGTATTGCCTCGACCATGGCTGTACTGGGCACGTCGGCCAGCGCAGGACCCCGCCATAGCCCCAAGGCCTCGCCCAAGATAACGATTGCTTGCTCGTCGTCCCCGGTTGCGCGCGACGACCGCACCAGCGACCGGAACCGGTGCACATCGACCAGGCCCGGGCCGATCTGCAACTGGTAGCCGTCGCCGTAGCGGTCAATACGGCAGCCTGGCACCGCAGCCAGCGGCTTGCGCAACCGGACAACGAGGATCTGCAGGCTCGCCCGGGCGGACGGCGGCGGCCGCTCCTCCCAGAGCGCGTCAACGAGGTCGGCGACAGGCACAACCTGCCCAGCCGACAGCGCCAGCAACGCCAGCAACAGCCGCAACTGCGGGCCGCCGCGCCTCAGCCCGTCATCACAGCCCCGCATTTCGACGGGACCGAGTACGCGCAGCCGGGCAGGGCCTTCCAACCGCGCCTCCATGCCACAACGACATCGGCAGCTACCTAGAGTTTCATGGTAAGCGCGGCGATCATGACATCCCGCTCCCGGGCGGCATACAGCCAGCATTCGTGACGCACTCGTCACCATCTCGTTGTCCGCGCACTCGGTCGCTCGTGTCAGGGCTGGTGAGATCTGGTGAACTCCATGATCCAGTTTGTTTCCCAGGTCTTTCCCTCGTCGGCGGAGAACGCTTGTTCCCACCGGGCCGAGTTGGCGGTGATCTGGGACCAGATAAACCTGACGGTGATGTCGGTGCCATTGAAGGTCTCGCGGGAATAGAAGGTTCCCACGCCATCGGCAAAGCGGCCGGCCACGGGTGGTTGCAGGCGGCCGTCCCGGCTGCTGGCCCAGTTAAGCGACCACTCCTCGCGCTCGGGGTCGAATAGTCGCAGGGTCAAGCCGCAAAACCCGCGTGCGGGGATCGCAATCTCCTCGAAGTTCGCGCTGCCCCCGAAGGCGCTGCGGCACTCCGAGGTGGAAGCAAACTCATCCCAGTCATCACTTCCGGTCAACGGCCGTGCCAAGCGCCGATTGGCGATCTCCCAGGAGCCGATGAGGAAGTCGAAGTCGTCAGAGCCGCTCACGGGCGCCCCCCGGTGGAGCCGTCGGGCAGCACGTCGGCCAGGTAACCATCCAGGTCCGGTACCTGGGGCGCGAGGACGTGCCGGATCCAGGCGGCCCGCTCGTGGCAGAACGGGGCCAGTTCCCAGACGCAACCCATCCACGGCCGCTTGAGGATTGTGAAGTTCTCCGGGTTCTCGTCCTCGGCACCCAGTTCGGGTATCCCGGCAATCGCAGCCTGACATTCCACGACGTTGCCCCAGGTCCAGCTGTAGGCGACCAGATAGGCGGGCACGGCGGCGCCCTTGTGCAGCACCACCCAGCCACCAGGCGGGGCCTCGCCGTCGGGCTTGGGCAGCAGCCGCGGCAAGAACTCATACGCGGCGGTCTGGATGCCGTCGGGGATCTGCCCATCGGCAGCGCTGATGTGGTACCGCTTGACCCACCGGCCGTCGGTCTCGATCACCCCGGCGGTGCGCATGTACTTTTCTACGAATGTCATCCTCAGGTAAGGGCCAGGCTGCTATGCAGCGCTCGCCCCGCTCCCTTCAAATCTCAATTCGGTCCCTTTTCTTCTCACGGATCCCAGGCTGGCCCACCTGCTCGCCGGTCCGCACAGACAGAGGACCGGCAGCCGGATCACCCTCGTGCAGGCCCGCCTGGCTGCGCTCGTGGGCGGCCACGGCGCATGCCCAGCCTGCTTGGCCCTGCCTGCAACCGGCCTGTAGTCCACCTGGCACCAGCGGGGCCGTCAGACGGTCAGGCCGCGGCTTGGGGGGTGTTTTCGGGGAAGTGGCAGGCGACGTGGTGCCCGGGCGCCAGTTCTTCCAGGGGTGGTGGGATGGTGCGGCAGACCCGGCGCCGCTGCGCGCGGGCGGCAAGCGAGTCGCCGAGGCGACCAACTTCGCGATCGGCTGTTCTCCCGGGCTCGCCGGCTCCGCGTGAGCCGGGCATTAGTGCCTGACCCGCGGGTCGACCACCGCGTACAGGATGTCCACGACCAGGTTAGCGACGACGATGAAGAACGCTGCCAGCATGACTACGCCCATGATCTCCGGAAAGTCCTCGTTCTGGATCGCCTCGATGGTGAACAGGCCGAGGCCGTGCAGGGAGAACGTGACCTCGGTGAGGATGGCCCCGCCGAGCAGCGCGCCGAGGTCCATGCCGAAGATCGTGATGACCGGGGTCAGCGCGGCGCGCAGCCCGTGCCGGACGACCACGGTCCGCTCCGGCAGGCCCTTGGCCCGGGCCGTCCGGATGTAATCCTCGCTCATCGTCTCCAGCATGCCGCCGCGAACTATTCTGGCGTACAGCGCGGCATACAAGAACGCGGTCGTGACCCACGGCAGCACCAGGTTTCGCGCCCACAACAGCGGATTGGTGGTCAGGCTCACGTACTGCACGTTCGGGAAGATCGGCCACTTGTAACTGAACAACTCCAGGGCGATCAGGCCGGTGAAGAAGATCGGCAGCGACACCCCGGCCAGGGCCACGCCCATCGAGAACCGGTCGAAGATCGTGCCGCGCTTCAGCGCCGAGACCACGCCGACCGCTACCCCTCCGACCAGCCACAGCACCGCCGCGCCGAAGGCTATGGAGACCGTAACCGGAAGGTCGCTGAGCATCATCGGCCAGACCGCCTGCTGGCTCCTGAACGAATAGCCAAAGCACGGCGGCGGGCAGTACACGCCGCTCGGGCCGGTGCCGTAGTGCTCGCCGACGAAGATCGCGCTCAGGTAGTGCCAGTACTGCAAGTAGATCGGCCGGTTCAGGCCGAGCTGGGCCTCCATCTGAAGCACCGCGGCCCGGGTGGGGTTGCGCCCCACATACTGGGTTGCCAGCCCGTAGTTGGTCTGGCCGCCGAGTTTGGGGAGCAAGAAGAAGATCGCGAAAGTGACGATGCTGACGATGATCAGCAGGAATACGGCCGCGACCAGCCGCCGGATGATGAACGCGATCACTGCGGGCGGCGCTGCCGCGCCGGCCGGCGCTGCGGAGAATATCGGGGTCTGTCTCCGCAGCGCCGACCGGGAACCAGCGCCCTCACCTGCCTTCTTGTGTCAGTTCCTGATGACCGGTGCGGCCTGCCTGCTACTTCGTACCGAGCACGCCGTAGTCGTACATCCCGTAGTAGTCCTGGACGAACACGTTGGTCAGCGACGGGTTGCGATACAGCAGAGACTTGGCGTAGAGGACCGGCAGAATCACCGCGTCCTTCATCACCGCCAGGTCGATCTGCCTGGAAATGCTCGCGCTGGCCTGCGCGGAGGTGGCCGACTCCAGCTGGTTGAACATGTTGTTGATCGCTGGGTCGTTCAGCTCGGAGATGTTGGCGTTCCCGGCCGACACGATGGACGCACCGTCGAACAGACCCCAGCCCCAGCCGTAGGCATCCGGCCAGTCCTGGCCCCAGCCGCCGAAGTCGATGCCCAGGTCATGACTGTGAACGTAGGCAGGCACTCCGGCGAAGGTGCTGTAGTACGACCCAGACAGGTAGCCCTTCAAGGTGGTCTTGATCCCGGCTTGCGACAGGGACGCCTGCAGCGCCTGGGCGGCCGCCAGCTCCTTGGGCCGGTCGGAGCGGTAGGCGATGTTGGTGGTGAACCCGCTGGAATGGCCACAGAGCGCCAGCTGCTGCTTGGCCGCGGCGATGTCCCCGCCGGGCTTGGACAGCGCGTGGTAGAGGTCGAAGTCGTAGTAGCCGGTGACGTTCGGCGGCATTGCGGTGTGGGCGATGTCGCCCCCGTAGGGGCCGCCGTAGGCGGTCTGCAGGTTGGTCTTGTTGGCCGCGAACTCGATCGCCTCACGGCAGTGCACGTTGTTCAGCGGCGCCACCTTGGTATTGAGGTAGGCGAACCACATGAACCCACTGACCGGATCGTCAGAACTTGCCTTGAGCGATGGCGACGACAAGATCCTGGCGCGAGCCGCGGCCTGGACGCCACTGCCTGCCTGGTCCATCTGGATGTCGCCGGCCAGCAGCCGGCTGTCGATGTCGGGGGCGTTGACGCTCAGGTTGACGATAATCTTGCTGGCGAGCTGCTTGACCTGCGGATCCCACGTGGGGTTCCACTGCGGGTTGGGCACCAGCGTGTACTGCTTGTTCAGCTGGTAGCTCTGGAACTTGTACGGCCCGGTGGACTGCGGGTGGAGCTGGTAGTTGGTGCCGGTGTCCTTGTTCGGCGGTACCGGCGCCGTTTGCGGGAACGCGACCACGTAGTTGAAGTCCGCGAACGGCCGGTTCAGCTGGAACACGATCGTCGTCGGGCTCGGCGTCTGGATCGCGGTCAGGCCGAACTCGTTCTTGGACCGGTCCTTGAACGGCCCGGGATAGGTCTTGGCGTTCCCGCCCAGCAGCGATTGGAAGTAGCTCGGCCCGTTGGGCAGCACGCTGCGGTCGAAGGTGCGCTCGACCGCGTACTTCACATCAGCCGAGGTGACCGTTTGCCCGTCCTCGAACTTCACCCCGGGCTTGATGTGGTAGGTCCAGACTTTGTTCCCGTCAGTCCCGGTACCCAGCGCGGTGGCCAGCGCCGGGACGAGCTTCAGGCCGCAGCTTCCCGGGCAGGACTGGTACGTGGTCAGCGGGGTCGCGTACAGCCGCGTGAAGTTCAGGTTGAACGCGTAGTAGGTGTTGCCGGCGTCAGTGGAGTCCGGGGCGCTGCTGTTGTCGTAAACGATCGTCCCGCCCTTGTGGCTGGACGGATTGACCACACCGGTAACCCCTGCGTTGAAGGCAGAACTGGTGGAACCGGTGGAACCGGAAGTGGCAGTAGTCGCGGTGTTGCTGCACGCGGCTGCCACGAGGGCGGCGACGGCTGCGACCGAAGCCAGCCCTGCTCTTTTGCGTCGACTCATCGGATGAGTGCCTTCCTGTTATCTGCGTGGCGGGTCAAGCGCGTCGCGCAACCCGTCTTTCATTTGCTTCGCGGGTCAAGCGCGTCCCGTAGCCCGTCGCCGAAAAGGTTGAACGAGATGATCGTGATGAAGATGGCCAGGCCCGGGATGATCATGTACATCGGATCCAGCTGCCAAAACTGCTGCAACACCGCGGCGGACAGCATTTGCCCCCAGCTAGGCGCGGGGGGGATCAGGCCGACGCCCAGGTAGTCGAGGGCGGCTTCGAACAAGATGTTGGTCGGGATCAGCAGGGTGGCGTAGACGATGATCGGGCTGACCAGGTTCGGCAGGAGCTCCCGAACCAGGATGTAGGGCCCGCGAGCGCCCAGGCTGCGCGCGGCGTCCACGAACTCCCGCTCTCGCAGCGACAGCGTCTGGCCCCGGATGATGCGGCCCATGTACGGCCAGGCGAAGAACCCGATGATGAACACCAGCAAGAACACCCGCAGGGTGTTACCTGACAGCCCGAACGCCGAGTCAGGGATGACGCCAATCATTGCGATTGCGAACACGAGCAGCGGGAAAGCCAGAAAAACGTCCATCGCCCGGGCTATCACCGAATCCACCCAGCCGCCGAAGTAGCCCGCTATGACCCCCATCACCACGCCGATGAACACAGCCAGCGCGGTGGCCAAGAATCCGATCAGCAGCGAGTAGCGCGCGCCGACCACGATCCGCGCCAGCATGTCCCGCCCGGTCACCGGCTCCACCCCCAGTGGATGGGCCAGGCTGATCCCGCCGAATGGCCCGTTGGGCCGGCTGTACGTCGGGTTGATGAGGTTCGCGTGATAGACGTCCGGGTTCTGCACGAAAAAGGGCCCGGCGACCGCGACCAGGATCAGCAGGACCACGACCACCCCGCCCGCCATGGCGACCTTGTCGCGGCGCAGCCGCATCCACGCAATCTGCCCGAGCGAACGCCCTTCGATGGTCGCGCTGCCCACCCCGGCCAGGATCGCCTCCGGCGAGGTCTCGGCGGCCCCCGCCGAGACCTCGATCGGTACGGTCATAGCGCTGCTCCCTCCGGCAGGCAGCCGGCCGCGACCAAGGTCGAGTTGCACCGCCAGGCCGGCATGCGGCTGCCGTGCGGAGCGACGGCTGCGGCGGTCACGACGGTTACCGCCGCAGCCGACGTGCCCAGGGTGCGCCGGTCTGGCTGCGATACGCCTGGCATCAGCCTGGCGCCGGCCTGCCTCAGGCTGGACACCAGCTCGGCGGCGACCGGCGCCTTCAGCAGTCGCTTGCCGCACCCACCACCTTGGCGACCATCGCTGCTCGCTCCCGGTGGCCAGTCGCATCGAGCAGGACCTGCATGGTCCGCAATGGCAGCACCGGGATCCGCCGGCCACCGACGACGATCACCAGCTCGGCCGCGGCCACGTGATCAACCAGGAGATCCAGGTCCCTGGGTTCGACCGGCAATCCGTGCAGGGCGAGGGAGGCGCTTCCGCCGACAGCCCACCTGCCACCTCGAATAACGGGCAGCTCGCCCAGGGCCGTACGCCACGCTGCTACTGATCCGGGCCACTCCCGGAGAGCGGTTCAGCCGATGTCGCGGCCGTTCACCCTGAGCGTCACGTCGATGTTGCCCCGCGTGGCATTGGAGTACGGGCACACCTGGTGAGCGGCAGCAACGAGCTGCGCCGCCTGCTCAGGGTCTGGAACCTGCGGCAGGGTTACGTCAAGCTCCACGGCGAGGTTGAAACCACGCTCCTCGGTGGGCAGCAGGCTCACCCGGCTGTCGATCGAGACATCGCCCACCTCGGCGCGCTCACGACGGCCGACCACGCCCAGGGCGCTTTCGAAGCAGGCTGCATAGCCCACGGCGAACAGCTGTTCGGGGTTGGTGCCACCGCCCTCGCCGCCCATCTCCTTCGGCGCGCGGAGCTGCACATCCAGGGCCCCGTCATTCGTGCGCCCGTGGCCGTTTGCCCGGCCGCCGGTGACGGTTGCCTCCGCCGTGTACAGAACTCGCGCCATCTTCGCTCCATCTCCGGCATCCGCAGTTGCCCGGCTCAGCGCCAGTCCAGCACCTGATCGTGATCCCAGATGACTGGTCCGGCGGGCGACCGCTCCAAATGTCACGGTACCGGCAGGTGCGCCGTAGCCGGAGACGAGGCCGGTTCAGGTGGCCAGTGGCTGGGTGCTGCGCTGGATCTGCCGCAGGAACTCGGCGTTCGAGGTGGTGTCGCGGGACTTGTCCAGCAGCAGCTCGACCGCCTGCTGGGGACCAAGTTCGGCGAGGACCCGGCGCAAGGTGCCGGTGACCGCGCTCTCACCGGGAGCCAGCAGCAGGTCTTCGCGGCGGGTGCTGGAGGTCAGCACGTCGATCGCGGGGAAGATGCGCTTCTCGGCGAGATCGCGGCGCAGCCGCAGCTCCATGTTGCCGGTGCCCTTGAACTCCTCGAAGAACACGTCGTCCATCCGCGACCCGGTGTCTACCAGGGCGGTACACAGCAGGGTCAGAGAGCCGCCATCTTCGGTGTTGCGGCCAGCGCCGAGGAATTTGCGTGGCGGGTATAGCGCGCCTACCGCCACGCCGCCGGCCAGGATGCGGCTGCTGGCCGGGGCGACCAGGTTGTAGGCACGGCCGAGCCGGGTGATCGAGTCCAGCAGCACCACCACGTCGCGGCCCAGCTCGACCAGTCGCTTGGCTCGTTCGATGGCCAGTTCGGCGACCGCGATGTGTTCTTCGGCAGCCTGGTCGAAGGTCGCGGAGATCACTTCACCGTGCACCGACCGGCGCAGCTCGGTGACCTCTTCTGGACGTTCGCCGACCAGTATGACCATGAGGTGCACCTCGGGGTGGTTGGCGGTCACCGCGGCGGCGATCGCCTGCAGCACCATGGTCTTGCCGGCCTTCGGCGGGGCGACGATGAGCCCGCGCTGGCCCTTACCTATCGGGGCGATCAGGTCGATGATTCGCGCTGTCGGCGAACCGGCGGGTGTCTCCAGGCGGAGCCGTTGCTGCGGGTGCAACGGCGTCAGTTCCGCGAAGTGGGGGCGCTGCGTGGCCTGCTGCGGATCGAGGCCGTTGACCGAGTCGAGCTGGGTCAGCGTCGCGTGCCGCTCGCGCGCTTTGCCGGGCCGGGGTGGCCGCGCGGCGCCGGTGATCTGGTCGCCGCGGCGCAGCCCGTAGTGCTGGACTTGGGTGAGGGACAGGTGGATGTCGGACGGCCCGCGCTGATACCCGGCGCCGCGGATGAACGCCTTGCCATCGGTGATGTCGAGGAGGCCCGAAACCGGGATCGTCACGGTGTCCTGGGCAGGCAGTGCGTCTTGGGCCGGCCGTGCGTCCGGAGCGGCTCGGGTGTAGCTGGACCGGGTGTCCCCGGGCCTGCCGGGATTCCGGGCCCGCCGCGAGTTCTGGGCAGGCAGAGCATCAGGAACCGGAAGCTTGTCGCGCGCCAGCGTGCCCTGCGGATTGTCGGTGATTGTGGTCATTTGGGGATTTCCTTTCCTGCAGCGCCCGCAATAGGGCACGCCAGAAGAAGCGCCGGGCGGCTACATGCGAACGCCAGCGGCGGCTAGGGAAACGAGCATCCTGGTGAAATCAAGAAGCAGCGGAAAAGGCCGGATCGCTGCGAGATGCCCCTGCGCCCGCACTGGGTCTTACCTAGCGGGCGGGGCCGAATGGCAGATGCTCGCCGTTAAGGCGGGAGAATCCTCGCCTGCGGCCAACCATACAGCACAACACCGGCCGGCGGCCAGATCATCCCGCCGCTGGGCCGCGCCGCCGCTGGCCGCGCTGTCCGGCATCGTCGGCGCGCCCGCGAGCCAAGGCCGCCAGCAAGCGCGCTCCGGACTGGCGGATGTCCGCGATGGAGTCCCGCCCGCGCTGAGCTTGGCTCCGTTATTCGGCGGGGATGCCGAGAGCTTCGGGATGGACCCGGCGGTAATGCTCGGTCAGGACCTCGCTGATGTTGCCGGGCCGATAGGCGAGGGTGCGGTTGCAGATCTGGCAGCGCGTAACCGGCAGACGCGTAACGGTCACCGGGAAGCGGCGGGAACGTGGCGTACTCATCACCTTCCATGATGCCACTCCCGCCGGGGTGACCTTGCCTCCTGCTTGCCCAAACGCGCGCGACTCGCGGCTAGATTCGTGCGTTCGGGCACTGGATCGCCGTAAATAGCCATGCAAGTGGTCAGCCGATTATGGGGTGTCGGGACTTGTCGCCGCGCGGGTCGGTCGCGACCGCGGCTTCCGCGCGGCCGGAATGGCCGCATCGATGAGTACTTGGGCGGCCATCTTCGCCGCGGTGGCGGCGGCAGGGCCACGCTCGAGACGCGACTGGACGAGGGCTCCGTCGTACAGCAAGGTGAGCTGTCGCGCCAGGCCGGACGGATCCGCTGCACCCAGCGCCGTCGCCTGCTCTGCCATTACCCCGAGCAACCACGCGCGGACCTTGCGCGTGACTTCGGCAGCCGCGCTGTCAGGCTCCGACTCGGCGGAGGCGTTGGCGAAGGCACAACCGCGGAACTCCGTCGGCTTCACCGTGGTAACGAGCACATCGAACACCGCGAGCAGCTTCCCTCTCGGGTCATCGTGCAACTCCATCTCGGCTAGCACCGCCGCCCGGCGCGACGTGTGACGAGCCTCGAGGTAGGCACGCACGAGCTCCTCCTTGCTGCCGAACGCGCTGTAGAGGCTGGCCTTGGCGACGCCAGCCCGCTCGATGATCGTGTCGATGCCGACTGTGTGGACCCCGTGCTCGTAAAACAGCTCGCTGGCCGCATCGAGCAGCCGGTCTCGGGCCGGCCTGGTGTCCCTGGCGCGGGTGCTCATACTTCAAATTTAACGGACAAGTCTGTCTGGAGGAATCGCTCCGCGATCTTGGAGGGGCCGACGCGAGTGCGGTCAGGAGCCCTTGACTAAACAGACAGGCCTGTTAGTCTGCCGAACAGACCTGTCTGTTAAGGAATGAAGAAGGAGAACCTCCGATGAGTACCGGAACCGCGTCGCAGATCTCCACCTACTTCCGGGTCCTTGACGGAGTCCAGGTGAGGTTCGCCGACACCAGGGCGAACTCCGACACGACCGTGCTGATGCTGGCGCCGTGGCCGGAAAGCCTGTGGGCCTACCGTCGCATCTGGGACCGCATCACGTCGCTCGGGAGGGTTGTCGCTATCGACATGCCGGGATTCGGCCACTCCGATCAGCCCGCTGAGCTGATCGCTCCCGACAGCTCCGGAGCGTTCCTGGCCCGTCTGATCGACCAATGGGGACTGGGCGCCCCGCATATCGTCGGTCCTGACGTTGGCACAGCCGCCGCGCTCTTCCTCGCGGCCAAGGCGCCAGAACGTGTTACGAGCCTGACCATCGGTGGCGGCGCTGTCCGCTACCCGATCGAGGCCGGCGGTGCGCTCAAAGATGTCATCGAGGCACCCAGTCTCGATGACGTTCGCGAGCTCGACGCCAGAACCAACATCGGCTACGCGGTCCAGTCGGCCGCACCGAGCGAGACTGAGCCCGAGGTCCACGAGGACTATGTGAGCGCATACGACCTCGGCCGGTTTGCGGAGTCGGCCCGGTTCGTACGGCACTACCCCGAGCAGAACCCCGTGCTCCGAGACCTGCTGCCGACGATCACGGCCCCGGCCCAGATCGTGGCAGGCCGGAACGACGAGCTCGTGCCGTGGTCGAATAACCAGTATCTCGACCAGCTCCTCCCTAACAGCGAGATTCACCCTCTCGACGCCGGTCACTTCGCCTGGGAGCAGGCGCCGGAAGAGTACGGCCGGCTGGTCGCCGAGTGGGTCAGCGGCGGGTATCGGCGTGTCATGGCCGGCTAGCTCAGCGATCGACCTTTACCTTCGTTAGCCCAGGCGGCGACAGGCGGCTGGCCTGTCACCAGATTCCGGTGATGCCGTCTCACCTGCCGGGGCCTGACCATCGAGGTATGGAGCCGCGACGTCATGTTCTCGGGCCGGTTGCGGCCACCGCCGCCCGCCTGGGCTGCACGCCCGCCCAGGTGGCATTGGCCTGGCTGCTGGACCTGCGGCCAGAGGTGCTTTTGATCCCCGGCACGTCCTCGATCAGCCACCTCGAGGAGAACATCGCCGTCGCGAACGTCGCGCTTGATTCGGAAGCCCGTGACCTTCTCGCCTAAAGCTGATGGGAAGTGAAACGCGTCCGTTTGGGTAGAAAATCACTCTCGACCGCGGCTTGATCGGCCGGACCGACTATGAGAAGAGGGCGCGATGACCGACATGCCCGCCGCGGCGGGCTCGGGCCGCGCGCCGGGCGGGGCAGAGCCTGGGCTGATCCGCCGTCATGACCTGGTGGCCGCCTTGGACCGGGCAGCCCAGAAGCGGGTCACGATTATCTCGGCGCCTGCCGGCACAGGGAAGACGTCGCTGTTGCGCGCGTGGGCGGGCCAGCCGGGCCAGGATTGCCGTATCGCCTTCATGACCGTACGGCCGGGCCAGCACGATATGCAGCTCTTCTGGCTCACCATGCTGGGCGCGGTCCGGGCCGCGGCAGGCACCGGCGAGGGCGGTGCGCAGCTGCCGCCGGTGGCACCCGGCTCGAGCGGCAGCGCCATGGTGGACAAGGTGCTGTCCGAGCTCGAGGAGTCCTGCGATCGCTTCGTCCTGGTCATCGACGACCTGCACGAGCTCAGCTCACCCGAGGCCGCCGGGCAGCTCACGGCGCTGCTGACGCGCCTGCCTCCGGGGGTCCGCGCGGTCGTGGCCACTCGCCGCGACCTGCCGCTGCACCTGCACAAGCTGCGGCTGGACGGTGACCTGGCCGAGATACGCGCCGCGCAACTGCGCTTCACCGAGCACGAGACCCGCCAGTTCCTCGCCGCCGCCGGAATCGCGCTGCCCGAGCACGTGGCCGCGATGCTGCATCAGCGGACCGAGGGCTGGGCGGCCGGGCTGCGGCTCGCCGTGCTATCCCTCGCCGGGCACCCCGACCCCGAACGGTTCGTCGCCGAGTTCTCCGGCAGCGACCGCACGGTCGCCGAGTACCTGATGGCCGAGATGCTGGAGCGGCAGCCGCCGGAGGTCCAGGGCCTGCTGCTGCGCACCTCCGTGCTGGACCGGGTCAACGGCGAGCTCGCCGACCTGCTGACCGGAGCCACGGGCTCGGAGCGGATCCTGCTGGACCTGGAGGACGCCAACGCGTTCGTCGTGTCCCTCGACCCCGGCCGTACCTGGTTCCGCTACCACCGCATGTTCGGCGGCCTGCTCCGGCTCGAACTGCGCCGCACGATGCCCGCGGACATCGCCGGACTGCACCAGCTCTCCGCGCGCTGGCTCGCCGCGCGCGGCCAGGCTGCCGACGCCATCGGCCACCTGCAGGCGGCCGGCGACTGGGACGAGGCGGCCCGCATGCTCACCGACCATGCCCTCAGCCTCACCCTTGACGGGCAGGCGGGCACCGTGGCGGCGCTGCTGCGCTCCTTCCCGGCCCCGACCGGAGCGGACTCCCCTGACCTGACCCTGGTCCGGGCCATCGCGGACCAATACCAGCTCCGCCTCGACCAGACCGATGCGCACCTGCACGAGGTCAGGGCGTACGCAGCCACCACGCCGCCGGCCCGCCGGCACCGGCTGCAGCTGGCCATCGCCTCCGTGGACCTGTTGTCAGCGCGGCTACGCGGGCACTTCGACAGCATCTTCGAGCAGGCAGGGGCACTCCTGTGCCCAGGCGATGACCAGACGAACGCCGACGCCGCGCTCAGCAGCGACCTGAAAGCCGTCGCGCTGCTGAACCTGGGCGTCACCGAGGCATGGTCGCTGCGGCTGGCCGACAGCGAACGGCACCTTGTAGAAGGCGCCACCCTCGCCCGCCGCATCGGCCGGCCCTACCTGGAGGTGGCCTGCCTCGCCCACCTGGGGTTCGCCTCCACGAGCCGCTCCTTCGCCATGGCCCGGCAGCGCTGCGAGGAAGCCATACTGGTGGCGGCGCGGCACGGCTGGGACGCCGAGGCGGTGACCGCCCCGGCGCTGGCGGCGCTCGCCAACGCGCTGATCTGGACGGGCCAGTTCGACCTCGCCGAACATTGGCTGGACCGCGCCAGGCACGCCACACAGGGCGACGGCGAGCCAGGCATCCGGCTGCTGGTGTGCCTTACCTCCGCAATTCTGCAGGCGGCGCGCGGCCGCTGTCACCGGGCGCTGGAGGAGTTCACCGCCGCCAGGCAGATGCAGGCGCTCATGGTCGGCGAGCACGGGCTGACTACCCGCGTCAATGCGTGGACGATCGCCACCCAGGCCCGGCTCGGGATGGCCGGGCAGGCGCGGGCTGCTCTGGCCGGCCTCGACGGCCGGCAGGCCAGCACCGGCGAGATCCGCAACGCGGCCGCGGTGATCCTGCTGGCCGAGCAGGACCCTGCCGCCGCCCGCCGCGAACTCCGCGTCGTCCTCGACGGCGACGTCCCGGTTCTTTCTTACCTCACCGAGGTCGAGGCGCACCTGCTGGACGCGTTCGCCTGCCGCGACCTGGGTGATGAGCGCGCCTCCCAAGAGGCAGCCGAGCAGGCGCTGAACCTCGCGGAGCCGGACCGGCTGATCCTGCCGTTCGCGATGACCGGCGCATGGCAGCTCCTCGAAACCCTGCCGCGGCACGGCACATCACATGCGGCGCTGGTCACCGACATCCTCGATGCCATCCGCAGCGCTGCGCGGGCGGGGCTGAGCCAGCCGGCCGTGATACCGATCGAGGAACTCAGCAGAAGTGAGCTGCGCATACTGCGCTACCTGCCGACGAACCTCACCCGCCGCGAGATCGCTGGCGAGCTGTCGGTCTCGGTGCACACCGTCGACACCCACATCCGCCGGATCTATGCCAAGCTCGGCGCCGCCGACCGGACCGCGGCGGTGGAGCGAGGCCGCGAACTGCGGCTGCTGTCCGTCGGCCGCACCTGAACGCCCGGCGGTCACCGCACGCGAGGGAGCGCGGCTGGCATGCCGCGCAGGCCGGCCCGCGCTCACCGGATCCACGTGATGCGGTTTCACCTGCCTGCCCGCGACCATGTGGTCATGGACTGGGCACCCGCCCTGTATATGATCCGGGTCGACGGCCATCTCGGCGCGCTGGCGCTGGCCGCGTTTCCGGCGATGATGCCACGGCACAAGGGCACGCAGACTGTGCTCGCCGGCTGGCTGGACCAGTCAGCCCTGTACGGCGTGCTCGCTGAGATGGAGGTCCTCGGCCTGGTCCTGCTTGAGGTCCGCCAGATGGAGCCGGGCGCCGGCGGGGCGAATCACTAAATTCCAGTGATGACCTTCCCGCCTCCCGGCGGCGATCCTTGGCGTGCTCACGAGCTTGCGGACGCGCACGGCCGGCAGGGACGTGCCGCGAGAATCCAGGGAGAAACAGTGACATCACCAGCCACGGGCGCTACCGGCGCCCCAGACCTGCCCGAGTACGCCCCCCTCCCGGCGATCGCGAAGGGGGCGGCCCTGAACGAACACGGGTACCACGTCTGGCAGGTCGAGCGGAACCTCTACGCGGTGACGGACAACGTCTACATGTCGGCGTTCCTGACCACCCCCGATGGCGTCGTGATCTTCGACGCGCCCCCGAACATCGGCCACAACATCCGGCGTGCCGTGGACGAGACCACCGCCGCCAACGGCTTGACCAACCAGGTCACCCACATGGTCTACTCGCACCACCACGCAGACCACCAGGGAGCGTCCTCGCTGTTCGGCGGGGACATCGTCCGCATCGGCCACGAGGAGACCCTGCGGCTGCTGCTGCGCGACGACGATCCCGCCCGCCCGGTCCCGGACGTGACCTTCTCCGACAGCTACACCCTGGAAGTCGGCGGCGAGCGGGTCGAACTGGCCTGGCACGGGCCCAACCACTCGCCGGACAACATCTACATCCACTTCCCCGGCCACGACACCTTGATGTTCATCGACGTGGTCAACGCCGGCTGGATACCGATTTACAACCTCAACCTCAGCGACGACGTCATCGGGTACACCGGCTCCCCGGCCATCGCGCTGGACTACCCGTGGACGCACCTCATCAGCGGGCACCTGGGCCGGGTGGCAACCCGCGAGGACGTCGCTATGCACCAGCAGTACATCGCCGACATCGGAGCCAGCTCGCGCGAGGCGCTGGCCTCGGTCAACCCGGGACCGATTTTCAAGCACTACGGAGAGAACGTGTGGGCCGCGGTCAGGGCCCACCTCGACGCCGTCACCGAGTACGCGGCCGCCCCCGTCATCGCGAAATACACCGGCGTGCTGGGCGGTGCCGACATCGAGATCTTCACCAGGACCACGACGTTCGCGATCATGCAGTCGATTCGCCTCGACCGCGGCCCCAGCGGCCCGGTCCATCCCTGACCGCAACGCACCCGCGTAGCGGTCAGGTGGTGCCGCCGCTGGCGAGGCTGGCAAGGGGCGGCGATCTCCGGAACTGACGCGGCTCGGCTGGCTGGTGTTTGCGAAGCGGTCTGGCCGGCCGCCTCGCCTAACATCCCGGCCGCGGCGCTCGCTGAACTGGCGGGGAGACACACTGAGGCTAGCGAGGACGCCAGGGAGGGTGCCGTTGGCGGGGAACGAGGACCGAGGGTATGGCTCGGTACGGCTTGCCTCGGCCGCCGGTCGCTGGGTGCTGGCGGTGGCGGTCCTGGGCGAGGCGATGATTCTGCTGGAGGCCACGGTTGTCAACGTTGCGTTGCCGACGATCGGCCGTGATCTCGGCGCGGGCGTCGCGGGGTTGCAGTGGACGCTGAACGGCTACGTGCTGACGCTCGCGGCGCTTGTCTTGGTGGGCGGTTCGCTCAGCGACATCTACGGCCGGCGTCGCATATTCATCCTGGGGGTGGTGGTCTTCGTGGCCGCGTCGGCGCTGTGCGCGGCCGCCCCGACGATCGAGCTGCTCGTTGCTGCCCGGTTCGTTCAGGGGATTGGGGGGGCTTTGCTCACACCCGGGAGCCTTGCCATCATCGACGCGGTTTTTCATCCCGATGATCGCACCCGGGCGATCGGTGCGTGGGCAGGTCTGGGTGCGGTCGCGGGCGCGGTCGGCCCCTCCGTCGGCGGGTACCTGACCGACGCGGTGTCATGGCGCGCGGTCTTCCTGATCAATCTCCCGCTAGGGGCTTTTGTCGTCGTCGCCGCGGTTCTCCATGTGCCAGAGAGCCGGGACCCAACGCGTGCTGGCGGCCTGGATCTGCCCGGCGCAGCGCTCGCCACCCTGGCCATCGCAGGTGTGTGCTTTGCCCTGATCGAGGCGTCCGGGGGCCTGACGGCAGCGGTGATTGCCGCCTTGGCCGCCGGCCTGGCCGCCGCAGCTGCCTTTGTGGCCGTGGAGCGGCGGTCCAGGCACCCCATGCTGCCGCTGGAGTTGTTCCGCTCCCGCCAGTTCGCCAGCGCCAACCTGCTCGCGCTGGTCACCTACGCGGCGCTCGGCGGCGTGATCTTCCTGTTCGTCGCGTTCCTGCAGATCACACTCGGCTACACCGCACTTCAAGCCGGTGCCGCCACGCTGCCGATCACCTTGCTGCTACTGACCCTCTCCTCCCCATCGGGGGCAATCGCCCAGCGAATCGGCCCGCGGATCCCGCTGACGATCGGAGCCGTCCTGACCGGTGCGGGACTGCTGCTAATGGCACAGATCCACCCCGGCGACCGATTCCTCCCCGCGGTGCTGCCCTCGCTGATCGTATTCGGGGTCGGTCTCGCCGCCCTGATCACCCCGATCACCGCGACGGTCCTGGCCAGCGTCGATTCACAGCACTCCGGGATCGCTTCCGCCATTAACAACGCGCTCTCGCGCCTCGGTCAAATGATCGCGGTTGCGGCCCTTCCCCTTGCCGCCGGGCTTTCCGGCTCCGCCTTCGACGACCCGGCCAAAATGGCAGCCGGCTTCCCGGTCGCCATGACCGTTGCCGCAGGGGCGTCTTTCGCAGCCGCGCTGCTCGCCTGGACCACCATCAGCGACGACGCCCTGAGCCGACCCGGCACAGATACCCAGCGAGGACCAAAAGAACTACCGCCATCCCTCAAACGAAACTGCCCGGTGGCCGGCACCCCGCTCGCCCTGCCCCTGAATACCCCGCCCGGCTCCCGCCCGCCGCCCGCCGGCAAGCCGTAACTGCCGGCCACCAGAACCCGTCGTGCGTCGGGTGGCTGGGCCGCACGTGGGCTTCAAGAGGCCAGGCCGACCCGATGGAAACCCACCTGTCACGTTGCGCTCCGCCGTGGTCTGGTCGCCTTGTCCGGCTTCGCGGCGGCGCCTTCTTGGTGGCCTGGGCTGGCTTGGTCGTCTGGGAGTTGCAGCGAGACAGTGACACGGCTGACGACGATGTCGGTGCGGGTCCGCAGCGCTGCGGTGAGGACGAGGTCGAGCTGATTGTGCAGGAGGCGGTTGCGCACGTGGTCGGGGCTGATGACCGGGATCAGCACGATGATCTGCTCGTCGTGCTGGTCGCGGAGCTTGTCGATGAACGTCACGATGGGGCCCGCGATCGAGGCGTACTGGGTGTGCAGGACCTGCAGGGGAACCCCGGGATTCCACTGGTCCCACTGGTGGCGCACGGTGTTGGTGTGCCTGATGCTCTGGTCAGGGTCGGTGGCCACTACGGTCACGGCGATCACGTTCTGGCTGATGGACAGCGCCTCGGAGATCGCGTGCTGGGTCAGCCGGGATACCCCGGCGATCGGCACGACGACCATGGCGGGCCTGGCCTGCGGTGGGCCTGGGATCGAGCCGAACCCGAGGGCGCGCCCGACCCGCTGGTAGTAGCGGTGGATCCGGGTGAAACCGACGATGAGGGCGGGTATGGCCAGCACGACCACCCAGGCTCCCTCGGTGAACTTGGTGACCAGGAAGACCAGCGTGGCAACGGCGGTGGCGACGGCGCCGATGCCGTTGATGGCCGCGCGCTGCTGCCAGCCGTGCTGCCGGCGGCGCCGCCAGTGCACGACCATTCCGGCCTGGGCCAGGGTGAAGCCGGTGAACACCCCGATGGCGAACAGCGGGATCAGCCGCAGCGTGTTGCCATGCACGGCGATCAGCAGGGCCGCTGACATGATGGCCAGCACCCAGATGCCCGAGGCGAACACCTGCCGGTCGTCGCGGAGTGCAAACCGGCGGGGCAGGTAGTCGTCCCTGGCGACCAGGCTGGCCAGCACCGGCAGGCCGCCGAATGAGGTGTTGGCGGCCAGCGCGAGAACCACCGTAATGGTCAGCGACATCACGTAGTAGGCCCAGTTCCGCCCGACGGCGGCGGCCATGATCTGGCTCAGCACGGTCTGGCCGGAGCGGGGGCCAATGTGCCAGCGGTCGGCGAGCACCGCCAGGCCCAGCAGCATCGCGCCGAGGATCCCCCCGAGCATGAGCTCGGTCTGCTTGGCCCGGGGTACCCGGGGCTGCTTGAACAGCGGTACCCCGTTGGCGATCGCCTCGACCCCGGTCAGCGCGCTGCACCCGGCCGAGAACGCCTTCAGCAGCAGCAGCACGCTCACCGTCTCCAGCGCGTGTGCGGGCACCAGGGAGCGGCCGGGCTGGGGGGCGTGCAGCGCCAGCGGGTGGATCAGGCCAATGACGATGATGACCAGCAGCCCGGCGATGAACAGCATCGTGGGCAGCAGGAACGCGCGTGCGGCATCAGCCAGGCCGCGCAGGTTGAGCAGCGTGACCACCACCAGGATGCCCAGGCAGATCGGCACCGTCTCCGGGCCCAGGGCGGGAAAGGCCGAAGTCAGCGACGCTACCCCGGCGGCGATGGAGACCGCGACAGTCAGCGTGTAGTCGACGATCAGCGCCGCGGCGGCGAGCAGTGCGCCCCGCGGGCCGAAGTTGGCCCGCGATACCGCATAAGCCCCTCCGCCGCCCGGATAGGCGTCGATCACCTGGCTGTAGGAGAACACCAGAATGGCCAGCAGCGCCACGATCACGACCGTGACCGGCAGGATCAGGTGCAGTGCCCCCGCCCCGGCCAGGGCCAGGACCGCGATGATCGCTTCTGGCCCGTAGGCAACCGACGTCAAGGCATCCAGCGACAGCGCAGGCAATCCCTCAGCCGGGGTGATCTGCTCCCGGGAAACATCCCGCGCCCGCAGCGGGGGCCCGACCAAAAACCGCCACACCGCCCGCCCACGCGGCCGCATGCCTGGCACGCCCGTACTCTATAGCCCCACCGTCCGCCGCCTGCGGCGGCAACCGGCCGGGAACCGTTACGGTGACCACCTGCTTTGCGTCCCGGGCACCGGCAGGTAAGACTCAGCCATGGTTTCCAGCACCGACAGCAATCCTGAGGATGAGTACGCCGACGACCAGTACGCCGACTACGACGCCGAGGACCGCGAGCAGCCCTCGGTACCGGCCGAGATCCCCGACGATGAGCCAGAAGATGACGTGCTCGAGCAGCGTCAGGAGGTCCCGTACGGCGACGACGAGCGGTAACGGCTAACCCAGTACTCAATCGGTCTCGCCCGGCAGCAGGGCGCAGGCTCGCTGATCACCCAGCGTGGTCGATGCTCGCCATCCTTGAGCCTCCTCTTATTGAGGATGATTACTTGGGTGCCTTTGCTGGCTCGGCTTCCTGGGACGGTGCTTGTGCGTACGGTGGCACGGTGCACGGGCCCGGCGGCAGTTCGGGAGGCGGCGCGACCGCCTGCGGTTCGCGGGCGCGCCCTTCGAACAGGAGGCCTGCTGCGGCGGCCGCGGCGAGCAGGGCGATCGCGACGGAATAGACCAGTGCGGTGTCGTGCAGGCCAAAATGCGAGGTGGCAATGCCGGCGAGCAGGGCTGGCAGGCCGAACGCGAGGTAGTTGACGATGGAGATAGCTGCGATCAGCCCGGCCCGGTTGCTGGCGGCAGCCCGTGCCATGATCACGCGGTAGCCGCCTAGGTTCGCAGGCCCAAAGCCCAGGCCGGCCAGCACGGTACCCAGTAGCAGCAGCGCGGGTGTACGGGCCACGATCGCGGCGGCCGTCACCACGGCGCCGCCCAGCAGCCCGAGGCAACCGCCGAGCATCACCGCGGTCGGGGCGGAGTTGCGGAACGCGAGCGAGGTCACCGCGCCCAGGCCGGTGAGCAAGAAGGTGATGACGCCGCCCCACAGCAGGTTGTGTGAGCCGGACAACTGCGCGGCTAGCGAGGGTCCCAGCGACAGGTAGAAGCCGCCCAGCGCCCACACGGCCACCAGGCACGGTACGGCCCGTGCGAAGGTGCCCCGGGCCGGGCGCGGCACGCTGATGTCCGGCCGCAGCGAGGCCAGGGCGCCGGGGCGCACGGTTCCCGGCTCCGGCATCGCGGCCATCAGGAGAATCGCGGCCAGGAACGCGCCCAGGAGCAGCCACCACACCAGGGCCGTCGGGGCCGGACCGTACTGGACCAGCACGCTGGTACCCAACGCTCCGAGGGCCAGACCCACGGTGCCCCCGTTGCTCGTCACCAGCGGCGCGAGGCTCCCGGCTGGCCGCAGATCCAGCAGCGCGCCGCCGAGCGCGCTGGCCACCAAGCCCACCGCTACCCCCTGCAGCGCCCGTGCGGAAAACAGCGCCCAGACCCCGGGCGCCAGCAAGAACAGGATGCACGCCGCCGTATCCACGGCAAGAGCGGTAATGATCACCGGCCGGCGTCCCAGATGGTCGGACAGGGAGCCGAAGATCAGCACCGTCATCAGGAGGAACACCACGTAGACGGCGAACACGGCGGTCAGCGTGGTCGCCGAGAATCCCCACCTGGCCTGGTAGACGCGATACAGCGGGGTGGGCGCGGCGGACGCGGCGAGGAACAGAACCAGCACCGCTGCCTCCAGCCAGAACGCGGCCGATCTCGCCAGCCTTGGCCGCCGGGCTCGCTCTGCCCGGGTCCCCGGTAGCGGGGAAAGGCCCGGTGCCGGCGCCGGTTTTGTCACGTGAGCTCTCGTCCAGTGGATGCGCCGGCCGCGGCGCCGCCTACGGCGGACGCCGCGAGCCCTGTCACCACCCACTGCCGGTCGCTGCTGGACAAGTCAGCGCAGCCAGTCGAGCAGCAGGTCGTTCAGCTGGCCGGGGGCATCCCGCGGTACCCAGTGGCTGGCGCCGGCGATTTCCGCGTAGCGCCACGGCCCCGCCACGTGGGCCGCTGACTGCCGCATCCGCTCGCCGTCGAGGTAGTGGTCGCCGTCCGACCAGATGCCGAGCACCGGCGCCTGGACCGGCGGCAGGCTGGGCTGTGGGCCCGGCATGCGCGGCGCCAGGTTGGCCCGGGCCCAGTTCAGCGCAGCGGTCAGCGCGCCCGGCCGGGACAGCTCCTCGATCCACTGGCCGGTGTCCCCGTCGCCCCGGCTGAAGATCCGCAGCCACGCCCAGTCGTCGGCCATGACGGTCGCCTCGGCGACGCCGGTGAACTGGAAGAACAGCTGATACCAGGCCATCTCGTGCTGCCGCAGGGTGAGCGGCGCGAGCGGGTGCGGCACCGAGATGACCACGAGCCTGCGGACCCGGTCCGGGGCGAGCGCGGCCGTGAGCCACGCCACCGCCGCGCCCCAGTCATGGCCGACGACGTCTGCCGTGCCGATGCCGAGAGCGTCCAGCAGCCCGGTCACGTCTGCTACCACGGTCTGCAACCGGTACGCGGCGACCTCCTGCGGGCGCCCGGACCGGCCGAACCCGCGCAGGTCCGGTGTGATCACCCGGAAACCGTTATTCACCAAGACCGGCACCTGGTTGCGCCAGAGCCGCGCGGAATCGGGAAACCCGTGCAGGAGCAGCACCGGGACACCGGCGCCGTGCTCCTCGACGTACAGGGATACGCTGTTGACCTCGATGAACCGCCCAGGATCCGGCTTCATGCCAGGCTCCGCAGCACCTCTGCGCGCGACGGGCCGGGCAGCGGGACCGCCACGCGCCCAGCCAAGACTTCCCCCGGCAGGGTGAAAGACCCGCCGTAATGAGTCAATGGCTTCCGAGCTGGCATGCGTACCCACTCAATCTCTCGTTTTGGTTTCCAGGACACTTCCTCCGCACCGCCCGGATTTGTTGTAGATACACTACTGGTAGCATGGTGTAGATGCAACATCCGGCTGGCCAAACTCGGAACGCACATGGAACAGCAGCACGCGATCGCGGATGACCTCGCTGCGGAGGTCGCCGACGCCTGCCTCGGCATGCGTGTTGCCCGGCTCCACCGGGTCATCGCGCGGCGCTACGAGCGGGCACTGCAGACGGCGGGGCTCACCCAGCCCCAGATGGAGGTCCTCGCCAGCCTCATCATTGCCGCAGGCCCGGTCAGGCCGGCGGCCCTGGCCGCGAGGCTGATGCTGGAGCGGTCCACCCTCAGCCGGAACCTCGCCCTCATGCAGAAGAAAGGCTGGGTCGCCGTGGCCGAGACCTCGGCCACGGGACGAGCGATGTCAGTGACGATCACCGACGCCGGCAGAGCCGCGTTTACCAGCGCGGGCACCGCATGGCGCCGTGCACAAGCCGGCGCGGCGAGGATGCTCGGCCCGGACGCGGCCCCGACGCTCGACCAGTGGCTCGGCTCGGCTGCGGCAGCGCCGGCCAGCCGGAGCGACTAGGAGATCCCGGTGGGCTGCCAGGCGCAGCCGATCAGTTCGGCGGTCAACGGACCAGGCGTGCGCTCACGATAGGTGACCGTTAACGGTGCGGAATGACGTCACGGCTGTGGGATACCGCGTGACGTGCGCGGCCGGCACTGGGACAATTGCTGGGTGAGTCCGCGAAGCCGTGGTCGCCCGCCCGACCGTCGCCGCCGTCAGCAGGCCAGGCGGCCCGGAGCGCAGCGGGGCGGACCACACCTGTTCGCGGTGCCCCCATCTGAGGAAACCTCCGGCCACGCGGAGGAAACGACAGACTGCTGGTTCGATGAGCCTGCACCGGGCGACCGGCGGTCTTGGGCGGTTCCCCGGGCGCGCGGGATTTACCAGGAACTCGACCTCCAGCTACTGGACCCAGGCGACGAGGACGAGCGCGCGCTGCTCATTGAGGCGCTCCACCCGGAGTTCGCAGACGCCCTGCAAAGTGAAGACGACGTGATCATCGATGGCGAGCCCGTTAACCCGAGACTGCACGTGGCGATGCACCAAGTTGTGGCGAACCAGTTGCTTGCCAATGACCCCCCAGAGACATGGCAGACGGTCCAGCGGCTCGCCAGGCGCGGTTATGACTGGCACAACATCATGCACATGATTGCCTCACTGGTCACCGAGGACGTCTACAGGGCCCTCAAGGAGCACCAAAAGCCGGACCCAGCCGCCTACGCCCGGCGGCTGAACGAGCTGCCCGGCGACTGGCCGCCACCGGAGCCAGCCCGCTAAACGTGCCCCAGGGTCAGCCGTAGACCGCGGCGCTCCGGCGACACAGCAGCCCTGTGGCATGAGGGTGAGTTCTTAAGGGACGGGCCAATGCTCGCTACCAGTGCTCGACGTCGAACGGTGGCGTTATTTCGGGGGAGGCTGGCGGCGGAGCCGGAGGGCAACCATGATCACGGTCGCTCCGATGAGCAGGGCAACAGTGTTGGGGATCACCAGCGCCAAGATCCCGGCTGCCGCTCCGTAGGCGATCCATAGCAGGAATCCGATGAGCAGGATCGTGAAATACGCGACGGATACCTGGCGAGAGGACTGCTCGCGCAGCATGCGGCGGATTTGCAGGACCGGTGCGATGCCCATCAGCACCGCCCACGACGATGCTGCCACTGCGAGGACGGTTGTAGCCATAGCGCGCTCCGGGGATGAGGCGCCCTGGCTATGCGGGTCGTGCTCGCCAGTTACCTGGTGAGGGGCGCAAGCACGACCGCCGCCATGTTACCTCCGTCATGAGCCGCCGACGACGGCCACCGCCCGCTGTGCGGCAATCGCAGTCCGGGAACCCGCAGGTCAGCGCGGCGCGTTCGCTGTCAAGTCACGATCGAGAGCCAACATAGGCCACGTCAGCTACGCTCAGTTACTGGTGCTAAAGACACCGACGCTCAAATAGCCGCCCAAATGAGCGCGCCTGGACGGATGATTACGGGCTGGCTGAGGACGGCGCATACCTGGGCGATCTACCGTTCCGGATCGGTCGTGGGGACGATGGCCCGGCAGGTTTCGGCGCTTGGGTGCAGCAGTCCCAGCCTGCCCGGTCACACCCTCGGTGGCCGGGTCGTCTGCCAGACTGCCGGTGTGCCATCGCACCGCGACGGCGCTGACTTCGATGAACGAGCCCCCGGTTACGAGCAGGGCTGACGCGGCCGCCTGCACCACGGCATCGCCGACCGGGCGGCGGAGCTCGCCGTGTCGGTGCACGCGATACCCCGGCGGGTGCTCGACGTCGGCTGCGGCACCGGGTACCTGCTGCGGCTGCTGGCCGGGCGGTGCCCGCAGGCAACCGGGCAGGCGGGCATCGATCCGGCGCCGTCCATGATCGAGGCTGCCGAACGCGCGGCCAGCTCCAGCCCGTCGACCCGGTCCTCGACGCCGGTGGCAGCGGTGAGCATCAGGATGCGGCTGGGCGAGCCGTCGCGCACCAGCCGGCGGCAGACGCGGTCGCCGTGCACGGCCGGCAGGTCGCGGTCGAGGACGACCACGTCGTAGCCGGTGCTGGCCGTGCTCTGCAAAGCTGCCGCGCCGTCGTAGACCACATCGACGGCGAAACCGGGGTCGCGCAGACCCTCGCCGATCCGGTTGGCCAGCGCAACGTGATCCTCTACGACCAGCACTCGCACCGCACATTGTGCGCCTGCCCAGATGACATCCGCTTAACAAGCACTGTGCGGCTCGTGTCACGGGTTACCCGCGAAAGTGGAGGGCATGATGAACGACAACACCCCCGTCATGCGCCGGCCTCGGCGGGCATGGCTGGCCGACATGCTCATCGCGGCCGCCATCCTCGCCCTGGTCCTGCTGGCAGTCGCGGCATGCAGCGGCAGCCCATCATCCACCAATGCTGGCGCCTCACAGGCTGCGGGAGCGTCAACGACCTCCACGTCGGCAGTCGCTTACACCCACTGCGTCCGCTCCCACGGCGTGCCGGACTACCCCGACCCCGGCGCCGGCGGAACGCTCCCAAAGCCCGACCCGCAGCGACTCGGGGTCAGCAGCTCCCTGCTGCAGGCCGCCCAGAGAACCTGCCAGCACCTGCTCCCGACCGCCGGCGGGTTGCTCACCGCCACGTCGCTCCAACAGTGTTATCTGGCCTACGTCTGTCCCCAGGCCCTGGTGCAGCGGGCGATGAACGCCGGGCAGAAGTTCGCCCGCTGCATGCGCTCCCACGGGGTGCTGAACTGGCCCGACCCCACCATCGATGCCAGGGGGCGCCCCGGGTACAACATCCATCTCCCGCGTACGCCGCCGGAGCATGTCACGACCGCGATCAACGAATGCTCGCGCCTGGAGCACGCCGGCTCGCTGCTGGCGTGGGGGTAAGGTGTTCGCCCGGCCAGCAGGCGCCTCCCCCGCTAGCGCCGGGCGACACCGAGCGACGCTTACCCACTGACACCCCGTGACGTTTCGCCCGGTCAGCGAAACGACACCTCTCAAAGTTACGGCCATCGCTGAACCCGGCGATCAGCTCGACAGCGACCCGGCCGCGCACGGTCGCCAGCACCGGCCCGGTGATGGCGTCCACGTGCGCTCGGATCATCTGTCGCCCGGTCGACCGGGCTTGTGCGCGCATGATTGCTGGTTCGCCGGGCAGGCCAGCGGCGGCCTGCGCGAACAGGGGGGCGAGCGATCATGGATGCCCTTCTCCTGTGCGCGGATCAGCCCGGCACGCGGCACCCGCCGGGCAGGAATCATTCCTCTAGAGGACGCCAGCCAGCGTTACCTGGCACGACTGGCGGTGGTGACGGTGGCGCTGGCGTAGGCGCAGCCCTTGGTGTCGCAGAGGGTTACGACACCCTTGGGGGCGTTCCTGAGGCTGCCGGAGCCGGGGTCGGCGGGCACCACCGTGTCCTGGCGGAGGGTCCAGCTGCCACAGGCAGGGCATGCACCGGCTGCCGGGTCACCCCAGCGCTTGCGGGGGTTGGCCAGCAGGAGGGCACCGGCGACGATGAGGCCGGCGATGACGAAGGCGGCGATGCCGATGACCAGCAGCCAGCTGGTCACGGTGCCGAGGGGCAGGAACGGGATCGCCTTGACGAACGCGCGTACCCGGAAGACCAGCACCCAGCCGATGGCGGCGCAGACCGCCGCCATGAGCAGCGCGAGGAGCAGGTTGCGGCCGGACCGGCGGTTCCTCTGCTCCCGCTTCGCCGCCTCGATCAGCAGATCCTCGTCAGTGGCCATACCTCTCCCGCCTCCTCCATGCCCGCGCGACTCCCTTCCGGAGACCGCGGTCCTGAGAACAGCATCGCTCAAATCCAGAACCACTGGCTACGTGGAACGCGCCGCCCAGCCGCGAGCACGTTGGGAGGATGCAGGATGATCCCGGTTCGGTTGAGACTCAGGGCGGCAAGTCATCCGAGCACGCAAGTACCGATTCGGCCGTTCGGCTTTCCTGTAAGCGCATAACCGGATGAGTCGCCACGCTGCACCGGACCTCTTGATCTGCCGTCAAATGTTAAATGAACATTCCGGTCTATGCATAAGCATGCGTCCAGGAAACGCCCGCTCATCGGCAGATCCGTGTCGGCGTGTCGCCGGGGGGCTATGGCGGGTGCGGCGGGCGGGCTCGGCGATGCATAGGCCCGCCTGGAGGCGGGTCGGGGGGCCTGGGTACTGGCCGCGGGTTGACTTCGAGCGTGGCCGAAGCCCTAGCCTCGCGGTCATGAGTGCTTCGACGCTGAAGGTGCTGGTGACCGGCGGGACGAGCGGCCTGGGCCTGGCGATGGCCTCCGCCCTGGCCGCGGCGGGCGCGAGGGTCGCGCTGACCGGCCGGTCCGCCGCCCAGGCGGCCGCGGTCGCCGCGGATTTGCCGGGCGCGGCCGGCCTGGAGCTGGACGTACGGGAGGAGTCCTCGGTGGCCCGGGGGTCGGCCAGGCGTGGTCGCGGCTGGGCGGCATCGACATGCTGGTGAACAACGCCGGGATCGGCATGCGCACGGTCAACCCGCGGTTCATGACCCACCCGCAGGGCTTTTGGGAGGTGCCGGCCGACGGCTTCCGTGCGGTGATCGAGACCAACCTGACCGGCTACTTCCTGGTGGCGCGCGAGGTCACCCCGCGGATGCTGGCCGCCGGCGGCGGCCGCATCGTCAACATCTCGGTGAGCCATTCGACCATGCTCCGGGCCGGGTTCGTTCCCTACGGGCCCTCCCGGGCTGGCAGCGAGGCGCTGTCGAAGATCATGGCCGCCGACCTGCGGGACACCGGCGTCACCGTCAACCTGCTCCTGCCCGGCGGCGCGACCGTCACCGGCATGCTGCCGCCCGATGCCAGGCCTGCGGGCCAGCGGTTTCTCGACCCCGCGGTGATGGGTCCGCCGATCGTGTGGCTGGCCTCGGACGAGGCAGTGGGCGTACACGACGAGCGCATCATCGCCACCGAATTCGAGCACTGGCTGCGCGACAGGAAAGCCAGACAGTAAGACAGGGCGGGCGCACGGGATGCTCGACCGTCGCGGCAGAAGCGTAAGGTGCGACACGATGTCGCACGTTATGAGTGAGTTCGTCGATTGGAGGTTCGGCGTGATGCCGAAGACGTGACTTCGGGTTTGTGTTCCAGACCTGTCCCCGCCCTGACGTGCGTGGCTGGTAACGGCTGGGTGCGAAGCTCAGGGGAAAGCCCAAGGGCGCTCGTTCCGACCGGGTGTCACAGGTGAGGGGAAGGCCGGAAGGGTGAATGACCCTGAATCCTTGTTGATGCCTCGTCAATCTGACATCCCGGGTCGGCTGGTAGTACCGGGATGGCAGGGGCCAGCCGTTGAAAGGCGGCAGGCGGCGGCCGCGGACGTACCGATGGTCGCAGGAACACCGCCGCCCCCGGGGTAAAGAGGACACCCGTCCCGGCCGTATCTCATGCGTGTGGAACGTGGAAACCGTGCGCCACGAGGCGCTTTGTGACCGTGTGGAGGTGAAACGACTTCACCGTCAGGTCGTCGCAGCGGCCTGATTGAAGCTGAGGGCAGCCTGAGTCCGGGAGACGCCGGGGAGGGCGGGAAGCAGCCCTGACAACGACGGGACGTATCGGTACTGCCAGATGGCGCGGGTCCGGCAAGCGAGACGAGAAGGTGCACGCGAGAAATCAGTGGTTAAAGCACCCGTAAGCGTTCCACCGGCTCAAATCTGGCGGATATGGGCCGGGATGCAGTGCGTGACCTTCACCTGTGTGTGTGGGCGGGGGCCAACTCTGACGCCGGTTGGTTTCGCCGGCGACGAGGCCACGGTGAAGGACTGCGGCGTAACCGTGGCGATGCTGCCGGGGCAGGAGCTGGGCGCCTAACTCGTCGAACGGTCGTGAGGTGAACGTGGGAACCGCTCGTGGTCGCCCTCCCTGCCGGGCTTCCAGCTCGGTCAGGCGGGCAGGCTCGTCGTCGGCTGATGACCACAGGCTGGGGCGGAGGCCCCGTAGTAGTCGCGGGCGTAGCGACCCGTCATGGGGGCCGGGAGAGCCGGCCGCAGGGCGAAGGGGGCCAGCAAGTCGAGCAGCATGGAGGTTGGAATGCTCGGAGGCCGTCGGTGAATACCGATGATCCGGTGCTGGGGCTGTTTACAGCCGAGCGCCGGGTACGAGAGATCCAGGCCAAGCTGCACCGATGGGCCGGTGATGATCCTCATCGCAGGTTTGATGATCTGTACAACCTTGTCTGCGATCCCGCGTTCGTGCTGGTGGCGTGGGATCGGGTGCGGGACAACAAGGGCGCCCGCTCGGCCGGGGTGGATGGCAGGACCGCTTACGCAATCGAGGCCGAGCTCGGGGTGGAGGTGTTCTGCGACCGGCTGCGACAGCGGTTGAAGGACCCGGAGGTTCCGCCCGGTGCCGGTGCGGGAGCGGATGATTCCCAAGGCGAACGGCAAGAAGCGCCGCCTGGGGATCGCGACCGTAGTCCGACCGGGTGGTCCAGGCGTCCCTGAAGCTGGTGTTGGAGCCGATCTTCGAGGCGGATTTCCTCCCGTGCTCCTACGGGTTCCGTCCGAAGCGCCGGACTCATGACGCTGTGGCTGAGGTGCACTCATTTCACGTCCCGCACGTATGAGTGGGTCGTGGAGGGCGACATCAAAGCCTGTTTCGACGAAATTTCGCATTCAGTACTTATGGATCGGGTGCGGAACCGTGTCGGCGATAAACACGTCCTGGCCCTGGTGAAAGCGTTCCTGAAAGCAGGCATCCTCGCCGAGGATGGCACGCTGCGGGAAACCGAGTGCCGGCACGCCGCAAGGGTCAATCCTTTCGCCGTTGCTCAGTAATGTGGCCCTGTCGGTCCTGGACGAGTATATCGCCCAGGCTCCGGGTGGGCCTCGGGCGACTCCGTATCAACGGGTCAAGCGTCGTCGTCTCGGTCTTCCCAACTACCGGCTTATTAGGTACGCGGATGATTGGGTCCTGGCTATCTCAGGTACCAGGGAACACGCTGAAACCTTGCGAGGGGAAATAGCGGAAGTTCTATCCGGCATGGGTTTGCGCCTGTCGCCGGAGAAGACTCTCATTACCCATATAGATGAGGGGTTCGACTTCCTCGGGTGGCGCATCCAGCGTCACCGGAAGCGAGGCTCCAGCAAACACTACGTCTATACCTATCCGGCCAAGAAGACGCTACGCGCCATCATGGCCAAGGTGAAGGCGGTGTGCTGGCAGAACACGAACCTGCCGCTCGAAGCCCTGCTGCGTCAGCTCAACCCGATGCTGGCAGGCTGGACCGCTCACTTCAAGCACGGCAGCTCAAAGGCCACCTTCAGTTATCTGCACCACTACCTGTGGCACCAGGTGATTCGATGGATCGGTCACAAGCACCGCCGCACATCTTGGAGAGCACTCCGGCGCCGTTACAGCGCAGGAGATGGGTGGCCAGCTCACGGAGGGGTCGTGCTGTTCAACCCCGAGGCGGTGCACATTGTGCGCTACCGCTATCGGGGAGCACAGATCCCGAAACCGTGGGCGAGCACAGTGTGAGGAAAACCGCGAAACCCCGCGGGACTTGTGGAGCGCCCGGTGCTCAGTAATGGGCACGCCGGGTGCGGAGGGCGGGTCAGGGAAACGGGCCGGTCGAAATACCGGTACCGCGCCCTGGCCCGACCCTACCCGTCAGGGTCCGGTGGCGCTGCCTGGGCGCTGCTGGCAAGCCGACCGTGAGGAAAGCTGGATTCTCTGGCGGGAACAGGACGCCCAAGAAGCGAATGCCGGTGGGCCGAAAGGCCGCAGGAAAGCGGGAGTGTTAGTGCCGGTCCTCCAGCCGGGTGCTCGTCGTATAACTGGCCGGATACCGGGCCCGGTGCCCGGCTGCGAAAGCAGGCTGACGTGAGGCGGGTGAGCCTTTGCAGACGAAGTGCCGGATACGCCGGAACCGAGGGATAAGTTAGGCACCCATGGCGGTGAACGGAACCGAGGACGTTGCCCTGGAGTGGGACGCTATTAACTGGCGGCTGCACGAGGACAACGTAGGGCGGCTGCGGCGCCGGATCTTCAAGGCGGTCAAGGAACAGGACCTGGCTAAGGTCAGGTCGTTGCAGAAGATGATGCTGCGGTCCTGGTCGAACACGCTGGTCAGCGTACGCCAGGTCACGCAGCGCAACACCGGCCGCAAGACGGCGGGTATCGATGGGGAGATTGCGCTGAGCTCCCCGGCCAGGATGGCGCTGGCGGTGCGGGTGCACCAAAGCATCCGCACCTGGAATCCCTTGCCCGTCAAGCGGGTGTATGTACCGAAAGCCAATGCGAAGCTCCGCCCGCTCGGCATTCCCGTGATCATGGACCGGTGTCACCAGAACCGGGCCAAGAATGCGCTGGAGCCGGAGTGGGAGGCCCGGTTCGAGGCCCGCTCGTATGGGTTTAGGCCGGGCCGGGGCTGCCAGGATGCGATCGAGGCAATCTATGACACGTGCAAAGGCCGCACGGCCACACGGGTATGGACCCTGGACGCGGATCTGGCTGCGGCATTCGACAGGCTTGATCATCCCCACTTGCTGGAGGCAATCGGATCATTTCCCGGCCGGGAAATGATCCGATCGT
Source organism: uncultured Actinomycetes bacterium (assembly GCA_963703605.1). GTDB lineage: Bacteria > Actinomycetota > Actinomycetes > Streptosporangiales > Streptosporangiaceae > DASXKD01. The sequence goes on from CAVPFC010000049.1 coordinate 231,929, forward strand.
GGCTGAAAGCAGGGGTGTTCGAGCCGGGCAAGGGGTTCGCGCCCACACAGGAGGGCAGCCCACAAGGCGGTGTGATTTCACCGTTGCTCCTGAATGTCGCGCTGCATGGGCTGGAGGAAGCGGCTGGGGTTCATTACCTGGCGGATGGCACGCGCACCTCACCGGGCAGCCCCGCGCTGATCCGCTACTGCGATGACTTCGTGGTCTGCTGCCACACCAGGCAGCAAGCCGAGCAGGTCAAAGCACGGCTGGCCGGGTGGCTGACACCCAGGGGGCTGGCCTTCAACGACGAGAAAACCAAGATCGTGTCACTGGAGACCGGCTATGACTTCCTGGGATTCAACGTCCGCCGCTACCGAAACGGCAAGCTACTGATCAAACCCAGCAAAGCCGCTGTCAGACGGGTCAAGCACAAGCTCGCCGGGCAGATGCGCGCCCTGCGCGGGCAAAACGCATCCGCCGTCCTCGCCGCGATCTGCCCCATCACCCGCGGCTGGGCGAGCTACTACCGGTCGGTGGTGTCCAAGAAGACATTCGCCAGCTTGGACGACTACCTGTGGAAACTCACCTACAAGTGGGCCTGCCGCAGCCACCCCGGCAAGCCGAAGTCCTGGATCGTCAAACGGTACTTCGGCCAGTTCAACCCCGCCAGGCGCAACACGTGGGTATTCGGCGACGCCGCCAGCGGCGCCTACCTGCCCCACCTCGCCTGGACACCCATCATCCGGCACCGCAAGGTCACCGGCCGGGCGTCCCCCGACGACCCCGCCCTGACCAGCTACTGGAACCAGCGGCGCGGCACGAACCAGCCCCCGCTCGACCGCAGCACCCTGCGCCTGCTCAAAATGCAGCACGGCCGCTGCGCCCTCTGCGCGGACCTGCTCCTGCACGCCGACCGGGAACCACACACTCCCGCGGAATGGCAACAATGGCACCGCACCACCCGCAAAGCGATCACCAGGCAACTCATCACCGCACGCGGGCCGGGCACGCCGGATAGCACCCGCCTGATACACACCTACTGCCAGCGCCGGGCCACCGGCACCGGCAGCCAGGAACCGGCATCTTCACGCACCTGAACCGCCCCCCGGGGCTTGCTTGAGCCGGATGCGAGGACGACCCGCAAGTCCGGTTCTGAGGGGAGCGGAGCGCGGCAACGCGCTCCGCTTACCCGACTTGTCCTACGGCTCGGGAGAGCGTGGAGGGCAGCTGTGCGGTTGTACTTGTCGTCGTTTCGGATGGGCGATCATCCAGAGCATCTGGTGGCCCTGGTGGGTGGGGACGGCCGCCGCAGCGTGGTCATCGCCAACGCCATGGACGATGCGCCGCCAGATGTCCGCCGCGCCGGGGTCGAACTGGAGCTGGCCGCGCTGGCTGACCTTGGCATGAGCGCCGCCGAACTCGATCTGCGCGGCTACTTCGGTCAGCAACAGCGCCTTCGCCAGGACCTGGCCGCGGTTTCTGTGGCCTGGCTGCGCGGCGGCAATACGTTCATGCTCCGCTATGCCCTGTACCGCAGCGGTGCCGACACGGTGTTCCGGAAACTGCTCGCCGCAAACGCGCTGGTCTATGCCGGGTATAGCGCCGGGGCGTGCGTTCTGTCGCCGAGCCTGCGAGGTCTTGAGCTTGTCGATGACGCTGAAGCGGTCACGCGGGCCTACGGCTCGCAGCCGTTGTGGGACGGCCTGGCGCTGCTGCGTGAGGCGTTCATCCCGCACTACCGGTCACCGGGGCATCCCGAGACGGCTGCGATCGAGCGGGTCGTGACCCGGTATCGCGCCGCAGGGATCGCCTACCGCACCCTGTACGACGGGCAGGCCCTGGTAGTCAACGGCCCAGACACCAAGATCGTGTAGCCGAGCGTTCAGGGTCAGCGGGCTCGCCTGCAAGAAATGCCGCCCTTCTAGGTAATACCCGCGGCAGAAGCGGGCACGTCGGCGACTGTCATGTCATGGACAGATATGCAACCCGAGGCTTGCGCCGAATGCAGCTGAGGCGCTTGCCCGGGCCCGGTCTGTGACCGGCGGTGACCGGAAATAGAACCTATGTCAATCGATCCCGTCAGCCCGGCGGCGGTGTTGTGACGGCGTTCACAGCCAGGTATTTGAACAATCAACTACCTTGGCGCGTGTCCTCTGGTGTCTGGCTCGCATGCACACGGCGTGGTGAGCGCTTGCACAGAGGAACCTTCATGATCCCGAAACGCGTTATCGCGGCGGCGGCAATCGCTGCCGCCTCGCTCGTCTCCGCCGGTGTCACCCAGCCCGCATTCGCCGCTGCGGGCGGGCCCAAAATCACCGTCGGTGCTCCCCACGCCCAGGCCGCTTCGACAGCGGCCGGCCCGGGCGGCGCGGCCACCAGCTCGATCTGGAAGGTCGAGGCGACCGTCAACCCGCAGGGCATGGCGCCCAACCCCACCAACAGCACGCTCAACAGCGTGTCCGCCACCGGGCCCGGGGAGGCGTGGGCGGCCGGTACCTTCACAGACCAGAAGGCCCTCGACCACCCGCTGGCCGAGCACCGGTCTGGTAGTACCTGGACCCGGGTGCCCGTCCCGCAGCCTGCCGGGCAGCAGGCCCTGCTGAATGCGGTGGATGACCTCAGCCCGGGCAACGCCTGGGCGGTGGGCACGAGCTTCAGCGGCGGCATCGGAGCCCCCCAGGACGGGCCGACCTTGATCGAGCACTGGAACGGAACCAGGTGGTCGATCGTGCCCAGCCCCAACCCGGCCACCGGCATCCCGGGCGACGCCGACGTACTGACCGCCATCTCCGGCACCGGCCCCGACAACCTGTGGGCCGCCGGCTGGGACAACAACGAGGCGACCAGCACGCTCTCGCTGCTGTTCGAGCACTGGAACGGCACCACCTGGACGGCGGTGACGTCGCCCACCCCGTTCATGTCGGCGCAGTTCGCCACCGCGATCACCGCGATCAGCCCCAGCAACGTGTGGGCTGTGGGCATCGACGAGACCAACGGGTCGCGGACCCTGTCCGCGCACTGGAACGGGACGGCATGGTCGATCGTGCCGACCCCTAACCTCACCCACGCTGGTAACGCCCAGAACATGCTGACCGGGGTCAGCGCGGACGGCGCCGGCAACGTGTGGGCCTCGGGACTGGCCGACAACGTCAACGGGCGGAACCTGCGGGTGCCCTACGTCTTGCACTGGACCGGCGCCCACTGGGTCATGACCAAGGTTCCCAACCTCGGCACCGAGGGCAGCAGGCTGAACGGCATTCAGGTTCTCTCACCCACCGATGCCTGGGCCGTCGGCCAGACTCAGGAGAGCAACGGGGCCATCCTCACCCTGACCGAGCGGTACAACGGCTCAGCGTGGACCATCGTCCCCAGCCCCGACCCAGGATCGCTGGCGAACCTGTCCGACAACTCGCTCGACGCGGTCACCACCGCCGGGGCCGGTAACCTGTTCGCCGTCGGCGCCCGGGAGACCCCTGGCCAGGCCGTCCTCCGCACCCTGGCCCTCGCCACCAGGCAAGGATGAGCTGAGTCCTGGGAACCCGGCCGGGCCCCGCCCCGTCCGGGTTTCACGGGCCTCCCGCGTTGGAGCCTGGACAGGTGAGGTGGCGCGCCCCGCGCCGGGCGCGGCGAGCAGCCGGTCCCAGCCGTTCACGCACCCCGGGCCGACGCTGGCGAGCAGCACTACCGCCTCCACTCGGTGCGGTGCCAGGCTCGCCGCTGACAGTGCCGGGCGTGGCGCAGCCAGAGCAGGACCAGCCATCCGGCGAATGCGGCCAGCCAGAAGCTGGCGAGCCGGTAGAGCAGTACCGCGGCCAGCGCCTGGCCGGCCTGGAGCCCGGTGGCTACCAGGGCCACGCCGAGGGTTCCTTCGGCGACCCCGAGGCCGCCGGGTGTGAGGTTCAGGCTTTGCGCGGCGATTCCCGAGCCGTAGACCAGCAGGAGAAGGTGCCAGGGCACGGCGGCGCCGGCGGCGTAGATGCTCGCGGCGAGAACGGCCGCGTCGGTGAGCCAGTTGGCCAGGGCCAGGCCGGTCACCGTCACCCAGCCCGACGGGGGGAGGCGCAGGGAGCCCAGCCGTTCGGTCCAGACCCGGATCGTCTGGCGGGGATCCACGGCGGGCCGGCGGAGCAGCCTGGACCCGTGCCGTAGCGTCCAGGCCGCGGGCCGCTCCAGTGCGCCGAGCAGCCGCGGCCGGCGGGATGCCGCGGCCACTCCGGCCAGAACGGCAACGGCGAGCACGGCGCCGGGCACGGCGACTGCGGTGACCAGGATCTTCCCGGATGCTAGCCCGCCACCGACCAGGACGAGGGCCGCGGCGGCCGAGGAGACCACTCCGCCGGCCAGCAGCGACCAGCCGGCCAGCGCGGCGTCGGCGCCCTGCCTGGTGAAGCGGCGGAAGGTGAAGGCTGTGGCCAGTTCGGGGCCGGCCAGCGGCACCGAGACCGACACTGCGTTGGCCGCCAAGGCCGTGGCCAGCATGGGCCGCACACCCACCTTGGCGCCGCCCGCCGCGAGCAGCCGGCGCAACATGACCGCGAAGGCCATCATGGATGCCGATTCCAGTACGACAGTGACCGGGATCCAGATCCAGTGCAGATGACCCAGCACCGTCAGGGAGGCGGCCAGCGCGGCCCGCTTGGCTAGGCCAGCAGCCAACAGCACCGTCACGGCGAAGGCAACGGCCGCGGCGCGGGCCAGGCGCTTGCTGCCCCGCCGCGCAGGCGCCGGCAATCTGCCGGGGATGGCGGCGGCGCAACCCGGCAGCGGCGCCGGGAGCCGGGTCCGGCGCGTGCCTGTTGGTCGGGCCCTGCTGGTTGTCATGCTTGCCTCTCTGACGCCGCCGGCACCCGGGCGGCGCCCTGCAGGCTGGACTGCCCGCGGGGCGCCGTGCCGCCCGGCGAATTTCGCGCTGTCGGTGCCGTCCGGGCTCAGCCGGGCGGCGTCGCACATAGCCGGCCGGCCGGTATCCCTGGCGGTCTCAGTAGCCGTAACCGCCGGCCGGTGCGGCAGGGGCCGTTCCTGTCCGGGCAGCGGCCGCGGTGATCGGGGCAAGGCCGGGGGTGGCCACGAAGAAGTTCTGGAAGCCCTGGCCGGTCACCTGGCCGGGGTGGTCGCTGGCGAAGGTGTAGAGCAGGTGGCCGTTATAGGCGACCTGCCGGCCGTGGGCGTCGTTGACCACGGTGACCTTGCCGCTTGCTCCGGCGGCGGTGGGGGCGGCTGAGGTCAGCGGGGGCCACAGCCTGGCCAGGCCCCCGGTGACGAACGACTTCGCCGCGGTGTCGGGCCGGTAGAAGTACAGGGGCAGGCCGTGCGCGTTGACCAGGATGGTCTCGGTCTTGCCTGCGACGGTAACGGGCGCGGTGCGGACGGTCGCCGTCATGGCGCCATGGCTGGCGGCGGGCCGCCAGGTTGGACGATGACGCTGAACTATTGCCGGGAGACGGTGGCCAATAAAGGCATTACCGACTTCACGAAATTTGAGCAAGAAGTCAAAAAGTGCTTTGCTGACCCGGTGACCTATCCGCCCGCCTACCCCAAGCCGACGTGGTAGCGGCTGGTCCTACGCCGACATCGGACACGGATGCGGATTCGGCTCCCAACCGGCTCGGCCCCGGCTCAACCCTAGGCCGAGGCGCGAGCCCACGGCTTGGCCTGCCTTTTCCGCCGCGCGTCCCGCGCGCTGCTTTCGAAAGGCCGCACCATAGCGCTATTTTCTCTTACCGGAAATAAAACGTCGACTTTGTGCTGAGGCGAAGGCCTTCCGCTCCCTTTCCCGCAAGGGTATTGAAGGCCGCCCCGGATGCCATAGCAGCTCTCAACTGTCGTACGCGCTGGGCTAGTGCAAAAATGCAATCGCTGGGTTTGCATTTCGCCGGGAACTCTCACCCCGCTCCTTCGTTGAAATTCGCGCATCCAATCCGGAGCGCTTTCAGAAAGAGGAGTGGGTTATGGAAAAAGACAACATGCTTCTTCTCGAACTGACAGAAGATGAGCTGGACGTTGTTGCCGGCGGGTGCGGCTGTGGAGATGGCCCCGAGCCCGTGCTGGCGATCGGCATTGCGGTGGCGGCGGGACTAGCGGTCGTCCTGTAGTCCAAGCCACTGGCCCCTCTCCGGATCCGGAGGGGCGCCTCCACGCGCACATCAGGCGCAAATCTTCACCTCAGCGAATGGCGATAGGCTCTGAACTCATGGCGGACAACCGCACGCCGCGGCGCACGCTATTCCGGTTGGAATCTCTGCAGGAACGCGCCCACGCTTGGCAAGGCCGGCCGTCGGTCGCGCTGGGCATGCCGGCAACTTTTACGACGCTCGCCTCATTAGCATTGGCCGTGGGAATCGGCGCATTAATCGCCTTCGGCAGGTATGCCCGCCGGGTCGATCTGCACGGCGCCATCTTGCCCGCCTCCGGCTTGATCTCGATTTCCGCACCGGCCTCCGGGTGGATTGAAGTTGCTCGCAGTAAAGGAAGGCGCGTCTGTAGAGCAGGGCGCTCCGCTCTACACGCTGGATGTCGATATTGCGACGAAGAGCGGCGACATGCAGCAGATGATTTCTGACGTGTTGATGTCAGAGCGCAAAGTTTTGTCAGATCAGATCGACCGGATCGTCACCGTCTCCCGGCATACTGAGAGTTATCTGCAGCAAAGAGTTGACAACCTACATGCTCAGATTCAACAGCTTGATAAACAAATCGAAACACGCGAGCAGTTCTCCAAAGCCCTAAACGATGAATATAATGCGTCTCTCGATATGCTCAAAAAAGGTGAGATCGCACGTAACGAGCTCGACGCACGTCAGCAAACGTGGATGCGGTCGAAAACCGAGGTGCAAACGATTGAAGGCAATAAAATCCAGCTGATGGGAGATCTCGACGACGCCGTATATAAATTAGCGACGATCGACAGCGACACCAGAAACCAAATCGATGGGTTTAAGGCTAAGATCTCCGAGATCGATGAGAAGCTCGCCACTGGCGAGGCCCACGGCTCCATCGTAATCCGCGCTCCAGCATCCGGCGTCATCGCCGATATCGTCGGCAGACCTGGTCAGGTCCTTGGGGCCGGCTCAACCATGCTCACCATCGTTCCGGCGCAGGCCCAAATGCGGGCCGTGCTACTTGCTCCGAGCAGCGCGATCGGGTTCGTGCACAATGGCCAGCGCGTGCTAATGCTTTATAGCGCCTTTCCCTACCAGAAATTCAGCGAACAGCCGGGGACCGTGGTGTCTATCGCGCAGGCCGCGGCAGACCCCGATCAAGCAAAGGCACTTCTCGCCGGCAGCCCGCTGGACAAAACCGCTACCTATTATCGCGTGGTCGTCGAGCCGGACAGACAGTTTGTCGATGTCGCTGGCGAGCCTCAGGCCTTGCCCGCCAACATGCGGGTCGAAGCTTATGCGCTGCTCGATCGGCGCCCGCTCTATCGGTGGATTTTGCAACCGCTCGACGCCTTTAGCCGCGCGGCGCACCAAGGTTGATCCGGACACCGCATGAAAGAGCGCATGCAATACGTGGCGGCCCTCTCCCGACGCCGGACGCCGCTCGTCTTGCAAACCGAAGCCGCGGAGTGTGGGCTCGCCTGTCTGGCCATGATTGCCGGCCGCTACGGGTACCGCACTGATCTCGCAGCGCTGCGACAGCGCTTCAGTTTATCGATGAGGGGCACGAGCCTACGTGATCTTGTGCAAATCGCCTCGCAGATGAAGCTCGCCAGTCGCGCTTTGCGAGCGGAGCCTGCGCATCTGCGGCGGGTGCGCCTGCCATGCCTCCTCCATTGGGACCACAATCATTTCGTTGTGCTGTCTCGAATTGGTTCGCGGTGCGCCAGCATCCTTGATCCTGCCGTTGGTCACCGTCGCGTGTCGCTGGCCGAACTCGATAAGCGGTTCACGGGGATCGTGCTTGAAGCTTGGCCGACCGATGGGTTCGAAAGAAAGGCCGAGCGCGCCCGAAGTCAACATCTGGGGATTGCTGCGGCGGGCAGACGGATTTTTCTCGGCCGCGACGCGCGTCCTGACGATGTCGCTCGCGCTGGAGTTGGTCGCGCTTACGATCCCGATCGGTTTCCAGCTTGTCGTGGACGAAGTGGTGGTCTCCAATGACCGCGATCTGTTGATGCTGATCGCGGTTGGCCTCGGTTTGATGCTGGCGTTACGCGCTTTCATAGATTTAGTGCGCTCTTGGGCCATGGCAGGGCGCCAGCGCGAAGTTTCGCGCTGCAGTGGAAGATGAGCCTATTCCGGCATCTGCAGCGTCTGCCGCTGGGCTTTTTCGAGCGTCGCCATACCGGCGATATCGCCTTGCGATTCATCTCTATCGATCGCATCCAGCAGACGCTGAATACAAGTTCGATCTCACCAGTGATCGATGGGATCATGGGGCCGGTGTTGCTGATCATGATGTGGCTCTACGATCCGTGGCTGGCGCTGGTGGCGGTGGGCATGACCGGAATCTACGCGCTGATGCGAATGTTGGGCTATCACCTCTATTGTCCGGCCAATGAAGAAGCTGCGGTCTACGCCGCCTATGAAAACTCACACCTCCTCGAAACCCTGAGCGGAGTGGCGAGTGTCAAGGCGCTTGCCATTGCAGATCATCGCCAGGGAGTGTGGAACAACTATCTGGCGGACCGGGTCGGAGCCGAGTTGCGCGTCGCCAAGATTGACGCGGTCTTCGCGATCCTCAGCACTCTGCTGTTCGAACTCGACCGCGTCGTCATCATCTTCCTTGGCGCGCGGGCGGTGATCGACGGCGCTCTCTCGGTCGGGATGTTGGTGGCGTTTTTGGCGTACAAGGACCAGTTCTCCCAGCGTGTCGGCAAATGCCTCGATACGGTGGTCAGACTGGGCACGCTGAGCGTACACGGCGAACGATTGGCGGACATCGCCTTTGCCGAGCCGGAAGAGGCCGGGGCTGGTTCAACCGCGTCCTGCGCTCCCAATATTTTTCGTCGGTCGACGTTGTCGGCGCGCGGCATCAGTTTCCGCTACAGTGACAGCGAACCCCGGATCATCGCCGATTTCGACCTCGACGTCGCTCCAGGAGAGTGCGTCGCGCTCGCTGGTCCGTCGGGCGCAGGAAAGACGACGTTGATGAGAATCCTCGCGGGTCTGTTGCGACCTACGGCCGGGACAGTGCTGCTCGACGATGTTCCGTTGCAGGCAATCGGGCTTGAAGTCTATCGCCGCCAGATCGGCTGCGTGTTGCAGGATGATCGCCTGTTCGCCGGCTCGATCGCAGACAACATCGGTGGTTTCAGCCCGTCGCCAGACTTCGAACAATCCAGCAAGCGCCCGAATCCGCCGCGATCCATGAACAGATCATCCGTATGCCCAGGGGGTACGAGACCCTGGTGGGCGACATGGGCAGCTCGCTTTCCGGGGGCCAGTTGCAGCGAATCGTGATCGCACGTGCGCTTTACCGAGCCCCTCGCGTCCTCTTGCTCGATGAAGCTACGAGCCACCTCGACGAAGATGCCGAACGGGCCATCAACCGGGCCATCCGAGAGTTGACTATCTCGCGAGTCATCGTCGCCCACCGTCGCTCCACCCTTGAGATGGCGGACTGGATCGTCCCGGTTTGGCCCACTGCGCCGATTGCTCAACGCGCCAGCTGACTGGTAGGGCGCTTCCGCCGGCGCACCCCAAGCCGACGTGGTAGCCGGCGGGCTCGCGTTCAGCGAAAAAGTAACCCAGGCGCAGCTCGATGGAATGAAGGCGATCGAACCCAAGCTTTAGGCGTTCTATGGCAGCCTCGACTAACAGAAGCACGCCTTCGATACCGGCGGTCGGGTAGGCGGCCTCTTCAGCTGGCTGGGCCGCTAGTCACCGGGAGAACGCACCGGGTTGAGCTGTGCAAGCCGCGTGACCCAGATCACAGTAAACCTATACAAGCCGTGAGACACGAGTACTGT
>CAVPFC010000050.1:0-87560 GCA_963703605.1 uncultured Actinomycetes bacterium
TGACCGCATCACACAGCTCCCCCGACAGCCGCTCCAGCACCGAGGTCTCCAGCAAGAATTCTCGTACCTGCGGGTTCTGCTGCTCGAGTACCTCCCCGGTCAGGTAGTCCAAGACGTAACGATGGCTGCCGCTAAACGCCGCCACGAACCCGGCGGTGTCCGCCTGTCCCCGCAGCGACAGGCCAGCCAGTTGAAGCCCCGCGGCCCACCCTTCGGTGCGAGCCGTCAATGCCGCCACCGCCGTGCCGGGCAGGTCAGCGCCGATCGCTTCGCGCAACAGCGCCGCCGCCTCCTCCGCGGTGAAGCGCAACTCGGCGGCACGCAGCTCGGCGAGCTGACCACCAGCCCGCAGCCGCGCCAGCGGCAGCGGCGGGTCGGACCGGCTCGCCAGCACCATCCGCAGCCCTGGCGGCAGGTGCTCCAGCAGGAACAACAGTGACCCATGGACTGGCTGGGAGTCGATCAGGTGGTAGTCGTCCAGGACCAGCAGCACCTCGTCCTCACCGGGGTCGGCTGCTAGTTCGTTGATCAGTGCCAGCACCAGCCCATCGGGGGAAGACGCCTCCAGGGGACCCAGCACAGGTCCGGCCAGTCATCCCTGGGCGTGCCTGGCCTAGCGCGGCGACCACGTGCCGCCAGAACCGCGCCGGGTCATTGTCACCGACGTCGAGCGACAGCCAGGCCACCGGCCGGCCGCCGTGCCGGGCCCAGTCGGCCAGCAGGACAGTCTTGCCGGACCCGGCCGGAGCGCAGACTAGGACCAGCCCTCGCGCTAGCCCCTCCTCCAGCCGACCGACCAGCCTCGGGCGGGGCACAAAACCCGGCCGCCGACGGGGCACATGCATTTTGGTAGCCAGCAGGACATCCTGCCGGGATATGGCTGACCCGGCCGTTGCCACCACGGGCCGGTCAGCCATCGGCGACCTACCGCTCAGCGCCACCAGCGATCCTCGCTCCAGCCGCTGTGTGCGATCAGTGTAACGGCTGGCTGACGGCCGCCACGGCCGCGCGCCGGCAGGCGGTGCCCGTTCCAGTCATCCACCGTCCTGCGCGTGCCGCCGGGTGGCAGGGACACAGGCTGCCGGTCGCCGCCATGAACTGCCGCCCCGGCCCCCTTGCCGGCAACCGGCCTATACCCAGGCAGCCAGACACCCCCGGTCCCCGTGGCGGGCCAGCCAGGCGGCACCTTCGTGCCGCAAGCCCCGCCGCCGAAGATTCCACCTGATAGGTGCACCTTCGGGTGACGCCCGGCCCCAGCGGCCGCTCATACCGTGCCGGTGAAGGAAACCCACAACCGGCAGGAGACAGCAATGGCCGCGCTCGGGCTCGCCCTCTTCACAATCAGTTCTCCCGCCACCGGCCACCCCGTGCCGCCCGTGCCCACCGCCGGGGTTCCACCACGTCTTTGCGCTCACCATGGGGCTCGCCAGGCGGGGCCGCTGGCCGCCCAGTCGGCCGCTCCCCGTGCGGCCAGCCCAAATGAACTCACGAGGTGATCTTGATGATAGCTAGCCAGCCCACCCGCCGCCGGATCACGGCCGTATGGCGGACTGCCCACCGCGCGGTGGCGGCACTGCGGGCCATCCATGACGAGCAGATCCTCATGTGGGAGCTGTTCTGGCAGTCCAGCCGCGCCGCCGTGGACCGGGCCGGGCCGCTGGCCTGGCACGCCAGCCTGGACGGGCCCCGGCTGATCGGCAACGCCCTGCCCACCCCCAAGGACGCCAGCTCAGGCAGCACGCCATGACCGGCACCGCGCGACCGGGGCCGCGAGCGGATGCTGAGGCGATGGCCCCTCCGTCCGGGCGCTGGCTGGGGCTGGAGTGAGCGCCTCCGGCGGGCCTGCCCAGTACGAGATCCGCGTGGCGGGTGTCCTGGACAGCCGGTGGTCCGCCTGGTTCAACGGCCTGCAGGTCAGCGGCCAGGGCGAGGAGACGGTCATCTGCGGCCTGCTCGCTGACCAGCCCGCACTGCATGGGCTGCTGACCAAAGTCCGCGACCTCGGGCTCTGCCTGATCTCGGTGCGCCGGCTGGACACAGGCCAGGCCGAACCGAGGCACCATGACCAGACCTAGCCTCCGCCGCGGCCGAGGCCCGGCGGACCGGCCCCGCGCGTTCGCGTGGCTGGTCCTGGATGACAGCGGTGACCCCGCCTGCCCGTCCTCGTCCTGGCGGTACCGGATCGACCCACTCCCCGGCGGCGGCAGCAGGGTCCGGCAGCGCTTCACCCATGGACCCGGTGCCAGCTACTTGCGGGCAGCCGCCGCGAAGGCACCGGACCGGGCTGCTGAGATCATCGCTGCCCGGCGGGACGGGCTGCGGGCCAACATGAGCGCCACCTTGCGTGCGATGAAGGCCGCCGCGGAATCCTCTCACGCCACCAGCGCCGGCCCGGTAACACCTTCGGGTGACTGATCGCCGCGCTGCGACATTCCACCCGGCAGGCACCTTCGGGTGACGCCCAACGGCGGCCCGGATTCGTACCGTTTCCCCGAAGAGCCGGGCCACCCATCTACTGACGGAGGATGTCATGTACGATCCGCCTGCCTATCTGTGGGCGATCACCATCGCCGGGCCCGCCGGGATCGCGGCTGCGACCTGCATCGTGCTGTACGGCGGCGCGGAGCGCGCAGGGCTGGGCCGAAGGCGCGCAGCGCTGCTCGCCGGGGCCGCGGCCGTCCTGTTCGGCGGCTGGTTCACCGCCAGCGCGGTGATCGCGGGTCACGGCTGGTACCAGACGCTGCCGTGGTATCCGGTCGCGGCGGCCGGGTTCCTGGGCATGCTGCTGGCGCTCAGCCGGATCCCGGTGGTGGCGCGCGCCCTGGCAGCCCCGGGCATGCCAAGCCGCCTGCTGCTGCCGCACTCGTTCCGGGTGGCCGAGGTGGCCTTCTTGCTCTACCTGGCCCTCGGCCACCTGCCCGCGCTGTTCGCCCTGCCCGCGGGCCTGGGCGACGTCGCCGTCGGTATCGCCGCGCCGTTTGTCGCACGCAGGCTCGCGCGGGGCTCGGGCCGCCGCGCCGCCCTGTGGTTCAACGCGTTCGGCATGACTGATCTGGTCGTGGCTCTGACCCTCGGCGCCCTCACCGGATTCCAGCTGCTCAACGTCACGCCGTCCGGTGCACCGCTCACCGAGCTCCCGCTCGCACTGGTCCCGACAGTAGGCGTGCCGCTGCTGTTCGCCCTGCACATCACCTCCGTGTCCGCGCTGGCCAGAGCCTCACGAACGCCGCTGCCAGCCACCGGCCCGCGCACTGCCGCGCCGCGCGCGGCTATGGCGCCACGCCCGGCATCCCCGCGCTCGGTGAAAGCACCCAACGCAGAGGAGAAGACAAGGCAGCGCGTTATCGACGCGCTCAAGGAGGCGGCCGCCTGGCCGGGCCCCGGCCAGCGCACCTCCGTCGTGCTCGCCAGCCAGCTCATGGCCGCCGGGCTCCACCTCAGGGCCATCCGCCCGCACGACTCTACGCCGGGCGTGGGCCCGGTCAACGGAAAGGAAACGCAATGAATACCCGGAGTCCTTACCTAGACGCCGAGGTCCCGGAGATCTCCCAGCCCAGGTTCGTCCTTGACCGAGCCGATGAGCGAGGCGCAGCGGTCCCCCTCATGGGTCCCGCCGACCCGGGCACGGCCACGCCGCTGATGGGCCCGGCCGCCGCGGGCACCGTTACCCCGCTGATGGGCCCGGCCGCCCCGGCCACCGTTACCCCGCTGATGGGCCCCGCCGATCGCGGCACGATGGTCTCGCTCATGGGTCCCGCCGACCCGGGCACAGCCACGCCGCTGATGCTCCCAGGCCGGTAATGCCTCGCACAGACCGCAGGACGGACTTCTCGCCCGGCCCGGCCGCCGCCCGGCAGCCAGGGCCCGGGCGAACCGAGCACCCTCCGGCCATCGACACGGCATCCCTCTGACCCGCAAGTAGTTCGACCCGAAAGGCGTTGACGTGACAGACATCCAGATCGAGACCCAGTACTCGACCGGCGCTTCCCGGCAGGCCATCGAGCAGGCGCTCGTCGCCGCCGGGAAAGACCTTGGCCACCTTCGGCCCGCGGACCTCGCTCTGCTGGAGGACTTCCACACGATGGGCCGCATCGCCACCACCCAGCTGGCCGACCTGGTCGAGATCACCCCCAACGACGAGGTCCTCGACGCCGGCAGCGGAATCGGCGGAACAGCCCGCTATGTCGCCGAAGGCAGCCGCTGCCACGTGGTCGCCGTGGATCTCACCGAGGAATACTGTGCGACCGCACGATGGCTCAACCGGCTCGCCGGGCTTGACGACCGGATCTCGGTGCGCCAAGCAGACGTCACGGACCTGCCCTTCCAGGACGCGACCTTCACACTGATGTTCAGCCAGCACGTTCAGATGAACGTGGCCGACAAGGCCCTCCTGTACGAAGAGGCACGCCGGGTCCTGGCCGACGGCGGCAGGCTGGCTCTGTGGGACATCGTCGCCGGGGAGAACGGCGAACCCGACTTTCCGGTGCCCTGGGCCGACCGGCCCGAATACAGTCACCTGACCACGCCCGACCGGTTGCGCACGGCCATCGAAACCTCGGGTTTCGAGATCGAGCAGTGGAACGACCTCACCGACCAAGCGGCCGCGACGATGCAGACGCTGCTCACGCTGCCTCCCAGCCCGATCGGACTGCGGGCCTTCGTCCCCAACTTCGAGACGAAAGCCCAAAACCTCACCGCCGCGCTGGCCGACGGCCGGCTGCGCGCCGTCCAGGGCCTCGCACGAGCGGTCTGAGACGTGCCGCCACCCGCTCGGCCAGGACGCCTGGGCAGGCCCTGATGCCCCGGTGGCGGGGTTCGATGAGGCCCGGCGGCAGCTACGGTTGGGAGCCATGATGCCGGAACCTCGGAGTGGCGAACGCGCCCTGCGGAGCAAGTTCATGTTGATCTTTCGCGGGGGCGCTGTCGCGCGGCACGATCTGTCGCCCTCGGATCTTCAGGCCCACGTCGAGAAGTGGTATCGCTGGTCCGATGAGCTGGCCCGGCAAGGTCGGCGCAACGCCGGAACCGCGCTCGACAACCCGGGGGCCGCGGTCCGGGGCCACGAGCGCGTGGTCACCGATGGCCCCTACGCCGAGTCGAAGGATCTGGTGACCGGCAGCATGATCTTCGAAGCCGCGTCCCTGGAGGACGCCATCGACGTGGCGCGCACGTGTCCGATATACGAGTTCGGCGGTTCCGTCGAGGTGCGGCCGGTCCAGGACCCTCGGATCTGAGGCTTGTGAACGAACGGCCCGCTGCGGTGTCATCTACGGAGCTGGTCGAAGACCTGTTCCGGAAGGAGTACGCCCACCTGGTCAGCGCGCTGACCCGGGTCCTGGGCCCGTCTAACGTCCCGCTCGCCGAGGACGTCGTCCACGACGCGCTGGTCAGTGCCATGCACGCCTGGCGCTTCGGGTTGCCGCAGGACCCGAAGGCGTGGATCATCCGGGCCGCCCACAACCGGGCGATCGACATCATCCGCCGGGAACAGCGCCACCGCTCATTCCTGCCCGAGCTGGCGACGACGACGGCGCTGACCGGCACGATCGAGGCGGCACTGGCCCCGGCCGCCGAGAGCGTCAGCCAGTTGGCGATGATGTTCGCGGTTTGCGACCCCGGCCTGAACCGCGAGACGCACGTGACACTGATCCTCCGGTGGCTGTGCGGTCTGTCGCCCAAGGAGATCGGCCAGGCGTTCCTGGTCGATACGCAGACCATCGATCGACGGCTGCACCGGGGGCGCGGCCGTCTGCGCCAGCTGGGCCGGCTGCCCGACGTAGACGACTTGCCTGACATCGGCGCGCGGCGGGATTCCGTGCTGCGATCGCTATATCTGCTGTTCAACGAGGGCTACCACGGCAGCAGCCCGCAGGACCCGGTACGTCCGTTCCTGTGCGAGGACGCGCTGCGTCTGACCGAGCTGCTGCTGGACGCCAAGGCGACGGCGCATCCGGACGTGCACGCCCTGGCCGCGCTGTTCTGCTTCGACGCCGCTCGCCTGCCGACACGCCTCGACGAGCACGGTGTGTTCGTCCCCCTCGAGGACCAGGACCGGAGCCGCTGGGATCGGGCGCGGATCGAGCGCGGTCTGATGCACCTCGCCCGCTCGGCCACCGGGGATCACATGTCCCGTTGGCATCTGGAGGCCGGCATCGCCTGTGAGCACGCGATAGCGCCGTCGATCCAGAAGACCGACTGGGACCGGATTATCGGCTTCTACCAGGTTCTCGCCCAGCAGTCCTGGAGCCCGATCGTGGCGCTGAACCGCGCGCTGGCGGTGGCCGAACGGGACGGCATCGACGCGGGCCGCCGCGAGCTGATCGCCTTGGCCGGGCAGCGGAAGCTGTCCCGGTATCCCTTCTACTGGGCGGCCCGGGCTGACCTGGAACGGCGGGCCGGCTGCCACACCGCGGCCCGCGAATACTACGAGCAGGCCATTGCGCTGGCCCGGAGCCCGGCCGAGCGCGTGTCCTTCGAGCGGCGGATCGAGAGCCTGGGAATCTCCTAGCGCGTGCCCGGGTTTCGGCCCCCGCCATTCGTCGTCCTGGTCGGATCCGCGTCTAGCCCGGCGGCGCTTGGACCTCCTCCGGATCTCGTAGCCGCGTCCGGTTTCGGCCGGTCCTGTTCGTCTTCCTGGCGTAGCTCACAAACGACACAGAAGGAGCACCGCGATGCGCAAGATCATCAATTCCGCCTTCGTCTCACTCGACGGCATCACCGCAGACCCGAGCTCCTGGGCGATCTTCGACCCGGACGCAGCGGAGGAAGCCGTTCAGGCGCTACACGCCCTCGGCGGCATGCTCATGGGACGAGGCACCTACGAGTACTTCGCCGATGTCATGCCCAAACAGACCGGGCCATACGCAGACGCGATCAACACGCTTCGCAAGTACGTGTTCTCCTCGACGCTGGAGAACGCTGACTGGAACAACTCCACGCTCATTCGCGACGACGTCGTCAGCGCCGTGACCGAGCTCAAGCAAGAAGATGGTGGTGATCTCATGATGTACGGGTACGGCCGGCTCAGCCAAACGCTGCTCGCCCACCACCTGGTTGATGAAATCCGGTTCTCGATCCACCCGGTGCTAGTCGGCGGGGCAGCGGCTGGCGGTGGCAACGGCAAGACGCTCCCGCTGAAGCTTCTCGGCGCAACCCCAGCGCCGAACGGCGTCGTCGCGCTCACCTATCAGCCTGCCTCCAGCTGAGCGGTAAGGCCCGCGTGGCCACAAGCCCGCCGGGCCTCAACCACATCCGCGCACAGGACAGCCTCGACCAGCTGCGCCCGCTCGGCCAGGAGCAGTTCGAAAAGCCCTACCAGATCACGGCGCGCCACCCAGTTCGACGTTATGCCAGCTAACCGGTCCATGGCCGCTGGCGCGCCCTGCACCGGCACACCGCCCAGTCATCGAGGCTCGCTACCGGGACCCGTTCCCCCCCACGGGTCCCGGTAGCTCCCGCCCAGACCGAGCGAGCCCGACAGGCGTAGGACCACGCCAGAACAACTCTTATGCGTTGCCCTTATCTGAAAGCCTCAACGTTAAGGAGCCGCGCAAATCGAATCCTCTTTGCGCGACCGTCACCGGAGTGCCGACCACGCCCTGCGATCAGCGCCGGTTGGGGCTGCAGGTGCATCACTTGCAGCGCACTGCATACGTATCACTCACCGCGATGTGCGGACACGTCCGCTTCTAGCCGCTGACCGAGCGGCGTTAGGCATCGGCCACGACCGAGCGGTAGTGCCAGTTCGACGACGCGCTCATGAGGATGTCTGCGTCTGGAAGGCTCAGGCGGATTACACGCTCCTCTCAGTCGTTTTCGATGTAGCCCGTATTGGGATCGATCATGGCGAGGAAGGTGCGAATGCTCTCCCGGTGCTCCTCCATAGACCGATTCGGTGTCCCGCTCGACCCGAATCCGTAGCCCTTGTTAGGCCCGCTCAGCCAGTCGTAGACGGTGCCGCCGTCTCCAGCTCGGCGAATGGCGAACCGTTCGCCATCGACCTCGAGGGTGAACAACACCGGCCGGGGCCTTCCCTCTGTTCCGCGGTACACAGCTGGAACGGCGGGGGGACCGTCACCGTCACCGCTGGGGCTCCTGTCCACGAGAGCCAGCATCCACGACCCCCGAGTTTGATGTCCATCGCGTGCGCACTCGGCTGACGCTCGTCGGCGATCCCGATGACGCGACACCAGGCGCGCCCACCGAGGAGGACCTGCTGGTCGTCTACGTCGGCGGCGAGATCGATGAGGATGTGATCCGCCGCCTGGTCGACGCGGGCGGCACCAGGGTTGCTGCGCGCAATCCTTACTGGGACCGGTGGGGAGTCACGATCGCCGACCCGGATGGGTATCGGCTCGTCCTATCCAGTCGCACCTGGCCGTGACCTTATGGCGGGCTGGCCGTCTTGGGGCGGTGACGGCGGCTGCGGTTGCCCGGTGTGCCTGTTGTTTGGCCGCTGTGGTGTCCAGGGTGGTGGGCGTGCTGGCGGCTGGCCCGCGTATTCGTGGGCGTGCGGCGGGGTGACAGGATGGGACGGGTGACGGAGCCGGGGCAGCACGATCCGGCCGGGCGTGCGGGGGTGCCAGGCCGGCCGTGGCCACGGTTTCGGCGCGGCGCCGATCCGTGGCAGGAGTGGCTGCGCAGGGCCGAGCAAGAGGCGGTGGGCCGGGGCCACGGCGGTGCTGTTCCGGCGTGGCTGCGCAGGACGCCCGGGGAGCGGCGCTGGCCGGTGTCGCTGAGCGTGATCGCGGTCATCGTGTTGCAGGTGTTGCTGCCACCCGATTACACCAAGCCGCTGCCCCCGTTCTTGCTGCCGGCGCTGGAGGGGGCGTTGCTGGTGGGCCTGGCCGTGGCCAACCCGGTCCGCATCGAGCGCTACGGCACCGCCGTGCGGGCGGCGAGCCTGGTGCTGGTCTGCCTGATCACCATCGCGAACGGCGCCTCCGCCGTGCTGCTGATCCGGGCGATCCTAGACGGCAAGGCCGGCAGCCAGGCCGGGCCGCTGCTGGCCACCGGGGCCTCGATCTGGGCCACCAACGTGATCGCGTTCGCGTTGTGGTACTGGGAGTTCGACCGCGCCGGCCCGGTCAACCGCGCCCAGGCCACCCGCCCCTACCCCGACCTGATGTTCCCCCAGATGGCCTCCCCCCAGCTGGCACCAGCGAACTGGGAACCGGTGTTCGTGGACTACCTCTACCTCTCCTTCACCAACGCCACCGCGTTCAGCCCCACCGACGTGATGCCCCTGGCCAAATGGGCCAAGCTCACCATGCTCGTCCAGTCATCGGTGTCCCTGGCCATCGGCGCCCTCGTGATCGCACGCGCCATCAACATCCTCTAACCCCGGCCTAGTGCCGCTAGCGGCTGGCCGACCCGCTGGCCGGTTCATTCGGTGCCTGCGACCTCGTAGTGCGATACCGCCAGATCGCGTTCGACCAGGAAGCGGTCATCCTCGGGGTAGAAGACAGCCTTCTCGATGTCCTGGCCAGCGAAGGCCTCGATCGCTTCCCGGGAGTCCCAGAAACTCACGGTGACGAACTCGGCCCGGTCGCCGTCGGCCCGCCATAGTGCCCAGGCGCCACGGTTGCCCGGCGTCTTCTTGTAGCCCTCGATGCCCGTCTCCTGGACGTACCGGGCATAGGCGGCGGCATCGTCGGTGCGGACCGCGCCGCGCCAGATTCTTGCGATCATCGTCATCTCCTTCTGGGTGGGCAGCCAGGCTCCCAAGGCAGGAATCCGGCTTGGCGCCCAGGTGGCTCAGCCTGCTCAAGAATCCACCATGACCTAGCGAGGTACCCTTATCCGCACCCACCGGTTCACCCGCCCCACGTTGCATCGCGAACCGGTGACACAACCCGCCGGGCCGGCGCTGCCGGCCCGTGTGCGTGTGCTGCGCCCTCGCGCACCGCAGCGCCGCTGGTCCGCCTGCTGTCGGTGGTGAGGCTGTGTCGGCGGCGATAGTGCATCTGGCTCGTCAGGCGCGTGACCCTGGAACGCCGGCCGTGCTGGCTTGTCCGCGCGGCCGGCGTCCGGTTGGGGTGTGTCAGGGTCTTGCGCTGCTGTGGTGTGCGGCGTGCGCGAGGAGGGGGACGAGGTTTTGGGCGTTGGGGCTGCCCCAGCCGGTGACCGGGTCCCAGCCGGGTCCGGCGGTGTAGCCGGTGAAGAGGCGGGTGGGCCAGAACACCGAGTTGTCGCCGATGACGACGTCGTGGAAGGCGCGGTGGTAGGCGGGGCTGCGGGCGATGGCGTAGATGGCCGGGTTGACGAAGCCGAGGTGGTGCCCGGCGTCCTGGTCGGCCAGGGCGATCACGGCCGCCCAGAGCGGGGTGGCGGCGCTGGTGCCCTGGGCCGGGTACAGGACGCCGCCGGTGAACGTCAGCGCCATGGCGGTGGAGGAGTCGGCGTCGGCGGCGACGTCGGGGACGCCGCGCATGCGGCCGGTGCGCGGCGACGCCGTCCTGGTAGGACGGCCTGCGGAACAGGGCACTGTAGCCGCCGGCGGAGGCACTGGTGTCGGCGTTCCAGGCCATCTCGCCGTGGTAGGCGCCGGTGGTGAGGCTGGCGCCGAGGGCGGTGCCGCCCACGCCCAGTACCAGCGGGTCGGAGGCGGGCAGGCTGACCTGCACCGGCGGGCCGGTGTCGCTGATCACGCCGGTGTCCCCGGAGGAGGCGACGACCGTGAGGTGGCGGGTCGGCGGCCTGCTGGAGCGCCGCGTGGAGGCTGGCCACCTGGGCCGGGGTGAAGAAGTGCTCACCATGGCTGCCACTGATCGAGACCACCGCCGCGTGCTGGGTGATGGCGGCGTGGATCGTTCCGGTCACGGCGGCGGTAAAGTTCGCCGCGCTGGTGGTGGCGTTGGCTGGGACGAGGACCACGTCGAGGGTGGCGCCGGGCGCTATCGCGTGCACGATCTCGGTGTCCTCGACCTCCTCGGTGCCCGCGACGTAGGGCGCGCTGGCCCCCGCGAGGGTGGTCGTGACCTTCAGCTTCGCCGTAGGCAGGCCGAACTTGCGGTCGAAGGCGGCCAGGTCCTTGCGGATGTCGGTGAAGTTGGGTCCGGGCTTGTTGGCGAGTTCGGGCATCACCACGGTCTCGCCGTTGCCGGTGATCCCACGCTTGAGCAGCGGCGCCACGCCGTAGGCCACCTGGTACTGGCCGGGGCTGTAGCACTGGATGAAATAGTCCGGCGGCCCGCACAACAGCGGCCGGCTCACCGCGCCGGTGCTGGCGCTGCTGCCCGTTCCGGGCCGTGCCGGGCGGCCGGGCGCAGTCGCCACGGACCCCGCGGCCAGGCACGCTGTCAAGGTCGCCGCGGCGGCCAGGCTCGCCGCCAGCGAGAGCCGGCGCGGCCTGCGCCCGGGCCGCATTACTGCGTGCGGCATCAGACGGACGATCGATTTTATCGGCATGACTTAACCTTTCTTGGAAATGCTCGTGTAACTGGGGTGGCCAATGAGTACGACGGACAGGCCAGGGGCCGGAACGCACCCAAAAAGAGAGCTGGTGGCCCCGTGGATAGCCACGTGATCGCCTGTATGGCGCAATGGCGAACGGCTGGCGGAACCGAGCCTGTGGCGCCGCGCGCGGACCTGCGCAGTGCTCTGCCCGCAGGCGTCCGGCATGCGCCGTGGTTCCAAACTTGCGGTCATGGAGCTTGACGGTAATGACCGGCCGATAACACTGCCTTAACGCCCGGCCGCCCGCCCGCGCGCCCCGGCGGGCGCCGCAGCCACGCCGCTCAGCCCCCAGCCCGCATACTTATCCAGCGCGGCTCAGCCACGACAACATCCGGTCACGCCGCCTTGAGCATGTCCCTCCCACAGCCATCGGTCTGGGCGCGCCGAATGACGAGGGGCGCGCTCGCGGTGTAGTTCCGCGCGGGCAAGCACGTTTGGTGATTTCGGGGACGGGCCCGGAGGCGCTGCGTGGATTGCGGTGTGTTCGCAGCGCCTGTGGCGGATGTGCCGCGCGCGGGCGGTGCATGACACCTGCGGCGTGCCTGCGGGCGGTGTCAGGGTTCTGGCAAGACCGGATCTGAGCCCATCGGGGCGGGCCGCGGCTGGTGGCGGTAGGGCCCGGTATCGAGTGCCGTCAGCCAGCGCGTGGTGTCCCGCCAGGTAGGCCGCTGCCGCGGGTCGGCATCCCGCGATACCAGCAGCCCGCGCACCGGGCCGAGTTCGGCCACGCTGCGGACGGCGCGCCGGTGGGCCGGGCCGTGGGCGAAGGCCAGCAGGCTCTGCTGGTCTTTCCACAGGGAAAGCGTGTAATACCGGCCCTGCAAGGGGCAGGCGCGCAGGCTCACCCCCAGCGCCCCCTGCGCGTTCAGGACCGCGCGGCGCAGCCGCACCCCGCCGGTGAACAACCGCCATCCCTGGCCGAGCCCGTGACCGTCGAACCTGCTGGCGAACACCAGCGCGGTCTGCGGCCGCGGCTCACCAGACCAGCGCCAGGGCAGGATCATCATCGTGGGCATCGGCACCTCCGCTCTCTTGATAGTCCATAGTGGACGGTCTACAGTGGCCTGTCAAGGGAGGTGCGGGACATCGACGATCAGCTGAACGCAACCGCCGGCGCCCTGCTCGGACTGCTCCGCGGCGGCCCGCGCTCCGGCTACGATCTGGTAGCCGAAGCCGAGCAGGTAATCGGCGGCTTCTGGACAATCACCCGCAGCCAGGTCTACCGGGAGCTCGCTGCCCTCGCCGACCGCGGCCTGCTCGACAGGGGCCAGACCGGCCCCCGCGACCGTCAGCCCTACCAGCTCACCGCCGCCGGGCAGGCAGCGTTCCGCACGTGGGTCAACACCAGACCCGAACCGGAGAACCTGCGCATCCCGCTGCTGCTGCGGCTCACCTTCGCCGACGCGATCGACCCCGGGCAACTGCACGCCATGCTCTCCGAACACCACGCTATTCACCAGCGCCGGCTGGCCGCCTACCGGTCCCTGGACCGGCAGCTCGCCACCACGGGCATCCCGGAGGAAAACCGGGCCACCCTGGCATTCGGCATCTGCTACGAAACAGCGGTGCTGCGCTGGTTCCGCCAGCTACCAGCCAGCATCAACCCCAGCAAGGACGAACCCGCCAGCAACTGACCGCCACGACCCCCGGCTGTGTCGTACCCGCCAGCGCCGCAGTCGCCCGCCCCGGCGCACGGCACCGACGTGATTGCGGCAAGCGCCAGCCCCGCCGGGCGCGACACGGCACCGGGCGGTTGCAAACCACAAGCGGAAGGAGCCACCCGTGCTGAGGCAGGTCGCGGAGGGTGTGCTGATCCACGAGAGCGAGTTCTGCCAGAGCAATGCCATTGTCGTGCAAGGCCGGGCTGGCGTGTTGCTCATCGACACCGGGGTGCTCGGCTACGAAATGGCCGCCCTCGCGAACGACCTTCGCGCGCTGGGCCAGCCGGTTGTGGCAGGGTTTTCTACGCATCCGCATTGGGATCATCTGCTCTGGGACGCCCGGCTCGGCGCGGCGCCCCGTTACGGCACAGCCCGCTGCGCGGCCACTATCCGAAATCTGCTGTCGGACCCGCGGTCGAAGGCCCGCATCGCCGCGTGGATACCGCCAGACATCGCCGAGCAGGTACCGCTAGACCTGCTCGGCCTCATTACCGGCCTGCCCGCCGAGATGGCGCAGATTCCCTGGGATGGCCCTCAGGTCCGGATTGTCGAGCATCAAGCGCATGCCCCGGGCCATGCGGCGCTGCTGATCGAGGAACGCGGGGTTCTCGCCGCCGGCGACATGCTTTCTGACGTCCTGATTCCGATGCTCGACTTGAACGACACCGCGGACCCGATCGAGGACTACCTCGCCGCGCTGCGGCTGCTCGAGGGCGTGGCGGGCGACGTCGATGTCCTCGTCCCCGGCCACGGGTCCATCGGCGGAGCCGATCAGGTACACGCACGGATCGACCAGGATCGGGCGTACGTGCACGCCTTGCGTGACGCCCACGTTCCCAGCGACCCGCGGATCGGCCCATCGGCCACGCACGGCTGGGAATGGGTGGGTGGCGTGCACGCACGGCAACTCCAGCGCCTCGCCCAAAGAAGCGAGCGCGACGTGACGCCTGGCTAGCGATCGGTGTGCCACACAACGCAAAGATGGAGGACGTCGCATCCGGCGCGCATGCCGCGATTCTCAAGCGTGACTGGGGCGCGCTCCAGCCGCTGCTGCATCCGTACTTGTACCGGGTGCAAGCGGACGGTCAGGTCGTGCGAGGGCGGACCAAGGTCATCGGCATGCTGCAACCGATTGGCTCGCGGCGGCAGGAGCGAAGCGGAGCGAGGACGCCGATTTGGTCGGCTTGCGGGCCTGGCGCTGTTCGAGCGCTGATAGCAGCACTGCACGGACCAGCCTGTCGAGGGCTGGTTCGTCCGGCTGGCTGTCGCCTATGCCGTGAAGGAGCGCCTCCAGTGGCGGGCCGCTGCCCGTAGCGGCGGCCGATCGGACCGCCCGGGTCATGCTGCTGATGGCGTGGTCCAGCGACGGGGATGGTTCGGGGATCCGGAGCCCGGCTCGCCAGGAGGCGCCTGCTTGCGCAGCGGCTGGCACTGCCTCAATGCGCTCGGGTGCGAATACCAGTGCGTCTGCCGCCGCCTCCGCCCACGATGTCAGGATCGTGAGCTCATCGGCTTCCAGCATGGCCCGGGATGGCGCCGCCTGGGATGACCAGCGGGCATGCGAATCCGGGAGCACCGAGCCGGTACTTGAGGCCCGGACCTGGCGGATGGTCACGTCGCAGAATTGGCTGCCGTTGTCGAGGGGCCGGCGGCCGTCGTAGCTGCGCTTGGCGGTACGGGCGGCATTTGCCGACAAGAGGATGCCCTGGGCGCCGGGCTCGAGCGGGATCTCGCGTGCCTCCCGGCCGGGGCCTTTCCACAGCGCGATCACGGGCGAGCGGCCGAAGCCGGGCGGGCGGGAGCGGTACGCCATGCCGAAGGACGTCAGCGTCAGGACGGCCGAGCCCGGGTCATCGGCCAGTACGCTGGCGTACCGCGCGGCCCAGCGTGAGCCGAGCTGGGGCCCGTCGAGGAGGGGAGTCACCACGATCATCGGCCCGACGGCGCGGATGACGCCGGCCACGTCGTCGGTCTGGGCGAGGTCCTCGCACACCAGCGAGGCGAGCGTGACTTCGCCGCCGAGTTCGACGAACTGGACCGACCGGCGGGGAATCTCCGCGGCTTCCCACCAGCGGACGTGCGGGTGCAGCGCGCCGCTGAGGTGGTACTGACAGATCTGCTCGTGATCGAGCGACCAGCGGTGGTGCTTGGCCTGGGCGATGTGCACCCACTGCCCGCCGACACACACGCCGATGTGCACCCAGTTGCGCGGGAACGCCCCCGGCTGCTCCGGGCGCTCGCGGACCCCGGTGATCAGTCCGGTCACGCCGTGCCGGCTCAGGAGTGCCTCCAGGTCATCGATCTCGCCGCGCTCGGCCGCGCTTTCCGGAAGTACGACGATGTCGACGGTCTCGGCCTCGTCCCGGGCGGCGATGAGCATCCGGTCCGCCAGGTCCAGGTCGAGCCGTTCGGCCGGCGCGAACTCGAAGAAGCCGAACCGGTCGCCGGCCAGCTTCTGCAACGGCCCGGCCACCGGGCGGAAGTCGGACTCTCGTATCCGCAACGGCCACGGCAGGAGCAGGAAGTTCACCCCCGGGCCAGGAGGGTCGGTGCCGGGACGGCGGGTCGGCGCCTTGTGCCACCGCGCCGCTACATCGGGCACGGTCACGGCGGCGTACCGGGACAGGGTGCGCACCGAACTGCCGTTCGGGGGGGTATGGACCTTGGGCAGCACCCGGATCAGGTGGGCTGGGACGCGAGCCAGGGATCCCGTCCTGGCCAGCAGTTCGCGAGCCCGGGCCCGGTACACGCACCCGTCGGCACTAGATGCGTCGAGGGCGATGCCCAGCCCGGCGCACGCCTCGTCGGCGATCGCGTGCAGGGTCAGCAGCGCCTCGCATACTCGCCAGTCGCGTGCCTCCGCCAGCTGGCTGAGCGGGATCCCAGCTCGCGCCCGGACGATTCCCCACTCCTGGGCCAGGAGGCGAGGGATCGCCCCGTTTCTGTCCTCGACCCAGGCGCACCACTGCCCAGCCGCACCGATGACCGCATCGGGCCAGTCCGGAACGTCGTCCGGTGGCCAGTTCGAGCCGGCTGGCGGGGACAGGGCGAACCGGTACGCTTCCGACCGCTGAAGGATCACCTCGGTCAGCGCGAACAGGTCGGGCGGCCATTCGAGCAGCTCGTCGCCGATCGTGCTGCTCGCCACAGCCCGCCATACCGACGCCAATGTCGGCTCCTGACAGGCGTCGTCCCAGCGAGGTCCGGCGGGGGTGACGATGGTGGTGGCCGCGGGGGCCAGGACGGCGGTCATGATTCGCTCCCTTGCGGAGGGCCCGCGGTTGCGGGTCCGAGGCCGGGCGCGGCGGCCAGTACGGGGTATGACGCTCGGCTTGGAGCCTGTGCAGGCCTCCGCGCACTGGTAGCACGCCGGCGTTTGATGCGGAGCCGGGCTTCGGCGGTCAGGCCGAGGGCGAGGACTGCGGTGAGGGCGGGCACCAGATAGACCGGGACGACGATGGCTCCCATGAAGACCAGCCCCATCGCGGCGAGCGATGTCGTCAGCCGGGCCGCCCGGGCCCGCCGGGTCAGCTTGCGTGACGGCAGGATCGCGCTGGCCAGCAGGTAGACGCTGACGCCTCCGTACAGGGCGGCCCTGGGCCCGGCGCCGATGGCCCCGCCTTCGTGAGCGGCCAGGATGGCGACGTGCAGGCCCGCGCTGGCTGCCGCGATGCCGACCACGATCGGCAGGTTGATGGCGGTGAACCGGGCGATCGCCTGCGGGCTGTCCAGCGCATCCCGGTCTGCGGCGCTGAGCCAGGCCCACCACACTGCCGCCAGCGTGAGCACCGCAGCGGCCAGTACCACGGCCAGCGGCACGCTCCAGGACCGATCGGCCGCCGCGCTGATCAGGCGCGCCACCGACTCGCCGAGCACGATCAGGACGAAGATCTGGAACCGGTCGGCCAGATGCCAGGGGTTGACCGGGACCCGGCGGGACGGTGTCAGCATTGCCAGCGCGCCCACGGCGTCGGTGAGCAGCGCAGCTGCCCAGATGGCATATCGGAGCGCGCCGTCAGCCGCAAGTGAGGACAGCCACAGGGCACCGCCCGTCCCGAAGCAGATCAGGTAACGCGTGTAGAGCGCCCTGGTCGCCGGAAGGTGGCGGCGGGCCCGCGCGTACAGCGCCAGCTGCAGGCCGCGCATCAGGGTAAACGCGACGACGAACCCGGTAGTGTCGCCAGAAAGAGCCCGCGGTACACAGGCGGCTAGGGCCACGCACAGCAGGATCGCGGTCAGGAATGAGACGCGGTGTGCCGCGTCCTCGGACTCGTGCCGGTCGGCGTAGAACGAGAACTGGACCCATAGCCACCAGATCGGGGTGAATAGCATCACGAACCGGGCCAGGCTGCCCAGGCTGGGATGATCCTGGAGCGCCCCGGCGAGCTGGCCGACCGCACCGGCGAACGCCAGGTCGAAGAATAGCTCGAGCCAGCTGGCGTGCCGCTCCTCCTGGGAGTGACCGCCGACGGTGCGCAGCGGCGGCGGGGTCAGCCGTACTGGGTGCAGCGGAACCCTGGCCATCCTGGTGCGGCGGGGCGGGGACACAGTCACGGATCTAGCCATGTACTGGCCGGAGTGGACGGTGGCGGCAGGCATGACGTTACTTCCCTTTTCGCTTTCTTGGTTGTTGTGGCTTTTCTGGCGGGGCCAGGGCCCGGGTAGGTGCGCCGCGGCCCGATCGTGCCGCTCCCAGCGCGTACCGCAGGGCGCGTACCGGCGAGGGAGCGTCCTGCGCCCAGGCCTGATCGAATGCCGCATCTCCGGTGCGGGAGCGCGGTGCGGCTACGATGCTGTCGTCGTGCGGAGCGCGCATCCGATCGGGGAATGAACAGCAGCGCCGGCACCGCCCGCGCAGCGATAGTGCCGGCCGCCGCGTTCTATATGGCCATCAGGCCGATCCATTCCCCGTTTTGGCACAGGTCAGCGACTGGTAGCGGTCTGATGCAGCCGCCCGCAGTCGATGGCGTTGCTGTATTCGAGTGCTGTGCGGTTTCCGGCTCGGCCAGTTTGGGCTGGCCGGGTGCTTGCCACGTCGCGGGATGAGCGCGGATTGCGGTTCAGCGGCTCGACCCGGTGGCTGTGGGCTGGGCCGCTTGACGCCTGCGGCTGGTGATCCTGGTCGGGGTGCTTAAGAACGAGCCACAAAGGTACCCCCACCCAGATCGCGAAAAAGGGTGCGGCCACCAGCAGATTGAGCAATAGCCAGGTCATCTTTCTGTCCTCCTTGCGGATCGATGTGCGCGTTGTTTCGCAAACCGGTGGATATCTTCAACGAGTCCCGGGGGTGGCCGCCGGATCGAGATCGGCCCGAGGGCGACGACCATCCCGTCCCGTTGCCGGCTTGCTTCCACACTCGCGCTAAGGGCCGGGGCGGCACATCGGGTGGCCGCCGTACTGTGACGACGGCGGCCCCTCAGATCTGCGCCGGGCCCCCTTAGCCGGCCCCGCTCACCGCCGATCGCGGACTTAGCGTCTTGGCAGCACTGCTTAGAGCAGGAACGGAACCGGCTGCGGGCGGCTGCTGTCAGGCCGGGGACTGCGGCACGACGCCGAGGCGGTGCGCCACGGCCGCGGCTTCCACCCGGCCGCTGACACCCAGCTTGGCCAGGATGTTCGACACATGAACGCTGGCGGTCTTGGCACTGATGAACAGGGCCTGCGCGATCTCCGGGTTGGAACGCCCAGCAGCCAGCAGCAGCAGCACTTCGCGCTCGCGCTCGGTGAGCCCGAACCGGGCCAGCTCGTCGGCCGGCTCCTTCTGTGTCTGGGGCGTCGGCTCCTGCTGCGGCGCTCTCGTCAGGTCCAGGCTGAGCCGGGCCCGGCGAGCCAGGGCGGCGGCCTCGGCGGCGATAGGTGCGGCTCCGAGCCGCTCCGCGATCGCATGCGCCTGCTGGACCGGCCGGGCAGCCGACTGCGGGTCGCCGACGGCGCAGTGCGCCTCGGCCAGCCGCAGCAGCGCATATGCCAGCGGATAGGGCTCGTCCGCGCTCTCCCATGCGGCGACGGCCTGCGACCAGGCTGCAGCCTCCCCCGTCCCGTCCGCGCGCGCGTGCTCGGCGGCCACCAACGCGTGGTATCTGGGAGAAGACGGGGCCTGGATCGCGAGCTGCGCCGCGGTCCGGGCCAGCTCCGCGCAATGCTGCGCGGTTTCCTCGGGGACCTGCTCGCGGCGGTCGCGGCACCGGGTCGCCTCGTCGGCCTCCACGCGCATCCCCAGCCAGATCAACGGCCAGGCATGACGCGCTGACGGCGTTCCGCCCGCCAGCCCGGCGGCGACGGCGTCCCGCGCGGCGGGCAGGTCCCCCCGGCCGAGCGCGATCATGGCCTCGGCGTACCGGATGGGCTGGGTGAACTGAGGGTCAGTGGTGTCGCCGATGGCCCGGCGGCCGGCTCGCAGCTCACTAGCAGCATCGTCGTAACGGCCTCGCATGGCGGCCAGCTCGGCCCGCAACTGCCACAGCGCTGCGCCGAACACGCCCTCCGGCAGACCGCTCAGCGCCCGGCCGGTCAGCCGGTCCGCCTCAGCCCACTGACCCAGCCGCAGCAGCGATTCGGCCCGATTGCCGAGCAGGAAGGAGCCCCACGTGCGGGCCAGCCCGGCCCGCACCGCCAGGTCTAGCCCTTCGCTCGCGGCCTGCGCGGCTTCCTGGTGCCGTCCCAGCAGTTCCAGCACGTCCGAGAGGTTGACATAACCGCGTAGCGCGATCGCCGGGATGTCGAGGTCGAGCGCCAGCCGCAGGCCCGACCGGAGCGGGCCCAGGCCAGCTTCGGCCGGGCCGAGGTAGGAACGTGCCGAGCCGAGGCTAATAGCGACGCCGGCCTCGACGTCCTGGGCTCCGGCCGCGCGGGCGGCAGCCACCGCACGCCTAGCCACTGCCGCGCCCGTTTCCATCTCCGAGTCGCGCATCAGCCCACTGGCCAGCGACGCCAGCACTACCGCGTGCGCGCGGGTCGTCTGGCCCACCGGAAGCAGGGCGAGCGCCTGCTCCAGCGACCCGACTGCCTCGGCGACTCGGCCGGCGTCCCGCTGCGCTTGCGCGTATCGCTCCAGCAGCAGCGCCCGGCGGGCCGGGTCGGCGCCAGCCGGCATTTCGGCCAGCGCATCGGCGAGCAGGGACTCTGCCCGGCTTACCGCGCCCGAGCGGTAGGCCGCGTCGGCCGCGAGCCGGCTGACTTCCGCCCGGTCCAGGCCGGTGCGCTGCCCGGCGTCCGCCACCTGCGACCACATCTGCAGGGCCCGTTCCAGATGATGCAGCGCCTCAGCCGGGGCATAGCAGGCCATCGCGTGAGACGCGGCATCGATCGCGGCCGGCAGTGCCCGCGGCAGATCCATCGCGGCATACCAGTGGTGGGCCAGCGCGGCGGGCAGCGCGGCCTGGTCACCGGCTAGCCCACCATCGCGGGCCAGCGCCGCCCCGTAGGCCGCGTGCAGGCGGACCCGCTCGCCCGGCAGCATGTCCCCATATACCGCGTCCCGGGTCAGCATGTGCCGGAAGGCATACCCCCGGCCGCCGGGGTCGACCAGGAGCAGGTGGTTGTCCACCGCCTCCCGCAGCGCCGCGAACAGCTCTGCCTCCCCGGTCCCGACGACCTGCGCCAGCAGCCGGTCGGGCACGGTCCCGCCCGCCACCGATGCGGTGCGCAGCAGCAGCTGCGCGGACGTGCCCAGCGCGTCCACCCGGCTCAGCAGCACATCCCGCAAAGACGGCGGCAGATCCGCCAGGTCACCGTCGCCGCGTACCACCCCGGCCAGCTCCTCCACCAGGTAGGCGTTGCCACCAGAACGGCCGAACACGACGTCGGCGACGCCCGGCCCCGGCTCATCACCGAGGATCGCCGCAAGCTGGGCGGTGACCTCCTCGCAATCGAACCTGCGCAGGTCAATGCGCTCAACTGAGCGTGCCCGTTCCCAGCCGGCAAGCAACGGCCGCAGCGGGTGGCGCCGGTGCAGTTCATCAGATCGGCAGGTGGCCACCAACAGCACCCGGACATCACGCAGCGACCGGACCAAGAAAGCGGTCAGATCCAGCGTCGACTGGTCGGCCCAGTGCAGATCCTCGATAACGAACATGACCGGCTGAGTCGCGCTGAGCCGGACCAGCAGGCCCAGGACCAGTTCCAGCAACTGCGCCGTCTGGATGTCGTCGCCGCCCGGGCCGCCCGCGGCGCCTGCCCCGGTCATGGCCATCGCCCGGTCCCTGCTCAGCCGGCTCCCCACCTCCTCGGTGACGGTGGCGAACGAGGTCTCAGCCGGCACCGCGAGCAGGGTGATACCGTGCCGTCCGCACGCCTGGATCAGCTCGGGCGGCACCCGGCCGAGAGCCTCTCCGGCGCCGAGCACGCCCGCGCCTGCCTGCGCCAGAGCCCTGACGAACCGGTCGGCGTCGCCCGGTTCCCGGCACCAGATCATGCCGGTCAGCACCAGGTCCCCCGGCGTCAGGTAACGACTGGGATCAGGCAGGTCGGTGGTGTACACGTGCCCGATCACACGGTCCACGCCGGAGACGTCCGTCAGCAGCCTGAGCCCGAGACCAGGCACGCTGAGCAAGTCTCGAACTCGCAAGGGATCACCTGCTGACGACGGCAGCAGCCGGGCTAGGCTCGGCCCGGCGGGCCCGAGCACCTCCGCCAGCGCCTCCGGCCCGGTGGTCCGGGCCAGCGTGCGCAACGCGTCCACCAGCGGGGCCAGCGGCAAGCCCTCAGCCCCCAGTTCAACGCACTGGCCCGTGAGCACCAAGAACCCGGCATCCGCCGCCAGCGCCGCCAGCTCACTGACCAGGCGCGTTTTACCGATACCAGCTTCACCGCTGACCAGCGCGAACGCCGGCTCACCGGCCTGGGCCCGGCCCATCAGCGCGGCCAACGCCGCGACCTCCTCGCGGCGGCCAATGAACACCGGGCTCACCACGCCGACACCCATGGCCAAAACGCTGCCACAAATACGGTTCCACCGCACCACCTGGCGCTGCCAGCAGGCAACCCGCCGTGCGCGCTCCCCGTAACCCCGCGTATGCGCGGTGACTTTCGCGGTCGTCGCGCGTCTTATCAACCAGATGCCGTTAGCGGTATGTCCTGGGCAGTGAAGGGATGTCTTATGGAGATCATCAATCTGGGTAAGGCGGATGGGCTGCCGCCGGTGGATTGGGCCGCAGTTGCTGAGAAGCTCGATGCGGGGTCGGCGCCAGCTCCGGACGCGTTGAACTCCCGCACGACCTGGCTGTCCACCGTCAACGAGGACGGTAGCCCGCATGTGACCGCGGTCGGTGCCCTGTGGCTCGACGGCACGTTCTGGTTCCAGACGGGCACGGGCACGCGGAAGGGACGCAATGTCGCGCGCGATCCGCGGTGTTCGATCGCGGTGTCGATCCGCGACGCGGACGTCGTCATCGAGGGTGACGCGGCGCGAGTGACCGAGCCGGGCGCACTCGCGCGCGTTGCGAAGGCGTGGGCGGACAACGGTTGGCCGGCCGAACCCGACGACAGCGGGCCGGGCATCACTGCCCCTTTCAACGCACCGTCGCAAGGACCACCGCCGTGGAACGTGTATCGCATTGAGCCACGCTCGGCGATCGTGGTCTTGGCGGCGGAGCCGGGCGGCCTGACTCGCTTCCGGTTCTGACGCCGGCCGGGCAAGGCTAGTTATCCGCTCATGCTGCAGTGCGCGGTGCATCTGACCGGCACCGTCCCCGGTTGCGACGCGGGCTCGCCCGGTGCCTCGTCCGCAAGCTCGTCGCCGTTCCGGAGGTCACCAGCCCTCGTTTTTCGTGCCCCGCAGAACCGGCCGGAAAGCTGAATAAGCCGGGCGGCGGTGGGTAGCTGGCAGCCGTGGCTAGAGCGAGAACTGTAGCGGGGTATGCCGTCCCCGGCATCATCGTGTTCTTCTTCTGGGTGGTCGTGGTAATCCTGGCCATCATCTTGCTGGCGTTCGTCGTGCACTGGGCGGGCGGCGGAGTACTCAACCTCAGGCTCGGGCACTTCGACCTGAACGTCGGCTTCACCTGATCAGGCCCGCCGCTGTCGGGCCCGTCACGGCGGTGACGGGCCCGGCTCAACCGCTCGTCGCATGGTGTAGCACATGATGCGGACCTGCGCTAGCCGCGGGCGTCTGCTGGGATGTGGACGTTCTTCCGGTCGACACTGAGCGGTTCCGCGGGTTCGCGCCACCGCATCAGGAGACGCTGGGAGGATCTCATCGCGGCCACCGCGTCCAGCAGAACCCGTAAGTAGGCTGATGGCATGCGTGTGGTGATCGCGGGCGGGCACGGGAAGATCGCGCTGTTGCTGGAGCGCCTTCTCGCCGGGCGCGGCGACCAGGCCGTCGGGCTGATCAGGAACCCGGCCCACGCCGCCGACGTGCAGAAGGCCGGCGCCGAAGCTGTCGTCTGTGATCTTGAGGCGGCCTCTGCCGATGACGTCGCGGCGCTGCTGGACGGGGCCGACGCGGTGGTATTCGCGGCCGGAGCCGGGCCGGGCAGCGGAGCTCCGCGCAAGGACTCCGTCGACCGGGCTGCCTCCGTGCTCATGGCCGACGCCGCGGAGCGGGCCGGGGTCCGCCGGTTCGTGCAGGTCTCCTCCATGGGAGCCGGCAAGCCACCGCAGCCCGGCAGTGATGAGGTCTGGGCTGCCTACATCACGGCCAAGACCGCCGCCGAAGCCGATCTGCGCTCCCGGGACCTGGACTGGACCATTCTGCGCCCGGGCCGCCTCACCGACGCTCCCGCCACCGGCACGATCCGGCTCGCACCTCCCCCGGTCCCGCGTGGCCCGGTCCCCCGCGCCGACGTCGCCGCCGTCATCGCTGCCCTGCTCAACGATCCGGGTACCCGGCACCAGACGCTTGAACTGACCGGCGGAGACAGCCCCGTCGCCGCAGCCGTCCGCGCCATTTCCTGATCACGGTGTGAGCACAATTGCCGAGGGGCACCGCCCACCTCGATCCTGTGGAGCGTTGTATTGCTAGCGGTCAGGACCGGGGTGACCGTGTCGCCGCCGCCGACCGAACAGGCGATGGCCAGCGGATATCGCAGCGACCGGTTACTGGGCTGGGAGCGTGGGGCGGGGCTTGCCGGGGGCGACCGTACGGGCCAGGATCCCGAGCGTGGCGCGCAGGGCGCTTTCGGGGATCACGGGGAAGATGGCGGCATCCTTCCAGGACTGCTCGGCGCCCGACCAGTCGTAGTAGGACGTCACCAGCGTGCCTTCCTCGATGGGCTCCAGGCGGTACCCGTACACGTGGCCGAGATCCAGCTGGCCGCGGACGGTCCAGGCAATTTCCCCGTCCGGCTCGAACGTGACGATTTCGACGGTGACGTCGTAAAGGCCGAGGGGATAGTCGTTGAGCGCTTCCCGGTCCATGTGCACGACGAAGGCGTCGCCCACGTTGGCGACGGTGTCCCCGGTCGCAGCCATCAGCATGCCGGAGCTGTCGATGGCCACGTGCCCTTGGGGGTCGGTGAGCACGGCAAAGATCTCGCCCGCCGATGCGGCTACCGCCCGCTGCACCTCAAGTCGTTCCGGCATGCGCCGATTGTCGCATGCCGGCTGGCCTGGGCCGGGCCGGCTTCTCGCCGCCGGCGATGCCCAAAGATTGCGACGCAGCCGCCACTCCTGCCTTCCTATACGGCGCGCCGGTCGAGGAGCATATGGCGAACGTCGTCACCCAGCCCATGAAGCACGGGGACCAGGCCAGCGGGCTCAAAACGCAAGTAGCTCAGCTCGCTGGCGGCAGCCCACCGGAAACTATGGCCAGGCTCCGTGCCACCGCCCAGATCGCTGTCTGCTATCCCCGCTGGCCAGGCGAGACGGTAGTAGAAGCCAACCTCGTGCTGGAGGGAACCGTCGCGGTAGATGTTTTCCACGACGAGTGCCAATCGTCCAGCCGGGAACTGGTGCCCAAGCTCTTCGGCCAGCTCACGCGACAAAGCGCGCTGAGCCGACTCCCCGAAACGGACCCGGCCGCCGGGCAAGAACCAGTACCCGAGCCCATCAACGGTGCACAGCAAGACCTTGTGGCCGTGCTCGATCACCGCTGCCACCCGAAGATTGAAAGTCTCCCCAGGTCTACTCCACGAGATATCTTGCTCGCTCATCTCACCCATCCTTGTCCGCTACCATCACCTCCAATGTTCTGCCTCGATCATCCAAGGGTGGGGCTGCCATGCTGGAGTCAAGCGATGTGGTTGCCTTCGTGGCAACGACAGACCTGCACCGGGCGCGGGCGTTCTATGAACAGACACTGGGCCTGCCGGTGGCGGGGCACAACGAGTTCGCATGCGTCCTGGATGCAAACGGCGTCATGCTCCGCATCACCGCGGTGCCCGAAGTCTCCCGGGCGAGCTACACCGTCCTTGGGTGGAGGGTTGCCGACATCGTGGCCGCCGTCCGGAGCCTGACCGCCAGGGGTGTCAGGTTCCTGCGCTACGACGGCATGGACCAAGACGAGGCGGGCATCTGGACCACTCCTGGCGGCGACAAAGTCGCCTGGTTCACCGACCCCGACGGCAATATCCTGTCGCTCACCCAGTTCCTCTAGCGGTACCAGCAGTCGCGCCGCATTCCGCGCCTGAGATGTTTGGCGGGACTTCTGGGGGAGGTGGAGGCGGGCGCAGTTGATCTACAGCGGCAGCGGGCCGGCGGCCGCCGAACCGTTCAGCGGTATCACCGTGTACGTCTCGCTCTGCGGGTGGCCGATCAGCCCGACGAATATCCGGTGGACCGTGGCGATGCCCTCGGTTTGCATGTAGACCGAGCTCTGGCCGGTAGGCAGGTCGACGACCGGGATGAGAAGGCTGAATGAGGTGGAGCCCGTATCTATCGTCTCAGCGATCGTTACGCTGACCACGGTGCCCAGGTCGGGCACCTCGACGGTCCGCACTTCTTCGCCGTAGAAGGGCAGGGATCGAAAAGCATCCTGATAGACCAGATGAAGAGGGCCGCGGGGCTCAATGATCGGACCGAATCCGTCCGGATAATAGGATACCGAAACACCGTCGCCATACAGGTGATACTGGTTCGGGCTGGTCACTTCAATCACCTCACTTTGTGCAGGCTCAACAGAGCGCGCGCCGAGACGGCTAACTGTTACCGATGATCCCCGTACTCGACCACAGAGAGGACAACCCGTTGCCTCTCTGCGGCACGGCGATTTATGCCGATGCACATTCCCTAACTTTCCGTTGAGCTAATGTCAAGGGACGGTTAGCAAGATGTAGCCCCGTCGCCAGAGCGGCCATTGCGTCAACCTATCTCCGGGAACCGGGCGCTTGACTTTAGTTGCTTTCGATTAAGCAACTAACTCGCGAGGATCAGGATCGCTATGCAAAAGGCTGGGAGCCACCATCAACGCCGTTTATGCCCGTCACATGCCAGAGCCGCTGCGGGCGTGTTAGGTCATGACGCGTAGCCCGCGCCAGGCGGGCTCGCTGCTGAAGTCGAAGTACCGGGTGCGCTGGACGGCGACACCGCTGGTTCCTGGAAAAGGGCCGCGGATCAGGCCCCGGTGCAGGCGGATGCGCAGGTAGTGATGCGGTGCCAGCGCAACCGCGCGGGCATGGACAACATCACCATGCCAGGGCGGCGGTACCTCGGGCGTGCCGAAGAGCACCAGGTTGCCGTGCACGCCGCGGTCCAGCTCGGCATCGTAATAGGCCAGCAGCCCGGCTGCGGCGTAGCGCGGCAACCGCCCAACGATGTCGGCCTCGAGCTGGTAGATCGCGGTGTGGTCCACCCCCCGGCGCAGATCACCGAAGAACCCCACCGCCGTGACCTGGTGCGCGCCCAGCAGGGCGCCGGTGCGCGGCACGACCAGCCAGTGCCGCAACCCGGCCGCCGGGTGCTCCAGCACCTCCGCCGAACCCGGCCCGTCTGCCCACGACCGGGCCCGGTCGCGCAGCCCGGTCAGCATCCGGTCCATGACCGCGACGTCCGCCAGCGTTCGCTCTGGGTCGGTGAAGGCGCGGCCCCGCAACCGCTGCCCGGCTCCCAGCGCCTGATATCCCGGCACACTGCGATGCTAGGCCGGTGGCACGGTGTGGCGTGCGGCTCGGCTCAATGGAGAGGCGTCTTCAGGCCGCGCCAACCTCCTGCTCGAGGGCCTGCCCGGCGACCGGGGCGCCGAGCTGCAACACCAGCCAGATGCGTCGGGGGTCGGCCAGCAGCTCAGGCTCCGCCACCGGGTCACCGTCAACGACAAGCAGGTCGGCCAGCTTTCCCTCGGCGACGGTGCCGACGTGCTCGCCGAGGCCCAGCGCCTCCGCCGCGGTCCTGGTCGCCGCCACCAGGGTCTCCACCGGGGTCAGCCCGTGAAAGATCATCCGCTGGATCTCCAGCGCGACGCTGACCTCCATGTCGCTGCCCAGCGCGATCTTGACGCCCGCGTCGCGCGCGGCGCGCATCGAGGCCGCGCCCTGTTCCAGGTTGAGGTCGGCCAGGGCGACCAGCTCGGGCGGCATCTCCGGCGCGGGCTGCACGGCGGCGGGGTCGACGGCGTCGCCCAGGCCGGCCATCCAGTAGTACCCGGACAGCGTCGGGACCAGCACCTGGCCACTGGCGGCCATCTTGTCCAGCAGTCCGGGCCGGCGGTTCAAGAAGATGCCGTGCTCGATGGTGTCCGCTCCGTGCGTGATCGCGGCCTCGCAGCCGGCCAGCCCTTCGGCGTGCGCTGACAGCCTGTAGCCCATCCGGTGCGCCTCGTCCGCGACCGCGGCCAGCTCGGCCTCGGTCACCTGGAGCGGGTCGGGGTCTTCCATCTCGTTCGACCGGGCGCCGGTGGTCATGATCTTGATGAAGTCGGCCCCGGCCCGGATCTGCTCCCTGACCGCGCGCCGCATGTCATCGGGCCCGTCCGCCTCGCGGTACATGGTCCCGTAGAACCGGCCGCCAGGTGCCGTAGCCGAGATGATCTTGCCGCAGGTCAGCAGGCGGGGCCCCCGGAACGCGCCGTAGCGCATGGCCTGGCGGGCTTCCTGGAGCCACTCGCCCTGGGCACCGGTGAACCGCACCGTGGTGACGCCCATGCGCAGGAACTGGCGCAGCTCGGCCTGGAGAAAGTGCGCCGGGGTCCCGGGCAGGATGGCCTCGGCGCCGCGCAGGATCGCCGGGCTGTGGCTGTCGGCCAGGATGTGCGTGTGCGCTTCGATCAGGCCCGGCATGAGCGTGCGCTGCTGGAAGTCCAGTTGCCGGGCGCCCTCGGGACACGGCTCGGCGGCGCTGCCAATCCGCCGGATTACCCCGTCCTCAACCAGGACCGCGACGGCGTCGCGAACCGGGCCGCCGGTGCCGTCGAAGAGCCGGGCGCCGGTAAGCCATAGCCGTCCCTCACCCGGCGCGGGGGCAGCGGTCAGGGCCGGGAACCGGTGCGGCATTCTGGACCCCTTCCTACGCGCACCCAAGGGCCATGACCACTGCATACCGGCTCGAGGGCGCCGCGGACGTGCGGAATGTGGCCAGGATAGGCGGTAGTCCCCGGCTCCAGCTGGCCGGCTCCTCCCGTTCCGCGGCTTTGCTCCTAGGTCCGGGCTCGATGGAGGACCGGGCAAGGGTACGGGCTCATCGACTTCCTGACCTCACTCTGAAACGCCTGCGTCCTAAGGGACGATGATCAGCGGCACCGGCGAGTGACGGGCCAGGCTGACGGCGACCGAACCGAGGACCCGGTGGGCGGCGCTTGACGAACTGCCCACCACGATCGCCACGGTGCTGCCGGGGTCGGAGCCGCCGATGGCCGCGGCCGCAGCGAGGACCTCGTCGGGCACAATGCCCTGCCGCCGCACGAACTCCCAGGCCGCCACGTGATCGCGCAGTTGCTCAGCGGCCGAGGCGCGCAACTCCTGCTCGATCTCGTCGAAATCGGTCTCCAGCTCGGCGATGGCACCCGGTGACAGCATGGCGAGGCTGGACAGGTGCGCCACGTAGACAACATCGATGCGGCCGGTCCGGCCTTGCAGCAACCTGACCGCGGCGTCGAGCGCCCGCATGGCGGGCGGCGAACCGTCATATCCGACGACGAGATGCAAGAACGCAGTGGGCGGCGTGGCAGTGGTCACGGTGATCAACCCTACTTCGGGAACGTTCTCGTCCGCCGCCGGGTCGCTCCTGCGCGTGTCCCGTCACCGTGGCCGGTTTCAGGTGCCCAGGAGTTCGGCGAGGTGCTGGGCGTTGACCTGGGCGTAGTCGCGGTAGCAGTTGTTGAACAGCACCTGGGTCAGTTCGGCGCGGCCGGCCAGGTCACGTATCTTCGGCGCCCATTCGGCCAGTTCCTCATCGGTGTAGCGGTACCCGAACCGTTCGTGGATGTCCTTGCTGGTCCACTTGTCGGAGTGGCCGTGCAGGCGCATCACCGCCAGATCGGCGGTCGCGGCGAGCACCGGGGGGATGGAGGTGGGATAGCCCTGCGGCATGTCCACAGACACATACGGCACCTGGTGCTGGGCCAGGAACTCCAGGGTCTCCTGCTGGTTGTCCGGCGTCATCCAGGTGTGGTTGCGGAATTCGACGCACACCTGGCGCGGCGCGGCCCGCTTCGCGCAGGAAAGGATGTAATCCTTGCTGGCCCGTGAGATCGGGAACCACTGCGGGAACTGGAACAAGATCGCTCCGAGCTTGCCCGCCTGGTGCAGCGGTTCCAGGGCGGCCAAGAAGCGCTCCCACGCCTGGTCGGCCACCGCCGGGTCCACCTGGCGCAGGTACACCGGGTCCTTGCCGGCTTGCGCGGCGGCCTCACGCAGGTCGGCCGGCAGCGCGGCGATCCGGGTGGGGTGCTGGGTGAGCAGGCTGAACGCCTTGATGTTGAAGGTGAACGCCTCCGGGGTGCGCGCCACCCAGGCGGTCGCGGTCTGCTCGGACGGCAGCGCGTAGTACGTGGCGTCCACCTCCACCACCGGGAACTGGCGCGCGTAATAGCGCAGCCGTTTGTCCGGGGTGTTCGCCTCCGGCGGGTACCAGCCGGACTCCAGCAGGGTCCGGTCCGTCCACGACGCGGTGCCGACCCGGATCTGGCCCATGACCGCAGCGTAAGCACCGGCGCCTGGGCGCGGCGCACCGGCCCGTGCCTTACCGGGCGGATCCGGGTCGCCGGGCCCGCCCGCCAGCCACGCCGGCTAGTCGGCGACCAGGGCCCAGGCCTCCACCTCGAGCAGATAGCCGGGCGCGACCAGGGCGGCCCGCATGGCGTCAGCCGGGCTCGTCGCCTTCGGGGCGCGGCCCGCTGCGCCGCCGGACCTCAGAGGCTGCCCGCCGGCGGGAGAACCTGGTGCAGGACGTGGACCGGGCCGTCGCCCCGGCCGAGGCCGGCGAGCCCGTGCGCCACCGCGTCGCCGGCCACGCGGGCGGCCTGCCGGGCCGCTTCGGGCAGTGGCAGCCCGGCCGCCAGGCCGGCCGCGAGCGCGGCCGAGTGGGTGCATCCGGCCCCGTGCGTGGCGGCCACCGGGTGGCGGGCGACCGGGATAGGCAGGTGCGCCGAGCCGTCGAAGAGGTGGTCGACGGCGTCGGCGCCGTGGCCCCCGGTCACCAGGACGGCGGGGGCGCCCATCGCGGCCAGGCGCTCGGCCAGCACCGCGCGGTCCTCGGTCTTGCTCTGGGTGAGCGCCTGCGCCTCGGGCAGGTTCGGCGTGATCACGGTGGCCAGCGGGAACAGCAGCGCGATCAGCGACTCGACGGCGTCCTCGCGCAACAGCCTGCTTCCCGAGCTGGCGACCATGACCGGGTCCACCACCAGCGGCAGGCGCCGCGGCGCCAGCGCGGCGGCCACGGCCTCGATCGCGGGCGCCGAGAACAGCATGCCGGTCTTGACCGCGTCGGCCCCGATGTCGTCGAGCACCGCGTCGATCTGCGCGCGCACGAACCGCGGTGGAAGCTCCTGGATGGCGGTGACGCCCACGGTGTTCTGCGCGGTCAGCGCGACGACCGCGGTCATGCCGTAGACGCCACAGCGGGCGAACGCCTTCAGGTCGGCCTGGATGCCCGCGGCTCCGCCGGAATCGGAGGACGCGATCGACAGGGCACGCGGAATGGTCACGCCGGGCCCTCCGGCAGCCCGGCCGGCAGCCCTTCCGGAGGGCTCGACGCCTGGGCGTGCCAGCGGCGCGGGATGCGCCCGGCGGCCCGCGCGGCGTGCCCGGCGGCCACGGCGAGCCGCATCGCGTGGGCCATCCGCTCCGGGTCGGCCGCGCGGGTGATGGCCGACGCGACGAGCACCGCGTCGCAGCCCAGTTCCATCGCGAGCGCGGCGTCGCTGGCCGTTCCGATGCCGGCGTCCAGGACGACGGGGACCTGGGCCTGCTCCACGATCATCGCGATGTTGTGCGGGTTGCGGATGCCCAGGCCGGAGCCGATCGGGGCGCCGAGCGGCATGACCGCCGCGCAGCCCGCCAGCTCGAGATGCCGGGCGAGAACCGGGTCGTCGTTGGTGTAGGGCAGCACCACGAACCCGTCGCCGACGAGCATCCTGGCCGCCTCGAGCAGTTCCACCGGGTCCGGCAGCAAGGTGTGATCGTCGGCGACCACCTCGAGCTTCACCAAGTCGGTGCCGAGCGCCTCCCGGGCGAGGCGAGCGGTGAACAACGCCTCGCTCGCGGTGTGGCAGCCCGCGGTGTTCGGCACGACGTGCACCCCGGCCTGCCGCAGCGTGCCGAGCAGCGAGCCGGTCCCGCCGGGCGCCACCCGCCGCATGGCGACCGTGGTCAGCGCCGTGGCTGAGGCGTCGAGCACCCGTCTGAGCACCTCCAGGCTCGGCACTCCCCCGGTCCCCACGATCAGCCTGGAACTCAGGGTTCGCCCGCCGAGCAGCCACGAG
This sequence comes from uncultured Actinomycetes bacterium, assembly GCA_963703605.1. GTDB lineage: Bacteria > Actinomycetota > Actinomycetes > Streptosporangiales > Streptosporangiaceae > DASXKD01. The sequence goes on from CAVPFC010000050.1 coordinate 31,912, forward strand.
TCCCCGCCAGCCTGGGCGGCGGCGGGCTGCGCCGGCGTTGCGTTATGTATCTGAACATTGGTCATGTCAGCCTCCCTGCACGGCCGTGACGACCTCGACCTGGTCCCCGCCGTGAAGCTGGGTGCCGGGCCAGGAACGGCGCGGCACGACCTCACCGTTGACGGCGGCGGCGACGCCGGTGGCCAGGCCGGTCACGGTCGCCACCAGCTCCGCCACCGTGGTGCCGGCCGGAAAGTCCCGCGGCTGGCCGTTGACCCTCACCCGGACGCTCACCGCGGCCCGCCCCCGCCTCCGCCTTCGCCGCCGCCCCCGGCCCCGCCTTCGCCGCCGCTCCCGGCCCCGGCCGTGAACCGGCGCGGCGAGAACGGCGCCCACTCCCCCGCCGGCCGCCCGCCGGTCAGGCAGGCGGCCACGGCGTCGGCGGTCACCGGGGACAGCAGGATGCCGTTGCGGTAGTGCCCGGTCGCCACGATGAGCCCCTCCGGCCCGGCAGGGCCCACAACCGGCCCGTTGTCGAGCGTCCCCGGCCGGAGCCCGGCGCAGGTCTCGGCGAGGGCAAGCTCGCTCAGCACGGGCAGCACCGTCATGGCGTCGTGCAGCAGATCGTGCACTGCGCCCGCGGTCACCGTCCGGTCCTCGCCGCGTTCCTCGGACGTCGCCCCCACCACGGTCTCGCCGTCCGCGCGCGGCACGACGTACACCTCCGCTCCGCGCACGGTGGCGCGAATGGTGTGGCTGATCACCGGCGGCATCCCCGCGGGCACCCGCAGCCGCAGCAACTGGCCCTTGACCGGCCGGACCGCGGCCCGCAGCGACTCCGGCAGCCCGGCTATCCCCGCGGTCCAGCAGCCCGCGGCGACGACGACGGCGGCGCAGTCGATCGTGTCCGTTCCGCTGGCGCCCGCGAGCCGCACCCCGCGGATCCGCCCGTCGCGGGCGTACACCTCCACCACCCGGTCCGGCACGGCCCGTGCTCCCGCGCGATGCATCGCCGCCCGCAGCGCCGCGACGTACCGCCGGTTGTCCACGGACAGGTCCCCGTCGAAACGGGCACCGCCGCGGACCCCCGGTGCCAGGAACGGCTCCAGCTTGCGGCACGCCGGGCCGTCAAGCTCCTCCGCGCCGAGGCCCAGCGACCGGCGGAACGCCGTCAGCCGGGCCAGCGCGGCGTGGTCGCCCGGGTCGTAGGCCACCGCGAGGGTGCCTTCCCGGCGCAAGCCGACGGAGCGGCCGGAGAAGTCTTCGAGCTCGGCGGCGAACTCCGGGAACCGGCGGACGGCCAGCAGGCTGAGCGCCAGCAGCGCGCTCTCGCCGAACATGCTTTCCGACACCGGCGCCAGCATCCCCGCGGCCACGAGCGACGCGGCGTCGCCATAATCGGGGTCCACAACGACGACGCCGAGCCCGGCCGCGGCGGCCCGCCAGGCGATGGCGGTCCCGATGACACCGCCACCCGCGATGAGGACGTCCGCGGTGATGGTCACCCACGCTCCCTTCGCCGGTATTACCCGGATCAGGTTCGACGGTCGGAGGCAGGCAGCCTCCCTCTCAGCCCCTCACTGGGGCTCCCGTGGTCGGAACGAGTCTACGCCGCTGGCTGTTTCCCCCGCCGACGGTGGTTGGATGGCCCGGTGACGCCTCCTTCGGCACAGCCCCCGGACCCGGCGCGCCTGCGAGCCCGGCTGGCGGACGCGCGGCTCTACCTCTGCACCGGCGCACGGCGGTCCACCGGGGACCTGCCGCAGTTCCTCGACGCGGTGCTCGGCGCGGGCGTGGACATCGTCCAGCTCAGGGAGAAGGGGCTGGAGGCGCGGGAGGAACTGGACCTGCTCGCGGTGTTCGCCGACGCGTGCCGGCGGCACGGCCGCCTGCTGGCGGTGAACGATCGCGCCGACGTGGCCCTCGCCGCGGGCTCCGACGTGCTTCACCTCGGCCAGGACGACCTGCCGGTGCCGGTGGCACGGCGCATCCTGGGCCCCGGCCCGCTGGTCGGCCGCAGCAGCCACAGCCCGGCCCAGGCGGGCGCGGTGGCCAGCGAACCCGGGACCGACTACTTCTGCGCGGGGCCGGTCTGGGTGACGCCCACCAAGCCCGGGCGGCCCGCGACCGGGCTGGAACTGCTGGCGCACGTCGCGAGCCTGCGCCCGGCCCGGCCCTGGTTCGCCATCGGCGGCATAAGCCTGGACCGGCTCGACGCCGTCCTGGCCGCGGGGGCCACCCGGGTTGTGGTGGTCCGGGCCATCACCGAGGCCGATGACCCCGCAGCCGCCACGCGGGCGTTCGCGCGGCGACTGCAGGCAGCGGCACAGGGCCGCTAAACAGGGCCGCTAAGCGCCGGTCCCGCGAGCGTGGTGACGCCCCTCGGTCACCATGGGGGCGCGCAGATGCGGCGGGCAGACCCGCACGTTCCCGTGGCGCGACGCGCAGCAGTACCGGCCGGCGACGTGGGCGGGGTGACAGGTCCACGGGCGGACCGGGCGGATCCGGGCGCTGTGCCCCGGTGGCGCCAGCCGCGGCGCGCTGCACGAGGTGACCGAACCGGGCGGCGCGCAGTTGTCGGGCCGGTTGTGGAACACGCCCGAGGAGGTCAGGTTGACGACGTCGAACCCGCCGGGACCGTCGTAGATGCCGCCGCCGTCGCTGGTCGCCGTGTTGTACACGACCCAGGACGACGAGGCGTCCAGTTCGCCAGTGTTGTAGACGCCACCGCCGTTGCCTCCGGCGCTGTTGTGGGACACGTTGCTGCTGCCCATCGTGACGGTGTCGTACCCGTTCGGGTCACCGTCGTTGTAGATGCCGCCCCCGTCGGCGGTGGCGTGGTTGTCGCGGAGCACGCTGCCGGACAGTTGCAGGGTCTGGTCCTGGCTGTAGATACCGCCGCCGCTTTGCGCGCTGTTCCCGAGCACGGCGGAGCTGGTCAGGCTCATTCCCATAATGGAGTTATTCAGGAAGCCCTGGTACACCCCGCCACCAAGCGCCCCGGCCTGATTGCCCAGGAAGCTGCTGTTTGCGACGCTTGTGCTCGCGTAAATGCTATAAACGGCGCCGCCGTCGGCGGACGCGCTGTTGCTCAGCGCGATAACGCCGTTGAGGGCCTCGCCGCTGAGTGAGTTGTCAACAATGGCGCCGCCGTAGGCCGACTGGTTCCTGGTGAACCTGGAGCCCGATATCTGGGCGCCGGTGACGTTGAAGTCGTAGATGGCGCCGCCGGCGTTCGTGGCCGAGTTGCCGGTGAACCTGTCGTCGCTGACCGTGGTGGTGCCGCTGGCCTCGCTCGTGTTGATGGCCCCGCCCGCGTCGGTGGCGGTGTTCCCGATGAAGGCCGCGCCGGTCACCGACAGGTTCCCGGAACCGGTGGCCGCGCTGATGGCACCCCCGTCGGCGGCGCTGTTCCCGGTGAAGGCGCCGCCGGACACCGTGAGGCTGGCCTGGCCATACGCAGAGATCGCGCCGTTGCCGTTGGTGAAGTTCACGTTGCCGACGGTCAGCGTGCCTGCGTCCGCCTGCAAGATCGTGAACTGCGGGGTGCCCGCCGCCTTGCTGCGCGCCAGGGTGGCGCCGTTGCCGGTGATGGTGAGATCTTGGCCGACGGTGGGCAGGGCCGCCGTCAGCTGGTAGATGCACCCCGGCGCCAGGTTCAGCGTCTGCCCGCTCGCGCCGCCGCTGATGTCAGCCGCCAGGGCGCTGGCATTGCACGGAACATTCACCACGGCGGAGACGGCCCGGGCCTGGCCCGGCCACATGTTCACCACCGCCATGACACCGGCGATAGCCGGTATCGTGACTTTCCCCGTCAAATGCCGCAGCATGAACGAACTCCCACTTTGTCCGGCTCGCCGCTATTGGCTTGCCTGAATGTATGCCGCTATGCCCCGCGGCGCACAAAATGCACACGCTGGCCCGCCGATAGCGGGCCCGGCAATGCGTTTGATTCCCCAATGGATTGGCCATTATATCACGCAGCTGTCAATTCCCGTGCTAGGCAGCGCGGCTCCCCCGCTAGGCCAGCGCTGCGCTAGGCCAGCGCTGCGCTAAGGCAGCGCGGCGCGGACGCCGGCCGCGATGGCGCGGGCGACCACGTCGGCGGCGACCGCCTCCACCGCGTCGGGCGGCGCGGCTACCGCGCCGGTGGCCAGGCAGAACATCGTGTCGCCGTCGTAGAGCGTGTGCGCGGGGCGCACCGCCCGGGCGATGCCGTCGTGCGCGACCGTGGCGACCCGGTTCGCCTGCTCCTTGGTCAGCCGGGCGTCGGTCACCACCGCCCCGATGGTCGTGTTGGCGCCGGGCAGCAGGGCCGATGCGCGGTCCCAGCCGGTCAGTGGCGCGACCCACTCGTGGCGTTCGTCGTCCCAGATCCCGCCGACGCTGTTGGCCACCATGATCGCGGCAACGGTCGCGCCGCCCGCCGGCGCGCTCGCGATGCCCAGCCCGCCGGGCCGCGGCTCGGTGGCGCCCGCCTTGGCCACCGTCGCGCCGGTACCCGCACCGATGCTTCCCTGGGCGGGGTCGCGGGTCGCCGCCGCGCAAGCGGCGTAACCGGCTCCGGCGTCCGGGCGCGCCTTCGGGTCCCCGGTGAGCAGGTCGAAGATCACCGCGCCGACGAGGATCGGCACCATGACCGAGCCGAAGTCGACGCCCACCCCCCGCTCCTCGAGGTAGCGCAGCACCCCGGTAGACGCGGTGAGGCCGAACGTGCTGCCGCCGGTCAGCAGGACCGCGTGGGCCTGGAGAATGACCCGGCCCGGCTGCAGCGCGTCGGTGCCCAGCGTGCCCGGCGCGCCGCCGCGCACGTCCACGCCGCCCACCGCGCCGCCGGGCGCGAGGATGACGGTGCACCCGGTCCGCCCCACCGCGTCGGTCCAGTGCCCCACGGACACGCCGCCGGGCAGCCCGCCGGTCCCGCCCTCGCCTGCCGTCACATCAGCCTCCTGATCCCCGGGGCTCACGTTACCGGCCGCGCACCAGGAACCCGGGTGAGCTCAGAGGATGGGCAGGTAGCGGTCCAGCTCGAACTCGGTCACCTGGTGCCGGTAGTCCCGCCACTCCTCCCGCTTGTTGCGCAGGAAGAAGTCGAACACGTGCTCGCCGAGCGTCTCGGCGACCAGCTCGCTGCCCTGCATGACGTTGAGCGCCTCATCCAGGCTCTGGGGCAGCGGCTGGATCCCCAGCGCGCGGCGCTCGGCCGAGGTGAGCGCCCACACGTCGTCCTCGGCGGGAGGCGGCAGCTCGTAGCCGGCCTCGATCCCCTTGAGCCCGGCGGCCAGGATGACGGCGAACGCCAGGTACGGGTTGCAGGACGAGTCGAGCGAGCGGAACTCGATCCGGGTGGCGTTGCCCTTGTGCGGCTTGTACATCGGCACCCGGATCAGCGCGGACCGGTTGTTGTGCCCCCAGCACACGTAGGCCGGCGCCTCCCCGCCGGCCCCGGCGGTCCGTTCGGCCGCCCCCCACAGGCGCTTGTAGGAGTTGACCCACTGGTTGCACACCGCGGTGATCTCGGCGGCGTGCTTGAGCAGCCCGGCGATGAACGCCCGGCCCACCTTCGAGAGCTGGAACTCCGCGCCCGGCTCGTAGAACGCGTTGCGGTCGCCCTCGAACAGCGACATGTGGGTGTGCATGCCCGAGCCCGGGTGCTCGGTGAACGGCTTGGGCATGAACGAGGCGTAGACCTCCTGCTGGAGGGCCACCTCCTTCATCACCAGCCGGAACGACATGACGTTGTCGGCCGTGGTGAGCGCGTCGGCGTAGCGCAGGTCGATCTCCTGCTGCCCCGGTGCCCCCTCGTGATGGCTGAACTCCACCGAGATGCCCATGGACTCCAGCATCTGGATGGACACGTGCCGGAAGTCGTGCGCGATGCTGTGCGGGGTGTGGTCGAAGTACCCCCCCGAGTCGATCGGCCGGGGCTTTTCGCCGGGCTCCGGCTTCTCCCTGAGCAGGAAGAACTCGATCTCGGGGTGGGTGTAGAAGGTGAAGCCGAGATCGGCTGCCCGGGCCAGCGCGCGCTTGAGCACGTGCCGCGGGTCGGCGTGCGACGGCGACCCGTCCGGCAGCAGGATGTCGCAGAACATCCGGCCCACCCCGGCCTCGCCGCGCCAGGGCAGCAGCTGAAACGTGGACGAGTCCGGCTTGGCGATCATGTCGGCCTCGTAGACCCGGGCGAAGCCCTCGACCGCCGACCCGTCGAAGCCGATTCCCTCCGCGAACGCGCCCTCCAGCTCGGCGGGCGCCACCGCCACCGACTTCAGGAACCCCAGCACGTCGGTGAACCACAGCCGGACAAAACGGATGTCACGCTCCTCCAGCGTCCGGAGCACGAACTCTTCCTGCCTGTCCATGTTTCGCCTGCCTCGCTGGTCAGCGGCCCTGCTGAGCGCCTGCGGTCCGTGGCGGCGCTGGCCTTCGGGCGTGGTTCGGGCCTCCCCCAGTCTGCCGCGCACGTGTTTCCGGCAGGTTACAGGCCCCGCCCGCCGGAGGGGAGCCAGCCGGGCTGCGTCCAGCCCGGTTGTCATGCTTTACGCCAGTGCGCGCAGCCCCGGCGCCGTCGGCGGCGGCTACCCCGGCGCTGGCCCCGCGCGGCCGGCCTACGGCATAACCGGGTGCGGGAACCGTGGCTTGACGAACACCCATTGCTCGCCCAGGCCCCACATCTGGCCCGCCCAGTCACCGAGGCTGGCGATTTCCTCGTTGGCCTGGACCGAGATGTTCTCCAGGCCGAGGAAATCGCCGTTGACGATATCGATGGATCCGTCCGGATTGACCTCCGTGATTATGCCGACGTGGTCGGCATAATTACCGTTGGGCGCCGAGCCCGGCGGATAGAAAACCACCGCGTCCCCGATCCGGGCGTTCGTGGCGTCCGTGCGCATCCGCTCGTGATGCGCCAGGCCCCAGGTGTAGAACGAGGCCGCCGCGGGGCTCAGCACCGAGGTTTTGCTCGTCACCCCGGCCTGCAACCAGACCCACTTGGCGAAGTCGGCGCACCACAGCTCGCTGCCGTCGGTGACGCTGAACCGGGGATCGACGCCGCACCCGTGGGTCGACGCCCAGGGGGCCTCGAACGCCGTGTAGGGATCGCAGTCCAGCGCGTTGAAGTTCCGCTCGGCCGGACTGTCCGACACGCCCACCTGGCCCTCGGCGACGGTGGCGATCTCGGTGCGCGAAGCCTGACCCGCGCCAGGCTCAGCAGCCCAGCTCAGCGGCGTGCAGCCGGAAAGTCCCCAGAACGCCCGGACCCGCGAGGGGACCGTGATGCCGCAGCCGAACGGCTCCCCGCCCAGGCCCGCCGTCCGCCAGGCGCCCCCGGCCGGCCGGGTGAAGACCGCCGAGCCCGCGCCGTCCTGGAACTGGTCCGCCACCGCCTGCGGTGCGCTGGCGGACGGCTCGAAGCGGATCTCCGCCCACCGGGCGCCGCCCGGCGACATCAGCGCGCCCCGGACGGCTCCCGGTGCGACCGGGGCGATGTCGCCGACCGGAATGTGGCGGTAGGCCGCGTACATCGCGCGCAACTGCTGTTGCTGCGGCGCGCTGACCGCAAGGCCGCTGACCGGGATTCCCGGCGACACCTTTGCGCCCGCGGGCGGAGACCACCCGGCGGCAAAAGATACCGCGATGCCCACACTAACGAACAGGCTTACGCCGAGCCGCTGAACTTTCACAGAACCGTCCCCCCCGGGCGGTCACACCGGTATCGGTGCAAGCCACTAACGCGCTGCTAATCGTCAGCAATGCATCATTAGTAGCACGGCGGCCTGGACGTCACTTATGTGACCCCGGGGGTTAGTCGCTTTTCCCTTGTGCTATGGGAACACAGCGGCCCGCATGCGGCCAGGCCCGGCCAGCGCCCAGCAACCGGGACGCCAGCGGCTAACTAGGCTGATGGTATGCCGAAGCTCAGGATCGCGCTCGCTCAGGTCGACTCCACCGTGGGCGACCTGGCGGGGAATGCGCAGACGATCATCGACTGGACCCGCGCCGCGGCCGGCCGCGGGGCCGGCCTGGCCGTGTTCCCGGAGATGATGCTCACCGGCTACCCGGTCGAGGATCTCGCGCTGCGCGCCTCGTTCGTGGCCGCCTCGATCGCCGCGCTGGACGGCCTGGCGGCGCGGCTGGCGGCGGAAGGGCTCGGCGGCATCGCCGTGGTCACCGGTTACCTGGGCAGGCGCACCGGGCTGCACCCGCGCACCGGGCAGCCGGTCAGCGCGGCCCAGAACGCCGCGGCCCTCCTGTTCGAGGGCTCGGTGGTGGTGACCACGGCCAAGCATCACCTGCCCAACTACGGGGTGTTCGACGAGTACCGGTACTTCGTGCCCGGCAACCGGCTGCCGGTCTTCCGGCTCCCCTGCGAGGGGTCCAGCGCGGCCGACGTAGCCGTTGCGATCTGCGAGGACCTGTGGCAGGACGGCGGCCCGGTCGCGGTGACCCGGCAGGCCAAGGCCGGCCTGCTGGTGGTGCCGAACGCCTCCCCCTACGAACGTGGCAAGGGTGCCGAGCGGCTGGAGCTGTGCGTCAGCCGGGCGGCCGAGGCGGGCGCCACGCTCGCCTACGTGAACATGGTGGGGGGCCAGGACGAGCTGGTCTTCGACGGCGACTCGATCATCGTGGACAAGGCCGGCACGCTGCTCGCCCGCGGCCCCCAGTTCGCCGAGGCGCTGGTCGTCGCCGACCTGGACCTGCCCGGCGCCGACCTCGGCATCGGCGTCGGCGATGCGCCCGCCGACGCCAGGGACGGCACGACCATGACGATCCACCGGGTGGCGCTTCCCGAGCCCCCGCGGGCCGTGGCACAAGAGCCCGGCGCCGGGGACGAGCCGGGACCGGTGTGGCCGCGCCTGGACCCCCTGGCGGAGGTCTACGCCGCGCTGCTCACCGGGGTGCGCGACTACGTGCGGAAGAACCGGTTCGGCTCGGTCATCCTGGGGCTGTCCGGCGGCATCGACTCGGCGCTGACCGCGACCATCGCGGCCGACGCCATCGGCCCGGAGCACGTGCACGTCGTGCTGATGCCGAGCCGGTACTCCTCGGCGCACTCGGTCGGCGACGCCGAGGACCTGGTCAAGCGCCAGGGGCTGCACGCGCGCACGGTGCCGATAACCCCCATGGTGGACGCGTTCGGTGCCGAGCTCGGCCTGGCCGGGCTCGCCGCGGAGAACCTCCAGGCCCGGGTCCGTGGCGTGATCCTCATGGGGCTGTCCAACGAGCACGGCCACCTGGTGCTGACCACGGGAAACAAGTCCGAGATCGCCACCGGGTACTCGACCCTCTACGGCGACTCGGCCGGCGGGTTCGCGCCCATCAAGGACGTGCCCAAGACGCTGATCTGGGACCTCGCCCGCTGGCGCAACGAGCAGGCGGCGAAGCAGGGACAGGCCCCGCCGATCCCAGAGAACTCGATCAGCAAGCCGCCCAGCGCCGAACTGGCCCCCGGCCAGCTCGACTCCGACTCGCTGCCCGACTACGCGCACCTCGACGCGATCCTCGACGACTACGTGGTCAAGGACATGGGCGTGGCCGAGATGGTGGCCGCCGGGCGCGACCCGGCCCTGGTCAGCCGCGTCGTCACGCTGGTGGACAAGGCCGAGTACAAGCGCCGCCAGTACCCGCCGGGCCCCAAGATCACCCCGCGCAACTTCGGCCGCGACCGCCGCCTGCCGATCACGAACCGGTGGCGCGAGCCCGGCCCGACCGAACGCGGCCCGTCCTAGGCACGAGGCCGGGGCAAAGGCTCACCAGGATCTTGCGGGCGGGCGTCGCTGTCAGCTCAGCATCAGGACGGCGTAACAGGCGAGCCAGTGCTCGACCGTGTACTCGTCGCCGATGACGTGCGGCAGGGCCGCCCCGGCGTGCTCGCGCGCGGCGGTTTCGGCGGCGGCGGCGCGCGGGTCACCGGCGGGCAGCGCCTCCGCGATGCGGCGCCAGCACCAGGCGCGGCTCGCGTTGAGCCCGTGCAGATGGGCGATCTGGCCGTCGCTCACGTCCGACACGACGGCCGGCCTGAACAAGGTCTTGGGCTCGCCGCCGGCGATCCCCGGCAGGTACATCGACAGCCAGACGCCGAACTCGCCCCTGGGCAGGATCCGCGTCATCAGCTCGGCCTCGGTCAGCGCGGGCGAGAGGAAGTCGAACCCGGACGGCTCCCAGCTCGCCGGGTACAGCGTGTCGGCGCCGTACCAGGCGTACGCCTTCGCCGTGATCGCGTCGAGCAGCGCCGGGTCCCCCTCGGCGGCCCGGGCCTGCGCGTAGTCCAGCGCGCGGGACATACCGAACGCGGAGTTCTCGTGCACGCCGTAGCGGACCGGGTAGGTCGCCTTCGGCAGCCACCTCAGGAAGCACTTGGTGACCGTGTCGGCGAACGGCTGCAAGGCGGACGCCCACTTCTTGCCGTCCGGGTCGTCGAACGACTGCGCCTCGTGGGCGAGCGCCAGCGCCCAGCCCCAGCCGTACGGGCGCTCGAAGAGCCCGTTGCGGCTGGCGATGAACTCCGACTCCGCCGCCAGCGCAACGGGGCTGAAGTGGGCGTTCAGCGCGGCCCTGATCTCCTTCTCCGGCAGCAGGCTGGGGTGGCGGCACATCAGCCGGAGCAGCACCCAGTGCATCTCCACGCACGAGTGCCAGTCGTAGCTGCCGTAGAACACCGGGGTGCGGGCCCGCGGGCGGAACGGGAAGTCGCCTGGCTTGGCCATGGAGTGGTACACGCCGGACGGGAACTCGCGCTTGATGTTGGTCAGCGCCACCCGCGCGTAGCCGAACGCCTCGGCCCGCAGCAACTGGCTCCAATCGACCGCGAGTTCCACGTCTCACCTCCACCGGTGCGCCTGACCTTGCCGGCCTGGCCGGGCCATCCGGCCGGGCGCGGCACTAGCCCGAACGCATGACGGCCCGAGCGTAGCGCCCGCCCGGGGGGTGCGCACCGGCCCGCGCCGGCCGGGCCGGCCATGCCGCGCCACCGGGTTTGTACCCTCCCGTGGCGGATACACCGGTCCCCGCGTGCCCCGGTTTTGCCGGGTTTCCGCGCCCGGCCCGGGCGCCCGCGCGAGCCCTGGACCGCCCCCTGGCCGGGCGCCCGTAGCCCTGCGACACTTGACCCATGTCACTCCAGGAATGGCGGCGCGCACAGGCAACATCGTTCGGTGCGGCGGCCGAGGCCTACGAGCGGGGACGGCCTCCCTACCCGTCCGCGGCGATCGACTGGCTGGTGCCGGCGCACGCGACCCGCGTCGTGGATCTGGGGGCCGGCACCGGGAAGCTGACCCGGCAGTTGCGCGAGCGCGGCCTGGACGTGATCGCGGTGGAGCCGTCGGCCGGCATGCGGGACCAGTTGCGCCGCGCGGTGCCCGGCGTCCGGGTTCTGGGGGGCAAGGGCGAGCAGCTTCCGCTGGCCGCGGGCAGCGTGGACGCGATCCTCGTCGCCCAGGCCTGGCACTGGGTCGAGCCGTCGCTGGCCATTCCGGAGGCGGCCCGGGTGCTCGCCCCCGGCGGGCGGCTGGGCCTGCTGTGGAACCGCCGCATCGAGGCGGTGGACTGGGTCAGCGAGCTGAGCTCGATCATGGGCAGCAACCGGTCACCGGACGCCGGCCGGCACCGCCCGGAGATCGGCCCGCCGTTCGGGCCGGCCGAGCGCTTCAACGTCGACTGGGTGCACCACCTGTCCCCCGAGGCGATGATCGACTGGGTCGCCTCCCGCAGCTACGTCATCACGTTGCCGGAGGCGCAGCGCGAGAGCGTGATCGGCCAGGTCCGCCGGCTGATCGACGACCACCCGGCCCTGGCGGGCGACGACGAGATCGCGATCCGCATGGTCACCCGCTGCACGCGCGCCGACCTGCCGCGTTAGGGTGTGTCCCGCAATCCCCTGCCCGCTGCGCGGCGCCCGGGGGTGTCTCGCTGCGTTGTCGTCACCGCCCATAGAGGCGCAACTAAAGATCTTTAACGGCCAGGGTTAACGGCTGGTGACGGCTGGTGCAGGGCGGCGCCATGCCGGATGCGTGAGGTATCCCGTGGTGGCCTGTGGCCGCCAGCTGGGCAACACGGGGCGGCGGGGGCGGCGGATCGGTGCAGCTTCGGCGGTGTGCTGGTGACCGGGCGGCGGGAGCTCTCCGCCTGCCCCGGCTGACGGCGGTCGCCGGGACGCCTGACCGCCCGCTCCAGGTGCTGGCCGCCGCGGTGGGTGTCCGCCGGCACGCTTGTCCTGCCGGTCGGCGAGGATCCGCACCCCGAGGAAGAGCAAAACGAACAAGTAGAGGAGGGTGCTCAGCAAGATCAGTTTGCCATCGTAGGGTATGGGGTTGCCCTCCATGTTCCTGTGTATGGAGAACGCCAGCGGCCACATGGCTGCATAAAGCGCGGTTGACGCGGTGAGCACCGCGCCGGTCCGCAGAACTCGCGCCTTGCCCTGTGCGCGGGCGGGCTTGCGCGGCTGGGTTACCGCCAGCCCGGCGGGCAGGTCAGTGGTGAGGGCAGCCAGGTCCGCGTAGGTCCGCGACGCGAATGCCTGGCCCACGCGCAGGTCGAATTCGTCCTTGGCCAGCATGCCCTGCACGAATGCGGCCTTGAGAGTGCCGATCGCCTGCTCGCGGTCGGCGTGCGACGCCCGCAGGTGACCGCGTCCTTCTGCCCCTGCTGCTATCTCGTTTTCCGGCCCTGCCATCACCGGTACCTCCCCCGAGCACGATGCGCGGAAAGCGTACCGCGGCTGCCCTTGAGTCGGCCATCCTCCGACCTCCTGTAATGCCCTGGTCACCGCCGCCCTCGACCAGGCCGGCACGCTGGGCTACATGGCCATGCTGCGGTTCGACCACGACCGGCTCGGCCTTCCGCCCGACCTGCCCGGCACCGGCGCAATGGCCCAGGCGCTGATCGACGCCGGAGCGCCAGTGAACGGGGATCCCGGCGACACGGAAACCCCGCTGATCACCGCCGCCAGCTACGGCGACGCCGACGTCGCCAAGGTGCTCATCGAGGCCGGGGCCGACATCGAAGCCATCTCCGCACCCGACTCCGGCGGAGTACCCAGTAGCACCGCGCTGGGCCACGCGGCCGTGTTCGGGATGACCGAGATCATCGATGTCCTGGTGGCCGCCGGAGCCCGCATCGACAGCCTGGAGATGGCCGCTGCCGCGGGAGATGTCAGCGCCTGGCCGCTGCGCCGGTTCACCATCCAGAGCCGGATCCGCGCGCTGGTCTTCGCGGCCGACCACCAGCGGCTGAACGTGATCGATCAGCTCATTGAGGCCGGAACCCCGGTCAACGAAGCCGATGCTGAATGGGGGCGGCTGCCTCTGCACACCGCAGCGGGCAACGGCAGGCCAGCAAGCGTCCGGCGGCTGCTCCGCCACGGTGCCGACCCCAGCCTCCGCGACCCCAAGCACAACACCACACCACTGGAAGAAAGCCAGCGAGAGAACAGCCCGGGACATCGCGAGGTCGAGGCCATCCTCACGCCATTGACCCGCGGCGACACGCCCGAGGATCGGGCCTGATTCACCTGTCACCGCAGCCCGGTTTAGCCGGGAATCGGACAACCCCGAACAAAAATCGTCCAGATAACCTTAGTCACCGCGGGGCCCGGGAACCCGGGCCGGCCCGCGGCCCAGGAAGCGCTCGACCTCGGCGGCGTCGGCGTCCAGGGCGGCGGCGTCGGCCGGCGCCAGCGGCGCGAACGGGGCGAGCGCCACCGTGCCGCCCGGCATCGTCCAGGTGCCGGCGGCGCGGCCGCGGACCAGGGCGAACGCCCGGAACATCCCGCCGGCCACGACCAGCCGGCCATGCGGGCCCGCGATGAACTCCCGCGACGACCAGCCCAGCAGGACCGGGTCGAAGACACCCAGCAGCCGCGGCGGCGGCAGCGGCGGTATCCCGGCGTTCCCGGCGAGGCTGGCCAGGCCGTCGTCGCGGCCGGCCAGCCGCCCGGCGATGGCGGCGAGCCCGCGCTGCGCGTCCCGCAATGGCAGCCCGGCCCACTGGGCCAGGTCCCGGTCGCTGGCGGGGCCGTGCCCGGCCAGGTAGCGCACGGCCAGTTCGGCGAGGGCGCGATCGCGGTCGAACGGCCCGGGCCGCTCGACGAGCCAGTCCCGGACCAGGGCGTACGCGTGCTCGCCGCGCACCATCGGTCCGCGCACACAGATGCCCCGCAGGCTGGCCAGGCCGAGCTGGTGTACCAGCGCCTGGCCCTGCGTCCGCACCCCGGCCGCGGCGATCCGCTCGCCGAGCTGTGCCCGGGTCAGCGGCCCCTCGGCGGCCAGCGACCGTTCGATCACGGCGACCCCCCGCTCGGCGTCGTCCGGCGGGACACCTTCCTGGGCGAGACGGCGGGCGTTGCCCCGCAGCAGCGGCGGGGTTGTCAGCCGGTGCAGCCACCAGTAGTCCTCGGCCCGCACCAGGTGCAGCGTGCCCCGGTTGAGCCAGGTCACCACGACCGAGCGGTCCTCGGTGAGCGCGGTGTCGACGTCGGCCGCCGACAGGCCGTGGCTGCGGGCGCGGATGGCCAGCCTCGCTCCGCGCTGGTCCTGGGCCTGGATCGCGAGCAGGCGCCCGGCGACCTCGGCCGTGGCGCCGGCCGGGGTACCCGACAGAAGCTGCGCTGCCAGCCGCCGTGCGACCAGCCCCGGGGAGCCCCCCGTCGTCATGCGCCGATCCTGCCACGCCAGGTGCGGCGGGCTTCCCGTGCCGCGCACCCGGTGGGCACGGATGCCCGAAAATAGGAGGGAGCCCGGCTCAGCGGGGCGCCAGGCCGAGCAGCAGCTCGTCGACGACGCGCTCCACGTAGCCGGGCGGCAGGCTGCCCGGCTCGTACTTTCCGCGCGCGAGCACCGCGCCGGTCAGCATGAACAGGGCCGCCTCGATGTCCACGTCTGCCCGGAGCTCCCCGGTGGCCACGCCGCGGCGCAGCACCGACCGGATCACCTCACGGCGTGGCTCGAGCACCGTCTCCACGTAGCGCGCCATCAGCCGGGGGTACTTCGCGCCCTCGCCCAGCAGCAGCGCGAACTCCCGGGCCCGGCGCGGGTCCGCGACCGCCTCGCTCACCGCGGTGAGCAGCGTTATCAGGTCTTCGCGCACCGACCGCCCGGCGGGGTCGGGCAGCGGCGACTGTAGCGAGGCCATCGCGTCGAGCAGCAGGTCCTCCTTGCCGGGCCAGCGCCGGTAGATCGTGGCCTTGCCCACCCCGGCCCTGGCCGCGACCTGCTCGATGCACAGCCCCTCGGGCCCGGTCTCGGCGAACAGGCTGAGCGCGGCGTCGATGATCGCGCGGTCGGCGCGCTCGCTGCGCGGCCGGCCGGGCCGCCGGTGCCCCGTCTCGGGGGCGCTCACGTCAGCGGGGACCACGTTCCTATCCTTCCACCGCGATGACCGGCTCGGCCGAATCCGCCACGGCGACCGGTCCGGCCGCCAGGGCGGCGCCCTCGGCGACGGCCAGCCCGGGAACCGCGGCCCCGTTGGCGGCCGCCGCGGCTGCGGGGCGGCCGCGGCCGCCGGTCGGCCCGGCATCCAGCGCAGCACGACGATCGCGCCGACCAGGGTGATGGCCGCGGAGATCAGCGTCGTGATGTGCATGGCATGGATGAACGAGCTGTCGGCCGCGCTGGCGAGTTCCCGCCCGGCCGCGCCGAGCCTGGCCGCGACCGCCTGGCTGGCGGTGATCGAGCCGGCCGGCGGCGTTCCTGGCGCCGGCGGGCAGATCGCTCAGGTGCGGGCTCAGCTGGCTCCGGTACGCCTGGGCGAGGATCGAGCCGAGCACGGCCACGCCGAGGGCACCGGAGACCTGACGTGCGGTGTTCGTCAGCGCCGAACCGGCACCGGCGCGCTCCCTGGGCACCACCGACATGACGGCCTCGGTGGCGGGCGGCATGATCACGCCCATGCCGATGCCCTGGATGAAGAACAGTACGCACAGCACCCAGATGGGCGTGGTCTGGCCGAGCAACTGGTAGCCGGCCAGCGCGACGGTCATCGCGAGCAGGCCGCCGGCCACCACCGACTTGGCGCCGAACCGCCGCACCAGGCCCGCGCTGCGCGGGGCCGTCGCTATCTGCGCGACCGCGAAAGCCAGCGAGATGGTCCCGGCGTGCAGCGGGCTGTACCCGAGGACGGTCTGGAGATAGAAGTTCAGGAAGAACAGGGCGCCGAGCATGCCGAAGAACGTCAGCGACAGCGCGCCGATGGCCGTGGACAGCCGCGGGTCGCGGAACAGCCGGACGTCCAGCGACGGGTGGCTGATCCTGGTCTCATACCAAGCGAAGAACGCGAGGATCAGCACGCCCGCGGCGGAGGTGCCGAGCACGTCCCAGTGGATCCAGGAGCCCTTGTCGCCGCCCTGGATGATGCCGTACACCAGCAGGACCAGGCCCGCGATGGAGGCGAGCACGCCGACGAAGTCGATGCGCCCTGGGCTGGGGTTCTTGGACTCGGGGACCAGGACCGAGATCACGGCCACGCTGGCGGCGGTGAACGGCACGTTGATCAGGAACACCGAGCCCCACCAGAAGTGGGCCAGCAGCAGGCCGCCCACGATGGGACCGATCGCGATGCCGATGCCCACGGCGACGGCCCAGATGCCGATGGCCTTGGGCCGCTCCGCCGGGTCGAACACGTTGGAGATGATCGACAGGGTCTGCGGCATGACCGCCGCCGCGCCCAGGCCCATCGCGGCGCGCGCCCAGACGAGCTGATCGGGCGAGTGTGAGTAGGCGGACAGCAGCGAGAACAGGCCGAACGCCAGCATGCCGATCATGAGCATGCGCTTGCGGCCGATCCGGTCGCCGACCACGCCGAAGGTGAACAGCAGGCCGGCGAACACCAGCGTGTAGGAGTTGATCGCCCACTCGAGCTGCCCCTGGCTGGCGCCCAGGCCAGCGGGGGCGGGCTCGGCGATGGTCTTGAGCGCGACGTTCAGGACCGTGTTGTCCAGGACGATCGCCATCAGGCTGGTGATCAGCACGCCGAGAATCAGCCACCTGCGGCGGTAGACCCTCTCCTGAAGCGGGCGAGAGTCCGTCTGGGAAGAAACGCTGCGCGAGGCCATGGGTCCCTTCAAGGGTCGCGAAGTCGGTAGGCGCCCGTGGCGCCTGGGCCCGTGCATCCCGGGGCGGCGAGCCGCCCCGGGAAAGCCAACGATACGGAACTGACCCGTATCGCAAAACATTCCCGCGGCCCGCCGTGTTTCGCCGCCGGTTCCCCGCAGCGCCCGGGGCGGCGCGGAATCGGCTGCGGGCTATCCTCCGTTGATCCCAGATGACATCCTGATTACGTCCGGGGACGCCACCACGGCGCCACGAGGCGAAAGGACCCCCGATGAACACATCTGTGCCCAGCTCCGGGGCGGCCGCGACCAAGGCGCGGACCGTGGAACCCCTCTACGGCGCGGCCACCGGCCGCCGGGTCACCGTCCGGGACATCGCCGCGGCCAAGGCGCGCGGCGAGAAATGGCCCATGCTCACCGCCTACGACGCGCTGACCGCGCGCGTCTTCGACGAGGCCGGCATCCCGGTGCTGCTCGTCGGCGACTCGGCGGGGATGGTCGTGTTCGGGCACGACAGCACCATCCCGGTGACCGTGGACGACCTGATCCCCCTCACCGCCGCCGTGGTCCGCGGCACCCGGCGGGCGATGGTCGTCGCGGACCTGCCGTTCGGCTCCTATCAGGCCTCGCCGGGGGCCGCGCTCGCCACCGCAACCCGGTTCCTCAAGGAGGCCGGCGCGCACGCGGTCAAGCTGGAGGGCGGCCAGCGCGTCGTCCACCAGGTCGAGGAGCTGGTGGCCGCCGGCATACCGGTCATGGCCCACCTTGGCCTGACCCCCCAGTCGGTCAACGCGTTCGGCGGGTACCGGGTCCAGGGCCGCGGCGAGGACGGTGACCGCCTGCTGCACGACGCCAAGGCGCTGGAGGTCGCGGGCGCGTTCTCCATCGTGCTCGAAGCCGTGCCGGCCAGCCTGGCCGCGAAGGTCACCGCGGCGGCCTCCGTCCCGACCATCGGGATCGGTGCCGGGCCCGACTGCGACGCGCAGGTGCTCGTCTGGCAGGACATGGCCGGGCTCACCCCGCACACCGCGAAGTTCGTGAAGCGGTACGCGGACGTCGCGGGCGTGCTTGACAGCGCGGCCCGGTCGTTCGCCGAGGAGGTCATCGGCGGCCGGTTCCCCGACGAGGAGCACTCCTACCGCTAAGGGTGCCCGGGTGACCGCCCGGGTAACGAGGCGTCGTAGCTGAGCCGCGCCTCGGCGGCCCTGATCTGGTCCCGCAGGTCGAGCGGGTCTTCGCCGCTGACCCGCTGGCTGGTGGCATGGTGTTCGGCGTAGTAGAGGCCGGTGTTCCCGCGGAGGCAGTGCCAGTGCGGGAACTCAGCCTGGACGTCGGTCAGGGTGGGCTCACGGGTCATCGCGCTGTCGCCTCCGGGGCATGAGGGGGTGTGCGAGGGGCGCGCACGGCGGCAGTGATGTTGCTCGTGGTGCTGGTACGGCGGTGGCAGGGGCAGACGGCTCTACTAAAGCCATTAGGAATGGTCTTGAGCTTAAATGTTCCCACCGCGCCCGGTGTGGTAACTGTCCTTTTTAACCTGTGGTGCGCCGCCTGCCCGGTACCGGGGGATACAGACGCGAGGGCCCGCCGACGTGGTGCCGGCGGGCCCTGGCGCTCGATCCGTGCCTGTTAACCCTTCAGAACGACGAACGCGTCGACGTCGACCCGCGGATGCCCCGAGGTGCCGAGCACGGTGACGACGAGTTTGTGGTTGCCGCTCTTGGCCTGGACCACGTTAACGATCTCCGCGGTCTTGGGGTTGCTGGCGTGCGTGCTGACGGTGGTCGCGGTTCCGGAGTCCAGCTTGACCGAAGCCGAGCCCCGCGTCGGGCCCAGCGTCGACATCCACGCGGCCTCGATGCCGTTGAAGGACAGCGTCGCCGTCTTCCCCTTCGAGGTGGCGTACTCGACCGAGCCGCCGTTGGCGCCGGTGAGCGTCTGCCGCTTCCAGCCGGACGAGTACTTGATCTTGGTGGAGTTCTCCTGGTACAGCGACAGCGTGAAGGTGGGTCCCGCGGACGCCTTGCTGGTGTTACCGGCGTTGTCGGTCCCCTTGACCTCGTACTTGTAGGTGTGCCCCGGGGCGAGCTTGAGCGTGGTGCTCGCCGCGGTCGTGGTCGCGACCTTGGCGTACGCGCCGCCGTCCTTGCTCTGGTAGAGCGTGTAGTGGTTCACCCCGCTGGTGGCGTCGGTGCCCGACCACACGACCTGGACCGGAACCGTCGACTTGACCGGGCCGACGTTGTTCTCGAGCCGGAGCTTGGGCTGGGTGACCTTCGGCGGCACCGAGTCGTAGCACAGCGGGCCGTCGGTGGCGTCGCCGGACTGGAGGCCCATGTTGTCCCACGACTCGACGTTGACGGTGTTGCACCCCTGCCCCTCGGCGGCCAGGTCGAGGGTGCCGCTCGTGGCGTTCGGGAACTCCGGGCCGCTGTAGAACGAGTTGCCCGAGCCAGGCGTCGCCTCGGTGGTGGGATCGCCCGGGTCGGTGTTCCAGGCGTCGCTGAACCCGGCCACACCGCTGGCCGGGAAGCCGCCACCGGTGTCGGTGACGTTGATCCCGATGGTCTGGTCGGTGTTGTACCAGGTGCTCGGCGCCGGCCCGGAGAACGTGACGCCCGGCCTGCCGTCGTCGGCGAGCAGGTGCCAGTTGAACGCCCAGGAGAGCTGGAGCATGTTCGCCGAGCCCCACCCGGTCGCCAGGTCGTAGCCGGTGCCCGCGCAGTAGCCGGTGCCGATGTCGTTGCTGTTGCAGCCGGAGGTGATGTCGTAGTACGGGTTGTGCGGCGCGCCGAAGTTCCCGGTCGCGTAGATGCGGGTAGTTGGCGTTGCCGAACGGGGCGCAGGCGGACGAGCCCGAGCCGCAGATGTTGCCCTCCGACAGCAGGTAGGAATCTTCTTGGGCGAAGAAACCCGCCAGTTCCGGTGCGACGATGCTGGTCCCGCCGTTCCCGCTGAGGCTGCCGCCGAAGTAGATGTTCTGCGGGGCGTTGAACCAGTCCGCGTTCAGGGAGATGTCCGGGACGCCCCGCGACCCGCTGCCACACGGCTGGTTGCTCTGGAACGAGGGGGCGGTGAACACCGAGCTGCACCCACCGCCGGACCCGCCGTCGTTGGAGCCACAGCCGTCCGGCCCGCCGGACCAGGTGACCTCGCTGTTGTAGCTGGGCCCGGAGCTCAGGCTGAGCGTGGTGCCGCCCGCGCCGACCACGTTCGGGTCCGACGCCGGGAAGCTGACCGCCAGGTTGGCGCAGTTGTCATAGGCGCCCCGGTCCCCGGAGGCGGCGACCAGGGTCCATCCCTGGCCGGCCATCTCGCTGAAGATGGCGTCCCTGCTGCTGATCTCGGAGGAATTGCAGCCGTAGGGGGGCTCGGTGCAGCTCCAGCTCGTGCTGAACACCCGGGCGACGTTGTCGCTCACCATCTGGTTGTAAATGTCGGTGAACGTCGAGTCGTTGAAGTTGGCCCCGTCGTACAGGTACACCTTCGAGGTGTTCTGCTCGCCGCCGAAGCTGTTGGACATCGCGGTGGACCACTCCATGTCCATCGTGCCCTCGGCGTCGCAGCACGCCGGGGTGCCGTCGATCCACACCTCCTGGATGTTGTAGGCGAGGTACGGGTACTGGGCCTGGAACCCCTGTATGTCGCCGGTACCAGCGGTAATGTTCTGCGAGCCGAACGTCGCGATGGCGATCGTCGACTGGGCCGGCGAGTTGCCCGGGTTGCCCAGCGGGTTACAGCAGTGGCCCTGGTTGTAGAGCGCGTTGTAGTCGTAGGCGTTTGAGTCGTAGATGTCGGTCGGGTCGTAGGCGCCGTTGGTGATGCGCGCCTTCATGCGGTGGGCGGAGGCCCGCTCCGCGGCACGCAGCTTGGCCCGGCTGCCGTTGGCCGCCGCGTGCGCGCCACGGGCGACGACGGGACCCGGCACGTACGCGCGGCTGGCCGGCTCGTGGGCCGTGGGCGAGGCGGGGAACATCGTTTGCAGGCTGGACAGGCCCTCGACCGACTCCACAATGGGCCGCAGCGACGCCGGGAGCACCGGGTCGTGGCTGTTGGAGAAGAACGTCTTGGCGCCCAGCCGGTAGGTGTTGATCTGCACGCCCAGCGCCTTCTCGATGGCGCCGACGTGCCCGGCCAGGTCCACGATCAGGCGGTTCGGGTACAGGTGCGTCACGGTCAGGCCCGCTGCCCTGGCCCACGACACCACCGCGTTCTGCGATGCGGCGCTCGGGCCGAACCGGGCCGTCCACCCCGCCACGCTCAGGTAGTGGTGGAACAGCGGCGAGGACTTGGTCTGGATCTCACGAAGAAACTGCTGCTCGGCGGCCATGTGCGGGGGCTTGAGCCCGATGGCGAGCCGGATCGTCTGCGACGGGTCGTACGCGCCGATGTCCTTGGCGGACCCGTTACGGACCGGCAGTGGCGTCTGCGAGCTCACCGCCGGGCCATGCTGGGCCGCGGCGGCGAACGTCGTGGGTAGCAGGAACCCGGCACTCACCCCAAGTGCCAGGAGCCCCACGGCCAGCCGTAGCCGCCGTA
Organism: uncultured Actinomycetes bacterium; assembly: GCA_963703605.1. Classification (GTDB taxonomy): domain Bacteria; phylum Actinomycetota; class Actinomycetes; order Streptosporangiales; family Streptosporangiaceae; genus DASXKD01. The sequence continues at coordinate 53,465 of CAVPFC010000050.1, forward strand.
GGGAATGGTGAACACTCATCTATCGACTCCTTCGCGATGCGTGGGCCCGAGACAGCCGGCCCGCCCCGTGGCCACAGGCGCTGTCGAGCACCCCTATCGATGTACAGAGGTCGCCACCTGTCGGTAAATACATAGCAATATCGCCAGATGAGCACCAGAGGCCAGGCGAGATTCGCGTGTTTTCCTGTGCCAATTGATGGGTTGGCTGGTCAGCGTGGGCCGGCCCAGCCGGGACTGGCTCAGCCGCCGTGCACGTCCACGATGGCGGCCGGGATCCCCAGCGAGCCGGCCCCTCCGGGCGGGGCCGCCGGGCTAGATGTCGGTGATGCGCAAGCCCGCGTGGGCCTTGTAGCGGCGGTTGATCGAGACGAGGTTCGCGGTGAGCGCCTCGATCTGCCCGCAGTTGCGGAGCCTGCCGCCGTACACGCCGCGGACGCCCGGGATCCGGGCCGCGAGCGCCTGCACCAGGTCGGTCGCGGCCCGGTCGTCGCCGAGTACCAGCACATCCTGATCGAGGCTGGTGACCTCGGGGTCGAGCAACAGCACCGAGGAAATGTGATGGAAGGCGCCCACCACGGTCGAGTCCGGCAGCAGCGCGGCCGCCTGCTGCGCGGCGCTGCCCTCGGCCACCGGGAGCGGGTACGCGCCGCGCTCGTCGAACCCCATCGGGTTGACGCAGTCGATCACGATCTTCCCGGCCAGCGGGCCGGCCAGCGACGTCGAGCAGGTCGTGGTGACCCTCCCAGGGCACCGCGATGATCACCACGTCCGCCGCCTGCGCCGCCTCCGCGTTCGTCATGCCGCGGATCTGGACACCCCCCGCGAGGGCGGCTGCCACCTCCGCGCAGGAGGCCGCCGCCGCGGTGGCGCGCTCCTGGCTGCGCGAGCCGATGAGGATCGGGTTGCCCGCCGCGGCGAACCGCGCTGCCAGGCCGCGTCCCTGGTCACCGGTGCCGCCAAAGATTCCGATCACGATCGTGGCGGCGTCGGCCCCGGGCGGTGGCTGCTGGTCAGACATGCCCTCGATCCTGCCAGAGCGGGTGGGTGGCCGTGGCACCATGGGGGCGTGAACGCCGAGCAGGTAGCCGCGCTGCGGGCGCTGCTCGGGCCGACGGGGTGGCTGGACCGGGCCGCGGTGTTCGCCCGGGCGCTGCGCGGCTCGGCCCGGGCACCGGGCGGGTTACTTCTGGTCGGCACGCCCGGCGACGAACCCTGGCACCTCGCGGCGCACCTGGACGAGGAGAGCAGGTTCGCCGGCCTGCCCGAACTCGCGCCCACGCTGGTCCGCTGGGACCCGCCGGCCGGCGCGCCCAGGCACCTGAGCGTGGGCCTGGCCCGCCTCGCCGAAGCCAAGCGGGGCGAGTCGCTGCTGGTGGTGAGCCCGCGGGCGGCGCCGGACCCGCTGCTCGAACGGGTCAGCGACGCCCGCAGGAGCGGCGCCACGATCCTCGCCCTGGACCGCGGCGACCGGCAGCTCGAGGACATCGCCCACGAGGCGCTGATCGTGGAGCAAACCGCGCCGCTGAGCTTCGACGCGGCCCAGCACCTGGTCAGCGCAGCCGCCGGCGAGCGGACCGAGGCGGCCAGGGGCCTGCGCGCCAGGCTCGCCCGCTTCCTCGACACGGTCAGCGGCCCGGCATTCCCCTGACACGCCTGCTAAGGCACGGTGACCGGCTGGATGACCACCGGGCCGGGCACCGGGTCGAGTTCGGTCTGCTGGGACACACCAGGGGGCGTGATGACGTCCATCGCCTTCGGCACGGCGGACGGGGACACCGAGCAGATCGGCGACGAGCCGCCCGGCGCGCAGACGCCGAACAGGAACGGCTGCGGCGTCGCGGCGAACCCACGGGCCTGGTCGGGACTGAACCCGTCCTGGCCGGTCAGCACCGCGGTGAAGCCCCACCCCGGGCCCGGCGTGCCGAACTGCGCCTCGGGCAGCGCGATCGTGATGGTCCCGTCCGACTGCTCGGCGAGCGCGAACGGGGTGCCGACCGGGTTCCCCGACGCGTCCTTCCATACCGGCGCCGCGAAGCCCTGCACCTCCACGTACTGGCTCCACGCCCCGGACGTGGCCACGGAGTAGTTGCGCGTCGCGAACGCGGCCGCCGTGGAGGTGTTGCCGGCCCCGGGCACGTGCACGTACACGTCGAGCAACTGCGCCCCGTCCACCGAGCCGAACGTCGGCGCCAGGTTCGCGATCGTGGCCCGCACGTACGCGTAGGTACCGTCGGACAGCACCTGGAACCGGGTCAGCTTGAACGCACCCGGCTGGAAGTTGGGGCTGGTCGGGTACTGGTAGGTGCCGGGCCCGTTGTCGTCGCCGACGCCGTCGCCGGCCGCGTCGGGGACGTCCAGGATCGTGGTCCCGCCGCCCTCGTTGCTGACGGTCACCTGGGCGTAGCCGGTGCTCCGGCCGTGCCCGGTGGCGGCGCTGACCGTGATCGCGTTGCTGCCGAACCCGACCGGCACCGTCACCGAGAACGACCCGTCCGCGGCGGCCACCGTAGTCACCACGGAGGACGGCGCCCCCGTGGTGGAGTCGACGGTCTCGACGGCCACCGATGCGCCGGGCGCCGTCGTCCCGGTCACGGCCGTGGAGGTCGCCGCCAGGATGGCGCCGGAGGACGGCGAGGTCACCGTCACCGGCAGCGTGCCCGGCGGCCCGTGCTCGACGTAACGCTGGGTCGTTATCGGCGGGGTCTCCACGGTGTGCCCCTCGCCCAGCGCGGCGATCAGCCGCAGTTCCTGCGCCTGCGCCCAGGTCAGCGGCGATGCCGACCCGGCCGCCTTGCCGTCGGTGAAGCCGATCGACGCGACCGTGGGGTCGGTGCCGTACGGCGACGCGGGCAGGTCCGGGGTCCTCCCAGGCCTGCTCCGGAACCAGGCCGACGCCTGAGGAGAAGTTGAACATGGCCTGAAGCAGGGACCCGGCACCGGCCATGTCGCCCGCGGCGATGTCCGACTCGGCACGCTCCCCCGAAAGGACCGGCCACAGATGCCCGGTGCCCGTGCCGGTGGGCGCCCAGGGGGCACCTTGCGTCGTGCAGGAAGTTTGGCTCGGCTGGTAACAATCCCCGTACCCATCGGCGCTGCCCTGGGCCGCCGAGGTGCCGTACCGGTAATAGCCGGTGCCGCTTGGTGTGGCCACCGAGATCTGCTTGTCCAGAACGCCGAGGGAGGCCTGCACGTCCGGGTCGCTGACCGGCAGCTCGCCGAGCCGGACCAGCTCCTGGAACCCGCCGTCGACCACGGCGCGCTGGTCCACGGTGGGGCCGCCGTTGCCGAGGCCGTAGGTGATGGCGGCGTTCGGGTCGCCGGTCTTGGACAGCCGGATGAAGTAGCCCGGCGCGTAGGGCCCGCTGGTGGTGACCGTCCAGGACTTGATGTTGCGCTGGAAGTCGTCCGCGGTCGCCTGGTAGACCTGCGCCCGGGCGAGGTCGCCGTGCTGCGCGGCGATGGCCGCGGCGGCGGTCAGCCCGGCGATCTCGGCGGCGATCGTGGACGGGGAGTAGCCGGTCTGCTCCTCCCACCGCTCCACCCCGAACGACGGCCCGTTCGCCACCAGGAAGTCCGCGGCCGGCCTGATGTGGTCCTGCCACAGCTCGGTGTCCCCGCCCAGCCCGGCCTGCCAGGCCATCAGGATCGGGTAGGACGTCTCGTCGAGCTGGGTGCCGCCGGTGTCCGGTGCCGCCTTGCCGTTGAGCAGGGAGTTGCGCGGCATCGACCCGTTCGCGAGCTGCTGCCGGTCGAACAGGAACAATGTCGCCGCGCGCGCATCCGCGATGTCCCCGTCGGCCAGCAGCCCGGTGAACGCCTCGTACAGGTCGCGGGCGAACACCTCGCGGTAGGAGCCGAAGTAGGACGGCTCGCCGTTGTCGAGGGCCCCGGCGGGCACCGACTGCCCCCAGGGGCTGGCCAGCGAGGCCACGATCGCGCCGGGGTAGGTCTTGTCTTCGCTGGCCTTGATCACGTTCGCGGACAGGTAGTACCGCGACCACAGCTGCGGGATCCCGTGGGCGGGCACGCCTGCAAGATGCGCGGGCGGCCGGCGCAGCCCGGCGTCATAGCGGAACCATCCGGCCAGGTACCGGCCTTCGACGGCGCCAAACGGCTGGCGCAGCGAATCGCCTGCGGTCGTGACGGCTTGTTGCTGGGTGCGCCCGAAACCAAGGGCCAGCGTGACCGAGTCGCCGCGGGCCGGCGTGACGTCCTCGGTGGCCACGATGTGACCGTCCGGCGCGCTGGTGTAGACCGGCGACAGGGTGTGGGTGGCGTCGAGCTCGGTCAGGCCGTCGCTGGCGCTGCCCGCGTAGCCCACGCTCGCGGCGGGCGAAGGGCTGCTGGCCTCGAGCGCCATGTACGTGGGCACCGCGTAGTCGCGGTTGGCCGCGTCGGTGACGGTGTTGGTGCTGTAGATCACCGGGACGGGGTTCGCGGTGGAGGTGTCGACCACGCCGGTGTTGCCGCCCGCGTTCTGGCTGCCGCCGCCTCCGTTGCCGTTGACGTGCGCGTCGAGCCGCGCGTACAGGTGCAGGCCCGCCACGCTGGTGCCGGACCCGGGCAGCGCCGCCAGGCGGGTGTGCATGAGCACGGTGTCGCTGCCAGGGTCGGTGACGTAGGTGGTGACGAGCTGGTAGCCGTGCTGGCTGTCGGTCGCGGTCACGGTGCAGGCCATGCCGGTGGGGTCGGCGCTGACCGTGTAGGTCATGTCCCGGGTCTGGAGGTCGGTGAACGTGGACCCGTCGGTGACGATGTACTGCAACGTGCTCACGTTGGTGTTGTCGATGGTCGGCTCGTACACGTCGGACAGCACCCCGCCGGCGACCGTGTACCAGACCTTGGACCCGGTGCTGGCCGCGGTGCCGACGCAGTCCTTCCGCGCCAGGTCGTAGTAGGACTCCGTGCCCGGCGCCCCGGGGGCCACCGCGTCCTGCTGCCGGATCGCCCGGCTGGCCGTGGCTCCGTGGCCGGTCTTAGCGCTGGCCGGGGTGAGCGCCAGCATCGGCAGCACGATCGCCGCCGCCGAGAGGATCGTCAATCCGCGCCTGCCGATGCCCATGACTTCCTCCGGTCCAAGCCTGCCCGGCCGGCACGCCGGAACGGGGTGCCTCAGCCTGGCCGCGTACGCCTGCGGTCCGTGCCGAGCCTCCCCCCGTGGCCGGTTCGTGTCAACGGCCCGGCTTGACCGGCGGTCGCTAGGGTTGAGGCATGAGTGAGCTTTCCGGGCCGGCCGACCGGAGCGTGATGCGCGTGTCCGACGCCGACCGCGAGCAGGCCGCCGAGGTGCTCCGGGAGGCCGCCGGGCAGGGCCGGATCAGCATGGACGAGCTCGACGAGCGCCTCGAACTCGCCTACGGGGCCAAGACGTACGCCGACCTGACCGCGGTCACCCACGACCTGCCGCAACCCGGTACGGTGCTGAGCCCGGCCGGCACCGCCGTGCCCGCCCGCATCGGCGGCACGCCGCGGAGCAAGTTCTCCATCGCTATCCTGAGCGGGGCGCGGCGGCTCGGGTCCTGGGTGGTCCCGCGCCGGTACACGGCGGTGGCCGTGCTGGGCGGGATCGAACTCGACCTGCGCGGGGCCCAGTTCAGCGAGCCCGAGGTCACGGTGCACGCCTACACGGTGATGGGCGGCATCCAGATCACCGTGCCCGAGGACATCGACGTGGACGTGGCCGGCCTCGCGTTCATGGGCGGGTTCGACCACGACGCCAGCGGCGCCGGTGTGCCGGGCGCGCCGCGGCTGAAGGTCATCGGGTTCGCCCTGATGGGCGGCGTCGAAGTCCGGCGCAAGCCGCTGAAGAAGAGGCACCGCGACGCCTTGCTGGGCGGTCCCGGCACCGCGATCCCCGGCGGGCCGGGCACCGCGATCCCCGGCGGCCCTCCGGACGCCGTCGAGGACTGATCGCGGCCTTGGCCAGGGCGCTCGGCCTGCGGTTGCCGTCACCGCTCGAGGAGCTGCGGGACGACCGGCTCAGCCGAGCGGGGGTGCGCCTGTTCCTCAAGCGGGACGACCTGATCAGCCCCGACGTGCCCGGCAACAAATGGCGCAAGCTCAAGTACAACCTGCGCAGCGCGGAGCGGCAGGGCCATCGGGTGCTCCTCACGTTCGGCGGCGCCTACTCCAATCACATCCGGGCGACCGCGGCGGCCGGGTACCACCGAGGCTTCGCCACCGTCGGCGTGATCCGCGGCGAGGAACATCTTCCGCTGAACCCGTCGCTGGACTACGCCGTGCGCCACGGCATGCGCCTGGCCTACCTGGACCGGGGCGCATACCGGGAGAAGACGGGGCCGGAGGTTACCGGAATGCTGCGCCGCCGGTTCGGGGAGTTCTATCTGCTGCCCGAGGGCGGCAGCAACGCCGACGCGCTGCGCGGCTGCGCCGAGATCCCCGCGGAGATCGGCCGCGGGTTCGGCCTGATCTGCTGCCCGTGCGGGACGGGCGGCACGCTGGCCGGCCTGGCGCGCGGCCTGGGACCGGGGCAGCGGGCGCTGGGCTTCTCGGTGCTCGGCGGCGGGGAGTTCCTCACCCGCGATGTTGCCGCGCTCCAGCGCGAAGCGTTCGGCGCGGTGCCGGGAAACTGGTCGATCGAGTATGGGTTCCGCTTCGGCGGGTTCGCCAAGCGCAGGCCGGCGCTGGATCAGTTCATCGCCGACTTCGAACGGCGCCATGGGCTGTCCCTGGACTGGGTCTACGTCGCCAAGATGATGTTCGGCATCTTCGCGCTGGCGGAGCGGGGCTCCTTCCCCGCAGGGACCGCCATCGTGGCGCTCATCACGGGCTGAGCATGGGTCCCCGCTCCGCCGGGCACTCGTCAGTACCCGACCACCTCGCGGACGAGCACGACGTGGATGCGGCCGGGCATCTCCTGGTGGATCTCGAGGACCTTCCCGACCTGGCTGTGCTGCCCGTAGGCGGCCTGCGCGCGGGCGTCTTCGAGCACCAGGCTGTGCTGGTAGATCCGCTGGTGCGCGGCCTCCAGGGTGGGCACCAGCTTCTGGGCGCCGACGACGAAGATCACGTTGGCGGCGCCCCAGGCGTAGGAGGCGAGCTGGCTGCCCGATGCCGAGGCGATGACCAGGGTGCCGTCGGCGGTGACCGCGTGCACGCTGCCCAGGGCGTAGTCGGGCTGGCCGCCGATCGCCTTCATCTCCTGGGCCTGCGTCGCGAAGTCGAGCGCGAACATCTTGTTGCGCGCCGAGTCGTAGGGCCCGCCGTCGTCGTTGATCGCGTCCGCGATGCCGGTCTCGGCCAGGGTCACCGAGGTGTTGGTCATCACCGACGAGCCGTGCGGGATGCGGGCCAGCACGGCGTCGCGGGCGGCGCCGAGGCCGTCGACGACCTCCACGCTGAAACCGTGCTCTTCCAGGGCGACGACGGTCGCCTTGAGCGTGTTCTCATCGGGCAGCGTGGTGAAGCGGTCAGGGGTGGCAGTCGTGCTCATCGGGCTGGTCCTTCCTTGACAGCGAGCCGGTGCTGAGAGCTAACCGGACTTTACCCCGTTTATATTCCGGGCCGTAGGGTGGGTCCATGAGCCAGCCCGTGGCCTGGGGCCCGCCGCACCCCGAACGCGCCGACGCCGCGCGCAACCGCCGGCATCTGCTGGCCACGGCGCGCGAGATCCTGTCGTGCCAGGGCGCGGACAAGCTGACGATGGACGGCCTCGCCGAGCGCGCGGGCCTGGGGAAGGGAACGGTGTTCCGCCGGTTCGGCACCCGGGCGGGGATCTTCCGTGCCCTGCTCGACGACGACGAGCGTGAGTTCCAGGAGCAGGTTCTCTCCGGGGGCCCGCCGCTCGGCCCCGGTGCCCCGCCGCTGGACCGCCTGATCGCCTACGGCCGCGCCAGGATCGGCTTCCTCATCGGGCACCGCGACATCGCCCGCGCCGGGCTCGACGGCAGGGAGCCGGTGCCGGCCGGATCGCAGTCGCCCATGTCGCGGGAGCACATCAGGTTCCTGCTCGGCGAAGTTTGCCTCGGCGCCGCCGACCTGGACGTCCTGGCCACCCAGCTCACCGCCGCGCTGGACGGCCCGCTGCTGCTCTACCTGTCGTCCACCGCGGCCGCCCCGCAGTACTCCGAACGCCTCGGCCAGGGCTGGGAAGACCTGGTCCGCCGCGTCTGCCGGCCTTAACACCAGGATGTGCAACGGCTCGCCTTGCATTGCAACGCTTGCCCCGTCGTGCCACGATTCATACCGGTGAGTGCCGACCCCGGCGTCGCAACCCAGGAGCCATCATGCGCCGGAACTCCTACCTTCTCGCCTTGGTACGACGGCTACCTCCCGTGCACGCCGCCGCCATAAGCCTCGTGGCCTGTGCCCGGCTCGCGCGGGTGGGGATTCGCACCCGGGACACCGATCTTCTCCGCAGGGCGATGGCCGTCCGGTCCTTGTCCAAGTCCTCCATCGGGTGGGTGTCCGGGCACCCCACTCGCTTTTGGGAGTACCCCTGGGCGCTCCAGCAGGTAGATCGCCGCATGCCGGAGCGCACCAAGCGGGCGGCGGACGTCGGCGCCGGGACATCCCCGGTCCCGATCGCATTGTCCCAGATGGGCCTCCACACCACAGTCGCTGATCCAGGAGAAAAGAGGGGTGGCTCCCGGTCGCGCGAATGGGGGCTGGCGGATTACAGCCGGTTCGGGATTGAGATGCAGTGCACTGGAATGCAGGCACTGGACCTTGAGCGGGCGTCCCAGGGATTTGTCCTGTGCATCTCGGTGATCGAACACGTCCCCGCGAAAGTCCGGCGATCAGGTCTTGCGGAGTTCGCGCGGGTACTGGAGCCAAACGGCGTCTGCGTGATCACCGTTGACCTGATGCGGAACACCGACCGGCTCTGGAACAGGATGCGCGACCAGCAGGTCGACCCCGGTGACGACCACGGATCGCTGGCGGGCGTCGTCGCCGAGGCGGCGGGCTGTGAGCTGAAGGTTGAGAACATGGCGCGATGCCCGCTGCGCGGGCGGCGTGTCGACGTGGTGGGCCTGGTTTTCCGCAAGTCCGCCGCTCAGCCGGCGGGCGACGGGGAACCGGCGGGCGACGGGGAGCGGCTAGACCGCCAGGATGAACTTGCCGAGCGCGGCACGCTGCTCGAACACGCGGTGCGCCTCCGCCGCCTCTTCCAGCGGGAAGACCGAGGTAACCCGCACCTCGACGGCACCGGATGAGATCAGCCCGGCGGCCTCGGCCAGCGACGGCCGGACCAGGCGCGGCTCGCGCAGCGGAAGCTGGCCGCCGGAGAACCCGAGGTATCCGACGCAGCGGGCCCGCATCCAGTTGGCGTCCGGCACCACCTCCGGCTCCCGGGAGATGTTGCTGTAGGTGACGAGCCGCCCGAACGGCGCGAGCAGCTCGAAGGACCTCGCCCGCACCTGGCCGCCCACCGGGTCGAGCACCACGTCCACGCCACGGCCGTCCGTGGCCGCCAGCACGCCCTCGGCGAAGCCGTCGTACCCGAAGACCTGGCCGTAGCCGTAGCCGCGGGCGAACTCGGCCTTGGCGGCGGTGGAGGCCGTGCCCAGCAACGGGCGCAGCCCCCAGTGCCGGGCCAGCTGGCCGGTGACGGTGCCCACCCCGCCGGCCGCGCCGTGCAGCAGCACGGTCTCCTCCGGCAGCACCCGGGCCACCCGCCGCAGCAGCATGAGCGCCAGCGGGACGGTCACGAACATGCCGGCCGACTCCGGGCGGCCGGCCAGGTTCTCCGGCAGCGGGATGGTCAGGTCCGCGGCCGCGCTCACCACCTCGGCGTACCCGTGGCCGCGGGTGAGCGAGGCCACCGGCTGCCCGGGGCGGAGCCCGGTCACGCCGTCCCCGACCCGGCGGACGGTGCCCGCGACCTCTACGCCCGGCACGAACGGCACCACACCCAGGCCGTCGCCGATCCGGTTGCGGACGTCGGTGAAGTTGACCCCGGCGAACCGGACGGTGATCGTGACCTCACCCGGGCCGGGTTCCGGCTCCGGCCGGTCCGTCAGAGTCAGCACCTCCGGGCCACCGTATTCGGGTACCACCACAGCCCGCATAAGACTCCCTCACACCCGACTTGACTGACCCGCCCGCCCACTCCACACGATCATGAAGTGCCGAACGGCTCTACCCGCGCCGGCTACCGCCGGCGCGGCCGGCCCTGCCCTGCTGGCCGTCAGCCGTCGAGGCTGAGGACCATGGTCGGGCGCTCGATGACGTGGTCCTCGCGCAACGGGCGGACCGCGGTGCCGATCGCGAAGAACTCGGTCGTGTGCGAGCCCCAGGTGTGGCTGTGCTGGCGGAGCTGGACGCCGACGATCCCCTCCGCGTGGTAGGCCTCCGCCTCGGCCTGCATCCGGCTCATCGCCAGCTCACGCGCGTCGTAGAGCGCCTGGGTGAACTGCTCGATCTCGACGTTGCGGCCGATGTTGCCGAGCACCCCGCCCAGCCGCTGGTGCGCGATGTGGTACACGCAGGTGCCCATCACCATGCCCAGCGGGGCGTACCCGGCCCGGATCAGCGTCCAGAAGTCCTGCCCGGACAGGTCGGAGGTGAACGGCTGGTTCTTGTTGTTGCGCCAATTGCTGACGCCGCCGCCGCCCGCGCCCTCCTCGGCCTTGACCGCGGTACCGACCGCGATGAACTCCGCGATGTCGGAGCCGAACTCCTTGAGCTCGACGTCGAGCCGGACCCCGACGATGCCGTCCGCGCCCAGGGCGTCCGCCTCGGCCTCCATCCGCCCCATGGCCAGCTCGCGCGCGTGGTACATGGCCTGGGACAGCACGTCGAGTTCCTGGTTCTTGCCCCACCGGCCGAGCTGGAGCCCGACGTGGTAGATCGAGCTGCCCAGCACCAGCCCCAGCGGGCGGAACCCCACCTCCCGCACCAGCAGGAACTCGTTGACCGACAGGTCGGAGGTAAAGATCGAGCCGGGCTTGCCGGGCCGCAGCTCCGCCAGCCGCTTCAGCGCGTCCTGCGGCACCCCCGCCGCGCTCAGCTCGGTGCTCGTCTGGTCGGTCATCGTTCTCCTCGGATCAACATGGTTGCGCACGCATCAGGGGCCAAGCCGGACCCGGGCCGCCTGGCGCCGTTGCGGGTCGAGAGACAGGATCGCCAGGCTGGGCCGCTCCGCGGCCCTCGACGACGCGCTGAACCGGGCGATGGCCGTGCCGATGATCGTGGCCTCGACGATGTGGTCCCGCCGGTGTTCCTGGACCGGGCATTCGCGCTCACGCACCCGCACTTCCATGGCCTTGACCACCACCCCGTCGGCACCGATCCTGGCCACGTCCCGTTCCAGTTGCTCACGGGCGTCGTGGCGGGTCGAGTTCACCAGGTCGGTGTAGCCGACCACCTCGGCGTTCCCGGACCCCCACCGGGTCTGGTTGACGGTAAGCCAGTCGTCGTGCCTGGCGCCGACCGAGATGCCCAGCGCCAGGGCGGCCGGCACCCAGCCGTCCATGATCAGCTTGGCGAAGTCCTGGCCCGACAGGCCGGAGGTGAACGGCGCCCGGGTCACCGGCACGCCGGGCACCCGGACCGCCGTGCCGATCGCCTTGAACTCCAGGCCACCGGCGGGGAACCCGCCAATGGTCAGCGACACCCCGACGACGCCGTGCCCGCCGAGTGCGATGCATTCCTCGGTCATCCTGGCGATCGCGGCGCGGCGCGCCTGGTACAGCGTCTGCACCATGGGCGCGTACGAGCCGAGGCTGCCGTCGCTCGACACCGCGGTGACCCCGGAGATGGGCGCGGCGTAACCGGAGTACCCCGCCCACGCTCCCGGGCAGGTGAACCCGCCGGTGTAGCCCACGTTGTAGACGGCCGCGCCGAGCACCTGCCCGGCCGGCTCGAAGCCGGCGCTGCGGATCGCCGCGAACTCGTCGGCGGACAGCGCCGAGCCCCACGTGCCGCTGCGCCGGATCTCGTCCACCCGCGCCCGGGCCACCGAAGGAAGACCGCTTCCGTTGCGGCCATCGGCCACCGCGTGCTCCCTTCCGGCCAGCACCTGCGTGTCCGGCGCTTACCACACGATACCGGGCCGGGGCACCCGCGCCGCCGGCTAGTCGTCCTGCGCCTCCCACTCCTCGTTGCGCCGGCGCACCGTGTCCAGCGCCCGCTCCGCTTCTTCCTTGGTCGCGTAGGGTCCGAGCCGGTCCTTGGCAGGGCAGACCTGACCGCGCTCCACGGTGTGGTGCTTGAGGCAGTAGTACCAGTCCTGTTGGGTGTCCATGCAGATTAGACTCGCAGAACATGGCAACTACGCTCCAGCCCGGCCGGATTTCCCCGTTGCGGCAGGTGCCCCCGCAGATCCCTCGGCCCGAGTACGTGGGCAGGAAGCGCCCCAGGACCGGCGAGCCGGACGTCAAGGACGCCGGGACGATCGAGCGGATGCGGGTGGCCGGACGGCTGGCCGCCCAGGCGCTGGCCGAGGTCGGGCGGCACGTGGCGCCCGGGGTGACCACCGACGAACTGGACCGGATCGGCCACGACTTCCTCGTCGCCCACGGCGCCTACCCGAGCACGCTTGGCTACCGGGGCTTCCCCAAGTCGCTGTGCACCTCGCTGAACGAGGTCATCTGCCATGGCATCCCCGACGACACGGTGATCGCCGATGGCGACATCGTCAACGTGGACATCACCGCGTTCCTCAACGGTGTGCACGGGGACACCAACGCCACCTTCCTGGCCGGTGACGTGGATGAGGAGTCCCGGCTGCTGGTGCAGCGCACCCACGAGGCGATGATGCGCGGCATCCGGGCGGTGGCGCCTGGACGGCCGCTGAACGCTATCGGCCGGGTGATCGAGTCGTACGCGCGGCGGTTCAACTACGGGGTGGTCCGCGACTTCACCGGGCACGGGATCGGGACCACGTTCCACTCCGGCCTGATCGTGCCGCACTTCGACGACCCAGACGTCAGCCTGATCATGGAGCCGGGGATGACGTTCACGGTCGAGCCGATGCTGACGCTCGGCACGATCGACTACGACATCTGGCCGGACGGCTGGACCGTGGTGACCAGGGACCACAGGCGCACCGCCCAGTTCGAGCACACGATCCTGGTCACCAACGACGGCCACGAGATCCTCACCCTGCCGTAGCACCCCCTAAGGCTCACAGCAGCGCGCGGGACTGCCCGGGCCGGGCTGGGGGCGCCAGTTTGGCCTCAGGGCTGGCGCCCCCAGAGCTGGTGCCACGGTCAAGGGCGCGCCTCGAACACGAGGTTGAAGGGTGTCTCAGCGGCGCGGCGGAACTGCGTGAAGCCGCCTGCCCCGACGACGTCGCCGATCCTGGCCTCGCCGGCCTGCGCGCCGAGCGCGAGCCCGACCTCCTGGGACAGCGACGCGGGCGTGCACAGCAGGGTGGAGAACCCGTAGTAGGCGCGTCCCACCGGGTTGAGGTTGTCCTCGACCCGGTCGGCGGCGGCCGGCTCCACGATCATCCAGGTGCCGTCGGGCTTGAGCGTGCCGTGCACGTGGCGCGCGGCGCCCACCGGGTCGCCCATGTCGTGCAGGCAGTCGAACATCGTCACCAGGTCGTAGCCGGTGCCGCCGTAGGCGGCCGCCGGGCTGGTCTCGAACCGGACCCGGTCGGCGACCCCGGCCTCCTCGGCGCGGCGGCGCGCCGTCTCGATCGAACCGTCGTGGTAGTCCGAGCCGACGAACGTCGAGTTCGGGAACGCCTGAGCCATCAGGATCGTCGAGGAGCCGTGGCCGCAGCCGACGTCGGCGACCAGCGCACCGCGCTCCAGCTTGGCCACGACGCCGTCGAGCGCGGGCAGCCACTCGGACACGAGGTTCGCGTTGTAGCCGGGCCGGAAGAACCGCTCGCAGCCCTCGTGGACGTCGTGGACGTGCTCGTGCCAGCCGAACCCGGCGCCGGTGCGGGCCGCCTCGATGATCTGCGGCGAGTCGAGCACCGAGCCCAGCGCGATCTGGAAGAACCCGGGCAGGTACGCCGGGCTGTCCGGGTCGGTCAGCGCGACGGTCTGCTCGGGCGGCAGCGTGTACCGGCCGCTGTCCGGGTCGTAGTCGACGTAGCCGCCCGCCGCCTGCGCGTTCAGCCACTCGCGGACGTACCGCTCGGCGGTGCCGGTGCGCTCGGCAAGCTCGGCGGGCGACAGCGGGCCCGCACCGGCCAGGGCCCGGTACAGGCCGAGCCTGTCGCCCATCACGACCAGCGCCGTGTTCAGGGTCGCGCCGACCTCGTCGACGGCGCGGAACACGAACTGCATGAGCTTGTCGCCGTCGATCTCGACGGGCTGGTCGGTGGTGGTCATGACTGTCCCTCCCTGGGTGTCCGGGTTTTGGGTGAGCGTAGGTTTCCCGGTGGCCGGTTCGCTTCCGGTGAGCCACCTAGTCGCGCGGCGGCCTGTGCCTTCTCGCACCAGGTGCCTACAATCGCGCCATGCTGGTGGGGCGGGCTCACGAGCGCCGCGAGATCGAGCGAGCTCTCGCGCCGGCGCGATCGGGGATCAGCGCGACGCTTGCCCTGGTCGGGGAGCCAGGAATCGGCAAGACGGCGCTGCTCGACTACGCCGCCGAGCCGCGCCGCCGGGATGCGGCTGCTGCGGGCGCGCGGCATCGAGTCCGAGGCACAGATCCCGTTCGGGTCGCTGCTCGAGCTGATCCGCCCCGCCCTGCCGATGCTGGAGCAGATCCCGCAGCCCCAGGCGGCCGCGCTGGAAGGCGCGCTGGCGCTGCGGCCCGGCGCCGGCGCAGGAGCGGTTCGCGGTCGGCGCCGCGACGCTCAGCCTGCTCGCGGCCTACGCCGAGCAGGCCCCGGTGGCGGTGCTGGTGGACGACGCCCAGTGGCTCGACGGATCCAGCGCGCAGGCGCTGCTGTTCGCCTTCCGGCGGCTGGTGGCCGACCCGATCGCGGTCTTCATCGCGGTCCGCGACGGGGAGCCGTCGCTGCTCGACGGCGCCGACCTGCCGGTGCTCCGGATCGGCGGCCTGAGCCAGCGACGAGGCGGCCACGCTGGTGCGCGGGCTGCCGCAGCAGACGGCCCGGCGGCTGCACAGTGCGACGGCCGGCAACCCGCTCGCGCTGCTGGAACTCGCCGCGGACGCACCCGACCTGGCGCTGGCTCCCGACGGCGCCCCGATCCTGGTCTCGGCCAGGATCTCGCGCGCGTTCCTGCACCGGGCCGGCACGCTCGACCCGGCCGCCCAGCGGGCCCTGGTGCTGGCCGCGACCAGCGACACCGGCGACCTGCCGACGCTCGAGCGGGCCGCCGCCCAGCTCGGGATCGACCTGGCGGCGCTGACCGCCGCGGAGGGCGCGGGGCTGGTCACGCTGCGCGCGTGGCGTGGTGGAGTTCCGCCATCCGCTGGCCCGGTCGGCGATCTACGCCGACGCGCCTGCCAGCGAGCGGCGCGCCGCGCACCGGGCGCTCGCCGCCGCCCTGCCCGACCGGGACGTCGACCGTCGCGCCTGGCACCTGGCCGCCGCGGCGACGGGCCCGGACGAACCGGCGTCGGCGGCGCTCGAGCAGGCGGGCATCCGCGGCCGGGACCGCAGCGCGTACGCGACCGCGGCCGCGGCGTTCGAGCGGGCCGGGCGGCTCGCGGCCGACGCGCGAGCGGCGCGCCCGGCTGCTGCTGGCAGGCAGCCGAGGCGGGCTGGCTGGCCGGCCTCACCGACCGCGCGGTCGCGCTGCTCGACGAGGCCCGCGCGTCGACCGGCGACCCCGCGACGCTGGTCGAGATCGACCAGCTCGCTGGCCATATCGCGACCCGCCGCGGCCCGGTGATGCGCGGCCACGCGATCCTGACGGCGGCGGCCGGGCGGGCCGATCCCGAGCGGGCCGTCGCGATGCTCGCCGAGGCCGCCTTCGCCTGCTTCATCGCGGGGAACCCGGCCGAGATGCTGTCGGTCGCCGAGCGGGCCCGGGCGCGGCTGCCCGGCAGCCCCTCGGTGCGCGCCCGGTTCCTGGCCGCGATCGCCGTCGGGATGGCCCGGATCCTCGGCGGCGACGCGGCGGCCGGCGCCGAAGCGGTGCACGAGGCGATCACGCTCGCCGAGACCTCGGCCGAGCTGCGCGAGGATCTCCAGCTGATGCCCTGGCTGGTCCTGGGGCCGCTGTTCCTGCGCGAGACCGACGCCGGGCGCCCGCTGCTGGAGCACGCGCTGCGGACGGCCCGGGCACCGCGCCGCGGTCGGCGTCCTGCCGTTCGTGCTCAACCTGATCGCCCGCGACCAGGCCGCTACCGACCGCTGGGCGGTGGCCGAGGCCACCTACCTGGAGGCGATCGACCTGGCCCGGGAGAGCGGGCAGCAGACCGAGCTGACCTTCGGGCTCGCCGGGCTCGCCTGGCTGCAGGCCCGCCGCGGGCGGGAGGAGGAATGCCGGGCCTGTGCCGCCGAGGCGCTCGGCCTGCGGCCATGAGCTCGGCATCCGGCTGTACGAGATCTGGGCGACGGCGGCGCTCGGCGAGCTGGAGCTCGGGCTCGGCGACGCCGCCCGCGCCGCCGAGCACTTCGAGCGTCAGCAGCAACTGCTGCGACGACCTGGCGATCACCGACGCCGACCTCTCGCCCGCGGCCGAGCTCGTCGACGCCTACCTCCGGCTCGGCCGCGGCGACGAGGCGCGGCAGGTCGCCGCCCGGTTCACGGCCGCCGCGAGCGCCAAGGGCCAGCCCTGGTCGCTCGCCCGCGCGCCGCGCTGCCAGGGACTGCTCGCCGGGGACGACGGCTTCGCCGCGCACTTCGAGCAGGCGCTGAGCCTGCACGAGCAGACTCCCGACGCGTTCGAGACCGCGCGCACGCGGCTGGCGTACGGCGAGCGCCTGCGCCGGGCCCGGAACCGGGTCCTCGCCCGCGAGCAGCTCCGCGCCGCCGCGGACGCTTTCGAGCGTCTCGACGCCCGCCCCTGGGCCGAGCGCGCCCGCGCCGAACTCGCCGCGACCGGTGAGACGCACCGGCGCCGGGACCCGAGCACGATCGACGAGCTGACCCCGCAGGAGCTCCAGATCGCACTGCTGCTCACCGCCGGCAAGACGACGCGGGAGGCCGCCGCGGCGCTGTTCCTCAGCCCGAAGACGGTCGAGTACCACCTCCGCCACGTCTACCAGAAGCTGGGCATCCACTACCGCGAACGAGCTCGCGCAGGCGCTCGCCGCGCAAACACCCCGCTAGGTGTTCTGCGGGCCGCGGCCTGACCGGTCATGATGAGGCGCATGGGAGAACTGATCCTGCTCCGGCACGGCGAAACCGAATGGAGCCGCGCGCTGCGGCATACCGGCCGCACCGATCTGCCGCTCACCGCCGCGGGCGAGGCCGCCGCCAGGGCGCTCGCCCCCGCGCTCGCCGCCCGGCCCATCCGAGCGACGTTCACCAGCCCGGCGCAGCGCGCCGTTCGCACCGCGGCCCTGGCCGGGCTCACCGGCGCCAAGCAGGACCCCGACCTGTGGGAGTGGGACTACGGCGGGTACGAGGGACGCACCACCGCCGAGATCAGGACCGAGCGGCCCGGGTGGTACCTGTGGCGGGACGGTGTCATCCCCGGCGACGCCGCCCACCCCGGCGAGACCATCGCCCAGGTGGCCGCGCGGGCGGACGCGGTGCTCGGCCGGGTGCGGCCGCTGCTCACGGAGGGGGACGTCGCGCTCGTCTCGCACGGTCACCTGCTGCGCGTGCTGACCGCCCGCTGGCTGGGCCTCGATCCGGCGGACGGCCGGCTGTTCCGGCTCGACACCGGGACCCTGTCCACCCTCGGCACCGAGCACGGCGAGCCGGTGATCAGCTCCTGGAACGTGCCCCCGCGCGGCTGACCAGGCCTGAGCCAGTCAGCAGGCGTCCGGGCACCGGTGGCGCCCGCAGCCGCACTCCGCAGGCGATGTGGCCCCCGCGCCGCAGCGCGGCAGCAAGATAGCGCCGACCCCGGGGATCGCCTGGGATCGCGCCTCGGCAAGCAGCGCGGCGGCGGCTTCTTTGCCGCTTTCACCGGTACGGGACATCCGGGCGGCGACGAGCCCGCTCACGATTGGAGTCGAGAAGGACGTGCCGCTCCACTGGGCCATGCCGTAGAACTGCCTGTCCTGATCCTTATAGGGTTCGACACGGCAGCGGTATGTACCGCTCGCGTAGGCATTGACGAGGTTTCTGCCGGGCGCGTAGACGTCCACCCAGCCGCCGTAGTTGCTGAAGTCGGCCCGGTCCCGCTCGTCAGCACCGAGTGCGCCAACGGAAACCACCTCGGGAAAAGCAGCCGGCCAGAACGGGTGCGACGAGCCGTTGTTGCCGGCCGCGACGACGCACACAACGCCCTTGTACTGACCAACGAGGCGGAGCCACTTCTCGAACGCCAGCAGCGGAAGATCCCCCCGGGTGGGCGCCGTGATCGACAAGTGGAAGATATCGACGCCGAGCTTGAGAGCTCTGGTCAGCTCCCGAACGAAATGCGATTCCAGCGCGCTCCCCGCGATCCGGAAAACGTTGGCGACGATGACGTCCGCTTGGGGCGCCATGCACCGGATGACACCGGCGACGAACGTGCCGTGTCCTGCGTATGGCGGGATTACGAGCTGGCCGTCTCTTCTTCTTTCGAGCGCGGTCTCCCAGTCCTGAAGATGCCCGTCCAGCTTGCGGCCACGCCGGACGCCATGGAGCCAGGAATGCGTGGAGTCCGCGTCCTGAAGGAGCCCGGTGTCCGCAACGTACACCAGCACCCCCTCGCCGCTGTTCTCCAGGCAAATCCCCGGTGAAGGCTCCGCACCGTCGTAGACCACCTCGGGCTCCGTGGCCGGGCAGGGGCCAACCTCGGGTGAGACCGTCAGGACATGGTTGGGCGTGGCAATGCCCTCGCCAAGCACTTTGTCAATGACATCGAGCACGTGGGGCACTTTGAGGTCGGGGCTGGGCAGCTCGAGCAGGACCAGGCCCGCGACAACTCGCCGGTATCCGTACGGCTTCTCCCGCGGCTCGCACCCGCCGGATTCGCCCGGCTCCCGCTCGCCGGGCTCATCTTGCGCCGGGCCGCTGGGGGTTTCTGGCCGGGGCTCGCTGGGATCATCGCGCGGTACGTCTGGTTTGTCCGGCCGGTATTTGCCGGGCTCTCGAATTAGGCCAAGCAGGATGTCCCACACGCGCTGGAGGTACTCTTCGCGGACAAGGATTTGACGCTCGGCGTACATGAAACCAACCCCCCGGTCGGAGGGGAAGATGCCGATCTCGATGCCAGCAGAGGCAAACTCGTCAACGATGTAGTCGACCTGCTCGCGGATCCTCGTAGCCAGCTTCCGCTCAGCACGAAGCCGAGCACGTATGTCTTCGGCGTTTTCGCCAATCCAGCGAGCAAGGTCCGGCTCCAGCCTGGCCTGCTCTTCCTCGGGCTGTTCGCTCACCATTCCCTCCAACGGAACTCGAGAGTTAATACGTTGCCAAGCCCCAGATCGGCCGGCTGGCCGGGCCAGCGGCAAGGTGAATGCGGCCCACGGGCTGGCTACTCGTACAGAGCACCGACCTGCCCACTGTGATACATGCCGGCGTAGCCGTTAAGGGCAGCTACTTTCCGTGAAGACTGGAACACACTCGGTAACACGACGGAGCCCATAAGGTTTGGCCGCCGGTATTCGCAAATACTCGATAGACCGTGCGAATACCTAGCCCTAAAATCGGCGTGATGACGGGGGCAGCAGATACGACGGGATCCGGCCGGCGGCCGTAGCTGACTTGCTGCCCCTCACCTTGTCCCGCCCCCGTGAGGCATTGGCCGGCGCGCGGGCGGTATTGGCCAGGAAACCCAGCCCGCAGGATGCTTCGCTGGCCCACCAAGCCGTGGGAATTGTTTTGCGCGAGTTCGGTGATGTTGATGCCGGGATTCATGAGTTGCGTGAGGCACTGCGGCTCGCGCGGCGGACCCACTCGGCCGAGCGTGAGGCTGACGTGCTGGCGGCTCTCGGAGTGGCGCTCGTCTACGCCGGCCGGACGGCAGCGGGGCTGGCCGCCTTTGACCAGGCCTTGCAGCGGTGCGGCGGCGTATCGACGGGCCGCGTGCTGACCAGGCGTGGCATCGCGTTCTGGACCCTGGGCCGGTATCCAGCGGCGCTGAGCGACCTGCGCCAGGCGGTCACCGCGCTGCGGCGCGCCGGGGACACGCTGTGGTGGGCCCGGGCGCTCAACGCCCGCGCGGTGGTTCATCTGGCGATGGGGGCCACCAGGCGGGCAGATGCCGATTTCGTCCTCGCCGGGCGTTTGTTCGGGGAAACGAGCCAGGAACTCGAGTCGGTTTACACGGTGCTCAACCGCGCGGCAGTCGCGTTCCGCTGTGGGGACCTGCCCGCCGCGCTTTCCCTGCTCGATCAGGCCGGCGCACGGTTCAGGCCACTGGGTGTGCCGACGCCGGCGCTCAGCATCGACAGATGTGCGGTATTGCTGGCGGCCGGCCTCGCGAGCGAGGCGCTGGCCGAGGCGGGCGGCGCGGTCCGTGACATCGAGCAGAACCACGGCCGGTCCACCAAGAAGGCGGAGCTGCTGCTCATGGCGGCCAACTGCGCGCTGGCCACCGCACAGCCACTGGTGGGTCTTGACTGGGCGCGGACGGCGTACCGGCTGTTCCAGTCGCAGCAGGCCGCCGGGTGGCTGGCGCGTGCGGGGCTCGTGCTCGTCCAGGCCCGGTATGCGGCCGGGCCGGCGTCGGCCGGCATGCTTCGTGAGGCGAACCGGGCGGCGGGCCGGCTGGCGGCGGCCGGCTCCGCGGACGCCACTCAGGCGCACCTGCTGGCCGGGCGGGTGGCGCTGGACCTGGGCCGCACCGAGGATGCCGCCGGCCATTTCGTCGCGGCGGCCCGGAGCCGCAGGCGGGGCCCGGCATTGTCGCGCGCCAGCGGGTGGCTCGGTGAGGCGCTGCGAGCCGAGGCCGCGGGCAACTCGCGCCGTCTGCTCACCGCGTGCCGTCGCGGGCTTGACGTTCTGGACGAGCATCGATTCACCCTGGGTGCGTCCGAGCTTCGCGTGCAAGCGACCGCCCACGGCGCCGAACTGGCCGTGCTCGCGCAACGGCACGCGGCCCGGTCACGGCAGCCCCGGCTGCTGCTCGCCTGGAGCGAACGCTGGCGCGCGACCGCGCTGGCCGTTCCCGCGGTGCGGCCCGTCGCCGACGGCGAGCTCAACGCCGGTCTTGCCGCGCTGCGCGACGTCACGAGCCGTCTGGAGAAGGCGCGCGGGCAAGGCACGCCGAACCCTACCGCCCAGCGGGAGCAGCTCCTGCTCGAGCGGGAACAGCGCAGGCTCGAGGGCGTTGTGCGCACCTGTGCGCTGCGCGCGCCGGGTGACGCTCGGCTCGGCCATGCCGCGATCAGCGTTCCAGAACTGCTGGACCAGCTAGCTGGCGCGCAGCTGATCGAGATCATCGACGTCGATGGCATCCTGCACGTTCTGGTCTGCGGCGCCGGAAAGGTGCGGCAGTTCACCGCCGGCCGCACCGAGGACGCGACCCGGGCCGCCGGGTTCGCCCGGTTTGCCCTGCGCCGGCTGGCCCGCAGCCGCGACGGGGACGACCTGGCAGGGGCAACCGCCATCCTGAAAGCGGTCGGCCCGAAGCTCCAGGACGCTCTCCTGGGCCCGGCGTGCCAGCACCTGGGCGACGGAGCGGCGGTGATCGTCCCGCCCGGCAAACTTCACCCGATCCCGTGGGCGCTGCTTCCCGCACTCCGCGACCGCGCGGTGAGCGTCGCCCCCTCTGCCGCCGCCTGGTTGCGCGCGCACACCGCTCCGCCGCCCAGCCACCGCCGCGTCACGCTCGCCCGTGGGCCGGGCTTGCCCAGCGACGGCGGCGAGGTGCCCGCGGTCGCCGAGCTGTATGACGACGTCACGGTGCTGGCCGAGCACGAAGCCACCGCCGAGAAGGTGCTGCGTGCGGTCGACGGGGCCTGGCTGGCTCACATCGCCGCCCATGGAACCTTCCGGGCGGACAGTCCCATGTTTTCCTCGCTGCGCATGTATGACGGGCCGCTGACCGTTTACGACTTCGAGCAGATGCACCGCGCGCCCTACCGGCTTGTCCTGTCCAGCTGCGACTCGGGCATGCTCGCCCCGGCCGGGGCCAACGGGCTGCTCGGCCTGGTCAGCAGCCTTCTGCCGCTGGGCACGGCGGGGATCATCGCGGCCGTGGTGCCGCTCAACGACCATGCCGTGGTGTCCGTGATGCGGGACGTGCACCGGTCCCTCATGGGGGACAAACCCTCGCGGAGGCGGTTCACAGCGTCCGGAGCCGCCCGGCGGCCGACCCGATCCGGCAGGCCACGGCTGAGTCGCTGGTGGCGCTCGGTGCCGCCTGATTCAGAGCGTGATCCAGCTGGTGAGCACGTCGATGCCGGCCGCGGCCCGGCAACGCAGCCGGAACGGCCCGCGCGGGATGGGCTGGATCGAAAAGCAGCCGATCTCGTCGGCGACGATGGCGGGCTCCGGGCCAGCCTGGCGCTGGAGCTCGATCGTGGCGGGCTGGGCCGGGACGACCTGCCCGAGCACCGAGTCCTCGGTAACCTCCAGTTCGATGGTCATGGCCGCGCTGGTGAAGGTAAGGGCACGGATCGACGCGGGCTCCGAGCGGGTGGCCGCAGCGAGATCGGAGCGGCGCGCCGAGTCAGTGGAGTCGTAGGTGAGCTGGGCGAGCTCGGCATCGATGTTGCGCCACGCGAACGCGCTCTTGGCGGCCTCCACAAACTCGGGGGGGACATCTCGCCTGGCCCGGATCGCGTGCTGCAACTCGGCGAACAGCTCCTCGTCGTCCCAGTCAGTCATCACCGTCACCTCCGGTCTGCTCGGTACCTTCGTCGGCGATGCCGGCGATGTGCGGGGAACGGCGCAGCCGGTCGAGGCAACGGGCCCGCGTCGGGCCGATGCTGCCGACCGGCATGCCAAGCGTCGCGCTGATGTCCTCGTAACGGCACGGCGGGTCACACATCAGCATGGACAACAGCTCGCGGCATGGCCGCGGCAGCTCGGCAAACGCCGCCCGAATCGCGGCATCGCGCTCCGCGGCAAGGATCTCCTGCTCGATCGCCGCCGCGCCGGGGTCCGCCAGCACCTGGTCCTCAGCAGCTAATCCGGCGTGCTGATGCCGGCGTCCTTCCCGCAGCAAGCGGAGGCATTCACGCTGGGTGGTCGTGGCCAGCCAGCCGGGCAGCGCCGCAGGTTCGCGGAGGCTGCCGAGCTTCTCGACCAGCAGCAGCCAGACGCTTTGACCAACATCGTTGGCGTCTTCGCGGTCCAGTTGGTACCGCTGACAGATCGACCACACCAGCGGGCTGTAGCGCTCGACGATCTCGTTCCACGCGGCCTGGTCGCCTGCGGCCGCGCGGGCAACCAAGACGATGACCGATGGATCGTCACGCATGGCGCATCCTCGCGCGTGTGGACTCACCTTGTTGTACCTCGCACTGCCGCGGCTATCAATACAGAGCTTGCCCGGCCGGATTCTGATACACCGCCGCGAATGCGAAATTCAGCATCGTCATCGCATGGGAGTCAGGCTCCCTCCGGTCAGGGGTGGCGGGTCTCCTCCTCGATCCAGCGCAGGTAGGCGTCCGAGCCCGCGACGATGGGCAGCGCCACTATCTCCGGCTCGTCATAGCTGTGGCGGCGGGTGAGGAACTCGGCGAGCGCCGGGTACCCGGCGGCCGGCAGCTTGAGCGTGAGCAGCCACTCCTCTGCCCGCTCCACGCTGTCCTCCCACCAGTAGGTACTCGCGAGTGGCCCGCTGACCTGGGCACATGCGGCGAGACGAGACTCCACGGCCGCGCGGGCAAGCTCCACCGCCTCCGCCCGCGAATCGGTGGTGGTCTGGACCTGGAGGAAATGGCTCACCGCGGACGGCTCGGCGTTCCCGGCGACGCCCTCACCCGACATGGCACCCGATGGTACGCCCTGATGCCGCTGGTACCGCCGCTTCTGGCGTACCCGGGCCGGGCGCGGGATGATCACGGGGTGCGCGGGACTCGCGCCCGTCCAGGAGGTCGGCAATGGCCGAGAAGTATTGCCTCGTGGTGAACCCGGCCGCGCGCCGGGGACGGAGCGGCCGGCTGCTGCCGGAGGTACTCGGGCCGCTCGCCGCGGCGGGTGCCGTCGTCCGGGTCCGGGAGAGTGCCAGCCTCGCTCATGCGGCCGCGGTGGCCGCGGAGGCCGTGGGCCTGGGGGAGACCGTCGTCGCGGTGGGCGGCGACGGCACGGTGGGCCGCCTGGCCGCCGCGGTGGCGGGCGCCGGCGGCGTGCTCGGCATCGTCCCGGCGGGACGCGGCAACGACTTCGCCCGGATGCTGGGCATCCCGGCCCAGCCGGCCCGTGCGGCGGCGGTGCTGCTGACCGGCCGGCGCCGGGCGGTGGACCTGATCGGGGTCCGCGCCGGCGACGGCCCCGAGCTGGTCGTCGCGGGCAGCGTCTACCTGGGCATCCCCTCGCAGGCCGCACAGATCGCCCAGGCCAGCCGGCTGACCGCGGTGGGGAACCTGGGGTATCAGGTCGCGGGACTGCGGGCGCTGCGGGCCTGGCAGCGGGCCACGTTCACGGTCGGCGCCGGGGACGGGCAGGCGGCCCGGTTCCCCGGCTACTGCGTGGTGGTGGCCAACTCGGCCTTCTTCGCGGCGGGCACACCGGCGGCCCCGGCGGCCAGCCTGACCGACGGCCTGCTGGACGTGATAACGGTCAGCGACGGCTCGAAGCTGTCGTTCGTGCGGGTGATGCTCAGCGCCGCCCGCGGCACCCATCTGCGTCTGGACCAGGTCGGCGCGGTGCAGGCAGCCGCGGTCACGGTGGCCGCCGACCAGGCCATGCCCGCCGGGGCGGACGGCGAGACGCTGCCGTTCGCGTCGCCGCTTGCCCCGGGCCGCCAGCTCCACATGAGAGTGCTTCCCGGCGTGCTGCGGGTCCTCTCCCCCGCGCGGGACCCCGCAACGGCGCCTGGGTGGGGCGGCGGGGCCGGGGCTAGCAGAGCGCGGGGCGGCGGGGCCGGGGCTAGCAGAGCGCGGGGCGGCGGGGCCGGGGCTAGCAGAGCCCGGGGTGGTGGTCAGCTGTCGGCCGGGCTGACCGGGCGGCCGCGCCCGCCCAGGAAGGACTCGATGAAGTCGGGGCTCGCCGAAAGCTCCGCCGGGGTGCCTTCCATCCTGACCTCGCCGCCGCCGAGCACGTAGGTCCGGTTCGAGATGGCCAGCACAGCCCTGGCCCGCTGCTCCACGATGAGCACCGTGGCACCGCTGGCGGCCAGCCCGCGCACGTGCTCCTCAAGCAGCGACCTGGCGATGGCGGGCGCGAGGTTCGCGGTCGGCTCGTCCAGCAGGAACACTCCCGGGTCCAGCATCAGGACGCGGCCCATCGCCAGCATCTTCCGCTCGCCGCCGCTCAGCTTGCCCGCGCTGCGGCCGGCCATGCCGGCCAGCCGGGGGAAGACCGTGAACACCCTGTCGATGCGCCCGGCCACCTGGGCCCGGGGCAGCAGGTAGCCGCCCATCTCCAGGTTCTCCCGCACGGTGAGCGGGCCGAAGACGTCCTCCACCTGCGGGACGTAGCCCACCGACGCCCGGGCGATCTCTTCCGGCGCCATGTTGGTGATCTGCTTATCGGCGATGGTCACCGTGCCCGCGGAGACGTGGACGATGCCGACCAGGCTCTTGAGCAGCGTGCTCTTGCCGGAGCCGTTGGGCCCGACCAGGGACACCACCTCGCCGGGGTCGGCGCTGACGGTAATGCCGCGGATGATCGGGTCGCCGCCGTAGCCGGCCGTGATGCCGACGGCGCGCAGCGGAAGCCCGGCCAGGGTCACCTCATCCGACAAGGTAGGCCTCCACGACCTCCTGACGGCCGCGCAACTGCTCCATGGTTCCCTCCGCGAGCACGGAGCCCTCGGCCATGACCACCACCGGATCGCAGAACTCGTCCATGATGGCCAGTTCGTGCTCGACCATCAGAATCGTCATGCCCTCGGCGCAGAGCGCAAGAAGCTCGTTGCCGATCCGCCGTGCCAGGCGCGGGTGGACCCCGGCCATCGGCTCGTCGAGCAGCAGCATCCGCGGCTCCGCCATCAGCGCCCGCATGATCTCCACCAGGCGGCGCTGCCCCCCGGACAGATCCCCCGCGTACGTGTTCGCGTACTGCGCCAGCCCGAACCGCTCAAGCAGCGCCTCGGCCCTGCTGACGGCCGCGTCCTCGTCAGCGCGCCAGTACCGGGGCCCGATCATCGCGCCCCGCAGCGAGTCGCCCCGGTTCCGCTGCACCGACGACACGAGGTTCTCCATCACGGTCAGCCGCCTGAACTCACTGGCCAGCTGAAACGTCCGCACCAGCCCCATTCGCGCCCGCCGGAACGCCGGCAGCGGCGTCACATCATTCCCCAGGTAGAGGACCTTCCCCGAGGTAGCCGCCAGCGTCCCAGCCAGCATGGCCAGCAGGGTGGACTTCCCCGCTCCGTTGGGCCCGATAAGGCCGGTGAGCGTCCCCCGCCGAACCGAGAACGACACATCGTTAACCGCCCTGACACCGCCAAATTCCCTGGTCAAGTGAACGGCTTCGAGCACCACGGCACCAGTCCCAGCTCCACCCCCACCCGCTGCCGTGGTGCTGGTCTCGCCATCGGCGCCGTCACCTGGCGCCGCGTCGTGCACGGTCGTCCCAAGTGCGTCGCTGGCATCTGAGGCGCCCACCGGTGCGGGGGCGGCCCGGCCGGGTGAGCTGCGGGCGTATCGTTCCGCACCGTCACCATCTCCCGGAGCCGCCTCGGGCACTACGGACCTGGCCGGAGCAGGCGATCGCCAGCCCGCTGCTGCACGGTCGGCCACCCCCCTTCCTCCTCCAGCGGAATCCACAGCGGCGAAAGGAGGCCTGATAACGCGCTTGCGCTCAGGAAGAATCCCTTGCGGCCGGAACCACAGGAAGATCAGGATGAGCAGCCCGATCGCAACCCACTCAAGCGACGGCACAAGATTCGGCGGCAGGTTATTCGAAGTAGGTATGTACCGCGTAACCTCCTCGAACCCCACCGGAACGAGGATCGCCCCGAGAATCGCGCCAAGGTGGTTCCCGGCCCCGCCGATGATCACGGCCGCGAACAGCACCACCGTCTCGGCATACCCCCACGCCGCCGGCGACCACGTGCTGATGTAGCTGACCAGGATCCCGCCGGACAGGCCGGCGATCGCGCCGCCGGTGACCAGCATCGCCGTCCGCATCGACAGCAGGTTCTTGCCGAGCGAGTCGGCGACCACGTCGTTGTCGCGCATCGCCCGCAGCGACCGCCCGTACGGCGACTCGGTGATGCGCCGCACGAACAGGTACACCAGCAGGCACAGGACGACCGCGCCCACGGTGAAGCCCCACTGGTAGCTCAGCGGCTCCACGCTGAACATGTTGCTGGCGCGCAGCGGGGTGGGGATGAGGGACAGCCCGGCGTCCCCGTTGAGCAACGGCCGGTAGTTCATCACCAGCAGGTTGAGCAGCACCGCCGTGACCAGCAGGCCGACCGCGGCGAAGTCGCCGCGCAGCCGCCGCCCGAACAGGAACGCGAACGGCAGCGCCACCACCCCCCCGACCACCGCGGCGCCGATCCACGGGAGCGGGAACGGCAGGCCCCAGCCGCCGATGTAGGACTGGAACCCGCCGTTGGCGCTGGCCGGCGGCAGGGCGAGGATCGCCGCCGCGTACCCGCCCGCCGCCTGGAAGATGATGAAACCGAAGTTGGTGACGCCGGAGACGCCGAACTGCTGGTTCAGGCCCAGGCACGCCATCGCATCCACGGCGGCGTAGATCAGGATGTTGACGACGTAGAAGGCGTTCACGCGCGGTCCCGCTTCCTGGTCATGGCGTCGCTCCGAGCAGGCCAGTCGGGCGCACGCCGAGCATGATCAGCAGCGCCACGAACGCGACCACGTACTTGTAGTCGGCCGGGATGAAGGCGGCGCTGACCTCGGTCGCCAGGCCGATCATGAGCGCGCCGAGCATCGCCCCGTAGGGCTGCCCGGGGCCGCCGAGGAACACCGCGGCCAGGATAAGCACCAGGAACAGGTCGGTGGAGGAGGAGTCGAAGCTGGTGGAGTTGATGGCGAACACGATGCCGGCCAGCCCGCACAGGGCGCCGGTCAGCGCCCAGGTGGCGGTGATGACCCGCCGGGTGCGGATGCCGCAGTTCCGGGCGAGCGACGGGTTCGCGGCGGTGGCTCGCATTGCCTTGCCCAGCTTGGTGTAGCGCAGCAGCACGTGCACCCCGGCCATGGTGACCACGGCGATGGCCATGATGATGACCTGGACCCCGGTCAGGATGAAGCTGCCGGCCTGGAACGTCGGGCCCTGTCCCATGCTGTAGGTGACACCCACGCCGCCGGCCACCGCCTCCACCCCGAACTCGATGATCAGCGTCATGCCCAGCGACACGATCACCATCGTGATGGGCGAGGCACCGCGGCGCTGGAACGGCGTGTAGACCACGCTGTTGATCAGCACCGACACCACCGCACCCACGGCCATCGCCACGATCAGGCCGTACCACACCGAGATGCCGTGCGAGTTCAGCACGTAGGCCAGGTAGGCGCTCAAGATCATGACCGCGCCGAAGGCCAGGTTGAGCACGTTGGTGACGCTGAACTGCAGGGTGAAGCCAACCGAGGCGATCGCCAGCACGGACGCGGTCACCAGGCCGAAGCCGATGGAGGCGATGAACAGGCTCACCGCGGCGCCGCCGTGGGGTCGTGTGGTGCCCGCACGGGTACTGGCCACCCCGGGGTGGCCAGTACCCGCGCGGGACGCGTGGCGCTACCGATCAAGGCTGCACTGCCCTCAGCTGGGCGGCGCTGATGTTGCCCACGACGTTGACCGCGCCGGACGGGCTGTAGGTGTCGACCTGGAAGATGCCGGTCGAGTCGTGGTAGGCGTCGAAGGCGCTCGGTCCGCCGGGGCCCTCGTACCTGATCGACTTGCCGGACTTGAGCGCGCTGGCGCACTGGACGAACGAATAGCACACGGTGGCGCCGGGCACGCCGTCACCGATCTTGAGGATGTCCGGCCCGTACACGCTCGGCGTGACGCTCTTCGACATCAGCATGGCCAGCGCGGCCAGGTTGATGCCGTCGTAGAGGTGGACGCCGCCGGGGGCGCTCAGGT
This sequence comes from uncultured Actinomycetes bacterium, assembly GCA_963703605.1. Taxonomy (GTDB): domain Bacteria; phylum Actinomycetota; class Actinomycetes; order Streptosporangiales; family Streptosporangiaceae; genus DASXKD01. The sequence continues at coordinate 82,525 of CAVPFC010000050.1, forward strand.
AGGTGGTGAAGTTGCCCACCGTGCCCGGGACATGCCCCTGCTGGGACAGCAGCGCGTTCTTGAACGGGCCGTAGGCGGGCCCGCTCGTCTCGGTCACCAGGTTGTCGGCGTGGAAGTTCGACGTGAACGTGCTCGCGCCCACGGCCGACGCCGCCGCCTTGAAGAACGCCGGGGAGATCGCCGCCGAGGTGGCGATGACCGGGATCGTCTTGCCGTGGTTGAGCTGCTTGATCTCGGCGAACAGCGTGGGGTCGGCGGTGCCGAGCGCCTCGGTCAGGATCGCCTGCGGGTGGGAGCCGATGATCGCCTCGGCCTCGGTGCGGAACGTGGAGGCGTTGAGCGCCAGCGTCTGGCTGGTGGTGAGGGTCATCCCCGCCTTCTTGATCGCGGCGATGGCGGGCTGCACGAACGTCTGCGACCCGATGTCGTTGCCGAACGCGAGCGCGAGCTTGGTGTAGCCAAGCTGCTTGGCGACGACCACCATCGCGTACGCCTCTTCGAGGTCGGGCGGCACGAGGCGGTAGAAGTACGGGAAGTGCACGTGGTCGAACTCGGACTGCCCGGTCATGCAGAACATGTTCATCTTGCGGGCGTTGATGATCGGGACGACCGAGGCCGCCTCGTCCGAGGTGCAGCCGATCACCAGGGCCAGGTTCGGGGTGCTGGCGAACAGCTGGTTGACCGCGGGCACGGCGTCGGCGGGCTCGCCGCGGGTGTCCACGCTCTTGCAGGTGAACTTGTGCCCGAGCACACCGCCGTCGGCGTTGATGGCGTGGGTCGCGCCGTAGCAGGTGGCCAGGTACGTCGGGCCGAGCGCGGCGTCGGGACCACTGAACGGGGCGACGTCCGCGACGGTCAGGGTGGCCCCGGCCTTGGCGCCGGAACCGCTGGAACCGCCCGAGCTCGAGTTGCTGCTGCCGCAGGCGGCGAGGACGAGGGACAGGACCGCGCCGGCCGCTACCGCGGCGAATGGCAGGGCGTACGCGCGTCTGCCGCGCAGGCCAGTGGTGTGTCTGCGGTCACCCGCGGCCGGGGCCGCGGGGACTGGGGTCGTCGACTTCATGGACTCTCCGTGGGTGGAGTTAGTGCGGGAACGGGTGAGGCGAACCCAGCCCGGGACGGTCACAGACCCGGCCGGGCCTGGGAGCCAGCGGGACGCCAGCGCCAGTCGGGCGGTGCGCCCTCCTCGGCGACGACACGGTTGCGGATGGTGCCCACGTCCTCGACGGTCACCTCGATGACGTCACCGGGCACCATCCAAACCGGCGGTGTACGGGCGAAACCAACTCCGCCCGGTGTGCCGGTGGCGATCACGTCGCCGGGTGCCAGGCGGGTAAAGGAGGAGAAGAACTCGACCGCCGCGGGGACGCTGACCAGCATCTGCGAGGTACGCGCCGACTGCATCACCGTTCCGTTGAGGGTCGAGCTGATGGCCAGGTCGCTGACGTCGACTTCGTCGGTGGTGACCACCTCGGGGCCGATCGGCATGCTGCCGACGAAGTTCTTGCCCGCCGTCCATTGGCTGGCGGCGCGCTGCCAGTCCCGGGCCGAGGCGTCGTTGAGCACCACGAAGCCCGCGATCGCGTCCAGGGCCTTCTCGGCCCGGATGTACCGGCCGCCGGTGCCGATCACGATGCCGAGTTCGGCCTCGTAGTCGAACCGGTCCGTCAACGCCGGCTTCACCAGGTCGGCGTAGGGCGCCAGGACGCTGTCGCTGCCGCGCACGAACGCGTCGGGCCAGGTCGGTACCGCCCGGCCGCCTTCCAGCGCGTGCTCGCTGTAGTTCAGGCCCGAGGGCACAGGATGCGCGGCGGGGCTGGCACCGCCGCGGCGAAGTCAGCCTCCGCGATCTCGCGGCCGTCCTGGTCTAGCAGGCCACGGATCGCGTCCATCGCCGGTTCCCCCGCCTCCAGTACGTACTGGAGGGCGGAAATCCGCTCGTCGCCGGTGGCCTCGCCGACATCGACGTAGCCGGACCGCGCCTTGACGTGCAGGCGCGGGCCCCGGGCCGTGGCAATCGTGGCCAGCCTCACAGTGGGGGTCTCCTTCCTCTGGGCCGGGTAACCGCCTCGGGAGGGGTGATCGTGCGGACGGGTGCGGGCGCTGCGGCGGCACCGCGGTGACGCCTGCGCCTTCGGGGCGCCTGAAATCGTTTGTACCCCCGTCACCGCATCGGTGGCGCGGCGCGGGATGCGACGGCGATTGGTTCTGAGATGTGGATTGGTTGAGAATAGGTCTGCTTAACATGGCAGGTCAAGAGTTACCGAAGTGTTAAAACGGGGCCTCAGTATCACAGTCTGGTCACGATTGGTATGATTGGTTGGCGCGAGTTGCGGGGCAGGTAAAGCGCAGGCAAGGAGCGGACGAGGATGGCGAGCTCAGCCAAGGCGGGTACGAGGCCGGGGGCGGGGAAAGCACGGGGGTGCAGGCGCGAAGCGCCGGGGCGGGGAAGCAGGACATCCCGGCGGATCCGGCTGACCACAGGCACCGGCTGGCCGAGATCATCCTCGCCGAGTCCCGGCGGGCCGGCCTCGGCCAGCGGCGCCAGGCTGCCGACGGAACGGCAGCTCGCCGCGGACCTGGGCGCGACGCGGACCTCGGTCCGGCGGGCACTGGCGGTGCTGGAGGCGGAGGGCCGCATCTCCCGCGAGGTCGGCCGCGGAACGTTTCTGCGCGACGCGCAACGGCGCGCCGGCGGACGGCGGCGCCGCGTGGGCCGACGGAGCGGACCTGGCGGGGCCACGGCCGTCCTGGACTCGGCGCCCGGCGGCCCCGACCATGCCGGGTTCGCGCCCGCGGACGTGATGGCGATTCGCCGGCTGCTCGAGCCCCCGGCCATGAAGCTGGTGGTGGCCTGGGCCACCACCGCCGACTTCGAGGAGATGAGCCGGTGCCTGGCCGGGGGTGAGCGCGCTGCCAGCTACGACGAGTTCGAGACGTGGGACCTCGCGCTGCACCGCAGCATCGTGGCGGCCAGCCACAGCCCGCTGCTCGCCAGGCTGTACGCCGTCCTTGAGGAGGCCAGGCACGGCCGCTTCTGGGGCGACCTCAAGCGGCGCAGCGCGTCACGGGAGCGGCAGCGCGCCTACCAGGCCGACCACAGGGAGCTGGTGGCCGCGCTGCGCGCCAGGGACGCCGACCGCGCCGTCGAGGCCATGCGCGTCCACCTGGCCCGGGTCGCCGGCCACCTCTTCGACGAAACCCCCGACCAGATCCGTGCCTGCAGCCCGCCATTCGCTGGCAGAGCCAGGCCAGCGAGAGCGGGTACCGGTAGTCGATGGCCATGTGGCTGGCCTCGAACAGCTCGAACCGGATCGCACGTCGGGCACGCCCGCCTCAAGCATCGCGGCGTGCACGGCCTCGCCCCGACGTCGAGATACCACTCGTCTCGGATGCCCGCGTCGATCCAGATCGCCCGCAGCGACCGCAGCGCGCGGCGTACTTGGGCACCATCCGGACCGGGTCCCAGTCCAGCCACCGCTGCCAGACCTCCGGGCGCAGCACCCCGGTCCGCGGGTTGAACGGAAGCTCGACCGTGCCGTCCGCCGGGCCGAGAAGCACGCCGACACGCCGAGGAGCATGAGCAGCTCATGGTCGGCTTCCTTGGTGAACGAGGTCCGCGACTTGAAGTCCGTCCACCAGTGCCAGATGTCGCCGTCGTAGTCGCGCAGGTACCGGACGGCCTTGCCGAACTCGGAACCGTAGCTCAGCTCGTAGAGCGAGTCGCCGGCATGGGTGGCGAGCGCGCCGAACAGGTCGGGACGCAGCATCGGCGTGATCATCGCGCCGAAGCCGCCGCTGGACTTGCCCATGATCGCCCGCCGGGCCGGCGCGGCATCCGTCCGGTAGCGGGCGTCCACCCAGGGCACCACCTCGTCGCACAGGTAGGAGTGGTAGCGGCCGGTGCCGGGTGAGTCGACGAACTGGCTGCCGCCGTAGGCGGTCCAGGCGTCGACGTAGACGACGATCGCCGGCGGCGCCTCGCCGCGCGCGAAGATCCGCGTCGGCGGTCTCCGGGAACGGCTGGCGGAACGGCGCCGCGGTTGCGCCACATCGCAGGTGCCCGGTGTAGCCCTGGATCACGTAGACCGACGGGTAACGGCGGTCCGGCTCGTCGTCGTAGCCGGGCGGCAGGTAGACCCACAACGGCCGCTCGTACGGATCGCCGAGCGGGTTGCCGTGCAGCAGTTCGCTGGTGATCACCTGCTCGTCGACGCGACCGGTCAGGGCGCGGACCAGGGCAGCATGAGGCCTCCACGTCATGGCGCGGGTACGGGCGGACGGGATGTGGCCGTACCCGCTCTACCGTAGACGCCATGAGCCACATCGCTGAGGACCGCGATGCGGTTGAGCGCAACCTCGCCAGGTCCGTCCTGGCGCTCGCGGTTACCACGGGGACATCGTTCAGCGAAAATGGAGAGCAGGGGCAGCGATGAGCCGGCCCCACGGGCGCGCTGGACGGCAGCGCGAGTCGGCCGGCCAAAGCACCGGCGGATTACAGTCGATCCGCACGCACCGGTCCGGCCGGGGTCGGCGCTCACCGGGAGCCAATGCCTGGAGCTGTTCGACGCGCAGCTGGCCAGCCGGCACCTCGATCTCGCCGCCCGCTGGCTGCGCGCTCAGGGCGCCGGGTTTCTACACGATCGGCTCGTCAGGGCACGAGGGGAACGCGGCCGTGGCGGCCGCGCTGCGGCCCGACGACCCGGCCCTGCTGCACTACCGCTCGTGCGCCTTCTTCCTCGCCGTCCGGGCCGTCCGGCGGATGCCGCCCAGGGACGGGGTCGGCGACGTGCTGCTCGGGCTCGCCGCGGCGGCGGAGGAGCCGATCGCGGGCGGGCCACAAGGTGCTCGGCCACGCCGACCTCGACATTATTCCGACCACCTCGACGATCGCCTCGCACCTGCCGCGCGCGCTCGGCCTGGCCTTCAGCCTGGACCGGGGCGCCCGGCTCGGCATGGCGGCGCGGTGGCCCGCGGACGCGATCGTGGTGGCCAGCTTCGGGGACGCCTCGGTCAACCATTCCACCGCCACGGGC
>CAVPFC010000051.1:0-259214 GCA_963703605.1 uncultured Actinomycetes bacterium
CCTGTGTCATCACCTCCTTCGCGAACCGATGAGCGCTCTCTGCGCAGCGACTCGTACTCTTTCGGGACCCCCAGACAAAGTTCACGGTAATAAATCTCATTGGCCTGTTTTCTCCTCGCTCTGCAGACTCTAGAAAGTCGCTGTCGCCATCGGTGTTCAGCTTTCAATCATGGTGCATCGAACGTGCCATGGGTGCGCGGATCGGATCATCGCGAAGACACGCGAGATGTACTATCGCCAACGCAATGGGCGCCGCCGGTGTGGCCGGCGCCGCCGCCCCGCCGGTGACCGTCTACGTCGTCAGCTCGATCTCCGGCACGGTGACGCCGATCCGGGTCGCCACCAACCGGCCGGGCCGGGCGATCAACACCCACGGAGCCAACACCATCGCGGCCACGCCGGACGGCAGGACGGTCTACGTCGGCAACGTCGCCGGGGATACGGTGACCCCCATCCGGACCGCCACCAACAAGGCCGGGCCGGCGATCAAGGTGGGGGGAGCCGATGCCCTGCTGGTCAGCCCCTACGGGAAGACCCTCTACGCCGTCGGGGATGACGGCACCGTGACCCCCGTCCGGGTCGCCACGAACAAGCCCGGGAAGACGATCAGGACCGGGGCTAGCCCGTCCGGCATTTCTGGCGTCGCGATCACGCCGAACGGGAGGACCCTCTATCTGCTCAACTCCCTCGGCGACACGGTGATCCCGGTCCGGACCGCCTCCGGCACGGTCGGCAAGGCGATCACGGCCGGGAGCAATCCCTCCGCCATCGCGATCACGCCCAACGGGAAGACCGCCTACGTCACCAGCGGCTTCGACACCGTCACCCCGATCAATACCGCCACCAACACCGCGCTCACGCCGATCACCGTCGCGCAGGTTCCCAGCGCCATCGTGATCACGCCCAACGGGAAGACCGCCTACGTGGCCAGCTCATTCGGCACGGTGACCCCGATCAATACCGCCACCAACAAGGCCGGGCAGCCCATCCCCATCCCCGTCCCCGGAGGCGGCACCCTGAGCGCCATGGCGATCACCCCGGATGGCAAGGTCCTCCTGGTCAGCGGCGGCGGCGTCAGCGGGCACGCGGAGGTGACCCCGGTGAATACCGCCACCAACAAGGCCGGACAGCCCATCCCCGTGCGCCTCGGCCCGATCGACATCGCGATCACCCCGGACGGGAAGGCCGCCTACGTCGTCAACTTCGGCACCGGCAGGGTTGCGGGACGAACCGTGACCCCCATCCGGATCGCCACCCTCCGGCCGGCCTGGCCGATCAGGGTCGGCGTCGACCCCGTCGCCCTGGTCATCGCTCGCTGACCGCTTCGCCGCAGGCCGCGCTTGATCCAACCAGCGGCCATAGTCGGCAACTTGCGCGATGCTGAGTTGCGTGGATGTCGATGACTTGCAGCACGCACTCGGTGGTGTTGTCCTGGAGTCGGCCTACTTGGAACGAACGCTGCGGACAGCGTTTAGCGCGCTGGTCGAGAGCAAGTACGCCGCCGTAGCCGACGCCGGCGAGCCGTCCGGGCGAGCGTGGCCGGCTTGGCGTCGGCCGGTCACGCGGGCGGAGCGAACAACTCCAGCGCGATGTTGTCGGGGTCGCGGAACGACAGGCCGGAGCCGTAGCCGGCGTCCACGATGTCACCATGGGCGACACCCAGCTCGTCGAGCCGGGCCGCCCACTGGGCCAGCTCACCGCGGCTCGCGACGCCGAACGCGATGTGGTCCAGGCCCGGCCTGCGTTCGTTGAAGGGCTCTGTGCTGACCAGGTCGGGGAAGCCGTGCAGGCCCAGCAAAGTGCTCCCGACCTGGTAGACGATGTGCCGGAACGGGCCGGTGTCCTCGTCGAGGACCGGCGTGACCCCAAGGACCTTCGTGTACCACGCCTCGCTGGTGGCCAGGTCCGTCACGGTCACGGCGACGTGCGTGATGGCGGGCATCGTTGGTGCGCTGGTCACTATCGTCTCCTGCTTGGTCATGGCGGGTGGGCGCCGGGCACGGTAAGGATGCACTCCGGCAGCAAACGCCAGCCACCAGCCAGTTCCGCTGTTAACTGGGCTCTCGCGAGTTTCTCACAGCCTGCAGGGTGACGGCGCGCTAGTAGCAGAGCTGCGGGGCGGCTGGGAGCCGCCCCGCAGCCCGATCAGATGGAGCGGTTAATGCCCGTTGCCGATGCCGGGCAGGACTTGCGTGCCCTCTCGCTGGACGGCCTGAAGCGACGTCGGAGAGAGTCCTAGCAGCTTCAAGATCGTCGGAGCGACCTGGGTCGTTTCCACCGGGTGGCCGTTCTGGCCAGGCTGGACAGCGCCGGGCGCATAGACGACCAGCAGAACGTCCCGATCGCCGGGGTTGTCGCCGCCGTGTTCGGCGATCTTCGAACCGGTCGTGTAGATCGTGCCGACCTGCGAGATCGCGAACACGTCCGGGTGGTGCGGGTCGGAGAACGGTACGCCGAAGAAGTGCGCGGCCTGGTGGCCGGCGAAGATCTCCCGCAGGCCGGAGTGCTGGACGGTGATCGTCTTGCCGGCGTAGTTGACCGCAGGGGCGGTATGCGTCCACAGGTAGTTCTTGACGAAGTCACCCGCCGCCTGCGAGCGGTCTGACAGCCACCACAGCAGCCCGTCGTCATCGGCCACTTGGACGACCAGCGTCTTGTTGCTCGGATGCTTCGCGGCCCAGGCGGCGTTGACGCCGGCGATGATCGGGCCGTCGTCGATCCGCTGCAACTGGTTGTGGTTGAGTGGCGACTGACCGTGCTTGGCCGTCAGGATGATCGCCGTCGAGCCGGCCTCGCCGGCGGCCTTGATCGCGTCGGCCATCCGCTGCAGGGAGTTGTTGACGTAGTCGAGCGCCTTCCGGAGCAGCGGGCCCGGCACCTGTTGGCCGTCCCGGGTCACGTACCCGCCGGGCAGCGACGGTCCCTCGGTGTACTTACCCTGCGCGTTTGGGCCAATCAGCTTCGCCGGGGAACTCTTCAGCTTCTCGGCGGTCGAGACTGTCTGGAAGTTCATCCCGTAGATCGCCGGCGTGCCGACCTTCGGCCCCTTGCCGGAGTGCTCGTAGCCGTTGATCCAGTTGATGACCGCCTGGACCTTGTAGGTGTCGTACTGCTTGGTCGCGACGTTGTCGGCTGTCCACGCGCCGTCGACCGGGTACGGCACGCCGTTCGGCTCGACCGCCTGCGAGTCGATCTCCGGCCCGAAGAAGTCGTCGATGGCCATGCCGCTCGAGCCGGGGCCGCTGAACGACGTGTAGATCGCGTGCTTGTCAGACCACGCCGTCCGCATGCCGGCGTGGTGGATCACCTGGAAGATCGTGTTGACCCCCACGTAGTCCCACGGCTGAATCGGCTTGCAGGTCTTCGGGTCGACCGGGTACGTCGCCGGGTTCAGACCCGACTGCGGGTGCGGGCTCAGGTTCATGATCAAGGCGGGGTTCTTGTCAATGCCGCCTTTGTAGATCGAGCCGCCCTCATCGAACGAGGGGAAGGTGTTGCCGCTCCCGTTGTGCAGCAGGTCCGGCACTGCGGGAAGCTTGTCGTCCGGCGAGTCGTAGATCACGTTGCCGCCCGGGACCGGCCCGGAGCAGTTCGTGGTCCCCGGCGGGAAGACACCGTGGCTGTACTCGTCGTCGTAGTAGATGCCGGTGACCTTCGGGTCGCCGCCGGTCATCAGCGCCGTGCCGCCCGGATCGGAGTCTGACGGGTCGGCGGTCTGCGCGTTGGTGTATTCAGCGCCGCCGGTAGCCAGCCGCGCGAGCTCTGAGTTGGGATGGTGAGCGACGTACCAGACCAGATCGGACTGGTGCATGCCGTCGACCGAGATCAGGAGCACGTGCTTGATCTGAGCGTGGCCGCCAGCGACTGCGCTGGCGGCAGACGGCGCCAACGGCGTCGCGATCGCCAGCGCGGCGGCTCCCGCCATCGCGGCGAATTTCGTTCCCGAGTTCAATTGTTCGCTCCCCTCACCGGAATCGATTCCTGGAACGTATTGGCCACGTTCAAACGGTTCCTTACCATGCGATGACCCGCATGTGCCGAACAAGTGAATCTCAGCGGCACGTGCTGGGAGCACAAGCGCGGTCAACTACGCCACGTCGCCGAGGGTGAGCCATGGATGCCCTGATGCTCGGCCCGCTGTGCGGGAGCGCTGTCCGGGTCCGTGTCTGCACCGTCAGCGTGGTGATCGGCGGCCTGCTGAGCGGCGGACGATAGGCCGAGAACAGACCGAGCACGTCCTAATAATGGTTCACGCCATTGAGGTGTCAAGTTTCGAGCAGTGGAGCTGCCTCAGCGGGCATCGGCCACGAACCCGTTTCACGATGCTCAACGGCTGGCGCGCACTGAGCGTAAGGCACAAAGGAAGCCCGGCTGCGGACAGACCGGAAAACCGTCATCTACCGGGGGCCCTTTGGGCGTTACTTGATCAGTTCGAGGTAGGCGAGGCTGCCGAGGCCCGCGATGATGCAATAGATGCCGAAGGGGGTGAGCGTGCGGGTCTGGAAGTAGCGGGTCAGGAAGCGGACCGCCAGGTAGGCGCCGATGCCGGAGAGGACGCTGGCGAACACGACCTGGCCACGGATGCCGTTGCCGAGCGGGCCCATCAGATCGGGGATCTTCAGCGCGCCGGCGGCCAGGATTACGGGGGTGGCGAGCAGGAACGCGAACCGGGCGGCGTCCTCGCGGGACAGGCCGCGGGCCATGCCGCCGACCATCGTGACCCCGTCGCGGCTGATACCGGCCAGCAGGCCGAGGATCTGCGCCGAGCCGATGACCACCGCCTGGACCGGGCCCATCGCGGCCAGCCGCTGGTCGGATGCGGTGGCGTCGTCCATTTCCGCCACGCGCACGGCCCGGCGGCCCGATGCGTGCCTAGCCTCGCCGCGGTACCGCTGGCCCGCCTCCGGCTGGCGCGGGCCCTCGTCCCGGTAGAACCAGTCGTAACCCTCGTCCCTGTCGTCGTCCCGGTACCTGTTGTCGTCCCGGTAGTACCGCTCCTGGGTCCGGACCGCTCTTCCCTCGCTCCGGGAGGCGGCGGTCAAGGCGTGTTCCCGTTCGGCGGCGGCCTGGTCGTCGGCGGCAAGGGAGGCGCGGCGGCGGAAGCGCTCCCCGGCTATCAGGATCAGCCCGTTGAGGATCAGGAACACCGCGGCGGAGGCGGGCTTGCCGAAGATCACCCGGAAGGCATGCTCGAACTTCAGGCCGACCAGCCCAACGGGGATGGTGGCCAGGACGATCAGCCAGGCAAGTCGCTCGTCGGGTTCCAGGTCCCACCGGCCGGTGCCCGCGGCGGGCGCGATGATCTGCCCGAGCGAGGTGAAGAAGCCCTTGATGATGCGGACCCAGTCGCGCCAGAAGTAGATCAGCAGCGCGAGCGCGGTGGCCACGTGCAGGCCCACGATGAACGCCAGGTAGGGCGACTCGGACGCGGCCACGCTCAGGTTCTTCGCCCAGCAGCCGCCGACCAGGGCGGGGATCAGCACGTTGTGCCCGAGGCTGGACACCGGGAACAGTTCGGTGACGCCCTGGACCAGGCCGACAATGCCGGCCTCCGCGTAGGTGATGTGCGCTGGGCACCCGTGCGCGGCCAGCGCCAGCGGGGCGCCGGGCTGGAGCAAGCCCATCGTTGTCATGCCAGGCCTTTCACATGAGGTAGGTCCGGTCACGGCGGCACGTCATGCTGCGGTGCCCGCAGCGGAGACGGGAGCCCGGCGCGGGTGGAGTGGCCGACCCGCGCCGGGTTCTACAGAGACTGTAGAACAAGCCGTCTACAGGTCGTGTAAAAGTTCTACATATTGCGTAGAAGAAACTGATGCCGTCCCGCGCCGGTCAGATGGCCACCCGCGACGCCTGACCAGGCGGTTCACTCACGGCCAGGGCCCTGCCCGTGTGCGGGCACCGGCGCGGCGAGCGCCTGGCGCAGCCGGGGCCCGGTGCCTGACCTGGCGGCAAGACGGCAGGACGCCACGACCGCGAGCGGCCACAGCGCCTGCCCAGCGCCAAAGATGCGTTCCGCCAGGCCTGCCTGACCGCCGCCGGTGATCAGCTCCGTGCCGAACCAGGCCACGAGGACCACCAGCACCGCGACGGCGCCGGCCGAAACGTCCGGCCGCAGGGCCCACGGCACCCGCAGCCCGCGCCGGTAAGCCCCGGCCGGCCAGGCCACCACCCCGATGGCCCCCACCGCCGCGCAGATCATGTGCGGCACGGGGAAGCGGGTGCCCGGCTGCTCGGGGTTCGCCGCGACCAGCATGCCCGCGACGGCCCCGGCCATCAAGATCAGCCGCCCCGGCACCCTGGCCGGCCGCAGCGCAAGCCCGGTGACGAAATCACAGGCGCCGACCACCACAAACGTCAGCGTCATCACCCACCGGTCGGCGGCGCCCGGCGCTGCGAGCATGCTGACCGTCTGGGCAACGGGGTCAAAGGGGCGCGGCTGCAACCCGGCGGCGACGCTCCATCCGGCGACCATCAGTACCGGAGCCGCGGCCGACGAGGCCACTCCCCACCACGGCACGCCGCGCACGATCTACACGGTAGCCGGTGGTCCCGCCAGGCCACTAGGCGTCCCGGACGACCTGGTAAGTGAGGAAAGCGAGGTCCGCACCCAGGGTTTGGGCGTGGACGAGCCGCACGGGCGTCTTGTCGCTGGTTGCGCCGAAGAGGCGATCGCCGGCGCCGAGCACGACCGGGAAGACCTTCAGCCGCAGCTCGTCGACCAGGCCGTGCTCCATCAGCGTGTGCACGAGCTGGATGCTGGCTATCACGACGATGTCCCCGTCCAGCTCCTGCTTGAGCTTGGACACCTCGGTCACCACGTCGCCCTTGAGTACCGTCGCGTTGCTCCACTCGGGCTGCTGGAGGGTCGCGGACACGACGTACTTGGGCATGCCGTTCAGCCTGTCCGCCCACGCGCCGCCGCGGGATAGCCACCGCGGGGCGAAGTAGGCGTCGCTACGCCGTCCCATCAGCAGGGCCTGGGCGCCCAGCGCCTCGTCGAGCCCGGCCTTGGCCCACGCTTCGCGGTCCTTGTCCCCCATCTCGTTGAACCAGCCGCCGAGCCTGAAGCCCTCCTCACCGGTCGGGTCCTGGACGACTCCATCGAGCGAGAGGTTCTCGCTCACGACGATCTTTCCCATGTCGGTTCTCCTTGGTTGGCGTTTCCGCTGCCACCGATGTAGACACGGCGACGCCGGGAACTGGGCGCCGGCCGGGCGCCCAGTTCGCCCCCTGGCCGGTGTCTGCACACGACGGCGCTGCGGCACGGCGCGCGCCGGGCAAGGCGAGGACGGGCCAGCCGGAGTGCCCGCCGGCGCGGCGGGGTGCCGGCCAGCGTGGCGGGGTGCGGGCCTGTTGCCGGATCCGCGTGACGCCGTCAGCCGTCGAGGACGGCCAGGTTGAGCCGGCGGAGGCGCTCGGGATCGGCGATCACGTCGATTTCCATGATCTTGCCGCCCGAGACGGTGAACCCGACGACCGCGACCGGCTGCCCGCCCAGGCTCGCGACCACGCCCGCGGCCCCGTTCACCAGGGCCGGCCGCAGCAGCGCGGCCGGGTCGTGGACCCCGAGTCCATGCCTGACGACGGCTTCGGCGCCGCGGAGCACCACGGAAACCTCCGGATGCGCCGTTCCCCCGTCGGAACGCAGCACGACATCCGGGTCGAGGGCCGTCACGAGGGCGCCAATGTCGCCGCGGTTCGCCGCGGCGAGGAAGGCGTCGACCACCTTCCGCTGGCGGGCGACATCCGAGCCGGAAGCGTGCACGCCGGCTCCGCGCACCCGGCGCCTGGCCCGGCTGGCGAGCTGCCTCGCCGCGCCGGGGGAACGCCCCACCATGGGGGCGATCTCGTCGAAGGGCAGGTCGAACATGTCGTGCAGGACGAACGCCAGCCGCTCCGCGGGGGTCAGCGTTTCCAGCACCACCTGGAGCGCGAGCCCGACCGAGTCGGCCAGCAGCGCATCGTCCTCGGGGCTCGGCCCGTCCGGAGGGCTGATGACCGGGTCGGGCATGTGCACGCCCACGGGATCCTCGCGCCGCGCGTTGCGCGAGCGCAGCACGTTCAGGCACACCCGGGCGACGATCGTGGTCAGCCAGGCACCGAGGTTGTCGACGCCGCTGGGGTCCGACCGGCTGAAGCGCAGCCAGGCTTCCTGGACGGCATCATCGGCCTCGGTGAGCGAGCCGAGCATCCGGTAGGCCACCGCCCGCAGGCGGGCCCGGTTCTGCTCGAAGCCCTGGACCAGCCAGTCGGGCTCGGTCATCGTCACACCCCTTGGTCGTGCCGTGTCGTTATAAGTGACACCTCAAATCCATTCCATGTGACAAGGACAAAGATCATGCAGGCATCGTCAGGACAAGTGACCGCACCGCAACTGCAAACTCTGCTGGCAACCGGTGCCCTGGCCGGGGCGTGGGCCCTGGATCCGGGCAAGTCCAGCATCCGGCTGAAAAGCGGGGTCATGGGGGGGCTGATTCCGGTGAACGGCGTATTCCGCGAGATCAGCGGGGACGGCACCGTCTCCCCGGACGGCGAGATCAACGGCACCCTCACGGTGGCCGCGGCGTCCATCGACACCAAGAAGCCCAAGCGCGACAAGCACCTGCGCTCGGCCGACTTCTTCGACACCGGAAACCATCCGGAGATCACCTTCACCACGTCCGGTATCCAGCCGTCTGGTCCGGGCGTCGCCGTGACCGGCGCGCTGACCGTGCACGGCCGTACCCGGCCCCTGTCCTTCGCCGCCGCGGCGGCCCTCCAGGGCGACGGCGAGGTCCGGCTCGACGCCGAGGTCCCCGTCAACCGGGCCGACTTCGGGCTCACCTGGAATCTGCTGGGTACGGTCTCGATGAACAGCACCATCACCATCCACGCCGTGTTCTCCCGGCGCTGAGCGCCTGCCGGGCCGCCGTGAGCGGCCTGGCAGGGTAGGGGTATGGCTGATACTCCTGTGCATCGCAGTGTGACCGTCGAGCGCGCCAGTCAGGGGGTGTTCACGGTGACCAACGACCGCGGCGGCCAGATCACGTTCGGCACCGGCAGCGGTACGGACTTCACCCCGACCGAGTTGCTGCTGGCCGCCATCGGTGGTTGTACCGCGATCGACGTCGACATCCTGACATCGCGCCGGGCCGAGCCGGACCAGTTCCGCGTGCGGGTCGACGCCAGCAAGGTCCGCGACGATAGTGGCAACCGGCTGATCGATGTCGGGGTCACCTTCCAGATCAGGTTCCCGGCCGGGGCACAGGGCGACGCTGCCAGAGGCATCCTGCCGGACGCGGTCAGGAAGTCGCACGACCGGCTCTGCACCGTCGGCCGCACGGTTGAGCTCAGCACACCCATTGCCACGAAGATCGAATAGCGGCCGCTACCGGCGCTGAGCGCCCGCGGCACCTTGGCCTGCATCGCCGCGTCGGTGTGCCTTGTAGCCCCAGATCATGTACCAGGCGAAGCCTGCCGCCGCCACCGCGGCGCAGGCGGCGACCGCCCAGGTCACGAACGGATCAGCGTGATTGGCGAAGGCCGGCACACCGGAGCAGGCGCCGGGGCCCAGCCGCGCGCTCCGCGGTGCCCGGCACCGGGCCGCAAGGGAGTTGGTGACGTACAGAACGATCACGCCGAAGATCGCCAGGGTGGCCACGCCGCCCAGAAGGTCCTTCGCCAGATGCGACCGCGGTCTGTGCAGTTCCTCGAACGCCAGCGCGGTGAACTCGTCCTGGCTCACCGGCGGAGGCTGCCCGCGCCTGATGCGGGCCGGCCTGTTGCGTGGCCTCATACTCCGGTGGATTCCCTGACTGCCAGCCGTGGCAACCTCCCCGGGGCGAAGACCCGCCGGGATGGGATAGTGAGCTGGTGAGCCCTCAGATCGCAACGAACACCGTGGTCACCCGGGATGAGCTGCTCGACTTCGTCCGGCCCCGCCATCAGGCCATCGTCATCACGGCACGTTCCGGCGGCAGCCCGCAGGCCTCGCCGGTGACGTGCGGCGTCGACGAGGCCGGGCGCATCGTTGTCGCCACCTACCCCTCCCGTGCGAAGACCCGCAACGCCCGCAGGGACCCCCGGGTCAGCGTCGTCGTCCTGTCCGACGACTTCGGCGGCCCCTGGGTGCAGATTGACGGCGACGCCGAGGTCCTTGACGTGCCCGAAGCCGTGGAGGCGCTGGTTTCCTACTACCGCGCGATCGCCGGCGAACACCCGGACTGGAACAAGTACCGGGCGGCCATGCTGCGACAGGGCAAATCGTTGCTGCGCATCACGCCCCGCAGTTGGGGCCCCGTCGCCACCGGAGGCTTCCCGCCCGAGCTGGCCTAGCCCGGAGCTAGGCCGCCCCCCTCTCGCGGACGGATGCCGCTGGTCAGCGCCCTTATCGTCGGCGCTCGGGGGGTCCGGAGGGCCGCAGCCGGGCCGATGAGGCGAACCGCCGAAGAACGACGCGCCGTAGTCATTTTCAGCGTCTTATGTAATTCCGGCCCGGAGACGCATCCATGTGGTGCACCCTTGTGGATCAACAGCATCCAGCGTGTGGCGTTTCCCCGTGATTCTGTTGCCCTGAACCCGCCGCAGAATCCGCACACCTGGCGCTGGGGTTCTGCCCCACGCCGGCAACTGGGTGAAAGATGAGCGCGTCCGCCGCGCCCGACCGAAGGCTCGAACGTGTCAAGCACGTCCGCCCGGCATCGTAAGTCGACGCGGCCCTCGGATGAATATCCGGCTGAGGTCCGCTGGGCTGACCGCCCGAGCGAGACCGGTCGGCGCGACTATCCGCACGAGGCCGATCGGCATGACCGTCCGAGCGAGGCCCCTTGGTCCGATCGCCCGAGCGAGACCCGTCGGCACGGCCGCCCGAGCGAGACCGGCCGGCCCGACTACCCGGCCCCGGCCCATCGGCACGAGCGCCCGAGCGGGGCCCGCCGGCCCGAGTACCCGGGTGAGGCCCGCCGGCCCGACTACCCGGGCACGGCCCATCGGCAAGAGCGCCCAGGCGAGGCACATCGGCACGAGCGTCCGAGCGAGGCTCGTCGGCCCGAGTACCCGGGTGAGGCCCGCCGGCCCGAGTACCCAGGTGGGGCGGGCCGGTCCGACCGTCCAGGTGAGGCGCCCCGGGCCGGGTATCCGGGCGAGGCCCGCCGGCACGAGCGTTCTGGTGAGGCCAATCGGCACGGCCGACCGGCTGACTTCGGCCGGCTGGACCACCTTGGTCAGGGGCGTCGGCACGAGCACGTGAGTGAGGCCCGTCGGCCTGAGCGTCCTGGTGAGGCCCGTCGGCCCGAGCGTTCGGTTGAGGCCCGTCGGCCTGAGCGCCCGAGTGAGGCTCGCCGGTCTGAGTACCCCGGTGAGGCCCGCCGGCCTGAGCGCCCGAGTGAGGCCCGCCGGCCCGAGCGCCAGGCTGAGGCCCGTCGGCCCGAGCGCCAGGCTGAGGCTCGCCGGCCCGAGCGTCCGAGTGAGGTCCGCCAGCCTGAGCGTTCGGTTGAGGCTCGCCGGCCTGAGCGTTCGGTTGAGGCTCGCCGGCCTGAGCGTCCGAGTGAGGTCCGCCGGCCTGAGCGTTCGGTTGAGGTCCGCCGGCCTGAGCGTTCGGTTGAGGCTCGCCGGCCTGAGCGTTCGGTTGAGGCTCGCCGGTCCGACCGGACGAGCGATGCCCGGCGGCATCGCAAGCTAGGAACGATCGCGTCCGCGTTGCAGAACAAGCCCGTCCGGATTGCCGCCGCGGTCGCCGGCTCGGCCCTCGTGGTCACCGCCGCCTGGCCCGCCGCGACGCACCTGCTGCAAGCATCACATTCGTCCGGGGTGGACCAGGCCGACGCGCTCGGTTTCCCGGGGCCGGCCCGCACCAGACGCCCACCAGCCAGAAGACCTCGCGTGGCGCACACGCCAGCAAGGCGCCCGAGATCATCGGCATCGGCGTCGCCACCAGCCCGGGACGGCACCGCAAGGCCGGCCAGGCCACCTCGGTCTCGCCCGCCTACAAGAACCCGCTCCGTGCCGTAAGCGGCCTGGTTCCCGAACGCGTCGACGAAGGAGTCGACTTCTCCGGCACGGGCGCGGTCTACGCCCTCGGCGACGCCGTGATCACCAACGCGAGCGCGACCAACTACGGGTGGCCCGGCGGAGGATGGATCACCTACCAGCTCACCGATGGCCCCGATGCGGGCCTAACGGTGTACCTGGCCGAAGACGTCACGCCCACCGTTCAGGTCGGCCAGCACGTGTCGGCGGGGACCGTGATCGCCAACATGTGGAACGGCGGCGACGGCATCGAGACCGGGTGGGCGATGCAGAACGGCGACTCTGCCGAGTCACAGCTTCCGGCCGCCGGCGGCATCGGCGGGTATGGCCCGTTCCCGACCAAGATCGGGCTCAGCTTCGAGGACGTGCTCGTGTCGCTGGGCGCGCCGCAAGCCCCCAACCGCGGCCAGGCCGCGTCCGGGCTCCTCCCCGGCGACTACCCGTTCTAGTTCTGACTCGGGGCCACGGCGCGGTCGCGCCGCGGGGTCTGGCGTAGTCTCGGTCGGCGTGACTACGCCACAGCACCGAGCGGACCAGTTCGCCGATCCCAGCACCGACCCGCGGGAAGGCGGCCCCCGGCTCGGGGACGAGCGGGCGACGCTGAACGAGTTTCTGCGCTACCAGCGGCTGACGCTGGAGCTGAAGTGCGACGGGCTCGACGCCGGGCAACTGGCCCGCCGCTCCGTGGAACCGTCCACGATGTCCCTGCTTGGCCTGGTCCGGCACATGGCCGAGGTGGAACGCGCCTGGTTCCGCCGCCGGTTCGCCGGGCATGACGTGCCCAAGCGCTACCAGACCGAGGCCGACCCCGACGGCGACTTCAACGGGGCGGCCGCAGACCCGGTGATCGTCGATGAGGCGTGGGCGGCGTGGCGCGAGGAGATCGCGTTCGCTGAGCAGTTCACCCGCGACCACGACCTGGACTTCGTCGGCTCCGACTCCGAGGGCGGCCCGGTCTCGCTGCGCGAACTGCTGGTGCACATGGTCGAGGAGTACGCCCGCCACAACGGGCACGCCGACCTGCTCCGCGAGCGCATCGACGGTCGCGTCGGCCAGTAACTGGGTGGGTCAGCCCGCGCGGCGGTTCGCGCCGTGGCCCTGCACCCGCTCGTGGCGGCCGAGGATGTGGACGATGAGGTCTCGTGCCACGCCCGCGGGCGGGTTCGGGGGGCCGTCCCAGATCGCGCGCAGCGTCCGGCGCAGGTCGAGTTCGGGTGCCGGGATCTGGACGAGCCGGCCGGCGATCAGGTCGTCGGCGACGGCCAGTTCGCTGATGACAGCGGGTGCGGCGCCGGCCAGCACGGCCGCGCGGACGGCCGCGGTGGTGGACAGCGACAGCGCCGGCTGAGCCTGCGTGGTGCCGGGGCCGAGCGCCGCGGCCAGCGCCGCCGACAACGTGTCCCGGGTACCCGAGCCGCCCTCCCGGCTGACCAGCGCGGTGCCGGCCAGTTCGGCGGCGCTGACGCCGCGGCGGTGCAGCACCCAGCGATGACCGGGGGCGACCACTACGGCGAGCCGGTCATGGCCGACGACCTTGCTGTGCAACGACCTGGGCCGCCGCGGGCCCTCGATGAAGCCGATATCGGCCCGGTCTTCGGTGACATGACTGATGACCGTCTCGGTGTTGGCCGCGGTCAGCATGATCTCGGGGACGGGGCTCCCCGGCCGGGGAACGGCGCGGAACGACGCCAGCCAGCCGGGCAGGAGTTGCTCGGCGATCGTTGAGCTGGCGCTGACCCGCAATCTGCTGCGCCGATCCTCGCGCAGCGCCGCGATCCCGGTGTCCATCTGCGCCGCGATATCCAGCAGCCGGGCAGCCCATTCGGCGATCACGGCACCCTGGGCGGTCAGCCGGGAGCCGCGCGGGCTCCGGTGCACCAGCGGCACGCCGGTCTGCGCCTCCATCGCCCGAATCCGCGCCGAGGCCGCCTGCTGGCTGACGCCGGCCTGCGCGGCGGCACGGTTCAGGCTGCCGGTCTGGGCGACGTCGAGCAGCAATTCCAGCGCGGCAAGGTCGGGCACGTGCGGGCTGAGCGTCATCCGGCCACCCACCAGGTACAGGCCAGGGTTGTAACCCGCCAAGTTTACGGCCCCTACCGGTCGGCCCCGGCCCCGGTCAGGGTGAAGGCATGACCACAACCACTCCGCAGCCAGCGAGCCAGCCCGGGCACGACCGGCCGGGCATTCCGGCGCACGCTGACCGCGGCGCTCCTGGAAGGAAGAACTGACATGACTGGCTCCAGCCTCGCGCCCATCATCATCCCGATCGTCGTGACGGCCAGCCTCGCCGCCTGGCTGATCTTGGTGTACCACGCCGCAAGCCACCCCCAGTGGGGCAGCCGCCGGGCCCGCGGGCATGCTGGGTCTCGGCCCGTTCCGCTGGCTGACCGGCGCCAGCCCGGTCCGGGATCGGCGCCACACCGCCACGCGGCCTGATCGCAGCCGCTCAGCACGGCAGCGGGGCAGCGGAAACGGTCCGGGCCGCCGAGATCCACCGAAGGAGATCAAGCGATGACCACGGACACCAGCCCGGCCGGGACCGGCGTCGTGACCAAGCTCAGCCCGCGCCCGGTCGACGGCACCGTCTCCCGCCTGACCGACCTGGTCGCCGCCAAGGGCATGAAGCTGTTTGGTGTCATCGACCAGAGCGCCGAAGCCAGCCGGGTGGGGTTGCAGTTGCGGCCTACCACCTTGGTCCTGTTCGGCAGCCCGGCCGCTGGCACCCCGGTGATGGAAGCCGCGCCGCTGTCCGCGCTGGACCTGCCGCTCAAGGTCTTGATCTGGGCCGATGAGGGGCAGACCAAGGTCAGCTACACCGATCCCGCCGCGCTCGCCGCCCGCTACCAGCTCAGCGCCGGCCTCGCCGCCCGGCTGGCCGGTATCGGCCCGCTCACCGACGCGCTCGTCGCTCCGTAAGCGCCGCTCAGCGAAGGTCACCGGGCCGGCTGACGCGGCCGTCGCCCTGCTCATCGGCGCCGCGCTGCTGCGCCGCCGCGACATCTCCGCCTGAGGTCCTTGCCCGGGCACCCACGCGGGCCCGGCGCGGAAGGGATCACGCTGCCGGCGCTCATCCCGCACGGTAGCCGTCAAAAACCTGCTGGCAGCTCCGGGACCCCCCACAGGGGCTCTCGCCCCTGTTTCTGGGGCTGCCAGCAGGTAACAGTCACTCTGCGCCACATATGGGCTGTTGCGGTATCAGCAATTTTGCTTACGCTGATGCGATGACAGGGGCGAGATCGTGACGCTCGACGGCCGGATGCTGCACAGGCTCAGCGACGGGCTCGCCGAGCTGTACTTGCCCGGCGGCGGCGACTTCCCCGGGCGGGTGATCAGGCTGGTGTCCGGCCTGGTTGCGGCCGATTCGTGCTCCTACAACCACCTGGTCGGCCCGGTCTGCGTGACCTGGCAGATCGACCCCGCCGACGCGGTCGACTTCCCCGATGCGATACCGCTGTTCCAGCAGCATCTGCCCGAGCACCCACTGCTGCGTCATCACGAGGAGACCGGCGACCTGGCCGCCCGGCGCGTCTCCGACGTGGCCAGCGACCGCCAGTTCCGGTCGCTCGGCATCTACCGTGACTTCTACCGCCCGGCCCAGGTCGACCATCAGCTCGTGGTGAGCTTCCCGGCCCCGGACGGCGGCGTGGTGAGCGTGGCGCTGAACCGGCACGGCCAGGACTTCTCGGACGAGCAGCGCGAGCTTGCCGACCTGCTGCGCCCGCACCTCAGCCAGGCCGCCGGCATCGCGGCCCTGCTGACCGGGCCGGTGCCGCGCATCCCCCGGGACGCCGGGGGCAAGCCGCTGCTGACGCCGCGCCAAACCCGCATCTTGCAGCTAGTCGCGGCCGGGAACTCCGACCGCGGCGCGGCGCGCGCGCTCGGGCTCAGCGTCCGCACCGTGCAGACCCACCTGCAACACATCTACCGGGCGCTGGGCGTGACGTCCCGGACCGAGGCGCTTGCCCAGGTCAGGAGGCTGTCCTTGGACGCCGGTGTCAGCCGCCGGTGAAGAAATCGCTCATGACGGCGGCTTGACCGTCGTTGGTTGTCAGCGGGGCGAGCCCCCACGCCGCCTCCACCGTGCGCAGCAGAGAGTAGTGGTTGTAGGCCACGGTTGACCGGAATCCCGCCGGCACCCCGGCGGCGATGACGAACGTGGCCACCTGGTTGCCGGGGGCGTTGTCGTCCTCATCCCAGGTGATGACCAGCAGCGAGTTTTGCTCGGTGAACGCGGGAGCGGCCAGCAGCGCCGGGATCTGGGCGGAAAGCCAGGTGTCTCCCGCCGCGACGGTCCCGTCGTGCATGTCATCGAGCATGTTGGGGGTGATCCAGCCGAAAGCCGGGCGTGGTTTCCGCCGAGGTCAGGTCGGTGGCGAGCTGGGCGTAAGGGACGACGTTGGCGAATTGCGCCGGGTCGGTGCGCAGGTCGTCGTAATAGACGAACGGATTGTGCTTTTGCATATAGGGATAGGAGTCGCCGACAAAGCTTGGCGACGGCATCGACTCCATATAGGCGCGCCAGGTGCGGCCCGAGGGGGCGACGCGGTCCACCACCAGGTTGGGGGCCTGCTGGAAGCAATCTGTGCAGTCGGTGGTGATGCCGAAGGTGGAACCTCCGGTCAGCGCCAGGTAGTTCGGCAGGCTCGGGTGGGAAACCGAGACGTAGTTGGCGGCAACGCCGCAGCGTGCCGCCAACTGATTGAGATAAGGCGCATCCGCGGCGCCAATGATCTCGTTGTAGCCGTGGTTTTCCATGATGACGATGAAAATATGGTCGAAAGCAGGCACCAGTGGCTGAGTCACGCGGGACACTCTAACGGGCTACGGGGGAGCACCTGACGGGGACACCCTGCCGCGCCGAACGCGGTCAGCGTGCCCCCGCCGGTGCCTAGTTGCTGAGGATCTGGGCCTTCTGCGCGGCGAATTCGGCGTCGCTGAGGACGCCCTGATTGTGCAGCTGGCCGAGCTGGGCCAGCAGCCTGAGCCGTTCCTGCTCGCTCTGCGTCCGCCCCGCGCCCGAGGAGAAGCCCCCGCCTGAGGAGAAGTCTCCGCCTGAGGAGAAGTCTCCGCCTGAGGAGAAGCCTCCGGCCGGTGCGAAACCCCCGGCCGGGGAGAGGCCCCCAGCCACCGCGTCGCCGGTGACCGGGCGGGGCCGGCGGTTGCCGCCTTTGCTGGCCTGGCCGACGTCGATGGTGACCCGGTGCTTGTTATGCGGGCTGACCGCCACGTGCACCACCTGGCCCTGGCTGATCCCCGCCGCGCAGATCGCGCAGTCGGTGTCATACGGCGCCTTGCCCGGCACACTCACCCGCAGCCGGTACTTATACAGCCGCGGCGCCTCCCACGCGAACTCCCCCTCCTGGATCACCGTGTTGGTCCGCTTGACCGACAGCACCTGCGCGGTCCCCGCGACCCCCCGGCGCAGCAGCCGCCGGTCCCCGTTGCGCATCACCGCCATGGAAAGGTACATCGCGTACCCGAACGGCCCCCACCACAACACCAGCACGGCCACCACCGCCAGCGCCACCCGCGGCCCCACCGGCAGCGCGTGCAGCGACAAGATACCGGCCGCCAGCGGCAAAAAAGCCAGCGACATCACCACGAAAACCGCCCAGCATACGCCGGAAATCTTCCCTACGGTCATCACACATACCCTTCCGAGAATGGGCACCCGGCCACCGCGGAGTGGCTCTGAGCACGGGCCCCGGGCCGGTGACCGGCGAAACGCCAGCCCGGCCGGCCAGAGGGATTCCCCGGTCACCGCGCTGGGGCCGCCGATCCGGCCCGCTGCATACACAGTTCTAGGGCACCCGGCGCGTGACCGCCTGAGTAGCGACTACTCAATTCCGGTTCCCGGCATGTACTTAGGCTGCCCGCCGTCCGGCGCCTCGGCGCCAACCAGCGCGCGAGGGCTGTGCGCCACCGCTCCGTCCGATCCTTCTTCCATGCATTACGCCAGGAGGCGGCGCATCCGCGCCGTGCGGCGAGCCCGGTGCGGCGCCCGGCGGGGGCGGGCGAGCCCGGCTCCGGCAAGCCGAAACGCCCCGGCGGATTGGGCCGGAGCGTTCGATGGTGTGGCTGTGTTACCCGAGCGCTACTCCCAGGCGAAGAAGCGCTTCGCCAGGAAGCCGAACACGATCGCGTATCCCGCCAGCACCAGCAGCGGCGCCACCGGGGGGAACCCTTGCAGCATCGAGTACTGGATCGCCTGCACCGCGGCCCCGAGCGGGGTGTAGTTGCTGATATCCAGGAGCAGGGTCGGCATCAGGGCCCGCGGCAGCCAGAGCCCGGCGAAGAACATCAACGGGAAGAACACCACCCGCCCGATGACGCTCGCCGCGGTCGCGGTCCGGGCCATCGCGGCGACCATGAGCCCGATGACGAAGAGCCCGGCCATTGACAGCAGGACCGACAGCACGAACCCGCCCAGGCTCGCCGGGGCGGTCGCCCCGAAGACGGTCATGCTCATGACGACGATCACCACGGTCATGGCCGCCGCCACGCAGAACTGGACGAGTCCCTGCGCGGCAAGCAGCCAGGACGGGGCCACCGGCGTGGTCGACAGCCGGCGCAGGACCCCCAGCTCGCGGTAGGAGGCGAGCGGGATCGGCAGGCCAAGCAGCGCGATCAACGCGATGCCGAGCACGACGATGACCGGGATGTACGCGTCGAAGAGGCTGAGCCCGCCGACGCCTGCCGAAAGCTGTTTGTCGGGCAGCTCGCCGAAGACGATCAGCAACGCCACGGGGATGGCGAGGCCGGCAATCAGGCCGACCGGCCGTCGCCAGGTGAGCCGGGCCTCGTTGAGCATGATCTTGCCGAATGCGGTACGCCGCGCCGTCGCCGGCAGCGGCAGTGCGAGCGAAGTCATGCCGATGCTCCTTCCTTGTCCTGGTGCCTTCCGGTGAGCTTGACGAAGGCGTCCTCGAGGTTCGATGAATCGAGCTGTACGCCGCGGGCCGTGATCCCGGCCGCGGCCAGGGTGAGGATCACCGCGTTGACGAGCTCTCCGGTACCGCTGACGATGACGTGCTGGCCATAGTGCTCGACCTTCGTCACCTCGGGCAGATCGCTCAGTAGCCGGTCGTCGAACGGGGCCGAGGGCAGGAACCGCACGCTCTGCGCGCCCATGGCCCGCGCGGCCAGGCCGGCCGGGGTGTCCAGCGCGACGACGCGGCCGCCGTCGATCAGCGCGACCCGGTCGCACAGCCGCTCGGCTTCCTCCATGAAGTGCGTCACCAGCACGATCGTCACGCCGCGATCGCGCACGCCCTCGATGAGTTCCCAGGTGTCCCGGCGGGCCGCTGGGTCCAGGCCGGTCGTCATCTCGTCAAGCACCGCGATCTTCGGCCGGCCGATGAGCGCCAGCGCGATCGACAGCCGTTGCCGCTGGCCGCCCGACAGGGACTTGTAAAAGGCCCGGCGCTTCTCGGCGAGCCCGAGCACCTCGATCAGCTCGCCGACGTCCGCCGGCTCGCGGTAGAAGGACCGGTACATATCGAGGATCTCGTCGACCCTGAGCTTGGCCGGGAGCGCGCCTGCCTGAAGCTGCACCCCGACGATCTGGTGGACTTCGTCCCGGTCCGCCCGCGGGTCGAGGCCCAGCAGCCGGATCGTGCCCGAGTCCGCCCGCCGGAGCCCGATGGCGCACTCGACGGTCGTGGTCTTCCCCGCGCCGTTCGGCCCGAGAACGCCGAAGATCTCGCCCTGGGCAACCGAGAACGACACATCGTCGACCGCGACGACCGGCCCGTAGGTCTTGCGCAGATGCGCGATCTCGACCGCTGGCTTGCCCGCCTGCGCCGGCCGGTGAGCGCCGGCGCTGGCTATGTTGCTGGGCGCGGCGGTGACGGCGGGCCCCCTCAGACCGTTCAGCCGGGGCACACCACCCTGGCCGGGCTCGGCGCGGCTGGGCTGGGCGTCAAGCTGCCCGGTCGCCACGCTTCCCGCTAGATCCATGACTTCCTCCTGCCCGCGGGCCACCCGATACGGGTGTGCCGCTTGCGTCCCGCCACCCCGGCGGTCCAGTACATTTAATTGATATCATTATGCTAGATAGGTGGTATCAACGTCAAGCCTCGGGTGAGTGATCCAGACCACGGCTCGGGGCCGGCGGTCCGGTGCGGGGCGGGCCCGTGGGCGGAGGGGAGATCGGGAAACTGCGCAAAACGCCAGTTACCGTGCTATCCACTCTGCGTTAGGCTGCTTGTGCATTTGTTTGTGGGGAGGCGCGGATGGCGACAGGCCCGTGGCACCCCATGACGGCGGGAGCGGCGCCCCGCAGCCGCCTGCGGGCATCCGACGACGACCGCGACCAGGTGATCGAAACCCTCAAGGCCGCGTTCGTCGCCGGCAGGCTCACCAAGGACGAGCTCGACATGCGCGCGGGCGCGGCGCTGGCGTCGCGTACCTACGATGAGCTGCGGGCGATCACCGCCGACATCCCCGGCAGTCAGCTAGAGTTCCCGCCGCCGCCGAGGCCGCTCCCGGTGCGCACCAGGAAGCCCGTCAACCGGAAGGTGATCGCGCGGTGCGCCGCCGTGGTCATCGTGCCGGCCGGGCTGGGCGCCGCCTTCCTCACCTTCTACGGCGGGTTCGTGGTCCTGTTCCTGCTCGCCTTCATCGGGCTGACGGTGACCCTCGGGCCCGATCACTCCGGTATAGGAACCTGACCGGCACCCGCCTCAGCACCGCTCAGTCCGGCTCGTTCACCAGATCATGAACGTCGTCGCCGCTGGCGGCCGGCGCTTGGCCGCCGGCTTCCTCGGTACGTTCCGGCAGCAGCAGCACGGCGCCCGCGAAGAAGAGCACGGCGCCCACCAGGGTCCAGAGGTTCGCCTTCTCCGCGTTCCGCAGCTGGCCGGTGACCGGGTTGACGTAGGCGTCCACGGCGGACACCCCGAACGCGACGGAGCCGAGCAGGTTGGCCAGCGTTATCCACCACGACCACGAGCGGGGCCGCCAGGCGGTCCAGCCGTGGCACACCTCGAACCAGGCCAGCGCGCTGGCCACCAGGAAGCAGACCGACCCGATGGCGTCGGGCCGCCACACGTGCTGGTGCGCGGTCTGCGCGGACAGGTTGGTCCCTACCGCGACGCCGGTGCTGACGTTGAAGTAGAGGGTGCCCGCCAGTTGCACCGCGCACGCCCACCAGTCGATCCGCGGCTGGTAGACGAAGACCCGCCGGTGGTGCGGGTTCCGCGCCGGCGGCCCCGCGTCGACGGCCTCCCGGTAGGTGAGGAACGCGGCCGAGGTGAAGAACAGCGAGCCGATGAAGAACGTCACCGAGTCCCAGCGGGTCCCGACGGCGCCCACGTACGCCGGCACCGACCCGAGCGCGAACAGCAGCGAGCCCACGGCGAACAGGACGGCGATCCACCAGCCGCGGGCGCCGGGCGCCCACCACGTCGATCCGGTGGGCGGGCCTTCCTTCAGGTGCTTGCGATGGCGGCGGGATTCCCAGCGGACGATCGCGCCGCCCCGCCCCACGTGCTCGACGAACGTCAGGGCACCGATCCCGGTGCCGCTGTCCCTGTGATTCCGCCCAGACATAGACGTGTCCTCACTTGTCAGGTAGATCATCCCCCGTCCGGGCGCGTCCGGCACGGCAGGCGGCGCACCGGCACGCCGGGCCGGCGCGATGCGGGTGGGATCGCGGCCTGTCCGCCGGGGGAATCAGCGCCGGGAGGCGCACTCGATACACGTGGTGGCCACCGGCCGGGCGGACAGCCGGGCCGTGCCGATCGGCCGGCCGCAGTTCGCGCAGGTGCCGTAGGTGCCGTCCGCCAGCCGGCCCAGGGCCGCATCGATCTGGGCCAGGTGCTCCCGGAGCCGGCCGAGCAGGGCGGCGGCGTGCTCGCGCTCGAACGCGATCGTGGCGCCCTCGGGGTCGTGCTCGTCGTCGGTGCCGGCCGACCCGGACGCCTCGAGGATCCCCGCGAACTCCTGCTCCAGCGCGGTCAGCCGCGCGACGGTGCCCGCTCGCTCCGCGGTCAGCAACCCGGCCACGCCCTCCTGCTCGGTCATCCTCCTTGCATACCAGCGGGCCGGCACCGCTGGGCACCGGCCTTACCTGCCGCCCGGGATCGCCGGGCCACCGGACCAGCCTCCCCCCGTGCCCAGTTGCGCGCCTCCGGCACGACCAGGCGAGCGCCCGCGAGGGAGGCAAGCTAGCGCGGCGGCTGATGGGCGGGATCGGCGAACAGGGGGCACTCGGCGAGGTTCGGGCACTCGCACCGCACGGCGCATTCGAGCCAGCCGCGAACGATCTCGCTGCGCTCGATCAGCGCGACGACCTCCGGGAGCTTCCGGCTGGCCACCTCGCGAAGCCGGTCGATCGCCGCCGGGTCATCCGGCGCGGCGGACAGCAGCAGCCTGACCTCATCGAGCGCCAGGCCGGCCCGCTGCCCGGTCTCGATCACCGCGAGCGTGCGCACGGTACCCGCGTCGTACCTGCGCCGCCCGTTCACCCGCGCCGGCTCGGGCAACAGCCCGATCTGCTCGTAGTAGCGAATCGCGGACGGGCTCTTGCCGGCCAGCATGGCCACCTCGCCGATCGTCAGCAGCGACGAGGTGCCGGGTCCGGAGTCCGGTGTTGACATCAAGCCGACTTTAACAACGACGATGGCGAGCGAGCGATTCTCCGGCTCCGCACCAGGAGGCAGACATGACCGCGCAAGAGAACACCCCCGCCGTGCCGGTCGCCTGCGCACTCACGCAGGCGGGCCTGGCGGGCCAGGCGAGCCGCTGGGTGCGGCTGGCGGCACGGGCGATGACAAGCCGTGCGGAGACTACCGACGGGCTGCGCATCTGGTTCCGCCCCGAGCCCGGCGCCGAGGACGAACTGCGCGCGCTCGTCGAGGTGGAAAACGAGTGCTGCCCCTGGGCCACCTGGACGGTCCAGACGAGCCCCGGGCACGTCGTGCTCGACGTTCGCTCGTCCGGCGACGGGATCGCCGCGCTGCACGGCACGTTCACCGGCCTGCGGCCGGCCCGCTGAAATCCACGCATTGCCTAACCTTCCCGGCGCCGTCATGCTGGCGGGCAAAGGAACGGCCCACCGGCGGTAGGGGCCGTCGCGCGGTTCGGGCTTGGCGCGACATGCCCCCGGGGGAGGTAATCCCGTGGCAAGGCATCGCGTGCGGCCCTGGCGGCCCGGACTCCTGGCGGCACCGCTCGCCGTGGCCGCGGCGGCCCTGTGGGCACCGGCGGCGCTGGCCGCCAGCGGCGGCCCGGCCGTGGCCAGGGTAATCACCAGTTGCAGCTTCACCGCCCTGAAGAAGGCCGTCGCGTCGGGCGGCACGCTGGACTACGGGGTCAACTGCGGGTCACCGCCGGTGTCGTTCACCGCCACGATCACCGTGCCCGGCGGCCGGACCGTCAAGATCGAGGCGAACGGCCACACCGTCGCGTTCGACGGCGGCGGCAAGCTCCGCCTGTTCGAGGTGACCGGCGGCCATCTCACGATCGGCGGCATCTCCCTCAACAACGCCGGCGTGTCCACGGCCAACGGCAAGGCGGGCAGCCTCGGTGCCCCCGGGGCCTTCGGGACCCTTGGCAGCGCTGGGGCCCCCGGGATGGACGGCTCCTCCCCGGGCCAGAACGGCGGCGCGGGCCACGTCGGCGGGACCGGCGGCCCGGCCAAGGCGGGCAAGGCTGGCGGCGCAGCCGGGAATGCCGCCCTCGCCCGGGGCGCGGCGCTGCTGATCACCTCCGGCACCGTGACGCTGAGCAAGGACACCTTTGGTGGCGACGTCGTCTCGGGTGGCGTGGGGGGGCTGGGCGGCACCGGCGGAAACGGTGGCACCGGCGGAAACGGCGGCTCGGGCGGCACCGGCGGGGCGGGGGCAGGCGGTGCGAAGGGCGGCTCGGGCGGCAGTGGCGGCCCGGGCGGGGCCGGCGGGAACGGCGGTAACGGCGCGGTCGGCGGAGCAGGTGCCAGCGGCGGTGCGGGCGGCGGCGCGCAGGGCGGCGCCGTGTGGAACGCGGGCACGCTCACCGTGTCGGGCTGCACCTTTTCCGGCGATGTGGCCATCGCCGGAACGGGTGGTGACGGCGGCGCGGGCGGTACCGGCGGCTGGAGCGGCGGCGGGGGCCCCGGCGCTACCGGCGGGTCCGGTGGAGTCGGCGGCGGCAACGGCGGTGCCGGCGGTCCCGGTGGCAGGGGCGGCGAGAGCAGCGTGAACGGCACCGCTGGGGTGGGCGGCGCAGGCGGGCCGGGCGGCGCCGCCGGCCAGGCGCAGGGCGGCGCGATCTACAACAGCGGGACGCTGAAGATCACCGGCAGCACCTTCAGCGACAACTCGGCCAGCGGCGGAACCGGGGGCAGCGCCGGGCCTGGCGGCGGTGGCGGCACCGCCGCCAACCCGGGCAGCGCGGGCGAGGGCGGCTCCGGTGGCGGCGGCGGAGGCGGCGCGCCGAACGGGCCGGGTGGCCCCGCGGGCGCGGCCGGGG
Organism: uncultured Actinomycetes bacterium; assembly: GCA_963703605.1. Classification (GTDB taxonomy): domain Bacteria; phylum Actinomycetota; class Actinomycetes; order Streptosporangiales; family Streptosporangiaceae; genus DASXKD01. The sequence continues at coordinate 24,460 of CAVPFC010000051.1, forward strand.
CGGCCGGCGCGCTGAACCCGGGCGCGATCGCCGCCGCGGGCCGGGGCGGCGCGGCCGGGAACGGGGCCGTGGGCGGTACCGCCCAGGGCGGGGTGGTTTTCAATTCCGGCACGCTGAACACGCTGACCGGGAGCACCCTGTCCGGTAACCGGGCCACCGGCGGCACCGGCGGCAGCGCAGGCACCGCGGGATTCGGCGGTGGCGGCACCAACGCGCCCGCAGCGGGCGGAAACGGTGGCGCGGGCGGCGCCGGCGGCCCCGCGGGGACGCAGGGCGCGAAGGGCGCGGACGGCCAGAACGGGGCCAACGGCGGCAAGGCCCCAGCCGGCCCGGCCGGGGCGGCCGGGGGCCCGGGCGGCACCAACGGCGCCGGCGGCCCCGGCGAGGGTGGCGCCGTCTACAACGGTGGCTCCGCCGATCTGGGTTCCGCCGCGTCGCCGGACCAGTTCATGCTCAACGAGGCCGCCGGCGGTGGCGGCAACGCGCAGGGCAGCGGCGGCAGCGGGAACGCCGGTCAGGGCGGCGGCACCGGGGGATTCGGTGGCGGCGGCGGCCAGGGCGGTGACAACGGAGCGCAGAGCGGAAAGGGCGGCAGCGCGGCGGGTGGCGCGGCGGCGGGAACCGCTGGGGCGGCCGGCGCGGCGTTCACCGGCGGAACGGGCGGCGCGGCCCTGGGCGGCGCCGTGTACGGCAACGGATCGGGCGCCGGCGCCCAGCTCACCGTGACCGGCGACGTGTTCGGCAACAACACCGCGGTGGGCGCGGACGGCTCGGATCCCGCGTTCGCGGGCAACGGCGGCGGCGGAGCCGGGGGAGGCTTCGGCGGCGTCGGCGGCCCGGGCGCGGACACCGGCAGCAACGTCCCCAGCAAGGGCGGCCCGGGCGGCGCCGGGCTGGCCGGCTCGCCGGGGGCCGTGGGCGGTAAGGGCGGCACCGGAGGCGGCGGTGGCCTCGCCGAGGGCGGCGGGATCTACGCCACCGGATCGCTGCGCATCACCGGCAACTCGTTCTCCGCCGAATCGGCCACGGCGGGCCTCGGGGGCAACGCCACCGGCGGCGGGACCGGCGGCAACGGCGGCGAGGGCGGCTTCGGCGGTGCCGGCGGCATCAACGGAACCGGCGTGGGCACCGGCCCGCCCGGCGCCAACGGCAACGGGGCTAATGGTGGCGCCGGGGGGATCGGCGGCAACGGCGGCCCGGGCGGTAACGCCGACGGCGGCGCCGTGTTCAGTGCCTCGCCGCCGAAGGCCGACTCCGGCAACACCTTCCACCAAAACGCGGTGACCGCGGGCACCGGCGGCGTAAAGGGCTCCGGCGGCTCCGGCGGCACTGGTGGCCAGCCCGGGCAGGGCCCGGGAGCCCCCGGCACGCCGGGTCACTCAGGCGCGGCCGGCGGCAACGGCTCGCCCGGCAAGGCAGGCAAGGCCAGCAATCCCAACCAGAACTAGCCGGGGGGCGGCGGGGCCGTGAGCTTGGCCGCCGGGCTGCCGCCTGGGTGGAACACGCCGAGCACGCGGAGCGTGGCCCGGCCGGTGTTCTCCAGGCAGTGCGGCAGGCCGGGCGGCAGGTGCAGGCTGCTGCCCGGGGCGAGCGGCTTATCGTCAGGGCCGGCGTGCAGGATGCCCTCGCCGTCCAGGACCAGCACCACCTCGTCGTAGGTGTGGCTGTGCGCCGGCGCGCGGCCCGGCGGGATCTCGCCCACGAACTGGGTGGCCGCCGTGCACCCGTTGCCCGGCCCGAACAGGACCCGGAACCGGCGGTCGCCGGTGACCTCCGCTGGGCAGTCGGCCAGCTCGGAGATCCGGGGTGCCGCGTACCCGGCCGTACCGCCGTCCGGGCCGGCGGGCAGGCGGACGCGGTCCAGCCGGAGCCCGACCGGGCCGCCGGCGGACAGGCGGAAGCCCGCCCCGGGCGGCAGCCACACCGCCGCGTCGGCCCGGACCGGCATCGGCGGCCGGTCCCCGCAGGTGAGCTGGCCCTGCCCGGCGATCACGAACCAGAGTTCGCCGCCCGGCCCGGCCGCTCCCGCGAACCCCGAGCCGCCGGGCAACTCCACCAGCAGCCGGACCAGCCCGGTGCCGGTATCGAGAACGGTGTGTACAGCCACGCCGCTCGCCTCCGCCGTCATCTCCTGCCTCCTCATCGGCCCAGGTGTGCGCCATTACGATCCTCGCCGGGCATGCCCCAGGCCGCCAGGCCGGCCTGGGGTGTTCGCGGGCGCCCCGGGTGGGGGATGAAGCTGGCGATGACCGACATACTTCGTACGGGCCTCGACGTCTCCGCCGTCCGGGCCCGCTTCTCGTCCCTGCGCGACTTCGCGTTCCTCGACGCCCCGGGCGGTTCGCAGGTGCCCGACGAGGTCGGCGACGCGATCGCCCGGGCGCTGCGGGAGGCCAGCGCCAACCTCGGCGCGGGTTACGCCACCAGCCGCCGCGCCGGGGAGATCCTCGTGGCGGCCGAGCGGGACGCGGCGCGGTTCCTCGGCTGCGAGCCACATGAGGTGATCTTCGGGCCGAACATGACCTCGCTGAACTTCATGCTGTCGCGGACCGCCGCCCGCGGGTTCAGCCCCGGCGACGAGATCCTGGTCTCCGCGCTGGACCACGACGGCGGGGTCGCGCCGTGGCTGGAGCTCGCACACGACCTCGGCCTGGTCGTCCGGCACGTCGGGCTGAACGACGACACGACGCTCGACGTCGGCGACCTGGCGGGCAAGCTCGGGCCGCGGACCAAGGTCGTCGCGTTCGCCTGGGCGTCCAACGCCGTGGGCACGGTTGTCGACGCCCGCCGGGTTTGCCAGCTCGCGCACGAGGCCGGCGCGCTCGCCTGGATCGACGCGGTGCACTACGCGGCGCACGCGCCGGTCGACGTCCGCGAGATCGGTGCCGACGTGCTGATCTGCTCCCCGTACAAGTTCTGCGGCCCGCATCTCGGCGTGGCGTACGGGCGGGCCGAGGTGATCGAGCGCTGGCGCCCGTACAAGGCGCGCCCGGCGCCGGGCAGCCCGCTCGGCCGGAGGTTCGAGACCGGCACGCAGCCGTACGAGCTGCTGGCCGGGTTCAGCGCGGCGATCGGCTACCTGGACTCGATCGGCGGCTTCCCGGCCATCGTTCCGTACGAGCGGGCGCTGGGCCAGCGGTTCCTCGACGGCATCCCCGAGGCGGTCACGGTGTACGGGCTGCCGGGGATGGACGGCCGCGTGCCGACGTTCCTGGTGAACCTCGACGGGGTGCTGGCCGACGACGTGGCGGCGCGGCTGGCCGCCGCCCAGATCGGGGTCTGGGCGCACGACTCGTGGTACTCGCTCGACCTGTACCCGCGGCTCGGCTACACCGGCAAGGCGGTACGGATCGGGTTCATCCACTACAACACGGCGGCCGAGGTCGACCGCCTCCTCGAGGCCCTCGCCGCCGCGCGCCGGCGTAGCCGGGAAGTACCCGCGGCTGAGTAAACCGCGCGTGAGAGCTTTCCCCCGGGAACGGTGGGGGGTTGCGGCTCCGCTGCCGCCATCCATCAAGCAGTTCGAGGTCTATTCCGGGTAGGAAACTAACCACCTCAGGCGTGCCAATAGGACGGGGGCCGCAAGTGGGCCCCCCGTCCTATTCGGGCCGCGTCGGGGTCGTGCCGGCTACGGCACGAAGATGAGGCCCTTGGGCGTGACCGCCCCGCTGATAGTGAGCTTGCTGATCGCGCCCGTCACCAGGTTGATCGTGCCCATGGAATTGGGTCCGTACTGTGGAGCGGAAGAGGCAGGGCAGACTGCCGGGGCGGCGGTGGCGTTGCACGGGGTGATGGCGGTGTATGCCGTTCCCGGCTTGATCGGGCCCGTGATGACGTCGAGCGTGTCGGCACTGGAGTCCGTCGTGTACAGCGAACCGCTGGCCGAGGTCGCAAAGGCGGTGTCGTCGACCGGCTGGGGGATCTTCAGGACCTGTAGGTTCGAGCCGCTGGCACCGGTGAAGATCAGTTCCTGGTCGCCCTGGGAGTTCAGCATGAAGTCACCGGCGAACTTCGGTGAGCCCGACGGGACGATCTCGTTCGAGTCCGGGTCCGTGAGCGCGAGGGTGACCTTCGTGCCGGCGGTCGAGCCGTTTACCCCGGTGGCCGTCGCGTTGTCAGCGAAGAACGGCGCCAGCGAGGCGGTCTTGTTCGCGGCGTTCAGCGTGGCCACGAACACCGCGGGAGCCGACTTCGGCGCCTTGCCGCCGGTCCCCGGCGCGGACGCGCTGATCAGGATCTTCCCCTGGTACACCGCGACGGCGTCGGTGCCGCCCATATGCGGCAGCGGCGACTGCGTGTAGGTGTAGTGCGTGACGGTCCCGCCGGATTCCACGTACAGGCTGGATTTCGAGTCCTCGTTGACCGTCGCGAAGACCCGCCCGGTCGCGGGGTCGGCCCCCATCCCGTCGATCTTGCCCGTCACGTCCCACTGCTTCACGACGGAACCCTTGGGCGTGAACTCGACAAGGGTGCTGTCCAGGTTGCCGGAACCGCTCGGCTCTCCCTGCGAGCCGACGCCGTTCTGGAACCCGACGTAGATGTTGCCGCCAAGGGCCACGAGGTCGTCCGGCTGGATAAGGTGCTCGGTCGCTGAAGCGCCAGTGCCGTTTGGCTGGAAGCTGTGCTTCAGCAACGTGCCGAAGGCGATCTGCTTAGCGGTGAGCACCTTGGGGGCGCTGGCGCTAGGACTGGTATTGGCGCTTGGAGAGCTTGAACTGGAGCATCCAGCCACCCCGAGCAGACCCGCGGCGACGACCGTGACGCCCAGCCAAGGCGCGGTACGCAGGCTGAAAGTATTCACAAAACTTCTTTGTACGGGGTCCGAGTGACGCACGGTGCAGCGGCGTTGAACGCACAGGTGAACGCTCTATGGCAGGAAGGGGGCTAAATTCTAAAGATTTGCTATACGCCCCGTCTTGCTCAGGGAAGGCAGGCACGCCAACCCGGCATGGTCCCGGGAACGGCACCGCCCGGCCCGGAGCCCGCCGAGTGCAGCAGCCCGGACGGCGCCGGCGATCCGTTCGCGCGCCGCCCCGTCGCGGCTGGCCCGGTCACAGCTCGACCTCGGTGCCGATGCCGCTCGCCCTGGCGTGGGCCACCGCGCTCTGCGCCGCAGCCAGATCCTCGACCGCGATGCCCAGCGAGCGGAACAGGGTCAGCTCGGCGTCGTCGAGCCGCCCCGGCCCCCGGCCCGCGAGCACCTCACCGAGCTCGGCGCGCACGTGGTCCTCGCCCGCGATCAGGCCCTCGGAGACCGCGAGCCGGAACTCACCCGCCTCGTTGCGCAGCGACTCCCGGCTGTCGCAGAACAGCGCGCTCGCGGCGACCGTGGCCGTGTCGATCTCCCGCGCCGCGGGGGTGCTGGCGCCGACCGCGTTGAGGTGAGTGCCGGGCTTGAGCCAGCCGCGGGCCAGCACCGGCTCGCGGGCGCTGGTCGCCACGACGACCACGTCGGCGTTGCTGACCGCCTGTTCCGCGCTGGACGCGACGACCAGTTCCGGGCCGGCCGCGGTGACCTCCCCAGCTAGGGCCTCCGCGTGCGCCCGGGTGGGCGCGTAGAGGTAAACCCGCCCGAAGCCGCGCACCGCGGCGAGCGCGTGCAGGTGGGCGCGCCCCTGCACCCCGGCGCCCAGGATCGCCAGCGTCCGCGCGTCGCGGCGGGCCAGCAGGCCGGTGGCGACCGCGCTGACCGCGGCGGTGCGGACCGCGGTCACCGCGGAGGCGTCGAGAATCGCGGTGGGCACGCCGGTATCGCCGTCGAACAGCGTGACGGTGCCCTGATGGGCGTCCAGGCCGCGGGCGGGGTTGCCGGGCATCAGGCAAAGCGTCTTGACCGCGAACGCCGCTGGCGTGCCGTCGTGGGGCCCGCGCCAGGCGGGCATCAGCCCCATGAAACCGGCGGCATCCGGCGGTACCCGCACCGAGCGCAACGGCTGGTAGGTTTCGCCGCGGGCGTGCGCCGCGAGGACCGCGGCCATGGCCTCGGCACACGCCTGCGGCGACAGCGCGGCAAGCACGTCGCGGTGGCTGAGGATGAGCACGCGCATCAGGCGACCCTTTCAACGGCCCCGAACCGACCGGGCTGTCTTCAGTGCGAGTCCGGCCACCGCGGCCGGGAGGCGTCCTCGGGGTTGCTGGTGGCCTCGGCGAACAGGTTCTCCTCAGCGGGCTCGGGTGCGCCGTTGGCGGCTTCCTGCGGCTCGGGCAGCCCTGGCGGGGGCACCGGCTGCGAGTACCAGCGCGGCGGCTCGGCCGGATCCCACTGGCCGTTGCCGGCCTCGCCGGTCTCCTCCCCGGCACGGGCCTCGCGCTCCTCGGTCAGGCCCTGGCGCCTGCGGTTGGCCTGGTCGACGCCGCGCAGCACGACCTCGGCCATGGCCAGCTTGGCGTCGAGCGTTGTCCCGGCCACGGCGCCGAGGTCCAGCGCCACCCGGTTGGCGAGCGCCTGGTCCCAGGGAGTCGCGACCACCGACACCTGCGTGCCTTCGAAGCTCTCGCAGATCCGGCTGTACCACCGGGCCTGCTCGGGGTCGGTCTCGATGAACTTGTCCACCACGACCGTCGCCTCGTCCATCAGCCCGTTGAGGTGTTTCATCTCGGGCTCGGTGAGCGGCCGCTCCGGCTCGCCCTCGTAGTTGCGGTACCGGCTGAACACCTGGCCGATCGACCAGTAGCCAAGCTGCGAGGCCTCGGTCACGAACACGTACTTGTCGCCGTGCAGGAGCGTTCCGACCTGGAGCTTCGCGAAGAGCCCCGTCCCGCCGTCGTTGATGACGATGTTCGACATGCACTGGAGAAACTCGAGGACCGCCTGGTACTCCCGCTCGCCGAAGTCGATCCCGACACACTCGTCGGCGGTGTCGCCCCTGATCACGGCCACGCCCTGGAGCCACGCGACCGCGTCGCGCAGGTCGGCGTAGACCTTGATGCTGCCCTCTGTGCAGGCCTGGTAGAAGCCGCGGATGGACAGGGTCCGCTGGTGGTGCGGCAGTGCCTCGACCGGCACGCCGCCGAGCCTGATGTACCCATGGGGCATGTCGTCATTGCTGTCGGCGAGGATGACCCGGTCGGCGGGCCGCGCGGCGGCGAAGATGGCCGCTAGCGTCACCGCGACGTCGGTCTTGCCGGTGCCGCCGAAGCCCGAGCCCAGCGTGATCACCCCCGACTTGAGCGACGGCTCGCGGATGGCGGCTATCGTCCCGCGCCGCCACTCGGCCACGGCTTCCCGCTTGGCACGCTCCCGCTTGCCCGCCGGCACCACGAGCCGGTGCTTGAACGCCCGCTTGGACACGGCGGCCCTGATCCCCTCCTCGGCCGGCGCGATCGGGCCGGGCGAGGGCGGCAGGGGGACGAGCCAGGTGGCCTTGTCGCTCCCAGGGAACTCGGACCACCATGCCCCCGTCTCGTCCGGGTACTGGGACATCACATTCCTCCCACGTCGCGCCGCTAGGTAGGCGCGACCAGTCCATCTGGTACCAAGCTAACCCACCGGCCCCGGAGGCCGCCGGTAGCGGCACCTGGAGCGCTCCGGCGGCGGCGGTTAGTTTGGGCGTTACCGGGTTCTTTCGCCACCGCTGACGAGGAGCACCATGTCCAGATTCAGGCTGCTTGCCGCCGCGACCAGCGCGACGGCCGTGGCCATCGCCACGACGGCCGCCGGTACAGCGCGGACCGGGCGGCGTCCCGCGCGTGGTCAGCCGTGCCGGATGATGACCTTGTCGGTGCTCGTGTTGTCCTCGGGCGTCTTGTCGGTCGGGCTCACCGTCGCGGTGGCGTACAGCGTCTTCCCGGCCTTGGCTCTGATCTGCACGGTCGCGGTGATCATGGTGCGATCACCGGCGCCGATCGGCGCCGTGCGGGTGCAGGTCGAGGAGCCCGCGCTCTTCTGGCAGCCCCAGGACGTGCCCGTGCCACCCTGCACCATGGTGATCCCGTCGGGCAGGTTGAGCATCACCGTGATGGTGCCCGACGTCGGTCCCTTCCCGGTGTTGGTGACCCACATTCCGTAGGTCCCCTGCCCGTGGCGCTGGAAGGTCCCCTGGTGCTTCAGGTAGATCTTCAGGTCCGGCTTCCCGGCCGGCGGCGGCGTGTAGGTGATGATCACCCGCGCGGGCAGGTCCGTCGGGCCCAGGTCGGCGCCGGCGCTGGAGCCCGCGCCCCCGCCGCCGCCCCCGCCCCACAGCGGGGTGGCGCTCTGGCCGGCGCCGCCGCCGCCCCCGCCGCCGTACCAGCCGCCGCCCCCGCCGCCGCCGCCGTCGGTGGCGCTGGCGCCGCCGAGACCGAAGGCGCCCACGGTGCCGTTACCCCCGCTGGTCGTGACACCGCTGCCGCCGGTGCCGCCGGCCCCGCCCGCGCCGGCCGTGCCGTTGGCCCCCGGGCCGCCCCCGTTTTCCGAGCAGGTGCCCCCGGTCGTGGCGCCGGTGCTGCTGCCGCGGCCGTTGCCACCGCGGGCGGTAACGCAGAGTCCTCCGCTGCACGTGCCGCCGGTGGTGGCGACCAGACTGCTGCCGCCCCCGTTGCCGCCGGCGGAGTCCGCGCAGCTTCCGCCGCCGCCAGCGCCGCCCCCGCCGGCGGCGACCACCAAGCGGGAAGCCAGCGTGTCGGCGCCGGTGTCGCTGATCGTCCGGACGTCGGAGGCGCCGCCCCCGCCGCCCCCGCCGGTGTTGCCGGCCGAGCCTGCCGCGCCACCGTTGAAGCCGCCCGCACCCCCGGCGGCCGTGCTGCCGCCCCCGCCGACGCCGCCGACCTCGACATACAGCGTGCTGAGCGGGGTCGTCGTCAGGGTTGCGGAGACCTGTTCACCCGCGCCGCCCGTGCCGCCGGTGCCGCCATCGACCGGGCTGGCCCCGGTGCCGCCGGAGGCGCCGACGGCCGTGACGCTGATCGACTTCACGCCGGAGGGGACCGCGAAGGTCTGCTCGCCCCCGGTGTAGTCGTAGGTGACCGAGATGGTGTTGCTCAGATGGTGAGCTCCAGCGGCGGCAGGCCGTGCGGGGGAGGCACTCGCCGGTGCCGCGGCCAGGCCCGCCGCCGCGACGGCAAGGCCGGCCAGAACCGCGGCGGGGCGGGCCACCGGCGCCCGGCGCGATATGCGGATATTCATGAATGAGCCCTTCCTAATAGCCCTGAAACCCGAAGTTCCAGCCCTGCTTCTCGCCCACACCCGGTCCACATCCGCAGCTGGCCTGATGAATCTGTTGCGCAGCGGTCCTGCGGAGTCCGTGCCGTGGCTGCGATGGGTTTCCTTCAGGTCTGGATCAGGCCGGAAGGGTCAATATACGCAGCTCAAGGTCTTTTAAGGGCAAGCCATACCGATCCGGCCCGGCCCGGGGATAACGCCCCGGACTTTCGTACATTTCCCCCGTGGTACGGATTCTGGTCCATTCGCTTTCGTCATCATAAAGGATTTGCCTGGCCTGCGCATGAAAGGTCGCTGGGAGCCGGTGAAAGACGGCGGGCGGCCCGCGCGGAGCGGGATTGAGCGGGCCCAACGCTGATGGCCCGAAGTCCCGCGCCCCGCAATCATAGGGTTTTCCCCGACGCGACGGCCGCCGCGTGCGCCTTAGGTTCTGGGTATGCCGGCGGTGAGCCCAGCGTGGCCCGGGACCGGGTGGCAGGTCGCGGAGTGCCTGCTGCCGGGCCTGACGGAGGCGACCGCCGAGGTGCTGGCGCAGCGGGTGCGAGCCGAGCTGGCGAGCCCTGCGCCCGGCGGTGTGGGGTTCCTCGGCTGTTTGCTCATGCCTGAAGACGAGGTGCTGCTGTGCCTGTTCTGCGGGCCGCTGGACGAGGTCCGGGCCGTGATCGAGCGGGCGGCCCTGCCGGCCGACCGGATCGTCGGGTGCATCGCGCTCGGCTGGCCACCGGAACCGCCGGCCGGGATTTGCCCGCCGCCGTGAACCCCGGCCCGCGTCCTGCCGTGTACCGGGTGACGGTGCGCAAGCGGTGCGCCGCGCGAACTCGGGGAGAGCGGAATGCTCCTTCGCAGCAGGGTGAGAACGATTGCCGTGCCGCTCGTGCCGATCCCGGCCACGGGGACGGGCTCGGCCAGCATCCCGGACCCCGCGAGCGCGGCCTCCCGCACCAGCCGGCCTGGCAAGGCGGTGCCGAATCAAACAGGGGCCGCCGCCTCGCCACCGGCCGGGAACGGCAGCACCGGAGCCGGTCGCGGCGCCGAGCTGACCGTCGCCGTCCACCGCGGTCCGGTGAGCTGAGCGGCCCGCCATGTCGCGGCCGGACGAAGTCGCCAGGGCAGCCATGGCGGTCTCCGGCGGCGAGCCGCCCGCCGTGGACGTCACCGCGCATCCGGGGCGTGCCTTCCTGCCGGTGCTGTGCTGGCTTGGCTGACCGAGCGGGTCACCGAGCGCCTCGCGGCCGCGCCCGGCGACGAGGCCCTGTCCGAGGACGAGTGGGCGCCCGCGCCGGATGGGTAACCAGGCAACCGCAACGTCAGTCCGCCGCCCGGCGGAGCAGCAGGTAGCTCTTGATGCCCAGCATCCGGAACATGCCCCGTTCCACCGGGCTGAACGCCGACCGGAGCACCGGCCGCGCGTCCGCCGCGCTGACCACCTCCGGCCCTGCCGCCGTGTAGTCGACGCCGTTCAGGCGGATCGAGCAGCCACCGGCCGCCCGCACGTTGCGGGACCAGTCCGAGCCGCTGCCGAACGTGAGCGGTATCACGAACGTGTCCCCGGTCAGCCGGGCACCCGCGGGCGTCTGGTAGTGCCGCCCGGACTTGCGGCCGGTGTGCCCGATCAGCGCGGCCATGCGGACGTGCCGTCGGCCGGCCAGCTTGAGCATCACCGGGTTGAGCACCTTGGTCATCGGCCCCATGACGGCCCGGATGAACCAGGGCGGCCGGGTCACGAGGTAACCCGCGCCCGGCACGGTGGCCTCACCGTGATTTGCTGTCATGCCGTTCCCTTCGTCGCTCCGGTGCCGCCCGGGACCCGGCGCGTGGCCCGGGCGGAGGGCGGTACGGGTAAGGACGGAGAGGCCCGCTGGATCGTGACGCTAGGCGAGCTGCGAGCTGAGGAAGCTCAGCTTCCGCGGGTCGCCGATGACGTGCACGGCCTGGATCAGCTCGCCCCGCATGGTGAACACAAGCACGCCCGCCAGGGACCGGTCGACGAACCCGAGCAGCGCGGGGTCGCCGCCGACCGGGTGGGACACCAGGGTGGCGCGCGGGCCCCAGAAGCGGAGCAGGTTCCTGGCCACCAGCTCGGCGCCGTGCACGACGCCCCGCGCCCTCGGGTCACCAGGCCCGAGGTCCACGTCGCCCCAGGCGTCGGGGGCCAGCACCGCGAGCAGCCCGTCCAGATCGCCGCCGGCGCACGCCGCGATGAACTTCTCGGTGACCAGCCGGTGCTCGGCGGCGCGGACGTCGAACCGGGCACCCTGGCTGTCCACGATCTTCTGCCGGGCCCGCCGGGCCAGCTGGCGGCAGGTCGCCGTCGGCCGGCCGACGGTCTCCGCGATGGTGCCGAACGGTACCTGGAAGATGTCGTGGAGCACGAAGACGACCCGCTCGGCCGGGCTGACCCGTTGCAGCACGACCAGCAGGGCGAGCCGGACGTTGTCGTCCAGGGTGACCCGGTCGGCCGGGTCGGCCGTGGCGGAAGCCGCCGCCACCGGCTCGGCGTGCGGCGGCACGAACTCGATCTCGCTGGAATCGTGCGGCCGCTCCCGGCGGGAACGCGCGGAGCGGATCTGGTCCAGGCACAGCCGGCTCGTCACCACGATCAGCCAGCCGCGCTCGTCCTCGATCTCGCCCGGCATCGTCTTGACCAGGCGGGAAAACGCGTCCTGGACCGCGTCCTCGGCCGCGCCGATGTCGCCGAGCATCCGGAAGGCGAGATCGACCAGGTACGGACGGTGCTCCCGCCAGGCCTGAACGACCCGCTCGCCCCGCTCATCCACGGGTAGCTCATCCACGGGTTCCACCTCCTTCCCGGAAGGACGCATCAGCCCGGCCGAACGTGACAACACCGGGGCGGCCGGTTCCGGTCCGGGCCGGCGGATGTCACTTTCCCCGGGGGCCTCGCGTCCTTGACCGGTGAGGTGCGGCTGCATGCCCCACACGGTGCAGCCCGGCCGGGAGAGGAGAACCTGTGACCCGCATTCCAAGCCACACGATCGGGGACGCCCCGGAGGCGTCGCGTCCCTTGCTGCAAAACGTCATCCAGCTCTCGCCGACGGGACGCCCGCTCAACCTGCACGCGCAGATGGCCCACTCGCCGGGGGCCGCACGGGCGACGACCGCGGCGCAGGGATAGCGCGATGCGCCTAGTGCAGAGCCGCATCGTCACCGACGACGTCGAGGGGCTGGCCGGGTTCTACGCCAGCCTGCTGGGCGTCTCGGTGGCGCTGAACGGGTACTACGTCGAGGTCCCGGCCGGGCCGGTCACCGTGGGCTTCTCCAAGCGCCGGTTCACCGAGTACGCCGAAGACGACCGGGCGCCGGCGGCCGGGCCGGAGCGCGGGGACGAGGTCGTCCTCGACTTCGAGGTAGGCGACGTCGATGCGGAGTACGAGCGCATCGCCGCCCTGGCCGGGGTCACCGTCGTGACCCCGCCGACCACCCAGCCCTGGGGCAGCCGGTCGATGATCTTCCGGGATCCCGGCGGAAACCTCGTCAACGTCTTCTCGCGGCAGTGAAGGGATAGCCATGTCCATCGACGCAACCAGGCCGCGGCGGGACCCGGGACGGGGCCCATCGCCGGAGGGTACCGGCCAGGGCCGTGGCAACCGGGGCGCCCGCACCCGCCCCCGGCGGCTCCCGGCACCTGGTCGTCGCGATCAGGGTCCGCCGGGAGGATCTGCCCGACGGCATGGTGGTCCTGTAACGAGCCCAGCCGTGTCCGGCCTGGCCCGGCTGAGAAAGGCCCGGCTGGCCTGCCGCGATGGCAGGCCAGCCGGGCCGCTGTGCTTCGGGCGGTGCTAGCCGACCGTGTAGGAGTAGGGGATGTTGACCAGTTCGTCACCCGAAACCGTGGCGAGATTGAGGGTGTCCACGCCGATGAAGCCGTGGACCACCGTCCCCTTGGGTGCGTTCGGGGTGATGGTGAGCGTGATGGCGCCCGTCTGGCCGGGCCCGAGGGTTAGCGGTGAGTAGGGCGCGTTCGGGTTGACGCTCTGCGCCCAGACGTCGCCGGACGTGGAGGTCACCGCCGAGTCGAACGGGTTGGTGTTCGCGACCGCCGCCAGGTTCACCGTCGCGGTGGTGCCGGTGGTGAATGGCCCGGTCGCCTCGGGGATGCCGAAGAAGACCCCGGGGGCGACCTCCGGTGCCGCGAGGGCCGCGACGGAGTTGTTGCCGAACGAGACGCCGAGGAAGTCGGGGTCGCCGAAGGCCCAGGACGCGTCCATCGTGATCGGCGCCGTGGCCTGAGCGGCCACGATGAGGGCGTTCGTGCCGGGTGGGACCAGCCAGTCCGGCTGGGCGAACAGCGACAGCGGCAGCGGCACGTTGTTCACGTCGCTACCGAGCAGCTCTTGCGGGACCTGCCCGTTCAGGCGCGGGTCGGCGAAGTAGTCCTTGGCGATGTTGCCGGTGTTGGTCACCGTGATGGTGGCGGTGACCGGCTGGCCGGCCGGCAGCACCGTGCTGGGCGAGTTTGGTATCCCGCTGCTGGTCACCGACGGCGCGGTGAAGGAGATGTTCCCGGTGAACGGCTCGCTCAGGTGCGAGCCATCGACCGGCAGCGCGACGAGCAGCACCAGGGTCCACAGGCCGTTTGCCGGTGAACCGTGGAAGAACTGCATCGTTGGTCCGGGGGCGAGGTTGTCGTTGGCGGTCGTCTGTGCGTCCAGCGGCTCGCCGTTGGGATCGATCAGGAACCCTTCAAGGCCGTAGTTGGGGTCGGCGAGATGGACGCCGAGGTTCAGCGACGGTTGGTTCCCCGTCACCTTGAACTGGTAGGTGAACTCCTGCCCGGCGTTGAAGCTGGCACCGCCGCCGGTCAGGTTGCCGCTGAACGAACCGCCCGCCGAGGTGACCGGGACGAGCGCCCGCAGGATGATGGGGATGCTCCCGTCCGTGCCGCCGCCGGTGCCCAGGTGCAGCTTGAGCGCCTCGTCCCCGGCCTGACCGGCTGTGACCTTCACCGAGAAGGTGCCGGTCTGACCCGGCGCCAGCGTCTGGGAAGACGGCGAGACCGACCCCGCTGACTGGAACTTCTCGGCGAAGTAGCTGAACTTGACCGGCCCGAAGTACGGGGCGTTGCTGACCGTGAAGATCACTGCGGTCCACGTGCCCACCATGGGGTTGTGTACCTCCACGTGACCGAACCCGCTCTGGTTCGTGCCGATCAGCGAGTAGGCGGCCACGTTGCCCTGCGGGTCGAACAGCGTCTCGAAGGCCACGCCACCGATCGACTGGTCGTTCCAAGTGATGTTGCCGTTCAGGTTGTCAGCCCCGGCCGGGACACTGAACGTGTGCACGGCGTAGAAATCGGTGCGCCCTTCGCCGTCGATGTAGGTCGGTGACGAGGAGCTGAGCGTGACGCTTCCGGTGTCGTTGGACACCGTCGTCGGGTTACCCGAGACCGTCGGGGTGACCGTCTGGGGCCCGGTGCCTTCGTTGGTGACGCCGACGCTGAACGTCGCATTCTGGCCGGCGTTCACGGTGGCGTTCAGGCTCGTCTTGTTCAACAGCAACGTGTTGCCCTGCGGACTGCTGGTGCCGATGGACTCGGCTAGCTGGACGGCCTTGAGCGTGTTGACCAGACCGGCGCCCTGGTGGTCGGCGGGCGCGCCGAGGTCGGTCGCGGTGCTGGTGATGATCCGCTCGACCAGCGCCGGAGCGGGCATGGTGCCGTTGTGGGTGTTGGCGTAGGCCTCGATGACCAGCGCCGCGGTGCCCGAGGTCTCGGGTGCCGACGCGCTGGTGCCGCCGGCCGCCCAGATCCCCGGCGCGCTACCGTTGTCAATGTCCCGGCAGCCGAAGAACGCCGTGACGTTGGTGCTGCACAGCGACCAGCCGCGGTCGCCGGGGGCGACTACGTCGACCGTGTGCGGGTTGAACTCGGTGACGCCGTCGGAGCTCAGCGCCGTGATGTTGTTGTTCTCCCAGCCGCCCGGTGAAAGCTGGGTGCCGTACCGGGTGGTCTGGCGGTAGACCTGGTAAGTGGTCGTGCCGCCGACGGCGATCACGCCGGGAGTGGTGGCCGGTGAGCCGATGTTGTTGAACGGGCCCGAGTCGCCGCTGCTGGCCACGACCGTCACGCCCGCGGCCACCGCCGCCTGGTCGGCCAGGGCCACCGGGTCGTCCTGGGTGTTGGGGACCGGGTTGCCGCCGATGGACTCGTTGAGCACGTTGACGTGGTCGTGCAGGACCGCCCACTCGACCGCCTGGATGATCTGCGAGTTGAAGAAGCCGGCGTTGGGGCCGGCCACGTTCAGCACCGCGAGGCTGGCGCCGGGCGCGATGCCCTTGATCTTGATGTTGCAGCCGGCCGGCAGCGGGTGGGCCGGGTTGACGAAGTTGGACAGGTCGTAGGTCTGGTTTCCCTGCGAGGCGATCGTGCCGGCGTCGAGGAAGGCCTCGCGACCGTCGGTGGGCGCGCCCACGCCGAACCCGCTGAAGTCCTCGTAGTCGAAGATGACGTGCTGGCCGCCCGCGCGGATGAGGTCCGCGTTGTTCGGGTCGATGCCGTCGGCGATGATGCCGACCTTGATTCCGGTCCCGTCCACGATCTGGTTGGCGGCGTCCACGTTCATCACCTGGCGCGCCTCGGGCTCGATCAGCGGCTGGGCCGGGTTGCTCGGGCAGATCTGCTGCGTGGCGTTGGGCGCCATGCGATGGCGGCCCAGGCGCACCCCGGCCGGGAAGATCGGGCCCGCCCCGCCGCCCAGCGACGCGAAGTGGCGCATGGCGTCCGGGACCACGGCGCGGACCGACGGGTTGTGCTGGCAGCCGGCTGATCTCGGCCGAGGAGATCGTCGCCGCGATCGCGTTGATGATGTGGAAGCTGCGCACGTGCGTGGCGTGCACCCGGCGCAGTTCGCCCAGCACTCCGGCCTGGGCGGCGTCCGCCGCCCGGATCCGCAGGCCCGCGGTGGCGCCCCTGGCCGGCAGGCCGGACAGCTGGTTCTTGAAGATGATGATCGAGCGGTGGGTCGCGCGCGCGGCAAGCCGCTCGACCTGCGCCGCGGTGAGCACGGACTTGGTGCCCTTGAACTTGAAGACGTGCGGCGAGCCTGCGGCCACCGCGGTTCCGCTGATGGCCAGCGGCAGCAGCCCGGCCGCTACTAAGGCCGTGAGCAGGCGAAAGCGAGAGCGAGAACGCATGATCTGATCCCCATCCCTTCGATGAACCGGCGCGCGTGATCGACGGTGATCACGTCGCTGGCAGAATCCGGCCCCGACGTCAGCCTGAGCCCTGCTGGCCGCTTGTCAACCCTTCGGCCGCAGAATTCTGGTTCGCGCGTGACGCCAGAGTCGCGACAGCAGCAACGGGGCAGGGGAGGCTGGTCTCCTGGTGCGCCGCCGCGGCGGTGTGGCCGGGTACCGCGGCGGCGAGGCGCGGCCAACGCGCCGCTTACGGCGATGCGGCGCAGCGTTCCTTCCGGTACAGAAAGACCTGGCCGCTAGGTGAACCGGAGAGTAACCGGCCCTACACTGCACCGTAAGAGTTCCGCAAAAAGCATGATCAAAGGGGATACCAGTGCAAGCGGGTGTAATGTGACTCGGCGCGGACCCGAAGCGAGTCGGGGATTAGGAACCCCGGACCAGGTTGTCTCGGCGTATCCCTTGGGTACACTGACCGCCTACGGGACGCCTGGCCGGTGGGCCGCCACTCCAGCAGTCCCCCGGTCCCCCGACGGCAGCGGCCGCGGGCTTTGCCTCGATGACGCAACGTGAATGGGAGTCGGAATGCGCGTTCTGGTTCTTGGTGGTGACGGGTTCTGTGGGTGGCCGACCTCGCTCTATCTGTCGGACCGCGGCCACGACGTCACGATCATCGACAACCTGTCCCGCCGGAAGATCGATGTGGAGCTCGAGGTCGAGTCGCTGACGCCGATCCGCCCGATCAGCGAGCGGCTCGCGGTGTGGAACGAGGTGTCCGGCCGCGAGATCGGGTTCGTGAACCTCGATCTGGCCAACGAGTACGACCGGCTGGTGGCGGTGTTGGCCGACATCCGCCCGGAGGCGATCGTTCACTTCGCCGAGCAGCGCGCGGCGCCTTACTCGATGCGGACGACGCACACCAAGCGGTACACGGTCGACAACAACGTGCGGGCCACGCACAACCTGCTGGTCGCGCTGACCGCGACCGGGCTCGACCCCTCGCTGGTGCACCTCGGCACGATGGGCGTCTACGGGTACGGCTGGTCGGGGAGCGCCCCGATTCCCGAGGGTTACCTGACGGTGAAGGTACCCACGCCGGACGGTGAGATCGAGCGGGAGATCCTGCACCCGGCCAACCCGGGGTCGGTCTACCACATGACCAAGACCCTCGACCAGCTCATGTTCGCGTTCTACGCCAAGAACGACGGGCTGCGGATCACCGACCTGCACCAGGGCATCGTGTGGGGCACGCAGACCCGGCAGACCAGCCGCGACGAGCGGCTGATCAACCGGTTCGACTACGACGGCGACTACGGCACGGTGCTGAACCGGTTCCTCATGCAGGCCGCGATCGGGCACCCGCTGACCGTGCACGGGACCGGCGGGCAGACCCGGGCGTTCATCCACATCCGCGACACCGTCCGGTGCATCGAGATCGCGGTCACCAACCCGCCGCAGACCGACGGCAAGCCGCGCATCCTCAACCAGATCACCGAGAGCCACCGGGTCCTGGACCTGGCGAAGATGGTCGCGGACACCATGGGCGCGGACATCGCGTACCTGCCCAACCCGCGCCGCGAAGCCGATGAGAACGACCTGGCCGTGCGCAACGACCAGTTCCTCGCGCTGGGCCTGGAGCCGACCACCTTGTCCGAGGGCCTGCTCGAGGAGGGCAAGGATGTCGCGGCCCGCTACCGCGACCGGGTGGACCCGACCAAGATCGTCTGCCGGTCGGTCTGGAGGGCCGGCATGGAAACCGCCGACGACCTGGTCACGGAACTCCCCGCCCAGGCCTGAAGAAACGTAGCAAGCCCCCGGCCCCGGGAAATCCCGGGGCCGGGGGCTTGCGCTTGTTATGACTACCTCGCTACGGCGCGGTGCGCCTCTAAGCTGGCCCAGTGACCAGCAACCATGATGCCGCCACAGCCCTGCTCACCCGCTATCCCCTCGTCGACGGCCACAACGACCTCCCGTGGGAACTGCGCGAGGCTCGCGGCGCGGACGCGCGGCTGACCGACCTCGCCATGCCCCTCGATTTCACCCACACCGACCTGCCCAGGCTGGCGGAGGGCCGGGTGGGCGCGCAGTTCTGGTCGGTGTTCGTGCCCGTGTCGCTGGCCGGCGAGTCCGCAGTGGCCGCGACGCTGGAGCAGATCGACTTCGTCCGCGACATGATCCGCCGGTACCCGGGCGAACTGGAACTCGCGCTCACCGCGGCCGACGTGGAGCGGATATTCGCCGCCGGAAAGGTGGCCTCGCTGATGGGCGCCGAGGGCGGCCATTCGATCGCATCCTCCCTCGGCGTGCTGCGCAGCTTGTACGCACTGGGCGTGCGGTATATGACGCTGACCCATAACGCCAATGTGGGCTGGGCGGACTCCGCGACCGACAAGCCGGACTGCGGGGGGCTCAGCGACTTCGGCCGCGAGGTGGTCGGCGAGATGAACCGGATCGGGATGCTCGTCGACCTGTCCCACGTGTCCAAGGACACGATGCGCGCCGCGCTGGACACGGTGCGGGCGCCGGTGATCTTCTCACACTCCAGCGCCCGTGCCCTGTGCGGCCACCCGCGGAACGTGCCGGACGAGATACTCGCCGCGCTGCCCGCCAACAATGGCGTGTGCATGGTCACGTTCGTGCCCCGTTTCGTCTCCCAGGAGTGCTGGGACTGGGACCGGGAGCTCGAAGCGGATATGAAGCGGCGCGGGCTGGATACCAACGAAATGGCCACCTGGGTCGCCGCCCGCAAAGAATGGGCGCAGGCCAATCCCAGCCCCCGGGCCACGCTCGCCCAGGTAGCCGACCACGTCGAGCACGTCAGGGAGGTCGCGGGGGTCGATCACGTGGGGATCGGCAGCGACTTCGACGGCACCGATCAGCTCCCCGACGGCCTGTCGGACGTGTCCTGCTTCCCCGCGCTGTTCGCCGCGCTGCTGGACCGCGGCTGGAGCGAGGCGGACTGCGGCCGGCTGGCCGGCGGCAACCTGCTGCGGGTCATGCGGGACGCCGAAGCCGCCGCCGTCAGCTAGGAGAAGTGCGTGCGCGGGCGCTCTTGCAGGTCACCGTCGAGGTAGAGGTCCACCTTCTCGTTGTACAGGCAGGCCAGCCCGGCGACCTTCTGGCTTTCCGGCAGCGGCGCGCGGTACATCCACACGATGTCCTCGTGCACTCCGGCACCGGTGTCCACCGACCAGTAGCTGGCCGTGCCCTTGTAGGGGCAGTGGGTCTGGGTGTCCGAGGGCCGCAGCAGGTCGATCCGGACATCGGTGAGCGGGATGTAGTAGCGGGGCGGCAGGCCGGTCTCGAACAGGATGCGCGGCTGGCTGGACTCGGCCACGGTCACCCCGTCCACCTCGATCCGGACATGCCGGGAACTGGCCAGGATGTCCACCCGCTTGTGCGGGTCGCGTGGGTGGGTGTAGACGGGTTCGTCCTCTTCGAGCCATTCGCTCATCGAGTCCCAGGCCAGCCGGACCAGGCTCCGCAGGCCCTCGAGCCGCGAGTCGGGGTAGATCAGCGCCGCCGCCTCCGCGGTGGCGCCGCCCACCTGGACGTCGTACACCTCACCGTCCCCGCGGCTCGGCGAGTGCTCGGTCTTGCCGGTCGGCACCAGGTCGGCCCGCACATCGGTGGCCGGAAGGTAGTACGTGGGGTAGTACGGCCACTCCCAGACCAGGAACGGGCGGGTGGTATCGGCCACCAGGTGACCGTCCAGGTACGCACGTACTCGCTTCGGGCCCTGCTCGATCCGGACACTTCCCGCCTTGTCGGCCATACCTCGTCTCCGTCCTGCCTGGTGGCACGCTCGCCTGGGCGGACCCAGTAGCGTCAATGTATGCGACTCGGTGTCCTGGACGTCGGTTCCAATACGGTCCATTTCCTGGTGGTGGACGCCCACGAGGGTGGACGGCCGTTGCCAGTCTTCTCCCACAAGGCGGAGCTGCACCTCGGCGATCACCTGGAGGAAGGTAACCGGCTCTCGGCCAGCGTTACCCGGCAACTGCGCGCGTTCGTCGAGGAGGCATTGCAGATCGCCGAGGACAAGGGCGTTGAGGAACTTCTGGCGTTCGCCACCTCGGCGGTGCGCGACGCCGCCAACGGCGACGAGGTCCTCGCCTCGGTCCGGGCCGGTACCGGGGTGGACATCCAGGTCCTGCCCGGGCCGGAGGAGGCGCGGCTGACGTTCCTGGCCGCCCGCCGCTGGTTCGGCTGGTCCTCGGGGCGGGTCCTCATGCTCGACATCGGCGGCGGGTCACTGGAGATCGCGGCGGGCATCGACGAAGGGCCTGACGTGGCCATCTCGCTGCCGCTCGGAGCGGCGCGGCTCACCAGGGACTGGCTCAACGGCAACCCGCCCGCGGCCGAGGAGGTGCGGGCGTTGCGCAGGCACGTGCGCGCCGAGATCGCGCGGCGGGCCGCCGAGGTGACCCGGGTCGGCACACCGGACCGGGCCGTCGCCACCTCCAAGACGTTCCGCCAGCTCGCGCGCATCGCCGGTGCCGCGCCCTCGGCCGATGGGCCGTACATCCGGCGCGCCGTCAGCCACGCCGACGTCACCGACCTGGCGAAGCGGCTGGCCGCCATGCCCTCGGAGCAGCGCGCGACGCTGCCGGGGGTATCGCTGGTGCGGGCGCAGCAACTCGCCGCCGGCGCGATCGTGGCCGACGCGACCATGGACCTGCTCGGTCTTTCCGAGCTCGAGATCTGCCCCTGGGCCCTGCGCGAGGGCGTGCTGCTGCGGCGGATCGACACGCTCGCCGCGCCCTGACCGCGCGCCACAGGGGCCCGCGCCGCCGTGCGGTCCGAGGCGGTCGGGGCCCGGGCCGACCGTGATGATCTTGAAGACCTTCCGGCTATGGAACCGGAAGGTCTTCAGGATCAGGCAATGCCCGGCCTTATTCGGGGCGAGGGCGGGTGCTCTCGGCGGCGTGGGCGCCGCCTTCTTGCGCGGGCCGGGCGGGCTTGGCGGCCGTCGCGGCTCCCTCGCCCACGGCGTGCTGGCCAGCCTCTCCCACCGCGTGCTGGCCAGCCTGGGTGGCCGCTGGCGCGGCGCGCTGCTCGCGGTCCGCGCCCGACCGCGGGGCGGTGGAGTCACGCGCCCCGGCCCGGCCCGGCATCTGCGTGCCGGGGGAACGGCGGCCTTCGGCGGGGCTGGCAGGCCGAGCCGCGGGAGCGGCCTGGGCTGGCGCGGCGGCCGACGCCGTGGCAACGGACTTGGCGACCTCCTCCTCCAGCGAGCCGCGTGCGGTCTCGCTGGACACCAGGTTGGTCACCACGTCGCGGATCTCGGTCAGCCGGCGCATCGTCTCGGTGTGCCGCGAGGTCAGCAGGTTGAGGCGGCGCTCGGCGCCGTCGTGGATGGCCGTTGCCCGCGTGGTCGCCTCGTCGAGCATCTGCTTCGCCTGCGCCTTGGCGGTGGCCACGGCGTTGTCCGCGTTCTTGGTCGCCTCGGTGACGACCCGCTCGCTTTCCAGCCGGGCCGAGTTCCGCATCTTCTCCGCCTCGGCGCGGGCGGTGGCGATCGCGTTCTCCGCCTGCTCCTGGGCCGCGGTCAGCATCCGCTCGGTCTGCTCGCGGGCATCGGTGCGGAACTTGTCCGCTTCCTTCTTCGCTTCGTCCCGCTGCCTGGTGATCTCGTCCGAGGCCCGGTTCCGCTGTGCCTTGGCCTCATCGTCGGCAAGCTTGAGAATCTGGCCGACGCGCTCGCTGATCTCCTCGTGGGCCGGCTTGTTGCTCAGGCCCTGCCGCGTGGCGGACAGCTCCACCCGCAGCCGCTCGGAGTCATCCAGCGAGCGGGAGAGCCGTTCTTCAAGCTCCCGGATCTGGCTGCGCGCCCGGGCGACGAACTCGTCGACCTGCCTGCGGCTGTAGCCGCGCATCTGAACTTCGAAGGCGTCTTCTTGCTCGGAGTCTGACATCAGGTCTGAGTTGCTTGTCATCGTGGCACCCGAGAGGTGAGCCAAGTCAGCCCCGTCGCCGGAGCGCACGGACGGGGACGCCTGGTGCTGGTCATGGGAAACACCACCCTAGCGGGCGGAGCGGTGCGCAGTCGCATCGTGGCGGGTCGTACAGGTAGCGGGTCTTTACTGGGAGTGCTGATTCCCGGGGGAATGGCCACGACTCTTGTCCCCACTGCGCGCCCGCGCAACCGAAACGAACGATTGTCCCGTTTTCGTGCTAATTCACACACCGTCGCGGGCCGGTGGCGGGTGGCGGCGGGACGGCCGGGCGCTGCCGGGGCGGGCGCCGCCTGGCACCCTCGCGCGGCATGCCGGAGCGGTCGCGACACGCCGTGGGCGGCGGTCGTGCCGCGCCGTGGGGGTGGCCGCGCCACGCCGGGGCGGATGGTTCGCGAGTGGCCGGGGAGCCGGCCGGGTACGTAGGTGCGGGTGTGCTTATACCGCCTCTTGGGCGTGGCGATGGCCGCTTGTTGGAATTGTTATCGGGGGGACGGGTAAAATCACCCGAAGGTGGTCCAGGAATGACCCTGTTGGGTCATGCGGGGGCGTCGGGCCGCGTCGTAGCCTTGTTGCGAGAGGTTCGCGGATCCGCTCGGCGATGGAGGTGGGCGCGGTGCGAGAGGGTCTCGATCTGCGAGTCCACGACACTGTGGCGCTCGACGAGATCGAACTCTACGCGGAAGTCCTCAGCGCCGTAGCCGCGACCGACCGCCCCCTCACCTCAGAAGAGCTGGACGAGGTACTCGGGGTGAGGTCGGTCGCATAATGCTCGGCGGCCTTCGGCCGCCTTCGCCGTGACCACCCCGAGATGCTAGCCCGGGGGGCCGAGCCCCCCGGACCCCCGCGATTTGTGGTACCGGTCGGCTCTTCGGCTTCTGCTCACGTTGGGTTTACGTCTTGTGTGCTGATCCCGGCTTGCTCAGGGTTGCCCGGGTCGTGGGCGTACATGACGTCGGTGGCGGTGTGGATGAAGCCCAGTGAGGCGTAGAGGCTGATCGCGGGGGCGTTGTCGCCGTCTACGTAGAGCATCACCGCCGGTGTCTCCCGGTCTTGCAGGTAGCGCAGGCCGGCCAGGGTGAGCGCCCGGCCGAGGCCGGAGCCCTGTTCCGCCGGGTCCACCCCGACCACGTAGACCTCGCCGACCGGGCCGTCGGCGGGCCGCCCGGCGTGCGGCTGGTGGATCTTGGTCCAGTGGAACCCGGCCAGATGCCCGTCGCGTTCGGCCAGGAAGAACCCGTCCGGGTCGAACCAGGGCGCCGCCTCCCTGTGCTCCAGGTCCGCCCGGGTCCACTTGCCCTGCTCGGGGTGGCTGGCGAAGGCGCGGGCGTTCAGCGCGGTCCAGGCTTCCTCGTCCTGGCCGGGAACGAACGTGCGCAGCAAGACTCCCGGGGGCAGCCGGGGCTCGGGCACCGCGTCGGCCAGCGAGCGGCGCATCTGCCACAGGGCCCGCGCCCGGTGGAAGCCGGCCGCGCGGGCGAGCGCCGCCGCCGCGGGCAGGTCCCCGTGCGCCCACAGGCGCACCGGCAGCGTGCTCTCCTCCGCCAGCACCGCCCGGGCCAGGACCAGGCCGAGGCCGCGCCGGCGGTGTGCCGGGTGGATGACCAGTTCCCCGCTGCGGCCCTCGGCCGGATCGGGAAACCCCAGGTGGGCGTATCCGGCGAGGTCCTGGCCGCGCCGCAGCAGCAGGTTCCGGGCGGCGGGATCGCCGCCGTAGCGCAACTGCAGCCGGGCCTGCTCGGACAGCGGATCCACGCCGTCCACGGCGGCCGCCGCGTCGGCGAGTGACAGCACCTTCCGCGCCTCGGCGTCGCTGACCCGCCCCAGGGGAGTGACACTGACCTCGTCAGCCTTTGGCCCGCGCAGCGCTCATCCTCCTCGTGGCATGGTGGGCACCCGCCGCTGGCCGACACCCCTGCTCTTCCCCGGGGTGCCGCTTGCGGGTGTGCCGCTTCCGGGTGTGCCGCTTCCGGGTGTGCCGCTCCTGGAGTCGCCGCCCGTCCCGTGGCTCCGCCCCGCCGCCCGGCTCTGTTCACTCCCGGCGCCGCCGCCCACCTCCTGGCCCATCGCGCCGTCCACCGCCGTACCGTCGGCATCCGTCTCGCCCGCACCGTCCGGGCCGGCGCTCCCATCGGAACCTGCCGGGCCGGCGTCGCCTCTCGCCGAGCCCCGGCGGCCGTCCTCGCTGGCCTTGAGCGGGACGAACCGGTAGCCCACGTTGCGCACGGTGCCGATCAGCGCCTCGTGTTCGGCGCCGAGCTTGGCCCGCAGCCGCCGCACGTGGACGTCGACGGTCCTGGTCCCACCGAAGTAGTCGTAACCCCACACCTCCTGAAGCAGGTGCGCGCGGCTGAAGACCCGCCCGGGATGCTGAGCCAGGAACTTCAGCAACTCGAATTCCTTGAACGTCAGGTCGAGAACACGGGACCGTAGCCGGGCCGTGTAGGTCGCCTCGTCGATCGACAGGTCGCCCGAGCGGATCTCGTCCGGTGCGGCGGGCGCCGCGGTGGCCCGCCGTCCGATGGCGAGCCGGAGCCGCGCCTCCACCTCGGCCGGCCCAGCGGTATGCAGCATGACGTCGTCGGCGCCCCACTCGGCGGTGACCGCGGCCAGCCCGCCCTCGGTCACGATGGCCAGGACGGGCGCCTCGGGAGCCGCCCTGGCCAGCAACTGGCACAGTTGTCGTGCCTGAACCAGGTCCCGGCGCGCGTCGACCAGGATCGCGTCGGCCCCGCCGGCGTCGTCTAGTGCGATCATGTCAGCGGGGCCGGTTCGCACCGTGTGGAGCAGGAGGCCGAGTGCGGGCAGGATCTCCGGAGGCGGCTCGGCGGCGCTGGTGAGCAGAAACAGCTCACTCATCCTGCTGCCACCTCCGCCCTTACCGTGTGGCGGGGACAGGCCCCGCCCAGGAACGTGCCGAGGGCCCGAGGGCAGCATCGCCCGGAGCCGATGTGAGCGAGGATAGCCGACATGCCGATGGTAACCGTGCGCTATTGGGCTGCGGCGAAGCAGGCCGCCGGGGTGGCGCAGGAGACGCTCAGCGCCGCCACGCTCGCTGAGGCGCTCGCCGCGGCGACGGCCAGGCGTGCGTCTTCCGCCGAGTTTCAGACGGTGCTGGCCCGTGCCTCCTTCCTGGTGAACGGGGAACAGGCCGGCGGCCGTCCGGCGGAAACCGTCCCGCTGGACGAGGGTGCGGTCATCGAGGTGCTGCCTCCCTTCGCCGGAGGCTGACCGGGGTGTCGGCCGCAGCGCGGCACGCCGCCCGGATTCGGTGGGTAGTGTTGCAGCGCGATGCGAAAGCTGCTGATAGCCGTGGGCGTCCTGATCGTGCTCCTGGTCATCATCGACCGGGTCGGTGTCGTGCTTGCCGAGGACCAGGTCGCCAGCCGGATCGCCACCGCGTACGGGCTGCCGGCGGACCCGGGCGTGTCGATAACCGGATTCCCTTTCCTCACCCAGGTCGTGTCCGGTAACTACCAGCAGATCGACGTCACCGCCGACCAGATCCAGGCCGACGGGGCGACGCTGCACGATCTGAACGTCCAGCTCACCGGCGTGCACGCGACGATCAGCCAGTTGCTGGGCAGTGGCTCGTCCACGGTGACCGCCGACCATGCCACGGGCTCCGCGCTGGTCAGCTTCGCCACCGTGGACCAGCGGCTGCCGCACGGGTTCCGGATCGCGCCGGACGGGAACAAGCTGACGGTGACCGGCAAGCTGTCCTATCACGGGATCACCGTGCCCGTGTCGGGCACGGTCGGTCTCAGCGTCTCCAGCTCCGGCATCAGCGTCACGCCAAAGACCATCAACATCCCCGGCGGGCTCAACCTCCCGGTTGATTCGTCGAAGCTGCGCGTTGACGTCCCGCTGGGCAACCTTCCGCTGCACCTCCACCTCAGCGCGGTGCACGTCACCCCGGGCGGCCTGCGGATCTATGTGGCCGCCCAGAACGTCCAGTTCGCCCAGGCATGAGAGGCCGGCCCGGTGCGAATCGGCCGTGAACCGGACGCGTCCGGCGGCCGTGTAAGGGGTGTGGCGCGCCAAAGAGCGACGGGGGAATCCCGGCCGGCCGGCCGGGTCAGCGATGAGGAGCTGGTCCGCGCGCTTTACGCGGAGCATGCGGCGGCGCTGTTGCGTTTCACGTTGCGGATGACTGATGGTGACCGGCAGCGGGCGGAGGATATTGTGCAGGAGACCCTGCTGCGCGCCTGGCTGCATCCGGAGGCGATCGCGGAGCGCCCGGCGCGGCCGTGGCTTTTCGCGGTGGCGCGTAACCTGGCTGTGGACGCGCACCGGGCAAGAAGGGCGCGCCCGCAGGAAGTGGGGGAGGGCGCGCTGCACCTGGTCCCCGTAGCAGATGAGGCCGATCGGGTGCTCGAATCGTGGGCGGTGGCCGATGCGCTCGCGGCGCTGCGGCCAGATCACCGGCAGGTTCTGCTGGAGACGTATTACCGGGGGCGGTCGGTGGCGGAGGCCGCGGCCGTGCTGGGTGTGCCGGCGGGGACGGTGAAGTCGCGGGCGTTTTACGCGCTGCGGGCGCTGAAGCTGGCGCTTGAGGAACGGGGGCTGGCGCCATGAGCGCTGGCGAGCTGCCGTGAGATCCGCCAGGCGCTGGGTGTCTATGTGCTGGGCGCCATCGATCCCGCCGAGCGGGCGCAGGTGGACGAGCACCTGGCCGCTTGCCCGGGCTGCCGGGAGGAGCTGGCGAGCTTGGCCGGGTTGCCGGCCATGTTGGGTAAGGTTCCCCTTGTTGAAGCCGAACGGCTGGCGGTGGCCGATGCCGGCGCCGAGGCCATCGGCGTGCCGCCGGAGGAAATGCTCACGTCGCTGGTGGCCCGCACCGCCAGCGTGCGGCGGATCCACCGGTGGCGTGGCCTGGCGGCCGCGGCGGCCGTCGTGATCGTGGCCCTGGGCGGCGGCGCCGCCGTGGCAACCGCGCTTCAGCCGGGGAGCCACCCCAGTCCCAGCCTTGTCCTGCACTACGACAGGGCGGTTGGCGGCAGCGCGGGGGGCATTGACCTCACGGTGATGTACCGGACGGTGGTATCGGGTACCTATATCAGGGCCAACGTGACCGGGGCCCTGCAACACGGCGCCGTGTGCCAGCTCCAGATCGTCGACGGCCAGGGCAAGGTCATGGTGCTCGGCGGCTGGAAGTTCTGGAGCCCGTCCGACTGGTACCCGGCCTCGACCTCGGTCAGCGGCGCCAACATCCGCGCCTTCGAGCTGACCGTCGGCGGCAAGGTGGTGGCCACCGCCAGCACCTAAGCGCCGCCGGAATGGCCCCAGGCCGCTTGCCGTCCTTGCGCCAATTGGGTGCCGGGAATGGGAATGGGTCGCCGGGCGCTGTATACCGGCGTGATTGCGGGAGCCATCGTGGCCGCGGCCGTACTCGTGCTCGCGGCCGCCGGGGGCCTGGTCTGGCGGCGCCGGGACGGGCGGCTCAAGGCGGCGCGCCAGCAAGCGCTGAGCGCGGCCGACCTGGGCCAGCCGCTCGGGCCGCGGGCGACGCTGTTGCAGTTCTCCTCGACCTTCTGCGCGCCGTGCCGTGCGGCCAGCCGCCTGCTCGGCGACGTGGCCGCGCGCACCGACGGCGTGTCCCACGTGGAGATCGACGTGGCCGACCGGCTGGACCTCGTCCGGATGCTCGACGTCCGGCGGACCCCAACCGTGTTCGTGCTCGGCCCGCGAGGCGAGGTCGCCCGGCGGGCCAGCGGCCTGCCGCGCCGCGATCAGGTGGTGGCCGCCGTGGCGCTGGCTGCCGGCGGTCCCGCGGTGGACCTTGGGAGTGACAGCGGGCATGGCCTTGCATAGCATCGGACCCATGCTTGCTCCCGCGACCGCCGGCCGGGCACTGGGCTCGCCCTGGCGGCAGCGACCGGAGTCGGCGATGCTCACCAGGCGGCGCCAGGTCGACTACTGCCGGGTGGCGGCGGCGCTGTGTCCGGCGCCGTGCCAGTGCCGTCCCGCCTGAATAGCCACCGCCCCGCCACGCGGGCCAGCGCCGTGCCGGCCCGGATCGGGTACGCCACAACCAGCCGGAACCACCGCGGGCCGTTCGCGATGCCGCGATCAGCGCGGGAGAAGACGCGGAAGAGGGAAGCCACATCATGAAGGTCGATCCGAGGGGATTGCGGTTCGCCGCCGCGCTGTCGGCGGCCGTCCTGGTGGCCGTGCTGGTCACCGGCAACGCCTGGCTCTTCGCAGCGCAGGGAGTGGTGTTCGGCATCGGCGCCGTCTTTGGCCTGAAGTACGCGCCCTACTCGCTGATCTTCCGGACGCT
The DNA here is from genome assembly GCA_963703605.1 of uncultured Actinomycetes bacterium. Taxonomy (GTDB): domain Bacteria; phylum Actinomycetota; class Actinomycetes; order Streptosporangiales; family Streptosporangiaceae; genus DASXKD01. Next base: position 52,988 of record CAVPFC010000051.1, read on the forward strand.
GGTACGGCCCAGGCTCGGCCCGCCCGCGGAGCTGGAGGACGCGGCGCCACCACGGTTCGCCCAGGGTGTGGGCCTGTTCTTCAGCATCGTCGGGGTGATCGGGTACGCCACCGGCCTGACCCCCCTGGGCATCGTCGCGGCCGCGCTCGCACTGGTGGCAGCCTTTCTCAACGCGGCCTTCGGCTTGTGCCTTGGCTGCGAAATGTATGTGATGATCCGGCGAGCCTGGCCAGCCCAGCAGGGCGTGGGGCAGCCAGAGCCTGACAAGGAGGTACCCGCATGAGCCGCTCCGACGTTCTCGTGGACGCCGACTGGGTGGAGGCCCACCTCGGTGATCCGGGCGTGGTTCTCGTCGAGGTGGACGAGGACACAAGCGCCTACGACAAGGGCCACATCGCCAACGCGGTCAAGATCGACTGGAGGAAGGATCTCCAGGACCCGGTCCGCCGGGACTTCGTGGACTCCCGCGGCTTCGAGGAGCTGCTGTCGGACCGCGGCATCTCCAACGACGACCTCGTGATCCTCTACGGGGGGAACAACAACTGGTTCGCCGCCTACGCCTACTGGTACTTCCGCCTGTACGGGCACGACAAGGTCAAGCTGCTCGACGGCGGGCGCAAGAAGTGGGAGCTCGACTCGCGTGACCTGGTGACCGAGGTTCCCGACCGGCCCAAGACCAGCTATCACGCCAAGGCCCAGGACCGCTCGCTGCGGGCGTTCCGCGACGAGGTGATCGCCGCCATCGGCCAGCGGAACCTGGTGGACGTGCGCTCGCCCGACGAGTTCAGCGGCAAGCTGCTGGCGCCCGCGCACCTGCCGCAGGAGCAGGCCCAGCGGGCGGGCCACATCCCGACCGCCAAGAACGTCCCGTGGTCCAAGGCCGCGAACGACGACGGCACCTTCAAGGCCGATGACGACCTGCGCAAGCTGTACCGGGATGAGGCCGGCCTCGACTTCACCAAGGACACCATCGCCTACTGCCGGATCGGTGAACGGTCCGCGCACACCTGGTTCGTCCTGCACGAACTGCTCGGGCAGCCGAACGTCAAGAACTACGACGGGTCCTGGACCGAGTACGGCTCGCTCGTCGGGGTTCCGATCGAGCTGGGTGCGGGCCGGTGACCGGGGCGCAGCAGGGCTGCGGGGCCCCGGCCGGCGGGGTCGCCGTCACCGAGAACTCCTCGGGTGAGGCCATCATCGAGGGCCGGGTGACCAAGGAGGGCGCGCCGGTGCCGGTCGGGTACGCCCGGCTGCTGAACGACGGCGGCGAGTTCGTGGCCGAGGTTCCGCTGGGCGAGGACGGCGGATTCCGGTTCTTCGCCGCGCCCGGCACGTGGACGGTCCGGGTGCTCGCGCCCGGCGGGATGCGCGTGGACGAGACGGTCAGCGCCGACAAGGGCCACACCACCACTCTGGAGGTCAGCGCCGCCGCGGCTTAGCACGCCGAGGAACGGTTGGAGGGCAGGCCGCGACGCGGCCTGCCCTCGCCCTTTTGCCGGTCCTTCACCGGCGCGGCGCACCGGGACCCGGTTGGCCCCCACGCGGTGAGCAACAATCGTCAAGGGGCCGACGGGGCGGATCCGGCGAGGTATACAACCCGGCGGGCGATGTTGACGGCGTGGGCGGCAAGGCGCTCGTAGGAGCGCGCCACCAGCGTCATCTCCATCGTTACCGGCAGTGTCATTCCCCCCGCAGCCAGCTCGGCGATCAAGCTGGCGTTCAGCTCGTCCAGCTCGTCATCGCGTTCGGCAAGCCTGAACGCGGCGGAGCGGTCCCGGTTGTACCAGGAGTCTGCCGCCTGACGCCACATGTCGGCTACGAGATTCCCGATCCGCTCGATGAGCCCCCGGCCGCGTGGCGAGAGTTCACCGCTCAGGCTGTGGTCGGCTTTGCGGGCGATATCCACGACGAGATCATGGGAGCGCTCGAGTTCGGGCACTATTCGCAGGACGGAGAGCAGGAAGCGCAGGTCCGAAGCGACTGGTGCCTGCATCAGGATCTCCCGGTTGACCAGTTCCTCGATCTCCAGGTAAAGGGCGTCGATGGCCTTATCGCGTTCGACCAGCACCCGGACCGTCTCGTTGTCTGCATTCAGGAGCGCACGGGTAGCCCCTGGCAGGTCTTCGGCCACCATAGCGAACAGCTCGATGACCTTTGCCTCGATGGCCTCCAGTTCCCGGTCAAATTCTTGTCGGTGCTCGGGCATGGTCAGAGCCTACTGGGCGCCGCCCCAGCCCTCCAGCGGCAGATCGCCGGCGTCGCGGCCATAGGCTGGCCGGCCAGGTCCGGCGTTCTTGACCCGCGGGACCTTCGGGCCTGCCGTCCGCCGGATCTCCGGGCTATCCTGCGGCTAGCGCGAGTCGGCACGGATCAAGGGCCTGAGGAGCAGCTAATGTCCGGAATCCTCGTCGGGGTAGACGGTTCAGACCATTCGCACTGTGCTCTCAGCTGGGCGCTGCACGAGGCCGCCCACCATCACGTCACGTTGACGGTCATGGCGGTCCACCCGGGCCCGGCCCGGCCGGCCACCCATATCTACTGGAACGTACCCGAACTTCCCGAGAACAGCTTCGATCCGGAGCACGCCCGGATGGAGCTCCAGACCTTCGTGGACAAGCTCGCGATGGACACTGGCGATATGCCGCCTGAGATCATCGTGAAGGTGACCAGGGGGGATCCGGCTGAGGAACTCATCAACGCGTCGCGCGACGCCGACCTGCTCGTCGTGGGATCCCGCGGCAGCGGCGCGTTCGCCAAGCTGCTGATCGGCTCGGTAAGCAGCAAGGTCACGCACCACGCGGCCGGCCCTGTCGTGGTCGTTCCTGAGACCGCCTAGGCCCACGGCCGGGGGCCGGTGCCACGCCGCCACGGCCGGCCGGGAGGGTGACCGGGTCAGGCGGGCGGCCGTCCGGACGGGGTCACCGAGCGTTCATGCCAGGACCCGGCTCTCTTCTTCCGGTAACACCTGACGAATGCCACAATGGGCTGAGCTGGGCCGACTTGACCGTGGGGGCCAAGCGGGCGCCAATTCTCATAGTGAGACATGCGCTGTTAAGCGCCGCGGTGGCCGGCGTCGGCCAGACATGAAACCCTGCCAAACTAAAGATGCAGCAAAGGTGACATGAATATGAACATTCATCGACAGGGTGTTCACAGACTTCGGGCCGAGCGGCCAGAATATTGATCGTGGCGGGCCGGGTCTGCTCAGCGCAGACCCCAGAACCTAGCGCGCACCCGGACCCTCAGCGCGGACACCGGAGCCTCTTGGGCGCGCGGCGACCTGAATGAGAGTTGTCTGTACGGTTGGGAGTGTCATGAGGTGGCGGGGCGCTGGGCGGGGATCCGCTATTCCGCGGCGGTACGGCCGCGAAGAGTGGATTGATAATCTCACATGGAAATGGCCCGCAGATTCCAGTCGGCCGACGGTATTGTCTTCGGCCAGGTTGAGAACCGCCCTTATGCCATCAAGGCCATCCTCATGAAAGCACCCGGCAGAAAGGCCAGGCCGGGTGCTGGTATCCAGCGGTGCAAGGCTGGGACGGCCGGTTTCGGCGCTTAATAAGAAAGAGGTATCTCAATGCAACGTCGGCGCATCCAACGGGTCGCGGTGGGGCTTCCCGTTGTCGCGATGGCTCTTGTCCTGGCCGCCTGCTCCTCATCCTCGTCGGGCGGCGGCGGATCCTCGTCGGGCAGCTCGAGCCTGTCCGGCACGCTCAACGGGAGCGGATCGTCGTTCCAGCTCGTCTACCAGCAGGCCGCTATTCAGGCGTTCAAGTCAGTCCAGCCCAACATGGTCGTCAACTACGGCGGCGGCGGCTCGGGCAAGGGGCGCACCGACCTGGCCTCCGGGGTGGTCAACTTCGCCGGCTCGGACTCGCCGATCCCCTCTACCGAGGTGGCGAACTTCAAGGGCAAGACGGTGCTGTACTTCCCGGTCCTCCTCGGCCCGATCACGGTGTCGTACAACCTGTCGGGGGTCACCAGCCTGAAGCTGGACGCGCCGACCATCGCGAACATCTTCCAGGGCAAGATCAAGACCTGGAACGACCCGGCGATCAAGGCGCTCAACCCGGGGGTCACGCTGCCCAGCACCCCGATCAGCCTCGCCGTCCGCTCGGACTCCTCGGGGACGACGGCGAACTTCTCGCTGTTCCTCATGACGGCGGCGCCCAGCGTCTGGAAGCTCGGCAGCAGCTCGACGATCAGCTGGCCCTCCACCGCGCACGCTGGCAACGGCAACGGCGGGGTGGCGCAGATCGTCAAGAGCACCCCCGGCTCTATCGGGTACGTGGACTACGCGGACGCCAAGGCCGCCGGGCTGACCTACGCCTCCGTCAAGAACAAGGCCGGGAGCTACATCGCGCCCTCGACCGCGGCGGCGTCGGCGGCCGGGACGACGGTGACCCTCGCCCCGGACCTCACCTTCGCCGCCGTGTGGTCCTCGGACCCGCAGGCCTACCCGATCACCTACCAGTCGTGGGACCTCGTCTACGAGAAGCAGTCGAGCGCGACCACCACGAAGATGCTCAAGGCGTACATCGGCTACCTGATCGGTGACGGCCAGAAGCTGCTCAACGGGCTGGGTTACGCACCGCTGCCCGCCAACATCGATGCCAAGGCCAAGGCGCAGCTCAGCAAGATCGGGTCGTAAGTGAGCACGGCTGCCGAAGCGGACCAGGCCGCCCCGGGCAGCGTCCCGGCCGGCGGCCTGGCCAGGCGGCCAGGCCTGGGCGACCGCGGCTTCCGGTGGCTCGCGCTCGCGGCCGGCCTGCTGGTCCTGGTAATCCTGGTCCTGATCGCCATCACCACTACCCAGCAGGCCGCGTCGTGGTTCAGCACCGAAGGCCTGGGCATCTTCGGGACCGTCTGGAACCCCACGGCCAACAAGTTCGGCGCGCTGCCGTTCATCTACGGCACGGCCGTCACGGGCGTGATCGCGCTGGTGATGGCCGTTCCGGTCAGCATCGGGATCGCGCTGCTGCTGACCGAGGTGGTGCCGTACCGCGTGGCGCGGCCGATCGTGTACGTGGTCGACCTCCTCGCGGTGGTTCCGTCGGTGGTCTGGGGCCTGTGGGGCATCCTCGTGTTCGCCCCCTGGATCCAGCACATCTACGCGCACATCGCCTCGGCCGTCACCGGGATCCCGGTCCTCGATTCGCTGTTCGGGACGCCAACGAGTGGAGCCTCGTTCTTCACCGCCGGCGTCATCCTGGCCTTCATGATCACGCCGATCGTGACCTCGCTGTCGCGCGAGGTCATCGCGACGGTGCCGGCGATCGACCGGGAGGGCGCGTACGCGCTGGGCGCCACCCGCTGGGAGATGATCCGCGGTGTCGTCGGGCCGCACAGCCAGGGCGGCGTCGTCGGGGCGGTGCTGCTCGGGCTGGGCCGGGCGATGGGCGAGACGATCGCGGTGGCGCTGGTCATCGGCTCGTCGCCGACGATCACCTCCCACCTGTTCTCCACCGGCTACAGCATGCCCGCGGTCATCGCGAACCAGTTCGGCGAGGCCACCGGCGTGTGGCGCGCCGGGCTGATGGGGCTCGGCGTGCTGTTGTTCGCGTTCACCATCATCGTCAACGTCATTGCCCGCGCGGCGGTCGAGCGCTCCGCGCGGCGGATGCGAGGTGCCTGATGGCCGTGGCAACCGGGGAGCGGACCGCCGACCTGCGGGAGCCGGCGGGCTGGCGGCGCACCAAGAACCGCATCGCCACCATCTTCATGTGGGTCTCGTTCGTCGTCGTGATCATTCCGCTCGGGTTCGTCCTGTACACGGTGATCGCCAAGGGCGCGTCCATCATCAGCTGGCAGTTTGTGACCGGCAGCCCGATCCCGCCCAACGTGGCGCCCGCGGGCGTGGGCGGCATGTGGCCGGCGGTGCTCGGGACGCTCGAGATCACGGCCCTTGCGACGGTGATGGCCGTGCCACTCGGCGTGCTGGGCGCCATCTACCTGAACGAGTACGGTGGCATCAACTGGCTGGCGCGGTTCATCGGGTTCATGGCCGACGTGATGACCGGCGTGCCGTCGATCATCATGGGCCTGTTCATCTTCTCGATCTGGGTGCTGCACTTCGGCGCCTCGGGCCTGGCCGGCGCCTTCGCCCTGGGCTGCCTGATGCTGCCGATCGTGATCCGCTCCACCTACGAGATGCTCCGGCTCGTGCCGGACACGCTCCGCCAGGGCAGCTACGCCCTCGGGGCCAGCAAGTCCCGGGTGACGCTGACCGTGGTGCTGCCGGCCGCGCTCGGCGGGATCGTCAGCGGCTGCCTGCTCGCCGTGGCCCGGGCCGCGGGCGAGACGGCGCCGCTGCTGTTCACCATCCTTGGCGGGCTGACCGTGGCGAACACGAACGTGTTCAGCGGCGCCAACACCGCGCTGCCCTTGGTGATTTTCTCGAACGCGTCGTCGCCGTACCCTGGTGCCCAGGCCCGCGGCTGGGGCTCGGCGCTCACGCTCATCGCGATCGCGTTTATCCTCATGATCGCTGCCCGCATTGTCACCGCCCGATACGCCCGATACGCCCGGTAGGAACGTGATGGAAGATCCTCAGCCGAACGTCGCCGCCAAGACCGAACTGCCGAACGTCGCTGCCAAGACCGAGCTGCCCCAGCCGGCAGCCCTGCAGAGGACGGAGCCGCGGGAGGCCTCGGCAACGTCAGGCAACCTCATCTTCGACGTACAGAACGTCTCGATCTACTACGGGCAGTTCAAAGCCGTCACCGAAGTCACGATGCCCATCTACGAGAACGAGATCACGGCGTTCATCGGCTCGTCCGGGAGCGGCAAGTCGACCGTGCTGCGGTCGTTCAACCGCATGAACGATCTGGTGCCGGGCTCACGCCTGGAAGGTGATCTGTCCTACCGCGGGGAGTCGCTCTACGCCAGCGATGTCTCCGCGACGGCCGTGCGCCGGCGTATCGGCATGGTCTTCCAGAAGCCGAACCCGTTTCCCAAGTCGATCTACGACAACGTCGCCTACGGGCCCCGCATCAACGGCATCCGCAACAAGGGCAAGCTGGACGAGATCGTCGAGAACTCGCTGCGCAAGGCGGCACTGTGGGAAGAGGTCAGGAACCGTCTGAAGACATCGGGCCTGAGCCTGTCCGGCGGGCAGGCGCAGCGGCTGTGCATCGCCCGGACGATCGCCGTCGAGCCTGACGTCGTTCTGATGGACGAGCCCGCCTCGGCGCTCGACCCGATCGCCACCGGCGCCGTCGAGGACCTGATGCTGGAGCTCAAGCAGCAGTACACGATCGTCGTCGTCACGCACAACATGCAGCAGGCCACGCGGGTCAGCGACCGGACCGCCTTTTTCTACGTGCTCACCGACACCAAGAGCGATACCCGCACGGGCGTGCTGGTGGAATACGGCACGACCGAGCAGATCTTCCAGGACCCGTCGGATAGCCGCACCAAGGCGTACGTCACCGGCCGGATGGGCTAGGCGAACGGGTTGCAGACGACCTGGGGAGCGGCTTCGTTCCGAAACACATCACCTTTTCGTCGCATGCTTGTCCACGTGACGTTTAGCTTTTCGTCACCTACGCCCCTTATCACTGAGAACATCAGGGCCGGAACCCCCGAAGAGGCGGGCAGTGAATGACGGCGGCACCGCGGGGGGAGGATGAAGGCAGGCTGGGGCCCCGGGGCAGGTCCGCCCCGGCTGCGGCCGTGCTTGCTGACCGGCTGGCCGCGGCGCTTGTGCATCACGAGCCGGGCTGGCGGCTGCCCCGGCTCACCGCGCTGGCCCGCCGCTACAGCGTGAGCCCGTCGGAGATAGACGCCGCCATCGACGAACTGGCCGCCCGCCACCTGGTCCGGCGGCTCCCGGACGGGCAGGTTTACCGGGCCAGCCCGGCCGAATACCGGGTGCCCCTCGAGGGAGTCTTCGGCCTCACCTCGCACGTGGACCCGATGGGCGGCCAGCTCGCGTGCAAGAGCAGGCACACCACCATGCGCCGGCCGCCCGAGGACATCGGGCGCTCGCTGGGACTGGCCCCCGGCGAGCCGGTGCTCGCGGTCCGCTGCCTGTGGACGGTCGGCGGCGAGCCCGGGGCGCTGGCGGCCAGCTACCTGCCCGAGCGGGTCGCGGCCGAGCTGGGCGTGCTGCCGGACGGCCAGCCTGGCGAGGAGGAGGCGCTCGGCGCGCAGGAGCGATCCGGGCTGATCCCGCCCGACTCGTTCCCCTTCCCGTGGCGGCCTGCCGGGCCCGACGCCCCGCAGCCGGAGGCGGTCCAGCTCGAGATGGGGCTGCCGCCGCCGTCGGCGGCCCGGACGCTGCGGCTGGCGGCCGGCGAGCCGGTGGCCACGGTGACCGTGAGCTTCGCCGACCGCGAGTCCGGCGCCCCGGTCGCGCTGACCATGGCGATGCTCCGTCCCGAGCTGTTCCGGATCGTTATCGAGGCCATCCCGGCCCGGATCAACCCGGATCGGGCGAACGGTTTGGCAAGCGCCTGGACACACGCGGGGGACGGCTGGGACCCTTAACCCGACATGCCTGCCCCCGCCTTATCTGCCTCCGGGCGCCCGCCGCGGCGAGCGCGCTACCTCGTCCCGCTGGGCACACCGCGCCGCGGTGAGATCCTCGCCGCCATGGCCGTCGCGGCCCTGGCGGCGGCCGCCTTATTCGCCCCGCTCACGCTGCTGCTCGCCGCGGCGTTCCACGTCGTGAGCAGGATCAGCCGCTGGCGCCCGGTGTGGCTGGCGGTTCCCGCCTGCTGTGGCGTGGTGTGGTTGCTGGCCATCGGGCCCGGCGCCGCCGCCGCCGGGTTAGCCGCTGGTCCGCGGGCGGCGGCGGGCCTGCTGTCGCAGCTGGTCACCGGCCCGGCCGCGATCGCGAGGCTGCCCGCCGTCGAGGCCGACCGGCTCGTCGGCCAGTTTCCGGTGGCGCTGATCCTGGCCGCGGCGGCCGCGGCGCTCGCCTGGTGGGTGCGCTGGCTGCATACCGAGGAATGGGACCTGCCCCTCACCCGCCCCGGACTGGCCAGCCTTTGCCGCCGCCGGTTCACCGCAGCCCGCGTTAAGTCTGGTGGGGTGGTCACCAGGAACGGTGCGTGCCTGGGGGTCGATCGGGTGACCGGCGGCCCAGCGGCCCTTTCCTGGCGTGACGCCGGGGCGGGCGTGCTGGTGACCGGCGCGGCGCGGCCCGCGGTCCAGGCGCTGGGCTGGCAGGTCGTGCACGCGGCGATCCGCCGCCGCAAGCCGGTGATCGTCGTCGACCTGGCCGGGAGCCGGGAACTACCCGCGCTGCTCGCCCGCGTGTGCGCCGCCACGGCCGCCCCGTTGCAGGTCTTCGGGGCGGACGGCGGCGCCCGCTATGAGCTGGGGCCCGGCGTGGCGGACAAGGAACTGGCGGTCCTGCGATCGTCACCGATGGGGCGCTGGCTGGGCCCGGGCCAGGGCGCAGGCGCACGGATCAGCCTGGCCGAGGTGGTCAGGCACCGGGCGGTGGTGCTGTTCCCGCTGGACCGGCGCAGGTGCGGGCGCGCCGCCGAGCTGATCGCGGACGTGGTGGCGGCCGACATCGCCGCCGTCTACGCGGCCCTGGGCCGCAAGGGGATCCCGTCCGAGGGCCTGGCCTGGTTCACCGAGTGCGACGGGGCCGACCCGCAGGCGCTCGCCCGGCTCATCGGCCCCGGCAGCCAGCCCGGGCTCGGCGCGGTGCTGGCCACGACCGCGCCACAGGCCGCGGCACGGCTCGCCGGGGAGGCCGGTACCGGGCTGCTCAGCCGGCTGGCGGACCGGGATCTGGCGGCTCAGCTCGCGGCGCTGACCGGCACCCGGGTCGTGCCGGTCTCCCGCGTCCCGGCGCTGCCCGGCGAGCCGGGGGGCCCACCGCCGGCGGTGGCGGGCCCCGGCGTGCCGCCGGGTACGACGCCGGTCCCCGTAGTGCCTCCCAGCGCGCTCTGCGAGCTCGCTGACGACGAGTTCGTACTGGTCAGCGGCCTGGCAGCGGTCCGGGCGGGGACGGATACCGGCCGCACCGTGCTGCCGCGGTGCCAGGCGATCGCCGGCCGGATCCCAGCAGGGAGCCCGGCCCCGGCGCGGCGGGCCCCGCCGGCCGCTGCCCTGCCCGCGCTCCGGCGGCCGGCGTGACGGCCCGCGTGCTCCGGCCCGGCTCCGTCTGCCTCGGCTGGCAGTTCGCTCCGCGGCACGGCGACCCCGGCCCGCCGCCGCGGCGGCCGGTCCCCCCGGATCCCGAGCGGCTCGATCCCGGCTGGCTCGCCGCACAGCGCAGAGAGGAAAGCCGGCTCAGCCGCCCGGCCCGGGTGGCCGCCGTCACCTGCCTGGCGCTGGCCGCCGGCGCGATCGGCCTGGGCTCCCTCGGCCTGCTCAACGCCGCGCTGACCACGCTGGCCGCGGTGACGTTCGGCGGCCTGGCCGCGGCCTGCGCGGGCGCCGTGTGGCGGGGCAGGCAGGCGCTGCGCGCGGACATCGCGGCGGAGACCCGGCGGGTCGCCGCGGCACGCGCCGCCGCCGAAGAAGAGCTGGTCGCCGCGCAGGAGGAACACGCCCGCAGGTTCCGCGCCTGGCAGGAGCGGGCGCAGGCGTTCTCCGGGCAGCCGGTGTGGTATCCCGTCGCGCTGCCCGCCGGGATCGACCGGGTCGACGTGATCGGCGGCACTCTGGCCGGCTGGTCGGCCCTGCTGACCATGATCGCCGTGCCCAGGCTCTCCGCCGGAGACCAGGTCACCGTGCTGGACCTGTCCGAGGGGGCGGTCGCCCGCGACCTGGCCGCGGTCGCCGCAGGCGCGCGGATCGACCCGCTCGTCTGGGTGCTGCCCGCGGACCTGCCGCGGTTCGACCTCGGCGTGGGCCTGCCCGCCGCGGCGCTCGCCGACGTGCTGAGCGCCAGCGCGGCGGCCGGCCTGGCCGGGACCGCCGGGCACGACCCGGCGCGCGACCACGCGCTGCTCGACCGGCTGCTCGCGGTGCTCGGCGACGGGACGCGGATCTCGCAGGTGACCGCGGGGCTGCGCGCCCTGGCGCAGGTTGGCGACCCGCGCGAGGACGTCCGCAGCGGCCGGCTCACCGCGGAGCAACTGGACCGCATCACCGCGCTGTTCGGGCGGGGGGCGGCCGACCGGGTGGTCATCGAGCGCGCCTGGGCGCTGGAGGCGCGGCTGCGGGTCCTGGAGCGACTCGGCTGCGATTCGGCGCCGATGCCGCGCAGCAGGCTGCGCGTGGTGGCGCTGGACTCCGGCGGCGGGATGTTCGGCAACGATGTGCTCGGGACGTATCTGACGGTGTCGCTCACCTGCCTGCTCCGCCAGGCCAGCCCCGGCCGGCCGTGGCGGCACACGCTCTGCGTGGCGGGCGCGGAGAAGCTGGGCGAAGCGGTGCTGGACCGGCTCGCCGGCGCGTGCGAGACCACAAGGACCGGGCTGGTCCTCGCCTACCGCGCGGTTCCCGGCCACGTCAAAGAGCGGCTGGGGCGCGGCAACGCGGCCCTGGCGGTGATGCGCCTGGGCAACGCGGAGGACGCGAAGGTGGCCGCCGAGCAGATCGGGACGCAGCACCGCTTCGTGCTCAGCCAGTTCACCGACACGGTGGGCGCGTCGGTCAACGACACGGCCGGCGATTCGTACACCTCGACCGTGGGCACGGCGGACTCCTGGGCCGCCTCGGTGTCCCGCAGCGAGACCACTGGCCACAGCCGGGGCCGCGGCCACACCAGTTCCGGTGCCGCGCCGTTCGCCCCCCGTACCGGATCCCGCAGCCGGGAGGACAGCGCGTCGTACGGCACCAGCGATTCGGACTCGATCAGCGAGGGGATCAACACGAGCACGTCCTGGGGGCTGAGCACGTCCCGGGCCATCGGGCTCAGCCAGTCGCTCGGCAGCACCGCGCAGCGCTCCCGCGAGTTCCTCGTCGAGCCGCATGAGCTCCAGCAACTGCCGCCGAGCGCGGTGATCGTGAGCTACGCGTCCGGCGCGGGGCGGCAGGTCGTGCTGGCGGACGCCAACCCGGCCATCCTCACGCTGCCCACCGCCATGATGAGCAGCCTGGCGGAAACGCGCCAGGCATCGCCGGAGTACGCCGAGCCGGCCGGGCAGCCGGTGAGCTGGCGGGCCAGGGAGGGCAGGCCGGCGCCGAACCTCGGCCCGCCGCCGCAGCCGCCGGACTGGCGCCGCCGCAGCCGCTGAGCAGGGCTCGGCATGGCGAAACCAACAACCTGCCGCCTCCCCGCTCGGTCGGCTCGCGTGCCTCCGGCACGACCATGCGCGGTGCTAGCCTGCGCGCCTCCGGCACGACGCACCGCGAGGGGAGGCCATGATCATCATGGCAGGATGCTGCCATGGCCACTCACATCGCGCTGCTGCGCGGCATCAACGTCGGCGGGCACAACAAGGTCGCGATGGCCGACCTGCGCGAGGTGATGGCCGGGCTGGGGCACACCGGCGTGGTGACCTACATCCAGAGCGGCAACGTGGTGTTCACCACGGCCGAGACGGATACGGCGGCGCTGGCGGGCGCGCTGGAGCAGGCCATTGCCGATGCCCTGGGCGTCAAGCCCGCCGTGGTGGTGCTGTCACGCGCGGAACTTGCCCAGGCGATCGAGGACAATCCTTACGCCGGCGAGCCCAACCCGAAGTGCGTGCACGCGGTGTTCTTCGCGCAGACCCCGCCGGGGCTGGCGGATGCGATCACGGCCGCGGAGCAGCGGGACGCCGAGCGGGGCGGCCACGGCGCTGCCCAGGTGGTAGGCCGCACCCTGTTCGTGCACACCCCGGACGGCTTCGGGCGCAGTGAGCTCGCCCTGCACCTGCTTCAGCCGGCGGGCCAGCCCGGCCGCCGCCGGGACCGCCCGCAACTGGGCCACCGTCCGCAAGCTTCTCGCCCTGTGTGACGGCTGACCGGGGCACGGCGTTCGCCGCGGCTGTGACCAGCGGCTACACCGGACCGTAGCGGGGCGGCTCCGGCCGCTCCCAAAAAATCTGGGCGAACCGGAAACAAAAATCGGGGCTTCGGGCAACAACTTATGGGCCAACCGTGTCTATAGGTCGGACCCTCTAAGTCCTGAATTCGCTCAACCAGTGGCACGTCTAGGTTCTGGAGGCACGCATGGGTCGCTTGGTTCGCTCCGCCGCACCCGCGGCCAGCCTCGCCGTCGGGCTTGCCGCCGTGCCCGCGGGCAGCACCGAGGAGCCTGGATTAGCCGCGATACCGGTCACCGAGACCCTCCCGAGCGCCTACCGGACCGCGTCATGACGATCCGGCCGGCCCCAGAAACAGCCTCGCGTGGGCCACGAGCGGCCCAGCGAGGGATAGCCGGCCGGGAGGGAGCAGCCTCCCGGCCGGCCGCGGCAGCGGAACGGGGCACGCGGCTCCGCACCGTTTCGCTAATCAACGGTGCCCGGGTCGTGGCGGGGCCGGGCACCGTTGACCGCGGTCCTACGATCCTGCTCCCCGGCAGCGACGCGACGTCCACCGGGCTGGGCACCCCGGACGGCATCGGCGCGTTCTGGGCCCGGGCACGCCGGGCACGCCCGGTACGCCGTCAGCCAGGCACTCTTACCGTGTCGGTGGCGGCTGCCCGGTAACGCTGGTATGCACGCTTCGTGACCACCATCCCGGTGCTCGGCGAGCAGGTCGCGGGCCCCTGGTTCCGGGTCCTGTCCGTCGTGGCCCCGTCCGCACCCGGCTCGGCCGAGCAGGACTTCCTGGCCATCCTGCCCGCGGCGGCCTCGGCCGCCCGCGGGCGGCGGCCGTTCGTGGCGGGCTGGCTGTGCCGCGCGGCGGGCTCGCCGTTGGAGTTCATCACCAACGCCGTCCTCGCCGGGCCGGATCACCCCGGCCACACCGGCCAGGATGCGCTGCTCTTCCCGGCCGGCGCCCGTGGCGTGCCCGGCGCCCGCCGACTGGCTCGCCGCGTGCGACAAACTGATCTGGGCGCCGTGCCCGGGCCGTCAGGCGCCACCCCTGGCCGGCCCGGTGTATGCGCGCGACGGCCACCAGGCGACCCGGTTTGAGGCCGCGCTGACCGCGGTCATGGGCAGGCCGTTCGGCTGGCTCGTGGTGGCCGAGCCCACGGACCGCCTCGACGCCGAGGTGACGGAGCTGCGCGCCCAGGTGACGGTCCTGCGCCAGCACGATGAGGAAAGGTTCCGGTTCGAGGCCGATCTGGCCGAACGCAGGCTGGCCGAGCTGGACTCCTTCCGCGAGGCGGGCCTGTGGGCGGTGCGGGTGCTCGTCGGCGCGGCCACGCCGGGCGAGCTGGCCGTGATCGCCCCGGTCCTGGCCGGCGCCGCCGACCTGGCCCACCATCCCTACCGGCTGGGGTCGGCCCCGGCGGCCCGGTCCCTGGCCGAGGCGCTGGTGCCGGCCCCCCGCTCCGGAGCCGGGCCCGGGGTGACCTTCGACGCCACCGCGGGCGTCCTGACCGCGCTCGCCGGGCTGCCCCGCCGGGAGGTGCCCGGGCTGCGCGTCCTGGACACCGGCTACTTCGACCTGACCAGCGAGACCGAGGGGCAGCCCGCAACCGATGGCGAGCCGGTCACCCTCGGCTTAATCCTCGACGCCGGAGACCAGGCGGCCGGTGAGTTCCGGGTGCCGCTGCCCACCCTGAACCGGCACACGCTTGTCACCGGGGCCACCGGCGCCGGGAAGTCACACACGGTCCGGCACCTGCTGGCCCAGCTCACCAGGGCGGGGCTGCCCTGGCTCGTGATCGAGCCGGCCAAGTGCGAGTATTCGGTGCCCTTGGGCGGGGTGGTGGGGTCGGGGCTAGCAGAGCGCGGGCTCGCCGGGGTCTGCGGCGGCCCGGTCACCGTGCTGAACCCCGCCGACCCGGAGTCGATCCCGGTGTCGGTCAACCCGCTCGCGCCGGAGCCTGGCTACCCGGTGCAGGCGCACATCGACATGCTCCGCGCCCTGTTCCTGGCCGCGTTCGACGCCGAGGAGCCGTTCCCGCAGATCATCGCCCAGGCGTTGCAGCAGGTCTACGAGGCGAACGGCTGGGACGTGGTGACCGGCGGCCGGATGCCGGATGCCGTGGCCGAACCCGCGGTCCCCACGCTGGCTCAGCTCGAGCGCGCCGCGCTCGCCGTCATCGAGGACGTCGGGTACGGCCGGGAACTCCAGGCCGACGTGCGCGGTTTCGTCGGCGTGCGGCTCCGCTCGCTGCGGATCGGCTCGGCCGGGCGCTTCTTCGAAGGCGGTCATCCTGCCGACATCGCCGGCCTGCTGCGGCGCAACGTGGTGCTCGCGATCGAGGACGTCGCCAACGACGAGGACAAGGCGTTCCTGATGGGAACGCTGATCATCAGGATCGTGGAGCATCTGCGATTGCGGGCCAGGGCAGGCCAGCCCGGTGGGCTGCGCCACGTCATCGTCATCGAGGAGGCGCACCGGCTGCTGCGGGCCCGCCAGGAGGGCCGGGCCAGCGCGCACGCGGTCGAGCTGTTCGCGGGCCTGCTGGCGGAGATCCGTGCCTACGGCGAGGGGCTGGTGATCGCCGAGCAGATTCCGGCGAAGCTCATCCCGGATGCGGTCAAGAACACCGCGCTCAAGGTGATGCACCGCCTGCCAGCGGCCGACGACCGGGAACTCGTCGGCGCCACCATGAACCTCGGCGCGGACCAGTCCCGGCAGGTGGTCTCGCTGGAGCCCGGCGTCGCCGCGGTGTTCGCGGACGGCATGGACCGCCCCATCCGGGTCCGGGTACCGCCGCCCGGCGGTATGCCCGGCACGGCCGGCGTGCCCGGCCCCGCCCGCGGTGCCGGCTGCCGAGGCCAGGCCGGCCCCGGTTGCCGCGCCGGTGCTGGGCTGCCGCAGCGCGGCCTGCGGCCCGCTGTGCACCGGCGAGCGGCCCTGCACGCTGCGGGAGATGCGTGCCGCCGACCTGCTCGCCGCGCCGGGCTCGCCGCAGGACGCCTGGCTCCGCGTCTGGGTGGAGACGCTTGTGCTTGCCATCCTCACCGGCCGGGGGCTGCCGGTGGTGCCCGCCCGCCTCCGGCAGCGCTGGGACGAGCTCGGCGAGCGCATCCGGGAGTGCCTGCTGGCCACGGTGATCGACCGGGCGGTGGCCGCCCGGGCGTCGGCCCTGCGGGCCAGCTACGATCCGGCGCGGCTGGCGGCGAGCGCGGCCCGGGTCGCGGTACGGGCCCTGGGCCAGGGCGCCGGGCCGGGCACCCGGATCGGCCCGGACTGGGTCATCCCGCAGGTCCGCTGGCTGCATGAGGTGGAACGCATCTGCCCCGCGGGCGGCGCGCCGGACCCGGCCGAGCCCGCGCCACCGCTCGACTTCGGCCTGCCCGGCCTGGCCGATTGGCCCGGCGCGCTGGTGGGGCACCGGCTGCGGGCGCTGCGGCGCCACCCGCTGTCGATGGAGCTCGCGCACAACAGGATGCCAGCCTGGACCGCCCTGCTCGGCGAGGACGACCAGCACGCCGTCAGCAACGACCTGGCCACACTCGGCGTCGGGCTGCGCCCCGGTGAGCAGCTTGGCTACGCCGCGGCCCTGATGAACGTCGCGCCCTGGCTGGAAGTAGTCCTGTCCTGGCCCGCCCGCTTCGTGGCAGCCGGTCACCCGCGCTAGCGCCCTGGGCGTCGTCAAACGGCGTGACAGCGCTTCCTGAGGCCCCGTTCTACCGGCGGGGCCATCCGGCCATGCCGACACGCCGCCGCCAAGGCATGAAGTGCCTGCCGCTTCCAAACCGTTAGGGCTACTGTTACAGCTGATAAAGCGGCAGCAGAGGAAGCGCGCAGTCCCTCACCGGCACGGCTCTCGTTGCCCTATAGGGGACGCCGACGTGTGAGCATCCCCCTAGAGGCCGATGATGCGGGTGGTTCGAAAGCCAAGTCCGTACATTCCGGGTGCACGGGCGGTCGCAGTCCGCGATGACCGGGGCCAGCCAGGTCGATTGGCCTTGTTTCCTGACATCTCCGTCATATTGAGCCCGGCTCTTGACGCGAGTGTCGTCTCGGTGATAATTACCATGGCACGTGCCAATGGCGATAGTCTTCGGTTGATGCACACGGAACACGCGCCAAGCTCCCGAGAGCGGGGAATCCCCCTATCGACCGAGCGTGGGGGGTTGTGCTCAGAGAGGAGCGAGGGGGCGTGACTGGGGAGAGCCCGACACTGCGTCAGCGTGAGCTTGGCGCGCGCATGCGGGAGTTGCGTCACGGGCTTGGCTGGACTGTCCAGGATGTGGGGGAGAAACTGCTTTGCTCTCCTACGAAGATTAGTCGAATGGAGACGGGCGCACGCCGCCCGAGCCTGCGGGACATCCGTGACTTGTGCGCGCTTTACGGCGTTGACGAGGCCACGTCCGCCGAGTTGATGAATCTAGCCCGGCAGGCTCGGGAACTAGGCTGGTGGAAGCCCTATAGCGACCTAAAGCTCGATCCCTATATCGGCTTGGAGCAGGACGCCACAAGGATCACCTGCTTTTCGGCCTTCTTCATTCCTGCGCTGTTGCAGACAGAGGCCTATGCCGAGGCGATCATCAAGGCTAAAGCGCCCAAAATCTCGCCGGAGGTACATCGGCAACGCGTCGAAGCCCGCCTCCGCCGCCAGGAGATCTTCGACCGGCCTGTCCCCCCGCGCTATCGCGCCCTCCTGGACGAGGATGTATTGCGCCGTCCGGTTGGTAGCCCGGCGATCATGTCGGCCCAGCTCGGCAAGATCCTCGAGTTGCAGCAGGCCAAGAAGGCAACGGTACAGGTCATCCCCTTTGACGTCGGCCCGCATGCCGCCACAGACAGCAACTTCGTGCTGCTCGAGATCGACGAGCCACGAACAGCCGTAGTCTTCGTGGAGGGCTTGACCAACAACAGCTACCATGAGTCCGAAGCGGATCTTGATCGTTACCGTGAGGCCGTGGATTCCCTCCGGGACGTCGCACTAAGCCCCGCCGACTCGGCTCAGCGCATTGCCGAGATGGCGAAATCCTATGCGGCAGAGCCAGCTCGCGCATAGTTCCAGTAAATCTACTGAGAGGAACGGTAATGCCACCCTTTCCAGCGGCCTATGGGGACCTCGCCTGGCGCGTAGCGTTGTGCGAGAGTGGTGCGTGCATCAAGGTGGCGCGCCATGGTGATGCCGTAATATTCGGGAATACGAATCATCCCGATGGCCCGTTCTACAGGTCTACCTGGGACGAATGGAAAGAATTCCTCGCCGGGGCTAAACGGGGCGATTTTGATGATCTGCTTTAAAGCTGCACAGACAGTAAAGGGCCAGGAGCTTTCAGCCTGGCCCTTTACTATTGGAAGTAACTTTGGTCCCTCTATTCACACTAGCAACATGTTCAACGGTTGTGCGGTTGACAATGGCGGAAATATCCTGTTGCCTCGGGAGAGTTATCTGACGCTCTTGTCGTTGCTTGGGGGGCGTAGTGGGTAGTCCGGCTGACGAGCATGTGTGGCGTCACGGTAGGCAATGCGACGGAGGAGCGTGCGCCGAGCTCTTGCCGCTTGACGAGGCGATCTTGGTGCGCAGCTCGAAGGCGCCCGATGTGGTTGTTGCTTTGAGCCGTGATGAATGGCAGGCTTTCTGCGCCGATCTGAAGGCTGGCCTCTTCGACGGGCTGTGAGCGGGTCACAGGCCGCTGGTGGGTGGAACCGCAAGCACGAGCGTCCACCCGAGGATTGCCAGGCCAAGCTGAGATTCACTTAGACGCCGCTGGTCTCCCGGCCTAGCTGTCGAGGACGTCCGAGGAAATTCGGATGGCGCACCTTGGTACCGGTATCGGTCCTTTCGACCCGGTGTCCTTTGGTGTGGGGGCACCATAGGCCGCTAACCTCGGCGCTGCCTCCAGGGCTCGTGTCACCCCGATGGAAGCCCGTTGACACGAGCAGCATATACAGCACGGCACATGCCAATGGCGATAGTCTACGGTTCCTGCACATGGAACATGAACCTGCGCAGATGCCAGGCTCGGGAGCATAGACCCCCGCATCGACCAGGCGTGGGCGCTTTGAGCTCAGAGAGGAGCGAGGCGTCGTGACAGCGGACATCCCAACGGTGCGTCAGCGTGAGCTTGGCGCGCGCCTGCGCGAGTTGCGTCACGGGCTTGGCTGGACCGTCCAGGAGGTGGGGGAGAAACTGCTTTGCTCTCCTACCAAGATCAGCCGAATGGAGTCGGGCGCCCGTCGGCCGGGCCTGCGCGAAGTCCGTGACTTGTGCCAGCTTTACCGCGCCGACGAAGCAACTTCCGCCGAGCTGATGGATCTCGCCCGGCAGGCACGGGAGAGGGGCTGGTGGATGCGCTACGACGACCTGAAGCTTGGCCCTTACATCGGCTTGGAGCAGGAAGCCACGTCGATCACCACGTATACGATGTACTACCTGCCCGCCTTGCTGCAGACCCAGGATTATGCCCGGGCGATCATTAAAGCCATTGCACCCAAAATCTCTCCTGAGGTACATGAGCAGCGAGTCGAAGCTAGGCTGCTCCGCCAGGAACTCCTCGATAGATCGGCCCCGCTACGCTATCGCGCCCTGCTTGATGAGGCGGTGTTGCATCATCGAGTGGGCGGTCCTGCGGTCATGGCCGGCCAGCTTGACAAGATCCTTGAGTTGCAGCAGGCCAAGAAGGCAACGGTGCAGGTCATCCCCTTTGATGCGGGCGCGTACGCCAGCCAGGACAGCAACTTCGTACTCTTTGAGTTCGACCTACCTTTCCAGCCTGTCGTCTTCGTGGAAGGGCTGATCACTCACCAGTATCAGGAACGCAAGTCGGAGGTAGAGCGTTACCGTGAGGCGATCGAGTATCTCCGCGACGCCGCACTAAGCCCGTCCGACTCGGCTCAGCGCATTGCCGAGATGCGAGTAAGCTACGCGGGTAAATAGTAAGCTTCCGCGCAGCCCTGACCAACCAACCAATCGAAAGGGATGGCAATGTCAGCATGTCCATCAGCTGTCGGAGACCTTTCCTGGCGTGTCGCGCGCAGGTGCGATGGTGGCACATGCATCAAGGTGGCGCGCCAGGGTGACGCCGTTATGTTCAGCAATACAAACGATCCTAACGGTCCGGTCGTTATTTATACACAGACTGAATGGGATGAGTTCCTCGCGGGCGCAAAACAGGGCGATTTCGACGATCTCTCTTAGAGTCTTTCCACAGCACGGGCCAGCGCGCTGCGCTGGCCCGTGCTGTCGATGCTGGCGCGCCGAGCCAGTACTTTGGCTGTCCGATGCGGTCAGGGTGCTGGCTCGGAGGCGGCGGGCCAGTCCCACTGGGCGAGTACGTACCAGGCGGCGGGCTGCCCGGGCACCGGTGGCCCGGCCGGGATTACGCCGAAGACGATCGGGTCTAGTGCCAGCGCGCCGATAGCCGCCACGGCGGCGCCCGCTAGCACGAACGGGGCCGCGACGATGGCGCCCGCGATGGGGACGGTCATGGCGAGCGCTTGGAGGAGGTGCTGCGAGCGGTGGCCGAGCCGGTCGGCGAGAGCGGTGGCGGCCATCGGCGGCGGGACCGGCCCGACGGCAGCGTCGGCCTCGGTGCGGTCAACGGCCGTCGGCCGAGACGCCGGCTCGCCATCGGCATCCGGAATGGCGAGCCGGCCCTTGGGCACCTCATGCGCGATGTAGATCATCGGGAATGCGATGCCCGCATCCACGAGCCGCACCAGCGCGGCCCTTTCGGCCTTGGGTATGACGGCGTCGCGGAGGTCGGTGACCGGGCCGATGACCCAGTCGGTTTGCGGGCCTGCGTAGGCCCGGGTTTCCGCGAAGAGTGCGCTGATGCCCACGTACCTGATGGGCACGCCCGCCTCGCGGGCCCGGTCCTGGACCTTCGTGCTGCGACGGTCCAGTACCGCGACGCGGCCGTGGTAGGCCGCCGCCGTGGCCGCCTGAGTGCCTTTGTCCCAGACGGGCTGGTTGCTGCTGTGCTGCATTCCTCGGTGTCCTTTCTGCTGGGGATGATTACGCGTTCATCGCGATGATCAGGGCGGGCACCGCCAGGCCAAGCAGTCCCGCGCCAAAGGTGGCGCGCTGGACCCAGGCGGGGCCGCTGCGGTACCCGCGGCTGTACGCGGCCAAGGCCAGCGCGGCGAGTAGCGCGGTGAGCGTGAGCCAGCCGCCGGTCACGCTCACCTGTGCGGCTTTAGCTGCGGCGATCGCGAGGGTGAGGGCGGCGAGCAGGCCGGTGCCGAGCCAGGCCATCCGCGACAGCGGTGCCGCTATCGGCACGGCCATCCGTTCGTGAATCCGGCTCTCGGCGGCGAATTCGGTGAGGCTGAGGGCCGGGATGCGGGCCTGGTTCCCGTTGCCCGGCTGGCTGCCCGGACGGGTCTCGCCGGCAGGCTGGGCGTCCGCGCAAGCTGCGGCGACTTGTTGCTCTCGGTAGACCTCAACGATTGCCTCGTCGATCTCATCGTGGGCGTCGGCGCGGCGGCTCGCTTTGCTCCGATCGAGCCGGGCCTGCTCCCGCAGCCGGTGTGCCTCGACCCGGCTCCGTTCCCGGATAGCGGCGGCGATCTCGTCGTAGACCTGCCTGCCGAACAGGACCAGGAGAAACTTCACGATCAACGGCGCCAGGTCGACCAGCACGAACGCCAGCCGGACCAGCCATACGGTCAGGTCCACGCCTGGATGCCGCGCGGTCAACTGATCGAGCGCGGTCTCGCGTGCGGCCCAGCCCGAGCCATCGGCGATTGCCGCATGAACGCCGCGCTCGGCGCTGATCGCCTGGCTGCGCAGCAAGCTGATGTCGCCCTGCAGCGCCGCGATCTGGCCATGGATGCCCGGCGCGACCGCGTCGTAGTAGGCCGCGGCCGCAGCGGCTTTCCTCTTGTAGAGGCGGTAGTAGGGCCCACGGTTTTGCCGAAGGCTGGGAGGCAGGTCCGGGCTGGACTGCTTCACGTGCTTCTTGAGCAGGTAGTGGTCGACCGTCTCCCGATCGGCGAGCAGCACGCCGTCGAGCGCGGCTATCCGGGCCTCGTCGGCGGAGATCTTCGGCTGGTAGGTGCGCGTGATGGCGGCCAGCTGCGCCTTTTGTGCCTGCTGCTGGGTAACAGCGACCTGGGCGTTGATTTCGGGCTGGAAGATCCGCAGCGTCAACGGCTCGGCGATGAGAAACCCGAGCAGCGCAGATATTGCCAGGCGCGGGATCATCGCCAGCAGTTGCTTCTTCGAGGCAGTGATCAGCAAGAGCAGCCGGTCGAGGTTCACCAGCGTCAGCGCCCAGAACAGCGCGACGGGCCACAGCACGGTGACCGGGGCGTGCAGTACATAACCGAGCGCGAGCACCGCGGACATGCCGCCGAACGCCCCGGTAAGCAGCACGCCCGTGCCCAGGCCCGCATACAGCGACCGCTCACCCGGGCACAGCCGCAGAATCGCTGCGCGAGCGCCGCCGAGCCAGGCGAGCTGATCGCCGGGAAACCCGGGTCGGCCGCTGTCACACGCCCGCTCACAGTCCGCGCTGAGCAAGCCGAAGCCGTCAGTGCCTTCACTCATCGCGCGCCTCTTTACCTGGGCCAGCAAGCTCGGCGTTGCCCGGGCGCCTGATCACATCCACGGTCACGACGTCTGGGCGCTGCTGGTCTCGCGTCACCCGTATGGCGGCGGCCCAGCATGCGGCGCGAAGGACTCCTCGCGCGGCGTACAGGTCCTCGGCCGAGGTACCCGGCGGGCATCGCAGGCGAATTCGTTCGCCGAACGGCTCCCGGGTGATCTGGATGATGACCGGCTGCCTGCCGCTCCTGTTCTGAATGCCCGCCTGGTACAGGCCGGAGCGGAGCAGGTGCGGCGTGAGGAACTGCCAGGCGGCCGCTAGCCATGCTGGGGCACGCGGCTCCGGGCGGGTGGAGTCGGTGACCATGGCGCCTCTCCTTGTCGGCCAGGTCAGGAAAGATGAGGTGCTCTATGTGGCGGCCGTCCGGCTGCCTCACCGCCGTGCCAGCGGGTCGTCAGGATCATCAGCGCTTCTGCGGTCACTTCCATGATGCCTGTGGCATCAACTCATGGCAATACCCAACCCCACGTGCTTTTGGCATTTGCCATAGTCACTGTCCTAGATGCCCTACTGGGTTGTTGGCTGCCGGCCAGGGATGAGCGATGGCGATGACCAGCCGGCCCGCCAGTTCGTCACGGGGCATGGGCCTTCCTGGCCCAGACCGGCCGCCGCCGAGCGGCCCGGGGGCACGGCCCGGGCGGATAGCATCATCGCCCATGGGCAGACTTCCGATGCGCGCGCGACTCGCCACCACCTTGGGCGGCGCCGCCGGAACCATGTCACGCCTGGCCGGGCGCGGTGATGGTTCGGTCATCGGCGGCGTCATCGGCCTGCGCGTCGAGCCAGATCTGCTGGCCCTGCTGTCCGTGGGCCGCCAGATCGTCCTGGTCACCGGGACGAACGGGAAGACCACCACCACCAGGCTTATCACGGCCGCGCTCGGCGCCATGGGACAGGAGGTCGCCTCGAACGCGTTTGGCGCCAACATGGCGGAGGGACTGGTTGCCGCGCTCGGCAGGGCGCCTGACGCGCCGCTGGCCGTTCTGGAAGTGGATGAGAGACACCTGCCCGCGGTGCTGAAGGCGACGAAGCCGCGGGTGGTCACACTGCTGAACCTGAGCCGGGACCAGATGGACCGGGCGGCGGAGATCTGGCTGGTAGCGCGCAGATGGCGGGATGCGCTGGCCGGAGCGCCGGACCGCTGGGTGGTCGCCAACGCCGATGACCCGCTGATCACCTGGGCGGCCTCGTCGGCGGCGAACGTCATCTGGGTGGCCGCGGGCCAGCGGTGGCAAGAGGACTCGTGGTGCTGCGCGGAGTGCGGCTCGCACCTGCTGCGGGACGACCTCGGCTGGCGCTGCGGCGAGTGCCCGTTCCGGCGGCCCGCGACCCGGTGGGTACTCGAGGGGGGGTCGGTCATCGACTCCGCCGGGCGGATCAGCGACCTGTCGCTGACGTTGCCGGGCCGGGCGAACCGGTCCAACGCGGTGGTCGCGCTCGCCGTGGCCGAGTTGTTCGGCGTGGACCCGGCGCACGCGCTGCCGCGGCTGCGCGAGGTCGCGTCGGTGGCGGGCCGGTATACCCGGCTGGCGCACCGCGGCCGGCAGGTGCGGCTGCTGCTCGCCAAGAACCCGGCCGGCTGGCTGGAGGCCTTCGACGTGCTCGAGCCCGCGCCCACCCCGGTGCTGCTGGCCGTCAACGCCCAGGGGCCGGACGGCAGGGATACCTCCTGGCTGTGGGACGTCGACTACCGGGTGCTCCGCGGGCGGCCCGTGTTCGTCGCCGGGGAGCGGCGGCTCGACCTGGCGGTACGCCTGGAAGCGGATCTGGTGACGTTCGAACTGGTGGAAGGAGTGGATGACGCGGTGGATCAGGTTCCGGGAACCAGCCTCGACGTGATCGCCAACTACACGGCGTTCCAGCAGATCCGGGTCGCGCTCGGGCGGGCGGAATAAGCATGGTCACCCCCGAGCCGCGCAGGCGTGGCGCCCACGCGCGCGGGCCGAGCGGCCTGCGGCTGGTCTGGGTCTACCCAGACCTGCTCAGCACCTATGGGGACCGGGGCAACCTGCTCGTGCTGGAGCGGCGGGCCAGGCTGCGCGGCCTCCAAGCGGAACTGGTCCTGGTGAACTCCGGTCAGCCCGTGCCCCAGCAGGGTGACATCTATCTGCTCGGCGGGGGAGAGGACCTGCCGCAGATCCTGGCCGCGCGGCGGCTGCGGGAGGACCGCGGGCTGGCCGCCGCGGCCGAACGGGGCGCGGTGATCTTCGCTGTGTGCGCGGGCTACCAGCTCATCGGCACCGAGTTCGGCGGGGAAGAGGGCCAGCCGGTCGCCGGCCTGGGGATCCTCGACATGCGCAGCGGCCGCGGCGAGCGCCGGGGCGTGGGCGAGATCGTCGCCGAGGTGAACCCCGAACTCCAGTTGCCCAGGCTGACCGGGTTCGAGAATCACCAGGGAGTGACCAGGCGCGGGCCGGGCGTGGCCCCGCTGGCACAGGTGCTGAGCGGGGTGGGCAACGGAGACGGCACCGAGGGGGCATGGGCGGGCCGGGTGCTTGGCACCTACCTGCACGGCCCGGCGCTCGTCCGCAATCCCGCCCTGGCCGACCTGCTGCTCACCTGGGCTGCCGGGCGGCTGCCACCGCTGGCAGGCCGCGACGAGCACTGGACCCAGCTACTGCGCGAGCAGCGCCTGGCCGCCGTCCCCGTCCCCTGAGCGTCAGCGTCAGTACACCAGGGCCTGGGTGGCGTCGGCGATGACCTCGGCGACGAACGTGGCGGCGCCGGAGATGCGCACGCCCTCGATGACGTCCTGGGGGGTGATGTCGCGCCGGGCGGCGCACTGCGTGCACAAGGTGACCGTGCCACCGGCCAGCACGCTGCCGAGAAGGTCGCCCAGGGGGGGCGAGTGGTCCAGCTTCACCTCGTCCGCCCGGCCGGGCAGCGCGAACCAGGCGGCCTCCCCGGTGAGCCAGAGGGACACCGCCACCCCACTCACCAGCGCCGTCGCGGCGACGTTCAGGGCCTGGCCGCAACGCTCCGGTTCGTCCTTGCCCGCGGTTACCTTGATAACGAGAGTGCGTGCCGGCATGCCGGAACCCTAGCCGCTCCGGGGTCCGTGCGTACACTGCGGTGCATGCAAGGCATCCTCAGTGGCGGGTTCCTCGTGCTGGCCTTCGCGGCGGTCGCGGGGCTCGCACTCATCGTCGCCCGCCGGCTCTACCAGGTCAGCCGCCCAGGGCCCCGGAGCCGGCCGGGGGAGCCGTCCAGTGCTGGCCCCGACCCCGCCACCCCGCCCAAGGCCTGAGGCCGTGGATCCGCACCCCGACCTGGCCCCGCTGTGGTTCCTGCTCGGCCGCTGGGAGGGCGCGGGAGTCGGTGGCTACCCCACGATCGAGAGCTTCCAGTTCGGCCAGGAGATCTCCTTCAGCCACAACGGCAAGCCCTACCTGATCTACGTCAGCCGTTCCTGGCTGCTCGACGCCGACGGCGTGCCCGGCCTGCCGCTCGCCATGGAGACCGGGTTCTGGCGCCCGCAGCCCGAGGACAAGGTCGAGGTGCTGCTCGCCCATCCCACCGGCATCACCGAGATCTACCTGGGCGAGGTGACCGGTACCAAGATCGACCTGGCCACCGACGTGGTGGCGCGCACCTCGTCGGCCAAGGAGGTGCGCGCCGGGCGCAGGCTCTACGGACTGGTCGGCGGCGAGCTGGCCTGGGCCTACGACATGGCCGCGGTCGGCCAGCCGCTACAGCCGCACCTGTCGGCCCAGCTCAAACGCGTCAGTTCCGAACCCGGCAACGCCTGAGCAGCCCCACGGCCTCGGGGGTAGCTGTGGGGCTGCGGCTCAGGCGGCCAGCGGAGTAGTTCGCGGCGAGCGCTGCGGGAGCCGGCTCAGCCCGGCGATATCCAGTAGCAGGCGAACGCCTTGCCCTTGGCGATCGACGTGGGCTGGTCCATGATCGTTCCGTGCGCGCTCTCGGTGGTCACCGCCAGGGTGTTCCACCCTGACGCCCGCAGCCCGCCGCGCCGCCCCTGCTGGCTGGTGGCCACGACGTCGCTGAAGCTCTCGGCCCGGAAGTTCGACAGCGGCAGGATCGAGGTCCCGCTGGACGGTGCCTCGCTGATCGCCTCCGCCGTCAGCCGCTCGCAGCTGGCCCCGCCCGGGCACATCTTGGTGGCTGTGAAACTTGCCCCGGTGGTGGTATTGGTGAGCTTCAGGGTGAATGCCCGGGAACTCTGGTTGTAGTAGACGCTCGCCACGATCGAATTGCCGGGGCGCACGCTCATGTTTGAATAGACGGGCGGCAGCGGGAACATTTCATACCACGCCGAATATTGCGGATTGCTGCCGGAGCAGGCCGCCAGAATGCCGTCCTGCTCTACGGTCGAACTGCTCAGCCCGTCCAGGCCGACCCAGTGCCCGGAGTAGCTGACCGGCCCGCCCGTGCAGTCGAGGTAGGGCACGAAGAAGGTGGCCTGGACGTAGCGGAACCTGACGCCTGCCCGTCCGGCGACGTAGCCGCCCCAGTTGTTGGAGACGATGTTGGTCGTGCTAGATGCGAAGATCCGGGCCGCGGATCGCTGGCCACCGGTGGCCGTGATCGGGCCGCCCGGCTGGACCTTGGCCACCAGGGGAGCGGCCTGAACGTCGGCCCGGACCTGGGCCGTGACCGGGCCGGGCACCGCTGAGGCCGTGCTGGCCCCGACCCCGCCGCCCCGCGCAGTGCTTGCCTCGACCCCGCCGCCCCGCCCAGTGCTTGCCTCGACCCCGCCGCCCCGCCCAGTGCTAGCCCCGACCCCGCCGCCCCGCCCAAGGGGCGCCGCGGCGAAGGCACTGGCCGCCAGCACGGCGGCCAGGGCGCCGGCCGCGGTGACGCCGACGCGCGGGAACTTCCTCATCGACATGCCGTCCTCCCCCTGAAGCCGACGGAATTGAATGCCCGGGGAGAGACATTACGCCGCACCGGCCCTTGGGGCAGGGAAATGGGCTGGATTACCATCCGCCAACGCGGAGCAACAGCCAGATTAAGGGCCATATCAAGGCATTTAACGGGCGAAGAAGTTGATCGCTGTTTCTAGTGAGTTAGTGCCAGAAAAGGGAAATCCCCCGGGTGACTCCCGTGCTACCGTTCCCGCATGCTCACGCGCGCCCGCCCGGCGCCTGAGCGCCGCGGCGGATCACTCCGCGAGATGCGAGGCTGGTCTCACGGGGACCGGCTGGACAAAGGCCGGTCAACCCGGGGGCCCGGTGTCTGCCGTGTATTCGCCGACCGCCGCCCTGAGGCTCGCAAGCCTGCCGGCTTGCGACGGCCGAAGATCGTACTTGCGGCTAGTGCCGGTGGCACGGACCGCCAGTACGCCCGGCGGGACGGCGGCTAGCTGACAGCCACCTCGCGAGTCCTACAGCCATGCATTCTGTTGGACCACCTCCTTTCCCGCGTTGGCCGCAGGTTATGTCAGGCCGGCCCGGGCAGGCAAGAGGGTTATTCGGGGCAGCCGCCGGGCGGCCGGCCAACCACGGCCCCGCGCGGACTACTCTCGGGGCCATGACGCAGGCGTGGGACAAGGCGTTGCGAGCCCGCGGCTACCGCGTCACGCCCCAGCGGCAGCTGGTCCTCGCGGCGGTCACGAAGCTGGAGCACGCCACGCCCGAGGAGATCTGGGCCGACGTCCAGCAGACCGCCAGCGGCGTCAACATCTCCACCATCTACCGGGCTCTCGAACTGCTGGAGCAGCTCGGCCTGGTGACCCACACCCACCTGGGCCACGGCGCGCCTAGCTACCACCTGGCGGCCGAGGCCGAGCACGTCCACCTGGTCTGTTCCCAGTGCGGCCGGATCACCGAGGTGCCCCCCGCCGCGGTAGCGCCGCTGGTTTCCGCCCTGGACGAAAAGTACGGCTTCCAAACGGATGTCGGCCACCTCACCGTCTTCGGCCGCTGCGAGTCCTGCCGGGGCGAGCCAGAAGCGGGCATGTCCGGGGGCGGCCCGGCGACCGGCCGCTAGAGTGCCCAGCAGTCCTGCTGCCGGGTGCTCTGCGCCGTGGGAGCCGGCCGGCCCAAGGAACGCCGTCCGGCGCGGGCCAGTGGGGCCGCCAAGCCGGCCGGGCCCGTGGCGGGGCCCGAGCGCTCCGGCCGGTAGCGGTAGCCGCGCCCGGCCCGGGCTTACCGCCACGTAACCTGGGGTCATGGACAGCCCGCTCCTCGCCCAGCCAGGCGCCGTACCAGCCGAGGGAACCGACGCCGGGATCGCCGGCCACTACGGGGATCCCTTCGCGGAACAGCGGGCGCTGGTGCACGCGGCCGGCCAGGTCGACCGGTCGAACCGGGGCATCCTGCGCATCACCGGCGAAGACCGGCTGTCCTGGCTGCACAGCCTGACCACGCAGGATCTCGAGCACCTCCCGCCCGGGGTGACCACCGAGGCGCTGGTGCTCAGCCCGCAGGGCCACATCGAGCACCATCTCACCCTGACCGACGACGGCACGGCGCTGTGGGCGCACGTGGAGCCGGGCACGGCCGAGTCGCTGCTGGCGTTCCTCCAGTCGATGCGGTTCCTGCTCCGCGTCGATCCGGCCGACGTAACCGGCGACTTCGCAGTGCTCACCCTTAACGGCCCCGCCGTTAGGGGACCAGCCACGCCCGGCGAGCCACCTGACGGCACGGCGGTGCGCATGGAACTGCCGTATGGCATGGATTTGATAGTGGCGCGGGACCGGCTGGCTGACATCTCAGCGGACCTGGCGCAAAGCGGGGTCCCGCTGGCCGGGCTTGCGGCGTACGAGGCGCTGCGGATCGCGGCGCACCGGCCCCGGCTCGGGTTCGATACCGACCACAAGACGCTGCCGCACGAGGTGGGCTGGATCGAGACCGCGGTCGACCTCAACAAGGGCTGCTACCGGGGCCAGGAGACCGTGGCGCGGGTGCACAACCTCGGGCATCCGCCGCGCCGGCTTGTGTTCCTGCACCTCGACGGCAGCGAGGACCGGCTCCCCGCCCACGGCGACCCGGTCACCGAGGACGGCGCGGCGGTGGGTTTCACCGGCTCCGTCGGGCGCCACTTCGAGCTGGGGCCGATCGCGCTCGGGCTGATCAAGCGGACGGTCCCGGTCGGCGCGCCGCTGCGGGCGGGCGGGCTGCCTGCCGCGCAGGAGGTCGTGGTGCCGCCGGACGCGGGAGCCAACGTGACAATCACGCTCAAGCGCCGCGGCGCCCTGGCCCCGCCGCGCAAGTAGCGTGCCGCAGCGCCCTGGCCCGCCGCGCAACTAGCGTGCCGCAGCGACCCGGCCCCGGCCGGCGGGTAACGTGGCCGCAGCGGCAGCGCCGCCGCCGAGCGGCCCTGCCACGCCCGTGCGAGCCGAGGGAGGGTGCCCGTGCTGCGCCGCATACTGCTGGCCGCTTCGGATAGCGACCGGCTACGGGAGCTGCTGGTCTCGGCGCCGGTAACGCGGAGCGTGGTCGCCCGCTACGTGGCCGGGGACAAGGCCGCCGAAGCGGCCACGGTAACCGGCCGGCTCGCCGCGGCGGGGCTGCTGGTCACCCTGGACCACCTGGGCGAGGACACCCGTGACGCCCGGCAGGCCGCCGCGGCCGCGGACGAGTATGTGACCCTGCTCAAGCTGCTCGGGGCGCAGGGGCTCACGCGGGACGCCCGGGCCGAGGTCTCCGTCAAGCCCACCGCGGTCGGCTTGGGCCTGCCCGAGCACGGGGAGAAGACCGCCGCCGAGAACATCGCCAGGGTGTGCGCCGCCGCCCGCGAGGCGGGCACCACGGTCACCGTGGACATGGAGGACCACACCCATGTGGACGCGACGTTGCGCATCGTGCGCACGCTCCGCGACGACCACCCCGATCTCGGCTGCGTGATCCAGTCGCAGCTGCGGCGCAGCGCCGACGACTGCGCCGACCTGGCCACCCCGGGCTCGCGGGTGAGGCTGTGCAAGGGCGCCTACAACGCCCCGCCTGACGTGGCCTTCGCGACCCGCGCCGAGGTGGACCGCTCCTACGCCCGCTGCCTGCGGTTCCTCATGCGCGGCAGCGGATACCCGATGATCGCCACCCACGACCCGCGGCTGATCGAGATCGCGGGCGCGCAGGCGCACCTGACCGGCCGGGGCCCGGGTGACTTCGAGTACCAGATGCTGTACGGGATCAGGCCGGCCGAGCAGCAGCGCCTGGCGGACGCGGGCGCCCAGGTCCGCGTCTACCTGCCATACGGCAGCGACTGGTACGGATACCTGGTCCGGCGGCTCGCCGAACGGCCCGCCAACCTGGCCTTCTTCGCCCGTTCGCTGGCCACCCGCTCCTGACCTTCCGCGCCGGGCCGCCCGCCCACGCGGGCCGGGGGCGGAGATGCACAGGGCGG
This sequence comes from uncultured Actinomycetes bacterium, assembly GCA_963703605.1. GTDB lineage: Bacteria > Actinomycetota > Actinomycetes > Streptosporangiales > Streptosporangiaceae > DASXKD01. The sequence goes on from CAVPFC010000051.1 coordinate 83,773, forward strand.
TAGGGTACGGAGGGTGATCGCCATCCTCGGTGCGGGCAAGATGGGCGAGGCGCTCATCTCCGGCCTGCTGCGCGCCGGGCGCAACCCCGAAGAGGTGCTTGCGGTGGTCCGGCGGCCCGACCGTGCGGCCCAGCTACGCGAGACCTACGGCGTCGACGTGGTGACCGCGGCCGACGCGGCCAAAATCGCCGAAACGCTCGTCGTCACGGTCAAGCCGCAGGACATGAGCGTGCTGCTGGACGAGATCGCGCCGCATCTGCCCGCCGACCGGCTGATCATCTCCGTGGCGGCCGGCATACCGACCGCCGCGATCGAGCGCCGGCTCGGTGCCGACGTCCCCGTCGTCCGGGTCATGTCCAACACGCCGGTCCTCGTGGACGAGGCGATGAGCGTCATCTCGGCCGGTCGGCACGCCGGTGAGCAGCACCTGCGCCGGGCCGAGGAACTGCTGCGGCCGGTCGGCAAGGTGCTGCGCATCCCCGAATCGCAGCAGGACGCGGCGACGGCCCTGTCCGGCAGCGGACCCGCCTACGTGTACTTCCTGGTCGAGGCCATGGTGGACGCCGGGATACTGCTCGGCATCCCCCGGACGACGGCCATGGAGATGGTGACGCAGGCGGTATACGGGGCCGCCACCATGCTGCGGGAGACCGGCGAGCACCCGGTGATCTTGCGCGAGGCGGTCACCTCGCCGGGGGGCACCACGATCTCCGCCATTCGTGAGCTGGAACGGCACAGCGTGCGGGCGGCGTTTCTGGCGGCAATAGAGTCGGCGCGCGATCGCGGCGCCGAACTCGGCGGCGGCTGACGCGCGGGCCGCCATGACCTGCACCCTGCACGTCGCCTGGGACGAGCGGCTTACCCGCTACGACTTCGGGCCCGGCCATCCGCTGGCCCCGGTGCGGGTCGAGCTCACGATGGCGCTGGCTAAGGAGTTCGGCGTTCTCGGCGCGCCCGGCGTGACCGTGGCCGAGCCGGCCCCCGCGACCGACGCGGACCTCCAGCTTGTCCACGACGCCAGCTACATCGCGGCGGTCCGGGCCGGGGTAGCCGATCCGGTGTTCGGGCTCGGGATCCCGGACAATCCCGTCTTCCCCGGCATGCATGAGGCGTCGGCCCTGGTGGCGGGGGCGACGTTGGCTGCCGCGTCGGCGATGTGGGAGTCGGCGGCCGAACATGGGATCAACGTGGCCGGCGGCCTGCACCACGCTATGCGGCGCGCCGCCAGCGGGTTCTGCATCTACAACGACCCGGCGATAGCCATCGAGTGGCTGCTGCGCCACGGCGCGGAAAGGGTCGCCTACGTGGACGTGGACGTGCATCACGGCGATGGCGTCCAAGCGGCCTTCTACAACGATCCGCGCGTGCTGACCATCAGCCTGCATGAGCACCCGGTCACGCTTTTCCCCGGGACCGGGCGGGCGCGGGAGATCGGTGGCGAGAACGCCCTGGGCAGTGCCGTCAATGTGGCGCTGCCCGCCGGCACCGGCGACGCGGGCTGGCTGCGGGCTTTCGACGCCGTGGTGCCGCCGCTGCTGGGCGCCTTCCAGCCCCAGGTGCTGGTCTCCCAGCACGGCTGCGACACCCACCGGCGTGACCCGCTGGCCCACCTGGAGCTGAGCATCGATGGGCAGCGCACCGCCGGGGTGTGGCTGCACGCGCTCGCCCACGAGACGGCGGGCGGCCGGTGGCTGGCGACCGGCGGGGGAGGCTACGACCTTGTCCATGTCGTGCCCAGAACGTGGACCCACCTGCTGGCCGAGGCTTCCGGGAACCCGTTGGACCCGGCGGCGGCTACGCCCGCGTCCTGGCAGGACTTCGCCCGGGTGCGGACGGGCATCATCCCCCCGGACACCATGACGGAAGGCGCGCCCGCCTCGTTCGTGCCGTTCTCGTCCGGTTACGACCCCGAGGACCCCGTCGACAACGCAATCGTCGCCACCCGCAACGCGGTATTCCCGCTCCACGGGCTCCCCCCGCTGGTCTGACCGCGGGCCCGCGCGCCGGCATCGTTTTCCGCTCTTCAGTGGGATCTGGGCTGCCTTTCAGCCGGGCCGGCGCCGGGGCTCAGCCAGGTTCCGGCTGCCGTTCAGGTGCGCCCGCGCCACCGTCCAGCAAGATCCCAGCCGCCTGGCGGCCATCATTACGGCGCTGTTTGGCCAGGTCCGCGCCACTTTTGCCCCGCGCACACGGCACCGTTTCGTCGGTGCCGCGCCACCGTTAGGCCAGCCTCGCAGCACTCCTGACGGGGCCGTTCTGGCCGGCTGTGGGTGGGTCCTGGGTGACGATTGGAGGCTGATTGGAGGGTTGCCCTTTTTCAGGCAGGACTTACGCTTGGGGACGGAGGTGACTGATGCGCCGTTTATGGCCTGGCGTACCCAGCCCAAGATGGAAGAGGCTGACCCATGTCAACTAATGAAACCCCCCTGAGCGACGTCCGGTTCCTGACCGTGGCTGAAGTCGCCTCGATCATGCGCGTGTCCAAGATGACGGTCTACCGTCTGGTTCACTCCGGGGAACTGGAGGCGATCAGGGTGGGCCGCTCTTTCCGCGTCCCGGAACAGGCAGTCAACCAGTACCTCAGGGATTCGTTCGTCGCTGCGAGCTGACGCGGCGGCGGGGCTGGCGTATCCCTCTCGCCGGGCCGGCCGGGCTGCCTGAAGGTGAGGCGCACCCGGCCGGGACGGTAACGTAGGCCGTTGGCGTGTAAAAAGCGTTGGCGTGTGCCCCCAGCCGGTGGGTGTCGGGCGTGCGCGGTCATGCCTGGTGATCCCAAAGCGTCGAGCAAGGGTGGTGTCGTGGGCTCCGTCATCAAGAAGCGCCGCAAGAGAATGGCCAAGAAGAAGCACCGTAAGCTGCTGCGCAAGACCCGCGTCCAGCGGCGGAACAAGAAGTGACTCGCCCGGCGTCCTCGGGTAACCGTCCCTCGGGACGAGCACCTGACGGCGCCGGACCCGGTGCTGGCCGGGATTCCGCACGGGGGACGCGTGCGAAGCGGGCCAGGAGCGCACCGGGGAAGGGGGAGACCGTGAAGCAGCCGGCGGCCGTTGCTGGCCGCGTTCCGGCGGGCGTACCCGGGGACGCGCGAGACGGTGGAGCGTTCACCGGGTGGACGCGCCCGTGGCAGGCGACCGATTCCGTGGTAACCGGCGAGCAGGTCGGCGCGCCGGCCGAGGCCGGCCGGGCGGGCTCTGGCGGGCCGCACGGCGGCATTGACCAGGCCGGTCCGGGCGAGCAGCTGGTGTCCGGATTGCGGACGCTGGTTAACGGCGTCCGGCGCCTGGCCGACCGGCACCTGCCCAACGGAGCCGTGACCGACGAGTTCGGCTTCGACCCGGAGTTCAACTCGCGGGTGCTTATCCCCATCGCACGGTTCTTCTACCAGCAGTGGTTCCGGGTGCAGATCCGCGGGCTCGAGAACGTGCCCGGCCGCGGGCCGGCGCTGGTGGTGGCCAACCACTCGGGCACGCTGCCGATGGACGCGGTGATGCTCCAGGCGGGACTACACGACGAGCATCCCGCCCACCGCAACCTGCGGCTGCTCGGCGCCGACCTGGTCTACGAGATTCCGCTGCTGGCCACTATGGCCCGCAGGGGCGGGCACATCAAGGCGAGTCCCGCGAACGCGGACACCCTGCTCCGGGGCGGTGAGCTGGTCGGCGTGTTCCCCGAGGGTTTCAAGGGCATCGGCAAGCCGTTCGCCGAGCGCTACCAGCTCCAGCGGTTCGGCCGGGGCGGGTTCGCCGCCACCGCGATCCGGGCCCAGGTGCCGCTGATCCCCTGCGCGATCGTCGGCGCGGAGGAGATCTATCCGATGATCGGCAACGCCAAGCCCATCGCCGACCTGCTGCGGCTGCCCTACTTCCCGATCACGCCCATGTTTCCCTGGCTGGGCCCGCTCGGCGCGGTGCCGCTGCCGTCCCGGTGGATCATCGAGTTCTGCCCGCCGGTCCCGGCCAGCGACTACGCGCCCGGCGGCGAGGCCGACCCGGCCGTGGTCGCCGACCTGAGTGGCCGGGTCCGCGGAACGATCCAGCGCAAAGTGGACGACCTGCTCGAGGATCGCGGCCCCGCCTTCGGCTGACCCCGCCTTCGGCTGACCCCGCCCGCGCACGAACCCCCGGCCTGTGCCCTGCTCGCCCGTTAGCGCGTGGATCTGTGCGCCGTATTGGCGAACAGATCCACGCCGTCATGGAATTACCGCCGTGGCGGGGGTCAGCGGCGGGTGCTGCGGCGGCGGAGGGCCAGCCCGGCCGCGATCCCGCCTGCCACCGCGCCGGCCGCGGCCGCGGTGGGCAGCGCGATCAGGGTGGCCTTGCGGCCGGAGCGGAAGTCGTGCACCGGCCAGTTGTTGGCCCGCGCCTGCGCCCGGAGTTCCGCGTCGGGATTGACCGCGGCGGGGAATCCGACCAGGCGCAACATGGGCAGGTCGTTGGCGGAGTCGCTGTAGGCGGAGCAGCGCGCCAGGTCCAGGCCCTCCCGCACGGCCAGCGCCTCGATGGCGGCCGCCTTGGCCGGCCCGTGCAGCAGGCCCCCAACCAGCCGGCCGGTGTACTCGCCGTCCACGGACTCGGCCACGGTCCCCAGCGCGCCGGTCAGGCCCAGGCGGCGGGCGATGATGCTGGCCAGTTCGACCGGCGTGGCCGTGACCAGCCAGACCCGCTGCCCCGCCTCCAGGTGGCGCTGGGCAAGTTCCCGGGTGCCCTCCCAGATCCGGTCGGCCATCACCTCGTCGTAGATTTCCTCGCACAGGGCCACGATGTCGGCCACCTTGTGCCCCGCCACGAACGCCAGCGCCGCCTCCCGGGCCGCCTCGATGTGCTCCGGGTTCTCCACCCCGCGAATCCGGAAGTAGACCTGCTTCAAGGCCATCTCCACGAGATCCCGGGCCCCGAACATGTTCCGGGCGGCGAGCCCGCGGGCGAAGTGGTAGATCGACGCGCCGCGCATGAGCGTGTTGTCGACATCGAAGAACGCCCCGGCGGTGGCGTCGGGGACCGGGGTCGGCTGGTCGACCTTTGCCGCGGCCGCCGACGCCGCGCCGGCCAGCGCCGCTCTCCCCCGTATCCGGACTCCCGGCACGCGAACCCCGCGCAGCCGCTGAGCATGCGGGGCTGACGGACGGTCGTGGGCGCTCGCTGGCCCCCGTTCCGTCCGGTATCCGCTACCGTCCCACAGCAGCCCCATACCGGCTCCCATCGTATCTGGGCAGGCCCCGGCGGGCGCCGGAGTCCCTGGTCAACTGGAAAAGCGCACCTTGGCTGGTCAGGCATGTGGGCAGGACCCCCGGTTGACGCCGTACCATACGGAGGGATGTCTATTTCGCTTGGGGCAGCGGCAGTCGGCGCCATCGCGTCCTTGGTGTTCACCGGGATGCTGGTGCGCCGCTGTATTCGCGTACCCAGGATGGCCACGGTGGCGCTGTTCTTCGCCACGGCCGCGCTCACGGTGGCGCTCCTGGCGCTGGCCCTCGGCTACGACCGCGGGTTCGGCCAGAATACGTTCCGTGCGGTACAGATCGGCGCGCAGCTCATCGCGCCGCTGGCGCTTACCTGGGCGCTGGCCGAGCTCACCGGCAAGAGCCTTGGCGCCCGGTTCTCGGCCCGGCTGGGCCTCGCCGCCCTGACCGTGGTCGGCGGGGTCGTCCTTGCCACCGACCCGCTGAGCGGCGCGGGGTTCAACAAGAGCTGGCCCTCCGCCGCCGCGCACTACCAGCTCATCCCGAACGGGGTCCTGAAGGTCGTCGCCGTCGTCACCGCGTTCTTCGCGGTGGTCGCGGTCATCGTGGCCGGCGTGCGCGGGCGGCGGGGCGGCGGATGGCGGACGCTGTTCCTCGCCGTGGCCTCGGTCGCCGCGGCCTCGGTCGCGCTCGACTGGCTGCGCGCGACCCTCCCGGTCAGCACGGCGTACCCGGTCATCTGCCTGGCCGCCTCGGCGCTGGCGTGGTTCGCCGCGGGTCGGGCGGGCCAGGTACGGCTGGAGTCGCTGCGCTCCGGCGGGTACGCCTGGGACGAGGACACCGGCTCGTTCATCCAGTATCACGACGACACCGGCGATTTCGGGTACGGCGACGACACCGGCGGCTTCGCGCGGGGGAGCGCAACAGACGGCCGGGGCTGGTATGCCGACGACACCGGCGGCTTCCGCCGGGATCCGGCTGACACCGACTTCAACGGCTGGTTCAGGCCCGGCGCGGACACCGGCGGCTTCCGCAGGGACGGCGCGGACAGCGGCAGCTTCGCCAGGGATCCCGGCGACACCGGCGCTGGCCCGGCCGACAGCGGCTACGGCCGTTACGGCGTGGTCCCGCCCGGCGCCGATCCTGGCGTCCGCGGCCAGAACGGGACGGCGGCGCAGCGGCAGGTCGCGTACGTCGAGACCGGCGACATCATCCCCGTCCTCGACGGGGACGGGAACCCGGTCGTGCCGGCGCCGCCGCCGGGCGAGGACACCTCCCGGCTGTACGGGCAGATAGCCATCTTCACCCTGCTCGATGAGACCGCGGACGACTTCGAGCGGCTCGCGTCCGAGGTCGTCGACCAGGTGAAGACCCGCGAGCCGGACACGCTGGTCTACGTCATGCACGGCGTTCCGGCCGCGCCCATGCAGCGCATCCTCTACGCGGTCTACCGGGACGAGGCGGCGTTCGATGAGCACGAACGGCAGCCGTACATCCGGCAGTTCGAGCAGGAACGGGAGCCGTTCGTCCTGGCCACCAACGTGATCGAGCTGGGCGTTCGGCACGGCAAGTTCGCCCCGGTGGGCGCGAAGAAGGCTGCCCGGGCGCGCAAGGTCCGGCCGCGCAGCGGCGCCGGCGGGTTAGGGCACGGCGAGGCCCGCTGGTGATCACGCTGCTCACCCGCCCCGGCTGCCATCTGTGCGACGCGGCCAGGGACGTCGTCGTCCGGGTCGCGGCCGATCTTGGCGTGCCCTGGGAGGAGCGCGACATCACCCGCTCAGCCCAAGATCTGGCCGACTACTGGGACAAGATTCCAGTGACCCTGATCGATGGCGTCCAGCATGACTTCTGGCACGTGAACGAGCAGCGCCTGCGCACGGCCCTCGCCAGCGCCTGACTTTGTGCATGCGTTCACAAGGGCGTACCGTGAGACGAACGCATGTCTGCGGCGGGCACAGGCTGGTCCAGGCGCCCGCTGCCTGAGATCTCAGGAGCGCCGGCGAATGTCCCGCCGCCCGACCGCTGCACAACGCAGCCAGGGCATCCCCGAGGCGACCATCGCCCGGCTGCCGGTGTACCTGCGGGTGCTGTACACCTGCGCCGAGCAGGGGATTGCCACGGTCTCCAGCGAGGAACTCGCCGCGGCCGCCGGGGTTAACTCGGCCAAGCTCCGCAAAGACCTCTCCCACCTCGGCTCCTACGGCACCAGGGGCGTCGGTTACGACGTGGACTACCTCATCTACCAGGTATCCCGCGAACTTGGCCTGACGCAGGACTGGCCGGTCGCCATCGTGGGCGCGGGCAACCTGGGCCGGGCGCTGGCCAACTACGGGGGGTTCGCCTCCCGCGGGTTCCGCATCGCGGCGGTGCTCGACGTGGACCCCGTGGTTGTCGGCACCGAGGTCGCGGCCGGGCTTTTCGTCGGCAACGCCGGGGCGATCGAGGATGTGGTGGCCGAGCACAAGGTGTCGATCGGCGTGATCGCCACCCCGGCCACGGCGGCGCAGGACGTGTGCGACCGGCTCGTCGCGGCGGGCGTCAGCAGCATTCTCAGCTTCGCGCCAGTCACATTGACGGTGCCCCCGGGCGTCGACGTGCGTAAGGTCGAGCTGTCGATCGAGCTGCAAATCCTCGCATTCCACGCGCAACGGAGGTCGGTCGTGCGCGTCGCCCCCGATGGAAAACGTCACTACCAGGACGGTGGCGTCGGCCTGGCGGCGCTCGCCAGCGGCGTGGCCGGGGAGCCGGCGGTGACCGCCCCATGAGCGTCCTCGTCGTCGGGATGAGCCACCGCAGCGCTCCCGTCACCGTCCTCGAACGGGCCGCGGTGGCCGGCGACGAACTCGGCAAGCTGCTGCGCGACGTGGTCCAGGCGGACCATGTGGCCGGCACCTTTGTCGTGTCCACCTGCAACCGGGTGGAGGTCTACGCCGAGGTCGACAAGTTCCACGCGGGCGTGTCGGCCATCTGCGAGCTGCTCGCCCGGCACGCCGGGATGGCCCACGGCGACCTCACCCCGCACCTGTATGTCCACTACGAGGACCGGGCCGTGCAGCATCTGCTGTCCATGACGTGCGGCCTGGAATCCATGGTGGTGGGCGAGAGCCAGATCCTCGGCCAGGTGCGCCAGGCGCTGGCCCTGGCCCGCAAGCAGGGAACGCTCGGCCGGGTCCTCGACGACCTCGGCGCGCTGGCCCTGCGCGCGGCCAAACGGGCCCACACAGAGACCGGCATCGACCGTTCTGGCGCGAACCTGGTGACGATCGGCGTGGGCCTCGCCGCTGCCCTGCTAGCCCCGGCCCCACCGCCCCGCCCAGGGCTAACCCCACCGTCCCGCCCAGGGCTCCCCGGGCCCACCGCCGCGGACCCGGCCCGGCCGCTGGACGCGCGCAGCGTGCTCGTTGTCGGCGCGGGATCGATGAGTTCCCTCGCCGTCGCCACTGCTGCCCGGCTCGGAGCCGCGGGCATCGTTGTCGCTAACCGCACTCAAGAGCGGGCAAAACGGCTGGCGGTTTCAGTCCACGGAGCCACCGCTGATCTGGCAGACCTGCCGAACGCTCTCGCCGCCGCCGACCTGGTCATCTCCTGCACCGGGGCAACGGGGCTGGTGATCACCACCGAGATGGTGGCGGAGGCTCTGCGCCTGCGGGAATGCGGGGACACCGAACCCCGGCCGCTGGTGCTGCTCGACCTGGCGCTGCCGCGTGACGTGGAGCCCGGTGTGGCCGGCCTGCCCGGCGTGAGCGTGCTCGGCCTGGACACCTTGCAGGACTCCGGGGCCACCATGGCGGCCGCCCAGGCGCAGGACGTGGCGGCGGTGCGCGCCATCGTGGCCGAGGAACTCGCCGCGAGGCTGTCCGCGCGCCAGGCGGCCCGGGTGGCGCCCACCGTGGTGGCGCTGCGGGCGAAGGCGGTCGAGGTGGTAGAGGCGGAACTGGCCCGGCTCGGTGGCCGGCTGGGCCGTCTCGATGACCGGACGCACGCCGAGATTACCCAGGCCATGCACCGGGTTGTGGATAAGCTGCTGCATGCGCCCACCGTGCGCGTCAAGGAGCTGGCCGGGTCCCCCGGCGGTGACTCCTACGAGACCGCACTGCGCGTGCTTTTCGATCTCGACCCCGGCGCGGTCGAGGCGGTGACCAGGGCTGACGCTGGGCTGGTGACGGGCAGCCCGCAGCCCGCGCCGCCGGAACAGGAGGCCACGTGAGACACCTTGTGTCAGCAGTGCCTGTGCCGGGAACGCCGCAGCCGCCGGGCCGGCAGTGTCCCGGCGGCGAGGGCCAGCCTCCCACGGCGCCTTTGGCGCGCCTCCGGCACGACCAAACGAAGCGCCCGCGAGGGAGGCCATGAGAATGCGCAGGCCGGTGCTTCGGCTCGGCACACGCAAGAGCCCGATGGCGATGGTCCAGTCCCGGCAAGTGGCGGAGCTGATCACCGAGCACACCGGGTTCGACGTCGAGCTCGTCGGGCTTACCTCCTTCGGCGACGTCACCCGGATGAACCTGCCGGACATCGGCGGGACCGGCGTGTTCGTGAGCGCGCTGCGGGAATGCCTGCTCGGTGGCGACATCGACGTGGCGGTGCACTCGCTGAAGGACCTGCCCACGGCCGCCGTGCCCGGGATCACCCTGGCCGCCGTCCCCCCACGGGAAGACCCGAGAGACGCGCTGGTCGCCAGGGACGGGGCCAAGCTCGCCGATCTGCCGCCAGGCGCGGTGATCGGCACCGGCTCACCGCGCCGCGCCGCCCAGTTGCTCCTGCTGCGCCCCGACGTCCGCCCGGCCCCGATCCGCGGCAACGCGGGAACCCGCCTGGCGAAGGTCACCTCCGGTGAGGTGGACGCCGTCGTTCTCGCCTACGCCGGGCTTGCCAGGATCGGCCAGCTCGACCTGGTCAGCCAGGTCTTCGAGCCGGACGAGATGCTGCCCGCCCCGGGGCAGGGGGCCCTGGCGGTGGAGTGCCGCACCGGCGCCGCCGACCTGGCCGGCCTGCTTGCCCTGCTGAACGACCACCCGAGCCGCGCCGCGGTGACGGCGGAACGCACGGTGCTCGCCGAGCTCCAGGCCGGATGCAGCGCGCCGCTTGGTGCCTATGCGGCCGGAACCGGGGTACTGCACCTGACGGCGATTGTTGTCGCGGAAGACGGCGGGCCCGCCGTGCGTGTGTCGCAGTCGGGGCCGCCGTCCGGTGCTGAGAGACTCGGCCGCGACGTGGCCGCTGAGCTGCTCCGCCAGGGGGCAGGAACGATCGTGGCGGGCCCAGCCGTCACCAGTAACGGGGACGATGCGTAGTGAATCTCACACCCGTGATGCAGGACACCGACAGCGCGCCAGGCAGCGCGGGGCCGGCCGCCGCCGAGGCGGCCGGCCTGCTTCCGCAGGCCAGGCCGGGCCTGGTGGCCTTCGTCGGTACCGGCCCCGGCGACGCCGGCCTGCTCACCCTCCGGGCCGCCGAGCTGCTCGGCCGGGCGGACCTGGTCGTTGGCGCGCCGGAACTCACCAGGCGGTTCGCCCACCTGCTGACCGAGGGCGCCGAGGTCGCCGAGACCGTGGAGGCCCCGGCGGATCCCGGGGTGCTGATCAAGGCGGCGCAGGAGGGGCAGCTCGTCGTCCGGCTCTGCCCCGGCGACCCGCTGCTGTTCGGCCAGGCGGCCACCGAGGCCGACGCGTGCGCCAAGGCGGCGGTGCGGCTGGAGATCGTGCCGGGCGTGCCCGCCGCCACCGGCGTTCCGGCCTATGCCGGCATGCCACTGACCAGCGATGTGGGCGGCGACGTGCGGATCGTGCACGCCTCCGACGTGAGCCGGGTGTCCGCGGACGCGCAGGCGACCGGCGGCCTGGTCATCCTCGGCGCGGAGGCCGGGCCGGTCGACCTGGCCAAGATGCTCATCGCGGCGGGCTGGGCGGACACCACGCCGATGGCGATCACCTGGAACGGCACCACCACCGACCAGCACACCGTGCTGACCAAGCTGTCCTCGGTGGCGGCCGACCTCAAGGCGGCCGGGATCAGCGTGCTGACCGAGGACGGCCCGGCCGTCGCCGTGGTCGGCGAGGCCGCCGCCCGGCAGGGGCTGTCCTGGTACGAGAGCAAGCCGCTGTTCGGCTGGCGGGTCCTGGTCCCGCGGACCAAGGAGCAGGCCGCGTCGGTGTCCGAGCGGCTCCGCTCGCACGGCGCGGTGCCGCAGATCGTGCCGACGATCGCGGTCGAGCCGCCGCGCGCGCCGCAGCAGATGGAGCGCGCCATCAAGGGCCTGGTGACGGGGCGGTACCAGTGGATCGCGTTCACCTCGGCAAACGCGGTGCGCGCGGTGCGCGAGAAGCTCGAGGAGTACGGTCTGGACGCGCGGGCGTTCGCCGGGATCAAGGTGGCCGCCGTGGGCGAGCAGACGGCCGCGGCGCTCGGCGAGTTCGGCATCAAGGCCGACCTCGTTCCGGAGGGTGAGCAGTCGAGCGAGGGCCTGGCGGCGGCCTGGCCGCCCTACGACGAGGTGCTCGACCCGATCAACCGGGTCCTCCTGCCGCGGGCCGACATCGCCACGGAAACCCTGGTCGCGCGGCTGACCGACCTAGGCTGGGAGGCGGAGGACGTCACCGCGTACCGGACGGTCCGGGCCGCGCCCCCGCCCGCCCCGATCCGGGAAGCGATCAAGAGCGGTGGCTTCGACGCGGTCCTGTTCACGTCCTCGTCGACGGTGCGCAACCTCATCGGGATCGCGGGCAAGCCGCACGCGGTCACCGCGGTGGCGGTGATCGGCCCGCAGACCGCGCAGACCGCCGCCGAGTACGGGCTCCGGGTCGACGTCACCGCGCCCAGGCCGTCGGCGACGGCGCTGGTGGACGCGCTGGCCGAGCACGGTGCGCGGCTGCGCGACGCCGCGATAGCGGCCGGTGAGCCGGTGCGCAAGCCCAGCGAGCGCCGCCGTGGCGCCCGCCGCCGCATCCGTTAAGCAGGTTCTCCTGACCCCCGGGAGGTAACCGTGACCGGCTTTCCCGCCGTCCGGCCGCGCAGGCTGCGCCGCACCCCGGCGCTGCGCCGCCTCGCCAGCGTCACCACCGTGCGCGGTTCCGACCTCGTGCTGCCCTTGTTCGTCAAGGAAGGGATCAGCGCGCCGCAGCCGGTGCCGTCCATGCCTGGCGTAATGCAACACACCCGGGACAGCCTCCGCAAAACCGCGGCCGAAGCGGCCGAGGCAGGGGTCGGCGGGGTGATCCTGTTCGGCATCCCGGCGGTCAAGGACGCCGGGGGCTCGGCCGCCGACGACCCGGACGGCATCATCCAGGCGGCCCTGCGCGACGTGACCGCGGAGGTCGGCGACGCCATCGTGGTCATGGCCGACCTGTGCCTGTGCGAGTACACCGATCACGGGCACTGCGGGGTGCTGACGCCCTCGGCCGACGTGGACAACGACGCGACGCTGGAGCGGTACGCCGCCATCGCGGTCGCCCAGGCCGAGGCCGGGGCGCACGTGGTGGCGCCGAGCGGGATGATGGACGGGCAGGTCGCGGCCATCCGGCAGGCGCTGGACCAGGCGGGGCAGCCGGACGTGGCCATCTGCGCCTACGCGGTCAAGTACGCCTCGTGCTTCTACGGGCCGTTCCGCGACGCCGCCGAGGGCGCGCCACAGTTCGGCGACCGGGCCTCCTACCAGCAGGACCCCAGCGCCGGGGACGCGTTGCGGGAGGCCATGCTCGACGTCGACGAGGGCGCCGACATCGTCATCATCAAGCCCGCCCTGCCCTATCTGGACATCGTCGCGCAGGTGGCGGCGGCCGCCCCGGTGCCGGTGGCGGCCTACCAGGTCAGCGGCGAGTACGCGATGGCCGAGGCGGCCGCCGCGAACGGCTGGCTGGACCGGGACCGGGTGATGATGGAGACGCTGACCGCCATCCGCCGGGCCGGCGCGAGCATCATCCTCACCTACTGGGCCACCGAAGCCGCCCGCCGCCTCCGCTGAGGCGGGCACCGCGACCCGTTGCGCGCCGGCGACTCTGCTGTACCTGCCTCCCGGCCCGTTCAGCGAGCCTGGTTCCAGGCCACGGTTTCGTAGGCTCCCGGCGCAACCGTCCGGTCACCCGATGGGGTTCGGGGTCCAGTGGGCGGGATTGCGCCCGAGCAGCCGCAGATGCTGGCCGAACAGGTCGGCCAGGCTGAGGGCCGGGTGCGCGCCGAATTCGCTCATGTACAGCGTCAGGCCGTCAGCGTGGGTGCACAGATCCTGCCTGCCGAGGGTGCCCATGACCTGATGGGTCAGGACCACCTGGTAGCCGTTGATGACCGTGACGGTCGAGTGGTGTGGCTCGGCGTAACACGAAGGGGCGCGCGGCCCGGTCGGCTCGAAGTTGAAGTACGGCAGCCCGGTCTGGTACACCAAGCCGCCGTCGGCGCCAAGGTTGGGCGGGCCCGAGCCCAGCGAATACGTGCTGGCCTCGAGCACCCCGCCGGCCGGCACATAGGTCAGGCTCGGCACCCGCCACCCGCTGGGCAGATGGGTGAGCTGGAACGGGAACAACAGCGGCGCCGTGCCCGCGCCGTACCGGACGTGCTCCGCGACGTTGACAGCCTCCCGCTCCGCCGCTGCCAGCTTCGCGGGGTCGCTCGCTTCGCGGGGCGTGACGCCCGCTCCCAGCTCTGCCCAGCCGTTGCGGGCGTACTGCCAGACGAGGTAATCCGAGGCCCAGAAGGCACGGTGCCCATGGATGACCGGCGCGCGGCCGGTGATCGGCATGACCGGGGGGCCAAGCGGCGTGGAGCATTTCAGCTCCCTGGTCCCCGGGGATGGCGCCGGGCCGGCCTGTGGCCTGGCGGACCTGCCAGTGACCCGCCCCGCGATGGCGATGTGGCACCGCCCGGCCGCGTAGACGCCGAGCGAGATTTCCGGCGGGGTATACGGCTTCCGCGCCGCGTTCAGCCACACCATCCCCCGGCTCGTGCCGCCCTCCACCACCGAAATTCCAGCGGGCAGCCAGCCGAACGACACGTACGGGTCGAGCACGCTGAACTGGCGCGGTGCGGCAGGCCCGGCGGGCACCGGGCTGGGCCCGGGTGGGGCCGCCGCTCCCACGATGAGGACGACCGCCGTGACCGCGGCGGCCGCGGCAACCGGGGCGCCGGCCACGCTCGCCCGGCGCCAGCGCAGCCGGGCGCGGCCCTGGCGGTGGGCCAGGCCGGTGTCCACCCGCGAAGAGCCGGGCTCGCCGCTGGCTATCCCGGCAAACAACTCGCGTACCTCGGACTCAATCATCGTTGGGCACCCCTCGGTCGGTGTGGTGTCCCGCCTTCGCGGCGGGGGGGCCGCCGGAACCGCCGGCGTGCGCTGGCCCCAGCGCCCGGCGCACCGCCTCAAGGGCCCGGGCCGTCTGGCTCTTCACCGTCCCCGGTGAGCAGCCGAGGATCGCCGCGGACTGATCGACGTTCAGGTCGCAGTAGAAGCGCAGCACTAGCGTGGCGCGCTGCCGGGCAGGCAGCGCGGCGACGGCCGCGCGGAGGTCGAGCGCGGCGTCGTGGTCCACCACGGCGGCCGGCGAGTCGGTCACCCTGGCGTTCAGGCTGACCCTTTTGGCCCAGGTGGAGCGCCGCTCGTGGATGAACTCGCGGACCAGCACGGCCCTGGCGTAGGCGTCGGTGTGGCTGGCCGTCCGGACCTGGCCCCAGTGCACGTAGAGCTTGACGAGCGCCGCCTGCACCAGGTCATCCGCGCGCTGCCAGTCGTCGCACAGGACCGCGGCCAGCCGCCGCAGCGACGACAGCCTGGCCGTCACGTACTCGGTGTACTCCGCGTCCCGGTTGCGGCTCACCCGGGGCCGCCCTGCGCGCTCACATGCCTCACATTCGCTAGAGGCATCCAGCATCGCGCCCGGTTGTCACGCACGGCAGAGTTATTCGCAGGTCGTCGCCCAGGGGACCTCTCGGTTAAAGGATTGTGTCCCGCGGCGGTCCTTAGGGTGCCCGGACGTCACCGTTCGGTATCTTCTCGGCCTTACTGAGCGAGGTCGCCTGCATGCCCGCCGCACACACGGCATCATCGAGAGAAGGGACTGGCGGAAGGGGAGTGGGCCGCCGATGGTCGAGGTTACGCTGCGCCGTGGCCGCCGCGCGGAGGCCGACAGGCTGACAGCTGCCGTCGAATACGCGGAGCTGGGCTGGCCCGTGTGCCCGGGCGCCGTTCCCGGCGGCCCCGGGAGCCGCCATCACCTGCGTCCCCACCTGCCGGCGCGTAGCGCGGCGCGCGATACCGGCCGCGCCTGCTCGTGTGACCGCATCGGGTGCCCGGCACCGGGGGCCCACCCGGTGTCGGCCGCGTGGCAGATCGAGGCGTCCAGCGACCCGGGCGAGGTGGCCAGGTGGTGGCGGGAACGCCCGGATGCGAACATCATCCTGGTCACCGGGCGGGTGTTCGACGTGCTTGATGTGCCGGCGGCTGCGGGGACAGCCGCCCTGGAGCGGATGAACCGCTCCCCGGCAGGCACGGGCCCGGTCGCGCTCACCGCGGACGACCGGGCCCTTTTCTTTGTCGCGACCCGGGGTGCGCCCGCCGACGAGGACGAATGGTGGTCGTGCCACCTGGACTGCGAACCGGACAGCTTCGCCCCGGTGTCCGGGCTGCGCTGGCACTGCCGGGACAGCTACGTGGTGGCCCCGGCCCGGTCCGCCCGGGGCCCGGGCGCCCAGTGGATCCAGGACCCGCGGGCGCATCCGCTGCCGGACGGGCTGCGGCTGCTGGAGTTCCTCGCCGACGCCTGCGAAGAGGTGTAGGGCGGGGCGGTGGGGCCGGGGCTAGCACTGCGATAATCCACGCTGTGGACTCCGGCACCCCGCACCTCAGCTCTCCAGACTCCCCCACGCTGTTCCGCCGCGCCCGCGCGGTGATCCCCGGCGGGGTGAACTCGCCGGTGCGGGCGTTCGGCGCGGTCGGCGGCGAGCCAGTGTTCATGGCCTCAGGGCGTGGCCCTTACCTCACCGACGTCGATGGCAACCAGTTCGTGGACCTGGTCTGCTCGTGGGGCCCACTGATCCTCGGGCACGCGCACCCGGACGTCATCGGCGCGGTGACCGCGGCGGCCGCCCGGGGCACCTCGTTCGGCGCGGCCACCCCCGGGGAGGTCGAGCTCGCCGAGGAGATCGTGTCGCGCACCCCGGTGCAGAAGGTCCGCCTGGTCAACTCGGGCACCGAGGCCACGATGTCGGCGGTCCGGCTGGCCCGGGCGTTCACCGGGCGAAGCCTCGTGGTGAAGTTCGCCGGCTGCTACCACGGGCACGTGGACGCGCTGCTGGCCGCGGCCGGTTCCGGGGTGGCCACGTTCGGCCTGCCCGACTCGCCCGGGGTCACCGGCGCCGCCGCCGCGGACACCCTGGTGCTGCCCTACAACGACGTCGCCGGGGTGCAGCGGGTGTTCGCCGAGCACGGCGGGCAGATCGCGTGCCTGATCACCGAGGCGTGCCCGGCGAACATGGGCGTGGTGCCGCCGGAGGATGGCTTCAACAAGCTGCTGGCCGAGGAGTGCCGCGAGCACGGCGCGCTGCTGATCATGGACGAGGTGCTGACCGGGTTCCGGGTCACCGGGTCCGGCTGGTACGGCAGGGAAGGCGTGGCCGGCGACCTGACGACGTTCGGCAAGGTGATGGGCGGCGGGCTGCCCGCGGCGGCGTTCGGCGGCCGGGCCGAGATCATGGACCTGCTCGCCCCGGCGGGGCCGGTCTACCAGGCGGGCACGCTGTCGGGGAACCCGCTGGCCACCGCGGCCGGGCTGGCCACGCTGCGGGCCTGCACCCCGGAGGTGTACGCCCGGGTGGACAAGGTGGCCGCCGACGTGGCCGGGCTGGCGGCGGGAGCGCTCCGCGCCGCGGGCGTGCCGTTCCAGCTCCAGGAGGCGGGCAACCTGTTCTCGGTCTTCCTGGGCGCCGCCGGGCCGGTGCGGGACTTCGACGGCGCCCGCGGCCAGTCCAGCGCCGCGTACGCGGCGTTCTTCCACGCGATGCTGGCGGGCGGGGTGTACCTGCCGCCGTCGCCGTACGAGGCGTGGTTCGTGTCCGCCGCCCACGACGACGAGGCGGTGGGCCGTGTCGCCGCGGCGCTGCCCGCCGCGGCCCAGGCGGCCGCCGCCGCGCTCGGCTGAGGCGGGGTCAACGCGGGCACAGACAGTAACCCGATGCGCCCTGCGCTGAGTAACCGCCACACCCGGATATGAGTAGCGGCTACCTAAGCCCTAAGCAGGCGGATCTGCCAGCTACCTGGAGATCCAGGCCTGAGGCCTCCGTGGCGCGCTCGCATGGCGCGCCACGGAGGCGCCCCACTTTCCCGGATAAGCTGGGCGCGCCATGGCTGAGATGACCGTCGTCCACTTGGTGCGCCACGGTGAGGTTGCCAACCCCGATGGCGTGCTCTACGGCCGCATCCCCGGCTTTCACCTGTCCGAGGAAGGCGTTCTTCAGGCCAAGGCGGCCGCCGCGTTCCTGGCCGGCCGCGACGTTGCGCTGCTGCTGTCCTCGCCGCTCGAGCGCGCCCTGGAGACCGCCGCGCCGCTCGCCGCGCAGTTCGGCCTGGAGGTCCGGATGGACGAGCGGCTCATCGAGCCGTGGAATTACTTCGAGGGCACCCGGTTCGACGTCGGCCCCGCCGCGCTGCGCCGCCCCGGCTCCTGGCCGCATCTCACCAATCCCTTCCGGCCGTCGTGGGGCGAGCCGTACGAAAGCATCGCGGACCGGATGCGCTCGGTCATGGCCGACGCCGCCCGTGAAGCGCAAGGCCGGCAGGCGGTGTGCATCAGCCACCAGCTGGCCATCTGGGTTGCCCGCAGGTCGGCCGAGAACCGCAGGCTGTGGCATCATCCGGGGCACCGGCAGTGTGCCCTCGGCAGCGTGACCAGCTTCACCTACCGCGACGGCGCCATCACCGGCGTAAGCTACGCCGAGCCGGCCGGCCGCGGGCGTGCGCAGCTTCCCGGGGCCTGAGGCCGGCCCCGGGGACCGGGCCGCCAGCCCGGTCCGGCACAATAGGGCGCGGCACTACCGCTTGTAGGAGATCACTCTGTGCTATCCCCGCCCCCAGCGCTTCGCGCCCGCCCCCGCGCTGGGTCCCGTCTGCCGCGATGCCCGCGCCACGGGGGCCCCGCCCGCCTCCCCATTCCCCCTTCATGGCGCGCCGGCGCGCGGCTGACCGCGCGCCTGCGTGCCATCGGCGCCGTGGCCGGCGCCGCCGCCGTGCTCGCGGCCTCGCTCGCGGTCGCCGCCTGCGACAGCGGGCCGATCGGGCAGAGCACCGCGGCCAGCAACGGGCAGAGCTTCGTCTCGGGCTCGGGCACGACCGTCTACGGGACCAACTCCGGCCCGGTCGCTCCCAAGGTCACCGGGACGATGCTGAGCGGCCAGAAGTTCGCCCTGGCCCAGGACCGCGGGCACGTGGTCGTGCTGAACTTCTGGGGATCCTGGTGTACGCCCTGCCGGGCCGAGGCGCCGGTTCTGGCGTCGCTGTCGCATCACTTCACCGCTAGCGGCGTCCGGTTCCTCGGCATCGACATCAGGGACAGCCCCACCACCGCGACGGCGTTCCTGTCCAGCTTCGGCATCCACTACCCGAGCCTGAACGACCCGGGCGACATCATCGCGCTGGACTTCCAGGACACCGTCCCGCCGGCGGCGATCCCGACCACGCTGGTCATCGGCCGCGACGGGCGGATCGCCGCCCGGGTCATCGGCGAGGTGTCCTACCCGGGCCTGCGCGGCCTGATCAGCAGGGCGGTGGCGGAGCCGTCGTGATCATCCAGCGTCCCGGGCACTTGGTGGCCGCCCCCGCACCACGGGGATGGCGGCGGTGACCGAAGTCCGGGTGCCACCGGGCACTGAGCGCGGTGCCGAGGGTACAAACCGCCAGGAGCCGAAGCCCCCGGCCCCCATCGCCACGCGGACAAGGCCAGCCTCGGGCGGGCCGTTTGGAATCATTAACTGGTTCAGGTGGGGGTGGCGCCAGCTCACGTCGATGCGGACGGCGCTGATCCTGCTTTTCCTGCTGGCGCTGGCCAGCGTGCCGGGATCCGTGCTGCCGCAGCAGGGCATCAACCCGCAGGCCGTGCAGCAGTACTACGCGGCCCACCCCGCGCTCGCCCCGTGGCTGGCCAGGTTCTCGCTGTTCAACGTCTTCGCCGCGCCCTGGTTCGCCGCCATCTACCTGCTGCTGTTCCTCTCCCTCGCCGGGTGCGTGATCCCGCGCACGTTCCGCCAGGTCGGCGCCGCGCGCCAGCAGCCGCCCCGGGCGCCGCGGAACCTGTCCCGGCTGCCGCTGGTGCGCCAGATGTCCTCGCCGCTCGCAACGGACGAGGCGCTTGCCGCGGCCACAAGGCTGCTGGCCGCGAAGCGGTTCCGGGTGCGCACCGGGGACGGCTGGGTGTCCGCGGAAAAGGGGTACCTGCGCGAGGCCGGCAACCTGCTGTTCCACCTCGCCCTGCTCGCCCTGCTCGCCGCCGTCGGCCTGGGCGGGGTGTTCGGCTACAAGGCCGACCGGCTGCTGGTGGCCGGGCAGTCGTTCGGCAACACGGTGACCGCGCTTGACCAGTTCCGGCCCGGCCGGCTGGTGTCCGCCGCCGACTTGCAGCCGTTCACGATCGGGCTGAACAAGTTCGACGCGAGCTACGTCACGTCGGGGCCGGACATGGGGCAGCCGTCGGCCTTCCACGCCTACCTCAGCTACACCACGCAGCCCGGCGCGCCCACGCAGCACTACGACCTCCAGGTCAACAGCCCGCTGAACGTGGACGGCGTCAAGGTGTACCTGATCGGCCACGGGTACGCGCCGGTGTTCCGGGTCACCGACGGGGCCGGGCGGGTTGTGTTCAACCAGCCGGTGCCGTTCATCCCGGTATCCGTGGCCGGCCTCAGCTCCGAAGGCGTGGTCAAGGTCCCCGACGCCCACCCGCAGCAACTCGGCTTCGCGGGGGTGTTCCTGCCGACCACCGTCGACGTCGGCGGCAAGCTGGAGTCGGCCTTCCCGGCGCCGTACCGGCCGCGGGTGAGCCTGGTCTCCTTCGCCGGCAACCTGGGCATGAACAACGGCCCATCGCAGTCGGTGTACCAGCTCGATACCAACGGCCTGCACCAGCTCGCGGTCAAGCCGCGGCCGCTGGCGCCGGGACAGTCGATCAAGCTGCCCCACGGCGCGGGCACGCTCACGTTCACCGGGTACCAGCAGTGGATCAGCCTGGCCATCACCTATGACCCCGGCCAGCTTCCCGCGCTCCTCGCCGCGATCGCCGCGCTGGCTGGCCTGCTGCTGTCGTTCCTGGTCCGCCGCCGCCGGATGTTCGTGCGGGCACACGCCGCGGACGGCGGGGGCAGCACGGTCGAGATCGGCGGGCTGCCGCGGACCGAAGCCTCCGAGACCTTCGAAGCCGAATTCACCGGCCTGGCGGACGCCCTGGCGGCCGCGACCGGCGGCGCGCCCGCGACGGGGAGCGCGCCCGCGACCGCCGCCGGGAGCGCAGCGCCAGCGACGTCCAACCGCCCCTCACCACCGACCGAGAGGGAGTGAGGCCTGTGCCTGTCAACATCGGGCTGGCCCAGCTCAGCGATCATTTCCTGCTGTCCACAGTTGTGCTTTACGCCCTCGGCATGCTGGCCTTCGCCGGCGACTTCGCCTACGGGCGGGCAACCCTCCGGTCGTCGGCCGCGCAGCGCAGGACGGCCGATGCCGTGGCAGCGGCGGGGAGCGTCGCCGTGGCGGACCCGGCCCGGGTGGCCGTGCCCGCCGGGGTGGTGGCCGCCGGCGCGGGAGGCGCGGATCTGGCGCCGCCGGCTGCATCGCCGGCTCCGCCCTCAGGGGGTGGGCCCACGGGGCACGGGACCGTGGCCGGCGCCGCGGGGACCGTCGCGGCCAGCCGCTGGCGTGCCGGGGGTGCCCCGGCCGGGCCGTGGGTGCGGGCGGCCCTCGCCCTCACCGTGCTCGGGCTTGTCACCCACATGCTGGGGATCTTCACCCGCGGGCTGTCCGAGCACCGGGTGCCGTGGGGCAACATGTACGAGTTCGTCACCGCCATCACCTGCGCCGCGGTGATCGCCTTCCTGCTGGTCTGCCTCCGCTTCCGGGTCTACTCGATCGGGCTGTTCGTGCTGGCGCCGGTCGTGCTCGGGCTCGGCCTGTGCGCCACCGTCCTGTACACGGCGGCCGGCCCCCTGGTGCCCGCGCTGCACTCGTACTGGATCTGGATCCACGTCACCGCGATGACCCTGGCCATCGGGGCCTTCATCCTCGCCGCGGTGCTCGAGGTTCTCTACCTGGTGGCCGGCCGGTACGCGCGGCGTCCGGGGACGGCGACCGGGTCCGGTTTCGGCGCGGTCCTGCGCCGCCTGCCCGCCGCGGACGCGCTGGACCGACTGTCCTACCGCACGGTGATCTTCGCGTTCCCGATCTGGACGTTCGGGGTCATCGCCGGGGCGATCTGGGCGGACCAGGCCTGGGGCAGGTACTGGGGCTGGGACCCGAAGGAGACCTGGGCGTTCATCTCCTGGGTCGTCTACGCGGGGTACCTGCACGCCCGGGCGACCTCTGGCTGGCGGGGCCGCCGGGCGGCCTACATCCAGATGGTCGGCTTCGCCACGCTGCTGTTCAACCTCGTCGGCGTCAACCTGTGGATCACCGGCCTGCACTCCTACGCCGGGATCAACTAGGGACTAGTGAACAGCTGAGGGCTACTGGCCCGGGTAGGTCCCGTTGCCGTCGCCCCGGATCAGCCGCTCCAGCGCGTCGATGAACTCGGGGTCGTCCTCCGGGCCGACCGGGGCTGACCACTGCGCGGGGAGGGCGCCGGTCAGTTCGCCGGGCACCATGGCGGCGTGCCGGCCGCGGCCCGCGGGGTGGCGCCGCAGCGCGGCTTCAGCGCCCGGGCCAGGCCGGCCGGGCGGCCGCGTCCCGCGCCGCGGGTGACGGGCGTGCCAGGTGGGCGTGCGGAGCCTGTGCCGGAGCTGACCAGCGGCCCGCCATGTGCGCCGGGCAACGACCACCAGCGCCACGATGAGCAGGGCGGACACCGCACCCAGCAGCACCATGGGCGGCAGCCTAACCGCATCACCGTCCCGGTGGGGGGAAATAGGCCGACTCATCATCTCTTCACAAGCCGGGGCCCCGGCCGCGGTGCCGTGCCATGCTATGACCGCTGATGTTCACAATGCGGTACGTAACCCATGACAGTCGGTAGCGACAGGTGACGATGCCGGCGTTTTCGGCGTAGCCTGGCGGCCTGTGTTGTGCCGATCGCAGGGAGTACGAATATGCGGTTGCGGCTGCGGCTGTTTACCCGCTTCCGGTGGCGGGTCCGCCCAGGGGCGGGCCGTCGCGCCGGCTCCCGGGCCACGGCGCGTGGGGAGGCGTCCCCGCCGGCGGGACCTGCCGCGGGCAGGCACCGGAGGGCTGACCGGCCCCGGGAGGCGGCCGCGGTTGCCGCCACCCCTGGCCCGCAGGCGGCCGCCGAGGCGCCGTTCCCTTCGCCGGTCCAGGAGGCCCGCCCGCGCCCCAGCAGGCCATCCAGGGGCGGCGCGGGCCCGGCACGGGGCGGCAGCCGCGGAGCAGGGGCGGGCTCCGGCGGGCGCGGAGCGCGGGGAGCGGGAGAGGCCGAGCGCGGGGGCGGGAGCAGCAGTTCGGGGGTGGCCCGGGTGGCGGTGCGCACCGCCCCGGGAACCGCGGCGCAGGCGCGCCAGGCTCCCGCGCGGGAGGCCGCGCGCCAGTCCGGGAAGGTGGCGAGCGAGGCGGCGCTGCCGTGGTACGAGGTCGCGCACGCCCGCAGGGTGGCGGGCGGCCAGCGGAATTGCGGCGCGCTGGAGAAGGTGCTGTGCCGGGACTGGGACTCCGCCACGCTGCCCCCGCCGGAGGTGGTGCGGGCCATCGACCGGCTGGCCGAACTGCCGGCCTCGGTTTCGCATCGCCTCGCCGAGGGCCTGGACGCGATCTACGTAGGTCCCGGCGGGGTGCCGGACCTGGACGATATGGGCCGCCTCCGCGGCGTCCCGCTGCCGTCGGGCCGGGCGACCTGGGACGCCTGCGCCGGTGCGTACGGTGAGCACAAGATCATCATTGGTACCCGGCCCTCGGCCACCCCCGATGTGGTCTGCCACGAAGTCGGGCACGCCCTCGACGACCTGGACGGGGCCGGGGGCATGTGGCAGTCGGACTCGGACGAGTTCCGCGCGCTGTACGGGCGCTGCCTGCCCCGCCTGGTGAGCGACTTCCACCGGCAGGAGGGGTCGCTGGGACGGCGGGAGCTCTTCGCCGACGCGTTCGCGGCGATCGCGTCCGGCCAGCGTCCCGCCCTGGTCGACATGCTGGGCGGCGACACGCGGATCGCTCTGGATGTCATGCTGTACTTCAACATGCGCTACGGAATCTAATAACTGCGATGTACGTCATCAGGCTGCCCAACGGAAACCTCATGGCCCCGGAGTCCGCCGTGGACCACCAGGCCCAGGTGCTGGGCGACGCGTACGTTGAGATCAGCCCGTCCGATCCCGAATACGCGCGGCTTGCCCGGCAGGCCGTGTCGGAGGAAGAGCTTGAGCTGCGCCGGCAGCGCTGGCGCGACGGCGACGAGGCGCTGCGGCGGGAGTTCGAGAAGTATCTGGCCGACCGGGGCTTGGGGGGCCAGCCCACTGAGGCTTCCCCCGACAACCCCGGCCGGCCACCGGCCTAAGGCCTACTTGCGTTCTCTACTGCGCCTGGGTTCTTCCGACTTGTCACGGCGCTGGCGCGCCACCGGCCGCGGTCTGGGACTCTCCCCGGAGCAGAGCGCGCACTTCCGACTCGCGGAACCTTCGGTGCCCCCCGGGTGTCCGGATGCTGCTGATGCGCCCGGATGCCGCCCACCGGGTGACCGTCTTCGGGTCTACTCGGAAGAGGGCTGCCACCTCCCCGGGAGTGAGAAGGCGTTCATTGTTCCCGTCCACGTTTCACCCCTCCTGTCTCCGTTTCGGAGCATGTCTTCAGTGTCGCGAAAACATCCGTTTACTTCCTAGATTTCCGGAAAATAAGGTGGCGGGCGCTTCTGGGTTCCTGGCCTGGCAGGCCCCGGTCCGGGGGGGTGGCCGCGCCCGCACGTGTGCCCGGTTGCCGGGTGCCCGCGCCCGGCGGGATTGGAGAAAGCGCCGGCCGTCGTGGCGGGGTGTTCTGCGCCGCGATAAAGAGCGCCGGAACATAAGGCACACGCGTGATACGCATGCGGCGCTGAGGCGGGCGCCCGGCGGGCCCCGGGACTCCGTACGGGCCATCGCCTCATAAGGTGGGTCACGTGTCAGGGCGTGGTGTGGTGCGCGGCCCGGCCCGCCGCCCGCGGTGGCGACGGCCGGGCGTTTGGCCAGGCAAAACTCCCTTCGGGGTGCCCCGGTGAGCGGGGCTGATCCCATCCCGGGCCGGCCAGCTGACGGGGCTGGTCAGATGACGGCGGCCGGTCAGCCGACGGGGCTGGTCACGGTGGCGGAGATCCGGGCCGCCGCGGCGCGCCTGGACGGGGTGATCGTGGCCACTCCGCTGGTGCCGTTTCCAGGGGTTGAGCCGCGCCTGCTGATCAAGCCGGAGTGCTTGCAGCCGACCGGCGCCTTCAAGCTGCGCGGCGCGTACACGGCGATCAGCGCGCTGCCCGAGCAGGCGCGCCAGCGGGGCGTGGTGACCCACTCCAGCGGCAACCACGCACACGCCGTCGCGTACGCGGCGGCGCTCCTCGGCGTCCCCGCGACCGTGGTCGTCCCGCGCAACGCGCCCGAGGCGAAGCTCGCCCCCACACGGCGCCTGGGTGCGCGGATCGTGCCCTGCGAGCCCACGCTGCCGGCCCGGATCGCGGCCACCGAAGACCTCATCAGCCGGTACGGCTACACGTTCATCCCGCCGTTCGACCACCGCGACGTGATCGCCGGCCAGGGCACGGTCGGCCTGGAGATCGCCGAGCAATACCCGGAGGTGGACCTGGTGGCCGTCCCGATCAGCGGCGGCGGCCTGATTTCGGGGGTCGCGGCCGCCATCAAGGCGATCCGCCCGGCGGCGCGGGTGATCGGCGTGGAGCCTGAACTCGCGGCCGACGCCCGCGACTCGTTCCGCCGCGGCGAGCGGGTGGCCTGGCTCCCGAGCGATACCCAGCGGACCATCGCCGATGCGCTGCGGGTGGAGCAGATCGGCGCGCTGCCGTTCGAGCACCTGCGCAACCTGGTGGACGACGTGGTGACGGTGACCGAGGACGAGATACGCGCGGCGATGCGCCGGACCGCGGCTCAGGCCCATCTGGTCGCCGAGCCCGGCGGCGCGGTCGCCATCGCCGCGTGCCTGTCCGGGCGGGATCTGCCGCCGGCCCGGGCCCCGGTGGCCGTGCTGTCCGGCGGCAACGTCGATCCGGCGCTGTTCGCGGACATCCTGCGCCAGGCCGACGGGGCCTCCGTCGCGGCACCGGCGGGCCCCGGGGCGACGAGGCCAGGGCTGGTTCCGGGCTGGCCCGGCACCTACTAGGCTGTGCACGTTATGCGTGCCACGCTTGCCTACACGGCGGCCCGGGTCCTGTTGTTCGCCGCCGCGCTCGGCCTGGTCTACCTGGCCGGTGCCCGGGGGCTGCTGCTGTTCGCCCTTGCCCTGCTGCTGAGCGGGGCGGCCAGCTACATCCTGTTGTCCAGGATGCGGGACAGGATGGCCGGCTCGATCTCCCGCCGGATCGACACGGTCCGCTCCCGCCTAGACGAAGGAACCCGCGCCGAGGACGACCTGTAGCACGCTGGCCACCCGTTCCGGGCCCCAGGCCCATCGCCAGCCGATCAGGTCGCTGCCGGTCAGCTCTCGGTAGCCTGCCCCGCCCCGGCAGCTTTCCTACGCCCTGGGGTCGGTGCCCTTCAGCCAGCCGCCGCTGGTGAGCAGGTTGAGCACCGCGTCGACCGCCTGCTGCCTGGTCATCACCGACGTGTCGATGGTCAGGTCGGCGTTGCGTGGCTCCTCGTAGGGGTCGGAAACCCCGGTGAAGTGGTCGATGAGCCCCGCCCTCGCCTTGGCGTAAAGGCCCTTGCGGTCGCGGGCCTCGCAGACCTCCACCGGCGTGGCGACGTGGATCAGCAGGAAGTCACCCACATCGCTGACCATGCGCCGCACCTGGGTTCGCGCCGCCTCGTACGGGGCGATCGGCGCGCAGATCGCGATTCCGCCGTGCCGGGCGACCTCGGTGGCCACGTAGCCGATCCGGGCGATGTTGAGGTCGCGATCGGCCCGGGAGAAGGTGAGCCCGGCCGACAGGAGCTGGCGGACCAGGTCGCCGTCGAGCAACGACACGGTCCGGTCGCCGCGCTCGGCCAGCGCGTCGCGAAGCGCCCGCGCGATCGTCGACTTGCCGGAGCCGGAGAGCCCGGTGAAGAAGACGACCACGCCACGCTCCCGCCGGGGCGGGCGGGCACGGTGCAGTTCGGCAACCACCCCGGGCGGCGCGTACCAGGCCGGCACCTCCTCGCCCCGGTCGAGCAGGTCCTCAAGCTCGCCCGCGGCCAGGTCGGACTGCTCGGTGCCCGGCTCGATGAGCGCGAGCGGGCGCCATACCTCGGCGGCGCGATCGTAGGCCCACTCACCCGAGGGCAGCACCGGGATGGGGGCCTCGGTGGCCGGGCCGTCCTGGTCGGCCCGCATGCCGCGGACCGCGTCCTCGTCCATGAGCAGGTGCGTGGCACCGTACGCGGCCGCCACCACGGCCCGGATCGCGGTCTCCTGCTTCGCGGTGACGTCTCTTGGCGCCAGGGGGACCGGCACGAGCAGGGTTCCTGGCGGCAGGTGCTTGGCCGCCGCGCTGACCGCGCGGACGAGCGCCTCGGGCCGGACCACCACCTCGGCCGGGCCGCTGACCAGGGGCAGCAGCAGCAGCCTGGCCCGGAGCTGGCCGGCGAAGTGCCGTAGCTGGCCGATCTGGCGGCCGCTCAGCGGGCGGCGGGTGGCGAACGCGAGCACCGGGCCGCCGCCCAGGTCCGCCCGCACCTGCCCGGGGGTTTGCCGCAGCTGCCGGAACGGGCCGTGTTCCGGCTCCCGGAACCCGGTTAGCGGCCCGGCGAGCCGGACCAGGCCGGTGGCGGCCCCGTCGGGCCGGGCGTGACGGCCCCCGTGCCCGGACGGGGTGGCTATCACGACGGACCGCTCGGCGATGTTCAGGATGGCCAGCGGGGTGCCCTCGGGGTCGAGGAGCGCGAGCCTGGCCGCGTCGCGCGGCACGGCGTCTTCCGGTACGTCGAGGACCACGGGAACCGGCCACGGTGAGCCGTCCGCGAGGGTTCCGCGCGCGCTCACCGATGCCACGTCCGCGTCGCCCAGAAACCCGGTCAGCGGGGCGAACGCGCCGAGCAGCAACAGTTCGGTGTCGCCGAGCTGGCGTTCGTCAAGGGTCCAGGTGGGAAGGTTCGCGAAGTCCGCCGCCAGCCCGGCCGCAGCTTCAGCGGTCACGTGTACCTCCGTCTGGCGCCAGCACTTCCGCTGATCCGTTGCTAAGCCCCCGGCATCCGCCAGGCAACCCGAGGGTACACGGACGGTGACCGGCGGGGCCAGGGAGTCAGGCAGGGACAGCTCGCTGGCCTCGCCATCGTTTGCGTGCTTGGTCCACCCACGACGTTCTGTGGTCTGCCGAAGTGTCCGGTACGCGCGCCGCTGCGCTCCTCCGTTAGCGCGTGAATCTGTTCACCGTAGGCGCGAACAGATTCACGCGATCCTGGAAGTGTCGCCGTGCTGGCAGCTATGAGGAGGCAGGGAGTGGCCCAGGGTTCGGCGGGACTTCGCTGCCGTGTGTGGGTTGCGGTCTCGCTGGTAGCTTGCGGACGGATCGGGTGAGCAGCGCGCCGAGGTTTGCTATGGCCACGAGGCTCCCTGCGCCTATCAGGGTGCCCTGGGTACCGAGGATGGCTGATACGGGGCCGACGAGCACCAGGCCTACCGGCTGTTCGTCGTGGCTGGGCGGTGGTGGGTCGGCCACGGCGGGGACCGGCCACGGGCCGGCTGCGACCGGCGGCGGGTGGATGAACAATTGGCCTATGACCCGCCGTCCGCCGCCAACGCGCTACGCATCGTCAGGCTGGGCGAAGATCGCTTATCAGGTGTCCGGCACGGGCCCGCCGGACCTTGTGCTGATGCCTGGCCTGGTATCGCATCTGGATATTCAGTGGCAGCAGGCCGCGTACCGCAGGTTCGTGCGGGCGCTGGAGCGCGGCGGCCGGCTAATCCGGATGGACAAGCGCGGTACTGGCCTGTCGGACCCGGCCCGGGAGCTGCCGACGGCCGAGGAACGCGTGCAGGATCTGGCCGCGGTGATGGCTGCGGCCAGATCCCAGCGCGCGGTGCTGTTCGGGGTGTCTGACGGTGGCCGGGCGGCGGTTGCCTTCGCCGCGGCTCATCCTGGTAAGACCCTGGGCCTGATCTTGTACGGCACCTCGTACCAGGGTCCCCGGGCCGGGTTGTTGCGGCGTTACCGCTCGGTGGTGGCCCATTGGGGGGAGGGCCGGCTGGCTGGCTTGGTCGCGCCCAGCCTGGCAGGGCCGGAGGCGCGCCTGGCCGCGGGGGCTTTCGAGCGGGCGGCAGCCAGCCCGGCCATGGCGGCGGCGTTGTTCGAGTCCCTGGGACTGATCGATGTCCGGGACTTGATGAGCAGCCTTTCGGTCCCGGTGCTCGTGCTCCACCGTGAGGGAGACGTGATTCCGGTGGCCGACGCCCGCAGGGTGGCACGCCTAATCCCGGGGGCAACTCTGCGGGTGCTGCCCGGGCGGGATCATCTGCCATGGGTGGGCGACTGGCAGGCTGTTATCGATGAGATCCTGGCTTTCGTGAACCAGGTCGCGCCGGTTCGGGCCCGGCGGCAGCCCGGCCAGGCGGGGGTGCGGCAGTCGCGGCCCGGGATGGGCTGGTCGGCGCTGACCGATGCGGAACTGCCCGTAGTCCGGCTGGCCGCGCAGGGCCAGACCAACGCTGAGATCGCCGCTGGCTTGTTCCTTTCCAGGTACACGGTCGAGACGCACCTCAAGCACGTATTCGCCAAGCTGGGAGTGGAGTCCCGCGCCGAGCTGGCCGCTTTGGCGGCGGGCCAGGCCGAGCGGCTCTGAGATACCTGATCCCAGGGATGTATCCCGGAGGCAGCGCGGTCATCCTGCTAAGGCGAAAGGCAACAGACCCCGAGGAGCGCTGCCGTGACCCAGTTGCTGACCACGCCGCCACCCGCGGAGACCATAGCGGCGATGGCGGCCATCGCGCGCACACAGAACACCCCCACGGTTCTTGGGACCCAGCAAGGACCGGACGGCCACCTGGGCCCGGAGGCGGCGGGTGCAATCCTCATGCTGCAGGCCAGCTTCACCGACCCTGACCGCTTCGCGGCCTTCTGGGCGACGCTGATCTCCCTCCTCGAGCTGCTGGAATCCGCGCCGGGCTTCATCCGCCGCTATGGCTTCGCCGACGGCCCGCACCACACGCTGATCGCCTTCTGGCGCACCGCCGATGATGCCCGGGCGTTCGCCGCCCGGCCCGAGCACCGCGCCGCCGTCCGCGACCTCTACCAGCAACGCTGGCAGTACAGCCACTTCGCGGGGATCTGGGAAATGACTTCCAGCCACGGCCGGGTGATCTTCTGCCCCTTCTGCCAGGCGGTCACCCCGGCGGCAGAGCAGTGGTGCAGCGGATGTGGCGCAGAACAGTCCGGCGCATACCCTACGTAACTCGGCGTTCCGCGCCTTGGCGGCGCGAGTAGGCCCAGGCCCACCACAGGTGTGGGTGCCAGTCCATGGCGCGCCATCGCGGGCCAGGTCAGGATTGCTGGCAGGTGAACACCAGCCTGCGCGCAGCCCGGCACCGGGTATGCGCACGCCGGTCACCCGCGCGGCCCGCTGGGGTCCGCGCCGACGATGACCCGGGGCATCCGCCCACGCCGTAAGGATGACCAGATGAACGCCGGCACCAGCAGCAGCGGGCGCCGTCGCCGGCGGGCGGGTGTTCTGGCCGCCGCCCTGGCCGGGACCGCCCTGCTGGCCGCGGCGTGCGGGGGCAGCAGTGCGCCCGCCGCGGCCGCGCAGACGGCCTACCAGAAGGCGGTTGCCTACTCCCAGTGCATGCGCGCCCACGGGGTGCCGAACTTCCCCGACCCCGACAGCAAAGGCAACATCCTCATCACCCCCGCAGACCACCTCGCCCAGGGCGCTCCCCAGTTCGTGTCGGCCAACAAGACCTGCGAGCACCTGGACCCGTTCACCCCGCTGACCCCGGCGCAGATCAAGGAGGACACCGCCCAGGCGCTGAAGTTCGTCGCGTGCATGCGCGCTCACGGGATAACAGGCATGGCTGACCCGGTCGTGAACGCCCAGGGCATAACCTCCCGCATTCCGGCTGGCTTCAGCCCCAGCTCGCCGGTGTTCCGGTCCGCGCAACACACCTGCCAGAACCTAATGCCCGGCGGCCCGCCGTAACCAGCAGCACCCTCCCGAGCAGGCCACCGTTTGTCGTGGTGGGCGCCACCACTACACAGGAGTGTCGTGGTGGGCGCCTTGACGACAAACGCCGCCAGGAGCGCACGCCCCGGCAGCCCCAGCTAACCCCCAAGCCACAGCGGCCAAGGGCCGACGGCCGCACACTGTCCGATGATCATGGACAACCGGCCAGCGGACAACAGCAGCGTCATGATCATGTGCCGGGGGGGGGGGCCGCCGCGGCACGACCTGGCGCCGCTCAGTGCCGCCGGGATACCACGCAGGCCAAGCCCGTGATCAGTGCCCGGCAGGTTCCGGGGCGGCTGTGCGGGCTGGCCGCGCTCAGAGGATCCGGGCGAACCGGTCTTCCGGCTTGCGCAGGACGTAGAGCATCTCCTCGTGCGCCGCGGTCAGCCGCCCGCGCGACAGCCGGGCGACCAGCTTCTGGGCGGCGAGGAAGCCGTACGGCCCGGACGGCAGACCGCCCGCCAGCCCGCCCAGCGCCTGGCGCTCCGCGATCACCAGGCCGCGCAGCAACGCATAGGCCTGAACGCCACGTGCCGAGGAGAGCTGTTCGTACACCGCCGGGTAGGGTCCGGGTTCTCCTGGGTGCCGCTTGCGCCAGATCAACCGCCGCAGCATCTCCGGCAGTTTCCGGTCGAGGAAACCCGCGGCGCTGTCCCGGTCGCCGATGCGCAGCAACAGCAGCCCGCCCGGCTTGATCGCGCCGATGAGCCGGTCCAGGACGAGCTCAGCGTGCTTGATCCGCTGTAGCAGCGAGGCGCACTGGACGATGTCGAAGGCACGCGGGGAGAGCGGTACGGTGCGCAGATCGCCGAGGGTGCAGTCGGCCAGGTCCGGGAGCTTGGCCACGGCCTCGCGGGTAACCGGCTCGTCCTCGTCGATCTGGCTGACCGCGATGTCGGAGCCGCCCTTGCGCAGTGCCTCGGTACCCAGATCGCCGGCGGTGCTGGCACCCGCCTGCAAGATCGTTACCGGCAGGCCCACGCAGTCCGCGCTGTAGGCGCGGGTGTGCCGCACGAACAGGTTGGCGGAGGCCGGTGCGCGGACCGCGGCAGCGGCGGCCTTGGGGGCGGCGGCCGACGTGGCATCCGCAGCGGCGGCCTTGCCCGAGGTGGCGGGCGTGGCACCCGCCGGGGCGGCCTTGCCCGGGGTGGCGGGCGTGGCACCCGCCGGGGCCGGGCCGGAGCCCGCCGCCGGGAGCACCCGGACCGTTGTGGGTGCGCTTACCGGTGCCCCGGCCGCCGGTGCCCCGCTCGCCGGTGCCCCGGCTGCCGATGGCCCGGCCGCCGGTGACACCGTGCTCGGCCGCCCGGCCGCTGGCGTGGCGCCGCCCGGCGCGTCGGTCAGGCGGACGTTGCTGGGCCCGGCCGGGCCAGGTTGCGGGCTGGCGGGTCCAGTCGAGGCACTGCGTGGGCCGGCCGCGGCCGGCGCGGACGATGCGGCTGCCGAGGCATCCGGGCGGGCTGTGGTCGGTCCCGGCGGTGTGGCTGGCGTGGTGGGCTCGCCGGTGTTGCTGGGCCCGGCCGATGCGGCGGGGCGGGCCGTGGCGGGTCCGGTTGGTGCGGCCGGTGGGGTGGGCTGGTCGGCGTTGCTGGGCCCCGATGCTGCGGTGGCGGGGCGGGCCGTGCCCGGTCCGGGTGGTGTGGTCGGTGTGGTGGGCCGGCCGGTGTTGCTGGGCCCGGCCGGGCCGGCTTGTGGGCTGGCGGGTCCGGTCGGCGCAGACGATGCGGCTGCCGAGATATCCGGGCGGCCCATGGCGGGTCCGGCCGGCACGGCTGGTGTGGTGGCCTGGCCGGTGTTGCTGGGTCCGGTCGATGCGGCGGGCCGGGCCGCGGTCGGCGCCGGCTGGCCGGATGGCGCACTCGCCGGAGCCGGGGTGCCCCGCGGGGCGATCAGGCGGACGTTCTCGGGGCCGTCGGGCAGTGGCTGCGGCTGGGCGCGTGCGGGCGGAGTTCCCGAGGTTGCGCCGGCGGTCATGGCGGAGGCGCCGTCCGGCGCGGGTGCGGCCGCGCGCGGCGCCGCGGGTTCGTCGGGCCCGACCGCGCCCTGGTCCCGGCCGGCCGGCGCCTTCGGGGCCGGCTTGTGGCGGGCGGTCCGCCGAGCCTGAGCAGTGGGGGTAGCAGGCTGCCTTCTCGCGGCGCGCCTGGGGGCGGGACCGGTTCCCCCTCCCGTGGAGCCATCCCCGGGGATCCCGTTCACCGGTGTCACGGGACAGTAGCGTAGCCTCAGGCATTTGTGCCCTTGTGGGCGAGAGGCACAGAAACTTTCCCGACCCCACCCCAGACGGTCATCTGGCAGCCCCGATAGCAGCGCCCGGAAGGCCATAAACTAGAGGTATCCCGCATCCGGGCGAGGCCTGTGCTTACGTCCGTGCGGGCCTTTCGTGCTGCCTAAGCAAGGACACCATGAGCCTCACCGGTCTGCTCAGCGTGATAGCGGACGACCCCCAATTCCAGCAGGTCAGCGAGCTGGCTGCGGCCTCCGCCGCGACGGCAGCCGCCGGCCGCGAAGGCGGCGACGTGACCGCGCCGGCCTCCCTGCGCCCGTTGCTCGCCGCGGCCCTGGCCGGTCAGCCCGGTCAGAATCCCCGGTTCCTGCTCGCGGTGACCGCCACGGCGCGGGAGGCCGAGGAACTGGCCGGAGCGCTTCGCTCACTGCTGCCGGCCGAGACCGTTGCCTACTTCCCGGCCTGGGAGACGCTCCCGCATGAGCGGCTCTCTCCCCGGTCGGACACCTCGGGTCGGCGGCTGGCGATCTTGCGCAGGCTCGCCCACCCCGGCCCGGCCGGCTCGAAGACGTCCGCTGTCGCGGCGGTGGTCACCCCGGTCCGCGCCCTGTTGCAGCCCATGGTCAGCGGCCTGGGTGACGTCGAGCCCGTGGCGCTCGCGGTGGGCGACACGGCCGACCTCGACGACGTGCTGGCCCGGCTGGTCGACATCGGTTACACGCGTGCCGACCTGGTGGAGCGGCGCGGCGACGTGGCGGTCCGCGGCGGCATTCTCGACGTGTTCCCGCCGACCGAGGAACACCCGGTCCGGATCGAGCTGTTCGGTGACACCGTCGAGGAGACCCGGTTCTTCCGTGTGGCCGACCAGCGGAGCCTCGGGCCGGCCCCGGACGGGCTCTGGGCGCCGCCGTGCCGGGAACTGCTGCTGACCCCGCCGGTCCGGGAGCGTGCGAAACAACTCGCCGCCGATCATCCCGGCCTCGCCGACGTGCTCGGCAAGCTCGCCGACGGCATCGTGGTGGAGGGCATGGAGGCGTTCGCGCCGGTGCTCGCGCCGCGGATGGAACTGCTGCTCGACCAAGTGCCAACGGACGGCGTGGTGCTCGTCTGCGATCCGGAACGGATCCGCGCCCGCGCCGCCGACCTGGTCCGCACCAGCCGGGAGTTTCTGGAGGCGTCGTGGGTCAACGCGGCCGCGGGCGGCCAGGCGCCCGTCGACCTGGAGGCCGCCGCGTTCGTGTCGATCGGCCAGCTCCGGGCGGTGGCCGACAGCCTGGGGCTGCCCTGGTGGACGATCAGCCCGTTCGAGGGTTTCGGCGGCCCGTCGAGCGGGGCGCAGGGTAGCCCGGGCGGCGCCAGCGCGCCGGATGGCACCGGCCCCGGCGGCTCCGTTGAGTATGACTATTCCAGCACCGAGGACGGCCGGAAAGCGTGGCACCTCCAGGCGAGCCCGGCGCCGGCCTACCGGGGCGATACCGCGCGCGCCCTCGATGACGTGCGGCGCTGGATCGGCGAGGGCTGGCGGGTAGCGCTCGTCACCGAGGGCCACGGCCCCGCGGAGCGCCTGGCCGAGGTGCTTCGCGGCGAGGGCCTGGGCGCCCGGCTTGGCGACCTTGACTACCCGCCGGAGCCCGGCGTGCCGTGCGTGACGACCGGGTTGCTCGCCAACGGCTTCACCTGGGAGTCGGTGCGGCTTGCCGTACTCACCGAGGCCGACATCGCGGGCCAGCACGCTGGCCCGCGAGACGCCCGGCGCATGCCGAGCCGCCGCCGCGGCGGCATTGATCCGCTCCAGCTGTCGCCGGGCGACTACGTCGTGCACGAGCAGCACGGCGTGGGCCGCTACCTGGAGATGACCAGCCGCAGCGTCCAGGGAGCGGTCCGGGAGTACCTGGTCATCGAGTACGCCCCGGGCAAGCGGGGGCAGCCGCCGGACCGGCTCTACGTGCCGACCGATCAGCTTGACCAGGTGACCAGGTACGTCGGTGGCGAGGCGCCCACCCTGCACCGCCTCGGCGGCGCCGACTGGGCCAAGACCAAGGGGCGCGCCCGCAAGGCGGTACGCCAGATCGCGTCGGAGCTCATCCGGCTGTACTCGGCGCGCATGGCCTCGCCAGGTCACGCGTTCGGCCCGGACACACCGTGGCAGCGGGAGCTGGAGGACGCGTTCCCCTACGTGGAGACCGCCGACCAGCTCGCCGCCATCGACGAGGCCAAGCACGACATGGAACGCCCGGTACCCATGGACCGGCTCATCTGCGGTGACGTCGGTTACGGCAAGACCGAGATCGCGGTGCGCGCCGCGTTCAAGGCGGTACAGGACGGCATGCAGGTCGCCGTGCTGGTGCCCACCACGCTGCTGGCGGCGCAGCACCAGTCCACGTTCAGCGAGCGGTACGCGCCGTTCCCCGTCATGGTCCGGACGGTGAGCCGGTTCCAGAGCGACGGTGAGGTCGCGGAGACCCTGCGCGGCCTCGCCGATGGCACCGTGGACGTGGTGATAGGCACGCACCGGCTGCTGTCGCCCGACACCCGGTTCAAGAGCCTGGGCCTGGTGATCCTCGATGAGGAGCAGCGGTTCGGGGTGGAGCACAAGGAGTACCTCAAGCAGCTTCGCACCGAGGTGGACGTGCTGGCGATGTCCGCGACGCCCATCCCGCGCACGCTGGAAATGGGCGTGGCCGGGATCCGGGAGATGTCCACCATCCTGACCCCGCCCGAGGAGCGGCACCCGGTGCTGACGATGGTCGGCCCCTATGACGAGAAGCAGATCGCCGCCGCCATCCGCCGCGAACTGCTCCGCGACGGCCAGGTGTTCTTCGTGCACAACAGGGTCTCCTCGATCAACCGGGTCGCCACCAAGGTCGCGGAGCTGGTGCCCGAGGCCAGGGTCGTGGCGGCGCACGGCCAGATGAACGAGCACGCGCTCGAGCGGATCATGTCGGACTTCCTCGACCGCAAAACCGACGTGCTCGTGTCCACCACGATCGTGGAATCCGGGCTCGACATCCCCAACGCCAACACGCTGATCGTGGACCGCGCCGACGTCTACGGCCTGTCCCAGCTGCACCAGTTGCGCGGCCGGGTCGGGCGGGGCAGCGAACGAGCCTACGCGTACTTCCTGTTCCCGCCGGAAAAGCCGCTGACCGAGACCGCCCACGAAAGGCTGGCCACGATCGCGCAGCACACCGAGATGGGCGCGGGCATGTACGTCGCGCTCAAGGACCTGGAGATCCGCGGCGCGGGCAACCTGCTCGGCGGCGAGCAGTCCGGGCACATCGCCGGGGTGGGCTTCGACCTGTACGTGCGGATGATCGGCGAGGCGGTCAGCGAACTGCGCGACGCCGGGCCCGCCGAGCGGCCTGAGGCCCGGGTGGAGCTGCCGGTGAACGCCCACATCCCGCACACCTACGTGCCCGGTGAGCGGCTGCGGCTCGAGGCGTACACCCGGATCGCCACGATCGACACCGCCGACGACATCCTGGCGGTGCACGAGGAGCTGGCCGACCGGTACGGGCCGCTGCCCGAGCCCGTGCTCGGCCTGCTAGCGGTGGCCAGGCTGCGGGCGCAGGCGCGCAAGGCCGGGCTCACCGACATCACCCAGCAGGGCACTTACATCCGGTTCGCGCCGGTCGATCTGCCGGAATCCCGCCAGGTTCGGGCGCAGCGGCTCTACCCGAAGACCGTGCTCAAGCCGGCAGTGCGTACGATGCTCGTACCGGTGCCCAGGGACGTGCCAGGCGCCCGCCCCGGGGCTCCCGCCCCGCCGGGTGCCCCGCTCCTGCGCGACCGGGAACTGCTCGCCTGGTGTGGGCAGCTCATTGAGGCAGTGTTCGGCGAGAGCGGGCCGGTCACGCCGAACACGTCGCACGGGTAAGAAGGGATGCCGTCGTGCTCCGCACCTCCATCGCAGTGACCGCTGCCGCGCTCGCCGCCGCCTGCGCCCTGGCCGCGTGCGGCCCCGTCCGGATGGGCTCCGCCGCCATCGTGGGCAACCAGCGGATCTCGGCCACCACTCTGGGCAACGAGGTCACCGACCTGCAACAGGCGTACCAGTCCGGGAAGTCGAAGATCCAGCTCCAGTTCCCGCTGTCCCAGGCGCCGCAGGAGGTGCTGGCGTGGCTGATCCGGTTCCGGGTCCGTGACCAGCTCGCCCTGCGCAACCACGTGGCCGTGAGCACCGGGCAGAGCGAGCGGG
The DNA here is from genome assembly GCA_963703605.1 of uncultured Actinomycetes bacterium. Classification (GTDB taxonomy): domain Bacteria; phylum Actinomycetota; class Actinomycetes; order Streptosporangiales; family Streptosporangiaceae; genus DASXKD01. The sequence goes on from CAVPFC010000051.1 coordinate 120,817, forward strand.
CGCTGGCGGCCATCGCGGCACAGGCCGGGTCCGCCGGGATCAAGAACCTCGCGGTGGCGAACGGCCTGCCGCCGGACCTGCTGCCGGCCCTGGGCAGGTATGAGGCCCTTCAGAACGCGCTCGTCGCCAGGCTGGACGGCGGCAAGCTGCCGACCTCCACCGCCGCTCAGCAGGCCATCAGCGCGGACCTGGGCCGGCGCCAGTGTGAGGCCGCCAAGAGCCTGAACATCATGGTCAACCCACAGTTCGGCCGGATGGACTACGCGCAGATCTCCATCGTTCCGGCCGCCGACACCTTGTCCGCGCCGGTCACGCCCTCGCCGTCCCCGTCGTCGGCACCCCAGCTCAAGCCGCCATGCTAGCGATCCGCCGGTGACGGGGGAGCCGGCCCGGGCCAGCGAGGCACCAGGCGCAGCCCTGCTGCGCCTGGTCGAGGTCATGGACACGTTGCGGGCGTCCTGCCCATGGGACGCCCGGCAGACGCATCAGACGCTCGCCCCGCACCTTCTGGAGGAATGCTTCGAGGCCCTGGAGGCGCTCGAGGAAGACGATCAGGCGGCGCTGCGCGACGAACTCGGCGACGTCCTCCTCCAGGTCGTGTTCCACGCCAGGATCGCCGCGGAGCGCGTGGACGGCACCGGGTTCACCATCGACGATGTGGCCAGGGGCATCGTGGACAAGCTGATCCGCAGGCACCCGCACGTGTTCGCCGACACGCAGGTGTCGGGCCCGGAGGAGGTCAAGCGGAACTGGGACGCGATCAAGGCCGCGGAGCGGGCCGCCCAGGGCGGGGCGCCGGCGTCGGTGGTGGGCTCCGTACCGTTCAGCCAGCCCGCGCTCGCGCTCGCCGCTCAGCTCCAGCGCCGGGCGGAACGGGCGGGTGCCCCGGTGGAGCTGGCGAACCTGCCCACCGACGGCCGGCTGGGTGCCGCGGCGGCGAACGGGAACGGTGTCAGCGACATCGGAGCGGAGCTGTTCTCGCTCGTCGCCAAGGCACGCGCGGCCGGGCTGGACCCCGAGCTCGAGCTGCGCGCCGCCGCGCGGAGCTACCGGGACCGGGTCCAGACCTGGGAGCAGACCCGGAACGGGGCAGGTCCCGGCTGACGCGGCGTGGCCGCTGCGGCGGCCCGGGCCGGCTCGGCTAGGCTCCAAATACCGACACCTACGCGACGTACCGGGAGCCGTTCTTGGCCGCCATCGACGCCATTCACGCCAGGCAGATCCTGGATTCCCGGGGCAACCCGACCATCGAGGTCGAGGTTGAGCTTGACGACGGCATGCAGGCCCGGGCCGCCGCGCCGAGCGGCGCCTCCACCGGGGCCTTCGAAGCGGTCGAGCTCAGGGACGGCGGCGACGCCTACGGCGGCAAGGGCGTCACCAAGGCGGTCCAGGCCGTCTGCGACGAGATCGAGGAGGAACTGCTCGGCTTCGACGCCGATGACCAGCGGCTGATCGACCAGGTGATGATCGACCTGGACCGCACGCCGAACAAGTCCCGGCTGGGTGCCAACGCCATCGTGGCGGTCAGCATGGCCGTCGCCAGGGCCGCCGCCGGGTCGGCCGGGCTCCCGCTGTTCCGCTACCTCGGCGGGCCCAACGCTCACGTGCTGCCGGTGCCGATGATGAACATCCTCAACGGCGGCGCGCACGCGGACAACAACGTCGACATCCAGGAGTTCATGATCGCGCCGGTGGGTGCCGGCACGTTCAGCGACGCGGTCCGCTGGGGCGCGGAGGCCTACCACGCGCTCAAGTCGGTGATCAAGCAGCACGGGCTGTCCACCGGCGTCGGCGACGAGGGCGGGTTCGCCCCCGACCTCGCGCACAACCGGGCAGCGCTCGACCTCATCCTCGAAGCGATCGGCAAGGCGGGCTTCCAGCCGGGACGCGACATCGCGCTGGCCGTGGACGCCGCCGCCACCGAGTTCTACACCGATGGCGCCTACCAGTTCGAGGGCAGCCCGCGGACCGCGGATGAGATGACCGCCATCTACGCCGAATGGCTGGATGCCTACCCGATCGTGTCCCTGGAAGACCCGCTGGCCGAGGAGGACTGGGCCGGCTGGCAGGCGCTCACTGCGGCTCTGGGGGGCCGGGTACAGGTCGTCGGCGACGATCTGTTTGTGACCAATCCAGAACGCTTGCGCCGTGGTATCGCCGAGCGCAGCGCGAACGCGCTCCTGGTGAAGGTCAACCAGATCGGCACGATGACCGAAACACTGGACGCCGTGGAACTGGCCCAGCGCAGCGGCTTTGCCTGCATGATCAGCCACAGGTCGGGCGAGACCGAGGACACGACGATCGCGGACCTCGCGGTCGCCACCGACAGCGGGCAGATCAAGACCGGGGCGCCGGCGCGGTCGGAACGGGTGGCCAAGTACAACCAGTTGCTGCGGATCGAGGAACTCCTCGACGACGCCGCGCGGTACGCCGGTCACGCCGCCTTCCCCAGGGCGGCCGCGCCCCAGTGATGCCCGCACTGGGCCACCCGCCAGCGGGAGACCGGGCCAAGTTCACCAGCCGGGCCGCGGTGCTCGCCGTGGTGATCTGCGCGATTGCGCTCAGCCTCGCCTACCCGGTGCGCGAGTACATCGCCCAGCGCCGGCAGATCGACCAGCTCCAGGCCGAACGCCAGCAGCTCACCACCACGCTGCGCCAGCTTGAACAGCAGCAGGGGCGGCTCAACGATCCCGCCTACATCGAGCAGCTCGCCCGGAACAAGCTGCACCTGTGCATGCGCGGCGACACGTGTTACGTGATCATCGGCGACCACCCGCGCCACTCCGGTGCCAGGACCGACGCGGCCAGCCTGACGCCGTGGTACGAGCGGGTCTGGCAGTCGGTCCAGCAGGCCAATAAGGTCAGCACCAGGTGAGGCCACAGGCGCCGGTGTCCCGGCGCCGAGGACAGCCTCCCGAAGCCAGCGAAGCGCCCGCGAGGGAGGCCATGAGCACTGATGCCGCGGTGGTCGCCGTGCAGCTTGGCCGGCCACCGCGGGGGCTGCGCCAGGTTGCCCACCGCTGCCCGTGCGGCCTGCCGGACGTGGTGGAGACCGCGCCGCGCCTCGCCGACGGCACGCCGTTCCCCACGCTGTTGTACCTGACCTGCCCGCGCGCGGTCGCCGCGGTCAGCAGGCTGGAGGCGGCCGGCGTCATGCGGCGGATGCAGGACCGGCTGGCCACCGACGCCGCGCTCCGCGCGGCCTATCAGGCCGCGCACCGTGACTACCTGGCCCGGCGGGATGCCGCGGCACGCGCGGCCGGGGTGACGCCGCTGCCCCCCGGTACCCAGAGCGCGGGTGGCATGCCCGACCGGGTCAAGTGCCTGCACGCCCTGGTGGCCCACGAGCTCGCCGCGCCCGGGGCCAATCCACTCGGCCGCGAGGCCGCCGCGGCAGCGGGCCAGTGGTGGGCGATGGGTCCGTGTGTCGACTTGGAGGGCACGCCGCAGGCGTCGGACGGCACGGTGGCGCCGGGGGCGCGTTCCGGGACGGCCGGCGATACCGGCGCCGACGTGGAGGGCACGCCGCAGGCGTCGGACCCCCCCGGACCCCGGTGGGTCCCCCCGAAGCCAGCGCGGCGCTTGCTGGCGCGCCTCCGGCACGACGTCCCGCGAGGGGGGTAGACAATTGCGCGTCGCCGCGATCGACTGCGGGACGAACTCGCTGCGCCTGCTTGTCGCCGACGTCGACCCGGCGGCCGGCACGCTGACCGACGTGGACCGGCGGCTGGAGATCGTGCGGCTCGGGCAGGGCGTGGACGCCACCGGGAGGCTCACCCCCGGCGCGCTGGCGCGGACCCTGCGCGTGCTGCACGACTACGCCGGGATCATCGAACGGGCCGGGGCATCCGCGGTGCGGATGGCGGCCACGAGCGCGACCAGGGACGCGGCCAACGCGGGCGAGTTCGTGGCCGGGGTCCGTGGCGTGCTCGGCGTCGAGCCGGAGGTGCTGAGCGGCGAGGAAGAGGCCCGCCTGTCGTTCACCGGGGCGACCGCCGAACTGGCCGGCCGTGCGCTGGGGCCGTACCTGGTCACCGACATCGGCGGCGGTTCGACCGAGTTCGTGCTCGGTGGTCCCGCCGGGCCCGGCTCCCGCGGGGCCGCTGCCGCCGGTGGGGCCGGCGCCGCGCCGCCGGCCGACGGCGCGGTGAGCGTGAACATCGGCTGCGTCCGGATGACCGAGCGGCACCTGCACGGGGACCCGCCCACGGCGGCGGAGATCGCGGCGGCGCGCGCCGACATCGACGCGGCGCTCGACGTGGTCGAGGCCAAGATCCCGGTCGCCGCCGCGCGGACGCTGGTGGGCCTGGCCGGCTCGGTGACCACCGTGGCGGCGCTGGCGCTGGGGCTGGACAGTTACCAGGCGGACCGGATCCACCACGCCCGGATCAGCGTGGCGGCCGTGCGCGACCAGGCCACGACGTTGCTCGCCCAGACCAGGGCGGAGCGCGCCGCCCTCGCGGTGATGCACCCGGGCCGGGTGGACGTGATCGGCGGCGGGGCGCTGGTGCTGATGCGGATCATGGAGCGGTTCGGCTTCGGCGAGGTGCTGGTCAGCGAGCACGACATACTCGACGGCATCGCCTGGTCCCTGGTCCACGACGCACGCCAATGACCGCGACGGACGATCACGCGCTGACGCTGCCGGTGCCGCCGGGCAGCGGCTGGCCCGGGGACCCGGCCGGCCTGGACACCCCGGTCGCCGCCGACGCCGGCCAGGTCCGTGAGCTTGCCGGCAGCGCGGGAAGCCTCGCGGAGCTGGTGGCCAGGCAGTCGGTCTGCCGCGCGTGTCCCCGGCTGGTCGCCTGGCGGGAGGAGGTCGCGGCCGTCAAGCGGCCCTCCTCGCGGACCGAACGGTACTGGGGCCGCCCGATCCCCGGCTGGGGTGACGAGCATCCCGGCGTGCTGATCGTCGGCCTGGCCCCGGCCGCCAACGGCGGCAACCGTACCGGGCGGGTCTTCACCGGCGACCGCAGCGGTGACGTGCTGTTCGCCTCGCTGTACCGGTGCGGGCTTGCCGCGCTGCCGACGTCGACCTCGGCCGGGGACGGCCAGTGGCTGATCGGGGCCAGGATGGTCGCGGCGGTCCGCTGCGCGCCGCCGGCCAACAAGCCGTCGGTGACCGAGCGGGACACCTGCGCTCCGTGGCTGACGTCGGAGTTCGCCCGCGTCGCCGGGTCGGTCCGGGTGATCGTGTGCCTGGGCGGCTTCGCCTGGCAGGCGGCCTGGGCGATGCTGCGCTCCGCGGGCTTCACGCTGCCGAGGCCGCGCCCGGCGTTCGGCCACGGCGCCGAGGTGCAGCTGGCCGCGCCGGAACCCACCGGCCCGGATTCCGGTGCCGGTGCCGCGCCGGTCGTGCTGCTCGGCTGCTACCACCCCAGCCAGCAGAACACCTTCACCGGCCGGGTCACCCCGCCCATGCTGGACGCGATCTTCCACCGGGCCGCTGCCGTGGCCGGCCTCTGACGATCAAGGCAGCGCTGCCGCCAGAACAACAGCGCGCCCTCGATCACGATTCGGTGCGCGTGCTCGCGGCCGTTGCATGAGGTGGTGAGCCGGCGTGCGGTGAGTGGACGGCTGTGCGGCTGCCGGCCGGCCGTCCTCCGTTGGGCAAGCGCGCCCACCGTGCGCGGAGGGGCGCCCAGGGCGGGTGACTACGCTGAGTGCGCAATGTAAACAAGTTATGGCAAAATGGTAACGCTTCGCATTCGGGGTTCGAGGGTGCCGAATTGAATATGTGAACCGGGTTGAATTTTTCTCCCCCTATTCGCCTGAGCAAGAATGGTTCGGACCGACCGGGGTATCATGACCCAGCCCCCGTAGCCCAAGGGAAGAGGCCGGCCCCCTAAAAGGGTCCCCAGTGTCGGTTCGACTCCGACCGGGGGCACGCCCACCGGTAGCCGCGAAGACCCCCTCCGCCGTCCGCTACCGGTTGGAGCGCAGGCAGTGACGCCGCGCGGCGCTGCCGCTCACCGGTCTGCCCGGCAGCCGCCGGGCCCGCGATCACCCGCCATTCTCAAGAGCCCCGGCAAGAGCCAATTTCCGAACTAGCGAGCGGATTCTGGTGTGCTAACTGCTGTACAAGATCCCGGAGCGGTAACCGGCCGGCGGATCACGCCTCGGCGGGCCGCGACGGGCCGGCTCGGCTGACTGAACAGACGTGTAAGCACTGGCATGCAACGAATTCCACTGGCATGCAACAAACCACGGGTGGATTAATCATTAGAGTGCCGTGTGGTCTGCTTCCGGTACCAAGCGACGGTGATCTGGTCAGCCGCTCACGTTCGGCCCGGCGCGGGTAACCGTGATCCGCACGATGACCCGTTGGTCGCGGATCATCGCCGCCCGGTAGTCGGCCCAGTCGGAGTGCTCGCCCGCGACGCGCCGGTAGTAGTCGACGAGCAGGTCCATGGCGGCGGGCAGCGAGACGACCTCGGCGTCGCCCTCGACCTGAACCCACTCGCCGAAGAACCCGTCGGTGAAGACGCAGAGCGAGGCGCGCGGATCCCGGCGGAGGTTGCGGGTCTTGAGCGCGGTCTCCCTGGTGCTGATCAAAACCCGGCCCTCGTCGTCCGCCACGCAAAGCACCGGGGACAACTGCGGCCGGCCGTCGGCGCGCGAGGTGGCAAGCACCGCTCGGTGATGCGCCCGGAGAAAGTCGGTGGCCTGCCCCAGGTCCATGTCAGGCGCTGTTGAGGCGGGTCCGCCTGCGCACCTCGTACTCGTGCACGATGGCGCTGGCGTACCCGTGGGAGAGTCCATGCTCATCCGACAGCCAGTGCGCGCGCTCCTCGCAGCGCAGGAAGGCAGGGCCGGATTCAAGGCTCGCGAACCACTCAGGGAGGGCTCGTCCGGTGACGGACGGGATGCGCGCGATCAGGTTCTTGTGCGTCTCCGACGAGTGGTTCAGAGTCAACTGGCACCTCCAGGGGGTGGACTCCCGTATCAGTCGAGACTGCATCACGCCTGGGCTCCTGACAACCCCCTAAGGGTTACCTTCGCTTAACCTCCGTGTCAGGAGAGCCGCTCGAGGATCATCGCCATGCCCTGCCCGCCGCCCACGCACATGGTCTGCAGGCCGAACGTCTTGTCGTGGAACTGAAGGCTGTTGATCAGCGTGGAGGTGATCCTCGCGCCGCTCATGCCGAACGGGTGCCCGACCGCGATCGCCCCGCCGTTGACGTTCAGCTTGTCGATGTCGATGCCGAGGTCGAGGTAGGACGGGATCACCTGGGCCGCGAACGCCTCGTTGATCTCGACCAGGTCGATGTCGTCGATCGTCATGCCGGCCCGGGCCAGGGCCTGCCGGGAGGACTCCACCGGGCCGAGTCCCATGATCTCGGGGGAGAGGGCCGACACCCCGGTCGCCACGATCCGCGCCAGCGGCGTGATACCCAGGTCGGCCGCCTTGCGGTCGCTCATGACCACCACCGCGGCGGCGCCGTCGTTGAGCGGGCAGCAGTTCCCAGCGGTGACCGTTCCGTCCGGGCGGAACACCGGCTTCAGCGTGGCCACCTTCTCCAGCGTCGTCCCCGGGCGGGGCCCGTCATCGGCCTCCACCACCGACCCGTCGGGCAGCGTCAGCGGCGTAATGTCGCGCTGCCAGAAGCCGTTGGCGAGCGCCTTCTCCGCCAGATTCTGCGACCGCACGCCGAACTCGTCCTGCGCGGCTCGGGTGATGCCGCGAATCTGGGCCAGGTTCTCCGCGGTCTGCCCCATCGCGATGTAGATGTCGGGGATCGCGCCGTCCTCGCGCGGGTCGTGCCAGACCGGAGCACCCTCGCCGGACCGCGTCACGGTCCGCTCCTCGGCCTCGGCGAACACCGGGTTGTGCGTGTCCGGCCAGCTGTCGCTGCTGCCCTTGGCGTACCTGCTCACGCACTCCACGCCGGCCGAGATGAACGCGTCGCCCTCGCCGGCCTTGATCGCGTGGTACGCCATCCGGGTGGTCTGCACCGAGGACGCGCAGTACCTGGTGATCGTGGTACCCGGGAGGTGGTCGTAGCCCAGCATGATCGCCACAACCCGGCCCATGTTGAAGCCCTGCTCACCCCCGGGGAGCCCGCAGCCCAGCATCAGGTCATTGAGCTGCGCGGGATCGAGCTGGGGAACCTTGGCCAGCGCCGCGGTGATCATCTGCACCGTCGCGTCGTCCGGCCGGATGGTGGTCAGGGACCCCTTGAACGCCCGGCCAATGGGGGACCTGGCGGTGGCGACGATCACTGCCTCGGGCATGGCTGCTCCCTCGGGTTCACTGTGCTACTGGTGAGTAGCTTATGTCAGCGCTCCCCTCGCGCCAATTGTTCCCCCTCGCCGCGCCGGGCTGGCCCGCGAGGCCGGCCCGGTGGGATAGCGTCTTTGCACAGACCGGCGGGGACAACGTTGTTCCTGGCCGGCGCCGCAGGGGAGGTAGCTGGCGATGCAGGTGCACCGATCGCTGATCGAGCTCGTCGGGAACACCCCGCTGGTACGGCTCCGCCGGGTCACCAGGGACCTGGACGCCGCCGGCGCGGCGGCCCAGGTGATCGCCAAGGTGGAGTACTTCAACCCCGGCGGGTCGGTCAAGGACCGGATCGCGCTGCGCATGGTGGAGGCGGCCGAAGCGTCGGGTGAGCTCCGCCCCGGCGGCACGATCATCGAGCCGACCTCCGGCAACACCGGCGTGGGCCTGGCCATCGTCGCCATGGAAAAGGGCTACCGCTGCGTGTTCGTCTGCCCGGACAAGGTCGGCCAGGACAAGATCAGCGTGCTCCGCGCGTACGGCGCCGACGTCGTGGTCTGCCCGGGGGCGGTGGCCCCGGACCATCCGGACTCCTATTACTCGGTCTCCACCAGGCTGGCCGAGCAGACCCCCGGCGGGTGGAAGCCGGACCAGTACTCCAACCCGGAGAACCCGAACTCGCACTACCTCTCCACCGGGCCGGAGATCTGGGCGCAGACCGAGGGGAAGGTCACCCACTTCGTCGCGGGGATCGGCACCGGCGGCACGATCAGCGGCGCCGGGCGGTACCTGAAGGAGGCCTCCGGCGGAACGGTGCGGGTGATCGGCGCGGACCCGGAGGGATCGGTGTACTCCGGCGGCACGGGCCGCCCCTACCTGGTGGAGGGCGTGGGCGAGGACATCTGGCCGGTCACGTTCGACCGGGACATCTGCGACGAGGTGATCGCGGTCAGCGACGCCGACTCGTTCCTGATGACCCGCCGCCTCGCCCGGGAGGAAGGGCTGCTCACCGGCGGCTCTTGCGGCCTCGCGGTGGTCGCCGCGCTGCGCGTCGCGGCCAGCGCGGGCCCGGACGGTGTCATCGTCGTGCTGCTGCCGGACGGCGGGCGCGGCTACCTGTCCAAGATCTTCAATGACGACTGGATGGCCGACTACGGGTTCCTCACCGAGCAGACGGCCGAGCCCAAGATCGCCGATGTGCTCGCCCGCAGGCAGGCCGGCCTGCCCACGTTCGTGCACGCACATCCCGAGGAGACCGTCGCCGCGGCGATCGGCATCTTGCGCGAGTACAACGTGTCCCAGCTTCCGGTGATGAAGGAGGAGCCCCCGGTCATGGTCGCCGAGGTGGTCGGTTCGGTGGTCGAGCGGGACCTGCTCGACGCGCTCGTCTCGGGCCGCGCCAGCCCGCACGACCCGGTCAGCGAGCACATGTCGCCGCCGCTGCCCATGGTGGGCTCGGGCGAGCAGGTCAGCAGGGCCGTCGAGGCGCTGGAGAAGGCCGGCGCGGCGGTGGTCCTGGTGGACGGGCGCCCGGCCGGCCTGATCACCCCGCAGGACGTGCTCGCCTTCCTGGCCGGCGGTGCGTCGTGATCAGCGGAGACGACCGGGCGCGGGACGAAGAACAGGACCGGAACGCCGCAGGCGCCGGGCCGAACGCCGCAAAAGGCCCCCCAGGGGCCGTTGCGGTGTCCCGGCGCCGAGGACCAGCCTCCCGAAGCCAGCGAAGCGCCCGCGAGGGAGGCCAACAGTTCGAGACGCTGGCGATCCACGCCGGGCAGGAGCCCGACCCGCTGACCGGTGCCGTGGTGCCGCCTATCTACCAGGTTTCCACCTACGCCCAGGACGGGGTGGGCGGGCTGCGCGGCGGCTACGAGTACTCCAGGACGGCCAACCCGACCCGTACCTCGCTGGAACAGTGCCTGGCCGCACTGGAAGGTGGCAGCCGGGCGCTGGCGTTCGCCTCGGGGATGGCCGCGGAGGACTGCCTGCTGCGCACGATCTGCCAGCCCGGCGATCACGTGCTCATCCCGCACGACGCCTACGGCGGCACCTACCGGTTGTTCGACAAGGTTCTGGCCCCGTGGAACCTGAGTTACCAGCCGGTGCCGGTCAGCGACCCGAAGGCCGTTAGGCATGCCCTACAGCAGCGGCCCGCACGGGTCGTCTGGGTGGAGACGCCGACCAACCCGCTGCTTTCGATCGTGGATATCACCGCGGTGGCCGAACTGTGCGCGGAGGCGGGCGCGCTGCTCGTGGTCGACAACACCTTCGCCAGCCCGTACCTCCAGAACCCGCTCGCGCTCGGCGCGGACGTGGTGGTCCACTCGACCACCAAGTACCTGGGCGGCCACTCCGACGTGGTCGGCGGCGCGCTGGTGGTCGCCGACCCGGGGCTCGGCGAGCGGCTGGCCTTCCAGCAGAACGCGACCGGCGGGGTGGCGGGGCCCTTCGACGCCTGGCTGACGCTGCGCGGCATCAAGACGCTCGCGGTCCGGATGGACAGGCACAGTCTCAACGCCTTGCGGGTGGCTGACATGCTCGCCGCGCATCCCCGGGTCACCGGGGTGCTCTACCCGGGCCTGCCGCATCACCCGGGCCACGAGGTCGCGGCCAAGCAGATGCGGGGGTTCGGCGGCATGGTGTCGATGCGGGTGCGCGGCGGCGAGGAGGAAGCCGTCGCGGTGTGCGGGCGGACCAGGCTGTTCACCCTCGGTGAGTCGCTCGGCGGGGTGGAGTCGCTGATCGAGCACCCGGGCCGGATGACCCACGCATCGGTGGCCGGGTCGCCGCTGGAGGTGCCGGGCGACCTCGTTCGCCTGTCGGTCGGCATCGAGTCGGCCGACGACCTGCTCGAGGACCTGCGCGCGGCGCTGGGCTAGTACGGGCCGCTCGCCCGTCCGTGGCGGGTCAGGAGTTCCAGACCATCAGCACGAGGATGACCAGCCAGATCAGCGTGACGATCCCGGCCAGCGAGGCGATGCGGCCGCGTTCCACGTTCGCGACGTGAGCCTGCGCCGCCGGGGCGGAGCCGAGCGGGATGGCCCCGGCGTCGGGGGCGTCGGGCGCGTCCTCGTGCTCCTCGCCGGTGTGGTTCGCGGTGGCCAGCGCCTCGTGCTCGGCCACCGTATCCAGCGCGACGACCGCCTTGCGCTGGTCGCGCATGATGAGCACCAGCAGGACCAGCGAGACCACGAACAGCGTCATCGCCGTGGAGACCCACGCTGAGCTGAGCTTTTTCAGCTCCTGCGCGGCCACGATGCCGAAAGCGAGAACGCCCAGTGAAGCGGCACCGAAGATCCTCGTCATCCGCAGCAGATAGCGCAGCACGGCGACGTTGCGGAGCCTGATGTACCGGGGAGTGGACAAGATCGCGATACTGACCGGCCCAATGGCGAAGATGACAAAGGCTACGTGCAGCCAGATAACGAGCCGGTCGGTAAAGGACATGAGCCGATCTTAGGGGGCAGGGGCGCGGACAGTCATGATCCCCTGGCACAGCGTGCCAGGGGATCATGGTTTGGCTGGTTGGCCCGCTCAGAGAAGATCCTCAGGTGCCGGCGTTCACTGGGGCCTGGTCCCGGCTGTCGTCCGAGGCGGCCCTGTTGCTCCGGTTCAGGAAGAACGCCGCTACCAGGCAGACGACCGCGACGACGATTGTGGCGATGCCGTGCAGTGGACGGGTGGCGTGGGCCCGTGCGTACGGGTGGGTGATCTTGCCCATGAAGCTGGGCAGCGAATGCGCAGGCTCGACAAAGAAGATGATGGCAGCGACGATCATCAGCACGGCGATCACTACCAGGACGATGACGCCAATCGTCTTGCCGGTCGACTTGCCGGACGCGCTAACAGAACTCACATGTTCCTCCTAGACAGATGTGCGGGCCTCGATCCGCCTGCCGCCGCACCGGCTCCGCTCATCAGGTGACTGCCGAACGCTACTACGGAAGGGGATGTGTGGGTGCGCGGTTGTCAAATGCTCCGTGGCAAATCTATCGCCTACTCTTCCGGCGGGTGCGCAGAAAGTCGCGCACGACGAACTCCCCGAGCCGCTCCGGCTGGGCGCTCAGCACCCGCCCGCCGTTGCGCCTGGCGACCTCCTCGACAAAGGCGGTCAAGCGTTCGTCATCGACGAGCATAAAGATGTTCAACTGGGCCCGGCGCCTGGTCATCTTGTCAACCTCGGCGAGGGTCAGCTCGATGGTCTCCGGGGCCGGTGGCCAGTCGAACATGTAGTCGCCGTTGCGCATCAGGTGGGCGGTGGGCTCGCCGTCGGTGACGATCAGCACGATCGGGTCGTGCTCGGGCCGCTGGTCCAGGTAACGCCCGGCGAGCACCAGCGCGTGGTGCAGGTTGGTGCCCTTCACCATGTCCCAGCCCAGCCCGGCCAGGTCGGTCTCCCGCAGCTCCCGCGCGTAGTTGGAGAACCCGATCACCTGGATGCTGTCCTGCGGGAAGCGGCTGCGGATCAGCGCGTGCAGGGCGAGCGCGGTCTGCTTCGCGATCCCCCAGGTTTCCCGCAGCGCCATCGAGTAGGACAGGTCGACCAGCAGGCATACGGCCGCCGAAGTGCGCCGTTCGGTCTCCCCGACCTCGAAGTCGGCCGCGGACAGGCGCACCCGGGGGTGCTCGCCGTGCTCGCCGTCCTCGCCGCCGGAGCGGTCGCCGGCGGCGTGCCGGACCGCGGCGGCGTCCCGCAGCAGCGCGTTCCGCACCGTGGCGGGGGTGTCGATCGCCTGCTCGTCGCCGAACTGCCACTCCCGGGTCGCCCCGGTGTACTCACCGGCCTGGCCCGCGTCGCGCTGGTCGTGATCCCCGAACCGGCCCTCGGGCAGGTCGGCGAAGATCCGGCGCAGCGCCGTCTCGCCGAGCCGGCGTACCGCCTTGGGGGTCAGCTCCAGCTTGCCGGCCTTGCGCTCCAGGTACCCCTGCCGCTCCAGTTCCCGTTCGATCTGGCGCAGCGCGTCCATGTCGTCCACGGCCTGCCGGCCGAGGGAGCGGCGGATCGCCTCCTCGTCGACGTCCTCGAGCCGGGCACCCGGGTACTCCTGGCCCAGCGCCGCTTCGAGCTCAGCCAGCTCGGCCAGGTCGGCGACGGCCGTGGTGGCGTCGGACAGCCCGAGCGGGGCATCGCCGGTCATCGACTCCTGCTGCCTGCCGCCCATGTCGATGTCGGGGCGCCGGGCCCGGAGCGCGTCGGAGAGCCTGGCCATCTCCGCCGCGAGCCCGGCGTCACCGAGCGCCTGCTGCATCAGGCCGGCCAGTTCGTCCTGCTGCTCGGGGGACAGCGACGACATCAGCCGCTGCGCGGCCATGGCCCGGCGGGCCAGCTGGTCGACCAGCTCCTCCAGGTTCGCGGGCCGCTCGGGGAACATGTCCCCGTACTTGGCCATGAACGCGTCGAAGTCCTCCTGGGTATGCTCGCCCCTGGCGTCGGCGTCCAGCATCCCGTTCAGGTCCGCCAGCATGTCCTTGACCCGCTGCATTGCCTCGGGATCCGGGTTCTGGAGCACGTCCTTCATGCCGCGGAACTGGCTGTCCAGCACCTCCCGCCGCAGCAGGTCCTTGAGCTGCTCGAACGTTCCGCGTGCGGCGGCGGAGCGCCAGTCGTAGTCGGCCAGCCGCCGGATCGCCTGCGCCGTGTCGGCGGGGAGCGCGTCGAGTTCCGCCTCCCGCATCCGGGCGTCGTCGCTGGGATCGGGGAACAGCTCGGCCCGCTCCTGGCCGATCGCCGTGTCCAGCAGCGCGCGGGCCTGCTCCAGGATGCCGTCGAGGCGGCCGCGGCGGCGGATCTCCTCCCGCCGGTCCCGCACCCGGCCGAGCATGTCGTCCAGGCCCCGGCGTCCCTGGAGGCCGCGCCGGAGCAGATCCCGCAGGGCGGAGGCGGGGTCGGCGCCGCCGAGCACGGAGTCGCCAAGCTCGTCCAGCGCGCCCCGGGCGTCGTAGGGCGGCGCGAGCGGGTCCGGCCCATCTCGGTACGGACCGTACCGGTAATCAGCCACGTCCCTGGCTCTCCTTTGTCTGCTCCCCTCGCGGGCGCTCGGCCGGGGCCTCGCTGGCTTCGGGAAGCTGGTCCTCGGCGCCGGGACACCGCAACGGCGCCTGGGGCGCCTTATGCGGCGTTGGGCCCGGCACCTGCGGCGTGTCATTTCCCGCCGTTCGGGTCGGCTGGTACTTTGTCTGCTCCCCTCGCGGGCGCTCGGCCGGGGCCTCGCTGGCTTCGGGAAGCTGGTCCTCGGCGCCGGGACACCGCAACGGCGCCTGGGGCTGCGTCGTGCCGGAGGCACGCCGACTAGCACTATGCGGCGTTGGGCCCGGCACCTGCGGCGTGTTATTTCCCGCCGTTCGGGTCGGCTGGTACTTCATGTGCGGTACACGGTGCTGTCGCCGACCGTGTCCTTCGACAGGCGGCGCATCAGGTAGAGGCCTTCGAGGGCGAACTCGACCGCCGCGGCCGGGTGCCCCAGCGACTCGCTGACGTCCATGCCGAGGCGCTGCATGATCTTGCCCAGGCCGGGTACCTCGCCGATCCGGCCCAGCAGGTCGGCGGCGGGCACCAGCTCGCCGGTCTCCACCGTGCCGCCGCCCTCGAACAGGGCGAGCAGGCCGCTCATGTCGGCGGTGCCGAGGCGGGCCCGGAAGGTGTCCGCGGTGGCCCGGCGCAGCAGGTGCTCGAGCACCTCCTGCTCCCTGCCTTCCTCGCTGACCTCGAACTCGACCTTGCCGCGCAGGCTGGTCACCACCGGCGGCAGGTCGCAGATCCGGACCACGGGGCGCTCCTCCCCGGTCAGCGCCGCGCGGCGCACCGCGCCCGCGGCGGCCGACTCGGTGGCGGCGATGGCGAACCGGGCCGACACCCCCGAGCGCGAGTCGACGGCGGGGGAGGCCCGCACCAGCCGGGTGAACCGCGCGACCACCTCGACGATGTGGCCGGGCAGCGCCGCACCGGCGTCGGAGCCGTCGGCGGCGATCTGCGCTTCCTGGTGGATGAGCGCCAGTTCGTCGCTCAGCGACGGCGGGTAGTGGGTGCGGATCTCGGCGCCGAAGCGGTCCTTCAGCGGGGTGATGATCCGGCCGCGGCTGGTGTAGTCCTCGGGGTTCGCGCTGGCCACCAGGATCAGGTCCAGCGGCAGCCGCAGCGCGTAGCCGCGGACCCCGATGTCCCGCTCCTCGAGCACGTTCAAGAGCGCCACCTGGATGCGCTCCGCGAGGTCGGGCAGCTCGTTCAGGCAGAACACGCCGCGGTTGGTGCGCGGCACGAGCCCGAAGTGGATCGTCTCCGGGTCACCCAGCGTCCTGCCCTCGGCGACCTTCACCGGGTCGATGTCGCCGATCAGGTCGCCGACGCTGGTGTCCGGGGTGGCCAGCTTCTCGCCGTAGCGGTCGCTGCGGTGCCGCCACGTCACCGGGAGGGCGTCGCCCTGCTCGGCGGCGAGCCGCTGACAGCGGGCGCAGACCGGGTGATAGGGATGGTCGTTGATCTCGCAGCCCGCCACCGCTGGCGTCCACTCATCCAGCAGCTCCGGCAGGGTCCTGATGAGGCGCGTCTTGCCCTGGCCACGCTCACCGAGCAGCATCGTGTCGTGCCCGGCCAACAGCGCCCGCTCCAGGTTCGGGACCACGGTCTGGTCGAACCCGATGATCCCCGGGAATCTCTCCTCGCCCGCGCGCATCCTGGCCAGCAGGTTGCGCCGGATCTCGTCCTTGACGGTTTCGTAGGTGTGCCCGCTGGCGCGCAGTTCCCCCAGGGTCGCTATCCCAGGAGGGGGAGTGGCGGCGGCGGCGTTGTGTGTCTGGTTGTCTGAGTGCACCGTTCGACAGTATGTCCACATGGGCCGGGATGACACACCGGCCGGGCGTCGAGCGGCGGCGGGCGCGGGTCGGGGCCGGGCGCAGGCCGGGGCCGGGAGGAACAGAGCGCGGGGGCGGGGAGAACAGAGCGCGGGGGCGGAAGTGCAGAGCGGGGGCGGGCGCAGGCCGGGGGCGGGCGCAGGCCGGGGGCGGGCGCGAAGCGCGGGGGCGGGAAGAGCAGAGCGCGGGGGTGGGAAGAGCAGAGCGCGGGGGCGGGAAGGGCAGAGTGGCGGCCGGGAGGCGAGGCAATGGCTGGTGCGGAACCGGTGCTCGCGATCGATGTCGGCGGCACCAAGGTGGCCGCGGGGCTGGTCGAGCCCGGCGGGCGGCTGGCCTCGTGGGCGCAAACGGAAACCCCTCGCGGGCTCGACGCCGAACAGCTCTGGCGAACGCTGGACGCCCTGCTCACCCGGGTCCTCGCCGACGAGCGCGTAGACCCGGCGAGTGGTCTGGCCGGGGTGGGTGTGGGCTGCGGCGGGCCGATGGAGTGGCCCGCGGGCCGGGTCTCGCCGCTGAACATCCCGGCATGGCGGTCGTTTCCGCTGCGCGAACGGCTGCAAGAGCTGTTCCCCGGGCTCCCGGTGCGGCTGCACAACGACGCCATCTGCATGGCCGCGGGCGAGCACTGGCGGGGGGCCGGCCGGGGCTGCCGCACGATGCTCGGCATGGTGGTGTCGACCGGCGTCGGCGGCGGTCTGGTGCTGGACGGGAGGCTCATCAACGGGGCGACCGGGAACGCCGGCCACATCGGGCACGTCGTGGTGGACCCCGAAGGCCCGAACTGCGCGTGCGGCGGGCGCGGCTGTGTGGAGGCGATCGCCAGGGGGCCCGCGCTCGCCGCGTGGGCTCAGGCCGAGGGGTGGCGGCCCGGCCAGCCGTGGGCGACCGCCAAGGACCTTGCCGACGACGCCGCGCAGGGCCATCCGCTCGGCGTGGCCGCGCTGCGGCGGGCCGGGCGGGCGCTGGGCATCGGCATCGCGTCCGCCGCCCACCTGTGCGACCTGGAGGTGGTCGCCATCGGCGGCGGGCTCGCCCAGGCGGGCTCGCTGCTGTTCGACCCGCTGGAAGAGGCGCTGCGCAGGCACGTGGGGCTCACCTACGCGCGGGACGTCCGCGTGGTCCCCGCCGGGCTTGGCCAGAGCGCGGGCCTGATCGGGGCGGCGGCGCTGCTGTTCGCGGCCGACCGGTACTGGGCCGGGGAGTGAGCGGCCCGCGGGGCCGGCTTGCACGGCGCGCGCTGAGTGCGACACTGCTCGCATGACGACCTCTCTTCGGGTTCGCCCCAGCGACGTGGCCCGCGCGCGGGAACTGCTGCGCGAGGTCGTCTCGCCCACCCCGCTGATGCACTCCCGCGTCCTGTCCGAGCGCATCGGCGGCCCGGTGTACCTCAAGTGCGAGAACTTGCAGCGCACCGGGTCATTCAAGGCCCGCGGCTCCTACGTGCGGATCAGCAGGCTGACCCCGGCCGAGCGGGCCCGCGGCGTGGTGGCCGCGAGCGCGGGCAACCACGCTCAGGGCGTCGCGTTCGCCGCCGCGCGGCTGGGCACCACGGCGACCGTGATCATGCCGACCGGGACCCCGCTGCCCAAGATCGAGGCCACCCGCGGCTACGGGGCCAACGTGATCCTGACCGGCACCTCGGTCGAAGACGTGCTGGAGGCGGCGCTGGCCTACGCCGACGAGCACGGGGCGGTGTTCATCCACCCGTTCGACCATCCGGACATCGTGGCCGGCCAGGGCACCGTCGGGCTGGAGATCATGGAGCAGTGCCCGGAGGTGCGCACCATCACGGCGCCGGTGGGCGGCGGCGGGCTCGCGTCCGGGATCGCGGTGGCCACGCAGGCGGCCAGCCCCGCCATCCGCTTGATCGGGGTGCAGGCCGAGGCGATGGCCCCGCTGCCCGCCTCGCTCGCGGCCGGGCACCCGGTCCGGGTCGAGCCGGGGTCCACGATGGCCGACGGCATCGCGGTCGCCGTGCCCGGCGAGATCTGCTACCTGATCCTGGCCGGGCTGGCCGCCAGGTGCGTGACGGTCTCCGAGGAGAACCTGTCCCGGGCGCTGCTGCTGTGCCTGGAGCGAGCCAAGCAGCTCGTGGAGCCGGCCGGCGCGGCCGCGGTCGCGGCGCTCCTCGAGCACCCGGATGCGATCGAGCCGCCCGTGGTCGCGATCTTGTCCGGCGGCAACATCGACCCGCTCCTGCTGTCCAAGGTGCTGCGGCACGGCCTGTCCGCGGCGGGGCGCTACCTCATGTTCCGGTGCCGGCTGCCGGACCGCCCCGGGGCGCTGGCCACGCTGCTCGGCGCGGTGGCGGACCTTGGCGCCAACGTGCTCGACGTGGCGCATGAACGGGTGGCGCCGCGGCTGCTGGTGGACGAGGCGGAGGTCTTCCTTCAGGTGGAGACGCGCGGCCCCAGCCACTGCGACGAGGTGATCAGCAAGCTCCGCAAGGCCGGCTACACCCTCAACTTCGGCTGACCGGAACCCGTCCGCCGCCGGAGGGGTGTCAGAGGTTGCCGCGGCGGGCCTGCTCGCGCTCGATCGCCTCGAACAGCGCCTTGAAGTTGCCCTTGCCGAAGCCCTGGGAGCCGTGCCGCTCGATCAGCTCGAAGAACACCGTGGGCCGGTCCTGCACCGGCTTGGTGAAGATCTGGAGCAGGTAGCCGTCCTCGTCCCGGTCGGCGAGGATGCGCAGCTCGGCGAGCTCGGCCAGCGGCACCCGGGTCTGGCCGACCCAGCCGCCCAGCTCCTCGTAGTAGGTGTCCGGCGTGTCGAGGAACTCCATCCCGGCCGCCTTCATCGCGCGCACGGTGGCCACGATGTCGTCCGTGGCCAGCGCGATGTGCTGGACGCCGGGGCCGCCGTAGAACTCCAGGTACTCGTCGATCTGGGACTTCTTCTTGCCCGGCGCGGGCTCGTTGATCGGGAACTTGACCTTGCGCGAGCCGTCCGCGACCACCTTGCTCATCAGCGCGGAGTACTCGGTGGCGATGTCGTCACCGACGAACTCCTTCATGTTGGTGAACCCCATCGCCCGGCGGTAGAACCCGGTCCACTCGTCCATGTGGCCGAGTTCCACGTTGCCCACGCAGTGGTCGATCTCGGTGAAGAACGGCCGGGCGGGCGGGGCGACGATGGGCTCGGCCGCCACGTACCCGGGCAGGTACGGGCCGGAGTAGTTGTCGCGCTCCACCAGCGTGTGGACGGTGTCGCCGTAGGTGGCCAGCCGCGCCAGCACCACCTTGCCGTACTCGTCCTCGAAGGTCTGCGGGGCGGCCAGGCCGCGGGCCCCGCGCGCGGTCGCGTACTCGAACGCCTCCTCCGCGCTGGTGACCCCCATGGCCAGGTCGGTCACCCCGTCCCCGTGCGCGGCCACGTGCGCGCCGAGCTGCGTGCCCGCCCGGACCGGCCCGCGCAGCACGAACCGGGCCTCCCCGGACTGGAGCACGTAGGCCGCCTCGTCGCGGCTTCCGGTTTCCGGGCCCCGGTAGGCGACGCAGCGCATGCCGAAGGCGGTGGAGTAGTAGTGCGCGGCCTGGCGCGCGTTGCCGACCGCGAAGACCACCGCGTCCATCCCGGTGACGCCGAAGCCGTCCGCCGTGCCCTGCCAGCCGTTGTCCGTCACGGTCCCGCTCCCCTCATGCGCCGTCCACTTAGACGCAGCATGCGGAGCCTCAAGCATGATGTGCAAGGGTTCGTTGTGGAGCTAGTCATTCTGTATAGGATGAGTGGGGCTTCTACGGTAGAACTGCACAGTCTGTGGCGCCTGGAAGGATAGGTGTGATCGACGAACTCGACGCCCGGCTGATCGAGCTGCTGACGGCCGAGCCCCGGGTGGGCGTGCTCGAGGCGTCCCGGCGGCTCGGGGTGGCCCGCGGCACCGTTCAGGCGCGGCTCGACCGGCTGCACGCCCGGGGGGTGGTGACCGGCTACGGGCCGGACATCGATCCGGCCGCCATCGACCACGGCGTGAGCGCGTTCGTGACGCTGGAGATCCGGCAGGCCGGCGGGCACGACCCGGTGGCCGAGCGGCTGGCCGGCATCCCCGAGGTGCTCGAGGCGCACACGATCACCGGGGCCGGCGACATGCTGTGCCGGGTGGTCGCCCGCACCAACGCGGACCTGCAACGGGTGATCGACGCCATCGTCGGCGTGGCGGGTGTGGTGCGCGCCTCCACCGTGATCGCGCTCGCCACGCCGCTGCCCTACCGGGTGCTGCCCCTGGTGCGCACGGTGGCCGGGGTCACGCCTGGTCGCCGATGAGCCCGGAGGCGATCTCCATCACGGCCTCCTGCAACTGCGCCGGGCTCTCGGCCCGGTCGGCGTAGAACATGCAGCCGAAGCTCACGCTGGCCAGGGCTACCGCCGCGCGAAGCTGGCTGGGCAGCGGCGGATCGGGCTCGGTGAGGATGGACACAAGCGCGTCCATCCGCTCCCGGAACAGCTCGCTGCGGTTCTTGGCGTGGGCCAGGCTGTTGACCGAGGCCTGGTTGTGCTGGAGCATGCGGAAGACCTCGGCCCGCAGCGGCCACGATGCCGAAGTAGCGGCGCAGCACCTCGGCGCGGGACTCGGGCGTCTTCGGCTGCGTCTTGCCCCAGGCGATCAGCTCGTCGATCTGGCCGAAGTAGTCCTCGACCAGGCTGGTGACGATGTCTTCCTTGGACTTGAAGTGGTAGTACAGGGCGGCCTTGGTGACGTCGAGCCGCTCCGCGATCTCGCGCAGGGACGTCTTGTCATAGCCCTGCTCGGCGAAGAGCTCCAGGGCCACGGACTGGATGCGCTCCCTGGTGTCGGGGCGGCCGTGCGCCTCCCTGGCGCCGGGTGATCCCGGCGGCGTGCCCGCGCGGGACTGGTGCCCCGCGCAGGACTGGTGCCGCGGGCGGGGCTGGTTCCCCGCGCGGGCGGCGTGCCCTGTGCCGGCGACGTGCCCTGTGCCGGGCTGGTCCGCGGCGCCATGAGGACCTGCGCCCGGGCTTCGCTGCCTGGGGCGGCGCGTCTCGCCTCGCTCATGCTTCTCGCGCCTCCCGCCTTTATCTCGGGGGCCTGGCTCTCGCGGGCCGGGCCTAAACTTACTTGACGACCGGTTAGTTGGCGTTCTAGGGTATGAGCTTACGGCTATACTAACCGGTCGGCAAGTAGGTAGCGAGCACCTGAGCGCCATTGCGGCCGGAGGGGCGGGCCGGGGCACCCGGCCGGAGGAGGGAGTGCAGCATGGCGGAGACAGAGACCGCCGCGGCAGCCGGCCCGGGCGCAAGCGGTACCGGGCTCCGGCGGGAAGTACTGATCATCCTCCCCGGATTGCTGCTCGCCATCATGCTGGCCATGCTCGACCAGCTCGTCGTCTCCACCGCGCTGCCGCGTATCGTCGGCGACCTCGGCGGGGTCACCCACCTGTCCTGGGTGGTGACCTCCTACGTGCTCGCCACGACGGTGACCACACCGCTGTACGGCAAGCTTGGCGACCTGTACGGCCGCAAGCGCTGGCTCATCATCGCGATCGTCATCTTCCTGATCGGCTCCGCATTGTCCGGCCTGGCGCACTCGATGGACCAGCTCATCGCGTTCCGCGCGCTCCAGGGACTCGGCGCGGGCGGCCTGCTGACCGGGGCGATCGCGACCATCGGCGACCTGGTCTCGCCGCGCGAGCGCGGCCAGTACATGGGCTACATCATGGGCGTCATGACGCTGGCGATGATCGCCGGGCCGCTGGTCGGCGGCTACATCACCGAGAACTTCAGCTGGCGCTGGATCTTCTACATCAACATGCCGATCGGCGGCGCCGCGCTGGTGTACCTGGCCGCGACCATGCACCTGCCCCGGCGCCGGGTCCAGCACAAGATCGACTATGCCGGGGCGGTGACGCTCGCCATCGCCGCCACCTCACTAATCCTGATGACCACCTGGGGCGGCACCCAGTACGCCTGGGGATCGGTGCAGGTCATCGGGCTCGCCCTGCTCGCGGTCGTCGCCACCGCGGCGTTCCTGGCCATCGAGGCCCGTGCGCCCGAGCCGATCATCCCGCTGAACGTGTTCCGCAACCGCAACTTCTCGCTCGCCATCTCGATGAGCTTCCTGCTCGGTCTGGCGCTGTTCGGCGCGCTGACGTTCCTGCCGCTGTACCAGCAGACCGTGCAGCACCTGTCGCCGACCGGGAGCGGCCTCATGCTGATCCCGATGATGCTCGGCTCCACCGTGACGGCGCTGATCGCGGGCCAGGTCACCACCCGGACTGGCCGGTACAAGGCGCTGCCGATCATCGGCGGTGCGGTGATGGCGGTCGGCATGTTCGGGCTGACCAGGCTCGGCCTGCACACCAGCCTGCTGGAGATCGGGATCATCTTCGCGGTGATCGGGCTCGGCATGGGCTTCCTCATGCAGATCACCACGCTCGTCGCGCAGAACAGCGTGGACCCGCGCCAGATGGGGGTGGCGAGCAGCTCCCGCACGTTCTTCCAGCAGATAGGCGGGTCGATCGGGGTGGCGGCGTTCGGTGCGGTCTTCGCCCGGCGGCTGGTCGAGTCGATGGCCGCGCAGCTACCGGGTGGCCACTTCAGCGCGAAGGGCGGGCAGCTCGACCCGGCCACGGTGAACCACCTGCCCCTGCTGGTGCGCCACGACGTCTTCGTCGCGATCACGCACGCGGTCACCGGAGTGTTCTGGCTGGTCGCACCCGCCTCGGTGATCGTGTTCGCGCTGGCCTGGCTGATCAAGGAGGTCCCGCTGCGCGGCCGGGCCCCGGCGGAGGAGAAGCCAGCCCCCGAACTGGTCGCGTAACGCACCTCGCACAGGGCCTGCCTGGCGTGCCCAGGCAGGCCTCGCTTGCGCGCGGCAGAAAGGCCGGTCACCGTCGGGGCGGGACCCACCGCGCTGGTGATTGCCCGCTAGCGCCGCCTGCCAGGCCCTCCTCCCGTCACCCGGCCACCTTTCTGGCTGAGCCGCCGGGCGGCTGAGCCGTCCCCCTACGGACCAGAACTGGCAGGCGCCGGGCTGCAACCTGGCGCCGGGGCCACGGCATTTCTCTGGGCGTAAGCTGCCGGCCGAAAGGCCGGCCCCAGGGAGGAGTGCCGGTCGGTGACTTCCACGGACGGGTTCATCGAGTTCGCGACCGCCGTATCGCCGCGCCTGCGGCGGACCGCGTTCTTGCTGTGCGGGGACTGGCATACCGCCGAGGATCTGGCGCAGACGACGCTGGCCAAGATGTTCGTCGCCTGGCGGCGGATCAGCCAGATGGACGCGTTGCAGCCGTACGCCACGCGGGCGCTGGTGAACACCTACCTGGCCGGTCAGCGCCGCAAGCGCGCCGCGGAGCTGCTGCTGAGCCGGCTTCCCGACCGCGCGGTCGAGCCGCACGAGCCGGAGTTGCGGCTGATGGTGCTCGATGCGCTGGCAACGCTGCCGGCCAAGGCGCGCGCGGTCGTTGTGCTGCGTTACTGGGAGGACCTGAGCGTGGAGCAGGTCGCTGACCTGCTCGGCTGCTCACCCGGCAACGTGAAGAGCCAAAGCGCCCGCTCCCTGGACAAACTGCGGGCTGTGCTCGGCGACATGGCAGCCGAACATGGCCCGCTCGACCATCCGCCGCCAACCAGGCCGGACGAGACAGTGCTAGCCCCGACCCCGCCGCCCCGCCCTAGGAGTGCCCGACATGGATGAGAGAACGCTGCGCGACCTGCTTGCCCGCGCCACCGCCGCGGAGCCGCCCATCGGTCCCCTGGCCAGGAACGCGGTCGCCGCGGGCATCCGGCTTCGCCGCCGCCGGCGCATCCAGGGTTCGGCCGCGTCCGTGGCGGCCGTCGCCGTGGGCGCGGCCGTGGTACCCGCGCTCACCGGGGCGCCCGGCCACACCCCTCCGCCGGTGGCAAGACGCACCTCGCCGCCCCCGAAGGAGCTCTACGTGGTGGACCAGAACCCGGGCGGGCCCGCCTCGGTGACGCCGATCAGCCTCGCCACGAACGAGCCGGGAAGGCCGATCCCGGTGGGCCGCCAGCCCCTCTACATCACGGTCACCCCGGACGGGAAGACCGCCTACGTCAGCAGCATCGACTCCGCACAGCCGGTGACGCCGATCAACACGGCGACCAACGAGCCAGAACGGCCGGTCGATCTCGGCCCGGGCGCCGGGATGATGACGATCACCCCCAACGGGAGAACGGCGTACGTGGTGGTCGTCGGCTCGCAGACCCAGCCGGGCACCGTCCGGCCGATCGCGACCGCCACCAATAAGCCCGGAAAGCCGATCAAGGTCGGGCACAACCCGATACCGATAGCGGTCACGCCCAACGGCGAGACCGTCTACGTCGGCAACTACAACACCAGCCTGGTGACGCCGATCAACACCACCACCAACAAGCCTGGCCGGCCGATCAGGACCGGCCGCGGTCCCGATGCCTTCGCGTTCGCCCCGGATGGGAAGACCGCCTACGTGGTCAACCAGGTCTCCGGAACGGTGACGCCGGTCAACACCGCGACGAACGTGCCGGGCAGGCCGATCAAGGTGGGGCCAGAGCCGTACACGATGGCGGTCACCCCGGACGGGAGGACCGGCTACGTCCTCAACGATGGCGGAAACACGGTGACGCCGGTCAACCTCGCGACGAACAGGCCGGGAAGGCCGATCACGGTCGGCCTCCATCCCATCGCGATCGCGATCACGCCGAACGGCAAGACCGCCTACGTGGTCGGCTACGGCGAGGTCACGCCGATCGCGACCGCGACCAGCACCGCCGGGCCGCCGATCAAGGCCGGGAACCGCTGCGATGGGATCGTGATCAACCCGGACGGGAAGACCGCCTACGTCGCGAACGCCAGCAAGGTGTTCGTCCGCGGTGGCAAGGAAGTAATGAGGCCTGCCACCGTGACCCCGATCACGCTCGCCACCAACACGCCGGGGAAGCCGATCAAGGTCGGCAAGGATCCCTACGGGCCAACCGCACTAGCGCTGGTGCCCTGACCTGGCGCACGCCCCGGCCCGGGCTCCGGGCCGGGGCGCGGAGGTCGCCGAGCAGGCTGGGACGGCTTGGCGGCCCCGGCGCTGTCAGCTCCCGCCGTAGGGGACGGCCTCGAGGATCTCGACCGTGGCGGCGCGGCCGTTGGGCAGGCTGTAGGTCGCGGTGTCGCCGACCTTCTTGCCGCTGATGGCGTTGCCCAGGGGGGAGCGCGGCGAGTAGACGTCTATCGGCGCGCCGCTTTCCTCGCGGGAGGCAAGCAGGAAGGTGACCTCGTCGTCGTCACCGGCGAACCTGACCGTGACCGTCATGCCGGGGCCGACGACGCCCTCCTTACGGGGGGGCTCACCGACGCGCGCGTTCTCCAGGATGTACTGGAGCTGGCGGATGCGGCCCTCAATCTGGCCTTGCTCGTCCTTGGCTGCGTGGTAGCCGCCGTTCTCCTTCAGGTCGCCCTCGTCCCTGGCGGCCTCGATCTTCTTCGCGATCTCCACACGCCCAGGGCCCGCCAGGTGGTCAAGCTCCGCCTTGAGTCGGTCATGCGCCTCCTGGGTGAGCCAGGTGACGTCCTCGCGTGTCTCGGTCACGGGTACTCCTTGCCTGCAAGCGCGGACACTGGGGTCCGCCGGAGCCAACTGCGGCCCCTTGGGGGTATTGGGAGCCTATGCGGCTCGTCGGGTAACTCTTCGAGGTTACAAGGGTGCGGCGGAAGGTCGCGCCAGTCAATAACCCGCCGGCCACAAGCCCGGAAATAACCTCGCCCGCCTCGCGTGTTGTCGTGCAGGATAATGACCCAGCGCAACCATGCTGATCCGGGTGCGGCCAGCCACCTGGCCCGCCCTCCTATGCCCGCATTCCCAGTCCCAGGGGGAATTTGCTGTGCCTGAAGCACCTGATGACGACGCCGCCACCGATGGCGGCCCGGTGAATTCCGGCGCGGCCCGGACCGCCCCGGCCACCGGGCTGCGGCTGCTGGCGGTGCACGCGCACCCGGACGACGAGTCGAGCAAGGGCGCGGCGACGATGGCGAGGTACGTGCGCTCCGGCGTGGAGGTCATGGTCGCCACGCTCACCGGGGGCGAGCGCGGTGACATCCTCAACAAGGCGATGGACCGGCCGGACGTGCGCGCCAACCTGCCGCGGATCCGGCGCGACGAGATGGCCCGGGCCCGCGAGATCCTGGGCGTGCAGCAGCGTTTTCTCGGGTTCACCGACTCCGGCCTGCCCGAGGGCGACCCGCCGCCCCCGCTCCCCGACGGGTGCTTCGCCCTGGAGAAGCTCGAGGCCGCCGCGGCGCCGCTGGTCGCGCTGGTGCGGGAGTTCCGGCCGCACGTGCTGCTGACCTACGACGAGAACGGCGGGTACCCGCACCCGGACCACGTCAAGACGCACGAGGTGGCGATCGAGGCGTTCGAGGCGGCCGGCGACGCCGATCGCTACCCCGGCGCGGGCGCGCCCTGGCGGCCGCTCAAGCTCTACTACTTCGCCACCTTCCATCGCGCCCGGTTCACCGCTCTGCACGAGGAAATGGAGCGGCGCGGTCTGGAGTCGCCGTACGCCGAGTGGCTCGCGGATTGGGAGGAGCCACCGAAAGGGCGTAAAGCGCTGGAAATCACCACGCGGGTGAGATGCGAGGACTTCTTCGCGATCCGTGACGAGGCACTCCTTGCCCACGCCACCCAGATCGACCCGGAGAGCACCTGGTTCGCCTGCCCGCAGGACGTCCAGCAGGCCGCGTGGCCGACCGAGGATTACCACCTGGCCCGGTCGCTGGTGGATACTGAGCTTCCAGAAAGCGATCTGTTCGCTGGTATCGGGAGAGGGTGAGCCGGTGATGCTGCTGGCCTCCCCGGCGGCCAGCCAGGTAGTGCCCGGCATACTTGGCTTCATCGTGGTGGCCGCGATGGGCGTGGCCCTGTACTTCCTGCTGCGCTCGATGAACAAGCAGCTCCGCAAGGTGGTCCCCGACCCGCGCTGGCGTGAAGAGGCCCGCCAGATGCAGGCGCAGGCCCAGGACCAGGACCAGGACCAGGAAGGCCAGGACTTCAGCCAGAACGGCGTTGCAAAGGCCTGAAGCCGAGGCTCGGCGTCAGGTGTCCGTCCCAAGATTCATACCAAACGCTAGAAGCGTTGGGCCGCCTCCCGGACTGGCATCGCGGTCGGGGAGGCGACAGAAGCCGGCCCCGGCGTAGAGCCGGTGGGCCGCGCGCTTCGGCAACTTCCGTGGCGGTCCCGGGCATTCCGCCCGCCCGGGCTCTCATCCCCCGCCCTGCCATGATGGGAGCGTCGTGACATGCCCCGCAGGAGCTTGAGGAGGCCCCGATGACAGAGGACAGCATGGTGGCCCAGGTACCCGCGGCCGAGGTGCCCGCTGATGCGTTCCTGCTCGACGTGCGGGAAGACGACGAATGGGACGCCGGGCACGTGCCCGGCGCGCTCCACATTCCGCTCGGTGAGCTTGGCGCGCGCTACACCGAGATCGGGCGTGACCGGCCGCTGTTCGTCATCTGCCGGTCCGGGCACCGCTCCGCGCAGGCCGCGTACGCGCTGGCCGGCGCGGGCTGGGACGCCCGCAACGTGTCCGACGGGATGAGCGGCTGGCAGGCGGCCGGCCTCCCCATGACGAGCGAGTCGGGCAGCCCCTACGTCGCCTAGGGTTGGATTCGTGGACTACACCAACCTGGGCGGGACGGGCCTGCGGGTCTCCCGCATCTGCCTCGGCATGATGAGCTTCGGCGACAAGAGCAGCAGGGAGTGGGTGCTGGAGGAAGCCGAGGCCGAGCCGCTGGTGCGGGCGGCCGCCGAGGGCGGCGTCATCTTCTTCGACACCGCCGACGCCTACGCCAAGGGCGCCAGCGAGGTCGTCACCGGCAGGCTGCTCGGCAAGCTGTTCAACCGCGACGACGTGGTGGTGGCCACCAAGGTCTTCATGCCGATGTCCGACCACGAGAACGACCGCGGCCTGTCCCGCAAGCACATCATGTCCTCGATCGACGCCTCGCTGCGCCGGCTGGGCATGGACTACGTGGATCTTTACCAGATCCACCGCTGGGACCCGCGGACTCCCATCGAGGAGACCATGGCGGCGCTGCACGACGTGGTCCGCGCGGGCAAGGCCCGGTACATCGGCGCGAGCAGCATGTACGCGTGGCAGTTCGCCAAGGCGCAGTACACCGCGGACGCCCATGGCTGGACCCGGTTCTCCTCCATGCAGAACCACTACAACCTGCTCTACCGCGAGGAGGAGCGGGAGATGATCCCCCAGTGCCTGGACCAGGGCGTCGGGGTGATCCCGTGGAGCCCGCTGGCCCGGGGCGTGCTGACCGGCAGCAAGACCAGGGATGGCAGCAAGCACACGACCCGGGCGGGTTCCGACCCGTTCGTGGACAGCCTGTACAGCCAGGCCGCCGACTTCGACGTGGTTGACGCGGTCGCCGAGGTGGCCGCCGAGCGGGGAGTGCCGCAGGCTCAGATCGCGCTCGCCTGGCTGCTGCACCGGCCCGGAGTGACCGCCCCCATCGTGGGCGCCACCAAGATCGGCCACGTCGAGGACGCGCTCGCGGCGGTGAAGCTGGAACTAACCGAGGACG
This sequence comes from uncultured Actinomycetes bacterium, assembly GCA_963703605.1. Lineage (GTDB taxonomy): Bacteria > Actinomycetota > Actinomycetes > Streptosporangiales > Streptosporangiaceae > DASXKD01. Next base: position 149,416 of record CAVPFC010000051.1, read on the forward strand.
AGATACGGCGCCTGGAGGACCCCTATATCCCGCACCCGGTCCTGGGGCACCTGTAGCGGGTCAGCCCGGCCGGCGCTGGCCGAGGCCCAGCAGTTCCTGGAGTTCACCAAGGGTGTAGTCGAACATCGCGGACGGGTCGTCCAGCGCGAAGCCCAGGTGCCCGAACACCTCCAGGCTCACCATGCCGTACAGGCGTACCCAGCAGCGCAGGAAGATCAGGATCGCGCCGACCGGCAGGTCCACGCCCAGCCCGTCCCGGTAGCGGGTGAGCTGGCCCACCAGCCCGGGCTCGATCTCGTCGTCGGCGGGCACCGGGAACGGGTGCCTGGTCCATAGCTCGTAGAACAGCGCGAGGAACTCGCCGCTGAACTTCTCCGCGCACTCGTCGACGAAGTCGTCGTGCAACGTATCGATCCCCGGCAGCGGCGTGCCGAAGAGCAGCCCGAACTCGGGCCGGTGCGCCAGCGCCCAGCTGCGGAAGGCCCCGCACGCCGCGTACAGCTTGGCGGTCATGTCCCCGCCGGTGGCCTGGCCGGCCCGCACGATCGCGTTGTGGATCTCCCTGGCGATCTCGGTGAAGATGTCGCCGCAGACGTGCTTGACCAGGTCCTCGCGGCTGCCGAAGTAGCGGTACAGGGCCGGCGCCGTCATCCCCATCGCGCGGCCGATCGCGCGCAGCGACACCGCCTCCGGGCCGTCTGCCACCAGCAGCCGCCGAGCCGTGGTCTTGATTTCCTCCACGGTGGCGGCGCGGACCCGGTCGCGCCGGCTGGGTGCCTCTACCTCTACCACGTCGCCCCCTCCCTTACCTGAGAGTAACCTTAACAGGTTTGACAAACCTAAACGCCGTATGCGACGTTAACGGTGTTCTCAGTTTACACCGTTTATCGAGGTAAACGATAGGTAACAGTCTAGCGGCGGAGGTCGCGGTGTTCGAGGCATGGGGACGATTCATCTATCACCGTAGGCGGCTGGTGCTGCTCGCCGCGCTGGCCGTCGTGGCCGGCGCCGCGGTCTGGGGAACAGGCGTGTTCGGGGCCCTGCAATCCGGCGGCGGGTTCACCCCGCCGGGCAGCCAAAGCCAGCAGGAGAGCAACCTCGCCACCAAGGCGTTCGGCCATGACACGGCCGACGCGGTGGTCCTGTACCGCAGCAACACCATGACCGTGCGCGACCCGGCCTACCAGCGGGCGGTCACCGGCTCGCTGGCCGCGCTGCCGCGGGACAAGGTGCTGTCGGTGGTCAGCTACTGGACCACGCACTCGCCGCAATACGTCGGCGCGGGCGGGCACGAGACCTACGCGGTGCTGCGGCTCGCGGGCGGCAGCGACGGGGCGCAGATGAAGACCTACGAGGCGATCAGCGGCAAGTTCGCCGTGCCCGGGCTCACCGTGCACGTCGGCGGGCAGATCCCCACCGAGCAGGCCATCAACAACGAGGTCAAGTCGGACATCGGCCGGGCGGAAGGCCTGTCCACGCCGGTGCTGCTCATCCTCATGCTGGTGATCTTCGGCAGCCTGGCCGCCGCGAGCCTGCCGCTGGCCATCGGCGGGGTCGCGATCCTCGGCTCGTTCGCCGCGCTGCGGCTGCTCACGCTGTTCACCAGCGTGTCCATCTACTCGGTCAACATCACCACGATCCTCGGGCTCGGCCTGGCCATCGACTACGGGCTGTTCATGGTGGCCCGCTTCCGCGATGAGCTGAACCAGCAGCCCAGCACCGAGGAGGCCCTGGCCAGGACCGTGGCCACCGCCGGGCGGACGGTCGCCGTCTCCGGCATCACGGTCGCGCTCGCCCTGGCCAGCCTCATGCTGTTCCCCGAGACATTCCTGCGCTCCATGGGTTACGGCGGCGTCGCCACCGTGCTGGTGGACATGCTGGCCGCGCTGACCGTGCTGCCCGCCCTGCTGGCGGTGCTCGGCCCGAGGGTCAACGCGCTGCGCATCCGCCGCTCGGTCCGCCGCCCGGCCACGGCCGACGGCAGCGGCGCCTGGTACCGCATCGCCCGCAGCGTGATGCGCCGCCCGGTCGTCTACATCGTGGTGATCGTGGTCGCCCTGCTCGCGCTCGCCTCCCCGTTCCGGTCGATTGCCTGGGGCGGCACCGACGCGCGGGCGCTCCCGGCAGGCTCGGGGCCGCGCGTGGTGACCGAGGCGCTGACGAACGACTTCCCGGTCAACTCGACCACGCCGATCGAGGCGATCGTCCGGTTCGGCCACCCGGCCGGCGCCCCGCCGCAGCGCGCCGCGCTCGCCGCCTACGTGACCAAGCTGGATCACCTTCCCGGGGTGATCGCTGGGCAGGTGACCGGCGTCGCGGGCAACGTAGCGCGGGTGGACCTGCGGTTCAGCGCCGATTCCAACTCTGTGGCAGCCCGCCACCTGGTGACGCAGGTCCGGGGGGTGCCCGCCCCGGCCGGCGCGCACGTCTACGTCGGCGGCGCCACCGCGCAGATCGTGGACGAGCTGTCGAACCTCGGCTCGGTCCTGCCCTGGATGGCGCTGATGGTGGTGCTCACCACGTTCGTGCTGCTGTTCCTCGCGTTCGGCTCGGTGGTGCTGCCGATCAAGGCGATCGTGATGAACGCGCTCTCGCTGGCGGCCACGTTCGGTGCGATCGTGTGGATCTTCCAGGAGGGCCACCTGTCCGGGCTGCTCCGCTTCACCCCGACCGGCACCATCGACCCCTCCACGCCGATCCTCATGCTGGCGATCATCTTCGGCCTGTCCATGGACTACGAGGTGTTCCTGCTGTCCCGGATCCGGGAGCGTTACGACGTCACCGGGGACAACCAGGCGGCGATCGCGGGCGGGCTCCAGCGCACCGGCGGGATCATCACCAGCCTCGCGCTCATGCTGGTGATCGTGACCGGCTCGTTCTCCGCCTCCGGGATCACGTTCATCAAGCTGATGGGCGTGGGCATGATCATCGCCTTGGTGGTGGACGCGACCATCGTCCGGGTGCTGCTGGTCCCGGCCACGATGCGGCTGCTCGGCCGCGCCAACTGGTGGGCGCCGCGCCCGCTGCGCCGGCTCTACGCGCGGTACGGCATCGCCGAGGGCGGGCCGGCGGCGCCGGAACCGGCCGCCGGCAAGGTCGCGGAACCCGTCTAGCCCGCACGTTTCCCGGTCCCGGGCGGCGGGCCGCCCGGGACCGGGAAAACGTGTTGCGGGGGTGTGGGCGGGCCACGACGATGTCCGGGTGACCTGGACCGCACCTGAGGTGGCGCGCCCCGAGCCGCCGCTGATCGCCGGCGAGCGGGAGCAGCTGGACGCCTGGCTGGACTTCCACCGCGACACGCTGCTGCAAAAGTGTTCCGGCCTCACCGCCGAGCAGCTCAAGCTCCGGCCCGTGGAGCCGTCCGGCCTGTCGCTGCTCGGCCTGGTCCGGCACATGACCGACGTCGAGCGCTGGTGGTTCCGCATCCACGCCACCAATACCGACATGACGTACCGCTACTTCACCGACGACAACCTCAACGGCGACTTCGACGACCTCGACACCCACGACGCGCCGGCCGTGCTGGCGGCGTTCTGGGAGGAGGTCGGGTCGGCCCGGGCGGCGATGCGCGGCAAGAGCCTGGACGAGGTGGTGCCCAGTCACGGCGATCACCCCGAGCGGGTGCGCGACATCCGGTGGATCTACCTGCACATGATCGAGGAGTACGCGCGGCACAACGGCCATGCCGACCTGATCCGCGAGCGCATCGACGGCGTCACAGGCGAGTAACACCCGCGTGCCCGGGGCGGCGGTGGGAGGGGCGGCGGCGCGGGGTGAAGATGGGGGGATGGCGGAACGGCTGAAGAACGCGACGAGTCCTTACCTCCTCCAGCACGCCGACAACCCGGTGGACTGGTGGCCGTGGTCCGGCGAGGCGTTCGCCGCGGCCCGCGAGCGCGACATGCCGGTCATGCTCTCGGTGGGGTACTCGGCCTGCCACTGGTGTCACGTGATGGCGCACGAGTCGTTCGAGGACCCCTACACCGCCCAGCTGCTGAACGAGACCGTCGTGGCCATCAAGGTCGATCGCGAGGAACGGCCCGACGTGGACGCCGTGTACATGACCGCGACGCAGGCGATGACCGGCCAGGGCGGCTGGCCGATGACCGTGTTCATGACCCCGGACCGCGAGCCGTTCTACTGTGGCACCTATTACCCGCGCGACCGGTTCCAGCGGCTGGTGCTGGGGGTCGCGACGGCCTGGCGCGAGGACCGGGGCGGGGTCATCGGCCAGGCCGCGCGGATCACCGCGGCCCTCGCCGAGCAGGCGGCACCGTGGCGCGGCGAGGGCACCGCCGACCTGGCGGCCGTCTGCGACGAGGCGGTCGCCACCCTGGCCCGCAACTACGACCGGCGGAACGGGGGGTTCGGCGGCGCGCCGAAGTTCCCGCCCTCGATGGTGTGCGAGTTCCTGCTGCGCCGCTCCGAGCGGCCCGGCGCGGGCCCGGAGCGACCGGGGGACGGCGGCCAGGCCGCGGCGCCGGATGACACCGGCGTGCGGGCGCTCGAGCTGGCCGCCGGCACCGCGCAAGCGATGGCGCGGGGCGGCATGTACGACCAGATCGGCGGCGGCTTCGCCCGGTACAGCGTGGACGCGGCCTGGGTCGTACCGCACTTCGAGAAGATGCTTTACGACAACGCGCTGCTGGCCCGGGTCTACGCGCACCTGTGGCGCCGCACCGGCGACCGGCTGGCCCACCGGGTGGCGCGGGACACCTGCGCGTGGCTGATCCGTGAGATGCGTACCGGCGAAGGTGGCTTCGCCTCCGCCCTCGACGCCGACAGCGACGGCGAGGAGGGCCTGTTCTACACCTGGACCCCGGCGGAGCTCCGCGAGGTACTCGGTCCCGGCGACGCCGGCTACGCGGCGCAGGCGTTCGGGGTGACCGAGGAGGGCACGTTCGAGCATGGCCGCTCGGTCCTCCAGCTTCGGGCCGATCCCGACGACGAGGAGCGGCTGCGCCGGGTCAGCGCCGCGCTGCTGATCGCCCGGGATGAGCGGGTCCGCCCCGGCCGGGACGACAAGGTGGTCACCGCCTGGAACGGGCTCGCGATCGCCGCGCTCGCCGAGTGCGGCCTGTTGCTGTCCGAACCTGGCTTCGTCGCCGCGGCGAGCGACGCGGCGGGCCTGATCGCGCGGGTGCACCTGACCGGCGGGCGCCTCGCCCGCACGTCCCGCGCGGGCGAGGCGTCTGCCAGCGCGGGCGTGCTGGAGGACTACGCCTGCCTGGCCGAGGGGCTCCTGGTCCTGTCCGGGGTCACCGGGCAGGCGCACTGGGTCCCGCTGGCCGGGGACCTGCTGGATACCGTGCTGGCCCGCTTCGCCGACGGCAACGGCGGCTTCTACGACACCGCCGACGACGGCGAGCGGCTGCTGTACCGGCCGGCCGACCCGGCCGACGGGCCCACCCCGTCGGGAACCTTCGCCGCGGCCGGGGCGCTGCTCGGGTACGCCGCGCTGACCGGGTCGGCGCGGCACCGCGAGGCGGCCGCCGCCGCGCTCGGGGTGCTGGCGCCGATCGCCGCCCAGTTCCCCCGGGCCGCTGGCGCCGGCCTGGCGGTGGCCGAGGCGCTGATCGCGGGGCCGGCCGAGATCGCGGTGGTGGGCCCGCCGGGCGACCCGCGGACCGCCGAGTTGCACCGCGCCGCCCTGCTGGCCGCGCCGCCGGGAGCGGTGATCGCGGTGGGGGACGGCACCGCGGCGGCCGACACGCCGGACAGGGACGCGGTGCCGCTGCTGCGCGGGCGCAGGCCAATAGATGGTTACCCGGCGGTATACGTATGCCGAAATTTCACCTGCCGGACGCCGATTTCTGATGTCATGGACCTTCGGGGAGCTACGGGATATCCGGCTGACGTGCCACCGGACGAGCAAAGACTTGACAGTCCGGTTGCCTAACCGGTGGAATCCCTAGTGAATGGGTGGGTAGGTATCCAGTGTGGCGGGCGTGACAACTGGGATGGTGAAGCGCGTGGATCGAGGCGGGAGCCGCTATCACGGGGCGATCACAGCGCAGCGGTTGCCGCGCCGGATGCGCCGTGCTTGGCGAGTGTCCGGGCCGGTCGCCGGCGCCCTGGCCGCCCTGCTGGCCACCGCGGCCGGCTGGCCCGGGTCGGCCCAGCCCGGTGTGCAGCACCCCGCCCCGTCCGGGACCGCCCCCGGATCTCACGCCTGGCTGCTCTCCCGCGACGGGCCGCCGGCGATGCCCGCTGCCGCCGGACATTCTGCGCTGCCCAGCGTGGCCCCGATGGGGCACCTGCTGCCGGTGGACCTCGTCGCGGTGTCGGCGAGCCAGTTCCCGGCCGGTGCGCTGGCCGCGATACGGCACCTGCACGGCGTGCACGCGGCGCTGGCCGTGGACGCGGCGCGGGTCCAGGTAAACGGCCGGTTCGTGGCCGTGCTTGGCGTGGATCCCTCGAAGTTCCGCGACTTCGCCGCGAAGCCGACCGCGAAGGACACCCGGTTCTGGCGCAGCGTCGCCGCGGGTAATCTCGGCATCTCCTACACGATGGGCAAGCAGGACAAGCTGCCCACCGGGGCATCGGCCACGGTCGCCGGCGGCGCATCGAGAAGTTGGCGGTAGGCCAGCTCGGCACGGTCGGCATCAGCGGCGTCGACGCGGTCGTCTCCGACACCGTCGCCGACTCGCTCGGGTTCCCGGAGCAGAACGCGATCGTGATCAACGCCGATCGCAAGGCCAGCTTCGCCAAGCTGGCCAAGAAGATCAGGAAGCTCCTGCCGCACTCGGCCGCGGTCGATCAGCTTGTCATGCAGGCGAGCCCCTCGGTGTCCGGCACGGTGCCCGCGCCGCCGACGAGCACGGGCCAGTCGCTGAACGGCGTGATCACGCTGCCCCAGGTGCGGGCGTTCCTCGCCGCAGCGGAGAGCAGGCTCGGCATGCCCTACGTCTGGGGCGCAGCCGGCCCGACGTCGTTCGACTGCTCCGGGCTGGTGCAGTGGTCGTTCCGCCAGGCGGGCATCACCATGCCCCGGGTCGCGGCCGACCAGGCCCGCACCGGCCCGGTGATCCCGATACGGGACCTCCAGCCCGGCGACCTGCTCTTCTACCACACCGACCCGACGGCGCCCGGCTACATCTCGCACGTCGCCATCTACCTGGGCGGCGGCAAGATGATCCAGGCGCCGGAGCCGGGCATGGACGTGGAAATCGTCCCGGTGGACCTCGGCAGCGACTTCGCCCAGGCCGTCGACGTGAACCCCACGACCGCGGCGCAAGTGGCGGCTACTTCCGTCTAAGGACTGAGCGGTCCGCTGAAGGCGCCGGAGTCGCTGCGGCAGTTCGCGGTTGCGTTGATGCCGCCGTACTTGCCGGACAGCCCGGCGACCTTGTGCGCGGACGAGGGCTTGGGCGCGCGCTTGAGGCTGTCGTCGCGGGCGCCGAGGATCAGCTCCACCGGACCGGTCCCAAGGCTGGCAACCTGCTTCACCCGGGCGCCCGGGATCTGCGCGGCGACCGCGCTGGCCTTGGGCCGCTGGGACGCCGCGCCGTACTCGACGACCGTGCGGGCGTGGTGGTGCGGGGCGGTCGTCGTCTTGACGACGTGAAAGCCGCGCTTGGCCAGGCCCGTGGCGATCAGCTTCTTCTCGCCGGCCACGCCCGAGCCGTTCAGCACCGCCACTTGGACCTGCGACGGGCTGGCGCCGGTGGTGAGCACCGTCGGCCGCCCGCTCTTGGTGGTCGTCGGGGGCAGCTTGGCGTCGTGCGCGATCGCGTGGAAGATCTTGTGGTCCTGGGGCTGCTTCCACTCGACCCAGTTCGGGTTGGCCGGGTAGGGATTGGTCGGCGCCTCGACGAACTGCACCTGGTTTCCGGAGATCCCGCGCAGGCTCTCCCCGAGATGCAGCAGGTCGGACTGGGAGAAGGTGGAGTCCAGCGTCAGCTGCGGAGCGGCGTCGGTGACCACGTGGTACAGCTTGCTCGGGCTGGACAGCAGGCCGTCCTTAAGCGTTTGCTCCAGCGCCCGCGCGAGCAGGTAGTCGTCCCGCAGGATCCGCTGCGTGTCGGAGCCGTCCCCGATGTTCTCGCGGGTGCGCCAGAACTCCAGGAACTGCACCCCGTTGATGTGGTGCTCGCCCTGGCTGAGGTTGAGCCCGGAAGCGACGTTGTTCACCTGGAACGGAAGGCAGACGTTGACCCCGCCGATGTCGTCGACAACCTTCACCACGCCCGCGTACTTCATCTCGATGAAGTGGTCTATCCGGATGTGGGTCTGCTGCTCGACCGTCTTCCACAGGCAGGCCGGCCCGCCGTAGGAGAGGGTGTTGTCGATCTGCTCGATCTGCCCGGGCGCGGCCTGCTGGCCGGAGAAACCGTGTCCCTTGGCGCAGGAGTAGATGGGGACGACCGTGTCCCGCGGGATGTTCACCACGGTGACCTGGTGGCGGCCCGGGGAGATATGCACGATCATCAGGGTTTCGGACACCGCGTCCCCGGAGTCGCTGCCGACGTGCCAGTAGAGCTGCTGCTTGCGGGTCAGCCCGGCGGTGCTGCCCGAGGCGAACACCAGCAGGTTCAGCGCGTTGTTGTACTTGGGCGGGCGTTTGCCCAGGTCGGAGACGGAAACCCGGCCGATGCTGCTCCACACGCTGCGGAACTTCCAGTAGGCGGTCAGCAGCGCCAGCGTGAGAACGCAGACAAGCGCGGCCGCCACCCAGGCGCTGAACCGCCTGCCCCTGCGTCGCCCGCCAAGCTCCCCGAACGTCATGGTCAGCCTCTCGGTTTCCGGGAGTGCCATTCCGTTCCAGTCTGCACGGTGCACGCAAACCCGGCGAAGCTAGCGTAAACCGGTCCAGCTACGGGTTGCGTTAGGCGGCCCTGTAAACCGGCTGAACATTCCACGCTAGACCGGCCCCGGATGGGTGCTATAGCGGGGCTGGCCGCGGGCGTTCGCCCCGGTGCCGGGTCTGGACTGGTGGCCGGGTCATCGCGGAGTGCGCTGGCTCCTGGCTGGCCACGAAAAGGGGGTGGCGGGAGGGAACGGCCGTTGCGGCCTCTTGCGTTATGTGTAATCGTCATTACATGAGTACAGACAAGGCCAGCGCGCCGGGGGACTCGGCCGAACAGGTACGCGCCTGGTTCCTTGGCCGCCTGCCCGACGGCTGGTTCACCGGCCAGCCGGAGATCATCGTGGACCGCGAGGAGATCACGATCATCGGTCAGGTCCCCCCGGTGCGGGCCGGTGAGCAAGAGCCCGGCACCGGTGCCGCGGCGGCGGAGGGCGGCGCGCGGGACGGCGCCGAGGCGGGAGCCGAGGCCGAGGAGGACGCGATCGCGGCCGGGCGGAGCCGCCGGTTCCGCGAGGAGACCCGCGAGGCCAGAATCGGCATCGCACGCGAGGCCGAGCGGCTGTTCGGCCGCAAGGCGTCCTGGGGCGTGGTCAGCGAGGGCCGGAAAGTGATGTTCACCACACTTTCCGTGCCGGTCATGACCCGGCTGCGCCAGGGCGAGCGCCGGGTGCTCGACACCCTCGTCGAGGCCGGCGTGGCCCGCAGCCGCAGCGACGCGCTCGCCTGGTGCGTGCGACTGGTCGGCGAGCACGAAGACTCCTGGCTCACCGCCCTGCGCGGCGCGCTGCGCCAGGTTGAGCAGGTGCGGGCCGACGGGCCCCGCTCTTGACCAGCGGTGAATTACGCCGAGCGGTTTAAACCAAAGGTCTAAACCAAACCCCCAGGGAATGCGCTTCAGGCGCGCCCTCCCGAGGGTGTTTGCGCCCATAATTCGCCTCGCTTTCTCCGGCCCGTGCCGCCGCCATCCGGCAGCGCGGGCCGTGCTTTGCCGCGCCGCGCCGCCGCCCGGACAGGCGCGCCGCCGCGGCCGTCCCCGCAATGGGGTACCCGGCCTGCAATCGATCGGGTCATGCCGGGGTACACTCCCCAGATCTCGCAGCGCAGGGCGCACACGACCGTGCCCAGCGGCTGGCCGGCCAGCACACGGCAGGGGCGGCGCCCAAGAGGAGGAGCAAACTGTGGGGCAGCAGGTGAACGCGGCATCGGTGGAATGGAATCCCACGACGGAACGGCTTCGTGAGCTAGCGGAGAAAATGCCGAACGCTTCCGTCACGGAGTTCGGTAATGTCAACGTCAAGGCGCGCGTGGACTCACGCAGCACCAAGTCGACGTTCATCGTCGATGACTCAACCAATGCGACCAAGCAAACGATCCCCCGGGCAGAATTCGACCGCATCGCCGCGGAGCAGGACGCCTACATCTCCGGATCCCACATGGTCGTCGTCGATGGCTACATCGGCTCCGACCCGGAGTTCCGTACCCGCGCCCGGCTGGTCATGGAGGCGGCCAACGCCAACGTGGCCGGCATGCAGAAGCAGCTGTACTACCCGGTCGGTGAGGACTACGACCCGGCCACGTGGGAGCCGGACACGACGGTCATCTACACACCGAACCTGCCCGCGCCCGGCTACCCGAACGACCGGGTCATCGCGGTCGACCTGAACAGCAACGTGACCCGCGTGCTCAACTCCGACTACTTCGGTGAGTCGAAGAAGGGCGGCCTGCGGATGTGGAACAACATCGTCTACAACCGCGGCGGCCTGGCGCTGCACGCCGGGTGCAAGGTGATCCCGGTCGGCGGGCGCAATCGCGGGGTCCTCATCGTGGGCCTGTCCGGCACCGGCAAGACGACCACGACGTTCACCACGCAGCTCGGCAGCAAGCCGGCGCAGGACGACTTCATCGCGCTCATGCCGGGCGGCAAGGTCTACGCGACCGAGAACGGCTGCTTCGCCAAGACGTTCGGCCTGGACCCACGGTTCGAGCCGGCCATCTACAACGCCACCGCCAAGCCGGACGCCTACCTGGAGAACGTCTCGGTGGACGCGCTGGGCAAGGTGGACTTCTTCGACACGTCCTACACCAAGAACGGCCGCACGACCTGGCCCTTCTCCTACGTGGACCCGTGGCCGTCCAACGACATCCCGCTCGCGGAGTTCCTGCTGATCCTGAACAGGAACGAGAACATCGTGCCCGGCGTGGCCCGGCTGGACCGGGCCCAGGCGGCGGCGTACTTCATGCTGGGCGAGACCACCGGCACCTCGGCGGGCGGCAAGGACGAGGAAGGCAAGTTCCTCCGGGTGCCGGGCACCAACCCGTTCTTCCCCCGCGCCATGGCCGACATGGGCAACCGGATGCTGGAGCTGCTGGACAGCCACGAGCTCAAGGTGTTCGTGCTGAACACCGGGCGGGTCGGCGGCGGCGACGACCACGAGGGATCGAAGAAGGTCACGATCCCCTACTCGTCGGCGATCGTCCAGGCCATCGTCGAGGAGACGATCAGCTGGACCACCGACCCCGACTTCGGCTACGAGATCGCCGAGGCGGTCCCGGGGGTCGACGACATCGAGATCCTTCAGCCGCGGCGGCTGTACGACCGGCAGGGCCGGGGCGGCGACTACGACGCGATGGTGAGCCGGATGAAACGGGAGCGCCGGGAGTACCTGGCCTCGTTCCCCGGCCTCGACGAGGCCATCGTCAAGTCGATCGGCTGAGCCCGTAACGTTAACCCCGTGCCGTCCCACCCAGGGGCGGGACGGGGTTAACGTATGTAGGTAGCACTCTCACCAGCCTCACCACCATCTGGCATGAGCGCATCTGGCATGAGCGCACAAGGGGTGCAAATGGGACTGCGCGATCTTGCCTACCGGCTGTACGAGCGCAGGCTGGAAGCGTCGCTGTCCGGGGTTTCGATACCCCGGCATGTCGGTGTGATCCTGGACGGCAACCGGAGGTGGGCCCGGTCCGCCGGCCTCGCCGACGTCAGCGACGGCCACCAGAGGGGCGCCGACAACATCTTCGAACTGCTCGGCTGGTGCCGGCAGGCCGGGGTCGAGGTGGTCACGCTGTGGCTGCTGTCGACCGACAATCTCGCCAGGCCGCGCGCCGAGCTGGACGCGCTGCTCCGGATCATCGAGGGCACCGTCAAGGAACTGGTCGTGCAGGGCTGGCACGTCAAGCCGGTGGGCGCGCTCGACCTGCTGCCGGTGGACACCGCCCAGGTGCTCAAGGACGCCGCCGAGGCGACGGCCGACAATCCGGGGCTGCTGGTGAACGTCGCGGTCGGGTACGGCGGGCGGCGCGAGATCGCGGACGCGGTGCGCTCGCTGCTCTACGACCACGCCACCAAGGGGACCAGCATCGAGGATCTGGCCGAGCTCCTCGACGTGGAGCACATCGCGGACCATCTCTACACGGCCGGCCAGCCCGACCCCGACCTGGTCATCCGCACCTCGGGTGAGCAGCGGCTGGGCGGGTTCCTGCTCTGGCAGAGCGCTCACTCCGAGTTCTACTTCTGCGACGCGTACTGGCCGGCCTTCCGGCGGGTCGACTTCCTCCGGGCGCTGCGGTCCTACGGCGCCCGCCACCGCAGGTTCGGCGCCTGACGCGCCGCGCGCGGACCGGCTCAGAAACCCGGCGCCGGGCGCGTAACCCGGCAAAATCTCCTGCTAGAGATCCCAGAGGTGGGTGTTTCTGGCGTTTCGGGCGCCTCCCGTCCGAGTGGCGTGACATGGGTACTTCCGGGATCTCGTCCCGGACTGTACCGTCGGAACTGGAAGGCGGTGCGTAGCCGCCTGCCGGGAAGGCCCTCGACATCCTCGAGCTTGTTGTCCTGGTACGCAGGCGAGACGAGTGCAGGGCCGGCGACCGGCCCTGCACGGGCCGGCCCGGTCAGTATCACCCGTCTCTAGTCCGAACGTGGCGTCCCGAGGACGCCCAGGGGAGAACGAGTGGCCAGTTCTTCTGCCCGTCGCTCCACGCGGCACGACAGTTCCCGCTCCGACACCGACCGTCCGGGCGCAGCCAGCGCGCGGCGCACCTACGTCCTGGACACCAGCGTCCTGCTCGCTGACCCACTCGCCATCAGCAGGTTCGCCGAGCACCGTGCGGTCCTGCCCATCGTGGTAATCACCGAGCTCGAGGCCAAGCGGCACCACCCCGAACTGGGCTTCTTTGCCCGTCAGGCCCTTCGTTACCTGGACGATCTGCGGATCGAGTACGGCCGTCTGGACGCCGACCTTCCGATCGGGGACAGCGGCGGCACCGTCCGGGTCGAGCTGAATCACAGCGATCCCCAGGTGCTCCCGCCCGGATTCCGGCTCGGGGACAACGACACCCGGATTCTTTCGGTCGCCCGCAGCCTGGCGGCCGAGGGGGAGGATGTCGTTCTGGTCAGCAAGGACCTGCCGCTGCGGGTCAAGGCCGCCTCGATAGGGCTGACCGCCGAGGAGTACCGGGCCGAGATGCCCGCCGACTCGGGCTGGACGGGCATGGCCGAGATCGCGGTCACCGGCGCCGACATCGAGCAGCTCTACGAGTCCGGCACGCTGGACTGCGCCGCCGCGCGCGATCTGCCCTGCCACACCGGCCTGGTGCTGTCGGCAGGCGGGCTCGGCGGCGGCAGCGCGCTCGGCCGGGTGCTGCCCGACAAGTCGGTGCGCCTGGTCCGGGGCGACCGGGAGGCGTTCGGGCTGCGGGGGCGGAGCGCGGAACAGCGGGTCGCGCTGGAGCTGCTGCTGGACCCGGAGATCGGCATCGTGTCGCTGGGCGGCCGGGCCGGCACGGGCAAGTCGGCCCTGGCGCTCTGCGCTGGGCTGGAATCGGTGATGGAGCGGCACCAGCACCGGAAGGTGGTCGTGTTCCGCCCCCTCTACGCGGTCGGTGGGCAGGATCTGGGCTACCTGCCCGGTTCCGAGGCCGACAAGATGAACCCGTGGGCGCAGGCCGTCTACGACACCCTGTCCTCGGTCACCACGCAGGCCGTCATCGACGAGGTGCTGAACCGGGACATGTTCGAGGTCCTGCCGCTGACGCACATCCGTGGCCGCTCGCTGCACGACTCGTTCGTGATCGTGGACGAAGCGCAGTCGCTGGAACGTGGTGTCCTGCTGACCGTCCTGTCCCGGATCGGCTCGGGGTCCCGGGTGGTGCTTACGCACGACGTTGCGCAGCGCGACAACCTGCGGGTGGGCCGGCATGACGGGGTCGTGGCGGTGATCGAGAAGCTGAAGGGGCACCCGCTGTTCGCCCACGTCACGCTGGTCCGCTCCGAGCGGTCCCCGATCGCCGCGCTCGTCACGGAGATGCTGGAGGACGTGGCGCTCTGACCGTCCCGCCTTCGGGCCGGCAAGGCCTGGCGTGAGTCCCGTTGGGGAGTGCGCCAAATGCGGGGGTTTGGCGCCCCCGGGATCGCGCTTACCCGGTGGGCGGCAAAGGCGCATAGCTCGTAACTCGGCGTAGTGCCTCTATCACAGACTGTGGCGGGGTACCTTACGACCATCATGAACTATGTGTCACACTCTAGTTACTCAACGTCATACACCGACGTCAGTACCAGCACGCCGGTGTCGGTGATCATGCCCGTTCGGAACGAGGAACGGCACCTGGAAGAGGCCGTGGGGAGCGTGCTCGCCCAGGATTATCCCGCTGGCATCGAGGTGGTGCTCGCGGTCGGCCCGTCGCGCGATGCCACCCTGGAGATCGCCCACCGGCTCGCCAGCGCCGATCCGCGGGTCACCGTCGTGGCCAATCCCAGCGGCATGATCCCCGCGGCCAGCAACGCGGCCATCAAGGCATCGAGGTTCCCGATCGTCGCCCGGGTGGACGGGCACGCGCTGATCCCGCCCGGGTACTTGACGCTCGCGGTACAACTGCTCGAGCAGACGGGCGCGGCGGACGTCGGCGGGATCATGGCGGCGCAGGGCGTGACGCCGTTCGAGCGGGCGGTTGCCTGGGCCATGACGTCTCCCGCGGGAGTGGGCCGGTCCCGGTTCCACACCGGGGGCGGCGTGGGCCCGGTGGACACCGTCTACCTGGGGGTGTACCGGCGCGAGGCGCTGGAGCGGGTGGGTGGCTTCGACGAGGCCTACCTGCGCGCCGAGGACTGGGAGATGAACCACCGGATCCGCCAGGCGGGCGGCTTGATCTGGTTCGATCCCCGGCTGAGGGTGACCTACCGGCCCCGCGCATCGGTCCGGGCGCTGGCCATCCAGTACTTCAACTACGGCCGGTGGCGCCGGGTGATCTGCCGCGAGCACGCGGGCACGGCCAACCTGCGATACCTGGCGCCACCCGCCGCGGTCGCGGTCATGGCGGCCGGCCTCGCCGCGGGCCTGGCCGGCGTGGTGGGCGGGCCGGCCGGGGCCAGCGCGCCGGGCTGGCTCACGCTGGGATTCGCGATCCCCGCCGCCTACCTGGGCGGCATCCTCGCCGTGACCGGGCTGGCCGCGCGCGACCTGCCCGGGCGGGTACTCGCGCACCTGCCCGCCGCCATGGTCACGATGCACGTCTGCTGGGGGGCCGGTTTCCTCACCAGCCCGCGCGGCCTCAAGCCCGGTCGCAAGCCCGGGCGCCAGTAGGCCCAGGCCCACCCCGGATGTGGGTGCCGGTCCATGGCATGCCAGCCCGGCACGGGCCAGGATTACCTGGTAGATGAACACAAATCTGCCCACGGCCCAGCGCCGGGCGCGCGGAGCGCGGCGCCGATCTGGGGTCCTGGCCGGCGGCCTGGCGGCGATCGCGCTGCTCGCCGCGGCGTGCAGCGGTGGAAGTTCAGCCACGCTCACGGCGACCGCCTACCAGAAGGCGGTTGCCTACGCGCAGTGCATGCGCGCGGACGGCGAGCCGGGCTATCCCGACCCCACCAGCAACGGCGGATTCGTCATCAACGGGCAGAAGGACCACCTCAACGGCCAGCTGATGCAGCTGGCCAACAAGAAATGCCAGCACCTGCTGCCGAAGACCGCTCCGATGACCGCGGCGCAGCAGCGGCAGGTCACCGCCCAGGCGCTGAAGTACGTCGCGTGCATGCGCACACACGGCATACCCGACATGCCCGATCCGCAGGTTAACGCCCAGGGTGTCCGGTTCCAGATCGGCGGCCCGAAGGGCAAGGGCCCGCCGCCCAACTCGCCGGTACTCCACACCGCGATGCAGTCCTGCCAGAAGCTGATCCCCGGCGGCCCGCCATAGAGCGCCCGGCACTGGGCGCCCGGCATTAGGGCGCCGCGAGCCCGGCAGTCGCTCTTGCCGGGTGCTCTCGATCACTGCTGACAGCGCAGCAGTGCCTCGGCGACGGCCAGGTCGCGCGGGTAAGTGATCTTGATGTTGCGCTCGCTGCCCGGCACGATGTGCACCTTGACCTCCGGCAGGTAGCGCAGCACGATCCCGCAGTCGTCGGTGGCGGGCAGGTCGCCGAAGCGCGGGTCCGCCGCGGCAAGCTCGTGCGCCTTCCTGATCACCGACAGGCGGAAGCCCTGGGGCGTCTGGCACCGCACCAGGCTGTCCCGCCGTGGCATGCCGGCCATGACCCCGCCGCTGACCAGGGCGATTGTGTCGGACGAGGGCACCGCCACCCCCACGGCGCGGTGCCCGGCCAGCGCCGCAACGCAGGCGGCGATGACCCCCTGATCCACCAGTGGCCTGGCCGCATCGTGGAAAAGGACGTCGCACTCGGCGCCGCCGAGTTCCTCGATGGCCCGCCAGGTCGACTCCACCCGGGTGCGCCCGCCGGCGATGACGCCCGTGACCTTGCGGTAACCGCCGCCCGCCAGCATCTTCCGCGCCTGGCCGGCGTGGCCCGCGGTCATCACCACCAGGATGGCGTCCACGCCCGGGGCCTGCTCGAAGGCGGCGACCGAGTGCTCGATCAGGGCCCGTCCGGCCAGTGGCAGCAACTGCTTGGGCAGGTCGGTGCCGAACCGCTCGCCTGAGCCGCCCGCCAGCACGACCGCGACTGTGTGCATGACGCGGACTCTATCCGTGCCGCCCAACCAGTCCCGTGCCGCCCGGCAATGCCGCTACGCTGAGCGAGAAGTCAGATACTTTACGTGAGGGGACGCTTCGGGTGATCGGCATGGTGCTGGCGGCGGGCGCCGGGCGGCGGTTGCGGCCGGACACCGACACGCTCCCCAAGACCCTCCTCCCGGTGGCAGGCGCGACCACCATTCTGGACATCGCGCTGCGCAACCTGGCTGCCTCCGGGCTCACCGACATCGTGCTGGTGGTGGGGCACGCGGCGGAGGCGATCACCAGCCAGGTGACCGCGCTGGAACGCGCCCACGGCGTGCGGCTCACGCTGCTGCACAACGACCGTGCCCACGACTGGAACAACGCCTACTCGCTGTGGCTGGCGCGGGACCATTTCGCCCAGGGCGCCGTGCTGGTCAACGGGGACACCGTCCATCCGGCGAGCGTGGAGAAGGCACTGCTCTCCGCGCGCGGCACGGCCGGCGTGATCCTGGCCATCGACAACTCCAAGCGGCTGGCCGACGAGGAGATGAAGGTGGTCCTCGACGAGCGCGGGCTGCTGGCCAGGATCACCAAACGGATGGACCCGGCGCTCGCCGACGGCGAGTACATCGGCGCAACCCTGATCGAGGCCGCCGCCGCCGCACCGCTGGCCGGCGCGCTCGAGGCCACCTGGCGCCGCGACCCGGGCCGGTACTACGAGGACGGCTACCAGGAACTCGCCGACCGTGGCGGCGAGATCGCGGTCGCCCCGATCGGCGCGGTGGACTGGGTCGAGGTCGACGATCACGAGGACCTGCGCCGGGCCCGCCAGATCGCCGCCAGGTGCTAGCGGCTAGCCCGGGCCATTCCGCTACTTACTGTCCGTCGTTATTCGATCACTGTTAGTCTCAGCGCATGCCGCTGCTTGCGCGGTTGCTGCCCGCGCCGCTCGCCGTCGACGTCCGCCGTGGCGCCATCAGCGGCCTCGGGGCCTTGCTCGCCGACCGCAGGATCGCGACCGAAGGGCGGGTCGCCATCGCCCTCGGGCCCGGCCAGCACGGGGACGGGATCGCCGCCCGGATCGAGATCGGCGACGCTGAGCTGTTCCGGGTCGAGGACGCCACCGTGGACAGCGCGGTCCGGCTGGGCAAGCGACTGCGGGCTGGTCCCTACGAGGCGGTAGCGGGCATCGGCGGCGGCCGCACCATAGACGTGACCAAGTTCGCCGCGAACATGGCCGGCATACCGATGGTGTCCGTGGCGACCAACCTGTCCCACGACGGGATCGCCTCCCCGGTCAGCTCGCTGGAGCACGAATCGGGCAAGAGTTCCTACGGGGTGGCGCCGCCGGTCGCCGTGGTGGTGGACCTCGACAGCGTGCACGCGGCCCCGCCACGGCTGGTCCGCGCCGGGATCGGGGACGTGGTCAGCAACCTGTCCGCGATCGCGGACTGGGAGCTCGCCGGGGCCGACGCAGGCGAGCCGATCGACGGCCTCGCGGTCACCTTGGCCCGCTCGGCCGCGCACGCGGTGCTGCACCAGCCGGGCAGCGTGGACTCCGACGAGTTCCTCACCGTCCTGGCCGAGGCGCTGATCCTGTCCGGCGTGGCCATGACCGTGGCAGGCTCCAGTCGCCCGTGCAGCGGGGGCGACCACGAGATCCTGCACGCGATAGACAAGCTCTACCCGGACGCGGGCACGCACGGCGAGCTGGCCGGGGTCGGCGCGCTGTTCTGCACCTACCTGCGGGAAGACGGCGAGAACGTGGCGTTGGTCTCGGCGTGCCTGGTCCGGCACGGCCTGCCGAGAACACCGGGCGACCTGGGGCTGTCCGCGGCAGACTTCACCAAGGCGATCATGTGCGCACCGGGGACGCGCCCCGGCCGCTACACGGTACTCGAGCGGTCCGGCATGACCGAGGCGCAGGCGGCGGCACGGGTGGATGAGTATGTCCGGTCCCTCGCTGGCTGAGGTCAAGGCGACCGGCCAGCCGCCGGAAGTCATTTCCAGGCTTAACGATGAGCACTGGGCCGGCCGTCTCTACATGCGGCGGGTGTCACCCGGGGCAACCTGGATCTTTGCGCGCCTGGGCTGGTCGCCGAACGCGGTCACCGTGGGGTTCATCGGTTGTGGCGTTGCCGCCGGGGCGGTCGCGGCGCTCGGCGGCCTGGCGTCTGCCATAGTGGCCGCCCTGCTTGTTCAGGCGTATCTGCTGCTGGACTGCGCCGACGGGGAACTGGCCCGGTGGAGTGGGCAGACCTCGGTCACCGGGGTCTACCTGGACGGGATCGGGCACTACCTCGGCGAGACGGCGCTGCTGGCCGGGCTCGGCATCCGGGCGCAGGGGCACCTGGCCTGGTCCGGAGGGTTTGTGAGCGCGGGGCTGGCGGCGGGGCTGCTGGCGGCGCTGGTCAAGGCGGAGACCGACAACGTGATCGTGGCGAGGGCCAAGTGCGGGCTGCCCGGAACACACGAGAACGCTGCGCTGGCACCGCGCTCCGGCGGCCTGGCCCTGGCCCGGCGGGCCGCCGCCGCGCTCCGTGTGCACCGGGTCATCCAGGCGGTCGAGTTGTCCGTGCTCATCCTCGTCGCGGCGGTCATCGACGCGATCCGCGGCGGGCTGGCGGCTACCCGCCTGCTCGTGGTCGCCTGCCTGATCATTGCCGGGGTCATGGTCGTCGCGCACCTGGTGGCCATCGTTGCCTCGCGACGGTTGCAATGACCGCGGCAACGGCTGCGGAGGGTACATGAAGCTCGCCTGCGTGATCTTGACGATGGGGGACCGGCCGCACGAGCTCGGTAGGGCGATCGCCAGCGCGATGGGGCAGCGGGATGCCGATCTGGAGATCGTGGTCGTCGGGAACGGGGCCGATGTGGGACCTGTGCCGCCGGACGTGACCGTGGTACGGCTTGCGGAGAATCTGGGGGTGGCGGGCGGCAGGAACGCGGGCGTCGCCGCCTGTCGGGGAGACGTGGTGCTGTTTCTGGATGACGACGGGTGGTATCCCGGG
The DNA here is from genome assembly GCA_963703605.1 of uncultured Actinomycetes bacterium. Taxonomy (GTDB): domain Bacteria; phylum Actinomycetota; class Actinomycetes; order Streptosporangiales; family Streptosporangiaceae; genus DASXKD01. Next base: position 169,186 of record CAVPFC010000051.1, read on the forward strand.
ACCGGTCTCGGGGCTTATGTGGCGGAGCGGTTCGCGGGGGAACCGGAGTTGGCGGTGATGTCGTTCCGGGTGGTTGATCCGGAGACCGGTGCGGGGGCGCGGTGGCATGTGCCCCGGTTGCGAGCAGGGGATCCGGGACGGTCATCGGTGGTGACGACGTTCGCGGGCGGGGCTTGTGCCGTGCGGAGGGCGGCGTTCGTGCAGGCCGGAGGGTTGCCGGGGGCGTTTTTTTACGCGCATGAGGAGACTGACCTGGCTTGGAAGCTGCTGGGGCTGGGGTGGCGGCTGGAGTATGACGCTGCCGCGGTGATCTGCCACCACACGCTGCCGAACGCGCGGCACGCGGCGTTCCACCGGCTGGACGGGCGGAACCGGGTGCTGCTGGCCCGGCGGAACCTGCCGTGGGTGCTGGCCTGCTGCTACCTGCTGGACTGGTTCGTGCTGACCCTGCTGCGCGAGCGGTCGGTTACCGTGTTGCGCGCGTGGCTGTCCGGGTTCGTGGCGGGGTGGGGAATGGACCCGGGGGAGCGCCGGCCGATGTCTTGGCGCACGGCCTGGCGGATGACCCGGCTGGGCCGCCCTCCGGTGGTTTGATCTCCGTCCGGGGTGCTCTTCGAAGATGCCCGTCCGGGGCTGCCATATCGGTGCTCTGCGTAGCCGGCTGTGTATACCGGGTAGACACAGGCGGTGAGCAGGGCGAGGGATCTCTGAAAGAAACCCGGAAGCGGCTAGGATCGCCGTCAGTGGAGGGTGCATGTCGATGCTCACGCTGAGGCAGGTGCCGCTGAGGTGCCCCGAACCGCGCCGGCTTGACTGGGCGTCGCCGACCATGGTGCCCCGGGTCTGGATGACGGTCGTCTTCGCCGCGTGCGCCGCGTATGCCCTGGCGATGGCCCTCGTCACCACGAACCATCTGCACCGGCTGTGGGGCGTGTTCGCGGCCTGCGCCTACCTGCTCGCGGCCATGGCGATCTTGGCCTGGCGGTCGCGGGGGCTGGACTGTGCGCTGGGGGTCAGCCTCGCCGGGGCGCTGATCGCGCCGCTGGTGCTGATGGCCGGCCACCGGTTGCAGCAGCCCGAGGTCCGCGTGATCAGCAAGTCGGCGGCGATGCTGGTGCGCCAGGGCACCCCGTACGCCGGGCCGGCCGCACTCGCCGCCGCGCACAGCCCCAACGTCTTCGATCCCTACCTGCCGCTGATGACGCTGTTCGGGATGCCGCGCGCGTTGCTGGGCTTCTCCGTGCTGACCGACCCACGGATCTGGTTCGGGGCCGGGTTCCTGGTCCTGTTCGCCGCCGCGCTCGCCGCGGTCGGCGTCAAGGACGTGGTCCGGTGGACCGTGCTGGTGACCGTGTCACCGGTGATCGCGTTCTCGCTGACCGTCGGCGGCACCGACGTGCCGGTGCTCGCCTGTCTGTGCCTCGGGCTGGCGCTGCTCTGGCGGAAACCGCACTCCGTGCCGGCGGGCCTCGCCTTCGGGGTCGCCGCCGCGATGAAGGCGACCGCGTGGCCCGCACTGCTGGTGGCGGCGGTCCTGCTCACGGCCAGAGATGGCAGGCGCGCGGCGGGGGTCCTGCTCGCGACCTCACTCGCCGTCTTCGTGGCCATCGTCGGCCCGGTGGCAGTGCTGTGGCCGCGTGCCCTGGTGCAGAACACGATCTTGTTCCCGCTCGGCCTCGCCAGCATCAAGTCCCAGGCGGTAAGCCCGCTCCCAGGTCACCTTCTGGTGGAAACCGGGCATACCGGTCACCTCATCGCGGTCGCCCTGCTCGCGCTGACCTGCCTTGGCATCGTCGCGTCGCTGGCGATCTGGCCGCCACGCACCGTGCCGGCCGCTACCTGGCGCCTCGTGATCGGGCTCAGCCTGATGTTCGTGCTCGCGCCCGCGACCAGGTTCGGTTACTTCCTCTACCCGGCCGGCTTGCTGGCCTGGTTGGGGATCTCCTGGCTCGGCTCCAACGGCGGCGCGGAGGACCCGGAGGCGGGCTCTGCCAGGGCGGAGAACGCCTCCGCCCAGGAGGCGTACCAGCCGGCGAACCAGGGCTCGCCCGCCGCGAGCGGGACGATGTACTCGACCGTCTGGGCGTAGTAGGCGCGCTGCCGGAACTCCGGCAGCCTGTCCAGCGTCTGGGCGTTGCTGGCCCGGTCGGCGAGCTTGACCAGGATGGCGTCGTGTGGTGCGCGGCGCAGCCCGCGCAGGTACTCCTCCTTGACGCCGGCCCTGTCCTGGCCCGGCCCTGGTTCCGGGATCGTCACCCAGCCGACCAGCTCGGCGACCCGCGGGCCGAAGGCCGCGCCGATGTCGTCGAGCGTGCAGTCGGTGTCCTCCACCACGTCGTGCAGCACCGCGGCGCAGAGGATCTCGGGGGTGGTCACACCCGCGCCGCGGACGAGCACCTCCAGCGCCTCCAGGAGGTGCTCGGTGTACGGTGCCCCGGTCGGCCGCCGCTGGTCGCCGTGCCGGGCGACGGCGAACTCGGCCGCCTCGCGCAGCCGGGCGACCGTGTCGCCGGGCAGCCGCTCACGCAGTTCCGGCTCGGCCTGCTGCCAGGTGTGCCACTCGACGAAGAGCCGCACGTTATCCGTTGCTGAACATCGACGGGGTGTCCGGCCCGGTGAACGCGGACTGGTCGTGGCAGATGTTCGTGCTGCCGGTGTATCCGTTGCTGGCGGTGCTGTTTCCGATGCTCTTGACCACCTTGGACACCGATTGCCCGCTGTGCTTGGCCTTGTGTGCGGAAGCCAGGCCCTTGAAGTTCGAGCCGAGGACCAGGTTCAGCGTCGTGCCCTTGATGCTGGACACCAGCTTGAGCTGGGCAGCGGGGATCTCCTTCTGCAGCGTGTTGGCCTCGGGGATCAGCCTCGCCGACCCGTATTCGATGACCGTGCTGCCGGAGATGCTCGCGTTGCCTTCGCCGGCCACCCTGAAGCCCTTGGTGGTCAGCTGGCTGGCCGTCGTGGCGGCCAGGCCCAATGCATTCGTGCCGTTCAGGACCTGGACCTGGACCTTATGGGTGCTCACCGTGGCCACCGGCTGCGAGCCCGTCCTGGCGTCCCTTCGGGCGGTCTTCTCGAGGTGGTTGTCACGGGCGACCGCGCGGAACAGCTTGTTGGCGTACGGCTGCCAAAATACGACCTGGTTGGCCGGGTTGCCGGGGTAGGGCGCGACGGGCGCGGTGATGAACTGCAACGAGCCTGTGCTCAGCCCGCGCAGGCTGTTGGCGATCGCGTACAGGTCGTTGAAGTTCATGTCGGTGGTGAGGGCGCCGGCGACGTCGTGAGCCAGGCCGTACAGCTTGGTCGGGCTGCTCAGCGAGCTCGACTCCGACTTGATCTTCTGCGCCAGCGAGGCCAGGAAGACTTGCTGGCGGTTGATGCGCTGGAGGTCGGAGCCCTCCCCGATGTGGCGCTCGCGGACGAACGCCAGCGCCTGTGAGCCCTTCACGACGCTCCGGCCGGCGGGCAGGTTCAGCCGCGAGGCCGGGTCCTTGATGGCGTAGGGCAGGCAGACGGGAACCCCGCCGATGTCGTTCACGATCTGCCGGAAGCTGAGGAAGTTGACCTCGACGAAGTGGTCGATGTGGATGCGGGTGACCTGCTCCAGGGTCTTCCACAGGCAGGGCGCGCCCCCGAAGGAGTAGGTCCAGTTGAGCTGCTCCACGCTGCCTGGCTGAGCCTGCTGACCGGGGTGCCCGCTCCCGTCGGCGTCGCACTGGAAGATGGGCACCATGGTGTCCCGCGGCATGCTGACCACCAGCGCACCACTATGGTCCGGCGGGATGTGCAGCAGCATGGACGTGTCCGAGCGGGACCCGCCGATGCCGCGGCCAAACTTGCCCTGGGTACCGGCCCGCGAGTCCGAGCCGACGATGAGGATGTTCGTCCCGCCGTCCAGCTTCGGCGGGCGCTTGCCGAGCTGGTGGCTGGTAACCGTCACGTGGTGGATGCTGTCATAGACGTTCCGGTAGGCGGCGTAGGCGGTCAGCGAGATGAACGTCAGCGTCAGCGCCATGAGGATGCCAAGGATGCTGAGCAGCGGGTGACGGCCGAGAATGCGCTGGGTACGGCTGACCGCGCCGGATCGCGGCCCGCCACCGGACGGGCCCAGGCGCCCGGGCAGCCTGCGGCTCCCGGCGTCCTGGCTTTCCTTGGCCCAGTCGCCGTTGCCGCCGCGGTCCTTCGGCCGGATCAGCGAACCCAGGCGTTTCTTTCCCGCACCCAGCAACCCACCGGTGCCCTCAGCATCTTCGTAGCGGCTCATAGCTGCTGCTCAGCGCTCCTCGGCATGAATCGTAGTCCGCGGGGCTGGCCCCATTCTCCACGGAGAAGTCAGGGCATGTCGTGATATTCGAGCCGAATCAGCCAGCACGGTCCGCTGGTCAGAGGCAGCCCCATGCCTTCTTATAGGCGGATCCGGCAGGCAGTTGCCCGTTCTAGAGTAGAGGACGTGCGCCTCGGACTCCGACTGACCGCCCGGCAGACTGAGGAGAAGTCTACCGACAAGGGCGAGGACAAGCCCGCCGACGGCGCGGACGGGCCTGCTGATAGCGGTGTCACAGACCAGGACAAGCCCGGCCTGACCGTCAGCAATCCCGCTGACGGCGCCACCGCCGCGGCCGACGGCACCGAGGACGAACTCGTCGATCGTGGGGCCGCGGGGCTGGATGAGGGCGACACCGCAGGCGTGGGGGCGGGCCCGGCGCAGCCGCTCCGGCCGGGACCGAGGACGGGCTGGCCGATGTGAATCCTGCCGTCGACGGGGAAGATCTGGCGGACGTGGACACCGGCGGGGCCGAGGGCAAACTGGCCGGCGGAGACGTCCCCGGGACTGGGGACGACGCCGCTGGCGGCACCACCCTGGCCGGGGACGGGGCCGTTGGCGGCGACACCGCCGAACTGGACCACGGCGACACGGCCGCGCTGGACAAACAGGATCAGACGGTCGTCCTGCCCGGCCCCGGCGAGCCCACAACGGGCCCGGGCCGGCTAGCAGGCCGCCTGAGCCGGATCGCCGGCCTGGGCGTGGCGGCCGACGGCGTAAAGCGACTGGGCGCCACCAAGGGAATGCGGCGGCTGCGGGCCGGCGCGGTGCAGTTCGGCCGGCTCTGGCAGCCCGGCCCTGGAATACGGGAAGCCGCCGACCCGGGCGGCCGGGCGTTCGCCATGGTCACCGTGCTGCCAGCCCTGCTGCTCGTCGCCTGGCTGCTGCCCGGGCTGGTGCTACTGCTCGCCAACCGGTTCCTGCCGGCGCCGATGGTGCTGATCTCGGTCCCCATCGCGGTCGCACTCACGATGCTGGTCGCGCGGGAGATCCCCGGCCGCTGGCCGGCGCCGGACAGCAAGCCACAGAGCGCCAAGGCGCGGAGCCGGTCCTGGTCCGCGTGGTGGGGGCTGGCCGGGACGGTCGTGGTCGCCGGGGTGTTCGCCGCCTGGCAACTGGCGGTGAACTCTCCCCAGTTGATCGTGAGCCGCGATCCCGGGGCCTATGCGCAGCTGGCCTACTGGATCGCCGATCACGGCGTGCTGCCGATCCCGGCGTCCCTGGCGGCGTTCGGGGGCGCCCACCCCGGCCTCACGTTCGCCAGCTACGGCTTCGCCACCCACGGAGCGGCGGTGGTGCCACGGCTGACGGCCGGCCTGCCGATCGTGCTCGCGGCCGGGATGTGGGCCCATGGCATAACCGGCGCCTCGGTGATGAGCCCCTTGCTCGGCGCGCTCGCCGTGCTCGCCGTGGGCGGGCTCACCGGCCGGCTGGCCGGGCCGCAGTGGGCTCCCGCGGGCGCGTTCCTGCTGGCTCTCACCGTGCCCGAGATCTACACGAGCCGGTCTGCTTTCAGCGACACATTGGCGCAGGCGCTCCTGTTCGGTGGCTTGTGCCTGGTCGTCGACTCGTTCTCGTCCCGGCGGCCGCTGACCCTGGCCGCGATTGGCGGGTTCGCGCTCGGTCTCACGGTGCTGGCGGGAACTGGCCTGCTCCTGGTCCTCGTTGCGGTCATCCCGGTTGCCGGAGCGCTGCTCGCCGGCCGCAGGCCGCAGGCCATCCCGCTGAGCGCTGGCCTGGTTGCCGGGGTTGTCTGCGGCGTGGCCGCGGCGATCGGGCTCGACTTCCCGGCGCTGGGTTCCACGGCGCCATCGTTGGGGATAATCGGCGTTCTGGCGGCGGCGCTCGCCGGCGTGACCGCGGTCGGGGTAACGGTGGGGCTGGTGGGCCCGGTGCGGCGGCGCGCGCGCAAGCTGCTCGACGGGCGCCCGCTGCGCTGGCTGCCCGACGCCGCCGCGGCGGTGGTGGTGCTCGCGGCGATCGGGCTTGCGATCCGCCCGTACCTGGAGAAGGTCCGCGGCCCGGCCAACCCGTATATCGCCGCGCTCCAGCGACTGGAGGGCCTGCCCGTTGGTCCCGGACGGGTGTACGCCGAGAACAGCCTGTACTGGGTGATCTGGTATCTGGGCGTCCCCGCGCTGCTGCTGGGGATGATCGGCCTGGCCATGGTCGCGCGCATGTGCGTGCGGGCGCTGATCACCTGGAAGGACCCGGACGGCACGGCCCGGGCGTGGGTGCTGCCGGTGGCCATCATCGGCTGGAGCGTGTTCGCCGTGCTGTGGCAGCCCGGCACCGTGCCCGACCAGCCCTGGGCGAGCCGGCGGCTGGTCCCGGTCATCCTGCCCGGCCTGATCGTGCTGGCAGTGTGGGTGGCCGCGTGGCTGATCGGGCGGGCGCACGCGCGGGGCGCGGGTGTGATGGCGGTCACGGTGGCAACGGCGTGCTTCGTGGCGGCCCTGGCGGTGCCGGCCGCGGCCATCACGTTCGGGATCGCGCTGTCGCGGCCTGCCAGCCCGGCGACCCGAACGGCCCTGTCCGGCCTGGCCTTCCGGCGCACGGGTGGGGGGGAGCTTGACGCGGTCGAGCGGTTGTGCGGGGCGATACCGTCCCATTCGTCGGTGCTCCTGCTGGACGAGCCCGCGGCCCGGGCCTTCGCCGAGGTGATCCGGGGTACCTGCGACGTCCCGACCGGGATCGTGGCGGGCGCCTCCACCAGCGAGGTGGACCAGATCGTCAGCGGGATCGAGCGGGCGGGGCGGCATCCGGTGCTGCTCGCGACGCGGGAGTCCGAGCTCGTTCGTTATGGGGCATCCCCCAGCGAGGTAGTCAACCTGGCCACCCAGCAGGACTCGCAGCTGCTGACCCGGCCGCCGACCTCGACGTGGCCGGTGCACTACGAGCTGTGGATGTCCGCGACGGGCGGCGCGGCCAACGGCGCGTGAACCCCCGGGGCAGCGGACTGATTTGCCTCGCGTTGCCCGAGCCCTTAAAGTGATGGGACACCGACGCGGGGTGGAGCAGTTCGGTAGCTCGCTGGGCTCATAACCCAGAGGTCGCGGGTTCAAATCCCGCCCCCGCTACTAGGAAAGCCAGGTCAGAGGCCTGATCGCCAGAAGGCGGTCAGGCCTTCTTGATCATCCGTTGGCGGTTCGTTGGCGAGACATCGCCTCTGAGCACGGCACGATGCAGTTGGAGCTGACACAGAGCGGCATCGTTGGATGAGTGGCTTGGACCCACACTGCTCTACGGCGTGCATCCAGCCTCGGCAGCGCGCGCCAGACTTGAGGACTGCACCATCACAAGGTGGTCGAGATACGCGCCGAGAGCCTGCAACTGCTTCGGCGCTGACCTGTGCGTACTCCTGAACTGGGCGAGCTACCTGTAGAAGACAGCCGACCGCCAACGTGGGCCGGAGCGTTGCCTCGTCCGTCGTCGCTGGTCGAGGCCGAACTCTGGGGAAGTGGGGCGCGGAGCCGCGGCTCGACGTGGGTCAGCCAGCCGTTACCCTTTCCGGAACGTGTACCGTGCCGTGCTCGGGATAGCGGTCCCCGCCGTCGTGTAGGCGCGCAGGTCCACGGTCCCGGGCAGGTGTGGCGGCGAAATGACATCTATCTCATGACGCGACACGTGGATGAGCCGGGCTGCGGTCGTGCCGCCGAAGAGCACCTTGCGGGCGCTACCAAGCTTCGTGCCGTAGATCCTGAGCAGGGTTCCGCCGTGCATCGTGCCCCCCGCGCGCGACGCGCCGATGACCCCGGCGGCCGCCGCGCCGAAGGAGAAGATGTCGTTTCCGCTGATCACGGACGTCCCGGCTGGAGTGGTCACGGTGATGTGGACCGCGCCGGCTGAATGAGCCGGGCTCACCGTGTCCACTTCGCCGCTGGATGCGACGGTCAACTTGGCAGCCGCCGTCGTGCCGTAGTCGACGGCGGTGGCACCGGAGAGGTTGCTCCCGTAGACGGCGACCGCCGTCCCACCGGCGGCCGGGCCGCTATAGACAGACAGGCTTTGGACGACCGGCAGGTCGGTGTAGGTGTACTCGTCCCCACCATTGACCGCCGACGTGCCCGCCGGGGTAGTGAGGGTCACGTTGACTATGCCGGCCGACTGTGCCGGAGCCGTAACGTTGACCTGGCTAGCGGACACGACCGTGATCCCGGTCGCCGCCACCCCCCCGAACATCACAGTCGTGGTGCCCGACAGGTTCGTCCCGTAGATCTGCACGGCCGTGCCACCCGCGGTGGGGCCCTGTGCCGGGCTGATGCTGTCCACGGTGGGCTGGTCGTTGTAGTTGAACTCATCGTTGCCGTTGATGGCGGTCGTGCCGTTAGGCGTCGTCACCTGGATATTCACGGTTCCCGCGGGACTGGCCGGGCTTACCGCATCCACCTCGGTGGCGGAGACGACCGTGAACGAAGCGGCCGCCTTGCCACCGAAGGTTACGGCCGTGGCGCCGTTGAGGTTGTCGCCAAAGATGGCGATTGGGGTGCCTCCCGCGGTCGTTCCTGAGGTGGTGTCCAGTCCGGTGATGTCAGGAGTGTTGGTGAAGGTGTACTCGTCGTTGCCGCTTATCACCGACGTTCCGGCCGGGTTGGTGACGGTGATGTTGACGGTTCCAGCGGCTCGGGCTGGCGCGACGGCGTCGATCACTGAGTCTGACGCGATCGTGAACCGCCTGGCCGCCTTCCCGCCGAAGGTCACGGCCGTCGTGCCGGTGAAGCCAGACCCGTCGATCTCGATTTTTGTGCCGCCCGCCGTGGGGCCTTGGGCCGGGTAGATGCTGTCAACCACCGGTTGATCGCTGTAGGTGTACTCGTCATTGCCGGTGATCGGGGTCGTCCCGTGGCCGGTGGTCACCGTGACGTCCACGGTGCCGGCCGTGCCTGCTGGGACGGTCACGTCGACCGCGGACGCCGAGTCGCCCGTGATCGTGGCCGGCTGGGTCCCGAAGTAGACGGATTTCGCACCTTTCAGGTTGAGCCCGTAGACGGTGACCGCGTTGCCGCCAGCGGTTGGGCCGGTCGAAGCGCTCAGGCCCGACACGCTGGGCTGGTCGCTGTAGGTGAAGATGTCGTAGTAGCCGGCGTCCGTGGTCCCAGCGCTGGTGGTGACCGTCACGTCGACCTGGCCGGCTGCGTGTGCCGGGGCCGTGGCGACGATCTCGCTGGCGGAGTCGCTCTTGATAGTTGCGGCGGTGCTGCCGAAGTCGACGGCGGTCGCTCCGGCGAGGTTCGTCCCGTCGATAACGACTCTCGTCCCCCCGGCCGTCGGGCCGGTGGACGGTGAAAGGGCGTTCACCACGGGCGCGGGTCCGTAGGTGAACAGGTCGCCGCCGTTACCAAAGGAGTCGGTGCCCTTGGGGGTTGTCACGGTGACCCTGACGGTTCCGGCGGCGTGCGGGGGCGACGTCGCCTGGATGTCCGAGTCGTCGATCACCGTGAACGCCGCGCTCGCTGTCCCGAAGTTGACCGCGGTCGCGCCGGTGAAGTTGGCGCCGTAGATGTTGACGGTCGTCCCGCCGGCGGTCGGGCCCGTCGTGGTGTCGAGGAAATAGACGATCGGCACGTCGCTGTAGCTGAAAACGTCATAGCTGCTGATGGCCGACGTGCCGAAGGCCGTGGTGACGGTGACGTTCACGTTCCCCAGTGCCCCGGCGGGCGCGGTGGCGTCGACCTCCGAGGGTGACACGTTGGTGATGTCTGTGGCCAGGGCGGAGCCGAAGTGGACGGCGGTGGTGCCGCTCAGGTTGTCCCCGAAGATCTGGACCTGGGTGCCGCCCGCGGTTGGCCCGTAGCCGGGGTTGACGCCGCAGCCGTAGGAGCCCGGCTGGGATGGGCAGCCGACGGTCGGGGCGTCGCTGTAGGTGAAGAGGTCAGAGTTGTTGACCGGGGAGGTCCCGCTCGGGTTCGTGGCTGTGATGTCGACGGTCCCGTCCGCGTGCGCGGGGGAGATCACGGTCACTGAGTTTGTGCTCTTGGATGCGATCTGCGCGGCGGCGGTGCCGAAGTGCACGGAGGTGAGAGAACCGAGGTTCGTGCCCGCGATCACGACTGGAGTACCGCCGGCGCCCGGCAGGCCGACGGCGTCACGGAAGTGACGGTGGGGACGTCGCTGTAGGTGAACACGTCACCGCTAGAGATCGACGACGTGCCCTTCGGGGTGGTGACCGTCACATCGACGGTACCCGCGGACCCCGCGGGGGATGTGACATCGACTTCGGCGTCCGAGACGTTCTGGATGCTGGCGCTGGCGGTTCCGAAGTGTACGGCGGTGGCGCCGGTGAAGTTGACGCCGAAGATCTGGACCGCTGTGCCGCCCGCGGTGGGACCCGTGTTGACCGAGAGGTCGCTCACTGCGGGGATGCTGTCGTAGGTGAACTCGTCCGCCGGGTTTATGGCGGATGTCCCGCCAGGTCCGGTCACCGTCACGTCAACGGTCCCGTCAGCGGGGACAGCAGGGCTCAGCACGTCGATCTCGGTGCTGGACACGACGGTGATGCCCGACGCGGCCGCCGTTCCGAAGTGAACGGCGGTCGCGTTCGTGAACAGGGTGCCGAAGATCTGGACCCCGGTTCCTCCCGCCGATGGCCCCTGGCTCGGTGTGAGCGACTGCACGGTCGGCTGGTCGCTGTAGGTGAACACGTCATTGCCGGTGATCTTCGATGTTCCGGCCGCGGTGGTGACGGTGATGTCGACAGCTCCGCTGGCGTGCGGAGGGGAGACGACGTCCACTTCGCTGGCCGAGTCCGATGTGATCGATGCAGCGGCGCTGCCGAAGTTCACCGACGTGGCACCTTTTAGACGGCTGCCGAAGATCTGGACGGACGTGCCGCCCGCGGTCTGGCCGGTCGAGGGCTGGATGGAGTCGATGACCGGTTTCGTCGATGCTGCGGCCCCGGCTGCCGTCAGCGGCGCGGCCAGGGCGGGAGCACCGCCCGCGCCGACCCCCGCAGCCACAGCAACGGCAACGACGACCGAAATCGCAATGTGACGTGCTCGGTGCATCCCGCGCCCCTCCCCCTCGCGCCCACCCCGGACAGGGCAAGCCGGATAATAACCGGGCGAGTGGGTCAGCCCTGGCAATAGCGTCGCAACCGAAACCCAGCCCCTCGCCCGGATAGTTGACGCTTCGGGCGCGGAAGTAGTTGACAGAACGGGCACATGATGGTTCCCGCGCTGTCATTCCCGGCGCGCTCGCGAGCGATGGACAGGACTGCGGAGCACACCATCCCGAGAGCCGACGCCGACGCACCAGGGATCCTGGTTCGCGTGTCGGATGCCGCTGCGGAGTTCTCCTCCTCTGCGGCGCTCCCCGTGCTGAGGTAGGCCCGTCGGCAGGCCGACTTAACCAGCGACGGAGCCGAACTGCTCCGGATCGGTGAGAACGCGATCTTCCGGCTCGCCAGTGACCCCATAGTGGTCAGGATCGCTCGGTCAGGTGACCGGCCGCCCCGCGTCAACCGCGAGCATGCGGGTCCCTCGCGGTTCGTCTCGCAACGACAGGGGCGCGGGGGCTCCCTCGGAATTTCTAGCATGCCCATGACTCGCTGGCCAGCGGCTTTGAGCACTACCCAGCTCAGATGGCAGTTCATGTTGGGCCTGATCTAGGCAATTCCGGCATTAAGTACACCACGTTCTCAAGGACCCCGGTGCCTTCTGGCGCGCTATGCGGCTTAGTTACTCGCGACTGGCCACACCGTGAACAAAGTGATGCTAGTTGCTGCTCGTGTTCGCTCTATTCCGCAGCGGCGGTGGTCGAGCCAGGATGGGGATGGCCGTTTCCGTGACGAGTGGGAAGAGTCGATGGAGCCAGGTTTCGCGCCTGCGGAGATTGATACGAGTAGGCCTCATCCTGCGCGGATGTATGACTATTACCTGGGGGGCAAGGACAACTATCTGGTGGAACGGGAGGCTGCGTCGGCGGTGCTGGCCGTGGTGCCGGAGGTCCGGGATATGGCACGGGAGAACCGGGCGTTCTTGCAACGGGTGGTGCGGTATCTGGTGACTGTGGCCGATATCCGGCAGATCATCGATATCGGTACCGGCATTCCTGCCGCGGGCAATGTGCACGAGATCGCCCAGGAATGCCCTTCGAGTCAACAGCTTGGCGGACCTCGGCGAGGAGGGCTTCTACCCGGTCGTGGAGAAGGGCTGCGGGAATAGCCGGGCTGTCGCGAGAGAAGAGGGTGCGGAAGATGGCCACGATGACGGGCGCAGTGGTCTTTCCCAGCAGGGTCAAGGTGGGCTGCGCGTACGCGTCTTGGACCCGCGACAGTTCCGCACTGACGTCGCTCACGTCGACCCCTCCGTCCCCATCCGCCTGCAGGCCCGCGGTTGAACTACTTCGTGCGCGTGCGACCCTGTGGGAGTCATCGCAATGGGTGCCGACAGTTTGGCAGGCTTCGCCGCCCTCCAGCGAGGTTCGTCGATGATGCATGCCCGCTTGGATGGACTACTCGCGCGGGGACAAGGCTAGTTTCCCGATCACCGGACTTCGCGGTCGTGCGACTGGGCCGCCGAGGATTTAGTTGAGTATGGGGTCGCGCGTCCTTCAGGAGCTGGGAGCGGGCGTGTGGGATGGCGGTGGCGTAGGCGCGGCCATAGCCGGGGTCGGCGATCCGGTCGATGTCTCCCCACAGAACCAAGGTGGCCAGTTCCGGCGGGCGAGGCGTCCGGCCAGGGTGGGGTCGCACATGGCCGTTCCGGCGTAGCCGGCCAGGGCGGCGCGGTTGCCGACGGCGATGGCTTGGGCGGCAGTGCGGCGGGTCGATGCGGAACGGTTCGGGGTTGTGGAAACTGCGGCTGCCATGTCTTTCCTGGGGCCGCCCGTTCGCAGCACAGGTAAGGGAGCGGCCGGACAGCCTGGCCGCGAGAGTCCTCGGGAGAGGAAAACTGTCATGACCACCTCATCTTCGATCACTCCCCGCCCGGCCACCTCCGGGCCCGCTGGCCATCGCCCAACACCCGGCCCGGCGGAGGCTGCCCGGACTCGCAGGCTGGTGGCGTGCGGTGCGATCGCCGGGCCCTTGTTCGTAATCGTGGTGCTGGCCCAGGCGCTGACCCGGCCGGGGTTCAGCCTGACCCACGATGCCGCCAGCCTCCTGGATGACGGCCCGTGGGGATGGGTGCAAAGTGCCAACTTCATCGTCACCGGGCTGCTGCTGGCCGCTGCCGCGGCCGGGCTGCGGCGCGCCCTGCCCGAGGGCCGCGGCAGCCGCTGGGCGCCACGGTTGCAGCTCGTCACCGGGGCGGGGCTGATCGGCGGCGGCATCTTCCACCCCGACCCCAGCGGCGGGTACCCGCCGGGCGCCAGCGCCGTCTCCAGCTGGCACGGGGCCCTGCATCAGGTGTGCGGCAGCGCCGCGTTCCTGGCGCTGATCGTGTTCTGCGTCATCCTCGCCCGCCGCTACCGCGCGCTCGGCCAGCCGCGGATGGCGGCCGGCTCCTGGGTGGCGGCCGTGCTCTGCGCGGCCGGTGTCGCCACCGGCGGGATGCCGCACGGCACGCTCACCCTGTTCATCGGCGTGTCCATCGCGTTGCTGTGGGCGGCCGTCACCGCCGCCCAGCTCACCACGGCCCAGAACTAGCCATGACCAAAACCAGCGCTCCACCCCCACAGCTCAGTAACAACCGGGAGGTCACGATGCACACCATCACCTCAGCCGACGGGACACCGATCGCCTACGACCGTACCGGCGCCGGGCCGGCGCTGGTGCTGGTCGGTGGCGCGTTCAGCTACCGCCGCTACCCCGGCCAGGTCAAGCTCGCCGAACTGCTGGCCGGCCACTTCACGGTCTACAGTTACGACCGCCGCGGCCGCGGCGACAGCGGCGACTACACCGTCCAGCGCGAGATCGAGGACCTGGCCGCGGTAATTGGCGCGGCTGGCGGCCGCGCCCACGTGTGGGGCCTGTCCGACACCCCTGCCATGCTGCGCCACGCCGCGGCCGCCGTCGCAGCTGCGGTCCCCGGCAGCGAGCTGATGGCACGCCGGGGCCTGGGCCACACCAAAACGCTCAACGCCAAAGTCATCGCGGCCGCCCTCACCGGCTTCCTCACCGGCCCCACAGGCCACCCGGCCGACCCGGTACCGGGTGACCGGGGCGCCACCCAGCGACACAGAAACGGACAGCACCATGACTGACCAGGTCCAGGGCCCCGCCTACTATTTCCCGTCCATCGAGAAGAAATACGGAAAGCCGGTCAGCTACTGGCTTGAGCTCATCAGCTCCAGCGAACTGACCAAGCACAAGGCCCTCGTCGACCGGCTCAAAGCCGACCACGGCATTGGCCACGGGCACGCCACTGCCCTCGTCGGCCATGCCCTGGCCCAGCGGCGCGCCGCGGGCCCAGGCCCTGGCGCGTAAACCGCGCCACCGCGCAGCCCCGGCCTTTCACTCACCAGGCACGCCTTGACCGCCGGGGCTGCGCAGGCCTAGTCCCACGCGCGGGACCTGGCTGCCAGCCACAGCAGAACCCGATAATGCGCCGTCTTAACGGCGCGAGAAGGACCTGCCGCAGGAAGCCGTCGGCATGGCCTACGGACCGCAAGCAGGCCACGAAATCGCCGACAACCTCGCCGGCCAGCCGGCAGCAGATGACACAATCAGTTCCAGGCGCAGCGCCCCTGGATGTGCAGGCGCGGTGGCGGGCGTCGTCAGGTGGTTTGATGGTGACGAGGGGGCGCCGTGGATGCTGCCGAGGTACCGGGCGGCTGTCGCGTCCGCTTCTCCAAACATCGAAATGGCTGGTTACCGGCAAGCGTGCATCTTCTGGTGGCTGAAAGCCTGGACGATCGGGAGGCTCCGATCGTATGACAGCGTCGCAAAGTCAAGAGCCGGCCCGGCGCCCGTCGCCTGATTGGGTAGCGAATCTGATACGGCTGGCGGCCGCCGGGTTTGCCATCTTCGCGGCCTTTGCCCTGCTGGCTGCGATCATCTCGGCCATCGGTCATGGCGTCCAGGCGATCGACCACGATGTGGATGCGCTCACGCCCCGCCCAGGTTCAGTCTCGGGTGGCTGGCAGACCATTTATCTCGCGGTCTTCGCCCTTGTCTATGGCTACCTGCTCTATGAGGCGCGAACCGGCCGGGGGCGGCTTTGGTATGTGCTCACCGGGATCGCTGTCCTTGGCGGTGCTTATTACCTGCTCAGCAAGACGGCGCTCTACGCCAGCTACCCGTACGGGCCGCCAGTGGGCAACTGTGGATCGTGGCTCACTCCGAGCGCTGCCACAAGCTTCGGACCATCGACTTCATACTGTGTCGTGAAGCTAGACAGCCTGTTCCGATGGGGCTTCGCCGTCGCCATCGGCGGTCTCGCAATGCCATTGCTCCACACAGCCAGGCAACAGGCCCAGCTGGCCAGGGCTTCCCAACAGACCAAGTCCCCGTAGTGAGCGGCGTTACGCGGTGGCCGTCGCGGCTCACCTGGCCCCCTGGCGAGGAGTACCTTCGCCCGTCCCGGACACCAACCACCCTTGGCGCTGCCGAGCCAGTCCGGCGGCTCCTCCAAGGCAGGCCAGATGCCGCCGTGGCCCCCAGTCAGTTTGGTGGAGGCCAGGCGGCATAGGCCGCATCAGCGCCAGTTACGGATAGCTGACGACGTCGACGGGGGTATCGGGGTTCGCGATGGTCGTCGACCCGCCGGTGCCGTTCACCACGTGGTCGATCCCGCCGGATCCAGCGGTGCTGAGGAATATCGTCAGCAGATCATGGAGTTGGAGCCCTGGCGGGTTGTCGGCCTCGAAGGCGTTGGTGGCGAAGATCGGCACGCCCTGGTTGAAGAAGCTGTAGCTGCCCATCCCGTAACCGGAGAAATCGGCCGCGTGCCGCGTGACCAGGAAGGCCGGATAGCCGTCCGTGGAGGGGTTCTCCATCCAGGCGGCCTGGCTCGGCGGGTCGTAGGGCATCTCGTTCTGGAAGAAGATGTCCGTGCCGTCGCGCCCGTTCCAGATCACCTGGGCCTTCTCGTAGTGCTCGACGAACAGGCCGTAGGCGGTCACGTCGTCTCCGTTGACGACCACGCCGGTGTCGCCCGACGTTGCTGGTCCAGCCCACGCCGTTGCCGTGGTCGGCGCGCCAGGCCCAGATGTCGTCGAGGATCACCTGGGAGGAGTTGACGACGAGGCTGTCGGTGGCCTGGCCCGGCGTGGCGCCTCCGACGCGGAAGAACACGTCCTGCACCAGGGTCGGGTCGGCCGGGTCCGACCAGCCCCGGCCGCCGGGGAAGCCCACCTGCAGCAGCGCGGGGGAGTTCACCGGGCCGGCGTCGAAGATCATCCCGGACAGCTTCACCCCCGGCACGCTGGCCACCAGCATCGACGCGTTGCCGTGCTGCGGGCACCAGGGTGGGGAAGCCCAGGCCGAGCACCACGGTGTCCGGCCGGGTGACCACGATGGGCGTGGTCCAGGCTGTACACACCCGGCGTGAGGATCAGGTCCTTGCCCAGCGCCAGCGCCGCGTCGATCAGCCGCACCGGGGTGCTGGGGCTGGCGATGAAGAACCGCTGGATCGGGATGGCGGTGCCGGGCGTGGGGCCGCTGCCCCAGGTGGTGCCCGACGAGTTGTGCTGCACGGCCGGCACGAAGACGCTGTAGTTCCCGGCAGAGTCCTGCTGCAGGAACGGCTCCTCCTGGGTGACCGGGCTGGTCGGCCAGCGTCGTGTACTGGCCGCCCGAGCCGAAGTTCTGCGCGGGCGCGCCCGACGTCACCGGAGAAGACCTGGTTCCAGACGCCGTTGGTCCAGCCGTCCAGGTTGCTGTTCCGGACGACGAACTGCTGCTGAGTGCCGTTGAGCACGGTGCTGCCGGAGAACTGCGAGTCGGCGATGAAACCGCCGCTGGAGTAGCTCGGCGCCGAGCAGTAGTCCTCCAGCGACGTGAACCCGTTGACGTCCACCCGCCGCACGGGGGAGGCCTGGGACGTCGCCCAGAACTCGGCCGTCTGCGAGCACGGGGCGCCCGGCGGCGGCGCCGGGAAGTTGATGGTCAGGTTGGACAGCGACCGCCAGAAGTTCACCAGCGCGGTGCAGCTGCCGGCGCTGCACTGGTTGAACGAGTCGACGGCACCGTTGATGACGACGTCGCCCGGCGAGGCACCCAGCCCGGCCACGCTGGTGTAGTAGCCGACCTGGAAGAACAGCGGGTCGGCGGCCGAACCGTAGGTGCCCGGCTCGAACAGCAGCGCGTAACGCTGGGTACCGAACTGGTTGCCGACCTGCTGGCTGGCGATCGAGTCGACGGTGGCCTGGATCTGACTCTGCGGCATGCTCGGGGTGAAGATGTAGACGTTCGGGCCGAAGTTGGGCGCGCCCGCCGGATGAACCGCCGGCCGCATGAGTGCGGGGGCGGGCGCAGGCCGGGGGCGGGCGCGAAGCACGGGGGCGGGAAGAGCGGAGCGCGGGGGCGGGGCAAGCAGAGCGTGACGGCCCGCGGTGTGGTGGGCCGGGCTGGCCAAGGCCGCCGAAGCCGTGCCTAAGGCAGGAACCAGGCAGCCGGCCGTCACCGCAGCTGCTATGAGTGCACTACGCAGCCGGGTTCCCGGACGCCTGCGATCGGCTCGGTGGGTTCCGGGGATGCTGTGCCGAGTTGCTGTCATGGCTGGTCACGCCTCCGTGCTGGGCTAATGTACTGGTGGGGTGTGGCCCGCCCCCGGTTTCCCAGGGGCGGGCCCGCTTGCCTCGCCGAACTCAGCGAGGCGTCAGGTGCAAGATGACGACCTCGTCGGTGCCCGTGCCGGCGTTGTTGTTGGTGCCGGACGGCTGTCCCGACTCGTACGGATTCGACTGCGTCGGCCAGCCGACCCAGTGCTGGGAGTTGTACTCGAACCAGTCCGATGCCGTGGTGATCGGGATCACCGGCAGGTTCGCGGCCACGTAGTTCTCGATCGGCATGAGGGCGGCCGCCTGCTGCGGCACCGTCGAAGCTCCGGCCACCTTGGCCAGGGCAGCGTCGATGGCCGGGTTGTTCAGCCGCTCGTAGTCGCCGGTGGCGGCGGTGCCCTTGTCCAGCGCACTGTCCAGCCAGTTGTCGTAGAGGTTGTACGGCGTGATGCCGCCATTGGACCAGTGCTCGGCCAGGGAGAAGTTGCCGTTACCCATGTCGGCGTTCCACGCGTTCACGCTGATGCCCTGGAACGTCGCGTCGATGCCCGCGTTCCTCAGTTCCTGGGCGGCGATCGAGCCGACCTCGGCGTAGTCGGTGTAGGCGGACGGGCTGATCAGCGTCACCGAGACGGTCTTGCCGCCCTTCTGGAAGAAGCCGTTGGCGCCCTTGGTGTAGCCGGCGTTCTTCAGCACCGTCTGGGCGGCGGCCGCGTTGCCGCTGGCGGATACGGTCTTCGAGGCGACCGGCGAACTCCAGGCGGTGTAGGTCGGCAGCGTGATGCCGGTGGCGTTGAGCACCGGGTTCTCCAGGCCCGCCTCGCCCTCGGAGGCGAGCACCGTGCGGTTCACCGCCAGGCTGATCGCCCTGCGGACCGCTAGCTGGTTGGTCGGCCACTTGTTCAGGTTCGGGATGAAGGCGTTCGAGCTCCCCGGCGCCTCCCAGTAGTGGTGGTAGGCCGGCGCCTTGGCCACGAAAGCCTTCTGCAGGCCGGGGATGAAGTTGCCGGTCCAGTCGATCTGCCCGGCGAACAGCGCCGACAGCGCGCCGGTGTTGGAGGTGTAGACCGGGAAGTAGACGTTGGTGACCTTGGCCATCGACGCCTGCCAGTAGTCGGCGTTCTTCGTCAGCGTGAAGCCCTGCGGGGTGAAGGTCTTGAGCTTGTAGGGCCCGGTGCCGACCGGGTTGGGGTTGGTGAAGGTGGCCGGGTTGCCGGCCTTGCTCCAGATCGCCTGCGGCAGGATCGGCACGCCCGCGATCTCCTGGAGGTTGGTGTACTGCGGCCGTCGGGAACGTCAGCGTGACCGTGTTGCCCGAGGTGCTCACGGTCGAGATTGGCAGCCCGCCGAGGTTGATGGACGCGTTCTTCTTCACCAGGTTGTAGGTGAACGCGACGTCCGCCGGCGTCATCGGCGTGCCGTTGTTGAACTTCACACCCTGCCGGATCGTGAAGGTGACCGCCTTGCCGCCGTTCGACCATGTGTACGCCGTGGCCAGCCACGGGTAGTACTTGGGCGGCGCGGCGAGGTCGAACTGGAGCAGCGGCTCGTAGATGAGCCCGTCCGCGCCCATGCCCCAGATGGCCTGGGTGGCGATGAACGGGTTGAACGCCTGGGTGATCGTGCTTTCCGGCGAGCTCTCCATGGTGAGAGTCGGCGTGGAACTCGAACTCGATGAGCTCGGTGAGCTGCTCGACGAGCCGCATGCGGCCACCCCGGCCGCAAGGATGGCCACTGCGCTGACAGCGACCAGCTTTCTAGGGCCTCGGAATCTCCTGATCATTTTCGTTTCCTGTCGTCGTGAAGGTCAGGTAGTCCCCCGATGTGTGCGGAGGTCGGCTAGCTCGTCATGTCCCACCCCCCTGCGGCTGCGCAATAACACCGGGCGCGGCGACATCCAGCCGCCAGCAAGCGGCCGCCCGGACCGGGGAGACACGCTGCAGCGCAGGGTCCTCGCTGCGGCAGCGGTCGTCGGCGAACGGGCACCGGGTGCTGAACGGGCAGCCGATCGCCGCCGCCTCGGTGCTCTCCGCCCGGCGCCCGGCGCCGTTCCCGCCGCCGTGCAGCGCGGTGCCCAAGTTGTCGGGGTCCGGGGCCGAGGCGACCAGCAGCTGGGTGTAGGGATGCGCCGGGCGCTGGGTCAGTTCCTCCGCCGGGCCGCGCTCGACGATCTGCCCGGCGTACATGACCAGGATCTCGTCGGCGAAGTAGCGCGCCGAGGCGATGTCGTGGGTGATGTACAGCAGCGCGAGCTGGAAGCGGCGGCGCAGGTCGTCGAGCAGGCTCAGCATCTCCAGCCGAATCGAGACGTCCAGCATGGACACCGGCTCGTCGGCCAGCAGGACCTCGGGGCGGGCGGCCAGCGCCCGGGCGAACGAGACCCGCTGCCGCTGGCCGCCGGACAGCTCGTGCGGGAACTTGGGCAGGAAGTTTCCGGCCGGGGTGAGCCGTACCTGCTCAAGCAGGGCGGCGATCTCGCGCGCCACCTCGGCCGGCGACTTCTTGCCCTGGTGCAGCTTTACCGGGCGCTCCAGGTGATGGCCTACCGTGTGCACCGGGTTGAGCGAAGAGAACGGATCCTGGAAGACCATCTGGACCTTGCTCTTGTGCCGCCGGAAGGCGCCGCGGCCGGACAGATCGACGGGGCTGCCGTCCAGCCGGATCGAGCCGGAGGTCAGCCGCTCCTGCCCGGCGAGCAGCCTGGCCACCGTCGACTTGCCCGAACCGCTCTCGCCGACCAATGCGGTGGCCGCGCCCCGGTAGAGGTTGACGGAAACCTCGCGCACCGCGTGCAGGACCTCACCGCGGCCGATCCGGAAGTCCTTGCTGATCGCGATGGCCTCCATCGCCAGCGGCCCGCGCTGGGCGGCCACCGACGCTACCTCGCCGTTCACCGGCTCTGGGATGATCATTGGTCGGCTCCCGCACTCGCTGGTGCCGGGCGGTCCGGGATGCGTGGCGGCGGCGTGCCGGGCAGGACGAAGGGGCAGGCGGTCAGGTGCGCGGGGTCGGCAGGGGACGCGACCGGGGCCATGATCATGTCGACGCTGGTGCAGCGTTCCGTGCCATAGCCGCAGCGGGGCAGGAACGGGCAGCCTGGCGGCGGATCCTGCAGGTCGGGCGGCGAGCCGGGAATGCCGGCCAGGTCACGGCGCGCACCACGCAGCGACGGGAACGAGTTGAGCAGGCCCCTGGTGTAGGGGTGCGCGGGCTCGCGAGCGATCTTCTGTGCCGTGCCGGTCTCCAGCAGCTGCCCGGCGTACATCACCGCGATCCGGTCGGCGAGCTCGAGCAGCAGGGACAGATCGTGGGTGATGAAAAGGATCGAGAAGCCGAGCTGGTCCTTCAGCTCCACGATCTGGGTGAGGATGTCGCGCTGGACCACCACGTCGAGCGCGGTGGTCGGCTCGTCCATGATGACGACTTCCGGATCGGTGGCCAGCGCCATCGCGATCATCACCCGCTGCCGCATACCGCCGGACAGCTCGTGCGGATAGCTGCGCAGCCGTGAGCGCGGGAATGCCGACGAGGTCGAGCAGCGACGCTGCCTTGTCCCGGGCGTCCTGCCGGGACATCCGCAGATGGGCGTGGATGACGTCGAGCAGCTGATCGCGGACGTTGAGCACCGGGTTCAGCGCGTTCATCGCGCTCTGGAACACGATGGCGATCTCGCGCCAGCGCAGCCGCCGCAGCTCGTCGCCGTCTAGCTGGAGCATCTCCAGGGGCGTGGCGGCGCGCCGGCCCTGGTACCGCACGCTGCCGTTCGTGATGAGCGCGGGCGCCCGGAGCAGGCGGCAAGCGCCGTACGCGAGCGTGGACTTGCCAGAGCCGCTCTCGCCGACCAGGCCGACCACCTCGCGTGCGTAAAGCTGCAGATTGACCTGCCGTACCGCCCGCACGTCGCCGCCGGGGGTCCGGTAGACAACGGAGAAGTCCTCGATAGCGAGCACTGGCCCGGTCACGGGAGCTCACCTCGCTCGCGGTCTTCGTCGAGGAGCGAGGTGCGGGAGAACGAGTGGAGGAAGCTGGCGAGCTGGCCGCGGGGCGGCGGGGGCGCCTGCAGCACCGGAGTCGGGTCGGTAGGCCGCAGCTTGCGCCAGGCGCCCGCGCTGGCGCTGCCCGCGTTCCGCAGCCGCGGGTTGCCGAGCTCGTCGATGCCGGTGTTCAGCAGGACGAGTGCGGTGCCGACGAGCGCCACGGCAAGCCCGGGTGGCACGAACCACCACCAGGCGCCCAGCTGGAGGGCCTGCTGGCTCTGCGCCCAGTAGAGCATCGAGCCAAGGCTCCAGCTCGTCAGGTCGGCAAGGCCGATGAAGGCCAGGGCGACCGAGGCGCCGATCGCGTAGAGCACCGTGTTCACGAAGCTCGCCGCGATCAGGCTCACCTCGTTCGGCACGATCTCGACAGCCAGGATCCGCCAGGTCGGCTCGCCGGTCTCCCGGGCGGCGGCGACGAAGTCGCGGCTGCGGATCGCCAGGGTCTGCGCGCGGATCAACCGCGCCCCCCATGGCCAGCCGAGCCCGCTGAGCACGACGATGGTCGCCAGCTGGCCCTTCTGCGGCAGGTAGCCGAGCAGGATGATGAGCAGCGGCAGCGCCGGGATCACCAGGAACACGTTGGTGGCCAGGGACAGCACCTCGTCCCACGCACCGCCGAGGAACGCCGCCGACACGCCGACGACGATCGACAGCGCCGTCGCGATGACACCGACGCTGAGCGCCAGTTCCAGGGTGAGGCGGATGCCGACGAGAAGCTGGGACAGCACGTCCTGACCGCTCTGCGTCGTGCCGAGCAGGTGCGCGGCGTCCGGGGGATGCAGGGACAGGGCCGGCGCGGGGTTCTGGAACGAGGGGTCGTAAGGCGCGAGCATGCGGCCCGATGATGGCGGCGAGGATGAAGACGCCCATCAGGACCGCACCCACCTTGGCCTTGGTGGGCAGCCGCCGCCACAGCCCGGCCTGCCGGGGTGTTTCCGGGAGGGCCGCCGGCTCGGCGCTGACCGGGAGGGCAACGGTCATCGGGCCCCCTCTCGCGCCCGCGCACGCGGATCGGCGACGACGATGATCATGTCGACGATCAGGTTGGCGAGCAGGACGGTGAAGGTGATCACCAGGAAGATGGCCTGCATCAGCGGGTAGTCGTTCGAGGTGACGGCGTTGAGCAGCAGCAGGCCTATCCCCGGGTAGGAGAAGACGATCTCCATGACGATGGCCCCGGACACGACGAAGCCCAACGCGAGGCCGAACCCCTGAAGCTGGGGCAGGAGGGCGTTGCGGGTCGCGTACGTCCACACGACCCGGCGGCTGGAAAGGCCCTTCGCCTGCGCGGCGAGCACGTAGTCCTCGCCGATCGTGGTGAGCATGACGTTGCGCATCTGCAGCATCCAGCCGGCCACCGACGCCAGGACGATGGTGAAGGCGGGGAGCAGCGAGTGGTAGAGGGCGCTGCTGATGAAGTCCCAGTGCCAGCCCGGTATCAGCCCTCCCGTGTACCCCTGGCCTATCGGGAACACGTGGACGCGGACCGCGAGCAGTTCGAGCAGGATCAGCGCGAGGAAGAAGTAGGGCATCGCCTGGAAGAACATGAGCCCGGGCAGCACCCGGTCGAGCCAGCCCCCGTGCCGCCAGCCGGCCATGATGCCCAGGACGGTGCCCACGGCGAAGGCGATGACCGTCGCCGTGCCCACCAGGATGATCGTCCAGGGGATCGTCTGCGCGAGCAGGCTCGACACGCTGGCGGGGTACTGGGACACGTCGGTGCCGAAGTTGAGGTGGCTGACGTCGACGAGATACGCCCAGTACTGATGCCAGACCGAGCCGGGGTGGCCGACGCCGAGCATGGCCTCCAGCGCCCGGTAGGCCGACGGGGTCAGGTTCGGGAACTTCGACATGATGGCCTGAACCGCGTTCCCGGGCATCGCCCGCGGGATGAAGAAGTTGATCGTCAGCGCTACCCAGGCCGCGACTAGATAGAAGATCACGCGGCGGACGATGAAGGACATCGCCGGCTCCTAGTTCGGTGTGACCCGGCGTTGGCGCTGCGGCGGTGCAGCCGGGCCGGACGGGGGATGGCTGGCCCGCAGTGGCGGCACCGGACGCCGCGTCACGGTGCCGGGCGGGCAGCCACAGCTGGAGCGCAGCACCAGTTCGGTCGGCAGCAGTTCCACCTTCGGGCGCAGGCCCGGCCGGGCGATGCGGTCCAGAAGGCGGGTGCACGCCCGCTCGCCGAGTAGGCGCATTGGCTGGTGGACAGTGGTGAGCGGAGGGTCATAGAGGCTCCCGGGGAAGATGTCGTCGAAGCCGACCACGGCCACCTGTTCCGGCACGCGCACCCCCGCTTTGGCGAAGGCCTGGAGCACCCCGATGGCCATTTGGTCGTTGGCGCAGACCATCGCGTCCGGCATCGCCTCGCCTCGCATGGCGAGCAGCTTCTCGCCCGCCTCTTCCCCGCTGGCGACGCTGAAGAGACCCTGCGACGAGCCGACGAGCTGGCAGTGCGGGTTGGCGGCCAGCAGCTCGTTGAGCGCGAGGCGCCGCTCCTTGGCGTCGGGAGCCGTTATCGGCCCGTCCACGTGGTACAGCCGGCGTCTGCCATGGTCTTCGATAAGGTGCCGCAACAGCGCGGCCGAACCGGCCCGGTTGTCGGCGGTCACCACATCAACCGCCCGCTCCGCCGGGCTACCGGCGATGACTACAACTGGCACCCTTTTGGCCAGCCGGGCCAGGTACTCCGACGGCACGATCCCCTCCCCGATCAGCAGGCCATCGACCTGCCCGGATAGGGAAAGGAGCCGAGGCAGGTCAGGGTCACCGGCCTCTTCGAGGTAAGTTATCAGCAACGACCATTTGTGGTGGCGAATGCGCGCCTCGACGCCGCGCAGTATCTCGTCGTAGAACAGCAGGCTCATGCTCTCGATGTCGTACTGCTGCCGCGGCGACTGGCGTTCCACGCACACCAGGCCGATCACGTTCTTGCGGCGGCGGGACAGGCTCTGCGCGGCACCGTCGGGGACGTAGCCGAGCTGGTCGATGACCTCCAAGACTCGCGCCCGGGTGCTGTCGCGCACCTTGTCCTGACCGTGCACGACCCTGGAAACCGTCGCGGTGGAGACGCCCGCAACCCGCGCGACGTCGTACAGGGTTACCACGGTGCCTGGCTACACAACATCGGGGAGTCCCCCATTGAGCCGGGTTCTAAGCGGTTACATCCTGATCTAAGCGCTTACATTAAGGAATCTAAGCGCTTACACTAGGACCCGGCCCGGGAGCCGTCAAGACCCGCGCGGCCGCGAGTGCCTCCCGGCTGGGCCGCCGAATCTGCGAGCGCCACGCAAGGAGGATTCATGATCACATCGGAGTCCGGCACCGACGGTGCGCTGCCCTTCCCGCCGGGCTTCACCTGGGGCGCGGCAACGGCCGCCTACCAGATCGAAGGGGCGGCCCGCATCGACGGCCGGGGCGCATCGGTCTGGGATACCTTCAGCCGAACCCCGGGGAAAGTCCGCGGCGGCGACACCGGGGATATTGCTTGCGATTCCTACCACCGTTATGGCGAAGACGTCGCGATAATGGCGTCGCTCGGTCTCAACGCCTACCGGTTCTCGATCTCGTGGCCGCGAGTCCAGCCCGGCGGGCGGGGTGCTGTGAACCAGAAAGGCCTCGACTATTACCGGGCGCTGCTCGATGAGCTGGGTGAGCGCGGCATCGTTCCGACCGCCACGCTCTATCACTGGGATCTTCCCCAGGAACTCCAAGACGAGGGTGGCTGGGCAGTGCGCAGCACCGCTGAGCGTTTTGCCGAGTACGCGGCCATCGTCGCGCAAGCGCTCGGCGACAGGATCACTCGCTGGGTCACCCTGAACGAGCCCCAAGTGGTGGCAAGCCACGGTTACCGCACCGGGGAGCACGCCCCTGGGGTGCAGGATCCCGCCGATGCCGCCGCCGCCACCCATCATCTGCTGCTCGGCCACGGGCTGGCCGCGCAGGCGCTGCGCGGCCTGACTCCGGCCGCCGCCGTGGGGATCACCCTGGACATCAATCCGGTCCAGGTGCTCGGAGAACTGCGGCTGGACAGCCTCGAACGGGCCAGGCTGGTCACCGAGGCCGAGCTCAACGGCCTGTTTCTCGAACCGTTGCTGTACGGCAACTACCCCGCTCAGGCGGGGCCGGCTCTCTTGCCGCCGGCCTCCCTCGTCGCCGCGGGTGACATGGAGACGATCAACCAGCCGCTCGATTTCCTTGGCGTCAACTACTACGCCCCCGTCTACCTGCGCGCCGGCAACCCCGCCGACCTCCGGCAGAACGAGGAACCGGCCCGCTGCGGCGTACCCGGCGTAGTGGAATACCGCCCCGGCTGGCTCGGCCGGACGCCGATGGGCTGGCTGGTGGACCCGGACGCGCTCTACGATCTCCTGCTGCGCCTGTCCAAGGACGCCCCAGGCCTGCCCCTGTACATCACCGAGAATGGCTGCGCCGCCGAGGACTACGTGAACCCGCAAGGCGAAGTGAATGACTCCGAACGCGTCACATATCTCCAACTGCACCTGGCAGCGGCTGCCCGCGCCATCAGGGATGGGGCAGCCCTCGCGGGCTACTTCGTTTGGTCGCTGCTCGATAACTTCGAATGGGCATGGGGTTACCAGAAACGTTTCGGTATCGTCTTCGTAGATTTCGGCACCCAGCGCCGAATCCCCAAGTCAAGCGCCAAGTTCTACTCGGACGTCGTGCGCGCCAATGCCGTGCCCATGCCGGCCAGGTGAGGCCGTGGGCAGATCCGGATCCTCGCTGTTGACGATCATGAGCACGGTAGGGACATGCCGCTGCTTCTCGCCATGTCGGTTGCGCTCATCCCCATAGCGATCCGCTCCGTGCACTGAAGCCAAGGCGGCGCGGTTGGGCGGCTGCGGGATCGGCATGCGCAAGTGACATGACCCGAACTCTGCCCTTGCCATACGAGCGAGCGCTAGTTAGCATCGTTGTACGAACTAGCGCTCGTTAGTTCACTCGCCGACGAAGGAGCAGCCATGGGTGTCGTCGATCAGAACGTTGAGGTGGGGATTCTGGGTGCCGGATCAGGAAGGCCGCCGGCCAGTGGCCGTGCCTTCCTCGCGGGCGCGGCCGCGGCTCGATCGCCGATGGCGTTGCCCGGGGAGCAGCGGCGCGGTCGCAGCATCGCCATGGGCAAGGCGGAACTGGACGCCTTCCTTACGAGGCAGCGCACGTGCCGGGTCGCGACCGCCGGCCAGGACGGCCCGCATCTGACACCGCTCTGGTACGTGTGGGATGGGACCGCGCTATGGCTGTACTCCGTGGTCAGGAGCCAGCGCTGGACCGACATTAGCCGTGACCGGCGGGTTGCGGTTCTCGTCGACGCCGGCGACGCGTACGGCGAACTGCGCGGGGCTGAACTGCGCGGCGCGGCCGAGATCGTCGGTGAGGTGCCGCGGACAGGAAGGCCCGACGCCGGGCTGGCGGAGCCCGAGCGGCTTTACGCCCGCAAGTACGAAGGCACGGACGTGATGTACCACACCGGCCATCACGCCTGGCTGCGGCTGGCTCCTGACAAGATCACCAGCTGGGATTTCCGGAAGAAAGCCGCCTTTGCGGGGGATGCCCTCGACTTCGGCTGAGACGAATACGAAGAGCGGCCAGGGGTGGACAACAGGACGTGGCGGGCCTCGTGGCCCAGGAGGCGGTTCTAGAGGCTCGGGATGCGCGGTTCGAATGCCCCGGCGATCTGGCGACCGTGGTGCGCTCACTGGTTCGGGTCATCAGGCCCCTGGTGCGCCCGGCCGGCCGGTAATGGCCGGTCCGGGACGAAGCCGGCGATGCGCAGCGCGAAATCGGTGTACTCGTCTGCTACCTGCTCGGCGGTGCGGGCACCGTCGTCGCGGAACCAGCGGGCGATGCTGAGACACATCTCGAGGATCGCGAACGAGGCGAGCGCCGGGGTGTCGACGTGGAAGTCGCCTGTGCCGACGCCGTCGGAGATGATGGCGCGCACCGCTTGCTCGTGGTCGCGCTCCTGCTGGCGCACCCGGGTCCGGGCAGGCTCGGGCAGGCTCGTGGTGTCCCGGTTGGCGACCAGCGCCTCGCGGCGATCGGTGGCGTGCCGCAGGGCGTAGACGCGGATGGCGCGGCGCAGTCGTTCCACCGGGTCGCTCAGCCCATCGACGGCGGCCCGGAAGTCGTCCAGGACGCCGTCGACGGTCCGCCCGATGATCGCCTCGAGCAGGTCCTGCTTCGAGCGCATGTGGTTGTACAGGCTCGGGGTGCGGATGCCCAGGCTGGCGGCGATCTGGCTGACGGCGGTGCCGTGATAGCCGCGCTCAGAGAACAGCGTCAGCGCGGCGTCGAGCACGGCATCGACGGTGACGGCGGCCCGGGCCTCGGCGGCTGCGGGATCGGCATGCGCAAGTGACATGGCCCAAACTCTACCCTTGCCATACGAGCGAGCGCTAGTTAGCATCGTACGAACTAGCGCTCGTTAGTACACTCGCAGACGAAGGAGCAACCATGGATGCCGACGATCAGAACGTTGAGGTGGGGACTATGGGTGCCGGATCCGGAAAGCCGCCGCCCAGCCGAAGCGCCTTCCCCCCGGGCACGGCGGCCGCGCCCAGCACCATGCGCGCGGCCGTCCTGGATGCGCCGGGACCGCCGTCCGCACTGGCCATCCGCGAGCTCCCGGTCCCGGTACCGTCCGCCGGCCAGGTGCTCATCAGGGTCAGGGCTTTCGGGCTCAAGCACGGCCGCTGTCCCGATCGGCCACGTGTACCGGTTCGACCAGATCGTGCAGGCGCACACCGACATGGAGCAGAACCGGGCCAATGGCAAGCTCGTCGCGACGACATTATGGCTTTCGATGGAAGGGGGAGCGAATGAAGATCGCGGTTCTCGGAGTTGGCCGCGTCGGCTCCACGATAGGAAGGCTCTGGCACGCCGCCGGCCACGATGTCACGTTCGCGGCACGGCACGCCGCCCGGCCGCGCGCGCTGGCCGCGGAACTTGGGGACCGCGCGCACGCGGCCTCCGTCGCTGACGCCGTGGGGGCCGCCGAAGCGGTGCTCGTGGCCGTCCCCGGCCCCGCTGTCACAGAGGTGCTGCAGGCAGCCGGCCCGCTGGATGGCCGCATCATGATCGACGCGGCCAACTCGTTCGGGCAGCACCAACTGTCACTGCGGTCGCTGGCCGACATGTTCCCGCGGGCGCGCTGGGTGCGCGCCTTCAACTCGATCTCGGTCAACGTCATGGCCGACGACAACCACCGCGAGCCGCCCTGGGTCCTGTTCCTGTCCGGCGACGCGGAGGCCAAGCCGGTCGCCGCCAAGCTGATCCGGGACGCCGGATTCGACCCGGTCGACGTGGGTGACATCGACGACAGCCGGCTGCAGGACCCCGGCGGCGCACTGTGGCTCAACATCCTCACCCACGACGAGGCGACGGCGCTCGTCGCGCGGATAAAGTCCGGCGACACGGCCGCGGCCGATCAGCCGGCGCTGCGGGCGCAGGCGCGGGCGCGCGAGCTGGCCGCGCCATTCGGGAAGCTCCGCGACCACGCACCGGACGATCCCGCGTTCTTCCTCGAGCACCTGTCGCGCTCGGTTTTCGAGGCCGGGATCAGCTGGCGTGTCGTCGAGGCCAAGTGGGATGGCATCCGGGAGGCCTTCCATGGCTTCGACCCGGCGCGGGTCGCCGCCATGCCGCCCGCCGAGATCGCAGCAACGGAAAACGACGCCCGCGTGATCCGCAACAAGGCGAAGATCCGGGCGACGGTGGATAACGCGCGGGAAGTCATGGCCATCCTCGACGATTACGGCAGCATTCGCGCCTATTTCGCGTCGTTCCCGGATGCAGGCGCGGCGGCCGCGGACATGCGGCGGCGTTTTAAGTTCCTCGGCGACACGGGCGTGTGGCGGCTCCTGACCGGCGCGGCCCGTGACATCGGCGGGTGACTCAGCCTCAGAATGAGGTATTGAGAGAGCCCGACGTAAGGAGTACAATATGCGCGCATTCGCCATCCGGAACTTTGGTACGCCGAGTACACCGCCGTCGCGCCAGGGGTGAAGACAGAACCGCTTGCCCGCATCCCCGACGGTGTCACAGACGAACAGGCAGCCGCGCTGCCAATCGCGGCAATAACCGCGCTCAGGTCCCTCGAGCTGCTGGGCGTCACGCCGGGCCAGCGCCTCGTTGTGCTGGGCGCGACCGGCGCGGTCGGCGGCTATACGGTGCAAATGGCGCGGGACCGGGGCGCGCACGTTATCGGGACAGTTCGCGGAGACGTTGACGAAGCTCGCCGCGTTGGTGCAGAAGAGGTTTACGACACCAAGGCTGCCGACGTGTTCGACGCGGTGCGCACTTCTCACCCGGACGGCGTCGATGCTGTCCTCGATCTAGTCAACGATTCAGAGGTAATCCGCCGGGACGCTGAGATTCTTAAGCCCGGAGGCGGTCTTGTCTCGACGCGTTATGCAGCAGACAAGGAGTGGTTCGCTGAGCACCAGATCACCGCGTTCAATATTGCAACACTCACGAATCCGCTGTCGTCTCCGCAGGGACTGGCCAAGGTTGCGCGCATGCTCGCGGATGGCACGATCACCGCGCGCATTCACTCCACTATTCAGCCGGACAACATAGGCGAGGCGCTCAAAAAACTCCGCACCGGCGGCCTCCACGGCAAGGCTGTCATCCGCTTCTAGCAATACTTGGGCATCACCGCGGCTACGCACGTCGCGCTGGGCAGCCTGGCGCGGCTTAGGCGGCGGACAAGAAGGTCATGAACCTTGCGTAGGTACTCCGGGAAGACCGCCGGTTTGTCCTGGGACGATTAGGCCGCTCTCGTAGGCGAGGACGACCAGTTGGGTTCGGTCCCTGGCGTCCAGCTTCGTCAGGATGCGCGATACGTGCGACTTGCAGGTCAGCGGGCTGATGAACAGGCGCTCGGCGATCTCGGTGTTCGTCAGGCCGGCGGCGATGAGCCGGAGTATCTCGACCTCCCGGCCGGTGAGCGATGAGGGAAGCGGGAAGCCTGCGGGGGACGCCGCCTGCTGGCCGCCGACGTAGGCCTCGATCAGCCGGCGGGTTGCGCTCGGCTCGAGCAGGGCCTCGCCGCCGGCGACGGTTCTGACGGCGTGGATCAGTGCGGGTGGCTCAACGCCCTTGAGGAGGAACGCGCTGGCGCCTGCCTTGAGTGCCCCGAAGACGTACTCGTCGAGGTCGAACGTGGTCAAGACGATGACCTTCGTGCCGGTCAGCTTAGGGTGAGCGGTGATCAGGCGCGTTGCTTGCAGGCCGTCCATCCCGGGCATGCGGATGTCCATGAGCACCACGTCCGGGAGCTCTCTGACCGCGGCGGCGACTGCCTCTGCTCCTTCTTTGGCCTCGCCGGCGACCTCGATGTCATCCTCGTCGCTCAGGATGGAGCGGAACCCGGCACGCACCAGGGCGTGGTCATCGGCGACAAGCACGCGGATGGGTGCCATCACGATCCCTTCCCGCCCAGCGGGATGCGGGCCCGTACCCGCCACCCGGCGCCGTTGACCGTTCCCGCCTCGCAGGTGCCGCCAAGAGCGGTCGCCCGCTCTTGCATGCCCCGCACCCCGTGACCGCCAGCCGGGAAGCTAGCCGCCCGCTTCTGGCCGTTATCGACGACCTCGATGACAACGGCGCAGTCGTCGGCCTCGACTCGGACCTGCGCCTTGCGGGCGGTGGAGTGGCGCAGCACATTCGTGAGGGCCTCCTGGACGATGCGATACGCCGCGTGGCCGACGCTTGCGGGCAGCGCGGCCGGGCACTCCGGTCACTTCGAAGTCGACCTCGAGGCCGGCGGCCTCGACGCCGGCGATCAGGTCGGCGAGGCTGGCCATGTCCTGGATGGGATGCAGCGGGGCCGGCCTGTCTTGCGCAATGCGCAGGGTCCTCAGGGCGGTGCGCAGCTCGGCGAGCGCCCCGGCCGACGCGGACGCTATCTCATCAAGCGCGGTGGGCGCCTCGGCGCTCCCGGCCTTGCGCTCCCGGCGCGCGGCGGCCGCGGCGCGCACATTGATGGCCACCAGCGTGTGCCCGATGCTGTCGTGCAGCTCGTTGGCCAGCGAGAGGCGCTCGGAGTCGAAGCGGTGCTGCGCCGCGGCCTCGCGCATGTGTGCCGCCTCGTCGGCGAGCGACCGCGCGAGCGCCTGGCGGGCGCGCAGTGTCTCGCCAGCGAGGAGGGCGCCAAGCACCAGCGAGCCGAAGGCGATGACGTCGCTGAGGCCGCCATTTTTGCCGGTGATGAACACCGCAGCGGTCACGATTGGCGCCATCAGCGCGCCTACTACGAGCGAGCGGGCCCGGCCTCCCTCAAGCCCCACGGTGAATACCAGCAGCATGACGATGCCCACTGCAGCCCGGTTCGGGTGGAACACGACCAGGCACGCCATCAGCAGGGGCAAGACGATGGCCAGCACACCGAGCGGGAAGCGCCGCCGGGCCACGAGCGGCAATGCCGTCAGGAAGGCCAGCACCCCCATGACCGGTGTCACATGCGTGACCTTGTGCAGCAGCAGCGGATCGACGAGCAGCGCGACAAAGGCGATCAGCGCCAGGACCTGGTCGATATCAGGCGCGCGCAGCAGCCCCTCCAGCCCCGCCCTGCCGCTGGTGGCCGCGCGCGTGGCAAATGCGCGGAAGGCAAGCATGTCAACCCCCTCTCGGCGCTTCTGGCCCACCGCCGGACTGGACGGGACGGGCGCGGGAGGCACGTGCTGTAACAGAGCGTAAGGCCGTACCTCCCAAACTACGGTCACAGGATCTCCTCTCACATCCGCCGCGAGAACGCTTCCCGGCCAACTACGGACCCCGGCAGTGCTCCTTGAGAACTACGACGGTCCCGGCAGCGGCGCAGGTGGGACGGACCAGAGCGTGCATCGCGGGCGCTACTTCCGCAGGACTAAATGCCGGACATCAAAGGGTTCTGCCGGCCGACGATACGCAAGGCGCTCCAGCCCGATGCTGCTGAAAGGTCCCCGATCGGCGGGGATCAGCGGAGGAGATCGTGATGCGTTCGCTCGCTCGCTGGTGCGTCAGGCATCGCCTGGCCGTGCTCGGAATATGGCTGATGGTGCTTGCCGGTGCCTTCCTCGGCCAGTCTGCTCTCGGGAGTCACTATGCCACCGGTACCACGCTGTCTGGCACGCCAAGTGCCGCCGCCGCCAGCCTGCTGCAGCGGGCGGTGCCGGGCCAGTCGGGAGACACCGAGCAGATCGTGTTCGAAACCAAGGCCGGAACGGTCAACGCGCCGGCCGTTCAGAGACAGATCCAGACCATGCTGGGCCGGGTGTCGCACCTGCGGTACGTCTCCGGTGTGACCTCGCCCTACAATCCCCTGGGCGCCAAGCAGATCAGCGCGAACAGGCGTATCGCCTTTGCCACGGTCAGCTTCTCGAGGGATGCCAACAGCATCCCCGCAGCCGAGGCGAGCCGGTTCGTGAACCTGGCCCGAGCGCCGAACTCGTCAGCCCTCCAGGTCGACGTCGTCGGTGCCGTCGCCGCGTCGACCAATCCGGCCTCCTCGTCGAGCACCCTCATCGGCGTTGGTGCCGCTTTGATCATCCTGCTGCTGTTCTTCGGCGCCGTGCTGCCCGCGCTGCTCCCGTTGGTGAGCACCGCCATCGCGCTCACGGCCGGACTGGCGGTGGTCGGGATGCTGTCCAACACCGTCAGCATGGCCTCGTTCACCTCCCAGCTGTGCACCCTTATCGGCCTCGGCGTCGGGATCGACTACTCACTGTTCATCCTCACTCGGGCGCGCAACGGACTGCGCCGCGGTCTCAGCGTCGAAGCGGCCGTCACCGGCGCCGCGGCCACCGCCGGGCGGGCAGTGCTTTTCGCCGGGTTGACGGTGTGCATCGCCCTGCTCGGCATCCTCACGGTCGGGGTCAGCACCCTGTCGGGTGCGGCCATCGGCGCCTCGATCGCCGTCGCGTTCCCGGTGACTCGCCGCCCTGACCCTGCTGCCGGCGCTCATCGGCCTGCTCGGCAAGCGCACTCTGACGCGCCGCCAGCGCGCCGCCCTCGCCCGGGGGGAAACCAGTTTCTCCGAAGCGTCACGGCGCTGGACCGGCTGGGCGTCGCGGGTGCAGGCACACCGGATCGTCTTCGGCGTCGGCGCCCTCGGAATCCTGCTCGCGCTCGGCGCGCCGTTCCTGTCGATGCGGCAAGGGACCGCCGACTACAGCGTCGACCCCACGAGCACCACCACGACCACCTACCGGGGGTACGAGATGCTCGTCCACGGGTTCGGCCCCGGCTTCAGCGGTCCACTGCAGCTCGTGGCGCCGCTGCACAGCGCAGCCGGCCGGGCCACCTTCGGCACCGTGGTCACGGCGGCCAGCCATGCCCCAGGTGTCGTCACCACCACCGGCCCCACGTATTTCCCGGCCGGCCCGGGCCACCCCGCCGTCGCCCTCGCCGAGGTGTACCCCGCCGGCAGCCCCCAGGCGGTGTCGACCTCGAACCTGATCACTGACCTGCGCAACCACGTCATACCCACGGCGCTGCACGGCCAGCACCTTCAGGTGCTGGTGGGCGGCCAGACAGCCCTGGGTATCGACCTTGCCGGTCAGCTCTCATCCAAGCTGCCGCTTTTCGTCGGCATGGTGATCGCCCTGTCGTTCATCCTGCTCATGCTGGTGTTCCGCAGCCTGGCGATCCCCGTGACCGCCGCGATCATGAACCTGCTCTCCGCGGCGGCGGCGTTCGGGGTGATAACTGCCGTGTTCCAGTGGGGATGGCTGAAGAGCCTGGTCGGGGTCACCAACACCGGGCCGGTCAGCCCGTTCATCCCGATCCTCATGTTCGCGGTCCTGTTCGGCCTGACCACCGACTATCAGGTGTTCCTGGTCAGCAGGATCCAGGAAGAGTGGCTCAAACGGGGCGACAACTCCGCCGCGATACGCATCGGCCAGGCGACCAGCGGCCGCATCATCAGCGCAGCCGCTGCCATCATGACCGTCGTCTTCTTCGCCTTCACCTTCACCACCGACCGTACGATCAAGATGATCGGGCTGGGCATGGCAGCCGCCGTCGTCAGCGACGCACTGCTTGTCCGTACGGTGCTCGTTCCCGCTGTGATGCACACGCTGGGCAAGGCCAACTGGCGGCTTCCGGCCATTCTCGACCGCCGGCTTCCCCACCTCGACCTGGAGGACAGCGGCGACCCCGCGGACCGGGCCGCCGAAGATGGTCTTGAAGATACTGGCGAGCTGAGGCCGGTCGCCAGAACCTAGGTTCTGGTCCGCCTACGGGCGCTGCGCCACCCGCGACCGCGGGTGGCGCAGCGCCGCCTGATCACGGCGTCGTGGCATCCTCCGCCGAACGCTGGCAGGGGCTAACCGAGGTCGTCGAGGAGAAGCTCGACAGCCGTGGTGGCGTGGCGGCGGAAGACCTGCTCGACTAGGTCCGGATCGCGGCTGCGGAGCGCGGCCAGTATGTCGCGGTGGCCCTGGATCCGGCGCGCGCCCACCTCCGGGCGCGCCCACATGGATTTCGCATATCGCGCCCGCCGCTCCTGGCCGATGATGGACAGGCTGAGGATCATGCTCCGCAGCGTGGGGTTGCCGGCCGCACGCTCGATCTCCATGTCGAATTCGCGGGCGATCCGCAGCTGCCCGGCTATATCCACTCCCCGGGCGCTGGCCAGGGCTTCCACCAGGGACTCCATCCGGTCGAGCGCCGCGTCGGTGATCTTGTGGGTCGCGAACCGGGCCTCCAGGGCGCGGAGTGCCGCACCGGTCAGCAGGAGCTCCCGCAGCGTGCCGGTGGAATGATCGACGACGCGAAGTTGCCGGGCTGAAACCCGCTCGATCAGGCCTTCCTGCTCGAGCCTTCGGAGCGCTTCCCGTACGGGGGTTGCGCTGACGTTCAGCCTGGTCGCCAGGCCCCGTTCGGTGACACGCTGGCCGGCGCTGAACAGGCCGGTCGCGATGCCCTCACGGATTGCACGGTAAGCCTGTTCGGCGAGCGACTCGACGCGGAGCAGGGCAGGCAGATCAGGCGCATTAGTCATGCGGCTCCATGAACGGTTGGCACGGTAGAGGCAATCTACCACTTGCTATGGCAAGTCGCATCTCCGGTGAGATACGTGCGCGAAACCGGATGGCCTCTTGCTTTGACGGTTGCGAACATGTTTACTATAGCATACAGCCACATCACCTAGCCCTCACTGACCGCGGTACCGGGCACGGCCAGCTCCGCACGGCCAGCAAGCCGAGCTGCCGCTGACCGAGCTGGGGCCCGCGGCGGCCGATCCGGCCGGCGCTCGATCAACGGCTCTTTTCGCGTGGAGGATCACCGCGATCATTGATGCTATAGCAAGCATGCTATAGCGATAGGAGGCTCAAGTGCCCGCTTCGATGAAAATCAGTGCGCTGGCGGCCACGGTCGCCCTGACGGCCGTCCTGGCCAGTTGCTCTACCGGCGGCGGATCGCCGGCGGCGTCATCATCGGCGTCCTTGTCACACGAGTCGGTTTCGGCCCTGACTCAGCAGGCGCGGCGGGAACACGGCCTGATGATCTACGCCAACATCCCGTCGGGGTACCTCCAGCCGGTCATCGCCGCATTTAACAAGCAGTACCCGTTCATCAAGATCAGCGCAGCTGACCTCAACGACAACGTGGTGTTCTCGAAATACGAGACCGAAGCCGCTCAAGGAGCGCGAACCGCGGACATGCTGATCGCCAGCGCCCCAGCGTTGTGGGTTCAGGCGGAACACAACGGCGTGACTGCAGGCGTCACCCCGACAGGTCTGAGTGCCTTCCCGTCGTGGGTGAATCAGGGCCATGGTGTCTTCGTCATGTCGGCCGAGCCCATCCTGCTCACGCATAACGACAAATTGCTGACCCCATCGCAGGTGCCCACGACGTATGCCCAGCTTGCCGCGGACGCGAAGGCGAATCCCGCCAAGTACAAGCTGGTGTCGTACTCGATCACCAATCCGCTCGATTACGCCGGGATCTATGGCCTGACCCACCTCCTGGGACCGGCCAAGTTGTGGAGCTACTACGACGCCATGGCGCCGGTGACCAAGACCTTCGATGATGGTCTCACCGCTCTTACTTATGTGCTGCAGGGCGGCGCGTCACTCGGCTACATGACCTCGGGACTGGCCCAGGGTGTCCTTCCGCACTACAAGGGCCTGGCCAGCTACACCTATATGCAGGACGCGACGCCGCTCATTCCTCGCGGTATCACGGTGACCAAGAACGCGGGCAGCCCAGCCTCGGCTCAGCTGTTCCTGGACTTCCTGTACACCCAGGCCGGCCAGGACGCCCTGTGCGCCGGCGGCTTCGAGGCGACGATGAACAACTTCCACTCCGCCAACGGCTGTACCGCATCCCTGACGGCACTGCGGAGTCACGTCCCGGCGCACACGATCTACCTGGTGCCGATCAGCCAGGCGGTGCTTGGCCAGCAGAGCGCGATCACCAAGCACTGGAACCAGGCCTTCCACCGCTAGGCAGTGCCAGCAGACCTCCGGGGAGAAGAAACCCATGACGAGCATGATCGAGCGCCCGCCCGAAGTCACGGCACCGGTGCCGGCCAGACCCCGGGCGCGCTGGCTCCCGGCGAGCGCCGGGCAGGCGCTGGTCTGGTTCGCCGTGGTCGCGCTCGTCGTAGGCCCCTTGTTCCCGCTGGTCTACTCGTCGCTGCGGAGCAAGCCGATCTATCTGCCGGGTGGAACGTTCACCCTCCAGGCGTACCGGACCCTATTCGCTGACCCGTTGTTCTGGAGGGCGGTAAGGAACACCGTTTCGTTTGCTGTCGGCACCACGGTCCTGGCCGTGGCCTGCGGCACAGCGCTTGCGATCCTGTGTGGCCGGACGAACCTGCCGGGGCGCAAGGCATACGGGCGGCTGCTGATAGCTCCGATCCTCATCCCGCCGCTCGGATTGATCGTCGGCTGGCTGGCGATCTACGGGCAGGGCGGGTATCTCACCCAGGCTGTCAGCAGGAACCTGCATCTGCCGGTGTGGAACCTGTCTTCGATCCCCGGTATGTCGCTGCTCGGGGCCGTCATCACCATCCCGATCGTGTACCTGACCGTGCAGGCCGCGCTCGCCGGGACCGACTCCTCACTGGAGGACGCTGCGCGCGGCGCAGGCGCGGGACCATGGCGGGTGATCACCCGGGTGACCCTGCCGATGCTGCGTCCGGCCATCGTGAACTGCACTGTGCTGATCTTCGCCCTCTGCCTGGAGATCCTGGGTATCCCGCTGTTCCTCGGGACGCCGTCGAACATCGACTTCTACGCCAGCTACCTGTACCGATCCTGGAGCAGCGGAGCGACTCCTGATCCTCCTTCCGTCAGCGCCGGCGCCGTGGTGCTGCTGCTCGTCGTCTCGGGCCTGCTGATCATCCGAGCCAGGCTGTCCGGCGCAGAGCAGCGGTTCATCGCCACCAGCGCAGTCGGTGGCGGCAGCTACCGCCCGCTTGACCTGGGCCGGTGGCGATGGCCCAGCTGCATCGCGCTGGGCACGTTCGTCGGCATTACCAGCGTGATCCCGCTGCTGGGGCTGATGCTGATGTCATGCGTGAAGGTGCTGACCACCCTGGAAGTGCCCTGGCATCTGTTCACTGCCGAGAACTGGCATCTGGTCGCCACCGACCCGACGCTGCGACGTTCCATCACTAACAGCCTGCTCATCGCCGGCGGCGGCGGCGCCGCCACCGTCCTGCTGGTCGCGGCGGCCACGCTGATCGCGCACCGCTCCGGGTTCCCGCTGCGGCGGACCCTGGCCCCCGCCTTGATCTATCCGCGCGCCGTGCCCGGAGTGATCCTCGGCATCGGCTTCTTCTGGACTTATCTGATGTTCACGCCCGGTGCGCTGGTCCGCAACAACCTGTGGGGCGAAGCGATCGCGCTCTGCGTGCGGAACCTGACCCTGGCCTACGTGGTCATCTATCCCAGTCTCGCGCGCATCAACGCCGAGTTCGACCGCGCGGCCCGCTCCAGCGGGGCGGGCTGGTGGACGGTCGCGCGGCGGATCCTGCTGCCCATCCTGCGTCCCGCGCTGCTCGCGGCCTTCGTGCTCATGTTCATCACGCTGCTCGGCGACTACGACCCGGTGGTGTTCCTGCAGAAACCGGGCACCGAGGTGCTCGGGGTAACGATGCTCCAGACCTGGCAGCGGGGAATCGTCGGCCCGGTTGCCGCCTTGGCCGTCGTTCAGGTTGTCATCGTCGCCGTCGTGCTCCTGCTCGGGGCCCGGGTCCTTCGGAGGCTGCGCCGTGCCTGACATCCGTGTCGAGCACCTGGGCAAGTCCCTTTCCGGCACCAGGGTCCTCGACGACGTCAGCTTCACCGTGAAGGACAAGGAGTTCGTCACGCTGCTGGGACCGTCCGGGTGCGGCAAGACCACGACCCTGCTGTCCATCGCCGGTCTCCAGACCCCGGACGAGGGGCTCATCGTCTGCGGGGACGAGACCTTCGTCGACCTGGGCGCCGGTGTCGACCTTGCGGCCGAGCGGCGCAATATCGGGATCGTGTTCCAGTCGTATGCGATCTGGCCGCATATGACCGTCGCGCAGAACGTGGCGTTTCCGCTGCGTGTCCGCAGGATGCCCAAGCGCGCCGTCACGGCCCGGGTGAAGGAGGTTCTGGCTCTTGTGGAGCTCAGTGCACAGGCGGGCCGCTACCCCCACCAACTGTCTGGCGGCCAGCAGCAGCGGGTGGCCCTCGCCCGCGCCATCGCATACTCGCCGGCGGTGCTGCTGCTCGACGAGCCGTTCTCGAACCTCGACGCCAAGCTGCGCGAACGCGCGCGTGACTGGCTCAAGGGGTTGCAGCACGCGCTCGGGCTCACCACGATCTTCGTGACCCACGACCAAACCGAGGCGCTGTCGATGAGCGACCGGATCCTGGTCATGAACGAGGGGCGCATCCTGCGCGAGGGGACCCCGGAGGAGGTCTACCGGCAGCCCCGGGGGCGCTTCGTCGCCGAATTCCTCGGGCAGTGCAATTTCCTCGCCGGCGCTGTCAGCGCCGGGCCCGGCGGCGACGCGGTGCTGCGGACGCCAGAGTTCGACGACGGCATCGTAGTGCCCGAACATCATGCCGGTCCGAGCGGGACCATCGCCGTCCGGCCGGAGGACATCGAGATCAGCCAGCCCGGCCCGGTAGGCAGCGGCCCGGCGGGCACCGTCCTGGACGCCTCCTACCTCGGCGACCACTACCAGTACCGCGTCGCTGTCGGAGCGGTGCAGCTGTCCGTGCGCTCGCAACGCCCACTGGCGCAGGGGCCGGTACGCCTCCGCATTCCGCCCGGTGTCGCCACGTTCGTTGAATGAGCCCAGCCTCAGGCCGGTCCAGACCGGCCCAGTTGACGACCCTCTTAACACCAAGGAAGGCGGCATATGCCTAACCGATGTGGCCCGCCAGACAGCGTGGGCATCCTGGTACCGAGCGGCATGCTCGGCGCCGGGTTCAGCCCCGACACCATCACCCGCGGCATCTCCCTCGGCGCCGATGTCATCGCCGTCGACGGCGGTTCTACCGATTCAGGCCCCTACTACCTTGGCACCGGCACGGCTAAGACAACCGAGCGCGCCGTGCGCCGCGACCTCCGGCTGCTGCTGGCGGCCGCGAGCAGCGCCCGGATACCGCTGGTCGTCGGCTCCTGCGGTACCAGCGGGACGGACTCCGGCGTGAACTGGGTCGCCAACATCGTGAGCGCGATCAGCGTCGAGGACGAACTCGACCTGGCCGTCGCGAAGATATACAGCGAGCAGCGGGCCGACCGGCTGATCGCGGAACTTGAGCGCGGGCGCATCCACGCCCTGCCGCCCAGCGCACCGGTGGACACAGCCACACTCGCCAAGTGCGAGCACATCGTCGGCATGATGGGCCACGAACCCATCCAGGAGGCGCTGCGGGGTGGCGCGAACATCGTGCTCGCCGGACGGGCTACGGACACGGCCGCCCCCGCAGCGTTCGCCCTCATGCATGGGATGCCACCCGGACCGACCTGGCATGCGGCGAAAATCATCGAGTGCGGCGGCCAGTGCACCACCGACCCCCGTTCCGGCGGAGTGTTCGCCCGGATCGATCACACCGGCTTCAGCGTCGAGCCGCTCGACCCGGACGCGGCCTGCACCCCGGTGTCGGTGGCCGCACACATGCTGTACGAGACGGTCAACCCGTACATGATGCGCGAGCCAGGCGGCACCATCATGGTCGCCGATGCCCGGTACATCGCCATCGACGAGCGCACTGTGCGGGTCGAGGGGTCGCGGTTCGAGCCGGCCGGCCAGTACACGGTCAAACTCGAAGGTGCCGCGGTCACCGGGTACGAAACGGTGTCCTTTGCCGGTATCCGGGATCCACGGGTCCTCCGGTCGATCGATCTGTGGGCCGAGTTCTTCCAGAAGACGCTGACTGAGCGGGTGGAGACCGTGCTCGATCTGGCAGCCGGCTCATGGGGAGCCGATCTGCGGCTGTACGGCCACAACGCCATCCTCGGCGAACTGGAACGCCCGCCGGCCACGCCTCACGAGGTAGGTGTGATGCTGCTGGTCAGCGCGGAAGACCAGCAGACGGCAACGGCGATCTCGAAACTTGCCGACCCGCTGCTGCTGCACCTTCCCCTGCCGGCCATGAAATACCTGCCCAGCTTCGCGTTCGCTACCTCCCCCGCTCACATCGACCGTGGCGCAGCCTACGAGTTTGTGCTCAACCATGTCGTCAACGTCGACTCGCCGACCGAGATGTTCCGCCTGGAGATGACGGGGCCAAATCATGCCTGACACCAGGGGTGCAGCTCGCACGCTGGGCGAACTCGCCCTTGAGGTGCGGTCCAAGAACGCCGGCCCCTTCTGGATGACCCTTGAGGCATTCA
This sequence comes from uncultured Actinomycetes bacterium, assembly GCA_963703605.1. Taxonomy (GTDB): domain Bacteria; phylum Actinomycetota; class Actinomycetes; order Streptosporangiales; family Streptosporangiaceae; genus DASXKD01. The sequence goes on from CAVPFC010000051.1 coordinate 210,982, forward strand.
TGCCGGATGAGCAGACGTATCGCATCGCGGCCGCGCTCATCACCCCGGAGCTGATCAGCGAGCTCTACCAGGTCCCGCCCACGTCATTGCAGATATTCCGCATCCCGGACCTGCACGTGGTCAAGGTCTCCTTCCCGCGCCCGATCGTCCAGGGCAGCTTGCGCGACCGGGACATGCACGCCGGGCAGCACCACGTTCCGCTGGCGAATACGTTTGTACCGGGGACGAGCCTGTGAAGAGCGCACTGCTGGACGCCATCATCCTCGAGGTGTGGTGGGCCCGGTGGTTGCCGGTGCGGCGGCTGGGTTGCGGGCCCGGCACGTGGCCAACGTGCGGCGGGCTGGCCGCTAGGACCGGCCAGCCGAGGCATCCGGGTCGCACCGCATGTGTTGCTTGAACGCCATCATCATGGAAAAGTGGGGATTGTCGTGCTGCTCCAGACCCCGGCAGAGGCTAACAACCACGGCCGGGAGGTGGGCTCGGGTGAGCCCTGGAGACACCGGCGTCGCCGCCAGCATTCGGTCCCCTGATCGTCGAAGAGGCATTCCCGTATTACGCGGACCGCGCGATCCCCGTGACCCGTCGCCGCGCAGTGACAACCAGGATCGCACGACACTCCCTCCTGCTGGTCAGCCCGGCCACGGCGGCACGGCGAGCCTGCGGAGCCATGAGAAGCACCTCGGGCTGAGCGCCTGAGGCCGCGGGCCAGCCGTCCCCGAAGGGGGGCGGAGCCCGGTCCTGTGGGGGGCGAGGACCGGGCTCCGGGGACGGCCGGCGCCCGGCGTGCCATCGGGAGTCGGCCGCGGACGTGCGACTCTCGCACAGCCGCCGTTGCGTCCAGAACCTCCTGCGGTCCGGCTGCCGTTCCGGCGATGTGAGGTATTCGCCGATCGCGTCGCGCGGGGTTATGTCCCGAGGCAAGCCCGAACGCGACGCTGAGCCCGCGTCGCTGGGGCTCGGCGAGGAACCAAGGCGGCCGAGCATCGCAGCGCACAGCTGGTTGGGCGTTGAAAATAGACCGCGTACGCCTTGGCGGCAAACTCGTCGGCTGTGACCGCTTTCGGCACAGGCTGGAACGGCCTGGCCTCGCATGACGGGCGAGGAATCGCCACCGGCTCACACCAAGGGGATGCAGGGGATACTGGCCGTATGGTTGACAACACCGCACGGGACCGAGCCATCTACCACGCGCTGAAGGCGGCCGACGAAGTCGCCGCGGCCCTCCAGGCTCACCTCATCGAGGAGCACCTGGCTGATCCGGATCGCACCGCGGTCCAGAATCCCGCTACCAACTCGCTTAAGCTCCTGCGGCAGGCTCGCGAGCGCCTCGGCCAAGGACTGCGAGCGGTCGAGGCCGAAAACATCGCCGAGTCCGACAAGATCTCGCTGCGTAACCAGTAACCGCCCGGGGAATGGCTTTCCGGCTGCTGGATCACGGATAGCATCCCGATTGCACTTACAGATGCAGTTCAGATACAATACATGCATGTCTACTTCGACGGTCGGCTTCGCGGTGGCCGATGAGGACCAGGAACGGCTGGCGCGCTTGGTGGAGCACTTTGGGGGCGGCAACCGGTCCGCGTACCTGCGGGCGACGCTTCCGGTGATGGAGTCTTTGGCCAGGGCGGAGCGGCTGCGGGAACTCCAGGCGCGCAACGCCGAACGGGCCGCGGCCGCCGGGCAGGACTATGAGTCATTGCTGGCGGAGATCCGCCAGGCGTACAAGGGCGGGACACCTGAGCGGTGAGCCTGCCCGGGCCGGTCCCGGTACCGGTCGGTTTCGATGTCAACGTGCTGGTGCTGGCGGTCGCGACCGGTGAGTCTCCCTTCCGGAGCTGGCCGTCACCACCGCCCACATCTGGGAACCCGGCTGCGGATTGCCTGGGCGTTATCAACGACGCGGCGGAGTTCGCGCTGTGGCTCTCACCGCACATCCTGGCCAACACTGCCCGGGTGCTTGCCACGGTGCTCAAGACCCCGGACGAGGAGGTGGATGAGTACCTGGAGGTGCTGGCCGAGCTTGCCGAGGCCTCCGGCGGAGGGATCGCTAACCCGCCGCAAACGGTCAGCGACTGCCCGGACTGGGAGGACAGCCGGATCCTGGATCTGGCGGCGGCGGCGGGCGCGTTCCTCATCGTGTCCGCAGATGCGGACTTGACCAGCATGTCGCCGTGGCGCGGCCGGCCGATCATAGCGCCACCCCAGTTCGCGTCCATGGTCGACGCCTCCCGCCGGGCGCGCAGGCGGAAACGGTGAACGCTGCTGCCGGTGCCCAGCGGCTGGCGGCACTCAGGTAGTTATGTTGGACGACGCGTCGAGTAGCCCGGAGATGACGCGCCGAGCCGTCCGGAGGTGTGGTGGACGCCGAGGCCGAGAGGTTCGCGCAGTTCGCCGGGCTGCGCGAGCGCGCGCTACGTGGATCGTCCAAACCTGACCCGGGTGGCTGCCGGTCGGAGAAAGGATGCGCCCAAAGGAAAGAGAACTATCTGCTTAAAGGCATGCGCCACATCACCCAAAATCACTGAGACTTTGTTACTAAGGACCGGAGTTCGTCGTGGGATTAATGAATGGCCGTCCTGGTGCCCACCAAGACCAGCGTTTACCACAACCTCGCCACCAGCGAGGACATAAAAGTGCCCGGATTCGGGCGGCTGATCGTCTACGACATGATGCCGTGCGCCACCTGGCCGGCCATGCACACCGACGCCTACGACGGGCCGTGGAACAAGTCGAAGACCACCATCCTCGTGGTCAACGCCCGGCACGATCCGATCACCCCGATCTGGGGCGCCAAGGCCGCGGTCCGCGAGCTGGGCAACGCCCGGCTGCTCACCGTGAACGGCGACGGCCACACCAGCATGTACGTCGAACCCAGCACCTGCCGGGACGCCGCCCAGGCCGCCTACCTCATCTCTGTCAAACTGCCGCCAACAGGCACAATCTGCCCCGTCGACCAGCTCCCCTTCGGGCTGCCCGCACACGGCCGGCGGTGACGCGGCTTTTGCTGTAGCAGTATGGAAGCCCGCGTGGGGGGCCTCGGCCGAGGCCGGACACCACCTGGGCAATCACGCTCCTGCGAGGATGACGCTACAACCGGCGAACGGCCGTGCCCAGGTTGCCGGATGTTATCGGCCGGCGCCTGGGGGCGGGATTTCGCCGGACCCCCGGGTGAGCAGGCTGACGGGAACCTCTACGGTCTCTGGTGCGCCGTTGGGATTCCGGATGCGGTGCAGCAGCATCTGCGCGGCGAGCGTGCCCAAGGCGGGAGGATCTTGCGCGATGACGGTGATGCCCGGATCGAGCAGAGTGCCGAGCGGGATGTCGTCGAACCCGACATGCGCGATGGTCTGTTCGGCTCCCAGGGAACGCAGCCCGAGCCGGGTACCGATCGTCAGCAGGTTCTGTGCGGTGAAGATCGCTGTAGGGCTTGGACCCAACCTGAGCAGGTCATACGTGGCTTGTTCGGCTAGCCGTTCGGAGTGGAGGTCACGGCGGATGAGCCGCTCGTCAGGCTCGATGCCGCGCGCTTGGAGAGCAGCCAGGTATCCGCGGTGGCGTTCGGCGGCGGTGTAGATCCGCCGCAGATCGCCGAGGAACCCGATCCTGGTGTGCCCAGAATCCAGCAGGTGGGTCACGGCACGGTGGGCGCCGCCGTAGTTGTCGCTGAGCACGGTATCCGCGGCCACCGTGAGGGCGGGCCGGTCGGCGAACACCACCTGGGTTCCCCGGCGTACCTCCGGCAGCAGGTACCGGTGATCGGGACCGCATGGCATGATGATCAGCCCATCGACCCGCCGCGCGCAGAACGCGCTAAGCAGTGCGCGCTCGCGCGCGGCGTCGCCGTCGGAACTGGCGCACAGCACGAGGCAGTCCTGCTCGCCCACCACGTTCTCGACCGCCCGTAGCAGCTCGGCCGCAAACGGGTTGGCCACGTCTTCCAGCAGCACTCCGATCGTGGCCGTGGGCTGCCCGGTGAGCCGCAGGTGCCGTGCGGTGACGTTGTGGCGGTAGTCGAGCTTTTCGATGGCCTGCCATACGCGGGCCGTGCGCTGCGGGCTGACGCCGGCCCGGCCATTGACGACGCGGGAGACAGTCATGACGCCCACGCCTGCCAGCGAGGCGACGTCCCGCATCGTTGGATGAGCGCCGCCCTGACGGTTCGTCTTGGGATCGTTCCCCAAGCTCCGCCTCCAGTTCGTCGCGAGCATTGCTGATCAGCAGATACTCCAGCATACGCATCTCAATTTGGTTGCGGGCACTTGACGTCCCAGTTAACCGAGGCGTACGGTCTGGGCACACTGTCGGTAACGTTACCAAGAGGCAGTTGACGGCGATGCTCGCTTGTTGCCGGGCCCTTCTCGGCCCCGCCCGCCATACCCTTCTCACCGCTGCGGAGGTTCCCTCATGAGCTCTTCCACGCATCTGCTCCGCACGTTCGGGGCAGTCGGTTGCGCAGCCGCGATGGTGGCGCTGGCCGCCTGTTCCAGCGGCGGCTCGGGCGCCAGTAACGCTCCTGGCGTGGTGACCGTGGCCGTCGTGTCCAATCCGCTGATCACCAACCAGATGGTGCCGCTGACCAAGTCGGTGTTCGAGAAGCAGTACCCGGGCATCACGGTCAAGTTCGCCACCTACACCGAGGGCGACCTGCGGGCGGCGATCGAAAAGGACGTCAGCACGCACAGCAACTCCTTCAACGTCATCATGATCGGCCCTTACGAGACGCCCCTGTTCGCGAAGAACGGCTGGCTGGACAACCTGTCCTCGCAGTTCATCGCGAAGCAGCCGAGCTACGACGCCAGCGACTTGCTGCCGCCCATCGCCAAGGCGCTGTCGTACCAGGGCAGCCTCTACGCGGTGCCGTTCTACGGCGAGTCGTCGATGGTCTTCTACCGCAAGGACCTGTTCGCCAAGGCCGGGCTCACCATGCCGCTGCACCCGACCTGGACGCAGATCCAGGCCTTCGCGGCCAAGCTCAACCAGCCCGGCAAGGTGGCCGGGATCTGCCTGCGCGGCCTGGCCGGCTGGGGCGACAACATGGCCTCACTCGACACCGTCGTCAACACCTTCGGCGGCCAGTGGTTCAACACGCACTGGCAGCCCCAGCTCACCTCGCCGGCGTTTGAGAACGCCACCAACTTCTACGTCAACCTCGTCCGCAAGGACGGCGAGTCCGGTGCCGCAAATGACAGCTTCAACCAGTTGCTGACGCTGTACGGCCAGGGCAAGTGCGCGATGTGGTACGACGCCACGGTCGCGGCCACCTCCATCGCGGGCACCTACCCGTCGATCTTCAAGAACACCGGGTACGCGTTCGCCCCGCACGACGTCACCGCGTCGTCGGGATGGCTGTGGACGTGGGCGCTGGGCATCCCGAAGGGCGTCGCCAACCAGACCGACGCCTGGAAGTTCGTGTCCTGGGCCACCTCGAAGAACTACGACCACCTGGTCGCCGCCAAGTACGGCTGGGCCGCCGTCCCGCCTGGCACCAGGACGTCGCTCTACAACACCCCCCAGTACATGTCGGCCGCCAAGGCCTTCGCGCCCATCACGATCGCCTCGATCGACTCGACCGACCCGCTGCACCCGACCCTGCACCCGGTGCCCTACGTGGGCATCCAGTACGTGGACATCCCGCAGTTCGAAAGCCTCGGCGTCCAGGTCGCCCAGCAGATCGCGGGTGCCATCGCCGGGACCGAGAGCGTGAGCCAGGCGCTGAAGACCTCTCAGTCCGACGCCGCCGCGTACACCCCCGCGCAGCTGGCCGGCGGCTGAGCGCACGCGCCCGACGGGGCCCCGGGACGCACCCGCTCCGGGGCCCCGTCAGCCGCCTCCCCGGTCATGACCAGCCATGAGGAGGGTGTCTCCGTGACGGTAATCGAAGACCTGGCGCCGCCGCCCAGGGTCGAGGTCGCACCGCGCGCGGTGGGCCGCCGCGAGGGGTGGGCGCGCCGGCTGCCCCTGCTGCCCGCGCTCATCTACGTCATCGTCGTCACCCAGATCCCGTTCGTGGTGACGCTCTGGTACAGCTTTCAGAGCTACTTCTGGGACCAGCCCGGTGGCGCGCACTTCACCGGGCTGAGCAACTATTCCAGCGTCTTCACCAACCCGTCCTTCCGGGGTGCGGTCGTCCGCTCGGTCATCATGACCGCCAGCGCCGTGATCGTCGCCATGCTCCTCGGCATCGCCCTGGCCCTGCTGCTGGACCGCAAGTTCTTCGGGCGGGGCGTGGTCCGGACGCTGATCATCACCCCGTTCCTGGTCATGCCGGCGGCCGCGGCATTGGTGTGGGCGTCCCCGATGCTCGACCCGAACTTCGGGCTGCTGAACTACCTGCTGCAGCCATTCGGCGTCCACCACGTGGCCTGGCTCAGCACACACGCGCTGGGCTCGGTGATCGTGGTCATGATCTGGCAGTGGACGCCGTTCATGACGCTGATCGTGCTCGCGGGGCTCCAGAGCCAGCCGACCGAGACGCTGGAGGCGGCGAAGGTCGACGGCGCCGGGGCGCTCGCCACGTTCCGCGAGCTCACCTTCCCGCACCTGCGGCCCTACATCGAGCTTGGCATCCTGCTCGGCTCGATCTACCTGGTCAACACCTTCGACGCGGTGCGGCTGATGACCAACGGCGGCCCGGGGACCGCCACCACCAACCTCCCGTTCTTCCTGTACCAGGAGGTCAACAACGCCTTCGACGTCGGCGGGGCGGCCGCGGCGGGCGTGGTCACCGTCGTCCTCACGATCATCGTGGCGACGTTCGCGCTGCGGATGTTCGCCAGGGTCTTCCAGTTCGAGGAGGCGTCCTCATGACCGCGTTGCCGCTCCGGGCTTCCCGCGACCGCGAGCCCATGCCGCAACGGCTCCGCGAGATGTCCGGCAAGGTTGGCTGGACGGTCCTCGCGTGGGTGGTCGCGATCGGGTTCTTCCTGCCGGTGCTCTGGATGGTGCTCACCGCGTTCAAGCCGGAGTCCGCCGCGGAGACCTGGCCGCCCAGGTTCATCTTCACCCCGACGCTGGCGGAGTTCCGGCTGGCCGTCACAGGCATGGGCCCCTTCCTGATCCACTCGGTGATCGCCACGGTAGGCTCCACGATCCTGGTGCTGCTGCTGGGCGTCCCCGCCGCGTACGCGCTGTCGGTGCGCCCGGTCAAGCACTGGCGGGACGGGCTGTTCTTCTTCATCTCCACCAAGATGCTGCCGATCGTGGCCGCGATCGGCCCGCTGTACGTCATCGCGCTCAAGACGCACCTGCTCGACAGCATCTGGCTGCTGATCATCCTCTACACCGCGATGAACCTGCCGCTGGCGATCTGGATGATCCGGTCCTTCATGCTCGAGGTGCCGGCTGAACTCCTGGAGGCGGCGCGGCTGGACGGCGCGGGCCGGATCCGGGAGATGACCAACGTGATCCTGCCCATCATCTCGCCCGGGCTGGTATCGACCGCGCTCATCTGCGTGATCTTCGCGTGGAACGAGCTGTTCCTCGCGCTCAACCTGACGGTCACCAACGCCGCGACGCTGCCGATGTTCCTGATCAGCTCCGTGCCCCAGGAGGGGCTGTACATCGCCCACCTTTGCGCGGCGACCACGATCGCCTCGGTACCCGTGATCATCGTCGGCTGGATAGCCCAGCGCTCGCTGGTCCGCGGCCTGGCGATGGGAGCCATCAAGTGACCGCGCCCAGCCCAGCCGGCCGGATACAGGCCAGCGTGACAGCGCCCGCCGGCCCGGCACGCCGGCCACGACGATTCGGTTCCCGACGAAACGGAGGTCGCTGGTGGCCAGCGTAAAGTATGTATCGGCGACCCGCGTGTTCGCCAAAAGCTCTCCGCCCGCCGTCGACGGGCTGGAGCTGGAGATCGCCGACGGCGAGTTCATGGTTCTCGTCGGGCCGTCGGGGTCGGGCAAGACCACCGCGCTGCGCATGCTCGCCGGGCTGGAGCCGCTGGACGGGGGCCGGGTCGAGATCGGCGAGCGGGACGTGACGTTCGTTCCGGCCAAGGACCGGGACATCGCGATGGTGTTCCAGAACTACGCGCTGTACCCGCAGAAGAGCGTCGCGGAGAACATGGGGTTCGCGCTCAAGATGCAGCGGGTCCCCCGCGCGGAACGGGATCGCCGGGTACGGGAGGCCGCCCGGCTGCTAGACCTCGACGACGGACTGCTCGACCGCAAGCCCAAGCAGCTGTCCGGCGGGCAGCGGCAGCGGGTCGCTATGGGCCGGGCCATCGTCCGCGAGCCCAAGGTGTTCCTGATGGACGAGCCGCTGTCCAACCTCGACGCCAAGCTGCGCGTGCAGACCCGCAGCCAGATCGCGGAGCTGCAGCGCCGCCTGGGGGTCACCACGGTCTACGTGACCCACGACCAGGTGGAGGCGATGACCATGGGAAACCGGGTCGCCGTGCTGAGCGGGGGCAAGCTCCAGCAGTGCGCCACCCCGCGCGAGCTGTACGACCACCCCATCAACCAGTTCGTCGCCGGGTTCATCGGCTCGCCCGCCATGAACCTGCGGACCGTCGCACTGACCGACGGCGGCGTCCAGCTCGCCGGCAAGGTTCTTTCCCTGCCGCCAGCCATCCGCACCGAAGCCAAACAGGCCGGGCTCAGCGAAATCGTGATCGGCATGCGGCCGGAGCACTTGCACGTCACCGGCACCGAAGGCCCGGGAGAGCTGAACGGCTCCGGGGAGGTGACGGGTGAGGTGATCCTGGTGGAGGAGCTTGGCGCCGACGCCTTGCTGCATATCAGGCTGCCCGAGGGCGGGGACCAGCTGGTGGCGCGTACCGAGGGACGCAAGCCACCCGTGCCGGGACAAAAGGTAACCTTGCACATCCAGCCGGACGACGTGTTCGCGTTCCATCCCCAGACGGGGGCCCGCCTGGCCGGTTAAGGCAGCGCGGCCGTAGCCAGCCCAGTCACGGTCGCGGCGGCGGGCATACTGCTCAGGCAGGCCCGCCCGCCGCTTGACCGATGGAGGACCCATGCGTGTGAACGGTGACCGAGGCAGGCCGGTCATGCCCCCGGGCCGATGATCACCGTTGCCGGCGAGGCGCTGGTCGACCTCGTCGCCGATTCCGACGGCCGCCTTGTTGCCCGTCCGGGCGGCGGCCCGTTCAACACCGCCAGGGCCATGGGGCGGCTGGGCGCCGAGCCGGTCTTTCTTGGCCGCCTCTCCCGGGACAGTTTCGGCCAGCTCCTGCGAAAGAGGCTCAAAGAAGACGGCGTTGCGCTGGCCGTCCCGCAACCGGCCACCGCGCCCACAACCCTCGCCGTTGTGGACCTCGATGCGGCGGGAGCGGCCCGCTACCGCTTTTACCTGGCTGGCACCTCCGCCAGCGACCTGGATCATTCGGTGCTTTCGTCCGCGCTGCCCGAGCCGATGAGCGCGCTGCACGCTGGCAGCCTGGCCTTGCTGATGGAACCCATCGCCACCAGCATTGAGCGCCTGATTACCACGGGTGTGCCGGCGGACACCCTGGTGATGATCGACCCCAACTGCCGCCCGGAAGCGATCACCGACCAGCATTCCTACCGGGACCGCCTCTTCCGCATCCTGCACCGGGCCGATGTGGTCAAGGTGAGCGTCGAAGACCTTGGCTACCTCGTCCCGGGGACGCCCGCGCGGACCGCGGCCGCCGCCCTGCTCGAACAGGGGCCCGTCCTGGTACTCCTCACCGATGGCCCACGCCCGGCCTGGGCTTTCCTGCGAGGACATGAGCTGAGCGCCGAGGTCCCGCAGGTGCCGGTGGTGGACACCATCGGCGCCGGGGACGCGTTCGGCGGGGCATTCCTTGCCTGGTGGTCAGGCAATCGGCTCACCAGGTCCGACCTGCACCGGAAAGATGCCGTCCGCGACGCCCTGCGTGCGGCCGCCGAGGTCGCCTCGTTCACCTGTACCCGCGCCGGAGCCGATCCGCCCTGGCTCGCGGAAGTGGCTGGCAAGCCAGGGTGGCGCTCAGGTCCCAGGGCCAGGCAACAGTTGCCGCTGCCGTGACAGCGGCCACGGCCAAGACGCTGCTTCGCGGGCCGCACACAATTCCGCGTGAGGAGGCATGACATGCCCGATCCTGTCCAACCGCAACCGCTGAACGAACGGACGCTGAAGTACTGGGGTGAACGGCTGCCGGTGCCCTCCTACGACCGTCGCGTTGTCACGCCGGGTGTCGTCCACTTCGGCGTCGGCGGGTTCCACCGGGCGCACATGGCGATGTACCACGACCGCCTCATGACCCAGGGCACGGGTCTGGACTGGGGTATCTGCGGCGTGGGGGTGATGCCCGCGGACCGGAAGATGAAGGAGGCCCTCAACGCACAAGACGGCCTCTACACACTGGTCCTCAAGCACAGCGACGGCACCTACGAGGCAAGGGTCATCGGGTCCATCGTCGAGTACCTGTTCGCGCCCGACGACCCAGAAGCGGTCATCGAGCAGATGGCGGCAGGTTCCACCCGGATCGTCTCGCTGACGATCACCGAGGGCGGTTACAACATCCACGACGCCACCGGCGAGTTCGACGCCACCAACGCCGGTGTCATCCACGATCTCCAGCCTGGCGCGGTCCCGCGAACGGTGTTTGGCCTCATCACTGAGGGACTACGGCGCCGCCGGGAAGCTGGCCTCGCACCTTTCACGGTTCTGTCCTGCGACAACCTGCAAGGCAACGGCCACCTGGCCAGGCGGGCGTTCACCACCTTCGCCCGGCTGCGGGACGCCGCGCTGGGCGACTGGATGGACCGCACGGTGAGCTTCCCGAACTGCATGGTCGACCGCATCACGCCGGTGACCACGGACGCCGACCGGGCCGAGATCGCCAGGCGGTTCGGCATCGAGGACCGCTGGCCGGTTGTCTGTGAGCCGTACACCCAGTGGGTGCTCGAGGACACCTTCACCGCCGGGCGGCCACCCTATGAGGACGCCGGGGTACAGATCGTCGGCGAGGTGGAGCCCTACGAGCTGATGAAGCTGCGGCTGCTCAACGGCAGCCATCAAGCCATGGCCTACTTCGCCTATCTGACCGGTTACCGGCTCGTGTGCGAGGCCGCTCAAGACCCGGTGTTCCGGGCTTTCCTCCTCGGCTACATGAACAACGAAGCCACCCCGACCCTGCCGCCCGTGCCGGGCGTCGACCTTGACGCCTACAAACACACGCTCCTCGAGCGCTTCGCCAACCCGGCAGTGGGCGATACCATCGCCCGGCTGTGCGAGTACACCTCGGACCGGATCCCCAAATGGCTGCTGCCGGTGCTCCGGCACCAGCTTGCGACCGGCGGCGAGATCAAGCGCTGCGCCGCGGTCGTGGCGAGCTGGGCACGCTACGCCGAAGGAGTCGACGAGCAGGGCGAGCCAATCACCGTGGTCGACCGGCGCCGGGACAGCCTCCTGGAGTTCGCCCGGCGCCGTGAGGATACCGGCGGCTTCATCGCCAACCGGGAAATATTCGGCGCCCTGGCCGACGACGAGCGCTTCGTCACCGCCTACCGCACCGCCCTCACCTCGCTGCACCGGCGCGGCGCGCGAGCGACACTGGAATCGCTGATCTGACCAGCACCTGCGCCCGCCAAACCCGGTACGGCGCCGTCATCGCCCGCTCCGCTACAGGTCGGCGAGCGAGGCCAGCGCCTGCTCAAGCAGCGGTTCGGCCAGCCGGCGGGCCTCGGGGACCCGGATCCGTTCCGCCATGTAGCAGTGCTTGGCCCGTGCCTGCTCGACGCCGCACTCACCGCGGACCACCCAGCCCCTGACGACCTCCTGGAGCGTCTCGATGAACGAGAGCGAGTCGGCGGCCTGCACGTGGTCGGCGCCGTCGATGCCGCCGAATTCATGCAGCGTGATGAGCCGCTGGACCTCGGACAGCGAGACCTCCTCCTTCGCGCCGTCTTGTGAGTGCAGCCATACCCCGACCACCTCGGCCGACCGCGAGGCGTGCGCATACAGGTAGTGCGGGTCGTCCCAGCGGCAGGTCGCCTTGTCGATCGTGGGGCCGTTCGGGAACATCCGCTCGATGTCGTGAGTGACGACGGCGAGGCGGGCCTCGAGCGGCGCGTCCTGGTCAAGGTAGACAAGCCAGTCCCTGGCCCGCACCAGGTGCCTGGCCTGGTTGTAGGGGGCGATCCAGGCCAGGACGCGCCGCTCGATCTCGGTGGCGGCCGGTACCTCTGGCGCGATCTCGATGACGCTGGTCATGTAGCGGACCCTCCGCGCGGTCGCGATCGTGTGGCGGCGTCATCCGGCAACCTCGAGCTTCGAGGCGAACGCCTCAATCTCCGCCACCGTCTGCTCGAGGTTGTCCCAGGGGATCATGTGACCGCTGTGCGCCACGGCGGTCACGCCGGCCCTTGGGTTCACCCGGCCGAGCAGAGCGGCGTCGTCCGCGCTGACAACGGGGCTCGCGTCCCCGAACAGCAACAGGGCCGGGGGCTCGACCTCCTGCCACACGGGCTCGAAGGCTTCCAGATGGAACCACGAGTAGCTCTCAACGACGGCGACCTCGTCGCAGGAGCCGAGCCACTCGCCCCGCTGCCTTGCCTGCTCGTCCGTCCAGGACGGGTAGTCCTGTTTAGCCTGCTCGATGCCCCGGCCCGCGCGGGCACCGTGCAGGCCGTTGATGAAGCGGTCGAGCGCCATCGGATACGGGCGGCGGCCCGGGCCCGACATCGGCGGGTCGATCGCGACCACCCCCGCCGACGAGCCAGGGAACCTCGCCCGGGCGCCCGCGACCACGCGGGCGCCCAGCGAGTGCCCCACCAGCAGGGGCCGGTCGAGGCCGAGATGGCCGGTGAGCGCCAGGACGTCCTCGGCATAGTCGGCCGACCGGTGGCGCCCGGGCCCGGCCCGCTCGGACAGTCCCCGGCCGCGCATGTCCAGCACGTAGACGTCCCCGGCGCTTGACGAGGCCGCAATGGCTTCGGCGGCGAAGGCGAACGCTCCGGCCGGCGTCGTGATGCCCGGCACGACGACGACCGGCCGGCCCTGCCGGCCGGGATGCCGGGCAGCGTGCAGGCGCAGGTCGCCCGAGCGGAAAAATACAGACTCGGTCACGCTGTCCGTCATGCGGTCCCGCTCACCTCCTGAGCGGCCAGATCGAGCTCCGGCTGGGCACCGGTGGTCCGCCCGGCCGTGAGGGCGGTGCCGATCAGGTAGATGACGCCCCCGCCGACACCCGCCATGAGCCAGGACAGATCGACGCCCTGCACCGAGCTCTCGAGCGGTCCGGTGAACAGCGTCGTGGTCGAGAACATGAGCCCGAGCGCCACCCCGCACGCCCAGGCGACGAACGCCACGGGGTTGATCCCGCCGGTGTACCAGTAGCGCCCACGGGCCCCGGGGATAGCGAACGCATGCAGATCAAGGGGGGCGTACTGACCCTTGTTCATCAGGTAGTGAATGCCCATGATCACCATCCAGGGAGTCGCGGTGACGATCATGATCGTGACGAACGACTCCAGGTTCGTGATGAAGTTGGTGGCGACAACGAGCAGGTAGGTCAGCCCGAGCACGATCGCGGACAGGCCGACGGCGATGTGCCACCGCTTCACCCGGAACAGGACCGGCCAGGCCCCGGCGTCCAGCGCGGCGTTGTAGAGCGACATGGACGCGCTGGCGATGTTGGAGGCCATCCCGAGGATGAGCAGCATCGGGAGCACGAACCAGGCCGGTGACGTAGTCGTGATCCCTTGCACGAAGTTGAAGGCCTGCGACGCGAACGCCGTGGCCGCGAACGCGGCCGCGACCATCGCGAGCCAGCAGCCGAGGAAGATGCCGGCGAACCCGTACGCGCTGACCACCCGGGGCGAGGCGTCGGCCGGGATGTACCGGCCGTAGTCGCCGACGAACGGGCCCCAGCTGATGGGCAGGGATGCCGCGGTCGTGGCCGCCAGGAACCAGGTCGGCCAGAAGGTGCCGAGCAGGTAGTGGCCGCCGGGGATCGCGTGGAACTTGGACGCGAACGCGGCGAAGACCAGTAGTCCGACGATGATCGACACGATCGTGAGCACCCGGTCGCCGCGCTCCAGAGAGCGGTGGCCGAGGACGGCCCCGGCGCACGTCACGATGATGATCACGGCCATGGCAAGGGACAGCGCACCCAGCCCCGTGGACGTCCCCCACCAGCGGTTGAACGTGTAGATGATGGCCTGGGCGGAGGTGTACACCAGGATCACGAAGAAGCCCATCGCGATGAACCAGGTGATTCCCGACCCCAGCAGCCGGCCGCGCACGCCGAAGGCGGCACCGCTCGACACCTGGTTGTTGGTGCCGGTCTTCGGGCTTATCGGGGTGACGGCCAGGAAGACGAGCGACCCGGCCAGAGAGCCTACGGTGATCGCCGAGAACGCCGCCCACCAGCCCAGGCCGAAAGCGATGGCGAGCGCGCCGAAGATCATGTTGCCGTAGCCGAACTGCGGCCCGAAGAACACGGTGAACAGCTCGTAGGGTTTCGACTTCCGCTCCACCTCGGGGATCATGTCGATGCCCCGCGACTCGATGCGGCCGAAGGAATCCTTTCCCTGCCCGGCAGCTATTGCGGCCCCAGCCTCGAGATTCTTCATGTCCCCTCCTCGGGGTGCCGGTGCGTGCCGTCCCACGCGGTGATGCCGCGAGCGGGCGCGGCCGGCGTCATGCTGACGTTCGTCAACTGCGCGGCTTCATCTGCGGGTCGACGATCTGCCCGCGGTCGATGATCTGCTTGTCATCCACGAACAGCGAGTAGCCGTGCAACGGAATGTCCATGTGGCACGGCGAGGCGTTGCTGCCCCCCAGTTCCTGGTTGGGGCCCGTGGCGAACAGGACGTTGCCGTAGAACGAACGGCCCTCCTGGCCGATCCCGCGGGTGTCCATCATCAGGCCGGACCACAGGGCCTTCTCGTTGAGCCCCCAGCCGATGTGCGAGATGGCGTACCCGTCGGGGTCGTTGAACTGGTCCATGTAGTCGCGCATCAGGCCGGCGTCGAGCTCACCGGAGATGTCGACGATCTTGCCGGCCTCGACGCGGAGGTTGATCGGCGTCCGTGTGTAGGCCTTGAACGGATAGATGATCGTGCCCGGGGCGAGGACGAGGGTCCCGTCGACGCCGTCCTCGTAGGCGCCGGTGAACAAGAAGCCCGACGGCCAGTGGTCCCACCGGCCCGGTTCGTCGGTGTAGCCGTACTCGGTGATGGTCGGGTACTTGCCGAGCCGGTAGACGAGGTTCGACCCGTTCTCGTGCTCGATGCGAAGGCTCTTCGCCGGTGCGAGCAGCTCGCCGGCGTACTCCACGCGGTCGCGCAGCTGCTGGTCCGGGAGCAGGCGGGTCAGCACGTCGATTGGTTCCACGGCGAGCAGGATGCGGGTGCCCGACGCCTGGATCTCGAGCTGCTCCTTCGAGAAGAGCATGAAGACGAGATCGATCACGAGGGCGGCCTCCTTCAGGGCGGCCATCGCGGGCGCGTGCCCGGTCAGCGGCGTCGTGCCGACCTCCCAGGTGGCCGCGCCCTTGCCCCGCGTGGCGGGCACGCGCACGTGGTACGGCAGCGCGCCAAGCTCCTTCGCCGCCTGCATGAACGCACCCGCGTGCCCGGAGAGCTCGTCCGGGGCATCCGAGCTCAGGATGGCGACAGCCTCGCCCTCGTGGACGCCGCAGAGCTTCAGCTCCTCGCGGCAGACATTGACGAAGTCGTAGTTCATGGTTCAGTCCTCCTTCTGGGTAAGAACCGTCTCGGCCAAGGCCAGATCGGCCAAAAAGCTGAGGTCATCACCGGCAAGCCCGACGAGCTGCACGCCGACGGGCAGCCCATCGGCGCGCCGGTACGCCGGTACGTTCGCGGCCGGCAAGCCAAGCAGCGTCCACGGGCGGCACATGACCGGATCGCCGGTGAACGCGAGGCCCTCCGGGGCGGCCCCGAGCGCGCTCGGCGCGAGTACCAGATCGGCGGCGACCGCCAGCGGCGCGAGGATCGCCCGGGCCTCCTCCCGCGCCTCCAGAGCCGCGAGGTATTCCGTGGCGCTGCACGCCTCACCCTGCTCAACGACCGCCTGCGCGCTCTCGGAGATCCGCATCACCCGGGCCCCGAGGCGCGCACGAAGGTTCTTCGCCACCTCGACGGACATGACGGTCGCGTGATGCCGGGGCAGATGCCGCCAGGACGGCGGCATCGGGATGTCCCGCACGTCCCAGCCCGCGCCGGAGAGCCGCCCGGCGGCGAAGACAAGCGCGTCGTGAACCTCCTCGTCACAGTCCGCCCATTCGCCCGCCGCGAGGACGGCAACGGCGGGCGGGGCGCCGGCGCGCCGGGCGGGAGACAGGCGATCACCGCCCGGCGCGCCCGCGGCCCCGCTCCGGAGCGCGCGGTAGAGCATCGTGAGGTCGGCGGCGCAGCGAGCGAAGAGCCCGACGGTGTCCAGTTGCTCCGCCAGGAGCCAGATACCTGCCGTGGAGGTCCAGCCCCGCGACGGCTTGAAGCCGTAGACCCCGCAGTACGCGGCGGGCCGGACCACCGACCCCGCCGTCTGGGTGCCGAGCGCGACCGGCACCATGCCGGCCGCGACGGCCGCGGCAGAGCCGCTCGAGGATCCCCCAGGCGTACGGCTGGGATCGACCGGGTTGCGGGTGCGGGTGGGGTGGTACATGGCGAACTCGGTCGTCTCGGTCTTTCCGAGGACCAGCGCCCCGGCCCGGCGCAACGCCGCGACCACGTCCGCGTCGGCGGACGGCCGGTGATCTTTGAAGAGGGGGGAACCGTAGGCCGTAGGGAGGTCCGCCGTGTCGATCACGTCCTTGACGCCAACCACCAGTCCCTGGAGCGGCCCGGCGACCATGTCGTCGAGTTCCTTGGCCCGGCTCCGCACCGCGTCGGCATCGATGACCCGGAAGGCGCCGATCGAGCCGTCGAGCTCGGCTACCTTCTCGAGGCAGCCCGCGGCGACTTCGCTCACGGACGTGGCGGACGTGGCGACGGCCGCGATCGCCTCCGTGCCGGTCTGCGGCATGCTCATGCGGCCCCGCTTCCCGGCCGCCCGCCTTCTTGCGGTGGCCGGCCGGCGAGCTGGCCGAGGATGTGGCCGACCGCATCCCGGTTCGGGCTGGCGGCCGCCGGCCGCCGGGAGCCTGCGGTGATGGGCCGGACCTGGAGCGTGAACAGGGCCTCTTCGCCCGCCGTCCCGGCGGTGGAGCCGATTGCCCACTCGACATCCAGGCCGCGGCCCAGCTTGGCTTCGAGGTCACCTGCCAGCGCGAGGAGAGCCATGACCTGCTCCTCGGTGATCGACCAGGCTCGCTGGCGCACGCCGTCGACCGGCAGGGCCTGCACGCTCCTGCCGCCGGGCGCGAGGCGATGCTCGAAGGGCTTCGAGCCGATCCGCGAGTCGTGGATGCGTCGGGTGATCCTGTTCACCTCGAACAGGTCCGGGGTGACCTCACCGCCGACGACGGCCTCTCCCAGCCCGTAGCTCGACTCGATGACGACGAGGGAGCGGTCACCGGTGCGGGGATGCTGGGTGAACATCACGCCGGCCACCCGGGCGTCCACGAGTTCCTGAACGATCACGGCCACTCCCTCGTCCGCCGCCTCGATCTGGCGCGCGGCCCGGTAGGAGCCGATCTGGGGCTCGACGGCGGCGTTCCAGCACCGCTGAACCTCCTCGAGCACCTCTTCGACGCCCGAGGCACCGAGGAAGGTCCGGAACTGCCCGGCGCAGCTCGCCTCCGTCGAGTCCTCGATCGTGGCGCTGGAGCGGACCGCGACCGTCAGCTCGGCGCCGCGGCTCTCGCAAAGGGCCAGGTAGGCGCCCCCGATCGCCTCGCGCATGGCCGGGCTCAGCTCGCGCGCCCCGGACGCCACGTAGTCGCGGTAGGCAGCAGCGGTGACGACGAACGAGGCGGCCACCCGCTGGCCGGCGCGCAGCAGCGAGCCGAGACCGACCGCCTTGCCGCCCACCGTGCCGAGGTGCTGCGGCAGGCAGGACTCGGTGGCGACCACGTACCCCGGATCGAGGGCCGCCCCGGCCGGTGCCTGCACACACAGACCGGTCACGTACCGACCGCCCCGGCCGCGGCAACGCCCGCCCGTTCGAGGATCGTCACGACGCCCGTGTCGCCGTCGACCCTGAGCCGGTCACCCGTGTGCACGACCTGGGTCCCGACCCCGGTGGCGGCCACCGCGGGCAGCCGGTACTCACGCGAGACGATCGCGGCGTGCGACATGATCCCGCCGCCATCGGATACGGCGGCGGCGATGCGGGCGAACACGATCGACCAGCTTGGTGCCGTGAGCGGGCACACGAGGATTTCGCCGTCGCGAAGCTCGTCCAGCTCCTCCACCTGGCGCACGACCCGGGCCACGCCCTCCGCCACGCCCGGCGAGACGGCGAGGCCGGCGAAGCTGTCGTCCGTGCCGTCGGCGCCCTCGGCGGCCAGCCAGCGGTTGATCGTGTCGCTGTTGATGCCGAACAGCGTCACGGTGATCGGCTCGGTGACCGTCTCCGGCGGCACGCCGAGGGCCGGGGGAGGGTTCCACTTCTCGAGCTCGGCGTGGATCCGCCGCCGCCGGGCGACCTCGGCCCGCCAGGTGTACTCGCTGCGCGTCGGCACCCCGAGCGCCCACCGCGCCTCGGCCTCGTAGAGCACGCGGTACACCTCGTACCGGTGCAGGAAGAAGATGTCGTCGTCGGTATCGAGCAGCCCGGCGGCGACCAGGACCGCGCCCAGATCTCGCGCCTTGTTGAAGAAGATCGAGTGGTGCCAGTGCTCGACGTAGAAGTTGTGGTTCTCGACGAACGGGAACACCTGGCGGGCCAGCGCCAGCAGGCCGTCGAAGGCGGCCGCGTCAGCGTCGTCGAGCAGGTCCCGGTATCCCGCCGCGAGGCGCTCACGCTCCTCGCGCAGGGCCTCGATCGGCCGGGACAGATCCTGGCCCCGCTCAACGCGGCGGACATAGTCGGCCAGCGCGGCGAACGGCGGGCGCAGGTCATCGATCCAGGCGCGCTTGGCGTGACAGTAGCCGGAGCCTGTCGAGTAGTAAAACCAGGGGTCCTTGACGGCCTCGAGCTCATCCAGCCACCGCCTGCCGGCGTCGCCCTCGCCCAGCTTGGCGACGACCACGTCCGGCGCCGCACCGGACTTCAGCGCGTCGCCGACGCCGAGTTCCACCGCGCGCGCGGCGAGCCGGCGCAGCTCGGCGTCGGGCCGGTACAAGATGACGTCGATCCCCGCCACCATCCTCGCCACCAGGTCGTCGGTGATGGCCGGGAAGTGGCCCTTGCAGAACTCGAGGAACGTGAGGTAGGCCCCGTACGCGAGATTCAGCATCTCGAAGTGGTAGTAGGCCATCTCGTGCATGTTCTCGAGATAGCGGCTGTAGGTCGTGAGCAGGTCGAACGCCGTGGTGATGCCGCGATGGCTCAGCACCGTCTCGGTGGGCTCCCGCTCCGGCAACGGCTCGAAGCGGATGGCCTTCAGCCGCTCGATGCAGTCCGTGGCCTTCGCCACCCAGTTGTCGTAGATCTCGTCCCAGTGGTCGAAGTAGTGCCTCGCCCGCTCGAGGAAGATGGGTTCCCGCTCGGCGGCCATCGCCGGGTCGTCGATGACGTTCGGGCTCAGGTAGAGGTAGCCGTTGACGATCCGGTGCTCGATGCCAAGGGCCGTGGGCAGGTTCCAGACCCGGGTCGTGTACTGGTTGAGCGAGACGAGCCAGCTCTCCGGCATCATCAGGTCGAACGGGTAAAGGGGCTCGGGGTTGTGCATCTGGTCGAAGAACCAGAGCTTCTGTTGGTCCCGTTCCCGGAGCTCGTCACCGAACAGCAGGTACGACGGGTACATCGACTCCCAGCCCTCCGCGCCCGGTGGTGTCTGGATGTCGAAGGGATCGCGGAAGGATCGTCGGCCCTGGTTCATTCCCGCCCCTCTGGCTAGGTTCGCTGCGGGCTCCGCCCCCGGGGCCCGGCGCTGCGCCGGCTTGCGCAGCCGGGACGGCGAGCGGGCTCAGGGCCGTGGTGGATCATGATTTACGGCCAGGCCAGAAAAGGGAAGACAGTTGTTCCGCACTGAGGAACGGCGTTCCGCCTACGGGAACCACCAGGCCAACGGCTCGACGGCCGGAGCCAGGCGCCTGGAACGGGCCCGGGTCAGCGATAGTCCGAACCGCTCCACCAGGCCGACTCGACGCTCATGAGCTGGCTGGCGGCGGCCTTCACCCGGCGGGCGACGAGGTTGATCTGCGCTCCCGAGATGCGCGGCACCGGCCCGGCGACCGAGATCGCCGCGCGGGCGACCCCGGTGCGGTCGAGCACCGGAGCCGCCACGGAGGCCAGGCCCGGCTCGTCCTCTCCCACCGAGTAGGCGTAGCCGCGCTCTCGCGTCTCGGCGAGGCAGCGGAGGAACTGTTCTTTGTTCCTGATGCTGCGGCGGGTCTTCGGCGTGAAGCCGGCGGCCATGGCGGCCGTCGCGACGGCCTGGTTGTAGGCCGCCACGGCCTTGCCCGAACTGGTGAGGTGGATCGGCCGGACCCGGGCCACGCGAGAGGAGAACCGCAGCCCGTGATAGCTCTCCAGCCGCTCCACGTAGAACATCTGCGACCCCTCGGGCACCGCCAGGTGCACGGTCTCGCCCGTCTGCGCGCGCAGCGCCTCGAGCAGTGGCAGCGCGTGGTCCCGCAGCTGGCTGCGGCTGGCCACTAGCTCCCCGAGCTCATGCAGCCGCAGGCCGAGCCGGTAGTTGCGGGTCTCGGGCACCTGCTGGACGATCCCCTTGGCGGCGAGCGTGGTCACGATCCGGTGCGCGGTGCTCTTGGCGATGCCGAGCCGGCGCCCCAGCTCCGCCACGCCGAGTTCCCGCTCGGCCGCCAGGCAGTCGAGCAGCTCCAGCGCGGTGGCGACGGACTGGACGCCGCCGGGCGGCCGTCCGCCCTGGCCCGGTCCGTGTGTCCGAGAGGCCATAAAATGGCCCGCCTACTCAGCGTCACCATGCCCAGGGTAGGGCCCCCGGCGGGGATCACTGATCTTGCCCCGGTGCCGAGCCCAGCCCCAGCCGCTCCACCGCCAGCCCGGCCCATGCGACATGCGACCGCATCAGCTCACGTGCCTGCGCATGACTGCGGTCGCGGATCGCGGCGGCGACGGCGCGGTGCTGGCGCTCGGCCTCGGCCATGTCGCTTCCGGCGTAGGGGATGCTCGACCGGTACGCCTCGGGGATGGCCGAGACCTGCCGGACCAGCGCGTGCAGCCGCGGGCTGCCGGATGCCTCGGCGATCGTGTAGTGGAAGAACGTGTCGGCGGCGAGCTGCTCGGAGGCGGGTGCTTCATGCAGCTCGCTCATCCGGTCGCAGATCTTGGCGAGCAGCTCGGCAACCTCGGGGGTGGCCCGGCCGGCCGCGAGCGCGGCCGACTCCGACTCCAGCAGTGCGCGCAGGTAGTAGACCTCGGCGAGATCTGCCGCCGTGAGCCGCAGCACCGTCGAGCCGCGATTGGGCTCCACCTCGACCAGGCCGCTCGCCGACAGCGCTATCAGCGCCTCGCGGACCGGTGTGCGGCTCACCGAGAACTCCTTCGCCAGGGTCTCCTCGCGCAGGTGCGTGCCGGGAGCGATCTGCCCGCCGAGGATCGCCTGCCCCAGGCGCCGCGCGATCACATCGGCCGTCCGTTCGCCTCTGACCGGCCCGCCGAGGCCGCCCGCGCCTGTCACCCCTCGGGTCTCCTTTCCGGGTTGACGGAAGGAACTGTATGCATGTATGCAATCTTACGACGCCAAATTCGGCGCACAAGGCTCGCAAGGAGATCCCGTGGCGCGATCGTGCGGCTGGGCCGGCCCGCGGAGGGACCGGGCTTGAAGCCGGCCCCGTTCGGCTATCACCGCGCCGCCTCGGTGGCCGACGCGGTCGCACTGCTCGCCGCCTACGAGGGCTCCGCCCGGGTGATCGCGGGCGGCCAGAGCCTCATGCCGATGCTCAACATGCGCCTGCTGCGGCCCGACGCCCTGGTGGACGTCAACGGCCTGCGGGAACTCGCAGACGTCCGGCAGGCCGGGGAGGCGACGGTGCTCGGCGCCCTGGTCCGGTACACGGCGATCGAGCGCTCGCAGGTGATCGCCGAGCGGCTGGGACTGCTCCCGGCGGTGGTACGCCACGTGGGGGACCGGCAGGTGCGCAACCGCGGCACGATCGGCGGCAGCCTTGCGCACGGCGACCCGACCGGGGAGATCCCCCTTGCCTGCCTGGTGCTCGGCGCGACCGTACGGGCAGCCGGCCCGTCGGGCCGGCGTGAGATACCCGTCGCCGCGCTCTACCAGGGCTCTTACGCCACGGTTCTCGAGCCAGGTGAGATTCTCACCGAGGTCGTCTTCCCGCGCTCCCCCCGGTTTTTCGCGTTCTTCGAACAATGCAGGAGACATAACGATTTCGCCGTGGTGAGCGTGGCGGCCGTCGGTGACCGTGAGGCGGACGGCACCTGGAGCGGAGTCCGTATCGGCCTCGGTGGTGTCGCGGATCAGCCGGTGCTCGCCGGGGCCGCCGCGGCGGCCGTCTCCGGTTCCGCTCTTGCGGATGAGTCGATCGCCGCCGCGGCGCAGGCGGCGCTCGACGTCGTCGACCCGCCCTCCGACGTGCGGGCTTCGGCGGAGTACCGGCGCCATCTCGTGCCGGTTTATGTGCGCAGGGCGCTCACCGCCCTGCGGTCGGCTGGCAGCGCCTGAACACGGTGGCAGGGGAGGAGCGGAGATGAGGCTGCACGAGGAGTTCGTCGTCGCCGAGCCGGTCGCGGCCGTTTGGAAGTTCTTCGAGCAGCCGGAGTCGGTCGCGGGCTGTGTGCCGGGGGTGGAGTACGTGAGCATCCTCGATGACGACAACGTTCAGGTCCGGGCCACGCAGAGCGTCGGGCCGATGACCGCGACCTTCGACGCGAAGGTCACCGTCCTGGAACGGGTGCCGGGGGAGCTGATCCGGTTCCGGGCCACCGGCCGGAGCGTGCGGGGTGCCATTGGCAACGTGCGCACCGAGAACACCGTGCAGCTGCGCGGCTTCGCGGGCGGCACCAGCGTCACCGTCGATGCCGACCTGGTGCTCGCGGGGGCGCTCGGAAGTGTCGGCCAGAAGGTCATCGCCAAGCAGGGCAGCAAGGTGACCGCCGAGTTCGCGGCCAACCTCCAGCGGGCGCTCAGCGGCGAGGCGCCCATACCGGCGCGCGCCGGCCGGCGTGGGCCCGCGGCCGGCGTACCCGGCGGCGGCGCGGCCGCGGGTGCCCCGGTCCAGCCGCTCCCACCGGCTCCCGACCGCTGGAGCCGCGTGGCGGCCGTGCTGAGCGGCGTGTCGGTCCTGCTCAGCGTCGTGGTGCTGATCCGGCAGCGGAGGGCACGGTGACTCAGGCCGAAACCGGCTTCCTGCCGCTCGGCCTGCCCGAGCCGAACGTCGTCGTCACCGCGGTGGTGAACGGCACGACCGTGACCGAGCAGGTGCCTGCCCGCCTGTCCGCGGCGGACTTCCTTCGCCACCGCCTCGGTCTCACCGGCACCCACGTCGGCTGTGAGCAGGGCGTGTGCGGCATGTGCACGGTGCTCGTGGACGGCGAGGCGGTCAAGTCATGCCTGATGCTGGCGGCGCAGCTGGACGGGCGCCGGGTCGAGACGGTCGAGTCGCTCGCCACCGGCGACGCGCTGAGCCCGCTACAGGAGTGCTTCAAGGCCGGCCACGCGCTGCAATGCGGCTTCTGCACGCCCGGGTTCCTCATGACGGCGACCGCGCTCGCGGCGGACGGTGCGAAGCGATCGCGGGCCGAGATCCGCGAGGAGCTGGCCGGGGTGCTGTGCCGGTGCACCGGCTATAAGTTCATCGTGGACGCGGTCGAGGCCTACCTCGCCGGCGAACCGGGGGGCGCGGCCGCTGCCGAGCGGAGGGCCGCCGCCGATGACTGAGGTGGCGGTCCCGGAGGCCCCGGCGCGGGCGGACCGCGACCTGAAGCTGCTCGGCACCGACGCCCCGCGAAAAGAAGACGACCGGCTGCTGCGCGGGGAAGGCCAGTTCACCGACGACGTCGACCGCGCCCGCACGGCCGAGATGGCGGTCGGCCGGTGCCCTTACCCGCACGCCCGGATCGTCCGGGTGGACGCCTCCGCGGCGCTCGAGCTCCCCGGGGTGTTCCAGGTCATCACCGGCGCCGAGGCCGCGGCGCGGAGCGGGCCGATCCGGATCCTTCGCCCGGTGCCGGGGGCACCCGTCATCCCGCACTACGCGCTCGCCGAACGGGTCGCGACCTACGAGGGCCAGCCGGTGGTGAGCGTGGCGGCGACGAGCCGGCACGTCGCCGAGGACGCGCTGGATGCGATCGAGATCGAATACGAGCCGCTGCCCCACGTCACCGACGTCATCTCGGCCCTTGCGCCGGGGGCCCCGGTCATCCACCCGGGCGTCCTGGAGTCCAATCTTCTGGTGAGCAACCCGCAGGGTTCCCGCGACGTGGACACCCGCATGCGGGAGGCGGACGTTGTTGTCGAGGGCCGCTTCTTCGTCAACCGGGTGACCGGGCTGCCGATGGAGACCCGGGCGGTTCTGGCCGAGTGGCGGGCCGGGGCGAGGCAGCTCACCATGTGCGTCTCGACGCAGGTGCCGCACCTCGTCCGCAAGCAGCTCGCCGAGTCGCTGCGCCTCGACGAGGGCGGCATCAGGGTGGTTGCGTCGGACGTCGGGGGCGGTTTCGGGCTGAAGCTGGGCATCTACCCGGAGGACGTCATCGCCTGCCTGCACGCGATGTCGCTGCGCCGCCCGGTCAAGTTCGTCGAGGACCGCAACGAGCACTTCCGCGCTACGACCCACGGGCGCGAGTCGGTGCACGATTACCGGATCGCCGCCCGTGCCGACGGCCGGATCGTCGCGATGAGCGACACGTATGCGAACGACCTGGGCGGGCTGAACTCACCGTTCGGTTCGTCTCAGCTGTCGACGGTGGTGTTCAACGGGCCGTACAAGGTCGACGACGGTTTCGTCGAACGCCGGGTGGTCGTCACCAACAAGACGCCGATCGGCGCCTACCGGGGATACGGGCAGCCCGAGGTCAACTTCGCCTGCGAGCGGCTCATCGACACGCTGGCCAGGCGGCTGCGCATGGATCCGGTCGAGCTGCGGGCGATGAACATGGTGAAGCCGGATGAGTTCCCGTGGGTCAACCCCGTCGGCGCCGTCTACGACAGCGGCGACTACGAGCGGTGCCTGCGCATGGCCGCGGAGGCGGTCGACTGGGCCGGCCACCGGCGCGCGGGTCACCGCCCACGTTCCCCCGGCGGGAAGTACCGGGGGATCGGCTTCTCCTCATACGTGGAGCGAACAGGTTACGCGAGTGGGAAGTTCCTCGCCGCGCGCGGCTCGGACTTCGGCGCCCACGAGGGCGTCAACATCCGCGCGAACCGCTCCGGCGGCCTCGACGTCTACACGGGTGTCTCGAGCATCGGCCAGGGCAGCGAGACGGTCTTCGCCCAGATGTGCGCGGAGTTCTTCGGCTGTGACTATGACGCGGTCGCCGTGCACGCCGGCGACACGGCGGCGTCCCCGCTCAACACCGGCTCGTTCGCCTCGCGGACGGTGATCGCGGTGGCCGGGGCACTCCTGGATGCCTGCGCGCGGCTGCGGGCGAAGACGCTGCGGATCGCCGCGCACATGCTCGGGGTCGCCGACCCCGGCCAGCTCGACGTCATCGGGCGGGCGGTGCAGCACCGCGATGACCTGACCCTGATGGTGCCGCTGTCCAGCGTGTTCCAGCGGGCGATCCTCGGCCAGGGCCTGCCTGACGGAGAGCTGCCAGGCCTCGAGGAGACGTCCTACTTCGATCCGCCCCACGCCGCCTACTCCTTCGGGACGGCGGCAGCCGTCGTCGCCGTGGACGCGGAGTCGGGCGAGTTCGACGTGCAGCGGTTCCTGATGGTCCACGACTGCGGCACCCCGCTCAACCCGAAGCTCATCGAGGGGCAGGTGAGGGGCGGACTGGCGCAGGGCCTGGGCCAGGCGCTCGCGGAGGAGCTCGTGTACGACCCGGAGACCGGCCAGCTCGTCAACGGGACCATGATGGACTACTTCGCCCCCACGACCTGCGACCTGCCATCCATCGAGCTCATGCACACCGCCGTGCCGTCACCCGTGACTCCGCTCGGGGTCCGGGGAGCCGGCGAGGTAGGCGCGATCCCCGCGGCCGCGGCGGTAGCCAACGCCATCTGCGACGCCCTGAGCGACTTCGGGGTCGAGCTCTACCGGCTGCCCATCACACCCGAACTGGTGTGGCGGGCGCTGCGCGGGAAAGTGCTGGCCGAAGCTTGATCATTCCGATGGGCCGCGCAGGCAGCGGCCAGGCACCCGGGGTCGCGCGGCGCCGCGGCCCCGTGCCCGGGGGGGAAGCCGTGTCTGCGGCGGAGGGCGCTGGGCCGCTGCTCAGCCGCCGTCTGGTGCTGCTGCTGGCCACGACGTGCGGGGCGGCGGTGGCCAACAACTACTACGCCCAGCCCTTGCTGCACACGATCGCGAATACGTTCGGCGTGCCGGATGTCACCGCCGGTCTGCTGGTGACCGCTGGACAGGCGGGCTACGCCATCGGACTGGCGCTGCTTGTGCCGCTCGGCGACCTGCTGGAACGCCGCCGGCTCATCTGCAGGCTGCTCGTGGCCACGGCGGCCGCGGAGGCCCTGGCCGCGGTTGCCCCGGGCATCGCCGTGCTGGCTACTGCGCTCGCGGTCGCCGGGGTGACGTCGGTCGTCGCGCAGATCGTCGTGCCGATGGCCGCCTCGCTGGCCGGTGAGGCCCAGCGCGGCCAGGTGGTCGGCACGGTGATGAGCGGACTGATCATCGGGATCCTGCTGGCGCGCACGGTCAGCGGCCTGATCGCCTCGGCCGGCAGCTGGCGCCCGGTGTTCGTCATGGCCGCGGCCGTCATGCTCCTGCTCGCGGCGGTCTTGCGCCGGGCGCTGCCGGAGTCGATGCCCTCCGGGGCCGTGTCCTCCGGGGCAATGTCCTACCGGGCGCTGCTGCGATCGGTCCTCGCCCTCGTCCGGGAGGAACCGGTACTCCGGCAGCGGATGGGGCTCGGTGCGGCGGCCCTGGGCTGCTTCAGCATCCTGTGGACACCGGTCGCATTCTTGCTGGCGGGCCCGCCCTACCGATACGGCACCGCCGTCATCGGCCTCTTCGGGATCGCCGGCCTGGCGGGCGCCGGGATCGCGCCCGTCGCGGGACGGCTTGCCGACCGGGGGCGCGGCAATTACGCAACCCTCGGCGCGATCGTGGCCCTGCTGGGCAGCTGGGGCCTGCTTGCCCTCGGTGCACACTCTCTCGCTGCGCTGATAGCGGGCATCGTCGTGCTTGACCTCGGCTCGCAGGCGCTCCACATCAGCAACCAGAGCGCGATCTACGCGCTCCGGCCCGGCGCGCGCAGCAGGCTCAACACCGCCTACATGGTTTCCTACTTCCTCGGCGGTGCGGTCATGTCGGCTGCGGCCTCCGTGCTCTACAGCACGACAGGTTGGGGAGGCGTCTGCACACTCGGCGCGGCGGTCGCGGCGGCCGCGCTCTGCCTCTGGCTCGCCACAAACGGCCGCCGCGGGCGCCAGCGGATGAACGGGGGAAGCGCCCCGGGCTCGTGACGGCCCGGCCCGGCGGCCGCCCTATGACCTAGCCGTCAGCCAGGCTGGGCAGCAGAATTTGGGCGTCATCAGGACCCTTGCCCTGCCCAGTCGGCGGCAGTCATGCCGTCGGCGTGCCCGGGTGGCCATTGGACCAACTCGATCCGGTTACCGTCGGGATCGCTAAGCAATGTCGTTCGAAACTCCTCCGAACCATCCGGTGATACGGGCGCCTCGGCGCCGATACCCCGCGCCGCAAGCTCGCTGAGGGTTGCATCCAGCGACTCGACTTGGATGACGAAATGGCTGAGGCCCGTGCCGAAATTGGCCTCGCTCTGGGCCGGATCGTAGACGAGCTCGATCGTGACGAACTCGTCCCCGGGCAACTTGAGCATCGTCAGATGGCCCAGGGGGGTCTCAGGGACGCTCCCGACGACCTCGTAGCCGACAGCGGTATAGAACGCCAGCGATCGTTCGAGATCGGCGACACGCAGGCCGAAGTGCAACGTCCTCACCGGTTCTCCTCTCGGCCGGTAGCTGTGGATGGCGGTTCCACTCGGAAAGACCTACGCCACGGCCAAGTCTCATCGCCGCCGCCGACCGCGGGTGAAATAGCGGGTCAGGCTCTACCAGCTCGATTCGCCGACGATCCACCACCTTATGTTTGGCCGATGCGCTCACAGCAACGGCCCAGCCGAGGTGATGGGCGATCCCAACCCGCACGCCTCAAGTGTCCCAGCCCTGGGCCCAACCACGGCCAGCCTCGCTAACGCCGGCCGGACGCCGGGCCGGCGGAAGCCAGGCGCTGGAACAGCCCGGGGATGCCCAGGGCTACGATGCGGGCTGTGAGGTTCGGGATCTCGATACCGCAGTTCTACGCGGACGGTGAGTTCGACCCTGCCGCGTACCGCGCCTATTTTGCCCGGGTCGAGGAGCTGGGTTTCGACAGCGCCTGGGCGCAGGAATCGGTGCTGTCGGCGGGGCCGCAGCTCAGTCCGCTGGAGACGATGAGCTACGCGGCGGCGTGCACTCAGCGATTGCGGCTCGGCTGCGTGGTCTTCGTGTCCACGCTGCACAACCCGGTGCACCTGGCCAAGAGCATCGCCTCGCTGGACCAGCTCAGCCGCGGCAGGATCGAGGTGGGCGTGGGCACCGGCGGCAAGATGCGGCCGTTTGCCGCGTTCGGCGTGGACCCGGAACGGTACGTCGCGCGGTTCACCGAGGGGATCGCGCTGATGAAGGCGCTGTGGACCGAGCCCCGGGTGACCTTCGACGGCGAGTTCTGGCAGTTGCGGAACGCGGCGATGGAGCCGAAGCCATTCCAGAAGCCGTTCCCGCCACTGTGGATCGGCGGGTCCGCCCCGGCCGCGCTGCGGCGCGCTGTCCGGCTCGGCGACGGCTTCTTCGGCGCCGGGTCCACGCCCACCGCGAAGTTCGCCGACCAGGTTCTCCTCGTGCGGCAGGCGCTCGCCGGGGCCGGGCGCCCGGCGGACGGCTTCCCGATCGCCAAGCGGCTGTACGTCGCGATCGACGCCGACGTGGAGCGCGCGCGCAGCCGGGCCAACGCGGCACTCGAGGAGATCTACGGGCGCCGGATCCCGGACATCGAGGCCGCGGCTTTCGCCGGGACCCCGGCCGACTGCGTTGCCGCCGTCCGCGAGATCACCGCGGCCGGGGCCGAACTGGTCCTGTTCACGTCGCTGTACTCCCCGGCCGAGCACGCCGAGGTCCTGGCCGCGGAGGTTATCCCGCAGCTTCGGTAGGCTGCCGCCCGTCCGCGCACCCGGGCAGGGCGGACGCCCGGCCACGACCCTGGGCCACGGCCCTGCGCCGCGGGGGCGGTAGCCCGCCCCCGCGGCGCCGGATCGCTAGAGGTTCGCGACCGAGTTGTAGAGCGCGTAGGCGTTGTTGCCGAAGTAAGCGGAGAAGATGTCACCGGGCAGGGACGAGTAACCGAAGTCGTTGACCCCGTTGATGTACCCGAACTCTCCCCCGAACGACCGCAGCCACGGGCCGCCGCTCGATCCACCGGTGAAGTTGCACGCCAGCCCCATGGTGCTGGACACGTAGGGCCAGTTGAACTCGCCGCCGTTGCAGTACTGGAGGGACATGCCGTTGAACGGCGGCGCCGCCGGGTAGCCGAAGTCGTAGACGTACTGGTTTTCCGCCCAGTTCCAGGCCAGGCCCTGCCCGCCGACCACGTTGACGATGTGCTGGCCGCTGGAGTTGGTGTTCATGACGGCGGCGCCGATGTCGTCGCCCTCGTCCTGGTTGTTGTAGTAGCTGCTGAGCGTCCACAGTTGCCTGGCCGTCCACACGCCATACGGGGCGTACCCGTAGTAGTAGTCGGGCACGAACATCCAGTTCGAGTGCCATCCTTCGCCCGGGACCTCACCGCCGAGGCTGCCGTAGACGCAGTGCCCGGCGGTGAGCACGGCGTCCTTGCCGTTGCTGTTCACCGTGCTGGCCGAGCACACCCAGTTCTCCGTCCGGCCGTTGCCGGTGGTGGTGAAGAAGACCTTGCCCGTGGTCGTGGCCGGGGGCAGGTAGAAGCTCCCGGTCCAGCCGCTGCCGGTGGAACCGGACCGCGGCGCTACCGCGGCCCGGGCGGGCGCCGGCCTCGCCGGGCCTGCCTGCGCCCGGGCCTGGCCCGCCAGTGGCTGGACCGGAGCGGCGCCCGCGACTTGCCCGGCCGGCCCGGACGGGCGGGCCGGGGGGGCGGGCATGCGCGGGCGAGACGCGAACGTGATGGTGTCCGCGTTCCGCGCGGACAGCATCCGGGCCCTGGTCCAGTACGCGATCGTCTGCTGGGCCGCGGCGCTGGCCTGGCCCGCGCTGGCTACCTGGTGCCCCGATACCTGGGGGGCGGGTGGCGCCGTCGTGGCCGTCGCCGCGGCCGGGACGGCAGCCCCGCCCAGCAGCGCGACGCCGGCGGCCAGGCCAGCAATCCTGGCGATGCGGCGGGCCCGGGGCCCGCTTCCCGCGCGGGTGGGCTGCCCCTGCTGAGGTTCGTTCTCGTGTGCCATGGGGTTACTCCTCACTGTCACTGAACGTAGTGAGCCGCTTACGATTTGCGGATCACGGTGAGATGAGGAGGCAACCCCGATCTAGATACAGCCGGGTCAGCCGAGCGTGGAGTTGGTCACGATGAGGTCGCGCCGGTTGCCGTTGAAGTAGATGCCGGGGTAGGGCCTCGTCCAGAAGACCGCGCTCGGGTTGTCGAGCAGCGTGGAGTTCTTGACGGTCAGCCTGCCGGTCTTGTTGTTGCTGACGTAGAAGAGACCGCCGCCGCCCTCACGGGCGCTGTTGTCTTCGATAAGCGTGCTGCCGACGAAGACCGAATAGTCGTTGCCGTCGGCGTAAATGGCGCCACCGCTGCCTCCGCCGGGGGTGCCGGGCAGGGGCGGGTTCTGCCCGTAGCCGATCGCGGCATTATTGGTCATGACGCTGTTGAGTATCACCCAGGAAACACCGATGCTGCTCAGCGCGCCGCCATTGGAGCACTGGCCGCCGTGGAAGGTGTCATTGACGATGTACACCGGAAGGTTGTTCCATTGCGCCAGGGCGCGGATCGCGGCCCCGCCGAGGTCGGGGCCGTACTGGTAGCAACGGTTGCCGATGAACTTGGAGTTGATCGCGCTGAACTGGCCGCCGAGGCTGAAGATGGCGCCCCCGCCGCCACCGCCGAACTGCACCTTCTTGCTTTGCCTGACCTGGGAATCGCCGTCCTCGAAGATCATGTTCTCCACGACAAGGCGCGGATATCGCTGGTCGTAGCAGTCCGAGGCGATGATCTGCTGCTTGGGGTCACAGGTGTTCATGTACAGGATCTGGCGCTCGCCGCCGCCGCTGAGGGTGACCAGGCCGCCGCCGTCCAGGACGACCAGCTTGCTGGTGTTCACGACCTTGGCCGTGGCCCTCATCGTGATCGTCACCGGCTTCCGGCCGCAGTTGAACGTGATGATGCCGCCGCTGGCGACCGCGGCCACGACGGCGGCGGACGTGCAACTGGCGGGGGTGCCGGTGCCGATGACGGTGGCCGGGCTGGCGGTGCTGACCTCGGCGCCCGCCGGCGGGACGGGCGCGTTGCCGTCCGGGTTGCCGAAGTCCGGCAGGCCGTGCGGGACCGCGGCACCAGCCGCCGGCGGCACCCCCGGCGCGCCGGCCGCGGACGCGCTGGCCGCGGCGGGAACGACACCGACCGCCATCACCGCGGCGCCCGCGGCGAGCGCCGCGGTGAACAAACCGGAGCGATTCCTGGGCTGCATGGGCCACACACTATCCCCGGCGCTGTTGACTAACGCGTTACCCGCCGCTGGGCCGCTGAAATGGTTCCGGTGGTCCGGCCTATTTACCCGCAGTAAACGCGATTAATTGGCCGTTGTGCCCATAACGGTCATGCGTCAAGAAGGCCTGGCCGCCCACCGGCGGCCAGGCCTTCTTGACGCCGCTGTGGAGCTACCCGAACAACGCGGCCAGCCGCTGCGCCATTTCCTCCTGGCTCACGTCCGCCACGTGCGTGGCGACGGTCCAGCTATGCCCGAACGGGTCGACGATGAAGGCGTCCCGCGCACCGCTGGCCCGATCCGGCATGCATCCGGGATGTTTCCGGCTAGGGTCCTAGCGACATGACTCCCGCGCCTGCCCCGGCCGGCCGCCTGCGGCCGCGCCGCTCCTGCCTGGCCGTGCCCGGCAGCAATCCCCGCTTCCTGGAGAAGGCACAGGGCCTGCCCGCGGATCAGGTGTTCCTTGACCTCGAGGACGCCTGCGCGCCGCCGGCGAAGGAGGCCGCCCGGCACGCGATCGTCGACGTGCTCAACAACGGCACCTGGGGCGGCAAGATCCGCGTTGTCCGGGTCAACGACTGGACCACGCACTGGACCTACCGAGACGTGATCACGGTGGTCGAGGGAGCAGGGGCCAGCCTCGATTGCGTAATGCTGCCGAAGGTGACCGGCGCCGGCCAGATCCAGGCGCTGGACCTGCTGCTCACCCAGATCGAGAAGACGGTGGGCCTCGAGGCCGGCCGGATCGGCATCGAGGCCCAGATCGAGAACGCCAGGGGCCTGGAGAACGTCGAGGCGATCGCCGCGTCGTCGGCACGCCTGGAGACGCTCATTTTCGGCCCCGCGGACTTCATGGCGTCCATCGGCATGAGATCGCTGATGGTCGGCGAGCAGCCGCCGGGCTACCCGGCGGATGCCTTCCACTACGCCCTTATGCGCATCCTGATCGCCGCCCGTGCTCATGACTTGCAGGCGATCGACGGTCCCTACCTGCACATACGCGACGCCGACGGCTTCCGGACGGCCGCCCGGCGCACCGCGGCGCTCGGGTTCGACGGCAAGTGGGTGCTGCACCCGGACCAGATCGCCGCGGCCAACGAGATCTTCTCGCCCTCGCAAGAGGACTACGACCACGCGGAACTGATCCTGGACGCCTACGAGTGGTCGACCTCGGCGGCCGGGGGTGCCCGGGGATCGGTCATGCTCGGCGACGAGATGATCGATGAGGCCTCCCGCAAGATGGCCCTGGTGATCGCGGGCAAGGGCCGGGCGGCGGGCATGCGGCGCACCGCCACGTTCCAGCCACCGGGGTAGCGTCACCGTGCGGAGCCGGCCGTGCTGCTTCCGCAAGGTGCTGGAGATCTCGCCGGCCGGCCGGGCCGCCCGGCATCGTACAAAATACGTCAGCTGACCGATGTCTTGCGCTGCAAGTTGCATCACTATTTTTCTCGCAAGCGGTGTTGCACGACAGAGCGGCTCGGAGCTCCCCAGGGACGGGACAGCCAGAGAGAGGCCGGCGTTCGCCGGCCCAGCTCAGACCAGCGCACGAAGGAAGCCGATGAAAGCCAAGGCGCCGACTCGTCCGCCCGATCTTCAGTCCCTCTGCGTCCGGCTGGCGACCGGGCCTGCTGCGGTACCCGAGGCCCGCAGCCAGGTCCGGGCGGCCATCCGCCGCTGGAAGGTTCCCGTCGACCCGGAGGAGGCGATCCTGCTCACCAGCGAACTGGTGACCAACGCCGTCCGGCACGAGACGGGCCCGGAGGTCGTGCTCGTCATCGCAAGGTCCTGCGGTGAGCTGCGCGTCGATGTCCACGACAGCTCGCACTGTTTACCTGAGGTGACGGACGTCCCCGCCGATGCGGAGACCGGCCGGGGCCTGCTGCTGGTGGCCGCGATGTCGGCAGAGTGGGGCTTCTACCGCACCCCTACGGGCAAGGCCGTGTACTTCACGCTCGCGTGCCCGGCCTGGCCCGGTCCCCGCGGCCGGCGGACGCCGCCCGCGGGGGAGTCACACAACGGACAGGTGACCCGGGACCTCTCCCGTGGCGCACCGTCCGCACTGCAACGCTCATGCGATGTCCGCGGCGCGAGCACGTCGGCTCCATGACGCGGGGACCTGCTCCGGACGATGGCCGTCCGGGCCTTTAGATGACACGATCAGCGAGGTACTACGTGGCAACACCTCATCACGGAGATCTGCCCAAGGGCCCGGACTCGCGTCCGGTGTGGGTCAAGAGCTCCCTGAGTTTCTCCAACGGTAACTGCGTCGAGGTTGCGGGGCTGCCCGGTGGCGGGGTCGGCGTCCGCAACAGCAGGGATACCGGCGGACCGGTGCTGAGTTTCACACCGGGCGAGTGGCGTGCGTTTCTCGGCGGCGTGCGGAACGGCGAGTTCGACAGGTTTTTGTCAGTATCGGAATACTGACCCCTGTGGGGCTGCCAAGCGGGACCGGAGGGCCGGCCGCGACCGGGTGCCACGTGGTGGCTGACCGAATTCGAGCCGGACGGGGCGTCGCTCGACCGCGTGCGCGGCGTGCTCCGCGACGGCCCGGCGCCCTCCTGACCGCCGGCCTGGCTCCCGGGCGGGCCGGCCCGCTGGCCAGGGACGGCAGCGGCGGCGGGTACTGTCGTAGCCGAACGAGGAGGCGACCGGCGATGACCGACCAGAGCCCGCCCGCGGCCACCGGCGTCGAGGGCAGCGTGGCCCGGCCCGGCGGCGTGTCCTACCTGCGCATCCCCGCGCGTGACATCGCCCGGTCGGCGGATTTCTACCGCGCCGTGTTCGGCTGGCGGCTGGGCGGCGAGCCGGAGGCGCCGAGCTTCAGCGACGGCACCGGCCACGTCATCGGGCACTGGCGGACCGACCTGCCGGCGGCGGGGGAGGCGGGCGTGCTGCCCTACATCTACGTCACCGACATCGACGAGACGCTCCGCGCGGCAACCGAGCGCGGTGCCGAGCTGGCGACCCCGCCATACCCGGAGGGGAATCTCTGGGTAGCCACCATCCGCGACCCGGCCGGCAACGTCATCGGCGTCTGGCAGGACGGGCCGCGATAGGGCGTGTCCCGTGGATCTTTGCCGTCGCGAGCGGCGGTCCCAGGGGGATCGGATCGCGGAGGAGGAGCCCATAGTGGTTCTATGGGCGACGACGACAACGCAGCGAGACACCCCCAGGGCGCCGCCAGAGCGGGGGCGGGCGCGAAGCGCGGGGGCGGGAAAGCAGAGCGGGCAGGGGGTTTGCCGGACACGCCCTACCCGAGCGGTTCCTGGCCGCCGTCGTAGACGAGGAGGCCGTCCGCGCGCAGCCGGGCTCCCGGCGAACGGCGGTGGGGTGCCAGCTTGCCGTCGTGCATGAGGTGCCGGGCCGGGACGCCGCGGGCAAGCTCGGCGAAGTCGGCGATGAGCCGCCGGTGGCAGCGCCACCAGGTGCTCTCGCTGCACATCACCGCCAGTTGCTGGGTGGCGGCCTGGGCCAGGACCTCGTCGATCGCGGCAAGGAAGTCCGGCCGGCGCATGTGGCCGGCGTAGCCGCGGAACGCGGCCTCCCGCCAGGCCACGTCGGGTGAGTCCGGCGCCGCCCGGCGGAACCCGCCCAGCCGTTTCTCCCACCGGTAACCGACGCCGTGACCGGGCAGCCAGCGCTCCAGTTCGGCCCGGGCCACATGGGGGTTGCGGCGGCTGCCGGGTGCGGTGCGGACGTCGACCAGCATCGTCACGCCCGCGGAGCGCAGCAGTTCGGCGATGCGATCGGCGCCGGCCGTTCCGTGCCCGAAGGTGATCAGCGGCATCGGCCCGGCGTGGTCAGTCACCACCCCACTAGTTTGGGGCGTGCCGGGCTGCGGGGCGGCCTGGCGCCGCGCCGGCCCGGCGGCCGCCGGATCGGTGCCCGTAGGATCCGGCTGGCCGCTGCACTGAGTCGCTGCACTGGGCCGCTGCACTGGGCCGCTGCACTGAGGGATGGGGTGGCGCGTACGTGGATGCTGTTCTCGGTTCGCTGAGGGCGCGGTGACGGCCCGGCTGACCCGCCGCCCTGGCGGCCCGGCCCGGCTGCGGGCCCTGCTGGGGTCCGGGCAGACGATCGTGGCGCCCGGTGCGTTCGACCCGCTGGCCGCCCGGCTGGTCGAGGAGGCCGGGTTCCCGGCGGTCTACATGACCGGCTTCGGGACGTCGGCGGCCCTGCTCGGGCGGCCCGATGTCGGGCTGCTGACGATGACCGAGATGGTCGACAACGCCGCGCGGATCGCCGCCTGCGTGGACATCCCGGTGATCGCCGACGCGGACACCGGCTACGGCAACCCGCTCAACGTGATCCGCACCGTCGGGGCCTACGAGGCGGCCGGCGTCGCGGGGATCCACATCGAGGACCAGGTCGCCCCCAAGAAGTGCGGGCACATGGAGGGCAAGCTCGTCATCCCCGCGGCCGAGATGGTGGCCAAGATCCGGGCCGCGACCGAGGCGCGCGGCGATCCCGACTTCGTGATCATCGCCCGGACCGACGCGAGGGCCGTGGAGGGGTTCGAACGGTCCCTGGCGCGGGCCCGGCTGTACCGGGAAGCGGGCGCGGACGTCCTGTTCATCGAGGCGCTGACCAGCGAGGACGAGATCGCGGCGGCGGCCCGCGCGTTTCCCGGCGTGCCGCTGCTGTTCAACTGGGCCGAGGGCGGGAAGACCCCGCCGGTCGGCCTGGCCCGACTGCAAGAGCTGGGCTACCGCGTCGTCATCTTCCCCATCAGCACGCTGCTGGCGGCGACCGCCGCGATGCGGCGGATACTCCGCGAGATCGCGCAGGCCGGCACGCCCGCCGCCGCGCTCGGCGACGTGCCCGCCTTCGGCGAGTTCCTCGACTTCATCGGGCTGCCCGAGGTGCGCGCGGCGGAACAGCGATACGCCGTCCCCGGCCCCGCGGACGCTCCAGGCACGTGATCATGGCCGCGCTGTGCCGACATATCCTCGCTTCCCTTCCGCGCGGACATACCGGCACGAACCGGGGCGCGAAAACCGTGCGTTTGTGAGGAGAAGTCCCATTGATCATGGATGCGCCGCACATGATCACGGAGTCGGGGGCGCCTGGCGGTGAGAGGGGTGTTGCTTGTGCGAGCGGTGGTGCAGCGGGTGAGCCAGGCCAGCGTGACCGTTGGTTCGCGGGTCGTGGGCGCGATCAGCGAGCCGGGCCTGGTCGTCCTGGTCGGCGCCACCCACCAGGACACCCCCCAGACGGCGGCCAAGATGGCCGCCAAGCTGTGGGGCCTGCGCATCTTGAAAGGCGAGCTGTCCTGCTCCGACACGGGCGCGCCGCTGCTGGTCATCAGCCAGTTCACGCTCTACGCCGACACCGGCAAGGGGCGCCGTCCAAGCTGGCAGGCAGCCGCTCCGGGCCCGGTCGCCGAGCCGCTCATCGATTCTGTGGTGGCCAGCCTGAGGACGCTGGGCGCCCGCGTCGAGACGGGGGTCTTCGGCGCGGACATGCAGGTCAGCCTCGTCAACGACGGCCCTGTCACGCTCATTCTCGAGCTCTGATGCGGCACCCGGAGCAGCGGCTGGCACCCCCGCCGATAGCTTTCGGGATACTGGGGGGTGGCCTTACGAGGGGGCGGTGGTGAACGTGTCGACGACGGAACCGGCCGAGACCGCGGCCGTCCAAAAGGGCCGCGGACACCGGCCCACCCTGGCGGCCATCGCGGCCGAGGCGGGCGTCTCGCTGCCGACGGTGTCCAAGGTTGTCAACGGGCGCCCGGACGTCGCGCCCGCCACCCGGGCCAGGGTGGAGCGCTTGCTCGGCGAGCACCACTACCAGCGCCCCGGGCAGCGGCGCCGGCGGCGCGCCGGGCTGATTGACCTCATCTTCAACGGCTTGGACAGCCCGTGGGCGGTGGAGATCCTGCGCGGGGTGGAGGACTGGTGCTCGGCGCACACCGTGGGCGCGATGGTGTCGGCCGTCCGGCATGGCAGCGCCCGGCCCGCCAGCTGGGCCAGCGCGCTGGCGGGCCACGACACCGACGGGGTGATCCTGGTGACCTCGGAGCTGACCATGCCCCAGCTACGCCAGCTTCGCGACGAGGACATCCCGCTCGTCGTCGTGGACCCGGTCAACCTGCCAGCTCCCGACCTGCCGAGCGTCGGCGCGACGAACTGGGCCGGTGGCCTCGCCGCGACCGATCACCTGATGAGCCTGGGGCACCGCCACATCGGGGTCATCACCGGCCCGGCCGAGTACCTGTGCAGCCGGGCGCGGGTCGATGGCTACCGGTCGGCGCTCGAACGGCGCGGCGGCGAGCTCGACAGGCTGCTGGTACGGCACGGGGACTTCCAGCACGAAGGCGGCTTCCGCCGCGGCGGTGAGCTGCTGGACCTGGCCGAGCCACCCACCGCGATCTTCGCTGGCAGCGATCAGCAGGCGCTCGGGGTCTACGAGGCGGCCCGCCGGCGGGGACTGCGGATCCCGCAGGACCTGTCCGTCGTGGGGTTCGACGACCTGCCGGCCGCCCGCTGGGTCTCCCCGCCGCTGACCACGGTCCGGCAGCCGCTTGCCGACATGGGCCGGGTGGCCGCCGAGATGCTCGGCAACCTGATCGAGGGTGTTGCGCTGCGCAGCCAGCGGGTGGAACTCGCCACCGCGCTGGTCGTGCGGGAGTCGACGGCCCGCCTGACGGCAGAAGCCGACGGCCCGGCCTGACGTGGCCAAACGTCGAAACTTTCGAAGTGAATAGCCCCGCTCACCGGTCCGGGCCGCACCGCCGCGGGGCCGTGCCCGCAGGGCTGCGGGCACGGCCCCCGCGGCGCCTCAGCGGCCGGCCACGAGCTCGTGGTCGATCTCGACGAACTCGGTGATCAGGCCCGCGAACCGGCCGGCGATCAGCTCCTTGTAGGCCGCGGAGCCGGTGTGCGCGTCGTACGCGGCCTGGTCCGCGAAGTGCTCGACGAACAGCAGGTAGTCGGGGCGCGCCGGGTCGCGATAGACCCGGAACGACAGCGTGCCCGGCTCCTGGGCCGGCCCCCGGGGCGCGAACTCCGCGACGATCGCTTCGACCTCGGCCTGATTGCCGGGCTTGAGATTGATGGGGAACACCTTTGCCAGCACGAACAATTCCTCCTTGAGACGGGCGCATCGAGGCGCATCCGGTGCCAGTCCACGATGCCGGCGGCCGCACAGGGATGTCTGGCCGGATCCGGACGGGATGGCGGGCGGGCCGGCCCAGGCCGCGCGGCTCGTCCGGATGTGGCTAGCGCCCGCCCGGCGTTATGCATATATCTGGGGTGTGACCTCGTACTCAGCGGTGGTGACGACGGGGATCTACTGCCGGCCCGGCTGTGGCGCCAAGCCGCTCGCGGAGAACGTGCGAACCTTCGAGCTTGCCGCGAGCGCGGAGGCGGCGGGGTTCCGCGCCTGCCTGCGCTGCCGCCCGTACCGGACGGCCGGCCCGGTCGTGGCGGGGGCGCCGGAGCTCGTCTGCCGGGCCGTCCAGCTCATCATCGACGGCGCGCTGGACGCCGGCACCGAGACATCGCTCGGGGCGCGGCTGGCGGTCTCGCCGCGGCACCTGCGCCGGGTCTTCACCGGCCAGCTCGGCGTCACCCCGGATCAGCTCGCCAGATCCCGGCGCGCGCACTTCGCCAGGCGGCTGCTTGACGACACCGACCTGACCGTCGCGGACGTGGCGTTCGCGTCGGGATTCGCCAGCATCCGCCAGTTCAACCGGCAGATGCGCGAGGTGTTCCGGGCCTCGCCCAGCGAGCTGCGGGACCGCCGGCGCCGGGCCGACCGGCTCGCCGCGGACGGCGGGCTGACGATGCGGCTCCCCTTCGAGCCGCCGTTCGACTGGGACGCGATGGTGGCGTTCTTCGCCGGCCGCGCGGTGCCCGGCGTGGAGGCGGTGTCCGGCCGGGTGTACCGCCGGACGATCAGCCTCGACGGCGCGCCCGGCGTGCTCGAGGTTCACCCCGGGGGAGCGGACCACCTGCTGCTGCGTGCCCACCTGCCGCCTGGGTCACCGGGACCCGGCCAAGGCGGAACGGCCGCGGAATACCGCGCACACCCTCTGCCCGCCGAGACCGGCGATGCTCTGACCGTGGAGTTCTGCCGTTCCCGGGGAGAACGGCGGTGCGAGGATGAGGTGACTGGCGGCCCGCGCCGGAGGGAGCCCGAACATGAGCCGTGTGGTGGTCATCGGGGCCACCGGGCATATCGGCAGTTACCTGGTGCCGCGGCTGGTCCGGGGCGGCCATGAGGTGATCGCCATGAGCCGGGGCATCCGCGGTCCCTATGTGCAGAGCCCGGAGTGGGACCTGGTCACCGCGATCGCGGTGGACCGGGACGAGGCCGACGCCGGGGGATCCTTCGGTGCGCAGGTGGCGGCGTTGCGCCCCGACGTGGTGATCGACCTGATCTGCTTCACCCCGGCGTCCGCGGAGCAACTGGTCGATGCGCTGCGCCCGTTCCGCCCGTTGCTGGTGCACTGCGGCACGATCTGGGTGCACGGCCCGGCGCTGCGGGTGCCGGTCACCGAGGACGAGCCGCGGACCGCCTACGGCGAGTACGGCACGGGCAAGGCCGAGATCGAGGCGCTGCTGCACCGGGAGACGCTGGCGGGCGGTGTCCCCGCCATCGTGCTGCACCCAGGTCACATCAGCGGGCCGGGCTGGCCGGTCATCACGCCGGCCGGCAATCTCGATCCCACGGTGTGGACCAGCCTGGCGACCGGCCAGCCGCTGGCGCTGCCCGATCACGGGCTGGGCGTGCTGAATCACGTGCACGCCGACGACGTGGCGCAG
Organism: uncultured Actinomycetes bacterium; assembly: GCA_963703605.1. Taxonomy (GTDB): domain Bacteria; phylum Actinomycetota; class Actinomycetes; order Streptosporangiales; family Streptosporangiaceae; genus DASXKD01. Next base: position 251,586 of record CAVPFC010000051.1, read on the forward strand.
GCCTTCGAGCGGGCGCTGACCGTCCCGGCCGCGGCCGGGGCCAGCTTCCACGTGGTTGCCGAGCAGGCGATGACGTTGCGCGGCCTGGCGGCCGGCGTCGCGGCCTGGTTCGGCCGCGAGCCGGTGCTGGAGTTCGTCGACTGGGCGGAGTTCGGCCGCCGGGCCGGGACCGAGCATGCCGAGGCCACCCGCGAGCACACCTTCCGCAGCATCGCCGCGAGCATCGCCCGGGCTAGGCAGGTACTCGGCTACGCGCCGCGGTACAGCTCGCTGGCCGCCCTGCACGAGGCGCTTACCTGGCTCGTCGCCGACGGGCAGGTCGATGTCGGCGGCCAGCCCCTCCATCCGGCCCCGTGACAAGGCACCAGTAACCCGGCGCGGGCCGGCGCCCGATGCCCGGCGCCGGGCGCCCGGCGCCGTCGGCCGCATCAGATCGGCATGGGTTCCGCGCACCGCCCGGGCCGGGTCACAGGCGGCGGAACATCACGTGGAGGCCGACCAGGCCGTCCTCGGGATGGTCGAAGGACTCGGGCACCGTGCCGATGATCTGGAAACCGAGTGACCGCCACAGGTGCACGGCCGGGGCATTCGACTCGACGACGGCGTTGAACTGGATGCTCGCGAAGCCCGCCGAGCGGCACCAGTCCAGGACGTACTCCCCGAGGGCGCGGCCCACGCCCTGGCCCTGGCGGGCCGGATCGACGAGGAACGACGCCGTCGCCACGTGCGAGCCCCGGCCCGGCCGGTTGGGCCCCATCTTCGCCGAGCCCACGATCACCCCGTCGATGACGGCCACCACGGTCTGGCCGGGAGGCTCCTCCATCCACCAGGGCCGGGCCTCGTCGAGCGTCTGCCGTTCGGGGAACGGGTAGGTCTTTCCCTCGGCCATGATCGCGGCATAGAAGGGATAGATCAGCGGCCAGTCCTGATCGGTGGCCCGCCTGATCTCCACAACTGGTGACAGTACCCGCCGGAGGGACAGCCTTGGCCGGCCCGGCCGAGGCCCTATTCGCGGTCGGCCCAGACACTAACGCGCGGCGGGCGCCGCCTCGCTGCCCTTGTGCTGACCGTGGGCGCCGGCGGCGTGCCTGGCCTCTGCCATGACGAGGTCGAAGTTGATCGCGGCGCCGGCCGCCAGCCCGGCGGCCGCGCTGGTGATGACCTGGGCCTGGATATCGGCCAGGTTGCCGGCGGCCCACACCCCGGGGACGGCGGTGGCGCCGGTGGGGTCCGTTTCGACGTGGGTCCCGATCACCTGGCCGCCGAGCCGCACCTCGGCCGGCTCGAGGCCGAGCGGGGCGAGCAGCTCCGCGCGGGCCGCCATGTACGGCGCGACGATCACGGCGTCGAGCGCCACCCGGCGGCCTCCGGCCAGCCGGGCCCCGGTCAGGCCGTGGGCGTCGGCTTCGATCTCCTCGACCGTGCCTTCGACGACGGCGATGCCGCGGGCGTCAAGCAGCTCCCGCTGCTCGGCGCCCGGCCTGGGACCGGTGTGCTGCAACACCGTGACATGGGGGCTGAGCTGCCGGAACAGCAGTGCCTGGTGGACGGCGGCCGGCCCGGTCGCCAGGATGGCGATGCGCTTGCCGGTGACCTCCCAGCCGTGGCAGTACGGGCAGTGCAGGACGTCGATGCCCCACCGGCCGGCCAGGCCCGGCACGTCGGGCAGCTCGTCGCGCAGGCCGGTGGCGAGCAGCAGCCGCCGGGCGGTCACCGTGCGGGCGCCGATCTGGACTTCGAACCGGTCGCCGTCCCGGCGCAGGCCGGTGACCCGTCCGGTCTCGGCCCGGCCGCCGTAGCGGGCCAGCTCGCGGCGGCCGGCCGCGTAGATCTCCGCCGGCGGCGTCCCGTCACGGGTGAGGAAGTTGTGCACGTGCCCGGCCGGAGCGTTGCGCGGGTCACCGGCGTCGACCACCAGGACCGAACGATGGGACCGGGCCAGGGCAACCGCGCCGCTCAGCCCCGCCGCACCCCCGCCGACCACCACCACGTCATAGCTGTCGTCCATGTGCACACCATGACCCGCGGCACGCCGGCTTGACAAAACTGTTTGCTGGAGTAGCAAATTGGCGGATGGAGCAGGACCCGGTGCTCGGCGCGGTCGGGCCGCGGCTGCGCGACCTCCGGCGGCGGCGCGGCGCGACGCTCGCCGAGCTGTCCGAGCTGACCGGCATCTCCGTCAGCACGCTGTCCCGGCTGGAATCCGGCGGCCGCAAGCCGACCCTCGAACTGCTGCTGGCCCTGGCCCGCGCGTACCAGGTGCCGCTGGACGAGCTGGTCGGCGCGCCGGCCCCGGCCGATCCGCGCGTCCGCGCCCGGCCGGTGCGGCGCAACGGCCGCACCCTCATCCCGCTGACCCGCCAGCCCGGCGGGATCCGCGCCTACAAGATGCTCGTCCCGGCGGGCGAGCCCGAAGGCGAGCAGCAAAGCCACGAGGGATACGAGTGGATGTACGTGCTGTCCGGCCGGCTGCGGCTGCGGCTCGGCGAGCACGACGTCATCATGAAGCCGGGCGAGGCCGCCGAGTTCGACACCCGCACCCCGCACTGGTTCGGCAGCCCCGGGCCAGAGCCCGCCGAGGTGCTGGTCCTGTTCGGGCCCCAGGGTGAGCGCATCCACGTTCGGGCCCGCCCGCGCAACCGGCGCTGAGCCATCCGGCCGAATCCGGCATTTCGGCCGGATGGCTCAGCAGCCGACGGTCAAAACGCCCGCCCCGGCCTTCTGTAGCGATCGGATCGACGGCGCTCACCGCGACCACCAGTAGCGGGTGAGCGTCACCGGACCTGGGGCATGACCTCGGCCGCGATCAGCTCAAGATGGCCGAGGTCGTGCAGGTCCAGGACCTGGAGGTAGGCCCGCGTGGCGCCGGCGGCCGCGAACCGGCCCAGCGTGTCCACGATCTGGGCGGGCGTGCCCGCCAGCGGCAGGGATCCCGGCTGGTGGCCGATGGCCGCCGCCCGGCGCGCCACCTCGGCCTCGTCCCGGCCGCAGACCACGGTCTGCGCGGCCGAGTACACCAGCGATCCGGGATCGCGGCCGGCCTCCTGGCAGGCCTGGCGCACCCGCCCGAACGCGGCCGCGGTGTCCTCGACGCTGGCGAACGGGATGTTGTATTCGTCGGCGAACCTGGCCGCCAGCCGCGGCGTCCGGCGCGCCCCGCCGCCGCCGACCAGGACCGGCGGGCGTGGCCGCTGGGCCGGCTTGGGCAGCGCCGGTGAGCCGGTGAGCGTGTAGTAGCTGCCACTGAACGAGAACGTGCCGCCCGGCTCGGTCTCCCACAGCCCGGTGATGATCTCCAACTGCTCGGCCAGGCGGCCAAAGCGCTCGCCCAGCGGCGGGAACGGTATCCCGTACGCGGTGTGCTCCGCGTCGAACCAGCCGGTGCCCAGCCCGAGTTCGGCGCGGCCGCCGCTCATCTGGTCCACCTGCGCCACCATGATCGCCAGCGGCCCGGGCAGGCGGAACGTGACCGGGCTCATCAGCGTGCCCAGCCGGATCCGGGACGTTTCCCGGGCCAGGGCCGCGAGGGTGACCCAGGCGTCGGTCGGCCCCGGCAGGCCCGGGCCGCCCATGGCCAGGTAGTGGTCGGAACGGAAGAACGCGTCGAAGCCGAGTTCCTCGGTGGCCCGGGCGACCGAGAGCAGCGTGCCGTAGTCGGCGCCTTCCTGGGGTTCGGTGAATATCCGCAATTGCATGCCCCAATCCTGGCAACCCGCCCCGTGCCCGGCGGGACCGGGCCAGGACCCGTGCCCCCTGGCCCATAACGATGCATTACGCCGGCGCCGTTGCACCTCGGTGCGGCCAGGCCAGCCGATGCCGGGGCGGGGTCGCATCTGGGTAACGGTTGGTGAGGCTGACCCGGCTGTCACTACCGGTGCCGGGCATCTGGGCGCAGACTGGTCCCGGTGGCCGTCCGCAGCGAGCGTGCGGGAGGTGACGGCGATGGGACTGACCTGGCGTGATCTGGTCTCGTCCGTCACCGCCTTGGTGATGGTGCTGGCCTATGCGGAGTTCGTCTATGGCACGAGCATCCCGCTGCTGTCCAGCGCGTGGGCCGCGAGTGCGGTGGAGCTGGCCCTGGCCGCCATCTGCGCGGTTGTCGCGGCCGCTGACCTGCACACCAGGCCCCAGCCGCCGTCCGGGGTGATCTTCCGGAGGATCACCACCGTGCTCGGCACGATCGCGTTGCTGGCCGGGCTGGCCGGGCTGGTCGCCGACAACGGGCATGCCGTGGAGGTCGTGGTGGTGGTCACGATCTTCCTGTATCTCACGGCCTTCATCTGGCACGTGCTCAGCATCGGCGCGGACCGCCCGCCACCGGCTGGCGGTCCCTGACCGGAGGCGGTCAGCGCAGCACCTCGTCCAGGGCCGCCAGGGCGCGGTCGATGTCGTCACCGCTGTTGTAGAAGTGCATGGAGAAGCGGGTGGACCCGACCCGGGGCGAAACGATGACCCCGCGCCGGGTGAGCTCGGCGGCGATCGCCTCGCCGTCGTGTCCGGGAAACCGGGCGGTGACGGTCCCGGCCCGCCTGCGCGGGTCGGTGGGAGTGAGCAGCCTCGCGCCGCGCCGGGCCAGCCCCTCGGCGAGCTGGCCGGCCAGCGCCGCGTTGTGGCTGGCGACCTCGTCAAGGTTGAGCGCGCTGACGTAGCGGATGGCCCGGCCGAGGGCGATCGCCGCGGCGTACGACATGGTGGAGTACTCCATCCGGCGCGCGGTGGCGGCGGGCGGTTTCCACCGCGCGTCGAGGGTGTAGGGATGCTCGGTGCTGCGCCAGCCGGCCAAGGGCGGCCGGAAGTTCTCCAGCAGGGCGGGGCTGAGGTAGCAGGCCGCCGCGCCGAAGGTGCTGCACAGCCACTTGTACGAGCCGGTTATCAGCGCGTCGACCCCGGCCGCGGTGACGTCGATCGGCACCTGGCCGGCCGACTGGGTGGCATCGGCGATGAGCAGGGCTCCGTTGGCGTGCGCCAGCGCCGCCAGTTCGGCCAGGTCGAGCCGGTGGCCGGTGAGGTACTGGATGTGGCTGATGCAGATCACCGCGGTCGACCGGTCGACATGCTCGGCGATCTTGTCTATGCCGAAGCCGTCCGGGTCGTCCAGCACGCCGACCAGGCGGACCTCGCAGCCGGTGTCCTCGGCGACCCGGTGCCAGGGGTAGGTGACGCTGGGGAAGTCCACCTCGGTGGAGACGACGTTCCGGCCCCTGCCGGGCCGCAGCCACCAGGCGAGCTGGCACAGCGCCTCGGTGAAGCTGGTGCAGATCGCGACCGTGTCCGGGTGGGCGCCGAACAGGCCGGCCGCGGCCTGCCGGGCGTCCTCCAGGATGCCGACCTCGGTGTCCTCATCCATCCCCGTGGTGCCCGCCTGGGCCAGTTCGGCCTCGAACTCGTGGGCGGCCCCGACCACGCTGGCGGGGACCAGCCCCGCTGACGCGGTGTTGAGGTAGGTGAACCGGTCCAGGGCGGGAAAGTCGTCGCGGCGCAGCCCGGGCACAGACACGGCGGCCTCTCAAATCGTTTGCCGGATTGTTCAACAATCTGACAAGATACGGCGGCGCGCAGCCCGCTGCTGACCGGGTTCTGCGCCCAGCTCCAGCAGGAACAGCGGCTGGCCCTCTGGATGGCCGAACGGTCCAGCCGTGCCCTCGGCCGCACCGCCGACGACCACCGTGCCCTGCTCGGTACTCCTGCCCAGGCCGAAGCCCAGGTCACCGCCCACCTGCGAGCCGGGCCCGCCGAGCTAACACCCCGGCCATCACGATCTCCGGCTATCTCGGCGGGATGCCGGTGGCCATGCTGACCGGCCGCGCACCGGAGTTGTTCGCCGATCCGCTCGGGCTGCGGCCGGTGCCGGAGCACAACATCAAGATCCCAGATAGGTTGAAGTAATAGTCGAGGTAATGCCGCATGAACGGCCGGTTGGCGAACTGCTGATCCAAAAGCTTGTCGAAGAAGGCCGCGACTTTGGCGGCGTATACCGGCTTGTAGAGATCAGGCGTGACGCCGGAGAAGTAGATTCTTGCTTGCGGAGGTTGTTGTCGCCTCGCTTCTCGAGACCCTGCAGGAAAACCGTCACGCCTTCCTCCGGGGTCGGCTTCCAGTCGTGATAAATCAGGCCCCAAAGATCGTAGGGCAGCGCATTTTCTTTGCTGAAATTGACGTCGATCATCGGCAGCATCGGCCGCTCGCCCTCGTAGAAGCTGGTGAGGAAAAACGGGATGATGGCGTGCTCGACATAATCCGGATCGAAATTGGCCGGAATGGCCGCGCGAAACCGCGCCACCGCGCTCAGCATCTGTTCCGGCAGCGGCGGCTGCGCGGCGTCGGCGTTGGCTTGCTGGACGCCGCCAATCATGGCGGTGGATGCGCCGCTTCCCATCATGCCGAATGCCGCCGCGCCTGCCTTCAGGACGGTTCGACGTTCCAGGTCCTTCCGTTCCATCGCTTCCTCCGGCTTGGTGATGATTGTGATTGTGTTCGACTATTCGGTTCGGCTTCGTTGCACTCCCGTTTGGACGCCGGCGCGTGGCGCGCACTCGGCTAGATCAACCGCTGGCAAGCACTCCGTTCACCAGAATTGTCGCAGCGAAAGACGTATCGTCTGTGAATTGGCAATCGGCCCCTATTTCGATGCCTTAGCGACTATATGTCGGTGCCGTCTTCCGAGGTGATGGAAGTCGAATAGCCGGAATTATAATTGACCAGCCAGGGCGTCGACCGGTGCGTTGAGATAGTCCCGTGCCGAGCCGGCGAACGCGGCGGTTGAAAATAACGCCCACGCCGCGACAAAAAACATGCCGCAGCGAGCGCAAGGCGCCGCGCCGGCGTTCCCGGACCAACCAACTTCACCCCCGCGACTTTGACAATACTGACGCAGATGCGGATAGCGTGCGGCAGGTACCTCTCGATCTGGTGATAAGTCATCGGTGTGTTGCAACGACGCCGGGCTTTTGAGGAAAACAATCCTGCGAATTGATGGCGCTGGACGAGCGGAGCCGAGCTGATGACCGCCGCCAATTCCGGAACAAAAGTCGCGCTAACGATCCTGGCTGCGGTGGCCGTGTCGTTTGCCGCCTATCAGGCGTCGAGCGTGTTTGCGCCGCTGGTGCTGGCGTTGTTCATTATCGCCATCGTGTGGCCGCTGCAGGAGTGGTTGCAGTCGCGGCTGCCGATGCTGATCGCGCTGGCGATCACGCTGATCGTCGTCGTCGCCGTCGGGCTCGCCTTCGCGTCGCTGGTGGTGTGGGGCTTCGGCCGGGTCGGGCGCGCGGTGATGAACGACGCCGGGCGAGATCGAGGCGCTCGACAGCAGCCTCGCGATCCTGCTCCGGACATGGCGTCTCGGTCGCCGGGCTGTGGGCCGAGCATTTCAACGTCGGCTGGCTCTTACGCAAGGCGCAACGCGTCACCGGCCGCATCAATTCGACGCTGGCCTTCTGGCTCGTCACTTTGACGTACGTGATCCTCGGCCTTCTCGAAGTCGACGATATTCCCGCCGGAAAATCCAGGCGCTCGGCAATCGCGACGTCGCCCGCGTGCTGCTGCAGGGCAGCGCCGCGACGGCGGTCAAGTTTCGAAAATACATGATCGTGCGCACGCAAATGAGCGTTCTCACCGGCCTGTTCGTCGCGC
>CAVPFC010000052.1:0-34151 GCA_963703605.1 uncultured Actinomycetes bacterium
TGAATCGCAGCTCCAGTCAGGATCAAAGCCTGGGACGCGGCGATCGGGCGGCGGGATCTGGCCGCGCGATTGTTCTCTGCCGGACTCAACCTTGCCGAACATCGGCGGGGAGGCATGTTCGTGGTCCTGGATACTCCGCGGCACGCCCGTCAACTTGTGAGCAGGCTCGATCTTTTGGAAGCTGGCCCGCGCCAAAGAGTCAGCGCGGAAGAATCAGCTCCATTACCTTTTGCGAAAAACGCGCGCTATCGAACTTTCTCCGGCCGTGCTTGAAAGCATCGCTCAGATCGATGGCAGCGTCGTGCTGGATCGCGACGCGAACTTGCTCGCGTTTGGAGCGATCCTTCGGGCGGCGTTGCTAAACGAAGATGAGGATATCGGCGAAGGGGGACGGACCGCCGCGGCCATCGCCGCTTCACAATTCGGCGCTGTATTGATGGTCAGCGAGGGCGGGCAGCTCTCGTTCTATCAGAAAGGTCATTGCGTGTGGACTCTGTAAGCCCATCCAGCCGCAGAAGTATATTGCGAACGCCGATCCTGCCCGATCCGCGAGCAATCGTTTCGGATTTGGGTTTATACTTAGGTGAGGTACTCGATCCCCTTGTTGCCTCGGGCCGGAGGCTCCGGCGATCCGGATCGATTAGCGAGGAGGAGACTATGAATAGCGCGCGAAAACCCGCTCGTCTCTTTGGTGAAACCTTAGACGGGCATGCACATTTGTACGTTCTTTCGTACGGCGGAAGAAAGGTATCGTGTGCTGATGCCTTTCATCCGCGAAGGATTGGAACAGGGGGATAGAGCCTTTCACATTATCGATCCCTCCCTTCGCAGCGATCACACCCAACGTATAGCGAAAGCTGGAATCGACACCGCGCGAGCGGAAGTCGAGGGGCAACTGGAGATCATCGGGTGGGACGAGGCGTATCTGCGCGGCGGCAGTTTTAACCAGAGCGAAATGCTCTCGCTATTGCCCGTACTTCTAAATAAAGGAAGAGCTCGAGGTTTTCCTGTAACGCGCTTCATCGCGGACGTGGCGTGGGTGCTGAACAACCCGGGCGCAGTGGATCGCATGCTCGACTACGAGTGCCGTGTGAACCTCGCCCTGCCAAAAGCTGGGGATATCGTGATCTGCTCCTACGACCTGGACACTGTCGACGCTTCGATGGTCGTCGCTGCCATGCGGACACACCCGATCGTGCTTATCGGCGGAATCGTCCAGCGCAATCCGTTTTATGTTCCGCCCGAGGAATTGTTGAAAGAACTGAGCGAACGCGAGTCCCCCGAAACCGGACGTCCTGCCTTAGCCTGAACGTTAACGCTTGATGCTCCCATGATCCAAGAGGGCTCGACAAACGACACGCGTTCAGAGGCGCGGTGGTTGAGACGATGCCTTCGCGATCTCATTGCGTTCACATCCCTTCCGCTGATGTGGAAGGACAAAACCCCTCGAGAGATTGCCGTTGGCCTCGCCGCTGTGCTTGAGTCCACGCTGAGCCCGGAGTTCGTACTTGTTCGAATTACGGGCCCGTTCGCAGAAGAACCAATAAACGCAGCGCGTGGGGCAAGACGATATCCAGAGCTGGATGCAGGCGAGATTGCGGCGCGCATGGCGCCATTCCTGGAACTGGAATGTGAAGATCCCGCGATCGCCGTGCCTAATCCCATTGGGCCCGGTGAACTCCAGATTACGCTTAGCCCGGTTGGCTTCCTGAAAGAGTACGGAGTGGTGCTCGTTGGATCGCGCGCGCACGATTTCCCTACAACGACGGAAAGGTTGCTGATGGATGTCGCGAGCAACCAGGCGGCGGCATTATTGCAAACCGTTGCGCTCCGGATGCGCGAGCGGGAACTCCAGGCAGAAGCGCAGAGGCTCAGCCATACCGGCAGTTGGGCATGGAACCCCGCTACGGGCGAAAATAGGTACTGGTCCGACGAGTGCTTCCGCCTGATGGGTTTTGACCCGGCAGGCGGGATGCCACCATTCGAAACAGTCGCTCAACGTTTTCATCCGGATGATCAACCCATATTTGCGGAAAAATTAGAGCGAGCAAGGCGCGAACGGGCAGAGTTTGAGGTGGACTACCGAATCATTCATCCCGGTGGCGAAATCAGAGATATCCACGCAGTAGGGCACCCGGTTCTCGGCCCATCCGGCGATCTTGTTGAGTTCGTGGGCTCCGTAATCGATGTCACCGAGCGCAAGCAGGCGGAAGAGAAGATCCGGCAAAGCGAAAGCGAGCTTCGACAGATTCTGGATTTCGCGCCGCAGCAGGTTGCGGTTCTGGGACCTGATCGCACTCGTATTTATGCAAATCAGGCAACGCTCGATTATTTCGGTCTTACCCTTGAGGAATGGCGGAGCGTCGACCCTCGCAGGTTTGTTCATCCAGATGATTGGGAGCACATGATGAGCGAGGCTCAAAGTAAATTCTTAAGCGGCATCCCGCACGAAGCCGAATTGCGTTTACGGAGAAAAGACGGGAAGTATCGCTGGTTTCTTCTTCCGTTACAACCCGCTACGAGATGAACAAGGACGTCTCAGGCGTTGGTATGTCGCTGGAACCGATATCGAGGATCGCAAGCAGGCTGAGCAGCGACTCCAGAATCGAGAACGTTGCGTTGCGCGAAGAAATCGATAAGGCATCGATGTTCGAGCAGATCGTCGGAACTTCACCTCCCCTGCGAAACGTGCTGTCTCGCGTATCCAAAGTTGCTCCCACCGACTCCAGTGTTCTGATCACCGGCGAGACCGGCACGGGCAAGGAACTGGTTGCCCGCGCCATTCACAGGCGTTCCCGGCGCTCCTCACGCGCCTTTGTGAGTGTGAACTGCGCAGCCATTCCGCGCGACTTGATCGCATCAGAATTGTTCGGCCATGAGAAGGGCGCCTTTACCGGGGCAACTCAGCGGCGTTTAGGGCGCTTTGAGCTGGCCGAAGGAGGCACGATCTTCCTCGACGAGGTTGGAGAGCTTCCTGCCGAGACCCAGATCGCCCTCTTGCGTGTTCTGCAGGAACGCGAGTTTGAGCGTGTCGGTGCGGCTGGATCCATCCGAACCAATGTTCGGGTGATTGCCGCCACGAACCGCGATTTGGACGCTGCCATCGCCGCGGGCACGTTCCGGAGCGACCTGTTTTACCGGCTCAACGTTTTTCCAATTGAGATGCCTTCTTTGCGCGAACGAAGAGAAGACATTCCCCTGCTGGTTGAGTACTTCATTGATCGTTTCGCAAGGCAAGCGGGAAAGAGCTTTCAGGCGGTGAACAAAAAGAGCCTCGATCTGCTTCAGTCGTACCCCTGGCCGGGTAATATTCGCGAATTGCAGAACGTGATTGAGCGATCTGTCATTGTATGCGAAACGGAGAATTTCTCAGTCGATGAGAGTTGGCTTTCCCGACAACCTCCTGCAACCGTGCCGAACAGCCGGACTCGAGCCTCTTCAAGAGGCTTCCTGCTCAGGAGAAAGCAGATCATTGAGGCTGCGCTGAGCGAAAGCGGAGGACGGGTGTACGGACCCTCCGGCGCGGCTGCCAAACTCGGCATACCACGATCCACCCTGGAGCAGAAGATCAGGTCGCTGAAGATCAACAAGAATCGCTTCAAAACCGCAGTCTCCGTTAGCACGGTGCTTCGCAACCTTGAGTCTCGACAGCTTCCCAGAAATTGTACAAAGTTGGCCAATTGGCCAACTTGGCCAATTTACATGTCCGTCAATTGCCATAATTTCAATAACTTACGATTGGCGTTGCGCTTGCATTATTGGTGGCAAGAAAACAGAAATGCCACAAAGGAGTAGGAAATGGGAGCACAAGCAGTATGGGCGCGCGACATATCCGCGATAAACAACGCCGCGTCGTTTGAAATCGAGGACATAATATTGCCGAAAGTGGTAGTTCAAAACAAGGAACTCACCGGCAAGGGGTTACCCCGCATTATCGGTAACAGGCCGACCACGTCGTGCACGATCGCCACCATCGGCTTGCCGGTCGCCTTGGCGTAGCCGTGGGCGATCTGCACCGCGATCTTCTCGTGCTGGCAGAGCAGGATCGGCGGCTGGTTGCCGCCGTAATTGACCAGCGAATCGTGCAGTCCGCGATAGCTGGCGCCGGGATTGAGCGCGATGTAGGGAAAATCGTAATGCTTGATCAGATCGACAATGACGTCGGATCTCCAGCCAGCGAGGAATGCGTTGCGGATGATGGGCAGAAGGACTGGATGGTGGGGAGTCGGACACGGGGTCAGCAAGGGCCGCGGAAGCAGGAGCCGGGCTCGCACTCAGGGGAGGTGATGTGATTTCCGGCTGCTGGGACATTCCGTTTTTGCACTCGCCGTCTACGCTGCGGGCCATGGGCACGATTCTGGTTCGATGCCCGCGCGGGCTCAGGCTCCGAGACAGCTATTCAAACGGTATCACAGGGCGAGCCTGGGGGGTCTGGTCGTGGCGCTGACTAAGAGGCAACGGTTCCAGAGGTTCCCTATTTTGAGTGATCTACAGGCATGAAGGGATCGGGAGCCGCATGGCATGCCGAAGACCCGGTGAAGCTCCAAACCTGGCCATCGTCGAAGGTGATGGATTCCAACTCAATCACCCGCGCCGCGGTGAAGCCAGGCAGATACAAGTCTGCTGACGCATCGGGAAGGCCTCCGCCCGCGAGGGGCACCGTAAACATCTTCACCAGGTCGCCGTTCGCTGCCAGGAACGAGTCTGTCGGCAGTACCTTGGCCTTCCCATTCCAGCCCCGGACCGTAATCCTGGCTTTCACCATACGCTGGGTTGATCGGTTGGGCCGGTGGTCAGACAGGAGCAGTTTCAGCCGGGCTTCGAACACCTCCACCCGGTCGCCATTCTTGTCGGTGGCAATCATCCGCCCGCCGGCGCCTTGCCGGACGTGCATGTCCAAAGGACACGCGGGACTGGCGGTCCGAACAACCTGGCCTCGCTCCAACGAAAACGGAGATACCTGCCCAACAGCGGCGAAGGAACTCGAGATAAGAACCAGGCCGGCAAACGCGGCGATTCGCATAGAAACCTCCTTCAGGCCGGGCAAACCGCGTACAGCCACAACATACGCCGGTTGGGTTCGCCCGGCAACACTCCTGGAACGCGGACGGATGCAGGGTTTGCATGACATTTTCGTCCCTCGCAACAGCCACCGGGCCGGCGTGATAGTTTTGTTGCAGTCCCATCAAAGAACCATTAAACCGATGCGCATCGCCCTGTTCACCGAAGTATTCCTTCCCAAGATCGATGGCATCGTCACCACTCTGACCGAATCGGTCCGCCATCTGCGGAGCATGGGCCATGAGGTGCTGATTTTTGCCCCCGACGGCGGAATCCCTGAGTTCGAGGGGGCGCGCATCATCGGTATGAAAGGGCATTCGTTTGCCCTGTATCCCGAACTGCGACTTTCATTGCCGCGCGCCTCGATGCGGCGGCAGATCCAGGAGTTTCAGCCCGACCTGCTGCACGTGGCCGATCCGGCGCTTTTGGGGATTGCCGCGCTTTATTACGGAGGCGGAAGGAATGGCGGAGCGCTGCGCCTGCCGCTGGTGATCTCCTATCACACCGACCTGCCTTCCTATCTCCACTACTACAAGCTCGGATTTCTGGAGCCCTATATCTGGCGCATCATGCGCATCCGCCACAATCGCGCCACGCTCAACGTGTGCACCTCCGTGGCCATGATGGAGCAGCTACAGCAGCATGGGATCGAGCGCGTAGCGCTATGGCCGGGAGGGGTGGATACCGGACGATTTCAACCCGGCCGGCGTTCCGAGGCGATGCAGTCCGGCTTACCGAAGGCCATCCCGAGAGCCCGCTGCTGATCTACGTGGGCCGGCTGTCGGCGGAGAAGGATATCGAGCGGCTCAAACCGATGCTGGAAGGGCTGCCCGGCACGCGCCTGGCGCTGATCGGGGACGGCCCCCATCGGAAGGTCCTCGAAAAGCACTTCACGGGCCTGCCGGTGCACATGGCGGGTTTCCTGCGCGGCGAGGAGCTGGCGACGGCTTTCGCCTCCGGCGATGTATTCGTGATGCCTTCGCGGACCGAGACGCTGGGCCTGGTCGTTCTGGAGGCGATGTCGGCAGGATTGCCCGTGGTGGGCGCGCGGGCCGGCGGCATCCCGGAGATGATTGTCGATGGGGTGACCGGGGCGCTGTTCGAGACCGAAGGCCAGGCGATCGGCGCCATTCGGCAACTGCTGCGGGCAGGCAACCCGCGGGCAGATCGCCGCGTTCCCCCTGCCCCGCAGGTAGACACGAGCCCGGCGGCCACGCTGATCGCGGCGGCGTGGCACGGGATCCAGCACCAGCCGCAGCCGCCTGCCGTGGATTCACCACCGACCGAACTACAGCACGGCCAGCCGGTCACCAAGATCGGGTGAGAGCACCGCGCGACCGGGGAGGGGAAAGTCTCGGCGCGTGCTTGACAGCGAAATGCGGCATCGCCAGGAGCCCGGTGCCACAGTGACCTCATGACCAAGCACTTCCCGTCCGATTTCTACGTCACTTGTGCCACCGCGATCCCGGTCCTGTTCGTCGCCATCGCTGTACAACGCGGGCCCTACAGGCTCCTCTTGCAGGCCTCTATGGCGGCTACGCGTGCCACCGCGGCGCAGTCGAAAGCGAGCCGGAGGCGTGCGCTCCCGGCTCTGGCCGGTACCTTGCTGCTTCGTTACGCCGCCTAGGCCATCGTGCTCCACCGGCCTTTATGGCAAGTTCTCCGCGCTCATGGCCTTGTATTCGTCATCAGAAAAGTCAGGGCAGCGGGTAGTAGTATTCGTGATGACGATGATCTTGCTGTTCGCGGCTATAGTCGGCCCGCTCTGGGAATTCGCAAAGTCCGACGTGCCGGAGCTGGACATACTACAGGCTGCCAAAGATCAGCGAGAGGGCCGCAGCGAGTAGGCTCTGGAGCCTTACGGCGGCTAGGTCCCAGCCTGTCCCCCGTTATTGCACAAAGCGCGGCAGCCCGAAGTCAGCCGGATCGTGGTCGAGGAAGACACCCAGGTACCCAGGGCGGCCTTCGCGTATACCACCCCCTGCGATGACGCCGTTCAGGCCTACCCGCTTGTCCAGCTCCTTCTGCTTGGCGATCAGCCCGGGCCGGTCGCGCCGTGCGTCGTCTCGGGAGAGGTGCCCAGCTTGCAGAGTGTGGGCGCGGTCTTCCTCGGTGCTGACCCACACCGAGACGGCGTTCGCGTCGTAGGAGTTGCCAGTCTCTGACAGCAGCACGGCGATGATGGGCTTGCGTACCGGCCGGGCAGGGTCACCTCGGCCGCCGACCAGTTCCCACAAGTTCCCCTGATAGTGCATTTCACCCACGACTGGCAGGGTTTCGAAACCCCCAAGTATTTCAGCAGACGCTGTGGTCGGGTAGCTCAATTCCTCGTTCACGCCGTCGTACCCGCGGGCCACGGCGATCTGCACGCCGTGTTCGCGGGCCTGCGCCCGGGTGCCGTGCCCCTTCTGGCAGCAGACCTCGTCGCCCTCGGGGAATTTCAGCGTCGCCCGGAAGGGTTGCGAGCGCTGCGGCTGCAGGTCCGCCTTCATGCGCTCCAGTTCGGCATTCACCTCGGGCAGCCGCTCGGGGTGAGGTATCCGTAGGATGAGTTGCTGGATGTCCCGCTCGGACGTGCCGAGATGACGCGCTGCCTCCTCGGCGCTGATGGCGGTAAGGTCCGGCACATCCCGCTGGGCCGGGACCTGCCTCGAGGGCTGGCGCCTTGAGCGCGGCGGCTTTCTCCGCCGCTTGCGGGAACCCCGAACACTCCTCACGATCGCGTCTTCGACCACCCATGACGGGTGCATGGCCCGCCGCGCCTTCTTCAGCGGCCTTGGCGCAAACAGCCGCCAGAGCAAGCCCATCGTTCACCTCCCCCACTTTGCTTGTCTGACGCGCTGGGCAGTCCTGCGGTGTACGGCGGGAGTCTCCCGGTTGGCGGTCGGACCGCCGAGTGACTAGAAAGAGTGTTCTAATCCTCTGGTGAGCGTGCGGCGTCCTGCCTAGTGGTCCTACCCGGAGCATTGCGAGCACCGGCACGAGTGGGCACCTGGCCGGGTGTTGGTGAGCTTTGAGCCCTGCGACTACGCCCCGGTTCGCGCCGCATACCCGGATGGGCGCGGGTGCGGGCACCTGAGCGTGGCGTGCGGAACGCGCGGGTGCCGGTCGGTGTGGTACTCACCCCGACATGACCCGGGCACCGCCCCGCCGCCTGTAGCCAGCCGAGGGTCCTCGGTTTGCGTAAGGCCCTGGGGATGGCCCGCATGCGGTGTTTGCCCTGGTATTTGGGCGTGCGGCGTGTCACACTCAGGCTGCGAGCGGTTCCCCGCCCCACTTGCGGCTGTTTCGCCGATGCCAGCGGGCCGCCTGTCCCGGTTACGGGGCTGGCTGAGCCTGCAGGCAGTTTGAGGGGGGAGGTGGCAGCCGATGCGCATGCCCAAGCTCGCCACACGTTCTATCAAGGTTCTTGCCGTCCCGTTGTTGCTGGCGGGGCTGGTTGCCGGAGCCGCCCCGGCCGCGCTGGCCGCGGGCCGGGCTGGGCCTCTGGCTCCGGCGGCACACGTCCCGATCAGCGACCGCTCCGGCGTGGCCGCCAGTTCCGACACGGCCCTGATCGAACAGTGGAACGGCACCACCTGGAAGCGGGTGCCCAGCCCGAGCCCTGGAGGTATCGGCTGGTTTCAGGGTGTGGCCGCGACCTCGGCCACTAACGCCTGGGCGGTCGGCGAGACCCCCACCAGGGCCTTGATCGAGCACTGGAACGGCACGACCTGGACGAAGCAGTCGCCCAGCTCGGGCTTCCCGTTTGCCAGCACCCTCCAGGGCGTGACCGCGACCTCGGCCACTAATGCCTGGGCGGTTGGCTACACCGGCAGCGGCAAGAGCACCCTGATCGAGCACTGGAACGGCACCGCCTGGAAGCGGGTGCCCAGCCCGAGCGGTGCAACCAGCACCCTTCTCGGTGTAGCTGCCACCTCCGCCACTAACGCCTGGGCGGTCGGCTGTAAGGACAACTGCGAGGGCAGCAACCCCGCCACGCCCCTGATCGAGCGCTGGAACGGCACGACCTGGAACGAGGTGCCCAGCCCGGGCCCCCCGGCGAGCTACCTCTATGGCGTGGCCGCGACCTCGGCCACTGACGCCTGGGCGGTCGGCTTTGCCACTGCCACAACCGTCGGCGGAGACGTGATCTTGCACTGGAACGGCACAGCCTGGAAACAGGTGCCCGCCCCCTCCTCCCCCTCCGCCTATCTCGACAGCGTGAGCGCGACCTCCACCACTAAGGCCTGGGCGGCCGGCGACGGAGTCCTGCGGTGGAACGGCAGTACATGGAAGGTAGCCCTCAGCACCGCGAGCAACCCCAATGCCCTCTTCAATGGCGTGGCCGCGACCTCCACCACTAACGCCTGGGCGGTCGGCGACAACCAAGGCTCTTCCCCATCCCCTGACGGCATCATGCGATGGAACGGCAAGACCTGGAAGCAAGTACCCAGCCCGACCTTCACAAATGGCACCCTCTACGGCGTGGCCGCGACCTCCGCCACCAACGCCTGGGCGGTTGGCTTCGCCTGACCTCGCAAGGTATCTCTCGTCACTGCTTGCTTGAAGCGGGCCGGGCTGGCCCCGCTGCGGCTAGGTGGCGGTCACGCATGCCACGCCGACGAGGCTACGCGCGTCGGCCCTCGCCTTGGTTCGCGTCGGCGAGGATCGTGACCACGTCCTCGGCGCTCACGCCGTGGAAGTCCAGGTGTACCTCGTGCGGGAGCTATCCGCGTGTTTCATGCGGTGGCTTGAACAGATCGGGAGGTGGCCGGTGGTGCGGGTTGCGGCAGTCAGGCCGGGTGCAGTACACGACCCGGCTGTGAAGATGCACCGCTCGTGGACCTGGCGGCACAGTGGGCAGACGACCGGAAGGCTGGATAGATCCCGTTGCTCCGAGGTGCCACCTACGTCATAGAACATTCCCGCTGCCCGCTCAGCGTGGACCCGAGGCGCAGCGTGATCATCGTCGACAGGCTCGGTGGGCTGGAAGGCAGGCTCATCGAACAGGCGCAGTGAGGCGTCTGACGAGCGCAGCCTTGAGAGTCCATATCTACGCCGCCGCACGTAAACCAAAAGGCCGCCGCCGAAACCAGTAAGCACCAGCCACCGGACCCAGGCCTCGCGGCCACGTGGGCCGGCACGCGAGACGGCAGTCGCGTGAAACCGGCCTCGGTCAACCGCTGGCCCGCTCCGGCCGTCCCGCAGCCGCCTGAACCGATCCGTGAGCGCCGAACTTCCGCGCCAGAGCCCTCAGCCGGACTGGTGCCAGTAGATGATCGTGGCGTCGTCGCGGGCCTTGGACCGCGGCCAGCGGGTGCAGCCGGGGTCGCTGTCCTCGGCGGCGCGGACCTGGCGGATGAGGTCCGCCGGGGCGTGGTCGCGGATCACGGCGAGAAACGCGGGCCAGTCGAGCAGGCCGTACCCGTCGGTCATGCGGGTGGCACCGTCGCTGAGCAGGGCGATGCCACGCAGGCCCGCGCCGGGCACGGTCGGCGTGCGGCCGCGTCGGGGCCGCGCTGGCCGGGGGTGGTCGTCGATGATGACCAGCGGCGGGCGGCCGTCGGCGTAGTCGGCCGCGATGACCGAGTCCGACAGCGCGAGCAGATCGAAGCCCGCCGGGGATGCCCGGACGGCGGTCACTGTGGCGGCCGGAGTGGCCGGGTTGCTGAGGTCACAGGTGCCGTCGTGCCGGGTGCGCACCTCGGCGATCGCCGTGGCAAGGCAGTCGGCGAGCGGGCCGGCGGCCCGGCGGTGATCGCGCTCAGCAGCAGGCCGCCCAGGGTGCAGGCGTACCAGGCGACGCCGTGCACAGCCGATGTCGATGCCGCGCGGAAAGTCGGCGAAAACGGGTGTACAGTTTGTGAAAGCGAGAGCTTTGAAGCTGCTAAAAGCTGAAGCTCCAGACCCTGGCCCCGGCTCTCGGGGTTGGGGTCATTTCCTTTTCTCCCCGCGATTTTCTGCGCGGCGGGAGGGTGCTCATGACGCAGACATCACATGCCATCTCAGCCTGACTCACGTGAACCTGCGACAACCATCCCCGAAGGAGACCCCCAATGACCGCCACCTCTCCCCCCACCGTCCCTGTCCAGCCTCCCGAATCTCCGCCCCCGAAATCCAGGAAGGGCATCAAAATCGCTGCCGTTGTCGTCGTCGGCCTGGTGCTCCTGGGCGGGGGGTTCGCGGCGGGCTACGCCGTCGGCCATTCCCCAGTCCTCGGCTACCAGCAGCAGATCGCGACGGCGCACAGCAACCTGGCCGCCGAACAGGCCAAGCTGGCTACAGAGAAGGCCACGCTGGCTACCGAGCAGGGCCAGGTGCAGAGCGCCCAGCAGAACGCCCAGAACGCCACGACCGCCGCGAACCTCAGTGCAGCCGCCAAGTATGCGTCCCGGGAAGCCGCCGTCCAGGGGCTCCAGCGCAAACTCCAGCATGAGCTGGGCGTTATCGCGCACAACACGATCAGCGCCGATGGTGTCTACGTGGTTGGCCAGGACATAGCCTCCGGCACCTACCACACGACTGGCGGCGGGCAGTGCTATTACGCGCTCCTGCAGTCCAGTACCAACACCAGCGACGTCAACAACATCATCGACAACAACAACTTCAACGGGCCCGATACCGTGGACGTGTCGGGGGCATTCGCCTTCCAGATCACCGGCGGTTGCACGTGGGTGAAGGTCGGCTAATGCTTACTGTTCGCGCAATTTTCTTCCCCGCGATTTTTCTTATCGTGCTGGGCCTCGCTGCCTGTGGCGGCGGGGCTTCGGTGCACGGCACGGCCAAACCATCGCCCAAACCGCACAGCATCCCCATTGCGGGCGTCGGTTACCGGGATGTCCAGTCGCTGGTGGCGGCCATGGCCGTGCACGGGGCGGTCTGCGGGAATGTCCAGTTCGTCTCATCCACAATGCCGGGCGGCCTTTCGCCGCACGTTGGCTGTGACGGGGCCAGCTCCGGGGACACCTCCGTGGTGGTCTTCACCGACCATGGGAGTGCGCTGACGTTTGCGCGCCTGCAGATCCAGGCGAACTCCACCCTCGGGCCGATGGCTGAGGTGGTCGGCCCGGATTGGGTAGTGAACACGGTGCCAGCCTTCGCCCGGCAGGTCGTGCGCGCGGTCGGCGGCCAGGTCCTCACCGCTGCCAACACCCATGCCACCTCAAGGCCGATCACCCCGGATGTCGCCGCCGACCAGGCGCTGTGCAAGACCTTCAACGCCAACATCGGGAACGGCGGCGAGTATCAGATAGCACAGGCTCTCCTCGCGGACAGCACGCTGGCCACCCCCAAGCTGACCCATGACATCACCAAAGCCCTCACGACGACCACGCTGCACTCGAACCTGCGCGCCCAGCTCCAGGTCACAGTCGACTGCGCGCTAGCCAGCTCGGGCACGGCACCGTAAGGACTGGCCTTACCGAGAAGAGAGGTGTATTCCCTATGGCCGGACCACGGGAACTGTCGGCCGGGACGGCTGGGCCGCGCGGTGCGCGGCGGAACTGCCCGGCCCAGGGTGGGCCGGGCACTCACAGCGGTTGTGGCGGGCGCGGCATTTCCCGTGTTCGTCATGGCGGTCCCCGGCCAGCCGGTGACCACAACCGCAGCCGCACCCCTCCTTGCGGCGAGGGTGCAGGCCGTGACCACCTGGACGGCGGCGCAGGCGCCGCTCCCGGCCAACGCCGATCACACCTTCGCCCAGTTGTCCTCGGTCGCCTGCCCGTCAGCGTCCGCGTGCACGGCCGTTGGCTCGTATACCGGCTCAGCGGGATGGCGGGGGTTGCTGCTGACCAAGTCCGGGGCGTCCTGGACCGCCACCCAGGCGCCGCTTCCCGCCCGGGCCGCCGCCGACCCGTACGCCACCCCTGGGTCGGTGGCCTGTGCCTCCGCGTCCAGGTGCGCCGCTGTGGGTGTCTACCAAGGTTCGGCTTACCGCCAGCAGGGGCTGCTGCTCACCGGTTCCGGGTCGTCCTGGACAGCGGCCAAGGCGCCGCTGCCCGCCGGGGCGGCTGCCAACCCCGGCACCACCTTGGGGTCGGTGGCGTGTAATTCCGCCTCCGCCTCGTGCGTGGCAGTGGGCAGCTACCAGGACGCGTCCGGAAATTCTCAAGGAGTCCTGCTGACCGGATTCGGGTCGTCGTGGACAGCGATCCAGGCGCCGCTGCCCGCAGGCGCCGGCGCAAACCCGCAAGTCCAGCTTGATTCGGTGACCTGCCCCGCGGCCTCCACGTGCACCGCCGTCGGCAGCTATGACGATGCATCATCCAACCAGCTAGGGCTGCTGCTGACGGGGTCCGGGGCGTCGTGGACCGCCACGCAGGCACCGCTGCCCGCCAACGCGAACAAATCCCCTCGGGTATTCATCAGTTCTGTGGCCTGCTCGTCCGGTTCGCGGTGTACGGCGGTCGGCACCTACGACTCCCCTCAAAGCTATGATCCGCAGGGCCTGCTGCTCGCCGGATCTGGGACATCATGGGCCGCCAAGGAGGCACCCCTGCCCCCTCCGGCGCCCGAGTATGATCTTCAGTTTCTCTCGGTGGCCTGCCCCGCAGCCTCCGAATGCACCGCAGCTGGCTCCCGTGATCAGAGCCCAGGGCAGGCATTCTTGGTGACAGGCGCAGGATCATCGTGGACCGCCACGCAGGCCCCACTGCCTGGCAACGCCGGCATGAGCCCGCCGTTCCTCCCGTCTGTAGCCTGCGCATCTGCCGCCGCTTGCCTGGTTGCCGGCTCGTATCAAACCGCGTCAGGTAATGTCGTCGGGCTGCTGATTTCGGGTGCTGCCTCATCGTGGTCGGCCATCGCGGCCCCGGTGCCCAGCAACGCCGGTCCCAGCTCTTCCTCGGCGCAAGCAGTCGCTTGCGCCAAGAGGGCCTCGGCCTGTGTCGCTGTCGGCTACTACCGCGATAAGTCCGGTAATGACCAGGGGCTGCTGCTCACCGGGCCACCCTGACAGCGCAACGCGGCCGGGCGGCGCCCGGCGTGGTCGCAGTCTGCTCAAAAGTAGAGCCAGCCGCGCGGCTGTGAGCTCCCCGTAAGCGCCTGGGCGCCCTCAGGGGTGCGGAGGCACGGCCCCAAGCCTGACAGCCCCGCGATTAGGCGCCTGACTCACGCTGGCCGGAGATAGCGCCCCGGCGCATGGTGGTCAAGCAGAGCCGTCCCCCATGGCGCGGCGCACGATGGCGGCGGCCTCTTCGGCGCTGATGCTGCGGAAGTGGAGATGCACCTCAGCGGCCCGCTCGATCGCGGGACGCCGCGGGACACCGCGGGGCTGGGCGGGCCTGGGATGGCCAGGACCGGGCCCGGGGAAGCACAGACGCGGGGGCGCGTGCGTTCGCCTGCCGGTAGGGCAGCAGGTACGCCACGGCAGCGGCCCCGGCAGCCTGCCCAGGCCTAGGGAGCCCGCGCCGCCCCGCGCGCCTTGACTGTCACTTCTGCCGTACTGCGGCGTGGCCGTCAACCGAGCTCGGCCCTGGCGCGGATCATGACCTCATCTCCCGCCGGATATCTTCGGCGAGGGCGGCAGCGTTCCATGCACTCAGCAAGATGCCGTCTTTCACGGCCCACAGGCGCCGCTGATCCGGGCCGGTCGCGGCGCTTGCCCACACGGTCCCGAATCGCCAGTGGGGGAACTGCTCGCGAAGCTGGGCGATCTCGGCGGGCAGGCCTTCGGGTTCGCCCGTCATGACGGGATCCCGGATTGCTGGGCGTGCTCGCGTTCCCAATCCCGCATCTTGGCCGCCAAGCCATCCGCAGTGGTGTCACGGAGCACGACCGCGGTTGGGGACTTGCGGAGCCTCGCGTACACCAGGCTGGCGACTGTGCCGGTCCAGCATTCCCAGCCAGGAAAGTTGCCACGTAGCGGTACGAGCGGGTCAGGATCTCGGGAGGTAGCGTTCTGGGGCAAGGCGATCGCCTCCTAGTTAGGCGTGACCCCTAGGGCCCGCTCAGTGCGCAATCACTGGCCGGGCCCGCTTACGTTCTGGACCTGCAACGCTACGCCTAGACAGAGGCAGCCGTCTATGGACAGAGGCATAAGGCTGCCACTGATCATGGGCGGGTACGGTCCCCTATGTGATCGACCGTGAGGGTCCGGTGCCCGTCTATCAGCAGGTCGCGGGGGTCCTGCGCGCCCGGATAGAGGCCGGGGAGATCCGCCCCGGGCGCCCAGTACCGTCCGAGTCGTCACTGATGCAAGAGTTTGAGATCGCCCGCGAGACAGCTCGCAAGGCGGTTAGGGTGCTCCGCGACGAGGGCCTAGTGCAGATCGTCCAGGGCCGGGGCGCCTACGTCGTCAGTCGCGACTTACACCGCGCACTCGTGGCGCCTACGTTGCCCGGCCCCGCTGAGGCACTCAAAAACCTGATGTATACATAGTGACTTGCGCCGCTCTGCCGCCGTCACCACGAGGCCAAGCAGGCGCCCGGGTGGCGCCTCGAGCAACCCGCTCCCGGCACCCTGATCTGGACCACGCCGTCCCGCCGGCGTTACCTGGGATAGAGGGCTAGCTATCCGACCTATCCCGACTGCTGGCCACCCATGACGCCGCAGAGGATCCGGTTGTCGCCGTACTGCCACAGCGTCCCGATCTCCGCGAACCCGGCCGCGCGCAGCGCGGCGACGTGCTCGCCGAGCAGCACCGTCTCCGAGCCGTGGTGGTCCTCGCTGAGCCTGCGCCGCTGGCGTTCGGCGGCGGGCCTGGCCAGTTCCGGATCGGCGGTCGCCGCCTCCCACCAGGCCTTCCAGTCCTCGGTGCCCGGTGGCTGGCTGCCGACCGCGCGCTCGGTCAGCGCCTCGCCGAGCCGGGCGAGGGTAGGCGCCACCGTCTCGTCCTCCTTCAAGTGATCGCCGTCGAGCAACAGCCCGCCGGGCCGCAACACGGTCGCGAGCTGGGCGTACATGGCACGCAACGCCCCGGCGTCGAGCCAGTGCAGCGCGGTGGTGCTCACCGCCGCGTCTGCCGCCCGGTCCACGCCGAGCGCACCGGCCCAGTCCGGGGCGCGCAGGTCCAGGTCGGCGAAGCGGAGCCCGGGAAGGCCACCGTAGGCGGCGCGGCCGAGCACCAGCAGCAGGGGATCGGAGTCGATGGCGACCACGCGGGCCCCGGGTATCCGTTCCAGCAGCCGGACCGCGAGCGAGCCCGGCCCGCAGCCGAGGTCGAGCACGAGCGGATCGTCCCGGCCGGTCCCCGCCCCGACCGCGCCGATGAGCGCGGTGAACCGATCCTCCCGATCCGGCATGTACTGCTGCTGCTGGGCATCCCAGCGGTTGATCCACTGCATCGCACGAGCTGAGTCCATGCGGGCACACCTGCCTTGTCTGCGTGGGCTTTGAACGGATCACCAAGCGCGTTAGTGCCACAATTCTGCACATGGAGCCCACGCGGGCCACCTCGGTAGCACACGCGCACGTCAGCCCGGGCGGGACTGGCGGGGACCGCGCCGCGCCGTCCCGCCTGCCTGCCCCGGTCACGTCGCTGGTGGGCCGGCGCAGGGAACGGGAGGATCTCGTCGGCGCGCTGAGCGCCAGCCGCCTGGTGACGCTGACCGGCCCCGGCGGGGTGGGCAAGACAAGGCTGGCCCTGGCCGCCGCGGCCCAGGCACAGCAACGCTTCGGCGGCCGGGCCTGGTGGGTGGAATTAGCTCCGGTCGCCTCCGATGACATGGTCGCCCACGTCATCGCCGACGCGCTCGGGGCCAGGGATGCCCCCGGCCTGGATCTGGTCGACTCGGTCGCCGGCTGCATCGGCGAGCACCCCGCGCTGCTCGTTCTGGACAACTGCGAGCACCTGACCGCCGCGTGCCGCGAGGTGGCCGCCCGCCTGCTCGCCGCCTGCCCGCAGCTGCACATCCTGGCCACCAGCAGGGAGCCGCTCGGCGCGGACGGCGAGTCGCGATGGCCGTTGCCGCCGCTGACCGTGCCGCAAACCGAGGGGCCCGCGGGGGCACAGGCGCTGCTCACCGGCTCCGAGGCCGTGCAGTTCTTCCTCGACCGGGCCCGGGCGGTGCTGCCTGGCTTCGAGATCACCGACAACAGCGCACCGCTGATCGCGCAGCTGTGCCGCAGGCTCGACGGGCTGCCGCTGGCCATCGAGCTTGCCGCGCCGAAGCTGCGGGTGCTGGCGGTGAACCAGGTACTGGCCGCCCTGGACGACGTGTTCAAGCTGCTGGTGGGCGGCCGGCCGGGCGGGCCGGCCCGGCACCAGACGCTGCGGGCGGCGCTGGACTGGAGCTACGACATGCTGCGGCCCGCGGAACAAGCGGCGCTGCGCAGGCTGTCGGCGTTCGCCGGGCCGTTCGGCCTCGCCGCGGCCGGGCAGGTCGCCACGCTCGGCGGCACCGATCCGGCGGACGTGCTTGGCCTGCTGGCCGACCTCGTCGACCGGTCGCTCCTGGTGGTCGACCACGCCGCGGCCGAGGCCCGCTACCGGATGCTCGGCACGGTGCGCCAGTACGGCCTGGAGCGCCTGGCCGAGGCGGGTGAGCGCGCGGCCGCGGACCAGGCACTGCTGTCGGTGTACCTGGACCTGGCCGAACGGACCGAGGCCGAGCTGACCGGGCCGGGCCAGGCGGCCGCCGGGGAACGGCTCCAGGCCGAGGTGCACAACCTGCGTTCGGTCCTGCAAACCGCGCGTGACACCGGGGACGTCACCGCGGCGCTGCGGCTGGCGGGCGCGCTGTGCAGGTTCTGGTACCTGCGCGGCCACTACCGGGAGGGCCGGGACTGGCTGGACTGGGCGCTCGCCGCGCCGAGCCAGGCACCGGCCGCGGTTCGCGCCAAGGCGCTGTCCGGCAGCGGCATGCTCGCGCACCTGCAATGCGAGTACCCGGCGGCGGTGCGCAGGCTGGAGGGCGCGCTGCGGCTCTACCGCGAACTCGGCGACCGGCACGGCGTCGCTGGTGTGCTCCAGGCACTCGGCTGCGTGGCCAGGGAGCAGAGCCGCTACGCCCGGGCCACCGAACTGCACGCGGAGAGCCTCGGCGAGTTCGAGGCACTCGGCGACCGCTGGGGCATGGCAAACGCCCACGGCTACCTGGGCTTCGTCGCGTGGTTGCAGGGCGACTTCGCCGGGGCGGCCGACGAGTGCACACAGGCCCTGGCGGCGTTCACCGAACTCGGCGACCGGGAGGGCATCGCCGGGGAGCTGCTCAGCCTGGGCGTGGTCGCGCTGTACCGGGGCGAGCACGCGGCCGCGGCCGAGCAACTGGAGCAGAGCCGGGCCATGTCCGCGGAGGTGGGCTTCCGCGAAGGGGTGGCCTGGGCGCTGCACGAACTCGGCGTGCTGGCGCTGCACCGCGGCGGCACCGATGCCGAGCCGCTGCTCCGCCGGGCGCTGGAGATTCACCGCGACCTCGGCGATCGCTGGCGGCTGGCCACCGTCCTGGACGACCTGGCCGCGGCGGCGCTCGCCGCGCGGCCGTCCCGGCCAAGCCACGCGGCCCGGCTGCTCGGCGCGGCGCAGCAGGTCAGGGACACGATCGGCACGACCATCGCGCCCTGTGAGCGCGCCGACCACGCCAGGACCGAGGCGGCCGCCCGGGCCGTGCTCGGCGACGCGGCATTCGCGGACCTCGCCCGCGCGGGCGCCGCCGCGTCCCTGGACGGCGTGGCAGGCGACGGCTCGCGGCCGCCGGCGCAGGAGTCACCGCAGGCCGGCGCCCGTTCCCCGGTCGCTGCAAACCAGCAAGCCAAACGCAAGATGCCGCCCACCCTCCGCCCGCCGGCGCCGGCCGGTTCCGGGGTAAGCCCGCAGGCCGGCGGATCCCTGCGGCTCAGGCTCCTCGGCGGGTCCAGCGTGCACGTGGCCGGCCGCCCGCTGACCACGGCCGACTGGGGTTACGCGAAGCCGCGGGAGCTGCTCTACCTCCTCGCCAGCTCACCGCCGCTGAGCAGGGAGCAGATCGGCCTGGCGCTGTGGCCGGAACTGGCGCAGAGCCAGCTGCGCAACGCCCTGCACAGCGCGCTGCGGCAGTTGCGGCACACGCTCGGCGACACCGGCTGGATCGGGTTCACCGACGGCCGCTACGCCCTGGACGGATCCCGGCCGCTGGACTGCGACCTGCAAATGTTCGAACACAGGCTCGCCGAGGCCGGTGCCGCCCGGCCACCGGCGGCCGCGCTCGGCCCGTTGCAGCGGGCGATCGCCGCCTACGGCGGCGACTTCCTGGCGGACAGCACCCCCGGGGAATGGGCGGTCACCCGGCGCACCGGGCTCCGCCGGGCCTACGAGCGCGCGCTCGGTGCCGCGGGCCGCCTGCTGGTGGCGGACGGCCGGGCGCGCGAGGCGGCCGACGTGTACCAGCAGGCGATCACCCACGAGCCGCTGGACGAGGCGGCGCACCGCGCCCTGATGGAATGCTGGGCCGCCACCGGCCAGACGGCCCGCGCGCTGCGCCACTACGCCGAGCTCACCGAACTGCTCGCCGATCAGCTCGGCAGCGCCCCGGCGGCCCAGACGACAGCGCTCTACGAGCGCCTCCGCCGGCCGGAGGACTAGGGCGTGTCCCGTAGATCTTTGCCGTCGCGAGCGGCGGTCCCGGGGGGGTCGTATTCGCAAGGCGGAGGAGGAGCCCATAGCGGAGCTATGGGCGACGACGACAACGCAGCGAGACACCCCCCGGGCGCCGCGCAGCGGGCAAGGGGTTTGCGGGATACGCCCTAGCCCCCGCAATTCCCACAGCACCCCCCGCGGTTCCCACGCAGGGTGCGCGTAGCGTCCCGGCCATCCGCCGGGTGCCGGGGGCAGCGTCGCCCGCCGGCGCCTTGCGGCATTTCCTGACGCAGTAACCAAT
Source organism: uncultured Actinomycetes bacterium (assembly GCA_963703605.1). GTDB lineage: Bacteria > Actinomycetota > Actinomycetes > Streptosporangiales > Streptosporangiaceae > DASXKD01. The sequence continues at coordinate 19,836 of CAVPFC010000052.1, forward strand.
GGAGTACCCGATATGTCCATTCCGCTGCACCGGGCTGGCCAATGGTGTCGACGGCGACCAGCTCAACGTCGCGCCGGGGCTGCGGCCACTGGCCGACAACGGCGGCCCACCAATACCGCCGCCCTGTCGGCCACCAGCCCGGCCATCGGCACCGGTAACGCCACCACCTGCGAGAAGGCTCCCATCAACGACAAGGACCAGCGCGGCCACAAGCGCAACGCCACCACCTGTGGCGGCTGCGACGTCGGCGCCTACGATACCGGCGGCGCCTGATGACCGCCGCGTGACAAGCCCCGCTGCGGTGCCCTGGACCAGCCACCGGGGCGCCGCAGCGGTCCATCGCTGCCCGGCCGACCCGAGGAGGAACGGTTGACCCAAGCCCCGGACCTGATCGAGCCGCCCGCAGCAAGCCAGCCAGCGCAGGCCCTGACGCTCGCCTGCGCCGCCCTGACCGCTGGAGACCTGGAGGCGGCGGTCGCCCTGTACGAAACCGAGGCGGTCCTGTCCTGGGGACCGGACCGCGCCGCCGTCGGCCAGGCGGCGATCCGCGACGTCCTGGCCGAGGTGATGAACATGCGGCTCCCGGTGCGTGCGCGGGCCGACAACGTGCTGCTGGCCGGGAACCTCGCGCTGATCACCGGCGAACGGTCGATGCGCGGGACCGGGCCGGACGGCGTGGCAATCGCCCTGGCCGGTCCGGCCACCCTGGTAGTGCGGCGCCAGCCGGGCGGTACCTGGCTGACCGTGGCCGATGAGTGGAGCCCGCTCAAAGGGACCGCCACCGCACGGCCCTGACCGGCGGCAGGGCCAGGACAACCACGGACCTGCACCAGCTCGGCCTGGGCTCTCAGCCGAAGAAGACCTCGGCCTCGGTGTAGCGCTCGGGCGGAACCAGCTTGGGCTGGCTGGTCGCCTCGGCGAGCGGGACCCGGACGATGTCCGTCCCGTGCAGCGCCACCATCGTGCCGAACGCGCCCTCGTGCACCGCGTCGATCGCGTGCACCCCGAACCGCGTGGCCAGCACCCGGTCGAACGCCGTCGGCGTGCCGCCCCGCTGGATGTGCCCGAGCACGGTGGCGCGCGCCTCCTTGCCGGTGCGCTTCTCGATCTCGTCGGCCAGTATCTGGCCGATGCCGCCGAGGCGGACGTGACCGAAGGCGTCCAGCCGCTGGTCGGCGAGCGCCAGGTGATCCTCCTCCTCGGGGCGGGCGCCCTCGGCGACCACCACCAGCGGCGCGTAGCGCGTCTGGAACCGGTGTTCGACCCACGCGCACACCTGCTCCATGCTGAACGGCTTCTCCGGGATCAGGATGACGTTTGCGCCGCCAGCCATCCCGGCGTGCAGCGCGATCCAGCCGGCGTGCCGCCCCATCACCTCGATGATCAGCGCCCGGTGATGGCTTTCCGCGGTCGTGTGCAACCGGTCGATGGCCTCCATCGCGATGTTCACCGCGGTGTCGAAGCCGAAGGTGTAGTCGGTGGCACCGAGGTCGTTGTCGATGGTCTTGGGCACGCCCACGACCGGCACGCCCTGGGTGGTGAGCCGCGCGGCCACCCCCAGGGTGTCTTCGCCGCCGATCGCCACCAGCGCCTCCACCCCGAGGCCGGCCAGGTTCGCCTTGATCCGGTCCAGGCCGGACCGGCCACCGGCCGCCGCGCTGTCGGCCAGCGGGTTGGTCCGGGAAGAGCCGAGAATCGTCCCCCCGCGCGGGAGGATGCCCCGGACCGCCTGGATGTCCAGCGGGACGGTGTCACCTTCCAGCGGCCCGCGCCACCCGTCGCGAAAGCCAAGGAACTCGTATCCGTACTCCGGGATCCCCCGCCGGACCAGGGCGCGGATAACCGCGTTGAGGCCCGGGCAGTCGCCACCTCCGGTCAGCACTCCGATTCGCATAGGGCAACATTAGCGGCCATGAGTGTCCTAGCGATTGACGCCGGAACAACGGGTGTGACGGCTTTGGTGGTGCGCCCCGACGGAACCGTCGCGGCCCGCGGTTACCAGGAGTTCCGCCAGTACTATCCCCGCCCGGGCTGGGTCGAGCACCTGCCCGAGGACATCTGGCAGGCGGCCCTCGCCGCGAGCAGCCAGGCGCTCGGCCAAGACTCAGGGCCGGTCACCGCCGTCGGGATCACCAACCAGCGGGAGACCGCGGTCGTCTGGGACCCGTCGACGCTGGCGGCGCCCCGCCGGGCCATCGTCTGGCAGGACCGGCGGACCGCGCGGATCTGCGACGAGCTGCGCGAGGCGGGTCATGAGCTCAGGGTGAGCGAGCTGACCGGGCTGCGGCTCGACCCGTACTTCACCGGCACGAAGCTGACCTGGCTCGCCGCCAACGAGCCCGCCGTCGGGGCCGGGCTGGCCGACGGCTCGCTGGTGGCCGGCACGGTGGACTCCTACCTGATCGCCCGGCTGACCGGCGGGGCCCGGCACGTCACCGACGCCTCCAACGCGTCCCGCACCCTGCTGTTCGACATCAACACCGGCCAGTGGTCGCCGGAGCTGTGTGAGCTGCTGCACGTGCCGCTCCGCGCGCTGCCCCAGGTGGTGCCCTCCACCGGGGTGGCCGGCCGCACCGACCCGGCCGCCTTCGGTGGCCTTGACCTGCCGATCGCCGGGATCGCCGGCGATCAGCAGGCGGCGCTGTTCGGGCAGGTGTGCTTCGAGCCGGGCGACACCAAATGCACCTACGGGACCGGGTCGTTCGTGCTGGCCAACACCGGCAGGTCGGTGGCCAGGCCCGGGAACGGGCTGCTGTCCACGGTCGCCTGGATGGACGGCTCGGGCGCGCTGACCTACGCGCTGGAAGGCTCGGTGTTCGTGACCGGCGCCGCGATCCAGTGGCTGCGGGACGGCCTCGGGCTGCTGGATGACGCCGCGCAGAGCGAGGCCCTGGCGCGTTCCGTGCCCGACACCGGCGGGGTGGTGTTCGTGCCGGCGCTGACCGGGCTCGGCGCCCCGGACTGGGACCCGGACGCCCGGGGCGCGGTGTTCGGCATCACCCGCGGCACGACGCGGGCGCACCTGGTCCGCGCCACCCTCGAGGCGATCGCCTTCGAGGTGCGCGACGTGGTCGACGTGATGGTGACCGGCGCGGCGCGCGGCACCAGCACGCTGCGCGCCGACGGCGGGGCGAGCGCCAACGACCTGCTCATGCAGTTGCAGGCCGACCAGCTCCAGATCCCGGTCGAGCGGCCGGAGATCGGGGAGACGACGGCCCTGGGCGCGGCGTTCCTTGCCGGGCTGGCCACCGGTGTGTGGTCCTCGCCCGCCGAGCTCGCCGCCACCTGGCGCCTGGACCGGCGCTTCGAGCCCGGGCTCCGCGACGACGGCGGCTACGCCCGCTGGCGCCGCGCCGTGGAGCGCAGCAAAGGCTGGGCCGAGAGCTGAGCCCCGCCCGGGCCCGGAGATCCGGGCCGGTTACGGGGCGCTAGGGGATGGAGTTCTTCGCGGACGGCGCCGGGTCCTCGGCGGCGGGGCGCAGCGCCGGGCCGGCCTGCTCCTGTCTCGCGGTGCCATCAGGCGCGGCGCCGTCCGGCTTCGCGCTGGCGTCCGGCTTCGCGGCTCGGCGCGATCCGGCTTCGCGGTGGCGTCCGGCTTCGCGGCGGCGTCCGGCTTAGCGGCGCCGTCCGGCTTCGCGGTGGCGTCCGGCTTCGCGGTGCCGTCGGCCTTGGCGCGCTTCTTGGCCCGCTGCGCGTCCTGGTCCACGTACTCCTGGCCGGACAGGTTCATGACCGCGTACATGATCTCGTCGGTCACCGCGCGCAGCACCAGCCGGTCCGACTCCAGGCCCGCGTACCGCGAGAAGTCCAGCGGCTTGCCGAACCGGACCCCGGGGCGGACCGACAGCCGGGGCAGCAGCCGGCCCGGCGGCTGGAACTCGAAGGTGCCGATCATCGCGCACGGGATCACCGGCGCCCCGGACTCGAGCGCGAGCCGCGCGACCCCTGTCTTGCCCCGGTAGAGGCGGCCGTCGGGCGTCCGGGTGCCCTCCGGGTAGATGCCGAGCAGTTTGCCCTCGGCCAGGACCCGCAGCCCGGTGGCGAGCGCGCGCTCGCTCGCCTCCCCGCCGGTCCGGTCCACCGGGATCTGGCCGACCCCCCGGAAAAACGCTTTGCTGATCAGGCCCTTCAGCCCTCGCCCGGTGAAGTACTCGGACTTGGCCAGGAACGTCACCTTGCGCGGGAGCGGCAGCGGGCCGAAGAAGTGGTCAGAGAACGACAGATGGTTCCAGGCCAGGATGGCCGGCCCCTCGCGGGGCACGTTCTCGGTTCCCTCCGCCCACGGCCGGAACAGGATCGCGAGGAAGGGGCCGAGGATCGCCTTGACCACCCAATAGCCCACTCCCACATGGTCCCACGTCCCGACGGCCACCGCAGTACCCTGGCTGTCATGCCAGTGATGCCGGGAGCGGAGCCGTTCACCCAGTCCGGGAGCAGCACCGGGGTCCTGCTCTGCCACGGATTCACCGGTACTCCCGCGTCGCTGCGGCCCTGGGCGGACTACCTCGCCGCGGCCGGGCTCAGCGTGAGCCTGCCCCGGCTGCCCGGCCACGGCACCACCTGGCAGGACATGAGCCATACCCGGTGGGAGGACTGGTACGCGGAGGTTGACCGTGCGTACGAGGAACTGCGCGGGCACGCGGACGAGATCTTCATCATGGGCCTGTCCATGGGCGGCTGCCTCGCCCTGCGCATGGCCGAGCTGCGCGGGGACGGCGTCACGGGCCTGGTGCTCGTCAACCCCTCGGTGGCGGCCGATACGAAACTGTTCCTGCTTGCCCCTGTGCTGAAGCTCGTGGTGCCTTCCCTCAAGGGGATAGGGAGCGATATCAAGAAGGAGGGTGCGTACGAGCCCAGCTACGACCGGGTGCCGGTCCGGGCCGCGGCGACCCTGCCCCAATTGTGGAAGCTGACGCAGCGACAGCTCGGTGAGGTGACCCAGCCGGTGCTCGTCTATCTCAGCACTACCGACCACGTGGTGGGGCCGTCCAGCATGCGGATCCTGCGCAGCGCGCTGCCCAGCGGCCAGCTCACCGTCCGCGAATGCCCGAACAGCTACCACGTGGCTACCTTGGACAACGACGCCGAGGACATCTTCGCCGGCAGCCTGGAGTTCGTGCGCGCGCACAGCCGTGCGGGACGGGGAGGAGGGGAGGTGGACGTGAAGTGACCGGCGACGCCAGCGACGAAGAGGCGGCCTGGCGGGAACTGGTCGCCCAGTACGCCGCGCCCGCGCTGGCCGAGGGTGCGCCCGCCCCCTGGCCCACCCGCGAGGACCTGCCGGCGCCGGGCGGCGCTGGCCGGGAGCCCGTTGACCTGGACTCCGGCGGCCCGGACACCGCCGACCTGACTCCTACCGACCTGGCTGGCGCCGACCTGGACGGCGAACTCGACGCGGCCGACCCGGACGGAGACTTCGACGCCGACCCGGACGACGCCGATGACGAGGACGCCGACACGCCCACGGCGCCCGGGGGCGGCTCGATACCCGGGGTGATCCCCGCACCGCCACAGTTGCGCATCATCCGCCCGGCAAGCCCCGCCCCGTTTCCCGTGGGTGACGACGACGATCACTTCGTGCCGCCGGACCCGCCGCCCCTGCCGCGGCTCGACCCGCTGACCAAGGGCGCCTGGGTGGCCCTGTTCGGCGGGCCGGCCTACCTGCTGATCGCGGTCATGGTGAACTGGCAGGTGCCGGGCTGGGCGGCGTTTTGCGCGGTCGCCGCGTTCATCGGGGGCTTCGCGACGCTTGTGGTGCACATGGGCGACCGCCCGCCGCGCGACTCCGGCCCCGACGACGGCGCGGTCGTATAAGCCGAGCTGCGCCGGCGGGCGCGGTCAGTTCTTGCGGGCGAGATCGGCGGCGCCGACGATGCCCGCGTCAGGGCCGAGGGCGGCCTGCGTGATCAGTACCTCCGGTCGGTAGCCCCCGCCGGTCAGGCCCCGTTCGAAGGCGGCCCGGGCGGGGCCGATGAGCAGCTCGCCCGCCTCGCTCACCCCACCGCCGATGACGATGCAGCCGGGGTCGAGGATGGCCGCGAGGTCGGCGAGGCCCTGCCCAAGCCAGCTGCCGACGATTCCGAAGCAGCGCAGCGCCGCCGGGTCACCCTCCCTGGCCGCCTGCGTGACCTGTGCCCCGCCGATCGCGTCCGGGTTGCCCCCGGCCAGCTCTAGCAGGCGCATCGCCCCGCTGGGTGAGCGCCTGGCGAGGTCGCGGGCCTCAGTGGTCAAGGCGTTGCCGCTCGCGTACTGCTCCCAGCAGCCCCGGTTTCCGCACCCGCACAGGCGCCCGTCGGGCACCACCCGGAAATGCCCCGGCTCCCCCGCCATTCCCCACCTGCCCCGGTAGAGCCTGCCGTCGAGCACGAAGCCGGCCCCGATGCCGGTGCCGACCGAGATGAAGATGACGTGCGCGTGGCCGCGGGCCGCGCCGAACTTGACCTCGGCCCATGCGCTGGCGTTCCCGTCGTTGTCCACCACGACCGGCAGGCCGATCATTCCTTCGACCTTGGCCCGCAGGGGCTCGTCCCGCCAGGCGAGGTTCGGCGCGAACAGCACGGCCCCGGCGGCCGCGTCCACGAACCCGGCCGCGCCCACGCCCACGGTCCTGGCCTGGTGCCGGCTGAGCAGTTCGGTAACGACCTCGGCGATGACCCGGGCGGTGAGCTCGGGGCTCGTGGACGGAGTGGACCGACGCAGCTTCTCGATGATGCGGCCCCGCTCGTCCACCACCCCCGCGCCGACCTTGGTGCCCCCGACATCAACCCCGATCGTCAGGCTCATGCGGGGACCCATCCGGGGACTCCGGCGCGGCCCCTTTCCCCGGTCCCTGCGCTGCCGTGCCAGCGCCCTCGCCGCCAGTTCCTGGCTCCGCGGTGCCGTGCCCGTTGTCCGCCGCGGCGGCCGGGCCCGCCGGCTTGGGCTGTGTCGTGGCCGGTGCATCCTCTGGCTTGCTAGGCTGCGCCGCCGTCCACACATCCGCTGGCTTGGGCTGTGCCGGGGCAGGCTGACCGCCCGGGCCGGGCTTGGCCGCGCCGGGCCGGGCCGGGTCAGCGCCCGCCGCGCCGGCCCGCCGGGCATCTGCCCCGCTCGCTGCCCGCCCGGTCGTGGCCAGCGCCGCCTCGAGCACACTGAAGGCGTCCTGGACCACCGTGCCCAGCGCGTCGCTGACCGCCGTGACCCGCGTGTCGCGGCCCGGCTTCGACTCCCTGAGCAGCCGGGCCGCCCGGCAGAGCGGGCACCAGGCGCACTCGGGTGCCTCGTCGGGCGGCTCGGTGGTGGCGGTTTCCCACACGTCGCCGGATGACTGTTGTTTCTGGTTCTGTCCCAGCGCGGAGCGGATCTGGCCGGTCACCTGCCGGCCCACCCCGCGCGCGCTGGACCGGATGAGCCAGCGCTGGAACTCGCCGATCAGGTCCGGGCCAGACCCGCCTGGCTGCTGTGTCACCTGACGTCACCTCCCGTGTCCCCAGTTTCCCTGCGGGCACTTCCGGATGATCCTGACTCACCGCACAGGCGCTCGGCCCGGTTCTTCAGCCCCTTGAGGGCGGTATCGATAATGGTCTTCTCTGCCCTTCGCTTCAGCAGCCCCGGCATCGGGATCCGCATATCCACGGCAAGGTCGTAGGCGGCCTCGGTCTCGCCAGCTCGTTCGGCAAGGGCGTAACCGCCGCTCATGCCGGAGATCATCGACCCGGGCTCGGCAAGCTGCCAGCGCACGCCCGCGTCCCCGTCCCAGTCGTAGCCGAGCACGTAAGTGTCCTTCACGATCCCGGCGTCGAGGGTGAAGCGCACCCGGCTGGCCCGGCCATCGGAGTCCTGCCCCAGCGCCTCCGCCGCCCGCACCGCAGACGCCCATTGCGGGTACGCGGCGAAGTCGGCGATCACCGCCATGACACCGGCGCGCGGCGCGGCGATCATGATGCGGGAGCTCGTGCTGGCCATGATCGGAGCGTACCGCCATCGGCCCAGTGGCCAGGCGCCCCGGCCGGGTGGGCCAGGGCGGCTACCAGGCCAGCACAAAGGGCATGCCGGTGGCCCGGAAGTGGCCCACGTTGATGCATTCGGTCCGGCCGACCCGCACCCGGCGGGCGAGCGGCTGGTGGACGTGCCCGAACAGCAGGTAGCGCGGCTGGGATCGCTTGATCTCCGCGAGCAGGGCGGCGCTCCCCCGTTCCAGCCGCCGGGCGACCGTGTCGTACAGCAGTTCCGGCACCGCGGGCGGGATATGGGTGCACAGGACGTCGGCTCCGCTGACCGCCGCCACCTTGGCCGCGTACGCGTCGTCGTCTATCTCGTTGGGCGTCCGGTACGGCGAGCGCAGGCCGCCGCCGACGAAGCCGAAGGTCCGGCCGCCCAGCTCCACCCGCTCACCGTCGAGCACGTGGTGCCCGGGCCGCAGGTGCTCCGCCCACATCTGCGGGATGTCCACGTTCCCGTAGGTCAGGTAGGCCGGGGCCGGCAGCGCGGCGAACATCTCCGCGTACTGGCGGTTGGCGGCGTCGCGGATATGCCCGGCGGGGTCGCCGCCGAGCCCCTGCCACAGGCCCACGGACAGCTCGCGTGCCTCGCCGAAGCGTCTCGCCGTGCGCAGGGCAACGAACTCGCGGGCCGCGTCCGCGCCGAACAACTCGGCGAAGATTCCCTGCGCCTCGTCGGCGTAGTCCACGAACAGGAGCAGGTCACCCAGGCAGAACAGGGCGTCCGCGCCGTCGGCGGCGCCACGCAGGGCACCGGCCCTGCCGTGCACGTCGCTGATCACATGAACCCGCATGCCCACAGGTTAAAGCGCGGCCGCCGGGCGCCTGGCCGGGCGGAGCGGCCCGCGGCGTTAGGCTGAGGCGACCGCCAGCCCAGGAGGCGAGATGCGAGAGTACAGCACCCCCGCCGCGGTGGACATCCCCGCTTCCGCCACGCTCACCGATGCCGTGTTCGAGCGGGCAGCGCGCAGCCCCGCCGCGGTGGTCATGCGGGCCAGGGGCGGTACCGTCCTGGCGCCCGCCGGAACCGACGGGACCTGGCGTGAGATCACCGCCCGGGAGTTCACCGGCGACGTGACCGCCCTCGCCAAGGGCCTCATCGCCGCCGGGATCGAACCGGGCGACCGGGTCGCGCTCATGTCGCGCACCCGCTACGAGTGGACCGCGGTTGACTACGCGATCTGGGCCGCGGGCGCGACCACGGTGCCGATCTACGAGACCTCCTCGGCCGAGCAGGTGGAGTGGATCCTGTCCGACTCCGGCGCCCGGGCACTGGTGGTGGAGACCGCGGCCCACCTGAAGACCGCCGCCCAGACGCTGGCCGCGGCCCCCCAGGTGCAGCGGGTGTGGCAGATCGAGGATGCCGCCGGCGAGCCGCCCCAGCAGGTCCCGGTGGCGCCGCTGGGCTCCCTGATCACGGCCGGCGCGGACGTCGACGATGCGGAGGTGGGCCGGCGCCGCACGTCGCGGACCGCGGCCGACCTGGCGACCATCATCTACACCTCGGGCACCACCGGGCGGCCGAAGGGCTGCGAGCTCACCCACGAGAACCTGCTCGTGGACGTGCGCAACGTCATACACGGCTGGCTTCCCGAGATCTTCGAGACCCCGGGCGCCTCGACCCTGCTGTTCCTGCCGCTGGCCCACTCGTTCGCGCGGATCATCCAGGTGGGCTGCCTGGAGGCGGGCGTCGTGCTCGGCCACACCCCCGATATCCACAACCTGCAAGGCGACCTGGCCGCGTTCCAGCCCACGTTCATCCTGGCCGTGCCCCGGGTGTTCGAGAAGGTCTACAACACCGCCGAGCAGCAGGCGTCGGCGGACCGGGTGAAGAGCCGCATCTTCCACGCGGCGGCGCAGACGGCGATCGACTGGAGCAAGGCGTCGGGCACCAGCGCCATCGCGCCCAGCGGGGCGCCGCTGCCGCTCCGGCTCCGGCACGCGCTGTTCGACCGTCTCGTCTATGCCAGGCTGCGCGCCGCGGTCGGCGGCCGGGTCGCCTACGCGGTGTCCGGCGGAGGCCCCCTGGGAGAACGCCTCGGGCACTTCTTCCGTGGCGCCGGGATCACCGTGCTCGAGGGCTACGGGCTGACCGAGAGCAGCGCGGCCGCGACGGTGAACCGGCCGGAGCGCGTCAAGATCGGCACCGTGGGCCAGCCGCTGCCCGGCGTCAGCGTGCGGATCGCCGACGACGGCGAGATCTTCCTGTCCGGCCCCACCATCTTCACCGGCTACTGGCACAACGACGCGGCGACCGCGGAGGCGCTGGCCGACGGCTGGCTGCAAACCGGCGACATCGGCGAGCTCGACGAAGAAGGTTACCTGCGCATCACCGGGCGGAAGAAGGAACTGATCGTGACCGCGGGCGGCAAGAACGTCGCGCCCGCCGTGCTGGAAGACCGGCTCCGGGCCAACCCGCTGGTCAGCAACTGCATGGTGGTGGGCGACGGCCGTCCCTACATCGCCGCCCTGATCACCCTGGACGAGGAGGCGGTCCGGCACTGGCTGGCCCGGCACCCCCAGGCCTCACGTCCCGCCGACACCCCCATCGCCAAGCTGAGGGACGATCCCGAACTGATCGCCGACATCCAGGTGGCGGTGGACGAGGCGAACCTGGCCGTGTCCCGGGCCGAGTCGATCCGCCGCTTCCGGATACTTCCCGTCGACTTCACCGAGCAAAGTGGCCACCTGACGCCGTCGCTCAAGGTCCGCAGGAACGTGGTCATGAAGGACTTCGCCGACGAGATCGAGGCGCTCTACGCCTGACCGCGGCCGGGCGCGCCGCGGCCATGCCGGGGTGCGCGGGGGGCAGTGGCGCGGCTCAGCCCTCGACGTTGCCGGCCAGGATCTCGGCGAAGCGGCGTGCTATCACGTCCCACTGCCATTCCTGGTCCACCCAGGCCATGCCCTTCTCCCCCATGGCCTTCGCCGCCGGTGGGTCGGCAAGCAGGTGGCTCAGCCGGTCGGCCAGTTCGTGCACGCTGCGGCCCGGCACCACGTACCCGGTCTCCCCGTCGCGGACGGCGTCAGGGGAGTTCCCCGAGTCCCCGGCGACCACGGGCAGCCCGGTGGCGGCGGCTTCCAGGAAGACCATGCCGAGGCCCTCCACGTCCAGGCCGCGCCGGCGAGTACGGCACGGCATGGCGAACACGTCCCCGGCGTCGTAGAAGGCCGGCAGTTCCTCCCGGCTCGGTGACCCGGCGAAGATGACCGAGCCGTCGACCCCCAGGTCCCGCGCGATCCGCTCCAGGCGGTTCCGGTACGGGCCGTCTCCCACCAGGAACAGCGTGGCGTCCGGGGTACGCGCCAGGACGAGCGGCCAGGCACGGATGAGCGTGTCCTGGCCCTTACGGGGCACCATGCGCGACACGCAGACGACCACCGGCCGGCTGCCCAGGCCCCACCGCTCCCGGATGGCGGCTCCGCCGCTGTCCGGGTGGAACTCGCCGATGTCGACGCCGGGCACGAGCCGGGTCATCCGCTCCGCGGCCGCCGGGGACAGCACCCGGGCGAGCCGGACGCGCGTGTAGTCCCCCAGGTAGGTCATCGTGTCCACGCCGTCGCCGATACGCCGCAGCATGCTGCGCGCGCCGGGCAGGGCGGCCCAGCCGGCCTCGTGGCCGTGGGTGATGGCCACGAGGCGCTTGGCCCCGGCCCGGCGCAGCCGGGGCGCGAGCAGCCCAAGCGGCGCCGCCGCGCCGAACACCACCGTGTCGCAGCCCTCCCGTTCGATGATGCCGGCCGCACGGCTGGCCACCGAGGGCTCGGGAAGCATCAGCGAGGTGGGGTGACGTACCACCGGGAAGGGCTGCTCGGCGTCGAAGCTGGCCGCGCCCTCCCAGGCCGGCGCGTACACGGTGACGCCGTCCGGTGGCAGGCGCAGCGCCAGGGCGTGCACAAAGAACTGGATCCCGCCCGCGCGTGGCGGGAAATCGTTCGTGACGATAAGCACTTTCGCCATAACTTTGTGTACTCCCCGGCGTCGCGGGCTCGCACAGCACTCAGCGCACTGGTCAGGCGCTGCCCGCTGACGGCAACGCCACGGATTCTAACGCTTCGCCCGGAGGTAGCCATCCGGCGGCCGCCGCCCGGCTAGGGCCGGACCGCGCCGTCGAGGTTCGACGCGTACCAGGACGAGGACAGGCTTACCTTTTCCACGTTCATGCCGGGTTGCGGCGCGTCGATGAGCATCCCGCCACCCACGTAGATCCCGACGTGGCTGTCACCGGCGAACTCCAGGATGTCGCCCGGCTGGAGATTGGATGTGGACACCGAGGGCAGCCCGGCCTGACCGTAGCTGGTGCGCGGTATCGAGACTCCCGCCGAAGCCCACGCCGACATGGTCAGCCCGGAGCAGTCGAACCCGGACTGGCACGGCCCGGTGCCGCCGAAGACGTAGGGGCAGCCAAGCTGGTTGTAGGCGAACGCGACCGCCTTCCCCGCCTGGGTGCTCGTGGGACCGGTGTAGCCGCCGCCACCACCGCCGTGCGTGGTGGTCCCGCCCCCGCCCAGGGTCTGCGTCCGCTGCACCGGGGTCAGGCTGGCGACGAGCGCCTTCTGCTGGGTGATGAGCTTGTTCAGCGAGGTGCGCTGGGAGCCCAGCTGCCGCTTGAGCGTCGCGATCGCCGCCGCGGCCCGCTTGGCCATCGCGTGTGCGCCGACGAGCTGGCGGTTGATGGCCAGGAACTGCTGGAGCCGCGAGTAGTTGTCCGAGGACAGGTGGGTGAGGTACGCCGACTGGCTGAGCAGCGTCTGCGGGTCCCCCGAGGTCAGCAGCGCCGCCACCGACGTCATGGACCCGTTTTCGTACACGTTGGAGGCGATCTGCGCGATCTGGTCCCGCATGTTCTGGACCGCCGTGGTGTCCCTGCTGACCTCGTGATCGACCAGGGAGAGCCGCTGACGGGCCGAGGCCAGGTCCTGGTTGGCCTGGTCGTACCGCTGGATCAGCCAGTTCTCCTTGTACGTCAGCTGCTTCAGCTTGGCCTGCGCCTGGCCCAGGGTGGGCTGCGGCTGTGCCGCGGCGGTTCCTGCCACGGTGAGCAGCGCGGCGGCGGTCAGCAGGGCTGCCCCGGCGGCGGCGCAGCGCCAGACCAGGGATGTTTTGGCGACCGGATGCGTATCCACGTAGTGACGCGCTCCCTTTCCACCCCCGCAGACCGGGTGATCTGGCGGGTCCGGGCCGACACGAGCACCTTATGACCTGGGCCGCGACAAGCCACGGCGACACACCCGGGGAGTTTTCCGGGCCGGGGCTGACACTAGTGAAAGACGCGCGCCGGATTCAACCGCTTCGCGAACTCTGGCCTCAACTTTGGCACCACGCGCCGCAGTCGTGCGCGAACTCTGGCACCACGCGGCGTAGCCCTGCGCCCCTACGGCCCCAAGCGCTTTGCTGCGAGCGGTACCCCGCACGCGGGGGGTCCGGGGGGTCGCCCCCCGGACTGGCATTGCTGGCCGACCCGGCGAAGCCGCGCAGCGGCGAGCAGGGCTTACCGCCCGGCCAGCACCTACCTCAGGACGCGCGCGGCAGCCGCTCCCGCAGCCGCAGCGGGGACACCATCCGGGCATCGGCCAGGACCCGAAGCGCCCGCCCTTCGGCCTCGCCGATCTCGCATTTCGGCCCGGGCATCCGCAGCAGCGCCGTGACAACGCAATCCGAGCAAGCGATGTCGCGTACCGCGCACCGGTCACAGTCGATCACCATGATCCCCATCCCTCCTTCGCAGTCAGCCAGCCTTTCGGCCCGCGAAGCATTACGGTAGGCGGCAATGCCGACAGTTTCGCTGGGGTGGGTGCGGCGCGGTCACCACGGCGCCGCGAGCAGCCAGCCAGGCGAGCCTGCGGCGAAAATGTCAGTGGCCCGTTCTACGGTTGCCTCGTGATCATCCGGGACGTGTCAGCGAAGTACTTATGAAACAGCCTTGGAGCTTCAGCTTCCTCCGCCCGCGGCCCCGCCAGCGGGTCTCCCCGTTCGACGGCATGGACTTCGTCATCGTCGACCTGGAGACAACGGGCTGGGCACCGGAGGACGCCACGATCACCGAGATCGGCGCGGTCCTGGTCCGCGGCGGGCGGGTGCGCGCGCAGTTCTCCTCGCTCGTCAACCCGGGCAGCGCGATTCCCGAGCAGGTCACCGCGCTCACCGGCATCAACGACGCCATGGTGGCCGCCGCGCCGCCGCTGGCCACCGTGCTGGCCGACTTTCTCGCGTTCGCCCGCGGCTGCGTGCTGACCGCGCACAACGCGCCGTTCGACGTCGCGTTTCTCGTCGCCGCGTGCAAGTCCTGCGAGCTGCCCTGGCCCGAGTTCCGGGTGCTGGACACGGTGGAGCTTG